>NZ_JBIVDS010000008.1:0-542615 GCF_044747265.1 Streptomyces sp. NPDC090106 | reverse complement strand
GATCTCCGGCCCCTCCGCCACCAGCGACATCGAACTCGACCGCGTCGAAGGCGTCCACGGCCCCCGCACCCTCGAAGTCGTCCTCCTCACCGACGTACCGGTAGGACCCCGCTGAAGGGCGGTCCGGGAGTCGCGCCGTTAGCGTGAGGGCATGATCCGGTTCGAGCAGGTCAGCAAGCGGTATCCGGACGGTACGACGGCCGTGGACGACCTCAGTTTCGAGGTGGACGAGGGTGAGCTGGTGACCCTCGTGGGTCCGTCCGGCTGCGGCAAGACGACGACCATGATGATGGTCAACCGGCTGATCGAACCGACCTCGGGCCGGATTCTCGTCGACGGCGAGGACATCGCGAAGGTGGACCCGGTGCGCCTGCGGCGCCGTATCGGGTACGTCATCCAGCAGGTCGGCCTGTTCCCGCACCGCACGATCCTCGACAACACGGCGACCGTGCCCGCGCTGATCGGCTGGAAGCGGACCAAGGCGCGGGAGCGGGCCGCCGAACTCCTCGACCTGGTGGGCCTGGACCCCAAGCGGTACGGGCCGCGCTACCCGGACCAGCTCTCGGGCGGACAGCGCCAACGCGTCGGTGTGGCCCGGGCACTGGCGGCCGATCCCCCGGTGCTGCTGATGGACGAGCCGTTCGGCGCGGTCGACCCGGTCGTGCGGGAGCAGTTGCAGGACGAGTTCCTGCGGATGCAGGCGAGCGTGCGCAAGACGGTGCTGCTGGTCACGCACGACATCGAGGAGGCGGTCCGGCTCGGCGACCGGATCGCGGTCTACGGGCAGGGCCGTATCGAGCAGTTCGACACGCCCGGCGCGGTCCTGGGCGCGCCGGCGACGCCGTACGTGGCGGAGTTCGTGGGCGCCGACCGGGGGCTGAAGCGGCTGTCGGTGACGGACATCGAGGCGGACGACCTGGAGCAGCCGCCGATCGCACGGCCCGACGAGGAGGCCGGTGCCGCCGCCGAACGGCTGCGGGCGGACGGGGCGCGCTGGGCGGTGGTGCTCGACGGTGAGGGCGTGCTGCACGGCTGGATCGGTGCCGACGATCTCGACGCGGGCGGCACGGTCGGTGACCACGCGCACCGGATGAACGCGTGGGTACCGGTGGGCGCGCCCCTCAAGCAGGCGTTCGGGGTGATGCTCCAGCACGACGCCGGGTGGGTCGCGGTCCTGGACGGGGCGCGTTTCCTGGGCGTGCTGACGCCGGCGAAGCTGCATGAGGCGCTGCGGCGGTCGGTGGACGCGGACGCGCTGGGGGTGCCGCGGGACCAGGTGCGGTTCGACTCGGTCGCGGACGCCTGAGCCGGAGCCCGCGGACCGTCCCGCTGTCAGTGGTGGGTTCTAGGCTCGTGTCCATGAGAGCTTCGGGAACGTTCAAGGTCGCGGAATTCACTCCGGCACCGGTGCCGGGCCCGGTGATCGAGACCGCGGTGCAGGTCGGTGTCGCCACCATGTCGAAGCAGTACGAGGGTGAGGTGACCGGGCGTTCGGAGACCCTGTTCACCGCCGCGTACGACCAGGGCACGGGGGTCGGCACGTATGTCGCGATGGAGTCCTTCGAGGGGGTGTTGAACGGGCGGTCGGGCACGTTCAACTTCGCCCACTCGGCGACGACTCCGGGCGGTGCGTTGCGGGAGAGCGAGTTCTTCGTCATCGTCCCGTCCAGTGGGACGGGCGAGCTGGCCGGGATCACCGGGACGGGTTCTCTCACGATCGACGAGGACGGCACGCACCGGATGTCGTTCACTTACGAACTGGAGGGCTGAGCCGAGCCGAGCCGAACCGAGCCGAAGGACCGACCGGGCCAGGTCAGGTCAGGTCAGGTCAGGTCAGCAGAAGGTGAGCGGGCAGCCCCGGCTCAGCGCGTGCTGGGCCGCGCGCCGGTACAGCGCCACGTAGAAGGCCGTGTCCAGGTCCGCACTCCAGGGACCGGGCCGGGCATCGGCCCACCGCTTCGCCGCGCCGTCCAGGAACCAGCTGGTCAGGGCGAGGTTCGTGTCCGGCACGGGCAGCTCGGGCGGCAGCCCGATCACCGAGGCCAGCCGCTGCGCGAGGGCCAGCACCTGGGGTGCGCCCGCGACGACGGTGGTGTCCGTGTAGGCGGAGCCGATCGGGAGTTCCACCGTCCGCTCCAGCGGGACGGGTACCAGGACCGACCAGTCGCACAGCAGGTCCTCTTCCTCGCGCGTCAGACGGGCACGACAGAGGGCGGCGAAGCCGAGCATGGAAGGGCTGAGCTTCTCCTCGAACGCGGACACGGGCGCGGACACGGACACGGACACGGACGCCGATACGAATGCCGATACGAATGCCGAGGCCGACGCGAGCGATCGGCTTCGGCCCACCTGCCCGACGTGGTCGAAAGGCGGCAGGCCGCGCCGCCGCAGCTCGTCGTCGAACGCAGAGGCGATCTCCCCGTAGCCGCCCTCGTCCGTGCCGCGCCAGTCGGCCGCGTCGACGCTCACCAGATAGACACCCATGCGCGCACTGTACGAGCCCGCACTGACAACGCCTCACTTGAGCAGCCCTTTGTCCTCCAGGTACGCGCGGGCCACGTCCTGGGCCAAGCGCCGCCAGCTGTCGACCTGTTGGTTCATCGATGCGAGGTCGGCCGTGGTGAGGACGTCGTTGAGCTTGCCGAGCGCCTTGGTGACGCCTTCGCTGCCGGCCCGGGAGCGGTTGACGACGGGGACGATGTAGTCGGCGTTCTGAAGGTGCTTGTCGTCGGCGAGGAGCACGAGTCCGAAGTCGCCGAGGGTCGCGTCGGTCGTCGTGGTGAGGACCATCTGGTCCTGGCCGCTCTGCACGGCCCGTTTGGCCTGGGTGGTGCCGACCCCCTTGGGGTCGACGCCGGTGATGTCGATACCGTACGTCTTCTTCAACCCTGGTGCGCAGTAAGGCCGTTGCACGCATTCGTCGCCCGCCGCGAGGCGTACCTCCAGCCCGGAGGCGCCGAGGTCGCTGAGGGTCTTGAGCCGGTGTTCGCGGGCGTAGGAGGAGCTGACCGCGAAGGCGTTCTGGTCGACGGCGCGGCCCGCGTCCAGGACGGTGAGGCCGCGCGGGGCGGCCAGTTCGCGCAGGGCCTTCATGGTGGTGGCGAGGTCGGGTGAGCCGACGGGGGGCGCGTCGGCGCCGTTGGTCTTGGCGTTGAGCCAGTCGGCGAAGGTGGCCGCGTACTCGGGGACGACGTCGATCTGGCCCGATTCCAGGGCCGGTTCGTACAGTTCGCGGTTGGCGACGGTGAGCAGGGACGTCTGGTATCCGGCCTGGTCCAGCAGGAGCGCGTACATCTGGGCGAGCAGGTCGCTCTCGGTGAAACCGGCCGATCCGATGGTGAGTCGGTGGCTGTCGCCGGGGGCGGCGGTGACGGCGTCCTGGTTCTCCAGCGAGGGGCCCGTCGCGCAGCCGGTGAGCAGCAGGAGCAGCGCGCCGAGGAGCGGCGGCAGGAGGAACGGCCGACCGTGCGTGGGCCCGCGGCGCGGCGGGGTGCGCCTCATCGTGTCCCCCTCGCCCAGCGCGGGGCCGTCCGTTCCGCGATCTCGAAGACGCCCTCCACGACGAGGGCGAACGCCGCGACCAGCACGGCACCGGCGACGACCTGCGGGGTGCTGGCGAGGTTGAAGCCCGCGGTGATGATGCGGCCGAGCCCTCCCCCGCCCGCCAGCGCGGCGATGGTGGCGGTCGCGACGAGTTGGACGGCGGCGATCCGTACTCCGTTGAGGATCAGCGGGAGCGCGAGGGGCAGTTCGACGCGGAAGAGCATCTGCCGGCCGGTCATGCCCATGCCCCGGGCCGCCCGGACGACGCTGCGGTCGACCTCGCGCATGCCGACGTAGGCGTTCGTCAGGAGCGGGGGCACCGCGAACAGCACGAGCGCGACCACGGTGGGGCCCTCGCCCCAGTCGCCGACGGGGGTGAGGAGCAGCAGGACCAGCACGGCGAAGGTGGGCACCGCGCGGCCGATGTTGGAGATGTTGACGGCGAGCGCCCCGCCCTTGCCGAGGTGGCCGAGGACGAGGGCGACGGGCAGGGCGATCAGGCAGCTGATCACCAGGCAGACGACCGTCAGGACGAGGTGCTGGAGCAGCCGGTGCCAGATGCCGTCGGCGCCGGACCAGTGGGTGGGGTCGGTGAGCCAGTCCCAGGCGTCGGTGAGGGTGTTCATCCGCGGGCCGCCCTCGTCCAGGGGGTGAGCAGCCGCTGGACACCCAGGAGCAGGACGTCGGCGACGATCGCGATGACGACGCACAGGACGGACGCGGTGAGGACCTGTGCCTTGAAGTAGGTGTTCATGCCCGCGTAGATCAGGTTCCCGAGCCCGCCGAAGCCGACGATGGCGCCCACCGTGACGAGGGAGACCGCGGAGACGGTGGCGATGCGCAGCCCGGCCATCGAGGCGGGCAGGGCGAGGGGCAGTTCGACGGTCAGCAGGAGGCGGACCGGGCCGTAGCCCATGCCGCGCGCGGCCTGCCGGGTCTCCTCGGGGACGGCTCTGAGTCCGGCGAGGATGTTCCGGACGAGCAGGGTGAGGGAGTAGAGGACGAGTCCGGCGACGACGAGGCTCGCGGAGAGCCCGTACACGGGCAGGAGCAGGGAGAACATCGCCAGGGACGGGATCGTGTAGAGGATCGTGGTGACGGCGAGCACGGGTCCGGCGGCCCAGCCCCAGCGGCGGGCGAGGACGGCGAGCGGTACGGCGAGGACGAGGCCGATGAGGACGGAGACCGCGGTGAGCTGGAGATGCTGGACGACCGCGTCGACGAGGATCTGCTTGCGGGAGCTCAGGTACGCGCCGCAGATCCACTCGTTGCGCGCGAGGCAGTCGTCCGGGGGCGCGGTCACGGGTCCATTCCATCGGTCCGGGCGCGGGACGGGCTCGTTCTGCTGACCCGTACGGGGTCCCGGGGCCGTGCCGGAGGTGCGCCCGGGCGGGTCGGGGGTGTCCCTGGGTACACCCCGGGATACGGGTCCTGCGCCCCGTGTCCGGGAGCCGTCGTCTCCGTAGCGTCGTGGTCAGGGCACAGGGGGTGCCGGACCGAGAGGTGATGACGATGTTCCGCACACGCACGGGCACGGCCACCCGTACCCGTTCACTCGCCCGGGGCGAGGCCGGCGCGGGACCCGCCGCCGAGGCGCTGCGGCTGGTCAAGGTCAGCAGGACGTACGGGGAGGGCGAGGGCGCCGTGACCGCGCTGGACGGTGTCACCCTCAGCCTGGGGCGCGGCACGTTCACCGCGGTGATGGGGCCGTCCGGGTCGGGCAAGTCGACGCTGCTCCAGTGCGCGGCCGGGCTCGACCGGCCCGACAGCGGCATCGTGGTGGTGGACGGCACCGAGCTGTCCGGGGGCGGCGAGGCCGAGCTGACCAGGTTCAGGCGCGGCCGGGTCGGGTTCGTGTTCCAGCAGTACAACCTGCTGGACACGCTGACCGTCGCGCAGAACACGGTGCTGCCGCTGAAGCTCGCCGGGCGGCGCGTGGACCGGGCGCGGGCCCGGGAGATCCTGACCCAGGTGGGGCTCGGCGACCGGCTCGGGCACCGTCCGGACCAGCTCTCCGGCGGTCAGCGGCAGCGGGTCGCGATCGCGCGGGCGCTGGTCGCCGAACCCCGGCTGATCTTCGCGGACGAGCCGACGGGCGCCCTGGACACCCGCAGCGCGCGGGACGTGCTGCGGCTGCTCCAGGGGGCGGTGCGGACGCACGGGCGGACGGTGGTGATGGTGACGCACGACCCGGTCGCCGCCTCGTACGCCGACTCGGTGCTGTTCCTCGCCGACGGACGGCTGGCCGGACGGCTGGACGCGCCGACCGCCGACGCGGTCGCGGAGCGCCTGGCGCACCTGGGCGACGACACGCGGACGGGGGTGTGAGCGATGTTCGTGCTGGCCATGCGGTCGGTCCGGCGGCGTCCCGGACGGTTCCTCGCGACGCTGCTGTCCGCGTTCCTGGGGGCGGCGGTCGTCATGACGTTCGGCTCGCTGCACGACACGGCGGCGGGGAGCGGCGTCGACTCCGTCAGCGCCGAGACCCTGACGACCGCGGCGAGCGTGGTCGGCGGGTACGGCACGCTGCTGGTGTTCTTCGCCGTGGCGTCCACGCTCACGGTCACCGTCCGGCAGCGCGCCCCCGAGCTGGAGGTGCTGCGCTGCGCGGGGGCGACTCCGGGGCAGATCGGGCGGATGGTCGTCAGTGAGGCGGTGGCCGTGGCGCTGGTGGGCGCCGGGGCGGCCGTCGGTCCGGCGATGCTGGGCGGGCGGCTGCTGCTGGACGTGTTCCAGGACACCGGGCAGGTCGCCGGATCGGTCGGCTACTCCTTCGGTCCGGTCGCGCTGCTGACGGGTGTCGGTATCACCGTTGTCGCCGCCGCCGGTGCCGCGTTGCTCGCAGTGCGCCGGGTGGCCCGGGCCGGGCGCCCGCGAGGCCGGGCGCGCGGGTTCCTGGCGAACGCCGCGCTGGTGACCGGTGCGGTGTCCGTGACCTCGACCTTCGCGATGGACGCCACGGACGCGGCGCTGATGGCGGCACCGGCGTACGGCGCGATCCTGCTGTCCGTGGGGTTCGCCCTGCGCGCGCCGCGGCTGCTGGAGGGGGTGCTGGACCGGCTGGACCTGTCGGGGGCGAGCGGGTGGCTGGCGGTGCGCAATCTGCGGGAGCGGGCCGCGCACCTGGCCGGGATCCTGATGTCCCTGATCCTGTTCACGGCGGTGGCCGCGGCCACGCTCACCATGCAGGCGGTGGAGAGCGACGCGGTGGCGGCCTCGGGGCTGGTGAGGTCGGTGGACGCGAAGAACCTCCAGACGCTCAACTTCACGGTCGTCGGGATCATCGTGGTGTTCGTCTGCGTGATGCTGGTCAACTCGCTGTACGCGGCGACGGCCTACCGCCGTGGCGAGTTCGGCCGGCAGCGGCTCGCGGGCGCGACGCCGGGCCAGGTGCTGGGGACGGTCGGCACCGAGGCGCTGGTCCTGACGGTCACGGGGGTGTTCTTCGGTACGGTCGCCGCGCTCGCCGGGATCGTGCCGTTCACCGTGGTCCGCGGTGACGCGGTGCTGCCGGGGCAGGCGTTCGGTGTCTGGCTCGTGGTCGGCTCGGTCGCCCTGGTCGTCGTCGTGGGGACGAGCCTGGCCACGGCCCGCAGGGTGCTGCGCGCCCCGGCGACGGAGGCGGTCGGGCTCGCCGCGTGAGCGGGGGGACCGGACGGTTCGGCCAGGGGGCGACGCCGAAGCGCTCGCCCCCTAGGCCACGCCCGCCGTGTCCAGCAGGGCCGCCGCCGTCGCGGTGGCCAGGCCGTCGAGGGTCTCGACACGGGCTCCGGCGCGGGCGCTCGCGCCGTCGAAGACCAGGGTCAACTGGCGGGCGAGGAACAGGGGATCGCGGGCGCCGCCCTGTTCGGCGAGGGCGCGGAACCCTTCCGTGAGGCGGTCCTTGGTGGCGCGGGCGACCTTGCTCGCCGGGTGGTCGGGGTCCTTGAGCTCGACGAGGACGGCGAGGTAGGGGCAGCCCTGGTAGCCGGGCTCGGTCGAGGCCGCCTCCAGGCGTTCGAAGACGTGGAGGATGCGGGCCCGGGGCGTGAGGGAGTCGTCCGGGCCCGCCGAGAGGCGGCGCTCGTACTCGGGCGCGCGGCGCTCAAGGCTCGCCGCGAGGACCTCGTCCTTGCTCGCGAAGAGCTGGTACATGGTCCGCTTGGAGACACCGGCGGTCCGGCACAGCGTCTCGACGCCGATGGAGACGCCGTCGCGGTAGAAGAGCTCGGCCGCGGCATCGAGCAGACGGTCCCGGGTCGTGGTCATGCTGCGAGGCTACCGCGCGCCACCGTCCGACGGAAACCGATCGGTGTCCGCACGGGCCCAAGATCCCCGCACCGGGTGACATGGGGGGTGAACAAGCGCTTAGATAGTCGGAGCGCCCTGCCGCACGCCCTCGCCACCGCCCTCCGGGAGGCCCCGTTGTTCACCTCAGTCGACGACGTCTCCGCGCGCCTCGCGGAGGCCGGTTACCTCGCCTCCCCCGCCGTCGCCACGACCGTCTTCCTCGCCGACCGCCTCGGCAAGCCGCTCCTGGTGGAGGGCCCCGCCGGGGTCGGCAAGACGGAGCTGGCCAAGGCCGTCGCCGAGACGTCCGGGGCCCGGCTCGTGCGGTTGCAGTGCTACGAGGGCGTCGACGAGTCCCGGGCACTGTACGAGTGGAACCACGCCAAGCAGTTGCTGCGCATCAGCGCGGGCCGCGACGAGAGCTGGGACGAGACCCGCACGGACGTCTTCAGCGAGGAGTTCCTGCTCACCCGGCCGCTGCTGACGGCCATCCGCGGCGACGACCCGAAGGTCCTGCTCATCGACGAGACCGACAAGGCGGACGTCGAGGTGGAGGGCCTGCTCCTGGAGGTGCTCAGCGACTTCCAGGTCACGGTCCCCGAACTGGGCACGATCACCGCGACCCGCCGCCCCTTCGTCGTCCTCACCTCCAACGCGACCCGCGAACTGTCCGAGGCGCTGCGCCGCCGCTGCCTGTTCCTGCACATCGGCTTCCCGGACGAGGAGCTGGAGCGCAGGATCGTCCGGCTGAAGGTGCCCGAGCTGGACACCGCGCTGACCGCGTCCGTGGTCCGGGTGGTGGGCGCGCTGCGCGCGATGGACCTGCGCAAGGCGCCCTCGGTCGCGGAGACCGTCGACTGGGCCCGCACGCTCCTCGCGCTCGGCGCCGACACCCTCGGCGAGACCGTCGTACGGGACACCCTGGGCGTGCTCCTCAAGCATCAGGACGATGTCCTCAAGGCCGCCGCCAAGCTGGACCTGGACGCGCTGTGACCACCCCGGTCACCGACCGGCTCGCGTCGTTCGTCGCCGCCCTGCGCGCGCACGGCGTGCGGATCGGCACCGGCGAGACGGTGGACGCGGGCCGGGCGATGGCGGAACTGGGGCTCGCCGACCGGGAGTTGCTGCGCGAGGGCCTGGCGGCGACACTGCTGCACGGCACCGCCCAACGCCCCGTGTTCGACCCGGTCTTCGACCTGTACTTCCCGCGCGGCGTGGGGGTGCCCGACGCCGATGCGGAGCCCGACCGGGACGGACTGCGCGACCGGCTGGCGAACGCCCTCGCGGCGAACGACGAGGCGCTGCTCGCCCGGCTCGCGATCGAGGCGGTCGACGGGTTCGGCGGGTACGGCTCGACGCCGGGGTCGGACGGCTGGTCTTCGTACCAGACGCTCGACCGGCTGCGCCCGCAGACCCTGCTCGCCCGGGTCCGTTCCGATCTCCGCGCGCGCGACGGGAGTCCGGATTTCGCGGACCGGCTGCTGGACGACGAGATCCGGGCCCGGATCGAGACGTTCCGGCGGCTGGTGGCGTCGGAGGCGCGGCGGCGGGTCGCCGAGCGGCGCGGGCGGGACGAGATCGCCCGGCGGGCGGTGGCCCCGACGGCGGACCGGGTGGACTTCCTGTTCGCGGGGAAGGCCCAGGTCGCCGAGTTGCGGCGGACGGTCCAGCCGCTCGCCCGCAAGCTGGCCACCCGGCTCGCCGCCCGGCGGCGCCGGGCCTCGCGCGGCAGCATCGATCTGCGGCGGACGCTGCGCGGGTCGATGTCGACGGGCGGGGTGCCGATGCGTCCGGTGCTGCGGCGGCGTCGGCCCGCCCGGCCCGAACTGGTGCTGCTGTGCGACGTGTCGGGCTCGGTGTCCGGGTTCTCCGACTTCACGATGCTGCTGGTGCAGGCGCTGCACGACCAGTTCAGCAAGGTGCGGGTGTTCGCCTTCGTCAACCGGGTCGACGAGGTGACCCGGCTGCTGGAGCACGGTGCCGCCGACGCGGAGGGGCTCGGCGCCCGTATCCGGTCGGAGGCGACGCTCACCGGCTATCACGGCAGCAGCGACTACGGCGTCGCGCTCGGCGAGTTCGCGGAGCGGCACGGGGAGGCGGTCGGGCCGCGCACGACGGTGTTCGTCCTCGGGGACGCCCGGACGAACTTCGGCGACCCGAACCTCGCCGCCGTCCGGCAGCTCACCGAACGGGCCCGCCACGTCTACTGGTTGAACCCCGAGGCACGCCCCCAGTGGGGCACGGGCGACTCGGCGGCGCCGGAGTACGCGGAGCTGGTGGAGATGCACGAGTGCCGCAACGTACGGCAGTTGGGCAACCTGGTCGGCCGGCTGCTGCCCATCTGACACCCCCGTCACTGCCCCGTCACTGCCCCAGCACTCTCCCAGCGCTCCCCCGGCGCTTCCTTACGCCGCCAACTGCGGGTAGAGCGCGCCCAGTTCCGCCGACAGGCCCGCCTTCACCCGGCGGGTCAGGTCGTCGGCGAGGACCTCGTAGGCGCCGGACTCGATGCCGTCGAGGGCCTGGGCGGCGACGGACTCGGGGGTGGACTTGGGCGCGTCCACGGCGGCGGCCATGTCGGTGTCGACGTAGCCGACGTGCAGGCCGGTGACGTCGATGCCGCGCGGCTTGAGGTCCAGGCGCAGGGAGTTGGTCTGGGACCACAGGGCGGCCTTGGAGGCGCTGTAGGAGCCGGCGAGGCCGATCCACGAGAGCACCGAGTGGACGTTCAGGAGATGGCCGCCGCCATTGCGCTCGATGACGGGGACGAAGGCCCGGGTGACGAGGAGGGGCCCGTAGAAGTTGGTCTCGAACTCCCGGCGGACGTCGTCGACGGGCGAGTCGAGGAAGCTCGCGTTCACGGCGGCGCCCGCGTTGTTGATCAGCACGGTGACGTCCTGGGCCCGTTCGGCCGCCGCCGCGACGGACGCGGGGTCGTTCACCTCCAGGGCGAGCGGCACGGCGTCCGGGTGGGTCACCGTGCGCGGGTCGCGGGCGGTGGCGTACACCTTCGTCGCGCCGCGCTCGTAGAGGGCGGTCACCAGTGCGCGGCCGATGCCGCGGCTGCCGCCGGTGACGAGGGCCACGGATCCTGCGAGGGCGGTCATGGGGGTCTCCTGGGTGTGGGCACGGTCGGCTCGCCGAGACACGGAAACCGATCGGTTTCCACTGTCTCGACGAGCAGCGTAAACCGATCGGTTTCCTTCCGGCAAGCCCGGCCTCCGGCCGCACCGAGCCCTGTCCTCGCTCTCAGAACCTCAGAACCTCAGAACGTCAGCCCTCCGAACCTCAGCCCTCAGCCCTCCGGCGGCTTGGCGTAGACGTTCGCCATGGTCCCGGCGAAGTCGTGGACGATGCACTGCTCGTCCCCCACGACCCAGGCGTCGTGCCCGGGCGTGATCACGAAGACGTCACCCGGACCGACTTCGCCCTCGTCGCCGTCGTCCATGACGACATGCATGCGGCCCTGGACGACGTACCCGTTGTGATGGACCTCGCAGCTCGTGGTGCCGACGACGGGTCCCAGGGACTCGGACCAGCGCCAGCCGGGTTCGAAGGTCGCCACCGCGAAGTCGAGGCCGTCGAGATGGACGGCTTCCAGGTGCCCCCTCGGGAAGTCCCGTCGGTCGTCCGGCTTGTCGAGGGTCTTCATCTCAAGCATGGTCGGCTCTCCCTTCCGCGCACCGCCTACTACGACCGGGCCGGTCTCCACAGCCCGGCCGCCACCCACGGCGGCACCGGCGGGGGCCGAGCCCCACCACTCCATCGTCCGCCCGTCCGGCCGACGCCGCCATTCGGGTGAGCGGCCCGCCGCCGAGCGGCCATCGCTTCGGTGGGGCGGGCCGCCGTCAGGTCGCGCGAGGCCGCCGGGGCACCGGGGGCGGACCGGGTCAGCGCCCTGCCGGTCCGCCCCCGGCTCACCCCTCCGCCGCCACCGAGTAGGAGTGCGCGCCCGTTCCCGCGAGGCCGCCGCCGTCCGCGATGAGGTACTCGTCGCGGATCGGGCGGCCGGCGAAGAAGGACTCCAGGATCTCCCGGGTGCCGGCCGCGTAACGGGCCTGCGCGGACAGCGAGGACCCTGAGATGTGCGGGGTCATGCCGTGGTGCGGCATGCTGCGCCAGGGGTGGTCGGCGGGGGCCGGCTGCGGATACCAGACGTCACCCGCGTACCCCGCCAACCGGCCGCTGCGCAGGGCCCGTTCGACGGCGTCTCGGTCGACGATCCGGGCCCGCGCGGTGTTGATCAGATACGCGCCGCGCTTCATCGTCGCGAGCAGTTCGTCGCCGAACAAGCCCTCGGTCTGCGGGTGCAGGGGCGCGTTGACGGTGACGACGTCGCAGTGCGGCACCATCTCGGCGGCCGACGCGTGGAAGACCAGGCCGAGTTCGTCCTCCACCTCGCGCGGCAGCCGGTGGCGGTCGGTGTAGTGCAGCTTCACGTCGAAGGGCGCGAGACGGCGCAGCACGGCCAGGCCGATGCGTCCGGCGGCGACCGTGCCGACGTGCATGCCCTCCAGGTCGTACGAACGGGCCACGCAGTCGGCGATGTTCCAGCCGCCGTCGAGCACCACCTGGTGGGACGGCAGGTAGTTGCGGACCAGGGACAGCGTCATCATCACCACGTGCTCGGCGACGCTGATGCTGTTGCAGTACGTCACCTCCGCGACCGTCACCCCGTGCGCGATCGCCGCGTCCAGGTCGACGTGGTCGGAGCCGATGCCCGCCGTCACCGCCAGTTTGAGGTTCTTGGCGGCGGCGATCCGCTCCGGGGTCAGATAGGCGGGCCAGAACGGCTGCGAGACGACGATGTCGGCGTCGGCCAGCTCACGGTCGAAGACGGACCCGGCGCCGTCCTTGTCGGAGGTGACGACGAGGGTGTGCCCGGCCTTCTCCAGGTAGCCGCGCAGGCCGAGTTCGCCGGAGACGCTGCCGAGCAGCCGGCCCGGGACGAAGTCGACCGCCTCCGGGGTCGGGGCGGTCTGGCCGCCGGGGTAGTGGTCGATGACGGGGAGGTCGTCACGAGCGTACGTCGCCGGGTATCCGTCCGTGGGGTCGTCGTAGAGGACACAGAGCACCTTGGCCATGTCGCGGCTCCTCAACTCATGCCGTGGGATGTGCCGTTCACGATCCTCGCGAGCGTTCGCCCTGGTCAAAGCGTTCCTCGCTATGCCGGCATAGCTCTCGGCTATCAGCGCGTCAGATAGGTGCGCAGCAGGTCGTCCAGCGCGTCCCGCACACCCGCCTCCCGCGCCACCGCGAGCAGCGCCTCGGCCAGCACCGACTCGGGTTCGCTGCGGGCCACGACCAGTCCGACGCGCGGTCCGTGGGCGGGTCCGGTCAGCGGCACCACCCGCATCCCGTCGGGCACGCCGAACATGTGCAGCCAGGCGTGCGAGATCACCGACGACCAACGGCCGCCGGGCAGATGGGCGTACAGCCCGGCGACGCTGTCCGACTCGACGGCGGGGGCCGCCTTCGCCCCGTCGGCGGCGAAGCACTCGTCGATGATCCTGCGGTTGCGCATGCGGGAGTTGAGCAGGCACAGGGGCAGGGTGGCGGCCTGGGACCAGCGGGCGCGGGCGGCGCCGGCGAGCGGGCCGTCCGAGGGGGTGAGGAGCACGTACCGCTCCTCGTAGAGCGGAAGCCGGCGCACGTGCCGCAGCGTGTCGTCGTCGAGGTAGGTCATCGCTGCGTCCAGCTCGAACGCGGCGAGCCCGGTCCTGATCTCCTGCGAGGACAGCGAGTGCAGGGTCACTCCGGCGCGTGGATGGCGTTCGCAGAACGGGGTGGTGAGCAGGGAGGCGACGGGCACCGCGGTGGGGACGACACCGAGCCGCAGGACGCCGGTGAGGCCACCGCGCAGCGCCGACAACTCCTGCTGGAGGGCGTCGCGTTCGGCGAGGATGCGGTGGGCCCAGGCCAGCACCACCTCGCCCTCCGGGGTCAGCCCCTCGTACCGGCGCCCGCGGCGCACGATCGGCACGTCCAGCTCGTGCTCCAGGCGGCGGATCGCCGCCGACAGCGAGGGCTGGGAGACGAAGCAGGCCGCCGCCGCGCGGGCGAAGTGCCGCTCACGGGCGAGCGCGGCCAGGTACTCGAGCTGACGCAGCAGCATGCGCTACCCCCAGGGGTTCCGGTGTGCCACCGCTCATCCCCGGGGCCGCCGCGGCACAGCAGGGCCGCCCACAGGTCGAGGCGGTCGCGCAGGCTGGACAGGTCGCGGCCGGTGAGGTGCTCGATGCGCCGGATGCGGTAGTGGACGGTGTCGACGTGCAGGCGGAGCGCCTCCGCCGTACGGGCCCAGGACCCGTCGCGGGCGAGGAACACCTCCAGGGAGTGCAGCAGAGAGGCGTTCTTCAGGTCGAGCAGCGGCCCGAGGACGGTGCGGCTGTAGGCGGTGCGGACCTCGGCCGGTACGCCGGTGAGCAGGGCGTCCAGCTCGGTGAACGTGCCGGCGTCGGTCAGGGCCGGCGAGGGCGGCCACCCGGGCCCACTCGCGCAGGGCCGCCGCCGGGTCGGGCACGTGGTCGACCAGGCCCGCACTGAACACGCCGTCCAGCGCCCCGGCGCGCAGCGGGAGCCGGCAGGCGTCGGCGAGCAGCAGACGGGCGTGGTCGGTGCGGCGGTGCCGTGCGGCGGCGGTGAGCAGGGCAGCGGTCAGCATGGCAGCGGTGAGGTCCACGCCGAGGGCGACGCCGCTGTCGCCGACCTCGGTCCGCAGCGCGGGCAGGGCCCGGCCGCTGCCGCAGCCGACGTCCAGTGCGCGCTGTCCGGGCCGCAGCCCCATCCGCCCGACGGCCGCCGCGTACCGGGGGCCGTCGCCCGCGAAGCGCTCCTCCCAGTCCGCGGCGCGCGGGGTGAAGAACGTGCGGGTCGCCGTGGTCACCGCCCGGTCGGCCACGAGCGCGGCGAAGCGGGCGAGGACCCCGTCACCGGCCGCCCGGTCCACGTCGGGCTGGGACCTCACACCCCAGGCCGAGCCGCCGGCCCGGAACGCCCCGGCGGCGGCCGGAGTGCCCGCGAAGAGCGGGTCGGCGTCCGTCGGCACACGCACCGCGGCCGGGCCCCCGGCCGCCGCCTCCGCCAGCAGGAGCGCGCCCGGGCCCACGCCCAGCACCGGTACCTCGGCGGCCAACGCGGCCCGCAGCAGGGCGAGTTCCGCCGTACGGCGCGCGAGGCCGGTGGGGTCGGTGGGGTCGGCGGGCACCGTGCCCGTCATCACCAGGGCGGCCGAACCGTCGAGCGTGTCCGGCACCGGTTCACGCGCCCAGGTGCGACACGTCCGCAGTCTCGGTCCCGCCGCCTCCAGTGCCGTACCGATCGCGTGCGGGCCCTCGTGCGGCGCGTGCTCCACGAACAGCACGTCGACCCCCGAGTCGTGCCTCACCGTGCCCCTCTCGCCGCGTCCGCCCCTGCCGAACGACCGTACCCGAAGTCGACCCCCACCAGAACGCATATGCCATGCTGTGCCGTGACTGAAGCGGCTAATGCAATGCGTGTTGCTCATTTCACCTTGCACTTGCGGATACTCAGGAAGCCGGGGGCGGAAGGGGTCGGGACGTGACGAGCGAGGGATCGGACGCGCCGCCCCGCCTCCTTCCGCCGGGCCAGCGCGCGGTGCGGGGCTGGCCCGTCTCGCACTACGGGCCGGTCCCCCGGTTCCGCCCGGAGCGCTGGTCGCTGCGGGTGCACGGCGCCACGGCCGACGGCACCGGGCGGACCTGGGTCTTCGACGACCTCGCCGCCCTCCCCCATGTGACGGTCGTCGCCGACCTGCACTGCGCCTCCGGCCCGACCTCCATGGACCACGAGTGGTACGGCGTCCCGGCCACCGCCGTCACCGAACTGGTGCCGCCCGCACCGGAGGTCACCCATGTGCTGGCCTGGGCGGAGTACGGCTACGCGGCCAACCTCCGCCTCGCCGACTTCACCGCGCCGCGGACCCTCCTGGCCACCCACCACGACGGCGAGCCGCTCACCGCCGAACACGGTTTCCCGCTGCGCCTGGTCGTCCCCCACCTGTACGGCTACAAGAGCCCCAAGTGGCTGCGCGCCGTCGAGTACCTCACCGAGGACCGGCGCGGCTTCTGGGAGGAACGCGGCTACCACAACCTCGCCGACCCGTGGCGGGAGCAGCGCTACTCCCACCAGGAGGCCCCCGGCGACGGACCGCCGCCCCGGGACTAGCCGGAACCAGGACGTGTTCGGGCGGGGCCGGAGCTGCCGGTGCGGCGAACGGCCCCTGGAGACAGGGCCGTTCAGCCCAACGGCGGTGGACCTTCGGCATCCGGTGGCCGGTGCCCGCGGAGAGCAGAGTGAGAGGCGTCGGACACCCGATGGACTCCCCCTCCCCCGAAGGGATCACCGCCATGGCCGTGCACGAGCACCCTCACCGGAGCTCCGGCTTCCACCTGCCGTCCTTCCGCGGGAAGCGGACCGCCTCCGGCACCGGGTCCGGCACCGGGTCCGACACCGGCTCCGGAACCGACACCGCCGTCGCGGCGCACGACGGCACCCGCACCGCGCAGGCGTACGCCCTCGCCTCCCTGCGCCTGCTCACCGGGTTCGTCTTCCTGTGGGCGTTCCTCGACAAGACCTTCGGCCTCGGCTACGCCACCTCCTCCGGCAAGGGCTGGATCGACGGCGGCTCGCCCACCAAGGGCTTCCTCGGCGGGGTGGCCGGCGGCCCGATGGAGTCCACGTTCCACGACTGGGCCGGAGCCGCCTGGGCGGACTGGCTGTTCATGCTCGGCCTGCTCGGCGTGGGCGTCGCCCTGATCGCCGGTGTGGCCCTGCGGTTCGCCGCCCTCGCGGGCACGCTGATGATGGCGTTGATGTGGATCGCCGAATGGCCGCCCGCCAGGACACTCTCCGACGGCTCGCCCAGCATGTCGACGAACCCGTTCGCCGACTACCACGTCGTCTACGCCGTCGTCCTGATCGCTCTGGCCGTCGCCTCCGCCGGGGACACTCTCGGCCTCGGCAAGGTCTGGGCCGGGCTCCCGGTCGTCCGCCGCAGCCGCTGGCTGCGCTGACCGCAGGGGGCGCGGCGGGCAGGCGACGGGCCCGCCGCGCCGGGAGCCCGGCCCGGGCCGGCCGTCCCCCGGCAGGAACGTGGGACCCCTGCCGGGGGCCCGGTCCGCCACCGGACTCCACACCTCTCATCCGCAATCCCTGAACTCCCGTACCAGGAGGTGGAGATCATGCCTCGCACCGTGACCGTCGGCCTCGACGGCTCGCGCGAGAGCCGTACCGCGGCCGAATGGGCGGCCCGTGAAGCGCGGCTGCTCGGACTGCCGTTGCGGCTCCTGCACGTCTGGGAGCCGGTGCCGGCCCCGATGGCGCAGGCACCGCTGCTCGGCGCCGGGACCCAGCAGCACTGGACCGAGCGGATACCGCGCGAGGCGGCCGACAGCGTCCGGCTGCGCCATCCCGGCCTCGACGTGACGACGGAGCAGGTGTCCGGCCACCCCGCCGACGTCCTGGCGGACGCGGCGCAGGACTCCGAACTGCTGGTGCTGGGCTCGCGCGGCCTGAGCGGGATCGCCGGGTTCATGGTCGGCTCGGCCGGACTGGCGGTCGTGGCGCACGCCGAGCGGCCGGTCGTCCTGGTGCGGGCCGGGGAACAGGCGAGCGACGAGCACGAGAAGGACCCGGCGGGCCTCCCGTCCGCCGCGACGCCGTTCCGGCCGGTCGTCCTCGGCCTGGACGTCGAGGACCCCGACGAGACGCTGATCGGGTTCGCGTTCGACGCGGCCGGCCGACGCCGCACGTCCCTGCGGGTGGTCCACGGCTGGAACCCGCCCCCGTACTACGCCTACGGGCTCGCCGCCGACCTCGAACTCCGCGGGGAACCGGTGCGCCGGGAGTCCGTCGCACTGACCGAGGTCCTGGCGCCCTGGCGCAAGAAGTTCCCGGACGTCGAGGTCACCGAGGAGTCCCCGTACGGAAGCCCCGGCGGCCATCTCGTGGACGCGTCGCGCGACGCGAGCCTGGTCGTCGTGGGCCGCCGTGTCCGGCGCGGCAGGTGGGGCGCCCGCACAGGCCCCGTCACCCACGCCGTCCTGCACCACGCCGAGGCACCCGTCGCGGTCGTCCCCCACCCCTGAACAGGAGGACTGCCCCGATGGAACTGCCGATCGTCGTCGGTGTCGACGGCTCGGAGCCCGGCGCGCGGGCCGTGGACTGGGCGGCCGACGAGGCCGCCCGGCGCGAGGTGCCGCTGCGGCTGGTGCACGCCTCGCTGTGGCAGCGGTACGAGGGCGTGGCGCTCGCCGCGGACCTGGGCGGTCAGGCCGAAGGACTGGAGGCCGCGCACGTCGTGGAAGACGCCGTACGGCGGGCCCGGCGGCGCCGCCCCGACGTGAAGGTCTCCTCCGAAGTCCTCGTCGAGGAGCCCGAGTACGTCCTCGTACGGGAGAGCCGCCACGCCTGTCTGCTGGTGACCGGCACCCGCGGGAACGGCGCTCTCACCGAGGCGCTGCTGGGCTCGGTGAGCCTGACGGTGGCCGGGCACGCCCACTGTCCGATGGTCGTCGTACGCGGCACACCCGGGGGCGGGACCGGACCGGGCCGGGTCGTCGTAGGCGTCGGGGACGGGCCGGCCGGCGCGGCGGCGCTGGACTTCGCCTTCGAGGAGGCGCGGCGCCGCGCGGTGCCGCTGGAGGCGGTACGGGCCTGGCGGTGCCCCGCGCGCGAGAGCCTCGCCGGGGACCCCGCCCGGCAGCACGAGCGGCGCGCGGCCGACGAGCTGGAAGCCGCGCTGCGGGATGCCCCGCCCGACGTGGACGTGCGCCGCCGTACCGTCGAGGGTCATCCCAGGGACGTCCTCGTGGACGCCTCCCACGAGGCCGGCCTCCTCGTCGTCGGCGCCCGACGCGGCAAGCGCCACTTCGGCCTCCAACTGGGCCGCGTGACCCACGGAGTACTGCACCACTCCACCTGCCCCGTCACCGTCGTCCCGGAACGTCAGTGACGGCACACACGGCCTCCCGCCGAGGTCAGCGCACCCTCCCCCGCGGCTTCAACGGCACCGGCGGCAGCTCAGGCGCGGGCAGTGGGGCGCCGTCGTAACCCTTGACCTCGCCGAAGCGGGTGCCGGTCGTCCAGTCGGCGCGGGCCTGCTCGATCTCGGCCTGGGAGCGCCCGATCCAGTTCCAGAACATGACGAGCTCCTCCTCGAAGGGCTCGCCGCCGAGGAGCATCAGGCCCGCGTCCGACTCGGCGCGCAGGGGCAGTTCGCGGCGACCGCAGCCCAGGTAGAGCATGGAGCCCGGCAGGAGCGGGACGCCGTCCACGTGGGCTTCGCCGGACATGGACAGGACGGCGTACTCGAAGTCCGGTTCCAGCGGCAGGCGTACGTCCGCGCCCGCGGTCAGCGTGAGGTCGGCGCCGACGAGGGGGGTGTACGTCGTTCCGGGCGAGGCCGCGCCGTCCAGGTCGCCCAGGATGAGGGTGGCGTCGACGCCGGGCGCCGTGACGTGGGGCAGTTCGGCGTGGTGCTCGAAGTGCGGGTCGGTGTGGCGGTGGCTGTCCGGGAGGGCGACCCAGAGCTGGGCGCCGTGCAGGAAGCGGGCGTGCGACCTGGGGCTCTCCTCGGAGTGGCTGATCGCCCGGCCGGAGGTCATGAGCCCCAGCTCGCGGGGGCGGATGGTCTCCAGGCTGCCGGTGGAGTCGCGGTGCAGAACCTCGCCCTGGTGGAGCCAGCTCACCGTCTGCAGGCCCATGTGCGGGTGCGGGGGCACCTGCATGCCGGGCTCGTCGGCGATGTCGTCGGGGCCGTAGTGATCGACGAAGCACCAGGCGCCGACCATACGGCGCCCGAGGTTGGGCAGCAGACGGCGGACCTCGGTGGATCCGCCGAGCTGGACGGTACGGGGGCTGAGGAGTTCGCGAACGGGCTCGGCCACCACGAAGCCGCGGCCGCCGCACACGGCCGGAACCGGCTCGCGATCAAGGTTGCTCATACCGCCCAACCTAGTCCCGCGAAGGACGTTCCGTCAGTTCGTCATCCGGCCCGCACTCCTGACCGGCGGTCGGCGGCTCCGGCACAGCTTCGACATGGCTCCGGCACGGCTCCGGGGTCGCTGGTGTCCCTGGTCAACGCGGCGCCACCGAAAACAGTAGCCATGTATATAGTAGCCATGTACTGTATTTTTCATGAGTGAGGGTTCCGAGAAGGCCACGCCCGGCTTCCTGGTGTGGCGGCTGTCGATGAAGTGGCGTACCGCGGTCGACCGGGCGGTGGCCCCGCTGGGGCTCACCCACGCGCAGTACTCGATCGTCGCGTCGCTGTACGGCATGGAGCGCGACGGCGAACGTCCGAGCCAGCGGCAACTGGCCGACCGCACCGGCCTGGAGGCGCTGTACGTGTCCAAGCTGGCGCGGGCCCTGGAGGCCGCGGGGCTGATCGAACGCGCCCGGGACCCGCGCGACCCGCGTGCCGTGCGGCTCGCCCTCACCGAGCGGGGGCGCGGGACGACCCGGCGTGCCATCGACGTCGTCCAGGCACTGCACGGGCAGTTGCTGGCGCCGCTGGGCGGCCGGGGCAGTGTGCGGACCGAGCGGTTCACCCGTGAGCTGGCGGCCCTGCTCGACGCACCGCTCGACCCGTCCGCCCTCGCGCCCCTCACCCCTCCGGAGCCCGACCCCTCCGACAAGGAGCAGCCATGACCACCACCGGTACCGCCACTCCCCTGCTCGACCCCCGCGTCCTGGCGCTGGCGCACTACGCCGGCCGCGGGATCCTGGAACGCGTGCTGGCCGGGCACGGCGTCACCTTCCAGGAGTCCGTCACCCTCCGGGTCGCCGCCGTCGCCGACGGGCCGGTCGAGCGGGAGGGGATCGCCGCCGAGGTCGTCGGCTCGCTGAAGATCGGGGCGGCCGAGGCGCGGGCCGTGGTCGACGGGCTGGTCGGCGCGGGGCTGCTGGCCGCCGAGGGGCCGTCCGGGGTGCGGATCACGGACGCCGGACGGGCGCTGCACGCCAGGACGTCGGCCGAGACCGCCCCCGTCAGCGCCCGGATCTACGCCGGGATACCGACCGAGGACCTGGCGGTCGCCGGACGGGTCCTGACCCTCATCACCCAGCGGGCCGACGCGGAACTCGCGGCCCTGGCCGGGGCTCCGGCCACCACCGCCAAGTAGTGGAATATTCAACCGACCTCCGCCGTTGACGGCGCCGAAGGACGTCACACGAGTGGACACGACGTACTACGACCACGGAACACAGACGGAGCGCTGGGAGCGCGCGCGGATGTTCTTCGACGCCAAGGACTACGCCGCCGCCGCGCGGGTCCTGGACGGACTGGTCGAGGAGGTGCCGGAGCAGACGGGACCGCGGCTGCTGCTGGCCCGCTCCTACTACCACTCGGCCCAGCTGGGCCGCGCCGAGGGCGAGTTGCGCGTGATCGTGGAGCGCGACCCGGTGGAGCACTACGCCCGGCTGATGCTCGGCCGGACGCTCCAGCGGCAGGGCCGCCACGAGGAGGCCGAGCCGCATCTGCGTCTCGCCTCGGCGCTGGCCGGTGACTTCGAGGAGAACTGACCGGACGTGACGGAAGAGGGCCCGGTTCGCGCGCTGCGCGGGAACCGGGCCCTCTTCCTCATGCCGCGGAAGCGCGGTGCGCGCGCCTCATGCCGCGGGAGCGCGGTGCGCGCGCCGGTGGGCGATCTCGCCGAGCACCACGTCGGTCACGAGGAACGCGGCCAGCGGGATGCCGAGCAGCGGCATGAAGTAGCCGAGCACGGCGATGAGCGCCACACCCGGCACGAGGATCTGCGGCGGGACCTTCTGCCACGCGCCGCGCGGGATCGGGCGGCCGAAGGCGCTGCCCTTGCCGCGCCTCCACCACATCAGGTAGCCCCACACGATCATCAGGACCAGCGAGAGCGCGAGCGCCATCAGCAGCAGTTGGTTGACGAGTCCGAACAACACACCGGTGTGCAGGTCGATGCCCCAGCGGGTCAGCTTGGCGAGGACCGGGTAGTCGGCGAAGCGCACGGTGTCGGTGACCTCGCCGGTGGTCGGGTCGACGGCGACCGCGTCCTGCTTGGTGGGCCAGGAGCGCTGCACCTGCTTGACGACGTACGCCGAGGACGCGTCGGCCGGCGGCACGATCTCGACGGGGTCGCCGAGCCCTTCGGCGCGCGCCGCCGCGAGGACCTTGTCGAGGCCGACACCGTGCTCGGCGTCCCCGGCCGAGGCGGAGGCGCCGTGCCCCGAGTGGTCGCCGCCCGAGGCGGCGGAGACGGACGGGGTGGCCTGGCGCAGGCTGGTGCGCAGTTCGTCGATGCTGGCGCCCGCGTAGGTCGACCAGGTCAGGCCCGTCACCGACAGGAAGAGGAACCCGAGGGCGGCCCACACCCCGACGGTGCCGTGCAGCCCGAGCGTGCGGCGGCGGCCCTGGGTGCCACGCACCTTGCGCTGGGCCCGGCGGCGCGCGAACCACAGCACCAGACCGGCGGTCGCGATCACCCACAGCCAGCTCGCCGCGAACTCGCCGTAGAGGCGGCCGGTCTCGCCGAGGTGCAGCGTGCGGTGGAGTCCCGAGATCCAGGTACGCACCGGCAGCGCGCCACTCGATCCGTACTGTTCGAGGGCGCCCTCCACCTTGCCGGTGTACGGGTCGACGAACACCGCGAGGGTGTATTCGGGGTCCACGCCCTCGACCCCGGACAGCATCACCCTGGTCGTGGCGTCGCTCTCGGGGGAGGGCCGTACGGCCGCGACGGCGCCCTCGGGGTGGGCCTCGCGGGCGGCGGCGACCTGCTCGGATATGGGCAGCTTGGCGTCACCGACGGCGGAGACGGTCATCTCGTCGGCGTAGAGGATCTTCTCGGCCTGGAACGAGGCCGCGTACAGGAACCCGGTCACCGCGGCCACCAGCAGGAACGGCGCGACGAACAGACCGGCGTAGAAGTGCAGTCGCAGCATCAGCGGGCGCAGCGGCGCCCAGGTGCCGGGTTTCGGCGTGGGATCGGCGGCTCGGGGAGCCTCGTCCGTGATCGTCGAGGGAGCGGAGGACATCGGCGGCTTACTCCGAGGGGAGAGGACGGGCTGGAAGGGGACGGGCTTGAGCGGTACCGGTCCAGTAGTCGGGCCGGGTGGGCACCGAGTTCCCGGGGCTGCGAGTGGTCTGCGTCACACCTGCGCGCATGGCATTCTGGCGCGATGGCAACTCTCCCTGATCACAACCCCTTTGACCCCGACCTCTTGGGCCCCGGCCCCTTCGATCCCGTCTCCCTCGACCGCGTGCCCCTCGTCGAGCGGGTCGAGCGGCTCCTGGCCGTCGACGGTCCGCTGCCGATCGTGGCGGCCGGCGACCCGGTGCTGCGCCGCGGCACCGAGCCCTTCACGGGGCAGCTCGACGACGCGCTGCTGGCCCGGTTCGTCGAGGCGCTGCGCGTCACGATGCGCGCCGCTCCCGGTGTCGGCCTCGCCGCCCCGCAGGTCGGCGTGGAGCTGCGCATCGCGGTGATCGAGGACCCGGCGCCGGTGCCGGAGGAGGTGCGGCTGGTCCGGGGTCGGGTGCCGCTGCCGTTCCGGGTGCTGGTCAACCCGTCGTACGAGCCGGTCGGCGCCGCCCGCGCCGCGTTCTTCGAGGGGTGCCTGAGCGTGCCGGGCTGGCAGGCGGTCGTCGCGCGCCACGCCGAGGTGCGGCTGGTGGCCGAGGACGCGGACGGCAAGGCCGTCGACGAGGTGTTCACGGGGTGGCCCGCCCGGATCGTGCAGCACGAGACGGACCACCTGGACGGTCTGCTGTACCTGGACCGGGCGGAGCTGCGCTCGCTGTCCTCGAACGAGGCGATGGCGGAGCGCTGGGCAGGCCACCCGACCCCCGGGGCTGCTGCCGCCGCCCTGGGGTTCGAGCTTCCCGCCGGTTAGGGCGTGTCCGTGAAGTCCCGTCGTCCGCCCGGAGGCAGGCGGGACCTTGCGGACACGACCCCGGGCCCGTCAGCTGTCGCGGTACGTCTCCAGGAGCCGCAGCCACACCTCGCTGACCGTGGGGTACGCCGGTACCGCGTGCCACAGGCGGCTGATCGGGACCTCGCCCGCGACGGCGACGGTGGCCGAGTGGATGAGCTCGCCGACGCCGGGGCCGACGAAGGTGACGCCGAGGAGGATCTCGCGCTCCACGTCGACGACCATGCGGGCGCGGCCCCGGTAGCCGTCACCGTAGAGGCCGGCGCCGGAGACGTTGGCGAGGTCGTAGTCGACGGCGCGCACCCGGCGTCCGGCCCGTTCGGCCTCCGCGAGGGACAGGCCGACCGCGGCGGCCTCCGGGTCGGTGAAGACGACCTGGGGCACGGCCGCGTGGTCGGCGGTCGCGGCGTGCGCGCCCCACGGGTCGGTCTCCAGCAGGGGGGTGCCCGAGGCCCGGGCGGCGATGGCGGCGCCGGCGATCCGCGCCTGGTACTTGCCCTGGTGGGTGAGGAGGGCGCGGTGGTTGACGTCGCCGACGGCGTACAGCCAGTCGTTGCCGGTGACGCGGAGGCTGTCGTCGACCTCCAGCCAGGAGCCGGGTGCCAGGCCGACGGTGTCGAGGCCGATGTCGTCGGTCCTCGGCGCGCGTCCGGTGGCGAAGAGGATCTCGTCGGCCTCGATGCGCTCCCCGCCGCCGATGGCGACCACGACGGTGCCGTTCTCCCGGGTCACCGAGTCGACGGAGACGCCGGTGCGGACGTCGACGCCCGCCTCGGCGAGCGCCTCGGCGATGAGTTCCCCGGCGAAGGGCTCCATGCGGTTGAGCAGGCCCTTGCCGCGGACCAGGAGGGTGACGCGGGAGCCGAGGGCCTGCCAGGCGGTGGCCATCTCGGCGGCGACGACCCCGCCGCCGACCACGACCAGGCGGCCGGGCGCCTCCTTGGCGCTGGTGGCCTCGCGGCTGGTCCAGGGCTTGACCTGGTCGAGTCCCGGCAGGTCGGGCAGGAGGGCGCGGGTGCCGGTGGACACGACGACGGCGTGCCGCGCGGTCAGGGTCTTGTCGCCGACGGTGACCGTGCGGGGCCCGGCGAGGCGGCCGTGGCCGCGGTACAGGTCGGCGCCGATGCCCTCGATCCAGCCGACCTGGCCGTCGTCCTTCCAGTTCGAGGTGAAGTAGTCCCGGCGCGCGAGGACCGCGGCGGTGTCGAGAGGGCCTTGTACGGCCGCGGCGAGGCCGGGCAGCCGTCGGGCGTCGGCCTGGGCGATCACCGGGCGCAGCAGGGCCTTGCTGGGCATGCACGCCCAGTAGGAGCATTCGCCGCCGACCAGTTCGCTCTCCACGACCGCGGTGGAGAGTCCCGCCGCACGCGTGCGGTCGGCCACGTTCTCCCCCACGGGCCCGGCCCCGAGCACCACGACGTCGTACGCGATGGTTTCCGTTTCCGTCATGGGGTCAGTCTGGTGGGTGGTGTGCCGGGAGGCCACACGGGTAGGGGCGCGGAATACGTGCCCGGTCGGCCGTGTTCGCATGGACGGCTTCGCGCCCACGTCAGTTCGCCGCCGGATCAGCAGGAAGAGGGATGCACGCCATGAGCAGCACCGTGGAGCTCACCAAGGAGAACTTCGACCAGACGGTCACGGACAACGACTTCGTCCTGATCGACTTCTGGGCGTCCTGGTGCGGGCCGTGCCGTCAGTTCGCCCCCGTCTACGAGAAGGCCGCCGAGGACAACCCGGACCTGGTGTTCGGCAAGGTGGACACCGAGGCGCAGCCGGAGCTGGCCGCGGCGTTCGGCATCCAGTCGATCCCGACGCTGATGATCGTCCGGGACCGGGTCGCCGTGTACGCCCAGCCGGGCGCGCTGCCGGAGGCCGCGCTGACGGACGTCATCGGACAGGCCCGCGGGCTGGACATGGACGAGGTGCGCAAGGCGGTCTCCGAGGCGGAGGCGAAGGCCGAGCAGAACGGCCAGTGACACCAGGGTCCCGAAGGGATCCCCGGGGCTTCCCCCGGAGCGACGAGGGGCCTTCGCGGCTCAGCGCTCCAGGGGAAGCCCCGTGTAGTTGGCGGCCAGTTCGGCGGCGGCGTCGCGCGACGAGGCGATCCGGCGCAGCCGGGCGAGCTGGAGGCGGTCCTCGAAGGGGTCGCCGTCCGGGTGGGTGTGCAGCATCCTCGTCATCTCGTGGGAGAAGCGGGTGGCCTGCCAGACCCGGGCCAGGCACTCCCGCGAGTAGCGGTCGAGGAGTTCCTCGGAGCCCGTGCGGTGCAGGGCGAGGAAGGCGCGGGCCAGCAGGCGTACGTCGGAGACGGCGAGGTTGAGGCCCTTGGCGCCGGTCGGCGGGACGATGTGGGCGGCGTCCCCGGCCAGCAGGAGCCTGCCGTGGCGCAGCGGCTCGTGGACGTGGCCGCGCATCGAGGTGAGGGACTTGGCGGTGACCGGGCCCCGTTCCAGGGTCCAGTCGGCGTCGACGGCGAAGCGGGCGGCGAGTTCGTCCCAGATCCGGTCGTCGGGCCAGTCGCCGAGGTCGGTGTCGGGGGGAACCTGGAGGTAGAGCCGCGACACCGTCGGCGACCGCATGCTGTGCAGGGCGAAGCCGCCCTCGCCGCGGGCGTAGATCAACTCGTCGCAGGACGGGGCGACATCGGCCATGATGCCGAGCCAGGAGTACGGGTGGTCGTGCGTGTACGTCCGTACCGCGCCCGCCGGGAAGGCGTCGCGGGCGACGCCGTGGGAGCCGTCGCAGCCGACGACCCAGTCGCAGTCCAGCGTCCGCTCCCGGCCCTCGTGACGGAACCGTACGCGGGGTGCGGAGGTCTCCGGAGCTTCGACCGCGAGGGCCTCGGCTTCGAACAACAGGGGTGGTCCGTCGGCGAGTTGGAGGGCGATCAGGTCCTTCACGATCTCGGTCTGGGCGTAGATGGTGACGGTGCGCCCGCCGGTGAGGGCGGGGAAGTCGATGTGGTGGCGTTCGCGGTCGAAGCGCAGCTCGATGCCGCCGTGGACGAGCCCCTCCGCGTCCAGCCGTCCGGCGGCGCCGCACGCGCGCAGGGCGTCGACCGTGCCCTGCTCCAGCATTCCGGCGCGCTGGCGGTGCTCGGCGTAGGCGCGGGTCCTGGCCTCCAGGACGACGCAGTCGACGCCCGCCCGGTGCAGCAGGCGGGCCAGGAGCAGCCCGGCGGGGCCGCCGCCGATGATGCCGACCGTCGTGCGCATGGCACTCCCCTCGGGCCGAGTGCCCGTGCCGGGTCCTGTGTCCTGTGTCCTCGGGTCCAGGCTGTCAGCTCGACTCGCGGTGCACCACCGAGGCGCCGAGCACCTTGTGCGTCTCGGGTGCCGCGCCGGGGTCGCGTACCGCGCGGTCGACGAGTTCGGCCAGGTCACGGCCGGAGGGCAGCTCCAGGCGGACGGTGCTGAGCCGGGGCCGCAGGAGGCGGCCGAGCATCAGGTCGTCGGCGCCCATCACCGCGGTGTCGCCGGGGACGTCGATCCCCTGGTCCTGGAGGGCGCGGGCCAGCAGCATCGCGTACTCGTCGTTGTAGGCGAACACGGCGTCGAGGCCGAGGTCGCGCCAGCGGGCGGCGAGTCTGGCTCCGGCCTCCTCCGTGAAGGCCAGCGGCAGCGGGGTGACGGTGGCGTCGGTGCCGTGGAGGGCGCGGCGCACACCGCTGAGCCGGGGTCCGGCGAAGGGTTCGAGTCCCGCCTCCTGGGGGACGACGACGCCGATGCGGCGCCGGCCGCGCTCGTAGAGGTGGGCGCCCGCGCGGCGGCCGACGAGTTCGTGGTCCATGAGCAGCGCGTGGGCGCCCTCGACGGACTCCGGGCCGAGGGTGACGACCGCGCGGGCGCCGGAGCGCTTGAGCACGGCGACGCCCTTGGGGCCGAGGCCGGCGCCGGGCACCAGGACGGCGACGGGGCGCAGCTCGGCCCAGGCGCGGGCGGCCTCGTCGCCGTGCAGGCCGACGGTGCCGTGCTGGACGACGGTGTAGTCGAGGCGGCTGAGGGCCCACTGGAGCTCGCTGATGAACTGCCCGTAGAGGTGGCCCACCGGGATGGCCGGGGCGGGCATCAGGACCAGGCGGCTGTGTCCGGCGCGCAGACTGCGGGCGGCCGCGTGCGGCACGTACCCGAGCTCCTTGGCGGCCTCGTGGACGCGGCGGCGGGTGGGCTCGCTGATCCGGACGGCACTGGTGTTGTTCAGGACGTAGGAGACGGTCGCGCGGGAGACCCCTGCCAGGCGGGCCACATCGGCGCTCGTGGGTACCGAGCGCGGTGCGGTGGGCGCGGGCGCGGGGCTGTTCGGTATCTGCACCATGACGTACGGCATCTTGGCAGACACACAGGTTCGGTCTTCCGGCGGGGGAACACGCCATCGTGGCGCCGCGCGGGCGGTGGAGGGCTCAGGCGGGCGGGGCGGTCGCGGTGACACGGGCGACCAGGTCGGTCCAGCCCCGCTCCAGGCGTTCCATCGGCATCCCGCAGTCCCTGGTCAGATGGTGGATGAGGGCGGGATCGAGGTACGACAGGAGGGTGAGCGCCAGGAGGTCGCAGTCGGCGTCCGGGACGATCTGCCGCAGCAGGACCGTCACGTGCAGGGCGAGCCCCCGGACGGTGGGGTGGGCGTAGCGGCGCGTCGGTTCGCGCTGGGCGGCGAGCTGGAGGTCCAGCTGCTCGGCCGAGCGGTAGAGCACGGCGACGCCGAAGGCGCGGAGCCGGTCCAGGGCCGGGGCTCCGGGGCCCAGCGGGGGCGGGCCGCCGAGGAAGTCCGCCTGGAGGGTGCGGGAGGAGTGGTCCAGCAGGGCCATGAGCAGCCCGGTGCGGTCGCCGAAGCGGCGGAACACGGTCCCTTTGCCGACCTCGGCCGCGGCGGCCACCGCCTCCATGGTGACCCCGTCGACACCGTGCTCCGCGATCAGCCGGGTGGCGGCCTCCAGCAGCCGGGCCCGGTTGCGGGCCGCGTCCGCGCGCAGACAGGGCTCGTCCTCGGGGCTGCTGAGCTGCAGCAACTCGTCCTCGCCCGAAGGATCTTGAGACCTCGGGAAGGGCGGCAGGGTGGCGGACATGAAGACAGCGTAAAGCATCGGGAATGAAACTGGACCGTGGTCCGGTTAGGATGCTAGAACATTAAACGGACCCCGGTCCGGATTGTGACGGCAGTGTTTCACCCCCCCTGGAGTTAGCCATGTCTGTTCGTATCCTTGCGCTCGTCGGCAGCCTTCGCGCCGGTTCGCACAACCGCCAGCTCGCCGAGGCCGCGGTCAAGTTCGCCCCCGAGGGCGCGAACATCGAGCTCTTCGAGGGTCTCGCGGACATCCCGTTCTACAACGAGGACATCGACGTCGAGGGCAGCGTCCCGGCCCCCGCCGCCAAGCTGCGCGAGGCCGCCCAGGCCGCCGACGGCTTCCTGCTCTTCTCCCCCGAGTACAACGGCACCATCCCGGCCGTCCTGAAGAACGCCATCGACTGGCTGTCCCGCCCCTACGGCGCCGGCGCCTTCGGTGGCAAGCCCGCCGTCGTGGTCGGCACCGCCTTCGGCCAGTTCGGTGGCGTCTGGGCCCAGGACGAGACCCGCAAGGCGCTCGGCATCGCCGGCGCCAAGGTGCTGGAGGACGTGAAGCTCTCCATCCCCGGTTCCGTGGTCCGCTTCGCCGAGACCCACCCGGCCGACGACGCCGAGGTCGCCGCGCAGCTGACCGAGGTCATCTCCCGTCTGCACGGCCACGCCGGCGAAACCGTCGCCGCCTGACCGTCGCACCCCGAAGGGGGCCGGAGCCCACAAGGCTCCGGCCCCCTTCTCGCGTCCCCAGGGGGCGCTGTGCGGGACTTTCCCAACTCCCCCTAGGCCACCGCCGTCGCGGCCAGTTCCCTCAGTTCGGCGAGCGCCGCCCCGATCGCCGGGCGGTCCTCGGCGCCCCGACGGGTGCAGGTCAGGAGCCTGCGGCGGGGTTCGTCCGCGCAGCGCACCCGCGTGACCGGGAGGTGCGTGTCGAGCCGGGCCAGCCTCGGGATCAGGGCGACGCCGAGCCCGTGGGCGACGAGCTGGGCGGTGACGTTCCACTCCACGGCGTGATGGACGACGTCGGGGCTGAACCCGGCCGCCCCGCACGCGGACATCACATGGGTGCGGCAGGGGCTCTCCGGCACGGGGGCGATCCAGCGCTCGCGGGCCGCCTCGGCCAGGTCGACGGGAGAGCGCCCGGCGAGCGGGTGGCCGACCGGGACGACGAGGTCGAAGGGGTCGTCCAGCAGCGGACGCTGTGCGAAGCGGGCGTCGCCCGACGGCGGGCTGAACGGGGTCGCCTCGACGACCGCGAGGTCCGTCTCCCCCGCGAAGAGCAGGTCGAAGCTCTCCGGCACACCCACCTCCCGGACCTGTACGGCCAGCCGCGGATACCGCTCCTGGAGCCGCACCGCCATCGGCGCGAGCAGCACGGACACCGCCGTCGCGAGGCCGCTGACCCGCAACGGCCCCGCGGGAGCGTCCCGTTCGGCGCGCAGATCCCGCTCGGCCTGTTCCCAGCGCGCCTGGATGGCGTCCGCGTGCGCGAGGAGGCTCTCGGCGGCCGGGGTCAGCCGTACGCCGCGCCCCTGCGGTGCGAGGAGGTCGACGTCGAGTTCGCGGGCGAGCTGGCGGATCTGCTGCGAGGCGGCGGACGGTGTGAAGTGCAGGGCGCGGGCGGCGGCGGTGACCGTGCCGTAGTGCGCGACCGCCCTGAGGACATGGAGCCGACGCAGATCAATCATGAAGCCCACGCTTCAAGGTGCCGTGCGGAAAGTCAACCTGGACGTGTACGGAGGCGTGCCGCACGCTGGGTGGTGTCGCGACGGTCCGCCGCCCACGTCAGCGAAGGAGTCCCCATGACCAGCACGACCGCCGGCCGTTGCCCGCACTGCGGATGGCCGGACGCCGCCGAGCCCTTCCAGGTGGTGTCCCGGCACGGCACCGCCGCGGGCCGCACGGTGTGGACGCGGTGCGGCTGCGGTTCGTTGCAGGTGCGCGTGTCCGACGACCGCGGGACCCGGGTCGTCTCCCGCGGTCGCCCCGCCGGGGCTCAGCCGAGCCCGGCCAGCCGCTGAACCGCGGGCGTCGCGAACGTCTCGATGAACCCGGCCGGTTCGACGGTGCGCGGGGCGAGGATCACGGTGTCGACGCCGAGCTCGGCGTAGCCCTCGATGTCCCGGGTGAAGGCGTCCAGGTCGCGGGCGGCGAGCGGTTCGCCGGAGTAGGTGACGGTCCTGCTGATCGTGTCGTAGTCGCGGCCCTCGGTGTCGCAGTGGCCGCGCAGCACGTCGAGCTTGTGCGCGACCTCCTCGGGCGAGGTGGCGAAGAGGTTGCAGGCGTCGCCGTACCGGGCGACCAGGCGGAGCGTCTTCTTCTCGCCCCCGCCGCCGATCAGGATCGGCGGGCGCGGGCTGCTGACCGGCGCCGGGACGCACAGGGTCTCGGCGAGCCGGTAGTGCTCGCCCTCGAAGGGGCCGTTCTCCTGCGGGTCCCACATCCGCAGGCAGATCCGCAGGGTCTCCTCCAGCCGCTCGAAGCGTTCCGCGAGCGCCGGGAACGGCACCCCGAGGCCCTCGTGCTCCCGGTCGTACCAGGCGGCGCCGATGCCCAGCGTGGCCCGGCCGCCGGACAGGACGTCGAGCGTGGTCACGATCTTGGCGAGGAGGCCGGGGTGACGGTAGGTCACACCGGTCACCAGGGCGCCGAGCTGGACCGTGGAGGTGTGGGCGGCGAGGTAGGAGAGGGTCGTGTACGCCTCCAGCATGGGGTCCTCGGCGCCGCCGTTGAACTCCATCTGGAAGTAGTGGTCCATGACCGACAGCCAGCTCAGTCCCCCGGCCTCGGCGGCGGCTCCCGCGGCGGCGAGTTCCGGGCCGGGCGCGGGGCCCGTTCCGGCGTGCCCGAACTGGTTGATGTGTACACCTACGCGCATGCCCGTCTCCGTCCGCCGTCCAGACCGTCGTCTTCGTCGTCCCTGCCGACGCTAGATCTTCGAGTGCTCTCGAAGTCAAGCGCTCAGGGGGCGGATTCCCGCTCCCCCTCCTCCCCCGCGTCCCCCTCCTTCTCCTTCTCCTTTGCCGACGCCCGCAGGCTCGTGAAGGTGGTCACCGCGAGGACCAGCACGATGAAGCCCAGCGAGAAGGGGATGCCGATCTCGGGGACGTGGAACCCGGACTCGTGCAGCGCGTGCAGGACGAGCTTCACCCCGATGAAGCCGAGGACGATCGACAGCCCGTAGCTGAGGTGGACCAGCCGCTTGAGCAGACCACCGATCAGGAAGTAGAGCTGGCGCAGCCCCATCAGGGCGAACGCGTTGGCGGTGAAGACGATGTACGGCTCCTGGGTGAGCCCGTAGATCGCGGGGATGGAGTCGAGGGCGAACAGGACGTCCGTCGAACCGATCGCGAGCATCACGACCAGCATCGGGGTCATCACGCGCTTGCCGTTCTGCACCACCCACAGCTTGGTGCCGTGGTAGCGGTCGGCCACGCCGAAGTGCCGTTCGGCCATCCTGAGCAGCTTGTTCTCCCGGTACTCCTCGTCGTGCTCCTCCTTGCGGGCGTCCTGGACGAGTTTCCAGGCCGTCCAGATCAGGAAGGCGCCGAAGACGTAGAACACCCAGGAGAACGTGGAGATGATCGCCGCGCCCGCCGCGATGAACACGGCGCGCAGCACCAGCGCGATCAGGACGCCGACCGTCAGCACCCGCTGCTGGTACGGGGCGGGCACCGCGAACTTGGACATGATCAGGACGAAGACGAAGAGGTTGTCGACACTGAGCGACTTCTCGGTGATGTAGCCCGCGAAGAACTCCCCGGCCGGTCCGCCGCCGCTGACGACGAGCAGCCCGAGCCCGAAGAGCCCGGCGAGGACGATCCACACGACCGTCCAGACGCCCGCCTCCCGCACGGTCACCTCGTGCGGGGTGCGGCCGACCAGGAAGTCGACCGCGACCAGCACGCACAGGGCGGCCACGGTGATCAGCCAGACGGACAGGGTGACGTTCACGCGGGTGCTCCTCGTGCGGTCGGGCCTCGACGGCGCCTCGCCTCCGGTTCGCGTGGCGCCGCGTCTCGTGGCGCCCTGTCCCGCGACGCCGCGTCTCGTAGCGCTTTGTCTCAGGTCGCGCCGTCCGGCGCCGCGGCCACCCGCCGTACGGCGGGCAGGTTCCGCCGGACGGCGGCACTCCCGTCCGGCGTGACCGCGCGGATCATGGGCACACGCCCGCTGGGAGGAGAAACCATGACCCTCGTACCACCGCCGTTCGACCCGGAGCTCGCCGCCGCCCTGGAACTGGTCAAAGACGTGCTCACGCCCGGTCTGACCCTGGAGGAGATCGACGGCATCCGGCAGGGCCCGGGCCTCCAGCTCCTCGCCGCGCTGGACCTGACCCTCGACGGGTTCTTCGAGGTCGAGGACCGGACGGTGCCGGGTCCGGCGGGCGCCCCCGAGATCTCGCTGCTGATCTGCCGCCCCGCCGCCGCCCCGCGCTCGGGCCCTCGGCCGGTGATCTACCACGTCCACGGCGGCGGCATGGTCATCGGCACCAACCGGGTGGGCGTGGACGCGGCGCTGGGCTGGGCGAAGGAGCTGGACGCGGTGGTGGTGTCGGTGGAGTACCGGCTCGCACCGGAGCATCCGCACCCGGCACCGGTCGAGGACGTGTACGCCGGTCTGGTCTGGACGGCCGGACACGCGGCGGAGCTGGGCGCCGATCCGGAGCGGATCGTCATCGCCGGGGCCAGCGCGGGCGGCGGTCTGTGCGCGGGGCTCGCCCTCCTCGCCCGGGACCGCGAAGGCCCGGCCCTGATCGGGCAGGTCCTGCTGTGCCCGATGCTCGACGACCGCAACGACTCCCCCTCCACCCACCAGATGGCGGGCGTCGGGGTCTGGGACCGCACGGCGAACGAGACCGGCTGGACGGCCCTGCTGGGTGACCTGCGCGGCGGCCCGGACGTGCCCGCCTACGCGGCTCCGGCCCGCGCGGAGGACCTCTCCGGTCTGCCGCCGGCGTTCCTCGACGTGGGGTCCGCCGAGACCTTCCGGGACGAGGTCGTCGCCTACGCGTCGCGGATCTGGCAGGCGGGCGGCGTCGCCGAACTCCACGTGTGGCCGGGCGGCTTCCACGGCTTCGACGGCCTCGCCCCGCAGGCCGCCGTCTCCCAGGACGCACGCGCGGCCCACCTGCGCTGGCTGCGCCGACTGCTCGGAAGCTGAACGACGGTCCGGGGTCTCCCGTCCGTCCGGGTCGTCGCGCACCATGGACTCATGAAAGAGCTGGCCGGGCGCCTGACCGCGCTGGATCCGGACGCCGGTGCCGCCGTCCGGGTCATCGCCTACTTCGACCGGCTGGCCGAGTCACGGGCCGGCCTGGAGGCGCTGGTGCGCGGCGCAGCCGTGCTGGCCGGGGTGCCGGCGCGGCTCGTGGACGCCGGGCGCCGGGTGTCTGTGCGGGTCGAGCCCGACGGCACCCGCCGTGATCCGGACGGCGCCGCGCCCGACCCGCTGTGGCCCTCGGCGCCGCTGCTGTCCGACGGGGCGCCCGCGCTGTGGCTGGAGCGGACGTCACCGGCCACGGTCGTCGACGCGGTGATCCTGGAGCGGGCCGCCGGTGCCGTGCGGCTGGTCCTGGACCGGACCCGGGGCCGGGTCCCGCTCGACGATCCCGCGCTCGTCGAGACGCTTCTCGACGCCACGGCACCGGAACCGGCGCGGCTGCACGCGGCGCGCGGGCTGGGTCTCGACCCGGCGCTGCCCGCGCGGGCCGTGGCCTCGGCGGACGGGCCGCCCCTGATCGTGTCCGGGCAGCGGCCCGCCGATCTCACCACGGGCCGGCTCGGCGTCGGCCCCGCGGTGCCCGTGCCCGACCTGCCCCGCTCCTGGGACGCCGCCCGCACCGCGCTGCGGTTCACCGCGGAGGGCACCGCCCAGGACCCCGGCGAGCGGGTCGTGCACGCCGACGACCTGGGCGGCCTCGCGCTCCTCGCCGACCTCGTCGTACGCGGTGGGCGGCCTCCGGCGGACGTCCGGGCGCTGGAGACGGCCGCCGCCTCGGCGCCCTGGCTGCTGGCCACCCTCCACGCGGTCGCCTCGACGACGAGCCTGCGGGCCGCCGCCGCGGAGATCAACGTCCATCACTCGACCCTCCAGGACCGGCTCACCCACGCCGAGCACCTCCTGGGCTGGTCGCCGCGCACCCCGCACGGCCGCTTCAGGCTCCAGACGGCGCTGACGATGCGGCACCTGGCGCGCGGGTGAGGCGGTGGGGACGTGCCGCGGTGCCGGTCACCGGAACTCGTGGACGACCTCGATGTCCCCGACGATGTGCGCGTTGAACTCGTCCAGTTCCTCGGCGGGCACCCACAGCTCCAGGATCGTCTTCCCGCCCGCCTGCCGGACCGGGTACCGGCCGAGGAAGCCGGTGTCGGCCTCGAAGCGGGTCACGAACCCGGCGCCGTCGTGCCTGACGTTCCAGTCGCGGGCGATCCGCACCGCGTAGTCCTCGTTCAGGACGGGGTAGAAGATCGGCTGCTCGGGCAGCCGGGGCGGCCAGGCGCGCCAGTCCAGCTCACGCACCAGATCCAGCTCCCGGGGGCCGGTGGGACGCCACAGGGTGGTGGTCGGACGGCGGCTGTTCACGGTGATCGCTCCTGGTCGGGGCTCACAAGCTAGCCGCCCGGCGCGCCGTCGGACACCGGATTCCGTCCGTACCCATCACTCGACGGTACTCCGCGTTTGCATTTATCCCGCGTATGCAACTATCGTCGTCCGCATGAGTACGCCCCTTCCCACCATCACCCTGAACAACGGCATCGAGATCCCGCAGCTCGGCTTCGGCGTCTTCCAGGTACCGGACGCGGAGACCACCGCGGCCGTCGCCTCGGCCCTGGAGGCCGGGTACCGCAGCATCGACACCGCCGCGATCTACGGCAACGAGGCGGGTGTCGGACAGGCGCTCGCGGAGTCCGGGATCGCGCGCGAGGACCTGTTCGTCACCACGAAGCTGTGGAACGCGGACCAGGGCCACGACGCCACCCTCAAGGCGTTCGACGCGAGCCTCGCCAAGCTGGGCCTCGACCATGTCGACCTGTACCTGATCCACTGGCCGACCCCGGCGCGCGACCTGTACCGGGAGTCGTGGCGGGCCATCGAGACGCTGGTGGCCGACGGACGCGTCCGCGCCGCGGGCGTCTCGAACTTCCAGCCCGCGCATCTGCGCCGGCTGCTCGACGACAGCGCGCTGGTGCCCGCCGTCAACCAGATCGAGCTGCACCCCGGCCTCCAGCAGGCCGAACTGCGCGCCCTGCACGCCGAGCTGGGCATCGTCACCGAGGCGTGGAGCCCGCTCGCGCAGGGCGCGGTGCTGGGCGAACCGGCGCTCACCGCGATCGCCGCGCGGCACGGCAAGTCGCCCGCGCAGGTGGTGCTGCGCTGGCATCTCCAGCTCGGCAACGTGGTGATCCCGAAGTCCGTGACCCCGGCCCGTATCCGGGAGAACGCGGACGTGTTCGACTTCGCTCTCGGCGACGACGAGATGGCCGCGATCGCCGCCCTGGACCGCGGCCTGCGCACCGGCCCGGACCCGGACACGCTCAACTAACGCCCGGCGGAGCGTCGTTCGAGGTGTTCGAGCGCCGTCTGCGCCCACTGGAGAATGCCGCGCTCGAAGGCCATGCCGCCCTGGAGCGTGAGATAGGGGCCGATGCGGTCGGCCGTGGCGAGGTACTCGTCCTCGCCGCGGCCGGCCAGCATACGGTCCCGCATCCGTTCGTAGCGGGCGAGTTTCGCGGCGGAGCGCTCCCGGCGTTCGGTGATCGCCGTGCGGACGGCGTCGGCGTCACCGATGTCGACGCACTGGACCTTGACCATGAGCTCGTCGCGGATGGCCGTGGGCTTGGCGGGGACGTCGGCGACGTAGGCGCGCAGCACCTCCAGGCCCGCGTCCGTCAGGGAGAACAGCCGTTTGTTGGGGCGGCGTTCCTGCTCGACGACCCGGGCGGAGACCAGCCCTTCGCCCTCCATGCGCTCCAGCTCCCGGTAGAGCTGCTGGGGGGTGGCCATCCAGAAGTTCGCCACGGAGGCCTCGAAGCCCTTGGCGAGGTCGTATCCGGAGGCCTCGCCCTCCAGCAGGGCGGCCATCACGGCGTTGCGCAGAGCCATGACCTCAACCTAACACCGGGGCTGATCAGCGGACGGAGCCCGCACGGGCAGCAGTTCGGGCCGCTTGGCCCGCCTGCCGTCACCGGAGGACCTGCCCCGCACGCGCCGGACGAGCCAGGGGCCCAGGAAGGTGCCGGCCCAGCGCAGTTCGGTGCCGACGGACCGCAGGGCGGAGCCCTCGCGCACGGCGGCGGGCGGGGGCTCGGGACGCCTGCCGTCGTCGGGGAGGCCGAGCGCGTCGGCGACCATGGTGGCGATCCAGGTGTGCCCGAACGTGCTGGCGTGCAGCCGGTCGGTGCTCCACAGGCGGGGGTCGGTGGCGAAGGCGTAGCCGGACGTCTCGGCGACCACCACGCCGTGCCGGGCCGCGGCCTCCCGGATGCGGTCGTTCAGCGCGACGGCCCGTGGGGCGAGCGGGCGGGCCATCGGGATGAGCCGGGCGACGTCGGGGAAGGTCAGGGTGGCCACGCGGGCGCCCGCGCCGGTGAGCGCCGCGAACATCGCCTCCAGATGGCCCGCCACCTCGTCGAGGTCGACGCGGGGGCGCAGCAGATCGTTCATCCCGGCGCACACGGTGGCGAGGTCGGGCTTCAGCGCGAGCGCGGGCGCCAGCTGTTCGGCCCGGATCGCTCCGGCGAGGCGGCCCCGTACGGCGAGGTTGGCGTAGGACAGCTCCGGGGAGGAGGCCGCGGCGCGCTCGGCGAGCCGGTCGGCCCAGCCACGCAGGCCCCGGACGTCGTCCCCGTCCCCCAGCCCCTCGGTCTGACTGTCACCGAGAGCGACGTACCGCAGATACGCGTGTGCCGTCATGATCGGCCCCTTCAGCCAACTACTCACCTACTAACTTTGTTGACTATAGACGATGGTGATGCGGAACGCGGCGCCCGGCCGGTTCCCGGACGTCACCTCTCCGGGGCCGCCGCCCTCACAGGACCCCGTCGGCTCGCAGGGCCTCGATCTCGGCCCGGGTGTACCCGAGTTCGGCGAGCACCCGGTCGGTGTGCTCGCCCACGGCCGGGACCGGGTCCATGCGGGGCGTGACGCCGGTGAGGTCCGCGGGCGGGATCAGGGCCGGGACGGTGATCCCGCCGGGGATCGGCACGTCCTGCCACCGGCCGCGCGCGTCGAGCACGGGGTGGGCGAGGAACTCCTCGATGTCGTTGGCCCCGGCGTTGGCGACGGCGGCGTCGTCCAGCGCCTTCATCACCTCGGCGCTCGTGGCGGCGGCGCACCGCTCGGCGACGATCGCGTCGAGTGCGTCGCGGTGGGCCACCCGGTCCGAACCGGTCGCGAAACGGGGGTCGCCGACGAGTTCGGGGGCGTGCAGGAACCGCTCGCACAGGGCGGCCCACTCGCGTTCGTTCTGCACGGAGAACAGGACGTCCTTGCCGTCGGCGCAGGTGAACGCGCCGTAGGGGGCGATGGTGGGGTGCCGGGTGCCGATCCTCGGGGGCTGGGTGCCGCCGAAGCGGGTGTAGTAGGCGGGCTGGCCCATCCATTCGGCGAGGGCCTCGAACAGCGACACCTCGACGGCGCGGGCGACCCCGGTGGTGGCCCGGGTGAACAGGGCGGTCAGGATGCCGGAGTAGGCGTACATCCCGGCCGCGATGTCGGCGACGGAGATCCCCACCCGGGCGGGCTCGCCGGGTCCGCCGGTGAGCGAGACCAGGCCGGTCTGGCACTGCACGAGCAGGTCGTACGCCTTGCGCGCGGCCCAGGGCCCGGAGGTGCCGTAGCCGGAGATCGTGCAGGGCACGAGCGAGGGATGCCGTTCGCTCAGCGCCCGCGCCCCCAGGTCCATCCGCTCGGCCGCGCCGGGAGCGAGGTTCTGCACGAACACGTCGGCGCGGGCGAGGAGTCGTTCCAGGACGCGCCGCCCGTCCGGGGCCTTCAGGTCGAGGGTGAGGGATTCCTTGGAGCGGTTCAGCCAGACGAAATAGCTGGACTCGCCGTGCACGGTCGTGTCGTACCGGCGCGCGAAGTCCCCCTCCCCCGGCCGCTCCACCTTGATGACCCGCGCCCCGAGGTCGGCCAGTTGCCGGGTCGCGTACGGCGCGGCGACCGCCTGCTCGACGCTGACGACGGTGATCCCGGCCAGGGGCGGGGCGTCGGGGTGCTGCGGCATACGGGACCTCCGTCGGGCTGAACCGGACCGATCTGCTGGGGCCTCCACATGGTGCTGGGGCCTCCACATGGTCACGCATGCCCGGGTCCGCCGGACAGGACGGGGCGGGTGAGGCCGACCGGTCCCGGTGCGGGGGTCGTTCGGCCCCTGTGGGGCGGGCGCCTGGTGACGGGATCGTGAGAACGGTTCAGGGTGCGGCGAGGATCTCCTCGCCGTGGGGAGCGGCTGCCGCCGCGTGGTCGGGGTGCGACGTCGTGCCCCCCGTCCGACGGCGACGCGGCGGTATGCCCTTCCCCGTCCCGCCCACCGGCACCGGCGGCCACCGGATCAGGACGGCATCTGTGCAAGAGCGACACACAGGCTGCACACCGCCCGGTGAAAGGGCCGCTACCGTTCAGGCCGTTCGATCCCACGTGCGATCGAGATCGGGCCACGGCAGCCGGCCGCTGGCGCAGTCGAGTCAGGAAAACCACGGATGGACTACTGCTCCACGTGCCGTCGGCATCTCAACGGCGCCCTGGTGTGCCCCGGTTGCGGCGCCCACACCCCGCAGCACGCCCCGCTGCCGTACGAGATGTGGCGGGACTCCGCCGCGCACACCGGTGACGGTCTCCCCCCGCTGCGGGAGCCGGAGGTCCCGGTGGATGACGTGTCCCCGTACGACGGTCCGGACTCCGCGCCGCCCGCGCCGACGGGCCGGGCGGCCCGGCGGCGACAGCGGGTCCGCTGGCGGAAGACCCAGCGGCGCGCCCTGGTGGCGACGGCGGTGGCGCTGGTCGGCGGCGGTCTGACCGTCGCCTCGATGGAGCGGCAGTCCACCGACCGGACCCAGGCCGCCGCCGCGCCCGACAGTGAGGCCATGGGCATCGCGGAGAAGCAGGTCGCCGACCCCACCGGAGCGGTCCCGGAGCAGCCGGCCGCGCGGCGGACCGAGGCCGACCGCTCCCCCGCCCGTACGTCCTCGGCCAACTCCCCGCGCGAGCAGTCGGCGACGACCCCGCAGGCCACACCGGCCGCCCGGAGCGTCCGGATCGTCCAGCGGGACACGCTCTCCTCCGCCGCGACCGAGGCGGCCGGCTCCGTCGGGTCGACGGCGGCCTCCGCGGCCTCCGGCGTCGCGGGGACCGTCACGGAGACGACGGCCACGCCCGCCCCGAGCGCCACCGGGACCGCGACCGGCGACGCCTCGGACACCTCGGACACCTCGACGGCGAGCCCGGCCCCCACGGCCACCGAGACCGCGTCCACGGGGCTGTGCCTGCTGGTGATCTGCATCGGCTGACGCCCCTGCCCCGCACGTCCGCTTCTGGCCCAACGGGCACGATATCTGCCCAGGTCAGAGTCGGTCCTGACCGGTTTCTACGCACCTTCGGCTGACGCCTCGCCGAAGCCCTCATCACCGCCCCCCGGTGCCGCTAGCATCGGCCGCGCCGGAGCCGGGGCGGGCACCGCCACCGGTGTGCCCCGGCGAGACCTCGGCAGGGCGAAGGGGGACCGGTCATGACGACGTCACCGGTGGACGAGCAGGATCCGCGGGCCAGGCTGCGCGACCTGGAGGCGATGCTGGACGCGCTCGGCGACCACGCCGTCGTCAAGCTGGGCCCGGGCGGTGAGGTGGTCCGGTGGAGCGGCAGCGCCCGCGCGCTGACCGGGTACGCCGAGGACGAGGTCATGGGACGGCCGCTGTCCCTGCTGCGCACCGAGGAGGACCGGGTCGCCGGGCTCCTGGAGCAGGAACTGGAGTCGGTACGGCAGGACGGCCGGCGCGAGTTCCAGGGCTGGTGGGTGCGCAGGAGCGGCGAGCGGTTCCTGGCGCACGTCAGCCTGACACCGGTCACCGACGACGACGGCACGGTCACCGGGTTCGTGAAGGTCCTCAAGGACGCCACGGAGTCCGCGCGGGTCGAGTCGCTCTTCCACGGGTTGCTGGAGTCCGCGCCGGACGCCATGGTCATCGTCGGCCCCGACGCCCGGATCGTCCTGGTCAACCGGCAGGCGGAGGCCCTGTTCGGCTTCACCCGCGACGAGTTGACCGGGCGGGAGATCGAGGTGCTCGTGCCGCGGCGGTTCCGGGAGCGCCATGTCGGGCACCGCGACGGCTTCCTCTCCAGCCCCCAGGTACGACCGATGGGCGCGGGTCTCGAACTGTCGGGGCTGCGCCGGGACGGCTCCGAGTTCCCCGTCGAGATCAGCCTCAGCCCCCTGGAGACCGCCGAGGGACGGCTGGTGGCCGCCGCGATCCGGGACGTCACCGACCGCCGCGAGACCGAGCAGCGGCTCCAGCGCCAGCGCGACGAGATCCTGGAGCTGTCCACGCCGGTGATCCAGGTGTGGGACAAGATCCTCGTGCTGCCGATCATCGGCACCCTCGACACCCTGCGCGCCACCCGGCTCACCGAGGGCCTGCTGGAGCGGATCGCCCAGTCGCAGGCCGAGGTGGCCATCCTGGACATCAGCGGGGTGCCCACCATCGACACCCAGGTCGCCCAGCACCTGCTGAAGACGGTGCAGGCGGCGGCGCTGATGGGCACGGCCAGCATCATGAGCGGGGTGCGCCCGGAGACCGCGCAGTCGATGGTCCATCTCGGCATCGACATGGGGCGGCTGCGCTCGCGCAACACCCTTCAGGACGCTCTCCAGTTGGCGCTGTCGCTGCTGGCCGAGCGGGCCGGTACGGCGGTCTCGGCGGCGCGTGCGCTGGCCGCCGGGGAGGGACCGTGACCGAGGACGTCGTCCCGGTCATGCGGATCGGTGACACGCTGCTGGTGGCGTTGCAGGGCGACCTGGACGACACCACGGTCATCCGGATCGAGGAGCAGCTCACCCGGGAGATCGCCCACGCCGCCGCGACGGGCATGCTGATCGACGTCAGCCGGCTGAGCGTCGTGGACTCCTTCATCGCGCGGGTGCTGGCCCGGATCGTGGCGATGATCCGGCTGCTGGGCGCGCGGGCCGCCGTGGTCGGCATCCAGCCCGCCGTCGCCATCACCCTGGTCGAACTGGGCGTGCCCATGGGCCACTTGGACACCGCGCTCAACGCCGAGCAGGGGCTGGCCCTGCTGGAGCGGCTGCACCGCGACGAGACCGGTTCGGACTGACTGACGATGCCGATCGAGACGGAGACGGCCAGGGTGACGGCCGAGTTCGACGTCGTCGACGAGTCCGACCTGATCCGGGTCCGCAAGGTGCTGCGCACCGAGGCACAGGCGACCGGGCTGGGCCTCGTCGACACGACGAAGCTGATCACGGCGGGCAGTGAACTCGCCCGCAACATCCTCAACTACGCCACCGACGGCCGCGGCAGACTCACCGTCGAGCAGGTCGTCCACCGGGGCAGGCGGGGCGTCAGGGCCACGTTCGGCGACGCGGGACCGGGCATCGAGGACGTCGACCTGGCGATGACCGACGGTTTCAGCAGCCGCGGCAGCCTGGGCCTCGGCCTGCCGGGCGCCCGCCGGCTGGTGGACGACATGTCCCTGGAGTCGGCGGCCGGTTCGGGCACGACCGTCGTCATCGTGAAGTGGCAGCGGTGAACGGCCGGGTCCGTGGTGGCCGCCGCGAGCGGCGAGCTGACGTGGTGACGCGGGTGAGCGGAGGGGGCCCGTGGCCATGCCGGCAAGCAGAGGCCGCCCATGCTGACGCGGGTGAGCTGGGACGGCCCGTCGTGACGCCGAGGAACGAAGGCCGGCCGTGGTGACACCGGTGAACGGAGGGGGCCCATGGTCGTGCCGGCGAACGGAGGCTGCCCGTGCTGACGCGGGTGAGCTGGGACGGCCCGTCGTGAAGCCGAGGCACCAAGGCCGGCCGTGGTGACGTCGAGGAACGGAGGGGGCCGGTGGTCCTCCGCTGTGCGCAAGGGGGTCCCGTGCTGACGTCGGTGATCGGCGGCCCGCACCGCCGCTGTGCGGTCGGGGCCGAGGAGGACGTGGGCGCGCTGCGCCGCGCGGTGTCCCGGATCGCCGACGGACAGCCCGGACTGCGGCCCGGGGCGGGCGAGTTGGTGGCCACGGAGCTCGGCACCAACCTCCTGCGGCACGCCCACCCCGGCGGCTGGGTGCTGGTGCGGCGCTGCGGTGACGGCATCGAGCTGATCTCCGTCGACCAGGGCCCGGGGCTGGCCCCGGGGGCGCTCGCGCCGGGTGCGGGCACGGCCGTGCTCCCGGTGCGCGGGGGCGGGTTGAGCGCCGGGCTCAATGTCGTGCGACGGTACGCGGCGGAGTTCGACTGCTACTCCACGCGCGGCGGCACGGTCGTCTACGCCCGGCTCGGCACCGTCGACCCGGGCACGGCGGGCCGGTGGCGGTTCGGCGGTGTGGAGGTGCCGCGGGGCGGGGAGGGCGAGTCGGGGGACGCGTGGGCGGTGGCGCCGGACGTGGCGGCGGAGGGCCTCGCGGCCGTGGTCGTGGACGGTCTCGGGCACGGTCCGGCCGCTGCCGTGGCGGCCGGTGCCGCGATCGGCGCCTTCGCCCAGGACCCGGCAGGCGAGCTCGACGCCCTGTTCCGGCGCTCCCACGAGGCGATGCGGGTCACACGGGGCGGTGTGCTGGGCGCCTGCCGGATCGACCCGGCGGGCGGGACGCTGACCTACTCGGGCGTCGGCAACATCACGGGGCGGGTGCTGAGCGGTGCCCGGTCCGTGCATCTGCTGGACCGGCCGGGCACCCTCGGCACCCAGCTGGCCCAGCCCGCCGTCCGGCCGCAGACCTGCGCCTGGGAGTCCGGGGCAACGCTCGTCCTGGCCACCGACGGCATCCGCTCCGGCTGGAACCTCGACGCGCACCCGCGGCTGCTCGGGCACCATCCGGCCGTCGTCGCCGCCGTCCTGCACCGCGATCACGGGCGGCTCACCGACGACGCCACGGTTCTCGTGGTCCGTGACGGCTCCGGGGCGGCATGATGGACCGCACCCCGATCGACCGGTCCCACCTCACCTCAGGCGAAGGACGTTCAGGCATGGGGAATCCGGGCAGCCCGGGCGCACCACCCGCACCACGCGAACCTTCTTCCCCGGAGCCCGGATCGGCGCATCAGGCGCGGCTGATCGCCGAGCTGCGCGAGGAGTTGGAGGACACCAACCGGGGTCTGATCGCCCTGCACACGGAGTTGGAGAACGCCCGGCTGGCCGAGGCGCGGCTCGCGGCGATCGTCGCCTCCTCGGACGACGCCATGCTGGCCCTGGACGCCGACTGCCGGGTCAGGACGTGGAATCCGGGTGCGCGGCGGCTGCTCGGGCACAGCGAGCGGGACATCGCGGGGCAGCCGGTCGACCTGTTGATGCCGGACGCGGCGCGGGGCGCGTTCCTGGCCGCGGTGGAGCAGATTCGGGCCGGGCTGCGGGCGGAGCCGCACCAGTGCCGCTGGCGCCGGGCGGACGGCACCGAGGTCGACATGGCGGTCGTCGTGTGGGCGATGCGCGACGGCGACGGCACGCTGATCGGCTACTGCGCGACGGCCCGGGACATCACGCACCAGCTCGCCGCGCAGGCCGAGCTGGCCGCCGCCCGCGCCGAGCGCGAGGTGATGGCGGAACGGGACCGGATCGCCCGGGATCTGCACGACATGGTCATCCGGCGGGTGTTCGGCGCGGGACTGGTCCTGCAGAGCGCCGCGGCCCGGCTGCCGGCGGGCGAGACGGACCGCATCCACACGGTCATCGACGAACTCGACGCCACCATCAGGGAGTTGCGCACGACGATCTTCGAGCTGCATCAGCCCGGACAGAAGGCGGCCAGTCTGCGCGCCCAGGTGCTCGGCGAGACGGCCGCCGCGCACGGCCGTCTCGGGTTCGCGCCGGCCGTGGAGTTCCACGGGCCGGTCGACGCCTCGCTGCCCGACGCGACCGCCGCCCAGCTGCTCGCCGTCCTGCGCGAGGCCCTGTCCAACGCGGCCCGGCACGCGCGGGCGACCGCCGTCCACGTCCGCGTCCAGTCCGGCGCCGACCTGCTGCTGGACGTGACCGACGACGGCCGCGGCCCCGGTCCGTCGGCGCCCGGCCGGGGCGGTCTCGCCGAGCTGCGCCGGCGCACGGACCGCCTGGGCGGCACCCTCGACCTCACCGCGCGGCCCGAGGGCGGCACCCGCCTGTGCTGGCGGATACCGCTGGGCCGCGCGGAGCCGTGACTCACGCCCAGGCGGTCACCGGCGTGAAGGAGCTGTCCTGCCGGAAGGTGTCGGTGCCGTCGGAGCGGTCCAAGCGCAACTGGTAGCTGTAGTGGCGCAGGTAGTAGCCGGGGTAGTTGTACGACTCGAAGCGGAGGGACCCGGTGGCCGTGCCCGTGCGGGCGACGAAGGTGGCGTCCTTGGCGAAGGTGGTCGTGGAGTCGTTGGCGTCGAAGCGGGCGCGGTAGTTGTAGTGGCGCAGGTAGTTGCCGGAGGAGTCGCGGAAGGAGTAGCCGTTGGAGTCGGCGAGTCCGGCGACGACCGTGAAGGTGGAGGCGGTCTTCTCGGTGCTGGTGCTGGAGCTGGTGACCACCGGGAGGTTGAGCAGCGAGGACTGCGTCTGCCAGTAGCGGGTGGTGTAGTTGACCGACTGGAAGGAGCGGGTGACGTTCTTCGCGAGCGAGGGGCCGCCCGAGACGGTCTCCTTGATGACGGTGAAGTGCCGTGCGGTGCCGGAGATCACGGGCAGGGCGACCGGCGTGGACCAGGTCGCGAAGGTGTCGTAGCTGTCGCTGTAGTAGTAGGTGCCGTCACCGTAGCCGTCGAAGAAGAGCCGCCAGCCGCCGTTGTCGAGCTGGACGAGGGCGGGGCCCTCCCGGTAGCTGCCCCAGCCGGCCCAGTCACCCGTCTTCGAGATCGTGTAGGGGCCGGTGAGCGCGGAGGCCGTGGCGTACTCGATGTACTTGGTCGTCTCGTTCTTCGTGAACGCGTGATAGGTCGAGCCGATCTTCACGAGGAACGTGTCGATGTGGTTGGAGCCGATCCCGGAGAGGGCGACCGGTGAACTCCAGGCCGTGAGGGCGGTGTTCGTCGCCTTCAGCAGATACGGGGTGAAGATCCACTCGTCGCTGGTGACCGAGCAGGACACGATGATGTTGACGCTGCCGTCGCTGTCGACGAACCACTCGGGCGCCCAGGCCCGGGAGAGGCTGGTGATGGGGACCGTGTAGTCGTACAGGAAGGTCCAGTTGACGCGGTCGGAGCTGCGGGCGAAACCGATGGTGGTGCTGGTGTCCTGCCAGGTGTGGGTGGTGTAGGTGACGTAGTAGTAGCCGTCGGTGTGCTTGAAGACGCTGGCGTCGCGGATGCGGTTGCTGGGCGGCGTGTACGCGGAGGACTGGACGAGCCGGAAGTCGATGGCGTCGTCGGACTGGTAGACGTTCACGGTGCCGTCGTTGCTGTTGAGGAACGGCACGATCGTGTAGCGGGTGGCGTTGCCGCTCGCGGGCGCGGCGGCGTACGCGGCGCCCGGCAGTTCGCCCAGCAGGACGGCCGAGGCGGGCAGGGCCGCCATCGCGCGCAGCAGGGTGCGGCGGGACGGGGCGGGGGGACGTGTGGTCACGGGCGGCTCTCCCTCGGGCTCGGACTCGTTCCTGACGCGGCTCATGCGTCCGACATCCCGAACGCAGTTCGGAAAGTCGGTCAGAAGGTAGGGGTGGGGCTGGTGCGCGTCAATGGTTTGCGCACGACACGGAAGCGCCCCGGAGTTCCCGTTCGAGGAGCCGAACTCCCGCCTCTGACAAGGGCGTTCCGCCACAGACCCCGCACAGGTTACTGTGCGGTACGACGATGGAGGTGGCGCCTCATGACGTTCGAACCGTCCGCGGGTCTCGCGGAGTCCGCCCGTGCGCTGGCCGACGGCGAGGTGTCCTCCCGCACCCTGGTGGAACGGGCCCTGGCCCGGATCGGGGCGACGCAGCCGACGCTCAACGCCTTCCGTGTCGTGCGGGCCGAGGCGGCGCTCGCCGAGGCGGACGCGGCGGACCGAGAGCTGGCCGCCGGGGTGCGCCGACCGCTGCTCGGGGTGCCGGTCGCCGTCAAGGACGACATGGACGTGGCGGGCGAGCCGACCGCGTTCGGCTGCCGGGGCGACTTCCCCGCCGTCGCCGAGGACGGGGAGGCGGTACGGCGGTTGCGGGCGGCCGGGGCGGTCGTCGTCGGCAAGACCAACACCTGCGAGTTCGGTCAGTGGCCCTTCACCGAGGGGCCCGCCTTCGGGGCGACCCGCAATCCGTGGAACCAGGAGCACACGCCGGGCGGCTCGTCGGGCGGGTCGGCCGTCGCCGTGGCCGCGGGGCTGGTGCCCGCCGCGCTCGGCTCGGACGGCGCCGGATCGGTGCGCATCCCGGCCTCCTGGACCCATCTGGTCGGCATCAAGCCGCAGCGCGGGCGGATCTCCACCTGGCCGCGCGGCGAGTCCTTCCAGGGCATCACCGTCAACGGGACCCTGGCCCGCACGGTCGCCGACGCCGCGCTCCTGCTCGACGCGGCGAGCGGCAACCACGCCCGCGACCCGCACCGGCCGCCGGCCGTCGACGCGTCCGCCGCCGCCCGGCGCGACCCCGGCAAGCTGCGCGTCGCGCTCTCCCTCAAGCCGCCGTTCACCGCGCTCCCGGCCAGGCTCCACCCGGAGGTCCGCGCCCGGGTCGTCGAACTGGCCGAGCGGCTCGCCGCGTTGGGCCACACCGTCGAGGAGGCCGACCCGCCGTACGGGCGGATCGGGCTGACGTTCGTCCCGCGTGCGACCGTCGGGCTCGCCGAACGGGTCGGCGAGGCGCCCTTCCCGGCACTGCTCGACCGGCGCACCCGCGACGCCGCCCGCCTCGGACGGCTGCTGGGCGGTGCGCCGCTGCGGGCCGCGCGCCGCGCGGAAGCGGTGCTGCACCGCCGTATCGGCACCTTCCTGACCGCCTACGACGTGGTCCTCGCGCCCACCACGGCCGCTCCCCCGCCCCGCGTCGGGGCGCTGCTGGACCTGGGCGGGCTCGCCACCGACCGGGCGATGATCGCGGCCTGTCCGTACGCGTGGCCGTGGAACGTGCTGGGCTGGCCGGGCGTGAACGTGCCCGCGGGGTTCGTCCGAGGACTGCCCGTCGGGGCGCAGTTGCTCGGCCCGGCCGGCAGCGAGCCGCTGCTGGTGTCGCTGGCCGCTCAGCTGGAGGCGGAGCTGCGCTGGCACGAGGCGTGGCCGGGGATCGGCGCCGGCTCACCGGCCGCCTGACGGCTGCGGCCCCGTACCCTGGCCTCATGGGGGACGCGTCGATGGTCGGGCTGATGGGACGGGTGACCGGAACGGTCGGGCCGGGGCTGGTCGGTGAGGTGATCGTGCGGGTGCGCGGAGGTGCCGAGCACTTCCTGGCGTACCCGGCCCCCGGGAGCGGGCGGATCGAGCGCGGCACCGTGGTGATGGTCGTGGAGTACCAGGCACCGCGCACCGTCTACGTGCAGGCCGCATACGACAGTTGAGCAAGCTTTGTCGCAGGTGAGAGCCGTATGCGTCAAGGTTGTGACAAGGATCCGTCAGCGTCTGTACCTGGCGTCCCGGCAGGCGCACACTCCCTTCGTTCGGTGCCGAGAGGGCACCATCCAAAGGGGGCGAATGCCGATGGTCGTCGGCGTCGTTGCGGGGGTGGCGGTTGCCGCCGTCCTCGTGTTGATCGGTGTGTTCAAGATGATGTGGCGGGTCGCCGAACCCAACGAGGCGCTCATCATCTCCGGTTCCAAGCACCGGACCGAGGGCCTCGAGGAGGGCATGGGTTTCCGGATCGTCACGGGGCGCGGGACGCTGGTGCTGCCCGGCGTCCAGGCGGTGCGCAAACTCTCGCTCGACCTCAACGAGACCGAACTGCACGTGGACTGCGTGACCCATCAGGGCATCCCGCTGAAGGTGCGGGGCGTCGTCATCTTCAAGGTGGGCGACGACTTCGTGTCGATCGCCAACGCGGGCCGCCGTTTCCTGGACCAGCAGAAGCTGATGTCGGAGCGGGTGCACAACGTCTTCGCCGGTCATCTGCGGTCCATCGTGGGCGGGTTGACGGTCGAGGACATGATCCGCGACCGGGACAAGCTGACCGGGCAGACCCGGGCGGCGTGCGGCACGGAGATGGAGAAGCTGGGTCTGATCGTCGACTCGCTGCAGATCCACGAGATCGAGGACCCGACCGGGTACATCCAGAACCTGGCGATGCCGCACGCGGCGGCCGTGCAGCGCGACGCGCGGATCGCCCAGGCGGAGGCCAACCGCCTGGCCACGGAGGCCGAGCAGCAGTCGTTCGCGCGGATGGCGGAGGCCACCCGGGACAGCGAGATCCTCCAGGCCGGCTACCAGGCCGAGCGCGACAAGGCCGCCGCCAAGGCCCGTCAGGCGGGACCGCTGGCCGACGCGGGCGCCCGGCAGGAGGTCGTCGTCCAGGAGACCCGGGTCGCCGAACTGGAGGCGCACCGGCGCGAACAGCAGCTCCAGGCCGATGTGCGCAAACCGGCGGACGCGAAGGCGTACGAGAAGCGGACGCTGGCCGAGGCCGAGCGCGACGTCAGGATCTCGGCGGCGCAGGCCAAGGCCAAGGAGACCGAGCTGGCCGCGGCGGCGGAGGCGACCCGGGTCAAGACGGCCGCGGGCGCCGAGGCCGAGGCGACCAAGACGCGCGGTACGGCGTCGGCCTCGGCCACCCGGGCCACGGGTGAGGCGGAGGCCGCGGCGGCCCAGGCCAAGGGGCTCGCGCAGGCCGAGGCGACCCGGGCCAAGGGGCTCGCGGAGGCGGAGGCCATCAAGGCGCGCGCGGCGGCGCTGGCCGAGAACCAGGAGGCCGTGGTCGCCCAGCAACTCGCCGAGAACTGGCCGGAGATCGTGCGGGCGGGCGCGTCCGCGTTCGGCAACGTCGACAACATGGTCGTCCTCAACGGGGCGGACGGCGTCTCGGACATGCTGGCCAAGGCGCTCACCATGGGCGGCACCGGACTGGGGCTGGCGCGTCAGCTGCTCGCGTCGATGAACCAGAACGGCCAGGCACCGGAGGGGACTTCGGCCCTCAACGGGACCTCGGCGCCGCCGAAGTCGCAGAAGGTTCCGGTCCAGGAGAACTGAGCCGGGACCGAACCGGGACTGATCCGGACTCATCCGGAACCGAGCCGCGGGAGCGGCACGGGGGCACCCTGAGAGAGCCTGCGGCCCAGGCTTTAGGGTGCCCCCGTGACTGCGTTTACCGATGACAACCCCGGCCGCTCCGGCCCCACCGCGACCACCGAGGCCGACGCCCGCCAGGTGGGCCGGGTGCGGACCGAGTACTCCCCCGCCCACGACGGCGACCCCGACCCCGGCGAGATCGTCTGGACCTGGGTGCCCTACGAGGAGAACGACGGGCGTGGCAAGGACCGGCCGGTGCTGGTCGTCGCCCGTGAGGCGGCCGGGACCGTGCTGGCCGTGCAGCTGTCCAGCAAGCGGCACGACGGCGACCGCGAGTGGGTGCCGATCGGCAGCGGCCCCTGGGACCGCACCGGCCGGGACTCCTGGGTGGACGTGGACCGCATCCTGCGACTGCACGAGGACGGCATGCGGCGCGAGGCGTGCGCGCTGGACCGGGGCCGCTTCAACCTGGTCAGGCAGCGGCTGCACGAGCGCTACGGCTGGACCTGAGCGACGGCGGGGCCGTGGGGCGCCGGGTGCCCCTCAGCCGCCGAGCACCTTCTCGAAGGCGCCCCGCACCACGGCGCCGCGCGTGCGGTCCAGCACGCCGAACACCACGTGCTCGAAGGTGCGGGAGAACCGTCCGTCGGGCCCGAGCAGGGCGTGGAAGGCCTCCGCGACCCGCGCCGGGTCGTTCTGGAACACCCCGCATCCCCAGGCGCCCAGCACCAGCCGCCGGTACCCTTCGGCCGCCGCGACCTCCAGGACCCGTTCGGCGCGGACGTCGAGGGCGCGCGGGATCTCGCCCTCGCGCTCGGGTGCCGTCCGCCGTACGACGCCCGCGTTGGGGGCGGCGGCGGTCAGGAAGCCGGCCGCGTAGGGCGTGTCGAGGAGGTCTCCGCGGTCGTCGCGGAAGACGGGCACGGCCGGTGAGTGGATGACACGGTCCGTGTAGAACGGGTCGCGGTGGGCGCGGTGGTGCTCGTAGAACGCGCGGGCCTCGCGGACGCAGACGTACAGCGCGGAGGCCCGGCACAGGGCCTCCTCCTGGGCCTGGGCGCCGTTCAGGTAGCCGCCGCCCGGGTTGCGGGCCGAGGCGAAGTTCAGGACGGCGACCCGGCCGCCGACCCGGTGTGCGGCCTCCAGGCTGCTCTCGCCGGTGACCTCGACGGACAGCGCGGTCCCGGGCACCGGGGGCACCGGCACGGGTGCGGGCCCGTACAGGCGTGTCCCGGCGCGTGCCGCCGCCACCTGGGCGGCGATGTCGACCTCGTGTCCGGCGGCCGTGCGATAGCGGCCGGACCCGACGATCCGCTCCGTCTCCGTGGCGATGCCGCGCAGGCGCGCGCTCATGGCGCCACCCCCGTGGGCGCCATGGCCGCGCGCCGTGCGCGCTCCCCCGTCGTGCTCATGCAGGCATCCTGAGCGATGCTGGTGATGCGGTGCAACGGAGTTTCCGGGCCCGGAGAACACCTCGGGAACACCCCGACAACGCCCAGGGAACACGGCTTCCCGGCCCCGAATGCGGCGATGTGCACCCTTGTGCGAATCGCCGCGAGGGTTTTGGGTGGGACGAGCGATGCCGGGCCGGTCCGACACAACGCGGGCCGGTGTCGAGCGGCATCCCAGGAGGATCCCGACATGTCAGATTCGGCAACCGACTGCGGCGACTGTACGGAACCCCGTACCGCGCTGTCAGAGGCCGAGGTGGAGGCCCTGGTCAGGGGCATCTGCTTCAAGACCGGCCCGCCCCGCACCCTCGGGGTCGAGGTCGAATGGCTCGTCCATGAGCTGCGCACGCCGCAGCTCCCCGTGACACCCGAACGACTCGAAGCGGCCTACGCCGCGCTGCGGGCCGTGCCCCTGAGGTCGGCGCTCACCGTCGAACCCGGTGGCCAGCTGGAGCTGAGCTCCCCGCCCGCCGCCTCGCTCACCGAGGTCATCGGCACTCTCTCGGCCGACCTCGACACCGTCCGCACCGCCCTCACCGGGCACGGACTGGGCCTCGTCGGCCTCGGCCACGATCCCTGGCACTCGCCCCGCCGCTTCCTGCACGAGCCGCGCTACGACGCGATGGAGGCGTGCTTCGACCGCACCGGCACCGGCCCGGCGGGCCGCGCCATGATGTGCACCTCCGCCTCCGTGCAGGTCTGCCTGGACGCCGGGCACGAGGAGCCGGGCCCGCTCGGGCACGGGCGGCGCTGGTGGCTCGCGCACCAGCTGGGCGCGGTCCTGGTGGCGGCGTTCGCCAACTCGCCGCTGGTCGGCGACGAGCCCACGGGCTGGCTCTCCACCCGCCAGCTCCGGTGGACGGAGATCGGCGCGGGCCGCGCGGGCGCGCCCCCGCTGACCGGCGACCCGCGCACGGCCTGGGCCCGGCACGTGCTGGACTCCCCGGTGATGTGCATCCGGCGGGACGGGCGGGACTGGGAGGTCCCGGACTCGATGACGTTCCGTGAGTGGACCCGCTCCGGCTCGCCGAGGCCGCCCACCCGGGAGGACCTCGACTACCACCTCACGACGCTGTTCCCGCCGGTCAGGCCGCGCGGCCACATCGAGCTGCGCATGATCGACGCCCAGCCCGGCGAGGACGGCTGGATCGTGCCCGTCGCCGTGACGACGGCCCTGTTCGACGACCCGGAGGCCGCCGAGACCGCCTACCGGGCCGTGAAACCGCTCGCCGAACGGTCGCTGGGGCTGCCCGCCCCGCACAACCCGCTGTGGCTCGACGCGGCCCGTACGGGGCTCGCCGACCCGGAGCTGCACGAGGTCGCCGTCGCGTGCTTCGCCGCCGCGATCGAGGCGCTGCCCCGGATCGGGGCCGAGGAGACGGTGGTGGACGCCGTCGCCGCCTACGCCGAGCGGTACGTGAACCGAGGCCGCTGCCCCGCCGACGAGCTGCTGGACCGGCAGTACGGGAAGGAACTGAGCACATGACCGACGCCGACGCCCTGCGGGAGCGGGCGCTGACGACGCTGACCACCGCCCGCGACCGCACGACGCTGCTCACGAGCTGCGTGGACGACCCCGAACTGACCGCTCAGCACTCGCCGTTGATGTCGCCGCTGGTGTGGGACCTGGCCCACATCGGCAACCAGGAGGAGCTCTGGCTGCTGCGCAACGTCGCGGGCCGGGAGGCGATGCGCCCGGAGATCGACGGCCTGTACGACGCCTTCGAGCACCCGCGCGCGGAGCGGCCCAAGCTGCCGCTGCTGCCGCCCGAGGAGGCGCGCCGGTACGCGGCGGAGGTGCGCGGCCGGGTGACGGACCTGCTGGAGTCCACGGCGTTCCACGGGACCCGGCTGACGGAGGCGGGCTTCGCGTTCGGGATGATCGCTCAGCACGAACAGCAGCACGACGAGACGATGCTGATCACCCATCAGCTCCGCACCGGCCCCCAGGCCCTGACGGCCCCCGACCCGGACCCGGCGCCGCTGCACACCGGCCCCGCCGAAGTCCTCGTCCCCGGGGGCCCGTTCACCATGGGCACCTCGGACGAGCCGTGGGCGCTGGACAACGAACGTCCCGCGCACATACGGGAGGTGGCGTCGTTCCGCATCGACACGGCACCGGTCACCTGTGGCGCCTACCGGGAGTTCATCGAGGACGGCGGCTACCGGACCGAACGCTGGTGGGCCCCGGCCGGCTGGGACCACATCCGCGCGCACTCGATCGACGCGCCGCTGTTCTGGCGCCGCGACGGGAACCAGTGGCTGCGGCGCCGCTTCGGCGTCACCGAGGTCGTCCCGTCCGACGAGCCGGTGGTGCACGTCAGCTGGTACGAGGCGGACGCCTACGCCCGCTGGGCCGGGCGGCGGCTGCCGACCGAGGCCGAGTGGGAGAAGGCCGCCCGGCACGACCCGACCTCGGGCCGCTCGATGCGCTACCCGTGGGGTGACGCCGACCCGGCGCCGGAACACGCCAACCTCGGCCAGCGGCATCTGCGTCCGGCCCCGGCGGGGAGCTACCCGGCGGGCGAGTCGCCGCTCGGGGTACGCCAGTTGATCGGTGACGTGTGGGAGTGGACGGCGAGCGACTTCCTGCCCTACCCCGGGTTCCGGGCGTTCCCGTACAAGGAGTACTCGGAGGTGTTCTTCGGGTCCGAGCACAAGGTGCTGCGGGGTGGTTCGTTCGCCGTGGACGAGGTCGCCTGCCGGGGGACGTTCCGCAACTGGGACTACCCGATCCGGCGGCAGATCTTCTCCGGCTTCCGCACCGCCCGCTCCGCGGAGGGTCTCTGATGTGCCGTCACCTGGCGTATCTGGGACCGGCGGAGCCGCTCGGAACGCTCCTGGTGGAGCCGCCGCACGCGCTGTACCGCCAGTCGTGGGCACCCCGGCACCAGCGGTACGGCACGGTCAACGCCGATGGGTTCGGCGTCGGCTGGTACGCCGAGGGGGACCGCGTCCCGGCGCGCTACCGCCGGGCCGGGCCCATCTGGGCCGACCAGTCCTTCGCGGACCTCGCGCGGGTGGTGCGCTCGGGTGCGGTGCTGGCAGCCGTCCGGGACGCGACGCTCGCCGGCGCGGACGCCGAGGCCGCCGCGGCGCCGTTCGCGGGCGGTCCCTGGCTGTTCAGCCACAACGGCGCGGTCAAGGGCTGGCCGCGCTCCCTCGCCCCGCTCACCACGGCCCTCCCGGCCGCCGAGCTGCTGTCGATGGAGGCCCGCAACGACTCGGCGTTCGTCTGGGCCCTGGTCCTGGCCCGGCTGCGCGACGGCGACACGGAGGGGCAGGCGCTCGCGGACACCGTCGCGGAGGTCGCCGAGGCGGCGCCGGGCTCCCGCCTCAACCTCCTGCTCACCGACGGCGAGAGCATCGCCGCGACCACCTGGGGCGACACCCTGTGGTACCTGACGCACCCCGCTCGCGGCACCGTCGTGGCGTCCGAGCCCTACGACGACGATCCGCACTGGCGGGAGGTGCCCGACCGCACACTGCTCGCGGCGAGCCGCACCGATGTGCTGCTCACCCCGCTCAAGGAGCCGACCGACGCACCCGCACCGGCGAAGGAGCCCCGTACGTGAGCCCGTTCCGACTGACCCGCACCCTGCCCGAGGACGCCACGGAGGCCGCCCTGCGCGCCGACGTGCTCAAGGGCCTGACCAGCACCCCGAAGACGCTCCCGCCGAAGTGGTTCTACGACGCGCACGGCAGTGAACTGTTCGACCGCATCACGGAGTTGCCCGAGTACTACCCGACCCGCGCCGAACGCGAGATCCTCGTCGCCCGCGCCGCCGAGATCGCCGGGGCGTCGGGCGCCCGCACCCTCGTGGAGCTGGGCTCCGGTTCCTCGGAGAAGACGCGGTACGTCATCGACGCGCTCACCGGCCTGCACACCTATGTCCCGGTGGACGTCAGCGAGAGCGCCCTCACCCACGCCGGGCAGGCGCTGATCGCCGAGCGGCCGGGGCTCGCCGTGCACGCGCTGATCGCGGACTTCACGGCCGCGCTCGCCCTCCCGGACACTCCGGGGCCCCGGCTGATCGCCTTCCTCGGCGGCACGATCGGCAATCTGCTCCCCGCCGAGCGGTCCGACTTCCTGGCCTCGATCCGCGCCCTGCTCTCCCCCGGCGACTCGCTGCTCCTCGGCACGGACCTGGTCAAGGACGAGAAGGTGCTGGTCCGGGCGTACGACGACGCGGCGGGCGTGACGGCCGCGTTCAACAAGAACGTGCTGAGCGTCGTCAACCGCGAGCTGGGCGCCGACTTCGATCCCGGCGCCTTCGACCATGTGGCCTTGTGGGACGCGGAGCACGAGTGGATCGAGATGCGGCTGCGCTCGCGCGTCGCGCAGACCGTGAAACTGCCCGCGCTGGACCTCGCCGTCGACTTCGCGGCGGACGAGGAGCTGCACACGGAGATCTCGGCGAAGTTCCGCAAGGAGGGAGTGCGCGCCGAACTGTCCGCGGCGGGGCTGGAGTTGTCCCACTGGTGGACGGACGACGAGGGCCGGTTCGCGTTGTCGCTGAGCACCGTGCGATGACGGACCACTCGCGCTCCGCCGCCGCCTGGGGCACGGTGGAACCATGACGAATCACACCTATCGGGTGACCGAGATCGTCGGCACCTCGCCCGACGGCGTCGACCAGGCCGTCCGCAACGGCATCGCCCGCGCCTCGCAGACCCTCAGGAACCTGGACTGGTTCGAGGTGACGCAGGTGCGGGGCCAGATCGAGGACGGCGGCGTCCAGCACTGGCAGGTGGGACTCAAGGTCGGCTTCCGGCTCGACGAGTCCGACTGACCCCGGGTCCGCACGTCACCTCCTGACGTCCGGGGTCCGCACGTCAGGTCCGCCCCTCCCGTTCCTGCGCGTTCTCCAGCGTGGCGGAAGGGGCGGACCAGCGTGCCCGGACGACCGTGAACCCGGCCCGTTCGGCGCCGTCGCAGACGAGTTCGTCGTCGTCCACCAGCATCCGGATCTCCCGGGTGCGGCCGAGCCGGCGCAGGACCTCCAGCTTGGTGAGCCGGGCGGGCCGCCGGTCGTCGTTGCGCCGCATGTGCACCCGGCCCTCGGGCAGCCCCTGGGCGGCCAGCCACTCCAGCGTGTCCGCGCGGCAGCGTTCGGGGCGCCCGGTCAGATAGACGACCTCGCACTCCTCGGCGCTCTCCACGGCCAGGGCGACACCCTGGGGGATCGGCGGATCCTCGGACGCCGCGGCGAAGAACCCGGTCCAGTCGCGCGGCCGGCTCTCCAGGAAGTGCTGGCGGTGGGCGGTGTCGGCGAGGGTGTTGTCCAGGTCGAACACGGCGAGCGGGCGGCGTGCGCCGCGACTGTCGGTCACACCGTCACCCTACCCGCGACCACCTCATTGTTAATGGGAACCATTTTCATGTAGCGTCCTCGGTGCCGACCGCCCGAGGAGCGTTCCTCGGTGCCGACCGAGGAGGGTTCCCGTCATGGCTGTCCCCAAGCGGAAGATGTCCCGCAGCAACACCCGCCACCGCCGCGCCCGGTGGAAGGCCGCCACGCCGGCCCTGGTGCCCGTCACCGTCGACGGAGTGCGCCACCTCGTGCCGCAGCACCTGGTGCGGGCGTACGAGCGCGGCCTGCTGCGGCCCGAGGACTGAGCCGGTGACCCGCGAGCGCCTCCCGGTGACCGTCCTGTCCGGATTCCTCGGGGCGGGCAAGACGACCCTGCTCAACCATGTCCTGGCCAACCGCGAGGGTCTGCGCGTCGCCGTGATCGTCAACGACATGAGCGAGGTCAACATCGACGCGGCGCTCGTGCGGGGCGGCGAGGCCGCGCTGTCGCGCACCGAGGAGCGGCTGGTCGAGATGACCAACGGCTGCATCTGCTGCACCCTCCGCGACGACCTGCTGGAGGAGGTGGACCGGCTGGCCCGGGAAGGGCGCTTCGACCATCTCCTCGTCGAGAGCTCCGGGATCTCCGAACCGATGCCGGTGGCCGCCACGTTCGCCTTCCCCCGCGACGACGGCGCCGTCCTCGGGGACGTGGCCCGGCTGGACACCATGGTCACCGTCGTGGACGCGGCCGGCTTCCTGCCCGAGCTGGACGGCGGCGACGACCTCGCCGAGCGCGGTCTCGCCCCGTTCGAGGACGACGAGCGCACGGTCAGCGATCTCCTGGTCGACCAGGTCGAGTTCGCGGACGTCCTCGTCCTCAACAAGCTCGACCTGGTCGGCGCGGACGACGCCGACCGGCTGCGCGCGGCACTGCGCCGTCTCAACCCGGCGGCCCGGCTGGTGGACGCCCGCCATGGGCGCGTGGACCTCCACCAGGTCCTGGAGACCGGCCTGTTCGACCTGGAGCGGGCCCAGCAGGCGCCGGGCTGGGTGCGGGAGCTCAACGGCGGCCATGTGCCCGAGACCGAGGAGTACGGCGTCTCCTCGACCGTCTTCCGCTCCGGACTCCCCTTCCACCCGGGGAGGTTGTGGTCCTTCGTGACGACGGAGCTCGACGGCGGCTCCTTCGGCCGGGTCCTGCGCTCGAAGGGCTTCTTCACCCTCGCGAGCCGCCCGCAGGTGACGGGCCTGTGGTCGCAGGCCGGTTCGGTGGCCCGCTTCGAGCCGTCGGCGGCCCGTGACGACGAGGCGCCCCACGCGCAGGAACTCGTCTTCATCGGGACGGGGCTGAGGGCACCGGAACTCCACGCGGCCCTGTCGGCCTGCCTCCTGGCGCCCGGCGAGCCCGCGCCGGACGCCGACCCGTTCCCCTCCTGGAGCGGCCACGGCATCGACGACACCTGTGACCAGGAGCGACCCGCCGCATCCGTGGGGTGACGCCGGGAATGCCGGAGTGCCGCAGGCGTTGAAGCCCGTGTGAGTTCCGTGATCGCCGCCGCCCGCTTCTCCGTCCTCGACCGTTCCCGCACCCGCGAGGGGCACCCGTACGCCGAGGCGCTGCGCGACACCGTGGACCTCGCGCGGGAGGCGGAGCGGCTCGGCTACCACCGCTTCTGGGTCTCGGAGCATCACGGGGTGCCCGGCGTCGCCGGTTCCGCGCCGACGGTGCTGGCCGCGGCGGTGGCGGGCGCCACACGGACGATCCGCGTCGGCACCGGCGGGGTCATGCTGCCCAACCACCGCCCGCTGGTCGTGGCCGAGCAGTTCGGGGTGCTGGAGTCCCTCTTCCCGGGCCGCGTCGACATGGGCCTCGGCCGCTCGGTCGGCTTCACGGACGGGGTGCGCCGGGCGCTGGGCCGCGGCAAGGACGACGCCGACGACTTCGCCGCCCAGCTCGACGAACTCCTCGGCTGGTTCCGCGGCACCGACCCCACCGGGGTGCACGCCCGGCCCGCCGAGGGCCTGACCGTGCCGCCGTTCGTCCTCGCGATGAACGAGGGCGCCGCGATCGCCGCGCGGGCGGGCCTGCCGATGGTCATCGGGGACCTGCGCGACCGCGACCGGATGCGGCGCGGCATCGACCGCTACCGCGACGGCTTCCGCCCTTCTCCCTGGGCGAGCGAGCCGTATGTGGTGGTCTCCGGCACGGTCGCCGTCGCCGCGACCCCCGAGGCGGCCCGGCGCATCCTCGTCCCCGAGGCCTGGTCGATGGCCCACGCCCGCACCCGCGGCACGTTCCCGCCCCTCCCGCCCGCCGAGCGCGTCGAGTCCCTGCCGATGACCGCCAAGGAGCGCGCCCTCCACGCCTCCGGCCTCACCGGCCACATCGCGGGCACCGAGGACCAGGTGGCCGCCGACCTGGAGACGCTCCTGAAGGAGACGCAGGCCCAGGAGGTCCTCGTCACGACGAGCACCTACGACCGCGACGCACTGCTGGACTCCTACCGACGGCTCGCGGCGATCATCGCGGGTTAGTGTTCCCCCATGCACCACCCCCATGACCCCTATGTCCGAGTCCGTGGCGCCCGTGAGCACAATCTCAAGGGGGTGGACGTCGACATCCCGCGGGACGTGCTCGCCGTGTTCACGGGGGTGTCGGGGTCCGGGAAGTCGTCGCTGGCGTTCGGGACGGTCTACGCGGAGGCGCAGCGGCGGTACTTCGAGTCGGTCGCCCCCTACGCGCGGCGGCTGATCCATCAGGTGGGGGCGCCGAAGGTCGCGGAGATCACGGGGCTGCCGCCGGCGGTCTCGCTCCAGCAGCGGCGCTCCTCTCCCACGTCGCGGTCGTCGGTCGGGACGGTGACGAACCTGTCGAACTCGCTGCGGATGCTGTTCTCCCGGGCCGGCACGTATCCGCCGGGTGCCGGGCGGCTGGAGTCGGACGCGTTCTCGCCGAACACGGCGGCGGGGGCCTGCCCGGAGTGCCACGGCCTGGGCGAGGTGCACGGGACGACCGAGGAGTCCCTGGTCCCCGACCCGTCGCTGTCGATCCGGGACGGTGCGATCGCCTCCTGGCCGGGGGCCTGGCAGGGCAAGAACCTGCGGGACATCCTGGACGCGCTCGGCCACGACGTGGACCGGCCGTGGCGGGAGCTGCCCGCCGAGCAGCGCGCGTGGATCCTGTTCACCGATGAGCAGCCGGTCGTGACCGTGCAGCCGGTCCGTGAGGCGCATCGCATCCAACGGCCCTACCAGGGCACGTACATGAGCGCCCGGCGGTATGTGCTGAAGACCTTCGCCGACTCGAAGAGCCCGGCGCTGCGGGCGAAGGCGGAGCGGTTCCTGACCAGTGCGCCCTGCCCGGTGTGCGAGGGCGGCAGGCTGCGGCGGGAGGCGCTGGCGGTGACGTTCGCGGGCCGTACGATCGCCGAGCTGGCGGCGCTGCCGCTGGCCGACCTGACAGGGATGCCCGACGGCAGCTCCGAGGCCGCCCGGGTCCTCACCGCCGACCTGAGGGCCCGTATCGCCCCCGTCCTCGAACTCGGCCTCGGCTACCTCAGTCTGGACCGGGCGACACCCACGCTCTCGGCGGGCGAGCTCCAACGGCTGCGGCTGGCCACCCAGTTGCGGTCCGGGCTGTTCGGGGTCGTCTACGTCCTCGACGAGCCGTCCGCGGGGCTGCACCCGGCGGACACCGAGGCGCTGCTCACGGTCCTGGAGCGGCTGAAGGCGGCGGGCAACTCGGTGTTCGTGGTCGAGCACCACCTCGACGTCGTGCGCGGCGCGGACTGGGTGGTGGACGTGGGGCCGCGGGCCGGCGAGCACGGCGGCCGGGTGCTGCACAGCGGGCCGGTCGCGGACCTGGCGACGGTCCCGGACTCGGCGACGGCCCGCTACCTCTTCGACCGCTCCCCCGCCCCGCACCGCGAAGTCCGCGCGCCCCGGGGCTGGTTGACGGTCGGCCCGGTCGCCCGGCACAACCTGCGAGCGGTGACCGCGGAGTTCCCGCTGGGTGTGCTCACCGCGGTGACGGGCGTGTCGGGTTCCGGGAAGTCCACGCTCATCGGGGAGATCACCGAGGACACGGCGGGCGTGGGCCGGCTGGTCTCGGTCGACCAGCGGCCGATCGGCCGCACCCCCCGCTCCAACCTGGCGACCTACACCGGTCTCTTCGACGTCGTGCGCAAGGAGTTCGCGGCGACGGACCAGGCGCGTGAACGCGGCTACGGCGTGGGCCGGTTCTCCTTCAACGTCCCGGGCGGGCGCTGCGAGACCTGTCAGGGCGAGGGGTTCGTCAGCGTCGAGCTGCTGTTCCTGCCGAGCACGTACGCGCCGTGCCCGGACTGCGCGGGCGCCCGCTACAACCCCGAGACGCTCGAAGTGACCTACCGGGGACGGAACGTCGCCGAGGTGCTGGACCTGACCGTGGAGGCGGCGGCGGAGTTCTTCGCGGACACCCCGGCCGTGGCACGGAGTCTGGCCACGCTGCTCGACGTGGGTCTCGGCTATCTCCGGCTCGGCCAGCCCGCCACCGAGCTGTCCGGCGGGGAGGCCCAGCGCATCAAACTGGCGGGCGAGTTGCAGCGCGGCCGGCGCGGCAGCACCCTGTATCTCCTGGACGAGCCCACCACCGGCCTCCACCCCTTCGACGTCGACGTCCTGATGCGACAGCTCCACGGTCTGGTGGACGCCGGGCACACCGTCGTCGTCGTCGAGCACGACATGCCGGTCGTCGCGGGCGCGGACTGGGTGATCGACCTGGGGCCGGGCGGCGGCGACGACGGCGGCCGGATCGTCGCCGCCGGCCCGCCCGCCGAGGTGGCCCGCGCGGCGGCGAGCACGACCGCCCCGTATCTGTCCCGCACCCTGACGGGCGACCCCGCGCGCTAGATCGCGCGCCCGCGCCGGTCCCGGAACACGGGCGCCAGGGGCGGCATCCGGATCAGGCCGGCTTCCAGCGACGGCACCGGCACCGGCACCGGCACCGACACCGACATGATCCGGGCGGCGGCTCCTAGGCGACCAGCGTCGAGTGGATCCAGCCGGGGCGGCCCGCGGGGCCGGGCTGGGACGCGTGGGCGAGGGTGCGGCGGTCGGGGTGGGTGCCGGGGGCGATGGGGGCGAGGACGGTGACCTCGGCGACGAGGCCGCGGGCGGTCACGACCCGCCACAGGGACGCGAGGAGGGTGTCCTCGCCGACGAACGCGGGGGCCGTGCTGGCCGCCGTGCCGCCGTCGAGCCGGTAGTGGAGGTGGACGGGCTGGACGGGCACCCCGGCGTCCAGGGCGGCCTGGAAGGGGGCGCGGCGGAAGGTGCCCTGGGCCCGGCCGCACCAGGTGCTGCCCTCGGGGAAGACCGCGACGGCCTGGCCGTCCCGCAGGGCCCGGGCGAGCCGGGCGACCGTGCCGGGCAGGGCGCGCAGCCGGTCCCGGTCGATGAACAGGACGCCGCCCCAGGAGGCCAGCCGGCCGGCGACCGGCCACGCGCGGATCTCCCGCTTGGCGACCATCCGGGCCGGGCGCACGGCGGCGAGCAGCGGGATGTCGAGCCAGGAGATGTGGTTGGCGACCAGCAGGACGCCCCCGGTGGGCGCGGCGGCGCCGGTGATGCGGACCCGGACCCCGGCGGCCCGGACGATCCACCGGCACCACCGCCGGGTCCAGCCGGCGGGGACGCGTCCGCCGACCGGCGTCAGCGCGACCCCGGCGAGGACCAGGACGACGACCGTCACCAGGCGCAGCACGGCCCGCGGCAGGGCGGTGCCGGACCCCGTCGGCTCGACGCACGCCCGCGGGGTGCAGGGCGCGCTGGGCAGCCAGACGCTCATCAGGCCGGGACGAGGGAGAGGAAGTGCCGCAGGTAGCGCGGGTTGACCCGGCGCATCGACAGCAGCACGTACAGGTCGGCGACCCCGAAGTCCGGGTCGTGCGCGGGCTCGCCGCACACCCAGGCGCCCAGGCGGAGGTAGCCGCGCAGGAGGGCGGGGAGTTCGGCGCGCTCGCCGGTGGCCGGGCCGGGATTCCAGGGCAGCAGCGGCCGGACCCGGAACTCCTCGGGCGCCAGGTGCTTGGCCTGGACGCGGTCCCAGGTCGCGGTGGCGAGCCGGCCGCCGTCGGCGAGCGGGATGGAGCAGCAGCCGGCGAGCCATTCGTGGCCGCGGTCGACCATGTAGCGCGCGATGCCGGCCCAGATGAGGCCGATGACGGCGCCGTCGCGGTGGGCTGGGTGGACGCAGGAGCGGCCGACCTCGACGAGGCCGGGACGCAGCGCGTCGAGGGGGCTGAGGTCGAACTCGCCCTCGGAGTAGAGCCGTCCGGCGACCGAGGCCCGTTCCGGGGGCAGCAGCCGGTAGGTTCCGACGACCTGTCCGGTGAGGGTGTCGGTAACGAGCAGGTGGTCGCAGTAGGCGTCGAAGGCGTCGATGTCGTGACCCGGTTCGGGGGTCTCCAGCAGGGCGCCCATCTCGCCGGCGAACACGTCGTGGCGCAGCCGCTGGGCGGCCCGGACGTCGGCCTCGTCGCGGGCGAGGGTGACGGTGTAGCGGGTGGGGGCCGCGGACAGGGGCGGGGCTTCGGGAGCGGATACGGCGGTCATGGCTCACTCCAGGTCACGGGCCCGTGGGGCCTGAGCGGAAGGGCGCGCGGACCGGGTGACGGCCTGCGCGTACCTGTTCTTCCGATGCCGTCTGGCCGGTACATGACCGAAGGCGGGAGCCGGGATGTGGGGTTGCTGAACGGACCGGTGGTGTTCCCGTCACGTGGCCGGTCGGCAACCTCCGAGCCAGTAGCGCGTCTCCGGGACGTCGAGTACCCGCTCCAGGACGAGGTCCCCGGTCATGCCGGGGAAGAACCGTCCGGCGGCCCAGCCGCGTTCGTACGGCGCCGGGTCGAGGACGAGCAGGCGGCGGCCGTCGACGAGGGGGATGTCGGCGGGGGTGCCCTCGTTCCACACCCACTGCCCGTCGGGTGCGACGAGGTTGAAGGTGCCGGTGGTCGGCTGCTGGCCCGGCGCGTCGCGGCACACGGCGGCCTCCCGCGCGGAGGGTGCCCGGCCGGGGACGTGGCCGCCGCCGACCAGGACGTCCGCGAGCAGGGTGTGCAGCTGGAAGTTGTCGCCGATGCCGCTCATGCGCAGCGCGTAGCCGGTGCCGGTGGGGCGGTGCAGGACGATGAGGGGTTCGTCGTCGAGGACGCGCAGGGCGTACCCGAGGCACTTGAACGGGTGCCCGGAGGTCTCCTCCACGGTCCGCAGCGCCTGTTGCAGCCGGGCCCGGTGTTCCGGGGCGAGGGCGGTGCGCACGGGGGCGTGGTTGAGGACGGCGACGGACGCCATCTCCCACTGGGGCAGGGTGAGCCAGCCCAGGGCGGTCTGTTCGCCGACGCGGTCGCAGACGTCGTCGTCCAGGTCGGCGGCGTCGGGGTCGGGGACGTCGCCCCCGCCGGTGGCGGCCCAGCGGTCGCAGAACTCCCGTGCCACGTCGAGGGCTTCGCCGAGCCCGTCGAGGACCGGTGGGGCGCAGTCGGCGGCGTCGGCGCCCTTCTCGACGCACGCGCCGACGAGCACGGCGACCAACGAGCGCGGGCCCTGCGGCACTTCGGGCAGCAGGGTGGCGAGCAGCGGTCCCGCGCGGGTGAACTCGGCCTGTCCGGCGGCCCCGAAGTACCGCTGGAGTTCCTCCATGGCCTGCTCGCAGCGGTCCCCGTCGCGCTCGCGCACGGCGGCCCCGAAATCCGACGACGGCCGCGAGGAACCGTCCTGCTCCGTCATGCCCGGCACTCATGCGGGCAGCGTAGCGAAACGGCGACGTGCGAGACGGGGCCGGGGAGCACCTCCCGGCCCCGCCCGTCCGCGCACGTCGGCGAACGTCCGTGGGGCGGCCTGATCCGCCGGCCCGGCCGGATGGCCCGATCCGGCGGCCCGATCCGGTGCGGTGCGATCCGCCGGCCGGTCCTATCGCTTGGCGGCCTTGCGGGTGGCCCGCAGCCACTCCTTGTTCATGCCGGTGATGGAGACCAGCGGGATGCCCTTGGGGCAGGCGGTGGCGCACTCTCCGGCCAGGGTGCAGCCGCCGAAGCCCTCCTCGTCCATCTGGGCCACCATGTCCAGGACGCGGGTCTCGCGCTCGGGGGCGCCCTGCGGCAGCACGTTCAGGTGGTTGATCTTGGCGGAGGTGAACAGCATGGCCGCGCCGTTGGGGCAGGCGGCGACGCAGGCACCGCAGCCGATGCACTCGGCGTGCTCGAAGGCGAAGTCGGCGTCGGGCTTGGGCACCGGGGCCGCGTGCGCCTCGGGGGCGGCGCCGGTGGGCGCGGTGACGTAGCCGCCGGCCTGGATGATCCGGTCGAAGGCCGTGCGGTCCACGACGAGGTCCTTGACGACCGGGAACGCGGACGCCCGCCAGGGTTCGACGTCGATGGTGTCGCCGTCCCGGAAGGACCGCATGTGGAGCTGGCAGGTGGTGGTGCGCTCGGGCCCGTGGGCGTCGCCGTTGATGACGAGGGAGCAGGCGCCGCAGATGCCCTCGCGGCAGTCGTGGTCGAAGGCGACGGGGTCCTCACCGCGCAGGATGAGTTCCTCGTTGAGGGTGTCGAGCATTTCGAGGAACGACATGTCCTGCGAGATGCCGTCCACCTCGTAGGTGGACATGGCGCCGTCGGCGTCGGCGTTCTTCTGCCGCCAGACGCGCAGGGTGAGCTTCATGCGTAGCTCCGCTGGGTGGGGTGGACGTACTCGAAGACCAGGTCTTCCTTGTGCAGGGCCGGTGCCTCGCCGGTGCGGGTGAACTCCCAGGCGGCGGCGTAGCCGAACTCCTCGTCCCGGCGGGCGGCTTCGCCGTCGGGGGTCTGTGACTCCTCGCGGAAGTGGCCGCCGCAGGACTCGGCGCGGTGCAGCGCGTCGAGGCACATCAGCTCGGCGAGCTCCAGGTAGTCGACGATCCGGTTGGCCTTCTCCAGCGACTGGTTGAACTCCTCGCCGGTGCCGGGGACCTTGATGCGCCGCCAGAACTCCTCGCGGATCTGCGGGATGCGTTCCAGGGCCTTGCGCAGGCCGGCGTCGGTGCGGGCCATGCCGCAGAACTCCCACATGAGTTCGCCGAGTTCGCGGTGGAAGGAGTCGGGGGTGCGGTCGCCGTCGACGGCCAGGAGGAGGTTGAGGCGGTCCTCCGTCTCGGCCAGCACCTCCTGGACGACCGGGTGTTCGGCCGTGACCGCCTCCTGGTGCGGGTTGCGGGCCAGGTAGTCGTTGATGGTGGCGGGGAGGACGAAGTAGCCGTCGGCGAGACCCTGCATCAGGGCGCTCGCGCCGAGCCGGTTGGCGCCGTGGTCGGAGAAGTTGGCCTCGCCGATCGCGAACAGGCCGGGCACGGTGGTCTGGAGGTCGTAGTCGACCCACAGCCCGCCCATCGTGTAGTGCACGGCGGGGTAGATCCGCATGGGCACCCGGTAGGGGTCCTCGTCGGTGATCCGCTGGTACATGTCGAAGAGGTTGCCGTACTTGGCCTCGACGGCCTTGCGTCCCATCCGCCGGATGGCGTCGGCGAAGTCGAGGTAGACGCCCTGACCGCCGGGGCCGACCCCCCGGCCCTCGTCGCAGACGTTCTTCGCGGCGCGGGAGGCGATGTCACGCGGCACGAGGTTGCCGAAGGACGGGTAGATGCGCTCCAGGTAGTAGTCGCGCTCGTCCTCGGGGATCTCGTGGGCGGGACGCCGGTCGCCCTGGGCCCTGGGGACCCAGATCCGGCCGTCGTTGCGCAGCGACTCGCTCATCAGCGTCAGCTTGGACTGGTGGTCGCCGGTGCGCGGGATGCAGGTGGGGTGGATCTGGGTGAAGCACGGGTTGGCGAAGTAGGCGCCGCGCCGGTGGGCCCGCCACACCGCGGTGGCGTTGGAGTTCATGGCGTTCGTCGACAGGTAGAAGACGTTGCCGTAGCCGCCGCTGGCCAGGACGACGGCGTCCGCGAAGTAGGTGTCGATCCTCCCGGTGATCAGGTCGCGGGCGACGATGCCGCGCGCCCGTCCGTCGATGACGACGACGTCGAGCATCTCGGTGCGCGGGTGCATCTCCACGTTCCCGGCGGCGATCTGCCGTGACAGCGCCTGGTACGCGCCAAGCAGCAACTGCTGTCCCGTCTGGCCGCGGGCGTAGAAGGTCCGGGAGACCTGGACGCCGCCGAAGGAGCGGGTGTCCAGGAGCCCGCCGTACTCGCGGGCGAAGGGCACGCCCTGGGCCACGCACTGGTCGATGATCTCGACGGAGATCTGCGCGAGGCGGTGGACGTTGGACTCGCGGGCGCGGAAGTCGCCGCCCTTGACGGTGTCGTAGAACAGCCGGTGCACGGAGTCGCCGTCGTTGCGGTAGTTCTTCGCCGCGTTGATGCCTCCTTGCGCGGCGATGGAGTGCGCGCGGCGCGGGGAGTCCTGGTAGCAGAACTGGACGACGTGGTAGCCCTGTTCGGCGAGCGTGGCGCCCGCGGAGCCGCCGGCGAGGCCGGTGCCGACGACGATGACGGTGTGCTTGCGCCGGTTGGCCGGGTTGACGAGCTTCGCCTCGAAGCGCCGGGTGTCCCAGCGGTCGGCGACGGGCCCGGAGGGCGCCTTGGTGTCGGCGAGGGGTTCGCCGGTGACGTAGTCGGTGTAGGTCATGGTCAGCTCACCACTCCGGTCATGACGCCCACGGGTACGGCGATGAAGCCGGCCGTGAGCAGCAGCGCGAGGACGTTCGCCGTGGTCTTCAGGGCACGGTCACGGCTGCGGCTGCCCGCGCCGAGGGTCTGGGCGGCGCTCCAGAAGCCGTGCCGCACGTGCAGGCCGAGGGCGAGCATGGCGACGATGTAGACGACGTTGCCGTACCAGGTGGAGAAGGTGTCCACGACGTTCTGGTACGGCCGGCCCTCCTGGAAGCCGCCCGGGTGCACGGTGCCGGTGGTCAGGTCGAGCAGGTGCCAGACGATGAACAGGGCGAGGATGATCCCGCCCCAGCGCATCGTGCGGGTCGCGTAGCTCGCCCGGGGCTTCTTGTGGACGTACTTCGTGGGGCGTGCCCGGATGTCGCGGCGGCTGAGCTGGTACGCGGAGACCGCGTGCGCGACGACCGCGACGACGAGGACCACGCGGATCAGCCACAGCGACCACTCGTAGTGCATGAAGGGCTCGCCGAGGGTGCGCAGCCAGTGGGCGTAGTGGTTGAACTCGGCCGCCCCGAAGAAGATCTTCAGGTTTCCGATCATGTGGACGACCAGGTACAGCAGCATGATCACGCCGCTGACGGCCATCACGGTCTTCTTGCCGACGGTGGAGTGCCACACGGTGCGCGCCATGGACGGTCGTCGGTCCGTCCGCGTTGCCAGAGCCATGTCCACGACGCTAGGGCCGGACGGCCCCATCGGTCCAAGACATGGTCCGGCTCGTTTCCATAGCGAACGCCTATCATGGCCGGATGCAGTTCCAGCAGCTCCAGTACTTCGTCGCCGTCGCCGAGACCCGGCACTTCACCCGGGCCGCCGATCTGGTCCATGTCGCGCAGCCGTCGCTGTCCCAGCAGATCAAGGCGCTGGAGCGGGAACTGGGGGCGGATCTGTTCCTGCGGGCTCGCGGCAACATCACGCTGACGGACGCGGGCGAGGCGCTGCTGCCGCTGGCCCGCCGCATCCTGGCGGACGCGGACACCGCCCGGCACGAGGTGCAGGAGCTGGCGCAGCTGCGCAGCGGACGGGTGCGGCTGGGCGCGACGCCGAGCCTGTGCACGGGGCTGCTGCCGGACGTGCTGCGGGCCTTCCACGACCGCTACCCGGGCATCCGGCTGCTCATTGAGGAGGGCGGTTCGCACGACCTGGTGCGCCTGCTGGCCCGCGGCGCCCTGGACCTGGCCCTGGTGGTCCTCCCGCTGCCCACGCCGTCACCGGCGCTCACCACGGTGGAGCTGCTGCGCGAGGACCTGGTCGTCGTCTCCTCGCCCGACGCGCCCCGCCCCGGACGGGCCGCGCACACCGTCCGCGTCGCCGACCTGGAGGGCGAGCGTCTGGTGATGTTCCGGCACGGCTACGACCTGCGCGAGCTGACGGTGGCGGCGTGCCGGGCCGAGGGATTCGAGCCGGACTTCGCCGTCGAGGGCGGCGAGATGGACGCGGTGCTGGGCTTCGTCCGCGCGGGGCTGGGCGTGGCCGTCGTGCCCCGCATGGTCGCCTCGCGCTCGGGCCGGGACCTCCATGTGACCCCCCTCGCCCGGCCCGGACTGCACCGCACGATCGCCCTGGCCCACCGCAGCGACGTGGCGCCCCCCAGGGCGGCACGGGAACTCCAGCGCATGCTGCTGGCGGAGTCACCGTGACGACACCCGAGGCGCCGCAGCCGTCGGGCCCGCCGCCGGCACCTTGACCCGCGCCTGGCGGCGGCCCGCCGAGGAGGTGTTCCCCTCGGTGGGCCGCCGCACGACGGACTGCCTGTCCGGTGCCCCCTGGCGGTCAGCCCGTCGCGTCCACCAGCGCCAGCTCGTGGAGCCGGTCCGGCGGGCCCGGGCGGGCGTAGTACCAGCCCTGCGCGGTGTCGCAGCCGAGTATCCGGAGCTGTTCGGCCTGCGCGCCCGTCTCCACGCCCTCGACCGTGACCGCGAGGTCCAGGCTGTGGGCGAGCGAGACGATCCCCTCGACGATCTTCAGGTCGACGGGGTCGGCGGGGAACTGCTGCATGCTCTGGGTGAAGGAGCGGTCGAGCTTGAGGATGCTCACCGGGAGCCGGCGCAGGTTCGCGAGGTTCGAGTACCCCGTGCCGAAGTCGTCCAGGGCGATGTCCACGCCCATCTCGGCCAGCCGGCGCAGCGGCTTCAGCAGGTCGTCGTCCGCGCCGATCAGCGCCGACTCGGTGACCTCCAGGCACAGCACGTCCGGCTCCACACCCATGCGCTCCAGGATGTCCACCGTGTCCTGCACCAGGCCGGGGTGGGTGAGCTGGCAGGGCGAGAGATTGACGTTGATGCGCACCGGCCCGGCATCGGTGTGACGCTCCCGCCAGTCGCGGGCCTGCCGTACGGACTGCTCCAGGACCCAGCGGCCGAGCGGGACGATCAGGCCGGTGTGTTCGGCGAGCGGGATGAACCGGTCCGGGCCCAGCACCCCGTGCTGCGGGTGCAGCCAGCGCACCAGCGCCTCGGCGCCGCGGACGCTGCCGTCGCCGAGGTGGACCAGCGGCTGGTACTCGATGAAGAACTCGCCCCGCTCCAGGGCCGTCGGCAGGGCGGTGGTCAGCCCGTGCCGGGTGATGGCCCGCGCGTCGGCCTCCTCGTCGGCCAGCTCGAAGCGGTTGCCGCCCGCGGACTTGGCCCGGTACATCGTGATGTCGGCGCTGCGCAGCACCTCGGCCGCGCTGCGCTCCCCCGCCGGGCCCTCGACGATGCCGATGCTGCCGCGCACGGTCAGCGAGCGGCCGTCGACGCTGATCGGGGCGATCAGGGCGTTCATGATGCGGCCGGCGAGCTCGTCGACCTCGCGCTCGGTGTCGGCGCCGGTCGTCAGCGCGACGAACTCGTCGCCGCCCAGACGGGCGACCATCTCGCCGGGCGCGGTGGCGCAGGACTGGAGGCGGTCGGCGACCTCCACCAGCAGCCGGTCGCCGGCCGCGTGGCCCAGGCTGTCGTTGACGGTCTTGAAGCCGTCCAGGTCGAGATAGCACAGCCCGAAGCGCTGGCCCTCGCCCGCGCCGAGCGCCTTCTCCAGGCGCTCGAAGAAGAACGTGCGGTTGGGCAGGCCGGTGAGCGCGTCGTGCGTGGCCTCGTAGCGCAGGCGGAGGTTGAGCAGCCGGCGCTCGGTGGTGTCCTCCATCAGCGCGAGCTGGTACTGCGGGTTGCCGTCGGCGTCGCGCAGCAGGGAGACGGTGAGGTTGGTCCACAGGGCCGTGCCGTCGGGGCGGGAGAACGCCTTCTCCAGGTGGTAGTGCTCGCGCTCGCCGCGGACCAGCTCGTCGTAGAGGGTCCAGGTCTGGGGCGCGTCCTCGGGGTGGGTCCACTCGCGGACGTTGCGGCCGCGCATCAGCTGCTCGGTGATGCCGAACATGCGCAGCAGCGCGTCGTTCACCTGGAGGATGTTGCCGTCCAGGTCGGCCATGCCGATGCCTATGGCGGCACCCTCGAAGACCGCACGGAAGCGGGCCTCGCTCGCGTGCAGCGCCTGGGCCACGACGCCCTGCGCGGTCAGCGCGGCGGCCGAGATGGCCTCCTGCTCGGCCAGTGTGCGTTCCCTGAGCGCCTGCGCGTAACCGGCGGCCATGGCGTGCTGGAGGCGTGAGGCGCGGACCCGCAGGTCCTCCTGGGCGCCCTCGCCGCCGCAGTAGAGCACCAGGTAGGCGTCCACGCAGTCCAGGGTCCGGCTGAGGGCCTCGGGGTCGGTGCAGTGCACCGTGACCAGGGCGGCGCCGACGGCCCTGCCCTCGTCCGCGTCGAAGGTCCTCGCGCGCAGGGCCTCGCTCAGCCGGCGGGCCAGCGGCAGGAGTTGTTCCTCGAACTCGGGCCGGGTCGAGGACGTCGTCGTCACCGGGAACACCGCCCGGCTCCAGATCGTCGCGAACCGGCGCAGTCTGTCCTCCGGCCCGTCCGGCTCGGCGATCACGCGGTACGCCCCACGCCGGCGAACCCGGAGAAGGCCCAGGGATCTTCTTCCTCGGGCTCCGTGTCCGGCCGCCAGAGCGGCATCGGCACCAGTCCCGGTTCCACCATGTCGTACCCCTCGAAGAACCGCGCGATCTGCTCGCGCGAACGCATGATCAGCGGGTTGCGAATGTCCTTGTACACGTCCACCGTGCCCGCGGCCTTCTCCGGTGGGAGCGGGATTCCCTCGTACGAGGCGTGGGTGAGCACCAGCAGGCTGCCGGGCGCGAGGGTGTCGCGCAGCTCGGCCACCGCCGCGTACGGGTCGTCCATGTCTTCCACGAAGTGAAGTATGGCAACGAGGAGGAGGGCCACCGGCCTGTTCAGGTCGATCAGTTGCTGTACTTCGACGCTGTCGAGGATCTCCCGGGGCTTGCGGAGGTCCGCCGCGACGACCCCCGCGTCCGGGTTCCCGGCGAGGACGGCCTCGCTGTGCGCGACCGCCACCGGGTCGTGGTCGACGTAGACGACCCGGGCTCCGGGGCTGGCCCGCCGGGCCACTTCGTGGACGTTGCCGAAGGTCGGGATGCCGGAGCCGACGTCGATGAACTGGGTGATGCCCTCCTGGGCCGCGAACCGCACCGCGCGCCGCATGAACGCCCGGTTGGCCTGCATGATCTTGGGGAGTCCCGGCATGAACTCCATCGCCTTGCGAGCGGCTTCCCGGTCGACCTCGAAGTTGTGCGAACCGCCCAGGTAGTAGTCGTAGATGCGCGCGACACTGGGCACCGTGATGTCGATGCTCCGTGGGGCCCAGACGGGTCGCTCCATCTACATCTCCAAGGCGTCAGGCGATCCGGTGTTCGAGCAGAGGCTACTGATCGCCTGCCAACAGAGCGAGCCGAACCGGAAATTGACCGTCCGTTCCCGGTCACTGCCTGCGGCACGTGCCCGGCCGACCATGCCGCACACCCACCCTAAACACGGCATACCGGCCCGCCCCCCGCGTGCGGTGCACGGGGGACGGGCCGGTGGGTCGTACGCGCTGAACTCCGTCCGGCGCTCTCGCGTCCGGCACTCTCTCGCTGGGTCCTCGTGCCTCCTCTCCGCGATGCGTCACCGACAGGAAACGGGGCGGCCAGCCCTGGGGAGATGACCTGACTAACTCTTCGGCGCGCCGACCGGCTTTCCCTCGGGCGTCACGGCGTACCACGTGCCGCCGACGCCCTGACCGTTGGTGTCCCCGGGTTCCTTGTCCCCGGTGAAGGTGTAGATGGGCCAGCAGTCGATGGTCTGCTGCTTGACGCCGTCGGGCCGGGTGAAGCTCATCAGGCCCTTCTTCTCGACGCCCTTGGTGTCGTTGGCCTCGACCGGACCGACGGCCGGCCACTTCTCCAGGCAGGCTCCGGTGCACTTGGAGATCGGGTCGGGCCAGGCCACGTCCTTGATGAACCGGTAGACCGTCATGCCGTTCTCGTCGATGACGATCTCGCCGAGCTTCGGGTCCTCACGGGTGGACAGACCGGGCTGGTCGCCCTCGGTGGCCTTCTTGCCGGTGGGGGCGAGGGCGTACCACTTGCCGTTCACGCCCTGGCCGTTGACGTCACCGGCGTTGACGTCCTTGGCGAAGCGGTAGGCGGGCCAGCCGCCGATGGTGAGCTGCTTGGTGCCGTCGGTGCGGGTGACCTCGCCGAGCAGCGCCTTGTCGATGCCCTCACCGGCCGAGGCGTCGTCGGCGGGCACCGGCGGCCAGGCGGTCGCGCAGTCGCCGTCGCAGGTGGACTTCGGCGGCTCGGCGGTGTCCGCGTCGAAGCGGTAGAGCGTCAGGCCGGCGTTGTCCGTGAGGACCTTGCCGAGTTCGGGATTGGTGACGACGGCCAGCTTGCCCGCGGGATCCACCTTGGAGGCGGTACTGCTCGCCGAAGGGCTCGAACCGATGGCACCGACGCCGGAACCGATGCCCGCGCCCGCGTTGCCGTAGTCACCGGCCGCGGCCGTCGCGCCCACGTTCTGGCTGCTCGCGGACGGCGCCGATTCCTGGCCACACGCCGTCGTCAGCGTCAGCACCGCGGCGGCACTCGCCATCAGCGAGGCACTCCGCCAGGAGGTCTTCATCGTCAACTCCCCATACTCGTAAGGGCGTTGCAGCGCCGTATTGCGCCGCCGCACGGTCATGAGTACGCAGCCCGGGGGGCGATGTGTTCAACCGGCGCACATTTTTCTTTCCGGAACCTGTGTCGCACCCCTCTCACTCCTTCGGGGCAATACCCCGCCACCTGCGCGCGCGGCCGCGCGTTGGAGGTTCATGATCTGCTGCGTGCATCGACCCGAACCGACCCAATACGGCTCCGTCATACGGGTGTTGACCGTGTTGACGGTGGCATGGCTATTCGTCGGCGCACCGGCCGGCACCGCCGCGGCAGACGCCTGCGCGTCCGCGTCGACCGGGCCGGACGGAACGGTCGCGGTGGCCATCGCCGGGAATGTGACGTGGACCACACCTCCGGGGTGCCCCACGCCCCCTCCCCCGCCGCCCCCGCCGTCGCCGTGCCCCACGCCCACCCCGACCCCCACCCCGGAACCGACGCCGACGCCGCCTCCGACCCGGAAGCCGACGCCCACGCCGACCCCGGAGCCCACCCCCACCCCGACGCCGACCCCGAGGCCCACCCCGCCTCCCCCGGCCGCGCGTCCGGCACCGCCCGCACCCCGCCCGGCGCCGACCCCGACGCCCACCCCCACGCCGACCCCGACGCCCACGCCGCCCCCGTCACCGACGCCCACGCCCACGCCGACACCCCGGCCCTCCGCGTCCCCCGTGACCTACCCGGCGTACCACTCCCCGGCGTCGCGCCCACCCGCGCACCACGGCACCGACCCGCTCACCTTCGTCCTGCTCATCGCGGCGCCGGCGATCGTCGCCGTGGCCGCGCTGCGCCCGCGCTGACCCCTGGAGGTCCCCCTTGCCGGAATGGCTTGTTCTCACCCTCGCGATGCTGGCCGCCTGCGCCGTGGTGGTCGTCATCACCCTCGTCCGCCACAAATCGGCGGCCGACGACGAGGACACCGACGAGACCCCGGACGTCATCGAGTACATGACGATGTGGATCGGCGTCGTCTACGCCATCGTGCTGGGTCTGGCCATCGCCGGGGTGTGGGAGGGGCGGGCCGCCGCCGAGGACCACGTCCAGGCCGAGGCGATCGCCCTGCACGAGGTGTCGGAGCGGGTCCGGGTCTACCCGGCCGACACCCGTGACCGCATTCGAGAGGATGTCAACGCCTATGTCGGACAGGTCGTGAACGTCGAATGGAAGGCGATGGCCGACCACGGCGAGGTCACCGAGCGGGGCGACCGGCTGATGGAGCGGCTGCGCCAGGACGTCATCGACTACGAACCGGCCACGGACTTCGAGGCGCAGGCCTATCAGCCGCTCGTCGACCAGGTGGCGGCGGCCGACGCGGCCCGCACCGCCCGCGCGAACTCGACCTCGGCGACGATGCCGGGGGTGGTGTGGTTCGGCCTGATCGCCGGAGCCGTCATCACCATCGGCATGGTGCTGGCGCTCCAGATCCGCAGAACACCGCGCGAGCTGATCCTCGCCGGGCTGTTCTCCGCGCTGATCGCCTTCCTCCTCTTCCTGATCTGGGACTTCGACGCCCCCTACAGCCGGGGCGTGACCGCCTCCGCGGAACCGTTCCTGGACTTCTTCCCGGGCATCGGGCGCTGACGGGCACTCACCCGGCCCGGGCCCCGGGGCAACCCGGAGCGCAGGGCCGGGCGGAGGCCGCCACGCCGCCGGTTTCCCCCGCCCGGCCCAGCCTCTTGCCCCATTCGCCCGACACCGTTCGCGCACATGTGCGTACCTTCCTAGCGTTCCGATCATCGAGGTGCATTTCCCACACCAGCGGAACAGGTCCGCGGCTGCTCCTCGGGGACCCGGAGGACTCACCATGCGCGCGATACGCGTAGCTTCGGCGGCACTGCTGGGCATGACCGCTCTGACCCTGGCCGCGCCGGTCGCCGCCGCAGGGGACGTGGGCGTCACCGCCTTCCGCTTCAACGTCGTGCCCTCGACCATCGCGGCGGGCGGCCAGGTCACCCTCCAGGTCGACCGCTCCAACGGCGACTGCACGGGCAAGGTGATCGTGTCCTCGGGCGTCTTCGACACGGTGTCGATCAAACCGTCGCAGTCCTCGAGAACGGCGACGGTCGACTGGGACGCCAAACCGGGTGCCGTGTACGACGTCAAGTTCACGTGCGACGGCAACACGGCCTCGGTGGGGCTGACGATCGCGGGCGGCCGGGTCAACCCGACGACGCCGCCCTACCCGTACCCGTATCCCGACCGGGGTGTGCACGCCGGTGAGGGCGGGACGATCGGCGGGTTCGACCTCAAGGAGATCGGGCTCGGTGCCGCGCTCATCGCGGGCTCGGTCGGCGCGGCGTACCACTTCTCGCGCCGCCGCACCGGCGAGGACGGCGCCTGACGGCACCTGACGGCACGGTGAAAGGCCTTCGCCCCGGAACCCTCCAAGGGTCCGGGGCGAAGGCCTTCGCGCTGTGTGCGATCTCCGAAGGGCCGGGGATCGGAGAAGGGGCGGGGGTCAGATCCGGCGCTCGGCGCGGCGGCGCATCCAGAACACACCGCCGCCGACGAGGGCCGCGGCCACGAGCCCGCCGCCGATGGCCATGTCGGTCGGGGTCGCGCCGGTCGAGCTGCTGCCGCCGAGACCACCGCGGACAGCGCCGATGACGGTGAACGCGTTGGGGTTGACGACCGTCCCGTTGCTGCACGTGACGGTCATGGAGTGGGAGCCCTGCCGGGCGTTGCGGGAGACGGTCGCGGTACCGGTCGACAGTCCGCCCCGCCCGTTGGTGAGCGTGACCGGCGCCGTGAAGGCGTCGGAGTTCGCGGTGCCGACGCCGGAGCAGTTGTTGACGGTGATGGTCAGCTGCCCGCCGCGCGCGATGACGCTCGGCAGGACCGTGGCGTTGGTCGGGCTGGTCATCCCGTCCGCGACCGCGACGGGAGCGGCGAGTCCGAGCACGGCGACCGCTGCGGCAGAGGCCGCCAGGGCACGAGTGGTACGCATGTGTTCCTCCGCGGAAGACGCCCCGGGAAAACGGTCCCCGGTTGATCGGCGAGAAAGCGCCTCCCAGAAAGACCCTCAGATGCCGTGCACGCGTGCGCATTTCGGCGATGGTCCGTCCTGGTGAGGGGACACGCCGAGCGAAAAGCGCACAATCGGATATTGCCGCAGGTCACACACCGTCAGAAATTTCCTGTGCACGGCAACTCGGATGGCGCACCCCACGGGTGGCGGCCACCCGTTCGCCCGTGCCCCGTCGCCGGTCGCGCGCGCTGCGCTTAGCGTTCCCGTATGCGCGACTGACGCGGCGACGGCCGCGTCGAGAGGGGAAGTGAATGTCTGCGTCCGAGCTGGCCGGTACGGCCGAAGAGGAGGAGCAGCCGAGGAAGCGCGCTCCTTGGGGCGTGATAGCGCTTGTTCTGCTGACCGGCCTCGCGCTCATCCGGAACGGGTCGGGGGAATTCGACGTCGGTCCTCCGCAGCCGGCGACGGCTGCCGCCGCGGACAGCCGGGTGCCCGGCAGCTCCGCCGGGAACGTGGCCCCACTGGCGTTCTCCGAGCCGGAACGGGTGCGGATCCCCTCCATCCAGGTGGACGCGCCGATCATGCCGGTCGGCCTGGACAGCGAGGGCTGGGTGGGCGCGCCGCCGCCGGAGGACCCGAATCTGGCGGGCTGGTTCACCGGCAACGTGTCGCCCGGCGAGAAAGGCACCTCGGTCGTCGTCGGCCATGTCGACAACACGTCGGGCCCCGCCGTGTTCTACGGACTCGGGTCCCTGAAGAAGGGAAATCGCGTCGAGGTAGGACGCAAGGACGGAAAGACCGCGGTGTTCGAGATCTACGGCATCGAGGTGTTCCAGAAGAACGATTTCCCCGGCGACCGTGTCTACGGTGCGAAGGGCGCCGCGGAACTGCGGGTCATCACCTGCGGCGGCGGATTCACCAAGCAGGACGGTTATGCGGGGAACGTGGTCGTGTTCGCCCGCCTGGTCGAGGTCCGCTGAGCGTTCCCCGACCGGGCGGGCGCACGGCCTGCCGGATTCCCGCCGGTTATGTGTACTGCCGTCTCGGGACGGTGATGTGATATCCGGCGTCCAGGAGCTGCGGAAGATACTGCCGCAGGGCCCGGACGCTCTGGGAGCGGTCGCCCCCGGCGTCGTGCGAGAGCACCACGACGCCGGGGGCGGCGCCGTTCTCGACGCGTCCGGTGATGGTGCGGGTGCCGGGGGTGGTCCAGTCGAGGGTGTCGACGGTCCAGGCGAGGGGTTCCATGCCGAGGTCGGCGCCGAGCTGGAAGGCGGTGCGGTTCCAGGCCCCGTAGGGCGCGCGAAACCAGGCGGGCCGCTCGCCGTACGCCTCCTCGATGACGTCGCAGGTGCGTTCCATCTCGGAGCGCATCCGGCCGCGGCTGAGCCGGGTCAGCAGGGGGTGGGACCAGGTGTGGTTGCCGACGACGTGGCCCTCGTCGGACATCCGGGCCAGCAGCTCCTTGTTGTCGACGGCCATCTCGCCGCACACGAAGAACATGGCGCGCACGTCGTACTCGGCGAGGGTGTCGAGGATGTCGGGGGTGTAGCGGGGATCGGGGCCGTCGTCGAAGGTCAGCACCATGGTCCGGCCGCGTCCGGTCATCTTCAGCAGGGGTTCGCGCCGCACGGTGAGGCGGCGTGGGGCGGCGCGCGGCGGGCCGTACCCGGTGAGGGGCTGGAGCCGGTAGGCGGAGGGCTTGAGCGGGCGGGCGGCCGGGGCGCCCGCGGCGGGGGCGGCGGCCCTGACCGGCTCCTCGCCGCCGAGCGCCGCGTACAGTCCGGCGGTGCCCGCCGCGCCGACGGCGGCGGCGCCCGCGAACAGCGCGCGGCGCCGGGTGAGCAGCCGTGTGAGCAACTGATCCTTCGTCATGACTCATCAGTCGCCCGGAACACGGCCGACGCACCAGGACTACACCGGTGCGGCGGCGGGAAAGCACCCGCCCGGCCTATGACGGAGCGTCAGTGGCGGCGCACCAGGGGGAACGGCAGGGTCTCGCGGATCGTCAGGTCGGTGAGGAACATGACCAGCCGGTCGACGCCGATGCCGAGCCCGCCGGTGGGCGGCATGGCGTACTCCAGGGCGTCGAGGAAGTCCTCGTCGAGTTCCATCGCCTCGGGGTCTCCCCCGGCGGCCAGCAGCGACTGGGCGGTGAGGCGGCGGCGCTGCTCGACGGGGTCGGTCAGCTCGGAGTAGGCGGTGCCCAGTTCGGTGCCGAAGGCGACGAGGTCCCAGCGCTCCGCGAGGCGCGGGTCGGTGCGGTGCGGGCGGGTGAGCGGGGAGACGTCGGTCGGGAAGTCCTTGTAGAAGGTGGGCAGCTCGGTGCGCTCCTCGACGAGCCGCTCGTACATTTCGAGGACGACGTCCCCGCGTCCGTCGTCGGGGGTGTAGGGCACGCCCGCGCGGTCGCAGAGCCGGTGCAGCCTGGCCAGGTCGGTGTCGGCGTCCACCTCCTCCCCGAGGGCCTCCGAGAGAGCCTGGTGGACGGTCTTGACGGGCCAGGGGCCGGAGATGTCGTACTCCTCGCCGTCCTTGCGGGCGACCGGTGTGCCGAAGGCGGCGGTGGCCGCGTCCTGGATCAGTTCGCGGGTGAGGTCGAGCATCACGTCGTAGTCGGCGAAGGCCTGGTAGGCCTCCAGCATCGTGAACTCGGGGTTGTGCTTGTGGGAGACGCCCTCGTTGCGGAAGGTGCGGCCCATCTCGAAGACCTTCTCCAGGCCGCCGACGCAGAGCCGCTTGAGGTACAGCTCGGGGGCGATGCGCAGGTACAGGTCGAGGTCGTAGGCGTTGATGTGGGTCGTGAAGGGGCGGGCGTTGGCGCCGCCGTGGATCTGCTGGAGCATCGGCGTTTCGACCTCCAGGTAGCCGCGTCGCAGCAGGCCCTGGCGCAGGGCCTGCACGGCGGTGGAGCGGACGCGCACGACGTCGCGGGCGGCGGGGCTGGTGACGAGGTCGAGGTAGCGCATGCGGACCCTGGCCTCGGGGTCGGTCAGGCCGCGCCGTTTGTCGGGCAGCGGGCGCAGGCACTTGCCGACGAGCTGCCAGCCGGTGACGAAGACGGTGGGCTCGCCCCGGTCGCTGACGCCCGCCGTGCCGGTGGCGGTGATGTGGTCGCCGATGTCGGTGTCGGCGCGGAAGCGGGGGAGGCCGCCGCGGTCGCGGGTGAGGGCGAGCTGGTGGTCGCCGGACCAGTCGCGCAGGGTCACGAAGATCACGCCGCCGAAGTCGCGGACCCGCATGATCCGGCCCGCGACGGTGACCCGGTCGCCGTCGCGGACCTCGGCGAGGGCGTGGGTGCGGGCGGCGACGCCGACGGGATAGGGGTCGGTGCCGTCGGCGCGGAGCCGGTCCAGTGTGCGGCGGCGGACGCGGGCCTGTTCGGGCAGCCTCTCGTCCCCGTCGGTCCCGGTCCCGTCCGCCGTGTCGAGGCCGAGCGCCGACAGCGAGGGCAGGTGCTCGGTGGTGGCCGGCCGCGGCCCGGCCTTCGGCCGCCCCTTGCCCCAGAGCTTGCGCAGCGACGGTACGGCTACGAAGCCCTCGGCGATGCCGGAGGCGAGGCCGATCCGGGCGAGGGCGCCGGTCTCGCCGTAGCAGATGAAGCGGGGGTACCACTCGGGGCGGTACTTGGCGTTGGAGCGGTACAGGGCCTCCAGCTGCCACCACTTCGAGAAGAACAGGAGCAGCCGGCGCCACAGGCGCAGCACGGGTCCGGCGCCGATGCGGGCGCCCTCCTCGAAGACCGAGCGGAACACGGCGAAGTTGAGGGAGATCCGGCGCACGCCCAGTTTCGGGGCGGCCTCGCAGAGTTCGGCGACCATGAACTCCATGACCCCGTTGGGTGCGCCGCGGTCACGGCGCATCAGGTCGAGGGAGACGCCGTCGGTGCCCCAGGGGACGAAGGAGAGCAGGGCGAGGAGCCGGCCGTCCTCGCCGAGGGCCTCGACGAGGAGGCAGTCGCCGTCGGCCGGGTCGCCGAGGCGGTCCAGGGCCATGGAGAAGCCGCGTTCGGTCTCGGTGTCGCGCCAGGCGTCGGCCTTGTCGACGATCTCCTCCATCTCGGCGTCGGTGAGGGCCGAGTGGCGGCGGACCCGGCAGCGGGCGCCGGTGCGGGCGACGCGGTGCACGGCCTGCCGGGTGACCCGCATGTCACGGCCCTTGAGGTCGAAGTCGGCGACGTTCAGGATCGCCTCGTCGCCGAGCTGGAGGGCGCCGAGCCCGGCGCGGGCGTAGGCCTTGGCGCCGTCCTCGGAGGCGCCCATCGCGGCGGGCGCCCAGCCGTGCCGGCGGGCCGCGTCGAGCCAGGCGCCGATGGCGTGCGGCCAGGCCTCCCGGTCGCCGACGGGGTCGCCGCTGGCCAGGCAGACGCCCGCCTCGACGCGGTAGGTGACGGCGGCCTTGCCGCTGGGCGAGAAGACGACGGCCTTGTCGCGGCGGGTGGCGAAGTAGCCGAGGGAGTCGCGGGCGCCGTACGCGGTGAGCAGGGCGCGGATGCGGTCCTCCTCGTCGCCGTGCAGGGCGGCCTCCATGCGCTGCGAGCGGAAGAGGGTCGCGGCGGCGTTGAGGAGGGCGAGCGCGCCGAACAGGCCGAGGAGGAAGAACAGGGCGCGGGGCGGGACGCCGTCGAAGGAGCGGCCGGAGACCAGACCGCCGCAGACCCGGTTCGCCGCCCACAGCAGGCGCTGGCCGCGCGGCAGGGTGCCGGGGAACAGCTCGACCAGGCCCCAGCCGACGAGGATGCCGAGCGCGAGGCCCGCGAGCAGGACCCCGACGGCCCGTCTGACGGCCGCGCGGCGGGAGGCGGCGTAGAACTCGCCCCGGGCGACGACGAGCAGGGCGAGGGCGAGCGCGCACACGACGAGCGACGGCAGGGACGCGGCGTACAGGCCGGCGGCCACACCGAGCACGTCCACGAGGACGAGCAGGCCCAGGTAGACGACGACCAGCCACCAGGCGACCTTCTTGCGGGCGGCGGTGGCGCCGGCGAGGAGGAAGAGGAAGACGGCGTAGGCGAGGTTGGCGCTGACCGGGACGATGAGCAGGTCGAGCAGCCGGACGACGGGGCGCAGCAGCCGTCGCAGCGGCGGGATGAAGGCCAGCAGCAGGCACAGCAGGCCGAGGGCGCCGAAGAAGGCCGCGAAGCCTTCCGGCACCCTGGCGAGGTGGCCGCCGCCGCCCCGTCGTACCGGTTCGGGGGCGGCGTCGGCTCTGGCGCTCATGTTCCGACTGTAGGAACTGCCGGGCCGCCCCGCCCGTCGGGCGGGTCCCGGGCGGCGGCGGGACCTGGGGTTTCCGATAGCCTCGCCGCGTGACGGAACAGCACTCGCACCAGTTCGAGCGGGGCACGGACGGGCCCAAGGTCATCATGGTCGGCGTGGACGGCTCCGATTCGTCCCTCAGGGCGGCGTCGTACGCCGGTGGCCTGGCCCGGCGGCAGCGGGCCCTGCTCGCCGTCGTGTACGTGCAGCCGGTGATGGCCGCGGGCGCGGCGATGGGGGCGCCGGTGGCCGAGACGACCGACGAGATCGCCCAGGACCTGGTCGCCCAGATCCGGGACGCCGCAGAGCGGGTCAAGGGGATATTCGACGTGCGCTGGGAGTTCCACACCTTCCGCGGCGACCCGTACAACGGGCTGGCGCGGGCCGCCGACGAGCTCACGGCGGACGCGGTGGTGGTGGGCGCCTCGGAGCAGGCGGGGCACCGGATCGTCGGGTCGGTGGCGGTGCGCCTGGTGAAGGCGGGCCGCTGGCCGGTGACGGTGGTGCCGTAGCGGTCAGAGCGTGTCGAGGAACCCGAGGAGGACGCGGTTGAACTCCTCGGGTTCCTCCATGTTCGGGTGGTGCGAGGTTCCCTCGATCAGGACCGGGCGTCCGTCGGGGACGGTGGCGGCGAGGAGTTCCGCGTCGGCGAGCAGGTCCGGTGAGTCGAGGCTCCCGTTGACCGTGAGGACGGGGACGTCGATCTTCGCCGCCCGGGACCGCACGTCGGTCAGGGGGACGTGCCAGTCGTGTTCGCCGGGGGTGTGCTTGGCGAGGGTGTGCCGGGCCATCTCGCTCAGGCGGGCGAGGAGGGCCGGGTCGACGTCGTCGGTGGTGCGGAAGGGGCCGGCGACGGCGCTCAGGAAGACCGTGAGCCAGCCCTCGACGTCCCCGGCGCCCAGGGCGCGGGCGGATGCGGCGAGGATCGCACGGGTCGCCTCGTGGGTGTACTCGAAGTCGCTGGTCGAGGCGCCGCTGAGGACGAGGGCCCGGACGAGTTCGGGGTACTCGATCGCGGTGTCGGAGGCGATGACGCCGCCCATCGACACCCCGCCGAGGACCGCGGGTCCGGCGTCGAGGTGCCGCAGCAGCTGGGCGAGGTCGTCGGCCCAGCGGAAGGGCGCGCTCGCGTTGGCCGACCAGCCGTGCCCGCGGACGTCCGCGGCGACGACCCGGTACCCGGCGGCGGTCAGGGCGGGTGTCTGGGCGTCGAAGACGCGGTGGTCGACGTAGCCGGAGTGGAGGAGGACGACGAGGTCGCCGGTACCGGTGTCGCGGTAGGCGAGGTCGCCGTCGGTGGAGGTGAAGCGGTTGAGTTTCCCGTCAACGCTCATGACAACCAAGGTGTCATGAGTAGACGCATTTGACAACCTAGTTGTCATGATGGGGCGGTGCATGATGTCCCGGTGAACGACGACACCCCCCTCTCACCCGACGCCTCCCTCCCACCCGGCGCCCCGCACTCCCCCGGCGCCTCCCCCTCTCCCGGCGCTCCCCTCTCCCCTGACGAGCTCGGCCACCGGGTCTCCGAGGTCTTCGATCTCGTCGGCGCGCTCTACCGCCGCGGTCTGCGCAAGATCGAGCAGGGCGAACAGGTCGAGGGGGTCTCCGTCGGGGTCCGCTCCGTGCTCGTCCTGCTGCGCCGCTACGGGTCGATGACGGTGCCTCAGATGGGCCGGATCATGACCCTGACCCGGCAGTTCGTGCAGCGGATGGTCAACGACGCGGTGACCGAGGGATGGGCTGAGGCGACGCCCAACCCGGCGCACCAGCGGTCCTCGCTGATCCGGATCACGCCCGCCGGAGAGGCGATGATCGACACGATCCTGGCACGCGAGCACGCCCTGAACCGGCAGGTCGGCGGCGATCTCACCGAGGCCGAACTCAGGGCGTGCACGCGGGTGCTGAAGGAGATGCTGCGGACCTTCGACCCGGCGGAGGAGGACTGACCGCCCCCTCCCCGCGGTCACCGGCCCATGCGCAGCCCGTCCTTCGCGGCGCCACGGCTCAGCACGACCTCCCTGATCCGGTCCCGCACCCCGCTCAGCTCGGCGCCCTCGGCGATGGCCTCGTTGACGTCGAGGACCCGTCCGGCGTCGATGTCGAACAGCTGCGGCACGAACTCGGCCTTCGCCACCTCCCACCGCCCGCCGGACCGCTTCGGCGGCACGAAGGTGAAGCGGCCGATCGTGGACTGGTTGCCGCGCGGGTCCTGGACCCCCTCGTGGTTGGACATCTCACCGGCGATCTGGTCGCCCATCCCGTAGATCACCCAGGTCCCGTTGACCTTCTCGTACGCCTGCGGGACATGGGCGTGGGTGCCGAGGATCAGGTCGATGTCGGGGCGCCCGCCGGTGCGGGCCGCGGTGAGGGTGCGGGCCAGGGAGAGCTGGCGCTCGTCGGGCGCGTCCTGCCACTCGGTGCCCCAGTGCACGGAGACCACGACCACGTCGGCGCCTGCCCGCCGGGCGGCGCGGGCGTCGGCAAGGATCCGGTTCTCGTCGAGGAGGGCGACCGCCCAGGGCTGCCCGGCGGGCAGCGGATAGCCGTTGGTGTCGTAGGTGTAGGCGAGATGGGCGACCTTCGCCCGGCCGGCCCGCAGGATCGTGACGGTGCGCGCCTCCTGCGGGGTGCGGGCGGTACCGGCGTGGCGCACGCCCGCGCGGTCGAGGGCGTCGAGGGTGCGCCGGATGCCGTCGGCGCCGTCGTCGAGGCTGTGGTTGGACGCGGTGGAGCAGCCGTCGTAGCCGGTCGCCGCGAGGCCTTTCGCCACCTCGGGCGGGGACTTGAAGGCCGGGTATCCGGTGTAGTCGCCGTTCGCGCCGTAGACGGTCTCCATGTGACACAGCGCCAGATCGGCGCGCGAGACGACCGGTTCGACGCCGGAGAGCATCGGGCGGAAGTCGTATCCGGTGCCGCCCGCGTCGAACTTCGCGCGCTCGATGATCGAGCTGTGCGGCAGCACGTCGCCGGAGGCGACGAGGGTGAACGCCCCGGCGGCCGGGGAGGCGGACGGCTGCGGCGCGGGCCGGCCGCCGCGGGCGGGAGGCGGGTGGTTGTCCGTGTCCTTCGCCTGGCAGGCGGCGCCCGCCGCCAGGACGGCCGTGAGGGCCAGGGCCACTTGTCGACTGCGTGCGATCATCAGCTCACCCCAGTGGGTCATATTTACCCACAAATGCTTATGAAGATGAGCCCTTCCCCAAACGGTTCCCGCCCGTTCGTTCGCCCGTCCGCCGCGCGCGACCGAGGGGAGGGAGCCTCTTGATCGGGGCGCGGCCGAGGGGAGGGAACCGTTCGATCGGGGCGCGGCCGAGCGGAGGGAACCGTTCGACGAACCGTTCGCCGACGCGATCGACCGCCCGTCGCAGATCCACGTACGCGCTCTGTCCCTGACGACGGCCCTGCGGTGCCATACGGCCATGACGGCCGCCGGGACGACACTCATCAACGGGACGACCGCCGAGCACGAGCTCGCCGCACTGACGCGGGAGCACGGCAGGCCCCTCTTCGCGCTGCTCCTGCGCCTGTGCGACGGAGACCGGCAACGCGCCGAGGACCTGGTGCAGGAGACCCTCGTACGGGCCTGGCAGCATCCCGAGGCGCTGCGTGCCGACGACTTCGACTCGGTGCGGCCGTGGCTGCTGACCGTCGGACGGCGCCTCGCGATCGACGCGCGGCGGGCCCGGCAGGCGCGTCCGGCGGAGGTCGGGGACGCGGTCCTGGAGAACGCGCGGGTGTGCGCGGACCACGCCGAGCGGGCGGCGGCGACCCTGGACGTACGCGAGGCTGTGAAGACACTCACTCCGGAGCACCGCGAAGTCCTGGTGCTCGTGTACTTCCAGGGGGCGAGTGTGGCGGAAGCAGCCGAAACCCTAGGAATCCCACCCGGTACGGTGAAGTCCCGCGCGTACTACGCGCTGCGCGCCCTCCGCCGGGTGCTGCCGGGTTATGCGGCCGACCTGCGATGAAACCCATGCCAGAGCAAAGGATTGGCAAACCGCCTTGCTGAGGACCATGGTTGAGTAATCCGCTGTCTTCTATCCGTGTTCCGGATGGGGCCTCACGCCCCGGGCCCGGCATCGGGCGACGCTGACGCACCGGAGGAAGGCAGGACGGGATGCTGCACAGAGGTCAAGAGAGCACGAACGGCGCCGGCGGTGGTGAACTCACGGTTCCCATGGCCTGGTTGTACGCGGAGTACATCGCCGACGAACTGCTGCGCACCGGCGATCTGATGCCGCCGACGTCCTTCGAGTTCCGGGCCGGGCGCGACGCGCTGGCCCTGACCATCTTCCTGTCCGACACCGACGGCGAGCTCTCCGGCATCCGGGTCGTCTCCCAGTTGGAGACCTGGCTGTCCCTGACCGCGTACGACCAGCCCTGGCAGGACTGGGTCCGCGAACGCATGGCGCGGCTCGCCGCCGAGGCCATCGACGCGGGCGGCCCCGACCCCGATCTGGACCTCGCGGCGGCGGCCTGGCGCTGGCTCCAGGAGACCGAACTGCTCGCTCCCGACCTCAACGCGGTGCCGGGCGGCGGCCCCGTGTTCGGCGAGGACGAGGGCCCCAAAGTATGGACGCCCGCTTGGCAGTTGGGGCTTCCGCTCGGGCATCTGGCCATCCATCTGTTCTGACCGTTCGACGCCTCTTCGAACCGCCGCACGCATCCCGTCCGGATTTTTTTCGAACGGGACCAATCCTCCTGCCGTCCCGCTCCGAATCGTTTGGTTGCGATTCGGTGTAGGCCTTGAGTGATTCGACGGTCCGGTGCGTACGGGTGGGAGCAAGGAGTAACCCCACCCGCACCCAACGGCACGAGGATTCCGCATGAGGTCCCAGGAGAGGCATCGCGACGTCGCCGCGTACGCGCTCGGCGTGCTGGACGAGGCGGACGCGTTCCGTTTCGAGGACCACCTCATGGAGTGCCCTCGGTGCGCGGCTTCCGTCACCGAATTCGGCCCCATAACCCGCCAGTTGCTGCTCTACCGGCGTTCGACACCACGGTTCGTGCACCCGATGGCCCAGCCGGGTCCGCGGATGCTGGACCGGCTGCTGACCGAGGTGGCGTCCAAACGCCGCGCCGGGCGGCGCCGGTTCCTGTTCGGCCTCGCCGCGAGCGTGGCCCTCGCGGTGGGCGGCTCCGGTGTCGTGGCGCTCACCCAGGGCGGAGAGGGGGGCACCGCCGTACGGGTCACCGCGACGGACGAGAAGTCCGGTGTCTGGGCGCAGGTGACCGCCGAGGACGACGACTCGGGCAGCCATGTGGAGCTGAAGGTCAAGGACGCGGCCGGGCCCCGCACCTGTCATCTGGTGATCATGACGGCGGACGGCTCGGAGGAGACCGTCACCACCTGGAGCGTCCCGCGCCACGACGCCCGCGAACTCGTCATGCAGGGCGCCTCGTCGTACCACGCCGACCAGATCGCCGGCTACGAGGTGCGCTCGGCGGACGGCGAACGCCTGATCACCCTCAAGTCCTCCGGCTGATCACCCCCACGTCCCCTGGCCGAGCACCCGCGACTCCCCGCATGCACAAGCGCACCAGGGCCGGTCTCGTCCTTCCGCTGCTGCTCTCCGCTACTTGAGCAGCCGGGACATCCTGCGGTCGGCGAGGGGCTTGCCGCCGGTCTGGCAGGTGGGGCAGTACTGGAGCGAGGAGTCGCTGAAGGACACCTCGCGGATCGTGTCGCCGCACACGGGGCAGGGTTCGCCGGTCCGGCCGTGGACGCGCAGGCCGCTCTTCTTCTCCGCCTTCAGACGTCCGGCGGCGACCCCGCGCGAGCGTTCGACGGCGTCGGTGAGCGTGGCGCGCAGGGCCTCGTACAGGCGTGCGCTCTCCTCGGGGGTGAGGGAGGCGGCGAGCTTGAAGGGCGACATCTTCGCGGCGTGCAGGATCTCGTCGCTGTACGCGTTGCCGACCCCGGCGATCAGTCCCTGGTCGCGCAGCGCGCCCTTGAGCTGCCGGCGCTCGTCCTTGAGGAGTCCGGCGAGCCGGGCCTCGTCGAAATCGCCGGCCAGCGGGTCCGGGCCGAGGCGGGCGACACCGGGCACCTCCAGCGGGTCCCCCACGACGTACACGGCGAGGCGCTTCTGGGTGCCCGCCTCCGTCAGGTCGAAGCCGGCGCCGGTCTCCAGGGCGACCCGCAGGGCGAGGGGGCCCTTGCCGGGGCGGGGCATCCCGCTGGGGAGGAGGTCCTTCCAGTGCAGCCAGCCCGCGCGGGCGAGGTGGGTGACGAGATGCGGGCCGCCGTCGGTGACGAGGTCGAGGAACTTGCCGTACCGGCGCACCGCCACGACCTCGTGGCCCTCGACGGCGCTCAGGGGAGGGTCGTAGGTCTTCAGGACGCTGATGGCGACGGGGAGGACGCGGACGATCTCATGGCCGACCAGGTGCTCGGTGAGGAAGTCCTTGAGCGCTTCGACCTCGGGGAGTTCCGGCATATGTCCAGGGTGCCACCGGCGGTCACCCGCGGCCCGGGACCACGAACTCGCACCACACGCACTTGCCGCCGCCCCGGGCCTCCACGCCCCAGCCGTCGGTGAGGAGGTCGACGAGGAGCAGACCGCGCCCGGAGACCCCGGACTCCCCCGCGTCGCGGCGTCTCGGGAGGGCGCTGGAGGAGTCCTCGACCTCGACGCGCAGCCTGCGGTCGGCGCCGGCGAGGACCCTCAGGGTGACGATCGCGGAGCCCTCGGTGTGCATGAGGGCGTTGGTGATCAGCTCGTCGGCGACCAGCTCGATCTCGTCGGCGCGGTCCCGGTCGCCCCAGGCCCGCACCGCGGCGCGGATCATGTGCCGGGCCTCGGTGAGCGCCTCGGGGTCGCCGGGCGCCACGTGCTGCTGGAGGCGTCCGCCCGCCTCGGTGACGTCGGCGCCCCGGCGGCGCAGCAGGAGCAGGGCCACGTCGTCGTCGCCGCCGCGCTCCTCGGCGACGTCGATGAGCCGGTCGGCGAGGTCGCGGACGTCGGCGGGACCGGTGGAGATGAGCGCGGTGAGGGTCCGCATGCCGTCGTCGAGGTCGGCGCCGGGCTGTTCGACGAGGCCGTCGGTGCAGAGCAGGAGGGTGTGGCCGGGGTCCAGCTCGATCGTGCCGACCGGGTATTCGAGGCGGCCGAACTCGGCGGACAGGCCGAGGGGCAGGCCGCCCTCCACGGAGACCCGGCGGCAGTGGCCGTCGGCCTGCCGGACCAGGGGGTCGATGTGGCCGGCGCGGACGACCTGGACGACTCCGGTGGCCAGGTCCGCCTCGGCGTACAGGCAGGTCGCGAAGCGGTCGGTGTCCAGTTCGTGGAGGAAGACGGAGGCGCGGGCCATCACGGTCGCCGGGGTGTGGCCCTCGGCGGCGTAGGCGCGCAGCACGATCCGCAGCTGGCCCATGACGGCGGCGGCGTGGGTGTCGTGCCCCTGGACGTCGCCGATCACGGCGCCGACCCGGCCGCCGGGCAGCGGGATCAGGTCGTACCAGTCGCCGCCGATGTCCCGGCCCAGGGAGCCCGCGGCGGACCCGGCGCGGTAGCGGACGGCGACGTCGGCGCCGCGCACGCTGGGGATGGTGCGCGGCAGCATGGCCTGCTGGAGTCCGGAGGCGAGGTCTTTCTCCTGCTCGTAGAACATGGCCCGCTGGAGGCTCTGCGCGATGCTGCTGCCGAGGGCGACGAGCACGTTGCGCTCCTCGGAGGTGAAGCCGCGGCGGTCGCTGTAGAGCAGGCCCATGGCGCCGATGGGCCGGGCCTGGGCGATCAGCGGGAGGTAGGCGGCGGAGGTGATGTCCAGGCCGGTGATGTGCGGCCACAGGATCGGGTAGCGCTCGGCGAATTCCTCGGCGGACTCGATGAACCGCGGGGTCAGGGTCCGTACGACCTCGCTCATCGGGTACGGCTCGTCGATCCGGGTGACGTCGGTGCCGGGGACGAAGCTGCCCGCGGGGCCCTCCGCGATCAGCCGGATCCGGCCCGCCTCGGTCAGGCCCATGACCAGGCTGGTGGCGCCGAGGTGGATGAGGCCGTGGGTGTCCTTGAGGACGTCGATGACGTCGTCGACGGTCCGGGCGTAGGCCAGGGCGGCCGTGGTGAGCTGGACGACGTTGGTCTGGTCGCGCAGCGCCTCGTCCTGGCCGGTGCGCTGCCGGTGGCGGACGCTGAGGTCCTCGATCTCCTGGGTGGCGTCGCGGACGATGCCGACGATCCGGCGTGGGCGTCCCGTCTCGTCGCGCCGGATGTAGCCCTGGGTGTGGGTCCAGCGCAGCCGCCCGTCACGGGTGCGGATGCGGAAATAGGTGCCGTAGTTCTCGCTGCCGTCCTTCAGCGCCTGGGAGACCAGCCCGTCGAGGCGGAACCCCTCGGGGGCCGGGACGCGGCTGCCGAGGGACTCGGGGTGACCGTCGTATTCGTCGGGGCGCAGGTCGAAGACCTCGTGGGCCTGGGCGTCCATGTGGAACAGACCGTTGTCCAGGTCCCAGTCGAAGCTGCCCATGCGGTTGAGCGCCAGGATCGGGTCCGGGTGGGCGGGCCAGTCGTCCGGGAGTGACAGGGCGCTCGCTCCCCGATCAACCATGGGCCCACCTTGCCAGGATTTGTCCGATTCTTCGACTCCGACGGATCGGCCGGAGGCGGTCAGCTCGCGAAGACGTCGGTGGGGCTGCCGAGGACGCCGCCGGTACCGGTCGGCTCCTCGGGCGACCCGGTGTCGTCCGGGATCAGACCGCCGCCGTCGGGCAGGTCGGGGGTCTCGGGCACGGTCTCGGGGCCGATCTCCTCCCCGGTGTCCGTGGGCGTCCCGGGCTCCTCGGACTCATCCGACTCCTCGGACTCCTCGAACCCGTCCGGCCCGTCGGAGGTCTCGGGGTTCTCGGAGGTCTCTGGGTTCTCGGAGGTCTCGGAGCTCTCGCCGGAGGGCAGGTCGGGGGCGGGCACCGTGCCGGGGACGCTCTCGGGCACGTCGGTCGGGAACTCCGGCGACGTGGGAGCGGTCGGGTCGGTCAGCCGCTCGTCCTCGGAGGCGGACGGCGTCTCCGTGCCCGGGCTCGTCCCGGTGAGGCTGTCGGACGGGCTCGGCGTCGAGGGCGACGGCGTGGGGCCGGCGGGCGTGGGCCCGGTGGGCGTCGGGGTGGGGGTGAGGGGGACGACCGGGCGCGGGACGACGTGGTCGTACCGCACGTCGTGGCCGCAGCGCCGCTCGATCCAGGTGTTCTCGACGACGTCGATGATCGTGATGTTCGTGACGGTCCTGGGCGCGGGGGTCACCACGATCACCCGGTCGTGCCGGTAGCCGGACCAGGCCCGGCCCCGGGTGCCGGGCTCGCCCCGGGTCGCCGTCGCGGGGGTGAGCGGGTTGCCGCAGGCGCAGCGGACCCGGGGCACGCCCCGGTTGTCGACGAGGACGGCGGTCCCGGTCTGGAGGACGGACTGGTAGCCGGTGACCTTCCCGGCGCGGTAGCCGTGGTTGGTGACACGGGTGTCGGCGCGCAGCACGACCGGGGTGAGGGAGCGCAGATAGCCCGCGACCGACGCCTGCTCCACGCCCGCGGCCCGCGCGAAGGCCCGTCCCCGGGCGCGGTCGGCGGCGAGATGGCCGATCTGCCGGTTCACGTCGCAGCTGCTGACCCGTGCCGCGCCGCCGTACAGGCCGGGGGTCGCGCCGGACACGGAGCGCGTGGTGCCGCTCCGCCCGGACGGGGGCGGTTGCTGCGTTCGGGTGACGGCGGACGGTTCGGCCGCGGAGGTGGCGGTGGAGTCCGTGAACGGGTCGGGGCCCTGGGCCGCGACCGGCTGGAGGAAGACCTCACCGCTGGATCTGGTGCCCTGGTCACCGTCGCCGCCGCATCCGGCGACCGCGATCGCCGCCGAGAGGGCGCAGGCCGTGACGAGGGTTCCGGTGGATGTGCGCACCACGTTCTCCCGCTTCGTACCGGGCAGTTCGTGACCATTGTCTGCTTCACTCGCACGGGTCACGCAAGCCGGGACGGCGGGCACGCTGGGTGACGGAGGGCTCCGGCGCGACAATGGAGGCAGGAGGGCGGACCGTGGACTGGTTCACCGCACCCGGGTACGGGCTGAGCCGGCTGGTGTTCCAGCGGGCCCTGGCCGGTGTGTACCTCGTCGCGTTCCTCACGGCGGCCCTCCAGTTCCGGGCGCTGCTCGGGGAGCGGGGCCTGCTTCCGGTCCCCCGGTATCTCGCGCGGACGCCGTTCCGGGCGGCACCGGGCCTGTTCCGACTCCACTACTCGGACCGGTTCTTCGCGCTCTGCGCCTGGTCGGGCTGCGCGGTGTCGGCTGCGCTGCTGGCCGGGGCGGACGCGCTGCTGCCGCTGTGGGCGGCCATGATGCTGTGGCTGGTGCCATGGGCGCTGTACCTGTCGATCGTCAACGTGGGCCAGACCTGGTACGCGTTCGGCTGGGAGTCGCTGCTCCTCGAGGTGGGCTTCCTCGCGGTGTTCCTCGGCAACGACGAGGTGGCCCCGCCGGTCGTGGTGCTGTTCCTGCTGCGCTGGGTCCTGTTCCGGGTGGAGTTCGGGGCGGGGCTGATCAAGATGCGCGGGGACGCCTGCTGGCGGCAGCTGACCTGCCTCTGCCACCATCACGAGACACAGCCGATGCCCGGGCCGCTGAGCTGGTTCTTCCACCGTCTGCCGCGGCCCGTGCACCGGGTGGAGGCGGCGGCGAACCATGTCACCCAACTCGTGGTGCCGTTCCTGCTGTTCACCCCGCAGCCGGTCGCGACGGCCGCCGCCTCGCTGATGATCGTGACGCAGCTGTGGCTGGTGCTGTCGGGCAACTTCTCCTGGCTGAACTGGATCACGATCGCGCTGGCGCTGTCGGCGGTCCGCTTCCCGTCGTCCGGCGGTTCCGCGCGGGCGCCGGACAGCCCGCTCTGGTTCGAGGCCGTGGTCCTCGCGGTGGCGGTGCTCCTCGTGGGACTGAGCGGTCGCCCGGTGGCCAACATGGTCTCCCGCCGCCAGGTCATGAACCGTTCCTTCGACCCGCTCCATCTGGTCAACACCTACGGGGCGTTCGGCAGCGTCAGCCGGGTCCGCCACGAGGTGGTCGTCGAGGGCACGGCGGACGAGGTGCCGCGCCCGGACTCGGACTGGCGGGAGTACGAGTTCAAGGGGAAGCCGGGCGATCCGAGGCGCTGGCCGCGCCAGTTCGCCCCGTACCATCTGCGGCTCGACTGGCTGATGTGGTTCGCGGCCCTGTCGCCCGGCTACGCGCAGTCCTGGTTCGCCACCCTGGTGGAACGGCTCCTGGAGAACGACCCCGCCACCCTGCGCCTCCTGCGCCGCTCACCGTTCCCGCCGGGCTCCCCGCCGCGGTACGTGCGCGCCCGCCTCTTCCGCTACCGGTACACGACCTGGCGGGAGTTGAGGGAGACGGGGGCCTGCTGGGACCGGACGTACGTACGCGAGTTCCTGCCGCCGACCCGGCTCGCCGGGCAGGTTCACAGACCGTAGACGCGCACGGCGGTCCCCCCGAAGATCCGCGGGTCCTCCTCGCCCGCCACCTCCCGCGCGATGTCCAGCGTTTCGCCGTACGTCGTGCCCGCGAGGCGGCACACCGGCCAGTCCGAGCCGTACATCAGCCGGTCCGGGCCGAACGCGTCGAGCACGACGTCGGCGTAGGGGCGCAGGTCCTCGACGGTCCAGCCCGCGGGGTCGGCCTCGGTGACCAGGCCGGAGAGTTTGCAGACCGTGTTGGGGTGCGCGGCCAGGGCCCGGACGGCGCGGGCCCAGGGTTCCGGTCGGCCGGAGGCGATCGGCGGCTTGCCCAGGTGGTCGAGGACGAAGGTGAGTCCGGGGAGCGCGCCCGCCGCCTCGACGCAGGCGGGCAGCTGGCGGGCGAGGACGACCAGGTCGTAGACGAGTCCGGCGTCGGCGACGGCGGTCAGGCCGCGCCGTACGTCGGGCCGCAGCAGCCACTGGGGATCGGGCTCGCCCTGCACCTGGTGCCGGATGCCCTTGAGGAGGTGTCCGCCGGGCAGCTCCCGGAGCCGGGCCAGTTCGTCGGCCACGTCGGGGCGGGTGAGGTCGGTCCAGCCGACGACGCCCGCGATCAGGTCGTGGCCGTCGGCGAGGGCGAGGAACTCGGGGGTCTCCTCGGCGACGGTGACCGTCTGGACGAGGACGGTGCGGTCGACGCCGGCCGCCGTCACCTCGGCGGTGAGGTCGTCGACGGTGAAGTCCCTCCGGATCGGGCTGCCTTCGGGGATCCAGTCCTGGTCGCGGACGGACAGGTCCCAGAGGTGGTGGTGGGCGTCGACGACGGTCACGGCAGCTCCCACACCACGGGCAGTTCGGCGCCGGCGCCCTCGGTCGTGTAGTCGTGCACGACGTCCAGGAGCTGCGCCATCCTGGCCTGCCAGGCGACGTTCACGGGCAGTTGCTCCAGCTCGGCGAGGAGCCGGGCATAGTCCTCGCACTCCAGGACGTGGAAGAGGTCGGTGCCGCTGCGCCAGATCGTCCAGGAGGTGGCACCGGCGGCGCGGATCGCGGCGGTGAGTTCCGCCGGGACCTCGCGGTGGGCGGCCTCGTAGGCGTCGACGCGGTCCGCGCGGACCTTGGTGTGCAGGGCCACTCTCATGACGGCGACTCCTCATCGGCTCTCATGACGGTTCCAAGTCGTCCACAAGTCCCGCGGCCCGCAGGTCCCGCCACAGGGCGTCGGGGACGGCGGTGGCGAACTGGTCGGCGCAGTCGTCGACCTCGGCCGGGGAGCGGGCGCCGACGAGGACGTCGGTGACCGCCGGGTGGGCCGCGCAGAAGGCCAGCGCGGCGGCCCGCAGGGTGACGCCGTGCCGTTCGGCGGCCTCCTTCATCCGCAGCGCCCGGTCGAGCAACTCCCCCGGCGCCGCCGCGTAGTCGTACGTCGCGCCCGGCCCCGGGTCGGCGAGCAGGCCGGAGTTGAAGGCGCCGCCGACGACGACGGAGGTGCCCTTGGCGAGGGCCGCGGGGAGCAGGTCGGCGAGGGCGCTCCGGTCGAGGAGGGTGTAGCGGCCCGCGCACAGCACCACGTCGACGTCGGTGTCGCGGACGAAGCGGGCGAGCATCGCGGACTGGTTCATGCCGGCGCCTATCGCGCGGACGACGCCCTCGGCGCGGAGCTTCTCCAGGGCCGGATAGCCCTCGCGGAAGGCCTGTTCGGCGTGGTCGTCGGGGTCGTGCAGATAGACGGTGTCGACGTGGTCGAGGCCGAGGCGTTCCAGGCTGGCGTCGAGGCTCCGCCGTACGCCGTCGGCGGTGAAGTCCCAGACCCTGCGGTGGGTGGCGGGTACGGCGAAGCCGTTCGCGAGGTCGTCGCCGCCGGTGTCGGGGGACGGCTCCAGGCGTCGGCCGACTTTCGTGGACACGGTGTACCGCTCGCGCGGGTGCTCGCGCAGGGCGGCGCCGAGGCGGCGTTCGGAGAGGCCGAGTCCGTAGTGGGGCGCGGTGTCGTAGGAGCGGATGCCCAGGTCCCAGGCCGCGGTGACCGTCGCGTGGGCCTGTTCGTCGCTGATCCGCGTGTAGAGGTTGCCCAGCGCGGCGGTGCCGAGGCCGAGGCGGGCGGGGGTGCGCGCGGCGCTCACCGGCCGGCCGGACGCAGTCGCAGTCCCTGCATGCCGCCGTCGACCGCGAGGGCGGTGCCGGTGGTCGCCCCGGACAGCGGGCTCGCCAGATAGGCGATGGCGCCCGCGACCTCGTCGGCCGAGACCAGCCGGCCGGTGGGCTGCCGGGCCTCCAGCGCGGCGCGTTCGGCGGCCGGGTCGGGGGCGCTGTCCAGGAGGCGGCCGACCCAGGGGGTGTCGGCCGTACCGGGGTTGACGCAGTTGACGCGGACGCCCTCGCGGACGTGGTCGGCGGCCATGGCGAGGGTGAGCGAGAGCACCGCCCCCTTGGTCGCGCTGTACAGGGCGCGTTGCGGCAGGCCCGCGGTGGCGGCGATGGAGCAGGTGTTGACGATCGCGGCGTGCGCGGAGTCCCGCAGGTGCGGGAGCGCGGCGCGGGCCGTGCGGACCATGCCGAGGACGTTGACGTCCATGACGCGCCGCCACTCGTCGTCGTCGTTGTCCTCGACGGTGCCCTGGGCGCCGATCCCGGCGTTGTTGACCAGGACGTCGAGTCCGCCGAGCGCCTCCACGGCGGCGGCGACGGCCTCGCGGACGGAGGTGTCGTCGCTGACGTCGGCCTCGAAGCCGAGCAGGGGCGCGGTCACGGACGACGGGTCGAGGTCGAGGACGGCGACCCGGGCGCCGCGCGCCGCGAGGAGTCCGGCGCTCGCCCGGCCGATGCCGGAGGCGCCGCCGGTCACCAGGGCCCTGAGCCCTTCGAAGTCGGTCATGCGGCGTGCCCCTTCTTCCGTCCGGTGAGCCGGTCCTGTCCGGCGGGTGGCTGCTGTTCGGCGAGGTTCTTCTGTTCGGCGAGGTCGGCGGCCCAGAAGGCGCCGTCCGGGTAGGTGTACCGGGCGATCGACTCCGGTCGCATGGCGGCGGAGAAGCCCGGGGCGGCGGGTGCCGTGTAGTGACCCTCCCGGACGACCACCGGGTCGAGGAAGTGGTCGTGCAGGTGGTCGACGTACTCGATGACGCGGTCCTCGGTGGTGCCGGAGAGGGTGACGTAGTCGAACATCGAGAGGTGCTGGACAAGTTCGCACAGTCCGACGCCGCCCGCGTGGGGGCAGACCGGGACGCCGAACTTGGCGGCGAGGAGCAGGATGGCCAGGTTCTCGTTGACGCCGCCGACGCGGGCCGCGTCGATCTGGACGACGTCGAGGGCGCCGGCCTGGAGGAGCTGTTTGAACACGACCCGGTTCTGCACGTGTTCGCCGGTGGCGACCTTGACGGGCCGTACGGCCGCGCGGATCGCGGCGTGGCCGAGGACGTCGTCGGGGCTGGTGGGTTCCTCGATCCAGTACGGGTCGAACTCGGCGAGCGCCTCGGTCCAGCGGATCGCCTCGTCCACGTCCCAGCGCTGGTTGGCGTCGACGGCCATGCGGATGCCGGGGCCGACGACCCGGCGGGCCACCCGGCACCTGCGGATGTCGTCGTCGAGGTCGGCTCCCACCTTCAGTTTGATCTGGCGGAAGCCGTCGGCGACGGCCTGCGCGGCGAGCCGGGTGAGCTTCTCGTCGTCGTAGCCGAGCCAGCCCGGCGAGGTGGTGTAGGCGGGGTAGCCGCGGTCGAGGAGGGCGGCGGTGCGCTCGGCGGCGCCCTCCCGTCCGCGGGTCAGCAGGTCCAGGGCCTCGTCGGGGGTGAGCGCGTCGGTGAGGTAGCGGAAGTCGATCTGCCGTACCAGCCAGGCGGGTTCGGCCTCGGCGAGGAGGCGCCACAGGGGCTTCGCGGCGCGCTTGGCGGCGAGATCCCAGACGGCGTTGACGACCGCGCCGATCGCCATGTGCATCACGCCCTTCTCGGGGCCCAGCCAGCGCAGTTGGCTGTCGCCGATCAGGTCGCGGTTGAGGGTCCCCGGGTCGGCGCACAGCTCGTCGACGTCCCGTCCGACCACGTGGTGCCGCAGCGCGTGGATGGCGGCCACCTGGACCTCGTTGCCCCGCCCGATGGTGAAGCTGAAGCCGTGCCCCTCGTGGCCGTCGGCGGCGTCGGTGCGCAGCACGACGTAGGCGGCCGAGTAGTCGGGGTCCGGGTTCATCGCGTCGGAGCCGTCGAGCTCGCGCGAGGTGGGGAAGCGGATGTCGTGGGTGTCGACCGCGATGACACGGGAAGGGGGGCCGGGGGTCGGGGACACGGAGGTCCTTTCGGTAGGTGACAGGGGCGGGGCTCAGTCCTGGGCGCGGCCGGTGGTGACGCGGGCGATCATCAGGGCGACGAGGATGATCCCGCCGTAGATGGCCTGGATCCAGAAGGACGGCACCTGGGCGAGGGTGAGCAGGTTCTGGACGACGCCGAGCAGGAGGACGCCGGTCAGCGCGCCGAACATGGTGCCCCGGCCGCCGTCGAGGCTGATGCCGCCGATGACGGCCGCCGCGAACACGGTGAAGATCATGTTGTTGCCCTGGTTGGCGCTGATCGCGCCGACGTACCCGGTCTGGATGATGCCGCCGGCGGCGGCGAGGGTGCCCGCGACGACGAACACACCGAGCATCACGCGCTCGACGCGGATTCCGGCGGCGCGGGCCGCGTCGGGGTTGCCACCGATGGCGTACAGGGCGCGGCCGACGCGGTGGTACTTGAGGACGAACCCGGCGACGGCGAAGGCGACGGCGGCGAGCCACACGGACATCGGGATGCCGAGGAAGGTGGTGGTGGCCAGGGAGTAGAAGCTGTCGGGCATGCCGAAGAGGGTCTTGCCCTTGGTCGCCCCGACGAGCAGTCCGCGCAGCACGATCAGCATCGCGAGCGTCACGATGAACGCGTTGAGCTTGAACGTGACGACGAGGACGCCGTTGAAGGCGCCGACCGCCGCGCCGACGAGCAGGACGGCCAGCAGGGCGAGCGGGGCGGGGAGTTCGGTGCCCCAGCCGGAGGCGGCGGCGGGGAGCACGAGGAGCGCGCCGATGGCGGGAGCGATGCCGACGACCGACTCCAGGGACAGGTCGAACTTGCCGGTGATCAGGACGAGCGACTCCGCGAGCACCACCATGGCGAGGGCCGCGGAGGCGCCGAGGACGGAGATCAGGTTGCGTTCGGTGAGGAACGAGTCGTTGACGACCGCGCCGAGCACCATCAGCAGCAACAGGGCCGGGACGAGGGCGAGTTCGCGGGCGCGGCGCAGCAGGACGGCGCGGGCCGCGCGGGTCTCGGGCATCCTGAGCTGCTTGACGGGCGGAGCCTTGGTGTCAGCCATGGTCCACTCCTTCGATGGAGGCGATCAGCTCGTGGTCGTGCCAGCCCGCGGGGTGCTCGGCGACGACACGGCCGTGGAAGAGGACGAGGACGCGGTCGCAGCGGCGCAGGTCGTCGAGTTCGTCGGAGACGACGAGGACGGCGGTGCCGTTCTCGCGGGCGCTGTCCACGTGGGCGAGGAGGGACTCCTTGGACTTCACGTCGACGCCCGCGGTGGGGTTGATGAGGACGAGGAGCCGGGGGTCGGAGGCGAGGGCGCGGGCCATGACGACCTTCTGCGCGTTGCCGCCGGACAGGTCGGAGACGGGCTGGTCGGGGCCCTCGGCGTGGATGTCGAGGCGCTGGATCAGCTCGCCGGTGAAGCGGCGTCTGCGGTCGCCGCCGACGAAGCCGTGGCGGCCGAGCCGGTCCAGGACGCTCATGGTGGCGTTGTCGCCGATGGACATCCCGTGGACCAGCCCCTGGGTGTGCCGGTCGCGTGGCACGCAGCCGACGCCGGCCCTCAGCGCGGCCCGGACGTCGCCGAACGGGAGAGGCACGCCGTCGAGCCGGGCGGTGCCGCCGGTCGGGGTGTGCAGTCCGGTGAGCGACTCGGCGAGTTCGGTCTTGCCGCTGCCGCTGATCCCGGCGAGGCCGACGACCTCGCCGCGGCGGACGGTGAGGTCGACGTCGTCGTAGGCGTCCGAGCTGAGCCCCCGGACGTCCAGCAGCACCGGCCCGGCGTCCTCCTCCATCGCCCCGCCCCGGGCGGCGCGTTCGGTGACCGCCTCGCCCGCCATCGCCTCCACCAGGGCGCTCCTGGGCAGATCGGCGACGGGCGCGGTGGTGATCCAGCGGGCGTCCCTGAGGACGGTGACGGTCTGGCAGACCTCGTAGACCTCCTGGAGGTGGTGCGAGATGAACAGGAAGGTCACCCCGGACTCCTGAAGGGCCCGCATCCGGGTGAAGAGGCGTTCGATCTCCCGTTTGTCGAGCTGGGCGGTCGGCTCGTCGAGGACGATGAACCGGGCGCCGAAGCTCAGCGCGCGGGCGATCTCGACCATGTGACGGTCCTCGACCTTGAGGTCGCCGGTGCGGGCGTCGGGGTCGACGTGGATGTCCCAGGTGCCGAGGAGTTCGGCGGCCCGTGCGCGCAGCCGGCGCCAGCTGATGAACCCGTTGCTGAGGGGCTGCCGGTTGATGAACAGGTTCTCGGCGACGGTGAGTTCGGGGACGACGGTCGGCTTCTGGTACACGCAGGCGACCTTGCGGCGCCAGGCGTCCCGGTCGGCGAGGGCGGGGGCGGGTTCGCCGTCGAAGCGGACCGTGCCCTCGTCGGGTGCCTGGAGGCCGGTGAGGAGGGTGACCAGCGTGGACTTGCCGGCGCCGTTGCGGCCGACGAGGGCGTGGGACTCGCCGGGCAGGACGGTGAGTCGGCCGTCGGCGAGGGCGGTGGTGGATCCGTAGCGCTTGACGACGCCGTGCGCTTCGACGAGGGCGGTCGTCATCGGACCGTGTTGCCCCACAGGCCGGGGTCGTCGACGTTGTCCTTGGTGACCAGGGGCGCGGGCAGCTGGTCCTCCAGGATGCCGCTGGGCAGCTTCACGATCGTCGAGTCGTGGTCGGTGGGGCCGGGCTGGAACGTCTTCCCCTGCATCGCGGCCTTGATGTAGTACATGCCGTACTTGGCGTAGAGGTCGGCGGGCTGGGAGACGGTGGCGTCGATCTCGCCCTTGCGGATCGCGTCGTACTCCTGCGGGATGCCGTCGTTGGAGACGATCGCGATGTGCCCGGACTCCCCCGCCGTCTTCAGCATGCCCTTCGACTTCAGGGTCTGGAGGGTCGGCGCGAGGTAGACGCCGCCGGCCTGCAGGTAGATGCCCTTGATGTCGGGGTTGGCGTTGAGGAGGGTGTCGAGCTTGGATGCGGCGGTGTCGGACTCCCACTTGGCGGGGATCTCCAGGACCTTCAGCTTCGGGAAGTCCTTCTTCACGCAGGCGCGGAACGCCTCCGAGCGGTCACGGCCGTTGACGGACGCGAGGTCGCCCATGATCTGGACGACCTTGCCGGAGCCGACGTGTTCGCCGAGGTACTGGCAGGCCTTCTCGCCGTAGGCGACGTTGTCGGCCCGCACCACCATCGCGACCTTGCCCTTGTCGGGGGCGACGTCCACGGCGACCACGGGGACGCCCTTGCGCTCGGCCTGGTCCAGGCCAGCCTCGATGGCGGCGCTGTCCAGGGGGGCCACGACGAGTCCCGAAACACCCTGGTTGAGCTGGGTGTTGATGTCGGTGATCTGCTGCGAGGGATCACTGTTGGAGTTGACGGTCTTCAGCGCGTCGACGTCCTCGGACTTCGCCATCTCGGGGACGTAGTCGTTGTACGACTGCCAGAACGGCGAGGTCAGCAGGGGCAGGATCACCCCGACCTTGCCGTCGCCGTCACCTCCGGCCGCGGTCGATCCTCCCGTGTCCTTCGTACTGCCGCAGGCCGTGAGCGTGAGCCCGGCGCACACGACGGCGACCGCCGTCCGTGTCGCCCATGGGGACCTCCGCTTGCCGCGCCACCCGTTCCGCACTGTCCAGCCGGTCATCAGTCAGCTCCTCGTCGAGCGTGATCGAGTCGTCGAACGTGTTCGAGCAGTTGCGGAATATTTATCAGACCACTTTGGCTCCACAACACCCTCCGACACGGAATTTCCCGGAGATCCGGCCATAGTGGTCGGACCACCTCGATGGTTAGACTTCCGCCCAGGGCGAGCGGAGGAGGGCGGCGTGGAGGAGACTCCGCAGAAGGCCACGGTGACCGGACGGGCGATCGAGCAGATCAAGGCGATGATCGCCCAGGGCAGCCTGGAGCCCGGGCAGCGACTGCCCACGGAACGTGATCTGGCGGCCCAACTGGGCATCTCCCGCAGTTCGATGCGGGAGGCGATCCGCGCGCTGACGGTGCTGGGCGTGCTGGAGGCACGGCACGGATCGGGCATCTACGTCACGCGGCTGGAGGCCGGCGACCTCCTGGAGACCTTCGGTGTGGTCGCCGACCTCTCCCGGGGCCCGCGCCTGGTGGAACTCCTGGAGGTCCGCCGCATCCTGGAGTCCACGGCGACCGCGCTGGCCGCCGCGCGGATCACCCCGGACCAGCTGGCGGAGGTCGAGAAGCACCTCACCGCCATGAACGCGACCGACGATCCCGAGGAGATCCTCGCCCACGACCTCGCCTTCCACCGCGAGATCGCCGCCGCGGCGGGCAACGACACCATGGCCGCGATCCTCGAAGGTCTCTCCTCCCGCACCTTCCGCGCCCGCGTCTGGCGCGGCTACCAGGAGGAGGGAGCCTTCGAGCGCACCCGCCGCGAGCACGCCGCCATCCACCGCGCGCTGCTCGCCCACGACCCGGAAGCGGCCCGGGCGGCAGCGGCGGCCCACGTCGGCGAGGTGGAGCAGTGGCTGCGCACGCAACTCAGCGAGGGCTAGGCCCCGTTCACTGCGCGGATTTGTGGAGCTCGAAGCGTGCGATGCGCACCGCTCCCCGCGCGCCCGTCACCCGCACCCGCCAGCGCCGGGCCCGGACGGCCTGGGGCAGGAGGAGGATGCGGCTCGCGCCGATCGTGCCGGCCGCGGCGACCTGGCTCCAGGCGCCGTCGCGGTGGGCCTCGACGACGAAGGTCTCGATCTGCTGGCCGTGCCGGACGTCCTCGGCCAGGCGGATGCGGTCCACGGTGCGCAAGCCGCCGAGGTCGAGGGTGACGGCGTCGGGCCCGACGGTGGTCCGGGCGCCGCGGGCGAGGTCCCAGGGGAGTTCGCGGTCCACGCGTTCGCGGAACTCGCGCAGCCGGGTCACGTCCGCGGCGGGCAGCCGACCGTCCGTGTCCGGCGGGATGTTGAGCAGGAGCACGGAGTTGCGGCCGACCGAGCGGAAGTAGATGTCGGTCAACTGCTCGACCGTCTTGGGCTGTTGGTCGGCGTGGTAGAACCAGCCGTCACGGATGGACACATCGCATTCGGCGGGCCACCACTGGAGCCAGTCCGCCACGGGCTGCGCCCGGACCAGAGCGGCACGGCTGCCCTGGTCAGGGGCGTCGTAGGCGAGGGCGTAGTCGGTGCGGCCGTAGTCCTTCTCCTGGACCGGTACGACGCTCCACTCGTCCTCGCGGGCGAGCCCGCCCTCGTTGCCGACCCAGCGGACATCGGGGCCGGAGACGGCGATGACGGCGTCCGGGGCGAGGGCGCGGACCAGGGCGTACCAGCTGTCCCAGTCGTACTTCTCGACCTTGTCCGGCGGGATGCGGCCCTGGGCGCCGTCGAACCAGACCTCGTCGACCGGGCCGTACTCGGTGAGGACCTCGTGGAGCTGGTTGAGCATATGGGCGCCGTAGTCGGTGGCGGGGAGGGTGAAGGTCCGCTCGGGTGAGCGGTCGTCGCCCTCCACCAGGGTCGGGACGGTCCGGTCGGCGCGTGCGCTGCCGTTGGCGTACACGCCGTGGAGGTACTGGTTCTCGTCGGCGGGCGAGATGTACACGCCGACCTTGATGCCGTGGCGGCGCATGGAGTCGGCGAAGGAGCGCAGGACGTCGCCCTGCCCGTCGCGCCAACTGCTGGACGCCACCGTGTGGTCGGAGTACCGGGAGGGGTAGAGGACGAAGCCGTCGTGGTGCTTGACGGTGAGGATGGCGAGCCGGAAGCCGCCGTCCCGCAGGGCGCGGGCCCACTGGTCGGTGTCGAGGCCGGCGGGCTGGAAGACGTCGGGGTCCTCGTCGCCGGTGCCCCACTCCAGGCCGGTGAAGGTGTTCACGCCGAAGTGCAGGAAGGCGGTGCGCTCCAGGTCCTGCCAGGCGATCTGCCGTGCGGTGGGCCGGACTTGGGAGGCCTTGCGAACGAGGTCCTCGGGAGTGTCGTCGGGGCTGACGGCGACGCGCTGCCCGGACTCCCCGGAGGAGCCGGACTGCCCGGCGGGGGAAGGGGCGGCGAGGGCGGGTACGGGCAGACCGGTGGCGGCGACGGCGCCGGCCGCGGTGACGAAGACACGTCGGGAGACGGACATGGGGGTGCGGCTCCTCAGCTCAAGTGCCAGACGGCGGGCGGGTGCTGGTCCGGCGGGTACTGCACGACGCGGCCGTCGACGACGGCCAGGGACATCTGGGTGATGGCGTTGACGAGCAGGTGTCCGCCCGCGACGGGCCTCACCTGCCAGCGCTGGAGCGTGGATCCGGCGGCGCAGGTGTCCCAGGTGGCCCGGACGCCCGGCTGGAGCGGCACGTTGAGGGTGAGCTTCCCACCGCTCACCGCGAGGCAGCCGTCCTGGCCGCGCAGCGTGAGGTAGCCGTCGGCGGTGCGGGTGACGTCGGCGGTGAAGCTCACGCCGTCCGCGGTGAAGGTGCGGGTGCCGTCCGCGAGCGGGGTCCGGGTCAGGTCCCGCCATCCCGGCGCGTGCCCGACGGCCGTGCCGCGTGCGGTGAACCCGGCGTAGGTGGGGTCGGGGTGCGGGTCGCCCCAGGTGGCCTGGGCGAGGTGGCGCAGGGCGGGCCAGAGCCGCACGGCGACCTCGTTCTCGGTCTCGCCGCGTCCGTTGTCCGGCCAGAGGCTGATCTTCGCGCCGGTGACGCCCTCGGCGGAGGCGAGCTTCTCGCCCTCGAAGCTGCGTGGGTCCCAGCTCTGGTCGTACAGGCCCTCGGTGTCGCTGTGGAAGCCGCCGCGGATGAGGTAGAGGGAGTAGGAGGCGTTCATCAACGGGTAGCCCTGCGCGCGCAGTTGACTGGGCTTCACGGCGACGTTCAGCCAGTGCTCGACGGTCGTGCCGCCCGTCGCCACGGGGACCGTGCTGGCCCCGGTGAGCCCGTCGTTCCAGATGCGCAGCCGCTTGCCGTGCGCGGCGGCGTAGGCGTGGACCCGGTTGACGAAGTCGACGAAGGCGTCCTGCGGGGTGGCTCCGGGGCCGTACTTGTCCTGCGCGTACGCGAGCATCTGCGGGTACTTGGCGAAGTCGGAGCCGAGCATGTACTCGTCGGCGCCCATGTGCCAGTCCGGGGCGGTGAAGACCTCGGCGTACTCGTCGACGAGGCTGGTGTAGTAGTCGAAGGCGGCGTCCTGGGTGACGTCGAGGCGGGCGGGCTGCCTGGCGCCGTCGGCGTCGGTGAGCTGGAGGTCGGGGCGGTTCTCGATCCACGGGTCCATGTGGCCCGGGGAGTTGATCTCGGGGACGATCTCGACGTGGTACTTCTCGCCGAGGGCGACGAGGTGCCGTATCTCGTCCTTGGTGTAGTAGCCCCAGGTGTTGGCCTCGGGGTGGGTGTCGCTCTTCACCTTGAGTTCCAGGAGCAGCTGGTTGAGCTTGTGGTACGCCATCTCGCGGACCAGGTTCTCCAGCCAGTCCACGGTGATGTGGATGTAGCACGCGCACACCCCGACCCCGCGTTCCGCGTAGCGCGGCACGTCGACGGTGCGTCCGGCGGGGATCCGGTCGCCCTGGGCGAGGAGCTGGAGCAGGGTGCGGGTGCCGTAGAAGGCGCCGGTCTCGGTCGCGCCGGTCACCGACAGCCGCTGGCCCGCGCCGAGTTCGTACCCTTCGGCGCCGAGCGAGGACCGGGACGGCCGTACGTCGATGACGATGTCCCCGCCGCGGGCACCGTGGTCGGTCACCGGGACGGTGCCGTGTCCGGCGGCGCGCAGGTCGTCGGCGAGGGTGCGGGCGACCCGCCGCCCGGCCGGGGTGCCGGCCACGATCCGGGTGCCGCGGCCGAACTCGTAACGTCCCGCCCTCGGGGTCCAGTCGGTGAGGGCGGGGACCGTCGACGGCGGCGGGGCCGGCGACGGCTCGGTCTGCTGCCGTGCGGTCGCGGGGACCGCCGCCAGGAGCAGGGCCAGCACCGCGGCGACGGCGCCGAGGATCTGACGTCCAGGAAATGCTCTCACTCGCCACTCCCATTCATCGGATGACTGATGAGATGACTGATGATTGGCCGGGCACCGGAGGCTGTCAACGGAACCGGATGGGGGCCGAGTTGAGCTATTGATCCGATGACCTGCGGGTCCTTGCGGGCCGGATCGCGAAAAGTCCAACAACAGCCACGCGAATGTCCAACCAGGATCGCCCCTCGACGCGGCGCCGTGTCCGGGGCACAGTTCTCCCTACGTACCCGCCGGTACGCATCCGTTCGACACGCCCCGCGAGGAGAGACCGTGACCCGCTGGACCGGCAGGACCGCCGCCGAGATCGCCGCCGCCGTGCGGGAGAAGCGGGTCACACCCCGGGAGGTGGTGGCCGAGCATCTCGCCAGGATCGAGCGGGTCGACCCGCGCGTGGGGGCCTTCCGCGCGGTGCGGGCCGAGGCGGCGCTGACCGAGGCCGACGAGGTGGGCGCCCGGGACGATCTGACCGGGCTGCCCCTCGCGGGCGTGCCGGTCGCGGTGAAGGACAACCTCGCGGTGCGCGGCGAGTCCAAGCGGGTCGGCTCGGCGGCCACCCCGGACACGCCCGCCGACGAGGACCATGTGACGGTGGCCCGGCTGCGCGCGGCGGGCGCCGTGGTGGTGGGCCTGACCAACGTCCCCGAACTGTGCGTCTTCGGCACGACGGAGGGGGTGCACGGCACCGCCCGCAATCCCTGGGACCTGACCCGCACGGCGGGCGGCTCGTCGGGCGGGAGCGCGGCGGCGGTCGCCGCCGGCCTGGTGCCGATCGCGCTCGGCAACGACGGCATGGGGTCCCTGCGCATCCCGGCCGCCAACTGCGGTCTGGTCACCATCAAGCCCGGTCACGGCGTGGTCCCGGCCGGTGTCGGCGACGGCGACTGGTTCGGCATGTCGGAGAACGGTCCGCTGGCGACGACGGTCGAGGACACGCGGCTGATGCTGGAGGTCCTCGCGGAGAACGGGTTCGCGCGGGCGGCCGAGCCGGGCATGCGCCGGATCGCGCTGTCCCTGCGCAGCCCCCTGGCCGGGATCGCCGTCACCGAGCCCTACCGCGGTGCCGCGCGGGCGGCGGGCGAGGCGCTGATGAAGGCGGGCCATCAGGTGCGGCGGGCCGACCCGTCGTATCCGATGTCGCTGAGTCTCACGTCGCTCGCGCACTGGACGGCGGGCACCTCGGTGGACGCACGGGAGCTGGACCCGGCGCTGCTGACGCGCCGCACCCGGGTGCACGCGGCGATCGGGCGGCGTTTCGTGGCGAGGGTGAGCGAAGGACGCGGCCGTGCGGAGCTGCGGGCGCGGCTGGAGCCGTTCTTCGGCGAGCACGACGTGCTGCTCACTCCGGCGCTGGCCCGCCGCTCCCCCAAGTCGGCCCCCTGGCACGAGCGGGGCTGGCTCCGCAACGTGCTGGCCAACACGAACTACTCGCCCATGACCCCGCCCTGGAACCTCACGGGCTGGCCGGCGATGGCGGTCCCCTTCGGGACCCTGCCGTCCGGCGCCCCCACCGCCGTACAGCTGGTGGGGCGCCCGGGATCCGAGGCGCTGCTGCTGGAGGTGGCGGAACAACTGGAGAGGCTGCGTCCCTGGGAGCGGACGGCTCCCCTGGACTGATCGGACCTGACCTGATGCCGATCAGCATCCTGCTCCTGACACTGATGCTGATCGGATCTCATCCGACCTGATCGAGCATGGGCGTGGAGGTCTCGCACGCCCATGCCGGCGGCGAACGCGAGGGCCCGTCAGTCCACGCTGGGCAGGATGTGGGGCTCGGCGAGGTCGTCCTCGTATCCGGCGAGGCGGATGGGGGCGGAGCGCGCCCACACGTCGAGGCTGCCGAGCTGGCCGGGCCTGCGTCCGGCTCGCTCCGTGCGTTCCTTGGGGCGCTGCTCGCGATTCGTCTTCTCTGGTGTCACCGCGCACTCCTTATGTGTCGGGTCACCCTCGGGGCATGCCCACCAGTGTGCGACCTGGTGCCGGACGCCCGCTCGGGTGTGAGTCGAAAACAGTTCGAGCGCGGTGGCGCCGGCAACTCGTACGAGAACAGACCGCGGTGATCGGCTTGCTCCGGGACGGACCGTGGGTGTGGGTGGGACCCCGTACTGCTGTCCGTCGGCTACAGATTAACCAAATGAGCGGGGGTCCGCTCGATGGGGCTGAAAACATGGGGTAACCATTGCAAGTCCCCCGTATTGATTAAGCAGTTCCTGCCCCGTTTTGTCACATGATGACCCGGCGGACACCTCACCCGTTCGGCCTACAGTCACCGCGCACGCCTTCGAGGAACCCGCGCCCTCGTCGCGCAGTTCAGGTCCTGTTGGCCGATTCGCAAGGCGGCCATGATCTGCTGGCGGACGGCAACGGCCTGTCCGGCGGGAGGACCGACGCATGGAGCTGCGCAGTGTCGAGGAGCTGATGGATCTGCTGTACGCCTGCCGGCATCAGCACGCGCTGCGGACCGCCGCGCTGCTGCGCCGGGGCCGCCCCGCCGACAAGGAGCTCCAGGTCGCCGGGCTGGTGCAGTGCGTCGGGCAACTCCTGTGCCCCGGCGACGGGCTCCGCAGTCACGAGCACGCGGCCGACGCCGTGCGGACCCTGCTCGGCGACCGCGTCCACCGTCTCGTCCGCCGCCGCGGCCCGGCCGGCGACGACGACCTGACCCGCCTGCGGCTGGCCGACGAGGAGAGCCGTGCCACCGTCTTCGACGCCGGGGTCCTGGAGGACTGGCGTACCGTCCTGGAGCTGGTCGCGGCCCGGAACTCCCCTCTCAGGACTGTCGACTGACGGTCCGTCATGAGACGGTACGGCGATGACACCGCAGGACCTCAAGGGCAGGGCGGCGCTCGTCACGGGCGGTACCCGGGGCATCGGGCGGGCGGTCGCCGAGGGGCTGGCCGCCGCGGGCGCCCGGGTGTGCGTGACCGCGCGGGACGCCACCGAGGTGCGCAGGACCGCCGGCGCACTGGACGGCGTCGGGCTGGCCGGTGACGTGGCCGACCCCGCTCATCTGCGGTCGCTCACCCGGCTGGCCCTGGACGCGTTCGGCCGGATCGACGTCGTCGTCAACAACGCCGCGACGAACCAGCCGTACGGCCCCCTCATGGAGGTCGACCCGGACGCCTGGCGGGCCGCGTTCACGGTGAACGTCGAGGCCCCGCTGCGTCTCGTGCGGTGCGTGTGGGAGGCGTGGATGCGGGAGCACGGCGGCGCGGTGGTGAACGTCTGCACGGAGGGCGCCACCCATACCGGCCCGCACGTGGGGGCGTACGGCACCACCAAGGCGGCCCTGCTGCATCTCACCCGGCAGCTGGCGGGCGAACTGGCCCCGCGGGTCCGGGTCAACTCCGTCTCCCCCGGGCTCGTCCGCACCGACCTGGCCCGGTTCGTCTGGGAGCCGGGCGAGGCGGAGGTCGCGGCGGGGCTGCCGCTCGGCCGGATCGGGGAACCGGAGGACGTGGCCCGGGCCGTGGTGTGGCTCGTGTCGGACGCGGCGGAGTGGATCACCGGGGCGGATCTGCTGGTGGACGGCGGAACCCGCGTCCGCGCGGCCCGCCCGGGCGGATACGCGGTGCACGACCGGCTCAGGGCGGGCGGACCGGCCGCGGACGACGCCCGCTGACCCGTCGCCGCACACATGGCAGCGGGTCCGGGCCGGTGACATCGTGGGATGTGGTGTCACCCCAGCGCAGATGCCTCATCGAGAAGGTGGCAGACATGAGTCAGCCCGCCGAGCAGCCCGTCCCTCCCGCCGCGCAGCCGCCCCTGCCGCCAGCGCCGCCGCCGCGCCGCGCGCGTACGGCGGCGGAGCACGGCGACCTGGCCCGGACCGTCCTGTTCTACGCGCTCGCGCTCGGCGTCGTGCTCGTCGGCGTGGCCGCCCTGCTGATCGGGATCGCCTGGTCCGACCTCGCCGACAACGCGGGGCGCCCCGGCTTCTGACGGGGCGCTCGTCACGGCCGGCGGGTCACCACTTGCCGGGTTCGTAGTCCTTGAGGAAGACGCCGTACACGTCCTCGCCCTGCTCGCCGCGCACGATCGGGTCGTAGACGCGGGCCGCGCCGTCGACCAGGTCGAGCGGGGCGTGGAAGCCCTCCTCGGCGAGGCGGAGCTTGTCGTAGTGAGGGCGTTCGTCGGTGATCCAGCCGGTGTCGACGGACGTCATGAGGATGCCGTCGCTCTGGAACATCTCCTGCGCGCTGGTCCGGGTGACCATGTTCATGGCCGCCTTGGCGGCGTTGGTGTTGGGGTGGCCCGCACCCTTGTAGCCGCGGCCGAAGACGCCCTCCATCGCGGAGACGTTCACGACGTACGCCCGCCCGCTGCCCGCCCTCTTCGCGGCGGCGGCCATGGCCGGGCGCAGGGCGCTGATCAGGATGAACGGCGAGGTGTAGTTGCAGAGCTGGGTCTCCAGGAGCTCCACCGGGGAGATCTGGTCGATGGTCTGCACCCAGGTGTTGGAGTCGACGACGTCGGGCACCAGACCGCCCGCGTCGATCGCCGTGCCGTCGAGGTGCCGGGCGACGCTGGCGTTGCCCGCGACCAGGGCGAGGTCGGCGACCTGCTGGGCGTCGATGCCGGAGATCCCGGCGGGCAGCGAGGCCAGTCCGTCGACGGCGCCGGAGCCGAAGGCGCCGATCACGTGGTGGGCGGGGAGTTCCCCGGCGGGCAGCGGGGCGCTCTCGCCCTCGACCAGGGCGGCGTACGCGGAGGGCAGCCGGCGGACGGTCTGCGTCGCGTTGTTCACGAGGATGTCGAGCGGGCCCGCCTCGGCGATCTGCTCGGCGAGGGCGACGGACTGGGCCGGGTCGCGCAGGTCGATGCCGACGACCTCCAGGCGGTGCAGCCACTGCGCGGAGTCGTCCATGGCCGTGAAGCGGCGGATGGCGTCCTTGGGGAAGCGCGTGGTGATCGTGGTGTGCGCGCCGTCCCGCAGCAGCCTGAGCGCGATGTACATGCCGATCTTGGCGCGACCGCCGGTGAGCAGGGCGCGCTTGCCGGTGAGGTCGACGCGGGCGTCGCGCTTGGCGCGGTTCAGCCGGGCGCAGTCCGGACAGAGCTGGTGGTAGAAGTAGTCGACCTCGACGTACCGGGTCTTGCAGGTGTAGCAGGAGCGGGGGCGCTGGAGTATCCCGGCGACCCGGCCCTCCTCGGTGTTCGAGGACGGCAGCAGCCCCTCGGTCTCGTCGTCGATGCGCTGCGCGGAGCCGGTCGCGGTCGCCTCGGTGACGGCCTTGTCGTGCGCGGTCTTGGCGGCCCGGCGCTCCTGGCGGCGGCGCTGCTTGACCGTGCGGTAGATGCCCGCGGTGGCCCGGCGCACGGCGATCGCGTCGGGGTGGTCGACATCCAGCTCGTCGAGTTCGTCGAGCACGCTGAGGCACACGGCGAGCCGCTCGGGGTCGATGCCGGGCCCGTGCACGACCTCGTCCGTGGCCGTCGCCGGGCCGTCCTCTGTCACCGTCATCGCGCTGCCGTTCCCTGCTGCCCCGTGCGGCGCTCCGACCGCGTCCGCTTTCGAACGTGGAATTCTACGGAGCGCCGGGCCCGACCTCCAAAAAGACGGCGGCGAACGAGCCGAAGGACACAGTCAGGCGCCGCAGGCGGTGACGAGCGTCTCCAGCTCCGCGGTCAGGGCGTGGGCGAAGCGGTCGAGGTCGGGGACGGCCTCGGCGTCCGCGACGAGCCCGTAGTGCACCTGCCCCCGGTACGTGGAGATGGCGACGGCCAGCGACTGTCCCTGGGCCAGCGGGGCGAAGGGGTAGACCTCCGTGACGGGGTTGCCGCCGAGCTTCAGGCCGAGGCCGGGCAGGGGGACGCTGGTGACGAGGATGTCGAACCAGAGCCGGGCCGCCTGGCCGGCCAGCGGTCCGCCGAGCCGGTGGGCGAGCGGGGGCACGTGGTCGGCGAGGAGGGCGACGGCACCGGCGCCCCGGTTGGGTCCCGCGTCCTTGTTGCGGTCCATGGCGCTGCGGACCGTGTCCAGGCGGCTGAGCGGCTCGGGGTCGTCGACCGGAAGCCGTATCAGGTACCCGGAGAGCCGGTTGCCCTGCGGGTGCGCGGTGCGCGGGCGGCGCTTGGAGACGGGGATCAGCGCACGGGGCGCCACGCCGTCGCTGCCGTCGCCGCGCTCGTCGAGCCAGCGCCGCAGGGCTCCGGCGACGACGGCGATGAGCACGTCGTTGACGGTGCCGCCCTGGGCCTTGCGGACCCGGTGCACGTCGTCGAGGTCGACGACGACGCCCGCGGTACGGCGGGTGCCGCTCGGTGCGGCGGACAGGGCCGCCGAGGAGCGCACGGCGAGGGAGGACAGGGCGAGGGACGCGCCGATGTCGAGGGCGCGGCCCACGTCGGAGACGGCTCCGCGCAGGAGTCCGGGCAGTCTGCGCACGTCCGGGAGGAAGCCCTTCGGGGATTCTTCGGGGCGCGGCCCGCGGGCCGGGAGGTCCATCGGGTCGAGGATCGCGGCGGCCAGGGTGAGCGCGCGCAGGCCGTCGGCGAGGGCGTGGTGGAACTTGAAGAGCACGGCGAAGGACGTGCCGGACTCGCCGGGCAGGACGTGCGCCTCCCAGGGCGGCCGGCCGCGCTCCAGCGGGCGCTCCATGAGCCGTCCGGCCTCGGTGTGGAAGTCGGCGGTGGGCGCGTGCAGGGTGACGTGGTCCAGGGGGTCGAAGTCGGGGGCGGGCTCGCGGGTGGCACCGCCGAAGGACAGGGGCTGCCAGACGTCCCGGATGCGCATCCGGAGGCCGGGCACGGCGGCGGCCCGCGCGGCGAGCAGGTCGGCCGCGTGGGCGCCCGCGGTGGGCGAGTGCGCCGAGAAGACACCGAGGGCACCCAGGTGCATGGGGTGCTCGGCGGACTCGATGTTCCAGAACGCCAGGTCGAGAGGGGCGAGCAGTTCTGAGGTCAAGGGCTTGCCTCGCGTCGACGACGGGTGGGCAAGCAGTCAATCGCCCTCCGGCGATTACGGTCAAGTACGATCAAGCTACGCACAGTTAATGTCAGGTTAAGTCCAGCCCGCCGGTTCCCCACCCGTCACACGGGCACCACGAGGCCCGTTCAGGACACCTGCCGGCCCTTCCCGAGGGCGATCACCCCGCCCTTGGAGACGGTGTACAGCTCCGTGTCCCGGTCCGGGTTCACACCGATGGTGGCACCCGGCGGGACCTCGACGTTCTTGTCGAGCACCGCGCCCCGGACCACCGCGCCCCGGCCGATCTTGACGTTGTCGTGCAGGATCGAGCCCTGGACCACGGCCCCCGGGTCGACCCGGACGCCGGGCGACAGGACGGAGCGGGTGACCTGGCCGCGGATCAGACACCCGGCGCTGATGATCGACTCGCTGGCCATGCCGCCCGCGTTGAACCGCGCCGGGGAGAGCTGGTTGGAGTGGGTGTAGATGGGCCACTGGCGGTTGTAGAGGTTGAACGCGGGACGTTCCGCGATCAGGTCCATGTGGGCGTCGTAGTAGGCGTCGAGGGTTCCGACGTCCCGCCAGTAGCCGCGGTCGCGGGCGGTCTCGCCGGGCACGTGGTTGGCGCTGAAGTCGTAGAGCTGGGCCTCGCCGCGGTCGGTGAGCTGGGGCAGGATCGAGCCGCCCATGTCGTGCACGGAGTTCTCGTCCTCGGCGTCCCGTTGCAGCGCCTCTATCAGCGCCTTGGTGGTGAAGACGTAGTTGCCCATGGAGGCGAAGACGGACTCGGGGTCGCCTGCGAGTCCGGGCGGGTCGGCGGGCTTCTCCAGGAACCGCTCCACGCTCTGCCCGTCCGAGCCGGGGGTGATCACACCGAACTGCGAGGACTCCGCGCGCGGCACCCGGATCCCCGCCACCGTCACGCCCGCCCCGCCCTCGATGTGCTGGGCGAGCATCTGGCGCGGGTCCATCCGGTACACGTGGTCGGCGCCGAACACGACGACGTACTCGGGCCCTTCGTCGTGCACGAGGTTGAGCGACTGGAGGATCGCGTCCGCGCTGCCCAGGTACCAGCGCGGGCCGAGGCGCTGCTGGGCGGGGACGGGGGTGACGTAGTTGCCGAGCAGGCTGGACATCCGCCAGGTGGTGGTGATGTGGCGGTCCAGCGAGTGCGACTTGTACTGCGTCAGGACGCAGACGCGCAGGATGTCGCCGTTGACGAGGTTGGACAGCACGAAGTCCACGAGGCGGTACGTGCCGCCGAAGGTGACCGCTGGTTTCGCGCGGTCGTCGGTCAAGGGCTTGAGGCGCTTGCCCTCCCCGCCCGCCAGTACGATTCCGAGCACCGAAGGTCCGCCACGACGCATGGCCGCTCCCCTCACCCTGGTTGACCCATGCCTGCCCTGAATACGGGTTAGTACGCCTGTTTGAGGATCTCCTCGTAGAGCCGGGCCGTGCGCCGTGCGACCGCGTCCCAGCCGAACTCGCCCACCGCGCGCTCCCGTCCGGCCTCGCCCATGCGCCGGGCGCCCTCCGGGTCACCGAGGACGGAGTCGAGCGCCTGCGCGAGGGCGGGCTCGAAGCCGTCGTCCACGGGCACCAGGAGGCCGGTCTTGCCGTCGTCCACGACCTCGGGGATGCCACCGACCGCGGAGGCCACGACCGGCGTACCGCACGCCATGGCCTCCAGGTTGACGATGCCGAGCGGCTCGTAGACCGACGGGCACACGAACACGGCGGCGTGGGTGAGGAGTTGGATGACGTCCGGGCGCGGCAGCATCTGCGGGATCCACAGCACGCCCTCGCGTACGGCGCTCAGCTCCTCGTAGAGCTGCCGGAACTCGCGGTCGATCTCCGGGGTGTCGGGGGCCCCGGCGCACAGCACGACCTGTGCGGCCGGGTCGATGTCCCGTACTGCGCGCAGCAGATGGGGCACGCCCTTCTGCCGGGTGATGCGGCCGACGAAGAGGACGTAGGGCCGGCCGGGGTCGACGCCGACGCGGGTGAGCGCGTCGGTTCCGGGGTCGGGGCGGTACAGGGCGGTGTCGATGCCGTTGTGCACGACGTGCACCCGGGCCGGGTCGAGGGCCGGATAGCAGGCGAGGATGTCCTCGCGCATGGCGCCGGACACGGCGACCACCGCGTCGGCGGCCTCGATCGCGGTGCGCTCCGCCCAGCTCGACAGGGCGTATCCGCCGCCGAGTTGCTCGGCCTTCCAGGGGCGCAGCGGCTCCAGGGAGTGGGCGGTCATCACATGCGGGATGCCGTGCAGGAGCTTGGCCATGTGACCCGCGAGGTTGGCGTACCAGGTGTGGGAGTGGACGAGTTGGCGGCCTTCGAGGCCCGCAGCCATCGCCAGGTCCACGGAGAAGGTGCGCAGCGCGTCGTTGGCGGTGTCCAGGGCGGCCCAGGGGCGGTGGCGCACGACGCCCACTCCGCGGCCCTCGCCCCAGCAGTGCACCTCCAGGTCCACGAGGGAGCCCAACTCCCTGGCGAGGAACTCGACATGGACGCCCGCACCGCCGTAGACGTCCGGCGGGTACTCCCGGGTCAGCAGTCCCACACGCACCCGGAACCCCCCATGCTCGGCGGCCTGTTCGGTTCTCATGGTCACCCAGATGCGGCGTGCGGGGAAGACCGCGGGGGCCGGGTGAAGCAGCAGTCCCCGCACACGCCGCCGCCGGGCACCCGGTAGTAGAGGCAGCAGCTGCGGCGGCGGAAGGCGGTGCCGGTGAGGGTTCCGGTGCCGGTGAGGTACGGGTGGCCGAGGAGGGAGGCGGTGAGGTCGCGGGTGCGGGCGGCGAGGTCCGGGCGGCCCCCGGCGCGGGTGCGGAGCTCCAGTTGCCGGGCGGCTCCGGCGAGGGCGGACGCCGCGTTGCCGCGCAGCAGTCCGGCGGCGGGTCCGTACCGGGTCCGCAGCGCCTCGGCCAGCGGTTCCAGGTGGCCGTCGAGCACGGTCCGGGCGAGCGTGCCGGCGTCGCCGGGCAGCGGCCGGACCTCGGTCAGCCACAGGTCGTCGGGGGCGCCGCCGTCGGCGTCCCAGCGCAGGAGCCGGGCGTCGAGGTCGGGGACGCGGCCGTACAGGACGGCGCAGCCGAGGGCCGCCGACCACAGGCGGGACGCGAGCCCCTGGTGGGCGATCGAGGCGGCGGTCCGCGTCTCGGGGGTGCGGAGAGCGGCGGCCACCTTCCGGACACGGAAAGTCAGCGAATTTTCGTAAACATCCGACTTTATGTCGGCGTACGTCCGGGCGAGTGACGGCAGCGTTGAACGGGGCGGTGCTCCCGTCCGTAGTAGGAAGAAGCCACCGAGCGGTCGGAGCGCGGCGAGATCGGCGTCGAGGTCCACGAGGAGCAGTAGTACCAAGCCCCCTAGGAGGGCGCCCCCAGGGGGTCAGGGTCGGTGTCACCCACCCTGGGGAGGACGGACGCTCCGTAATACTCCATCGGCAGTAGGACCCAATGCCTGCTCAGGTACGACGACGGGAACAGTTTTTCGCGGCATCGTGTTGTCCATGGAAGCCGACCGTTCGCCGCGCCGGGGTGATTGCCCCTGCCTCACGCAGAGGAGCCGCACATGAGCGCCCTCGCGTTGTCCGTGGTCCTGTCGCTCGTTTCCGCTGTCGCCTACGCCGCCGGTGCGATCGTCCAGGAGCAGGTCGCGGCGTCCTCCCCATTGCAGCAGTACGCCCCGCTGCGTCGGCCGAGCTGGTGGGCGGCGGTCGCGCTGAACGGCCTGGGCGGCCTCCTGCACGTGGTGGCCCTCGCGTTCGGCCCGCTCAGCCTGGTCCAGCCGCTCGGCGCGCTGACCATCGTGTTCGCCCTGCCCATGGCAGCGCTGTTCGTCGGCCGCAAGGCCGGGGCGACCGCCTGGCGGGGCGCGATCATGGCGACCGTGGGTCTGGCCGGTCTGCTCTCCCTGGTCGGCGCGTCCGACGCGCAGTCCCTGGACACCGCCCAGCGGGTGACGGTCGCGGCCGTCACCGCCGCCGCGCTCGTCTCCCTGATGGTCGCGGGCCGGGCGGCCCACCGGCACCCGGCGGTCCGCAGCATCCTGCTGGCCACCGCGTCCGGTATCGCGTTCGGCATGTCCTCGGTGTTCACCAAGACCGTCGCGGTCGACTGGACCGGCGGTGTGTCCCTGGCGGACGCGCCCTCGCTCGCCGTCATCGGCGTCCTGGCCACGGCCGGCATGCTGCTCTCGCAGGCGTCCTACCGGGGCGCCGGGCTCGCGGCCCCGCTGGCCACGCTGACCGTCGTCAACCCGGTGGTCGCCGCGGCCGTCGGCATCACGATGTTCGGTGAGACGTTCCGCTACGGCACGACCGGTACCGCGCTCGCCCTGAGCTGCGGCGTCGTCGCGGCGGGCGGGCTGATCCTGCTGACGACCGAGCGGATCGCCCGCGAGGAGCCGCAGACGCTGCCCGAGCCGCTCCCGGCGCTGCGCACGCCCGACTCCCCCGAGGAACTACTGACCGGCCTCCCCGGGCAGCCGGTGATCCGCGAGGAACTCCTCGTGGGCACCGCGCCCGCGGACCGGCCGGGTCCGCCCGAGGAGCACGCGGACGGACCGGACGGCACGGAAGCGGGCGAGCCGGTGTTCTTCTACGGCGGCCCGTTCTACGCCGCCACGTACATCCCGATGCCGGTCCTGGACCGGCACCGCACCAGGGTCAAATCCTGACGCCGCCGGCCCGGAGGTACGCCACCGGGTCGACGTCGGAACCGAAACCGGGCCCCGTCCGCACCTCGAAGTGCAGATGCGGGCCCGTGCTGTTGCCCGTGGACCCCGACCGTCCGATGCGCTGACCGGCGCCGACGCTCTGCCCGTCCCGTACGGAGATCGCGGACAGGTGGGCGTACTGGGTGTACCGGCCGTCGGAGTGCCGGACGACCACCTGGTAGCCGAAGGAGCCGCCCCAGCCGGCGGTGACGACCTTCCCTGCGGCGACCGACTTCACGGACGTGCCGGTGGGCACCGCGAAGTCCACGCCGGTGTGGTAGCCCTTCGACCAGGAGGAACCCGTCTTGTGGTAGGGCGTGCCGGTGGGGGCGTTCACCGGGGCGACCAGGGAACGGCCGGTGTCGGTGTCGGTGCTCTTCTTCTCGGTGGCCTTCGTGGTGGCCGTGGACGTCTCGGGGGCCGCCGGGGGCGCCGTCGCCTTGCCGCGCAGGTCCAGCCGCTGTCCCGGCAGGATCAGGTCCGGATCGGCGCCGATCGCCTTCCGGTTGGCCGCGTACAGGCGCTGCCAGCCGCCCTTGACGTCCTCGCGGTCGGCGATCCGGGAGAGGCTGTCGCCGCGGACGACGGTGTACATCTCGGCGGATCCGGCGCGGGACTGCGGTGTGGTCTGCGGCTGCACGTCCTGCACGGAGGTCTTGCTGGTGCGTTCCCCCGCCGGGTGGATGTCGGGGGTGTCCCCGCCCCGGGTCAGCCCGGCCCGCACGGAGCACACCGGCCACGCGCCCGGCCCCTGCCCGTCCAGCACCTTCTCCGCGACGGCGATCTGCTGGTCCTTGGTGGCGAGATCCGCGCGCGGCGCGTACCGGGCGCCGCCGAAGGCCTCCCAGGTGGACTGGGTGAACTGGAGCCCGCCGTAGTAACCGTTGCCGGTGTTGATGCTCCAGTTGCTGCTCGACTCGCACGCGGCGACCTTGTTCCAGGTGTCCACGTCGGCCGCCTGGGCCGCGCCGGCGCCGATCAGCGGGATCGCCATTCCGGCGCCGCCCGCCGTGACGGTGAGCGAGGCTCGGTTGATCCTGTTCGGCTGATACCGGCGGTGCCGGCCGCGTACGGCCATGGAGTTCCCCCTAGTGCGTAGGAAGGCCAAAAATAAGTGCCCCGAACAGGCCATGACAAGACGGCAATCGGACGACCCTCGCCCCGCGCGCCGCAGCCGCCCCGTGCCGAATGCCGTTCACCGAAAGGCCTGTTGAGTGCGCCACCGAGGGCTAAACTCCGTTCCGTCCGGGGGAACGCGCAGGTGAACGGGGCAGCGGTGGACTACGAGTTCGACGTTTTCGTCAGCTACAGCAGAAGCGCGGGGAACGTCTGCGAGTGGGTGTGGAACCACTTCTATCCGGCCCTGAAACGCTGCCTCGAGGACGAGATCGGCAAAGCCGAGATATTCATCGACCGCCAGCTGGAGGAACACATCGGCACCCCCTGGCCGGACCAGATCGCGTCCTCGCTGGGCCGCAGCAAGCTGCTGGTGCCCGTGCTCTCCGCCCCGTATTTCCAGTCCCCCTGGTGCACCGCGGAATGGGCGACGATGGAGGAACGCGAACAGCGCGTCCAGGGCAACACCCTGATCCTCCCGGTGGTGTTCGCGGACGGCACGTCCTTCCCGGCCGAGGTGCAGCGGCGCCAGCTGCACCGGGAGTTCAAGGACTACAACGTCCCGTACCCCAAGTACCAGGAGTCCGAGGCCTATCCGCACTTCCACAAGGAGGTGCAGCGTCTGTCCGAGCTCATCGCCGGCCGGCTGGCGGAGGTTCCGGACTGGTGCGCCGACTGGCCCGCTCTCCGGCCGCCCGCCGCCACCGCGCCCGTCCGCGGTCGCCTCCCCCGCTTTGGAGCGTGATGGAACCCCGCCGGAACGGTCAGGTCATCACGTTCTACTCCTACAAGGGCGGTGTCGGCCGCAGCTTCGCGCTCGCCAACACTGCAGTGCTGCTGGCCCGTTGGGGCTACCGGGTGCTGTGCGTGGACTGGGACCTGGAGGCACCGGGGCTGTCGTACTTCTTCGACCCCTACCTCCAGGAGCCGCCGCGGGCCGGTCTGCTGGAGATGATCGAGGAGGCGCGGGACACGCCCGACGGCGCGAACACGGCCCTGCGGCACCGCACCCCGGTGAACCTGCCGGGCGGCGCGCGGCTGGATCTGATCGCCGCGGGCAAGGATGGCGACGGCAGCTATGTCTCCCGGCTCCAGGACGTCGACTGGGAGAAGCTGTACTCCGCGCACGACTTCGGGGCGACCCTGGAGGCGTGGCGCGCGGCGTGGATGCGGGAGTACGACCTCGTCCTCGTCGACAGCCGCACCGGCATCACCGACTCCGGAGGCATCTGCACCGCCCAGGTCCCCGATGTGCTGGTGTTCGCCTTCACCGCCAACGAGCAGAACGTGCGGGGCGTCCTGGACATCGTCGAACGCGCCATGCAGGCACGGGACGAACTGCCCTACGACCGGCCTAGGTTGCTCACGGTCCCGCTGCTCAGCAGGTTCGACGCCCAGCCCGAGTACGAGCAGGGCGAGACCTGGCGGCGGGAACTCGCGGAGCGGATGAAGCCCCGGCTGCGGGACTGGGCGCCCCGGGGAAGCGACCCGGGGGAGCTGCTCCAGCGCGTGACGATCCCCTACTTCCCCGTCTGGTCGTTCGGTGAGTCGCTGCCCGCCCTGACCGAGAGTCCCCGCAACTCCGAGCAGGTCACCTACAGCATCGCCGGTCTCGCCGCGCTGCTCGCCCGGCGGCTGGAGGACGTCAGTCTGCTGGTGGAGAACCGGGACTCGTACGTGGAGACCGCCCAGCAGGCGGCGCGGCGGGGCTACACGACCGACGTGTTCGTCAGCCACAGCCAGTCCACGACCAAGCTGGCCCGGAACTTCACCTCGCTGCTGCGGGAGAACGGCGTGAGCGCGCGGCTCTCCAGCGATCTGTCGCCCTCGGCGGGCACCCAGTCCCGGCACATCGACGACTGCCGCCACTTCGTGCTCATCATGGACGAGAACGGCGAGGACCCGTCCCAGAACCTGGACACCAGCTACTTCCTGCGGCATTCCGTGAACGCGGTCACCGAACGGCTGGCGCTGCCCGTGGTCACCTCCTCCACGGCCATCGGCCAACTGCCGCGGCTGGCGCAGTCCTTCCAGGCGTTCAACCTGGAGGACGGCACCGTGGCGCAGGCGGCCCGGGCGATCGCCGCCCGTGTCCGACAGGACTCGCGGCGGCTCGAACCGCACTCGTCGCGCGGCGGCGGCCATCACGACGTGTTCCTCTCCTACGCGCACGCGGACGCCAACTGGACCCTCGCCCTCGCGGAGAACCTCAAACGGCTCGGGGTCTCCGTCTTCGTCGACGAGTGGGAGGTGCAGAGCGGGGACCACTGGCCGACCAAGCTGGAGGACGGGCTGCGCAACGCGGACACCGTGGTGTCCGTGGTGACCGGGGCGTGGACCCGGTCAGAGCACGCGCTCCAGGAGTTCGACCGGGCCGCGCTGTCGCCCCGGCGGCAGCAGGTGATCCCCGTCCTCGTGGGCGACGTGGAACCGCCGTCGTTCGTGGCGACGTGGAGCGGCGTCGACTTCCGCTCCGCGCTGACGCCGAGGGACTACGTGGACCACGTGCGTCAGCTGGCCCGGAGGATTCTGCGGCTGCCCCCCGACGCCCCGCTGCCCAACAGCGGCACCGTGGTGCTCCCCGACACCATGTTCTGACTGAACATCCGGAGGACCGCCGGACGTATCCCTGACGTGCGGTCCGTCAGCCGGCGGACCAGGATGGCCGGTGGACCATACTGACGGACACGACCGGCACATGACGGATTCTTTGGGAGCAGGCGGTATGAGCACTACAGCGCAGATCGGCGTCACGGGCCTCGCGGTCATGGGCAGCAACCTCGCCCGCAACTTCGCCCGCAACGGCTACACGGTCGCGGTGCACAACCGGACGGCGTCCCGTACCCAGGCCCTGGTCGAGGAGTTCGGGCACGAGGGCGACTTCATCGCGGCGGAGACCGCGAAGGACTTCGTGGCGGCGCTGGAGCGACCGCGCCGTCTGGTCATCATGGTGAAGGCCGGCGGGCCGACGGACGCGGTGATCGAGGAGTTCGCGCCGCTCCTGGAGCCCGGCGACATGATCATCGACGGTGGCAACGCGCACTTCGCCGACACCCGGCGCCGGGAGCGCGAACTGCGCGAGCAGGGCATCCACTTCGTCGGCACCGGCATCTCCGGCGGCGAGGAGGGCGCGCTCAACGGCCCGAGCATCATGCCCGGCGGCTCCAAGGAGTCGTACGACTCGCTCGGTCCGATGCTGGAGAAGATCTCCGCCAAGGCGAAGGACGGCGCGCCCTGTGTGACGCACGTCGGCGCGGACGGCGCCGGCCACTTCGTGAAGATGGTGCACAACGGCATCGAGTACGCCGACATGCAGCTCATCGGTGAGGCCTACCAGCTGCTGCGCGACGTCGCCGGGTACACGCCCGCGCAGATCGCGGAGATCTTCCGTACCTGGAACACCGGGCGGCTCGACTCCTATCTGATCGAGATCACCGCCGAGGTGCTCGCGCACGTCGACGCGGCCACCGGGAAGCCGTTCGTGGACGTGGTCGTCGACCAGGCCGAGCAGAAGGGCACCGGGCGCTGGACCGTGCAGATCGCCCTCGACCTGGGCGTCCCGGTCTCCGGGATCGCCGAGGCCGTCTTCGCGCGGTCCCTGTCCGGCCACGCCGATCTGCGCGAGGCGTCCCGCGGGCTCGCCGGGCCGAAGGCGACGCCGCTCGGCGAGGCCGAGGCCGCCGCGTTCGCCGACCGGGTCGAGCAGGCGCTGTACGCCTCGAAGATCGTGTCGTACACGCAGGGCTTCCACGAGATCGCCGCCGCGCGCGAGGAGTACGACTGGGACATCGACCTGGGTGCCGTGTCCGCGATCTGGCGCGGCGGGTGCATCATCCGGGCGGCGTTCCTGGACCGCATCCGGGCCGCCTACGACACGCGGGCCGACCTGCCGAGCCTGCTGTCCGACGACACGTTCGCCCGGGAGATCGCCGCCGCTCAGGACGACTGGCGTGAGGTGATCGTCGCGGCGACCCGCCAGGGTGTGCCGACGCCCGGTTTCTCGGCGGCGCTCGCGTACTACGACGCGCTGCGTGCCGAGCGGCTGCCCGCGGCGCTCACGCAGGGCCAGCGGGACTTCTTCGGGGCGCACACCTACCGGCGGACCGACCGGGACGGTTCGTTCCACACGCTCTGGGGCGGGGACCGCTCGGAGATCTCCGGCTGACCCCGATCGGGGCCGCCGCTCGCGGGACGACGGCAGGGGCGCGGGAACCGTTCACACGGTTCCCGCGCCCCTGGCGCGTTCAGGGCCCTGTCCGCCCTAGCTGAGCGGCGGTCCCGGCTCCGGGCTCGGTACCGGCTCCGGACCCGGCGGGACCGGCGACGGCGCGGGGTCCGGGGGCGGTGTCGGCAGCGGACCCGGCCCGGGGGGCTGCGGCGTCGGCTGCGGGCCCGGGCCGGGCGGTTGCGGCGTCGGCGCGGGCGGCGGGGACGGGTCCGGTACGGGCGACGGGTGAACCGGGTCCGGGCCCGGGGTGGGGGGCGGGGTGAGCGGGTCCGGGTAGGGGTCGGTCATGGGGTCCTCCGGCCATTCGTCGACATCGGCTCTGGACTACTCCCCCGCGTACCCCTAGAAGCGGCCCGGATGCGCCACCAGCCACTCCTTCGCCGCACGCAGCAGCTCGGGGTCGGCGGCCGGGGCCTCGTCGGGGTGGCGCGCGGCCCACTTGACGACGTAGGGGCACAGCGGGGCGACGACGACGCCCTCGCGCTCGGCGAGGGCGTAGAGCTCGCGGGCGAGCGAGCCCGCGATGCCCTTCCCCTCGTGGGCCGGCTCCACGATCGTGTGGACGGGGACCAGGGCGCGCCCGGGCGATTCGAGGACGAAGTACTCGATGCGGCCGGTGACTTCGTCGCCGTCGAAGGCCTGGAGAAGACCGGCCGGCCGGTCGTCGCGGATCTCGGTGTCGCTCATGGGCACGCTCCTGGAAGTGACCGTCTCGGATCAGGCCGGTACGGCCTGCGGGCTGCGCTGCTGCTCGGTGCCCGGCACCGGCTCCGACGGGTCGGCACCCAGGGCCACGATCCGGTTGTCGCGGTCCACGTGCACGACCCGCGGCTTCAGGGCGCGCGCCTCGGCATCGCTGACCTGAGCGTAACTGATGATGATCACCAGGTCGCCGGGGTGGACGAGATGGGCGGCGGCACCGTTGACGCCGATGACGCCCGAGCCGCGCTCGCCCTCGATGACGTACGTCTCCAGACGGGCGCCGTTGGCGATGTCGACGATGTGGACGAGTTCGCCGGGCAGCAGGTCGGCGGCGTCCAGCAGGTCCGCGTCGATGGTCACCGATCCCACGTAGTGCAGGTCGGCCTGGGTGACGGTGGCGCGGTGGATCTTCGATTTGAACATGGTTCGAAACACGGAGTAACTCCCCAATTGTCTGCTCCCTGCCTGTTTCTCCAGGTCAAGGGCGGTCCCCGGAGGGTACAACGGTTCGCCCGCCAGGTCAGGGGCGCCCGGCCGCCGCACCCGGTCGCGGCACCCGACCCAGGGCGCCCGGGGTGCACGCAATGCAGCGCAACAAGATGACGTAATCGACGCAATATCTTGCGCCACTTTCATTCGTTTGCGTCGAACTGCGTAAGCAGGCACCGCCGTTCGGGCGGGGCATCGTGTCACGGCGTGAAAGTTGTGTCGCCCGGACCGTAGACGGACTTATAGCGCTCTGCAATATTGCGATGAAACCGCGCAAGAACCTGCGCGCGCCGCTCGGCGCGCGCACCTCCGCAGGGAGTCCCCACATGATTCGCACGGTTCGACGCAGACCCAGATCCTTCAGGCGCCGAGCGGCGACCGCCGCGCTCGCCTCGTCCCTCCTGGTTCTGGGACTGCCCGCCGTCGGCGCGCACGCGGCCGGTGGCCCCGACGTCGCCGCCGAGGCACCCGTCAAGGCCGGCAGCGCACTGCGCGCGCACCCCGCCGCCCAGATCACCGACGGCGACAGCGACACCTACTGGCAGGCCGGGAGCAAGGCGGCCCAGTGGGTGCAGACCGACCTCGGCAAGGCCCGGCGTGTCCGCCAGGTCGTGCTGCGGCTGCCCGCGGACTGGGAGACCCGCAAGCAGACGCTCGCGCTCCAGGGCAGCGCCGACGGGACGAGCTTCGCCACGCTCAAGTCGTCGGCGCAGTACGTCTTCAGCCCCGGCAACGGCAACACGGTGCGGATCTCCTTCCCGGCGACGCTCGCCCGGTACGTACGGGCCGACTTCTCGGGGAACTCGGTCGCGCCCACCGCGCAGCTCGCCGAGATGCAGGTCCTCACGAGCGCCGCCGCGACCCCCAACCTCGCGCTCGGAAAGACGTTCAGCGAGAGCGGGCACGCGGACGTCTACGGCGCGGCCAACGCCGGTGACGGCAACCGGGCCACGTACTGGGAGAGCGCCAACAACGCCTTCCCGCAGTGGCTGAAGGTCGACCTCGGTGCCTCGGTCCAGGTGAACCAGGTGACACTGCGCCTGCCGAGCGGCTGGCCGAGCCGCAGCCAGACGCTCAAGATCCAGGGTTCCACCGACAACCAGAACTTCACCGACCTGACCGCCTCGAAGGCGTACACCTTCGACAGCGGCAACGACCAGTCGAACACCATCGGCTTCGACACCACCACGACCCGGTACGTGCGCGCGTACGTCACCGCCAACACCGGCTGGCCGGCCGGGCAGTTGTCCGAGCTGGAGGTCTACGGACCGGCCACCGGCGACACCCAGGCGCCCACCGCGCCGGCCGGCCTGGCCTACACCGAACCGGCCACCGGGCAGATCAGGCTGGCCTGGAGCGCGGCCACCGACGACACGGCCGTCACCGGCTACGACGTCTACGCGAACGGCCAGTTGAGGGCGAGTGTCGCCGGGAGCGTCCTGACGTACACCGACACCCAGCCCGCGAGCACCGACGTCACGTACTTCGTGCGGGCCAAGGACGCCGCCGGGAACGTCTCGGCCAACAGCAACAGCGTGACCCGCAAGGGAACCGGCGGCGACACCCAGGCGCCCACCGCGCCCGGCAACCTCGCCTACACGCAGTCCGGCAACGACGTGAAGCTGACGTGGCAGGCGTCGAGCGACAACGTCGGCGTCACCGGGTACGACGTGTACGCGGGCGGCCAGGTCGTCAAGTCGGTGGCGGGTGACGTGCTGACGTACACCGACACCCCGTCGGCGTCCGCGACGGTCACCTACTCCGTGCGGGCCAAGGACGCCGCCGGGAACGTGTCGGTGGCGAGCAACAGCGTCACGCGGCCGGGCAGCGGCTCCGGCTCCGACCTCGCGCAGGGCAAGCCCATCGAGGCGTCCTCGTCCACCTTCACCTATGTGGCGACGAACGCCAACGACGGTCAGGTCGCCACCTATTGGGAGAGCGGGGGCGGCGCCTACCCGGCCACCCTCACCACCAAGCTGGGCGCCAACGCCGACCTCTCCCAGGTCGTCGTGAAGCTGAACCCGGACGCCGCCTGGTCGACGCGGACCCAGAACATCCAGGTGCTGGGCCGTGACCAGGACGCGACGGCGTTCACCGGCCTCGTCGCGGCGAAGGACTACACGTTCAATCCGGCGACCGGCAACACGGTGACCGTCCCGGTCTCCGGGGCCGCCGCCGACATCCAGCTCAGGTTCACCTCCAACTCCGGCGCGCCCGGCGCCCAGGTCGCCGAGGTCCAGGTGATCGGCACCCCGGCCGCCAACCCGGATCTCCGGGTCACCGGCATCACCAACTCCCCCGCCGCGCCGGTCGAGTCGGACGCCATCAGCCTGACCGCGACCGTCACCAACAGCGGCACGAAGGCGGCCAAGGCGACCGACCTGGACTTCACGCTCGGCGGGACGAAGGCCGCCACGGCGGACGTCCCGGCGCTCGCGGCCGGCGCGTCGGCGACGGTCACCGCGAGCATCGGCACCCGGGAGGCGGGCAGTTACCCCGTCGGCGCCGAGGTGGACCCGTCGAACAAGGTCATCGAGCAGAACGACGGCAACAACGTCTTCACCCGCTCCGACGCCCTCGTCGTCAAGCCCGTCTCCAGCTCCGACCTGATCGCGGCACCCGTCTCGTGGACCCCGTCCAGCGCGTCCGCCGGTGACGAGGTCAAGTTCACCGTCGCCGTCAAGAACCAGGGCTCGGTGGCCTCCGCCTCCGGCGCCCACGGCATCACCCTCACCGTCCTGAACGCGAGCGGTGCCACCGTCAAGACGCTCACCGCGTCCTACAGCGGCGCCATCGCGGCGGGCCAGACCACCGCACCGGTGAGCCTCGGCTCCTGGACCGCCGCCAACGGCAAGTACAGCGTGCGCACGGTCCTCGCCGACGACGCCAACGAACTGCCCGTCAAGCGCGCCAACAACACCACCACACAGCCCCTGTTCGTCGGCCGCGGCGCCGACATGCCCTACGACATGTACGAGGCGGAGGACGGCACCGTCGGCGGTGGCGCCAAGGTCGTCGGACCGAACCGGACCATCGGCGACGTCGCGGGCGAGGCCAGTGGCCGCAAGGCCGTCACCCTCACCGCGACCGGCCAGTACGTCGAGTGGACCACCCGGGCCAGCACGAACACCCTGGTGACCCGCTTCTCGGTCCCCGACGGCACGAACACCACCCTGAACGTCTACGTCGACGGCCAGTTCCTCAAGGCGATCGACCTGACCTCGCAGTACGCCTGGCTGTACGGCAACGAGACCGCGCCCGGCAACTCGCCCGGCTCCGGTGCCCCGCGCCACATCTACGACGAGGCGAACGTCCAGCTCGGCAGGACCGTGCCCGCCGGTGCGAAGATCCGGCTGCAGAAGGACGCGGCCAACTCCGCCCCGTCGTACGCGATCGACTTCGTCAACACCGAGCAGGCGACGGCACTCCCGAACCCCGACCCGGCCGCCTACACGGTCCCGGCGGGCTTCTCGCACCAGGACGTGCAGAACGCGCTCGACAAGGTCCGCATGGACACCACGGGCAAGCTGGTGGGGGTCTATCTGCCCGCCGGTGACTACGAGACGGCGAGCAAGTTCCAGGTCTACGGCAAGGCCGTGAAGGTCGTGGGCGCCGGGTCGTGGTTCACCCGCTTCCACGCGCCCTCGTCGCAGGAGAACACCGACGTCGGCTTCCGGGCCGAGGCGACCGCGAACGGCTCGTCGTTCGCCGGCTTCTCCTACTTCGGCAACTACACGTCCCGGATCGACGGTCCCGGCAAGGTGTTCGACTTCGCCAACGTCGCCGACATCACCATCGACGACATCTGGGTCGAGCACATGGTGTGCCTGTACTGGGGCGCCAACACCGACCGCGTCACCATCAAGAACTCCCGTATCCGCGACATGTTCGCCGACGGCGTCAACATGACGAACGGCTCCACGGACAACCACGTCGTCAACAACGACGCCCGCGCCACCGGCGACGACAGCTTCGCCCTGTTCTCCGCGATCGACGCCGGAGGCGCCGACGAGAAGAACAACCTGTACGAGAACCTGACGTCGACGCTCACCTGGCGGGCGGCCGGTATCGCGGTGTACGGCGGCTACAGCAACACCTTCCGCAACATCCGCGTCGCCGACACCCTGGTCTACTCCGGCATCACGATCTCCTCGCTGGACTTCGGCTACCCGATGAACGGCTTCGGCACCGAGCCCACGACGATCGAGAACGTCTCCCTGGAACGAACCGGCGGCCACTTCTGGGGCTCCCAGGTCTTCCCCGCGATCTGGGCGTTCTCCGCCTCGAAGGTCTTCCAGGGGATCAGGGTCAACGACGTCGACATCGACGACTCCACCTACGGAGGCGTCATGTTCCAGACCAACTACGTCGGCGGGCAACCGCAGTTCCCGGTGAAGGACACGATCTTCACCGACATCTCCATCACCGACTCCAAGAAGAGCGGAGACGCGTTCGACGCGAAGTCCGGCTGGGGCATCTGGGCCAACGAGCTGCCGGAACCCGGTCAGGGCCCGGCCGTCGGTGAGGCCACCTTCCGCAACCTGCGGATGAGCGGCAACGCCCAGGACATCCGCAACACGACCAGCACGTTCAGGATCATCGTCGAGTAGCGGCGGGAGCAGCGTCGCGCGGGGCCGCCCTCAGCCGGAGGGCGGCCCCGTCCGCGTTCCCCGGCTCGTCCTCGAACTGGGTCCGGTACAGCTCCGCGTAGCGTCCGCCCGCCGCCAGCAGCTCCTCGTGGGTGCCGCGTTCGGCGATCCGTCCGGCCTCGACGACGAGGATCAGGTCCGCGGCGCGCACGGTGGACAGACGGTGGGCGATCACCAGCGCGGTCCTGCCCTCCAGCGCCTCCGCCAGGGCCTCCTGCACGGCCGCCTCCGACGTGTTGTCGAGGTGGGCGGTCGCCTCGTCCAGGACGACCACGCGCTGACGGGCCAGCAGCAGCCGCGCGATGGTCATGCGCTGGCGTTCGCCGCCGGAGAGGCGGTAGCCGCGTTCACCGACGACCGTGTCGAGACCGTCGGGCAGGGCCCGCACCAGGGTCTCCAGGCGGGCGCGGCGCAGCGCCTGCCACAGGTCGGGCTCGTCCGCGTCCGGGCGGGCCAGCAGGAGGTTCGCGCGGACGGTGTCGTGGAAGAGGTGGCCGTCCTGGGTGACCATGCCGATGGTCTCGCGCAGCGAGCGGGCGGTCAGGTCCCGGGTGTCGGCGCCGCCCACGCGCACGGCGCCGTCGTCGACGTCGTAGAGGCGGGGCAGCAGTGCGGCGATCGTCGACTTGCCCGCGCCGGAGGAGCCGACGAGGGCCACCGTCTGCCCGGGTTCGGCGCGGAAGGAGACACCGCCGAGGACCTGTTCGCCGCCACGGGTGTCGAGGGAGGCGACCTCCTCCAGGGAGGCGAGGGAGACCTTGTCGGCGGACGGGTAGCCGAAGCGGACGTCGTCGAACTCGACGGCCACCGGCCCGTCGGGGACCGGGCGGGCATCCGGCTTCTCCTCGATGAGCGGTTTCAGGTCCAGAATCTCGAAGACCCGTTCGAAGCTGACGAGTGCGCTCATCACCTCGACGCGGGCTCCGGCGAGAGACGTCAGCGGGGCGTAGAGGCGGGTCAGCAGCAGGGCCAGGGACACGATGTCGCCCGCCTCCAGGGTGCCGCGCAGCGCGAACCAGCCGCCGAGGCCGTAGACGAGGGCGAGCGCCAGGGCGGAGACGAGGGTCAGGGCGGTGATGAAGACCGACTGGGCCGTGGCCGTGCGCACCCCGATGTCGGCGACGCGGCGGGCGCGGGCCGCGAACTCCTCGGACTCCTGCTCGGGGCGGCCGAAGAGCTTGATCAGGGTGGCGCCGGGCGCCGAGAACCGCTCGGTCATCCGGGTGCCCATGGCCGCGTTGAGCGTGGCGGCCTCGCGCTGCATCCGGGCCATCCGGATGCCCATGCGGCGGGCGGGCAGCACGAACACGGGCAGCAGCGCCAGCGCGAGCAGGGTGATCTGCCAGGACAGGGTCAGCATGACGGCCAGTGTGAGCAGCAGCGTGACCAGGTTGCTGACCACACCGGACAGAGTGTTGCTGAAGGCGCGCTGGGCTCCGATGACGTCGTTGTTGAGTCGGGAGACGAGCGCGCCCGTACGGGTACGTGTGAAGAACGCGACCGGCATGCGCTGCACATGATCGAACACGGCTGTCCGCAGATCGAGGATGAGCCCCTCCCCGAGCGTCGCCGACAGGCGCCGCCCGAGGATGCCGAGCGCCGCCTCGACGACCGCGATGAGGGCGATCAGGACCGAGAGGCGGACGACGGTCCGCTCCTCGCCGTCCGACACGATCGCGTCGACGACGTCCCCCGCGAGGACCGGGGTCGCGACCGCGAGCAGTGCGGTGAGCACCCCGAGCACGACGAAGAGCGCGATCCTGCGGCGGTGCGGCCGGGCGAAGGCGCCGATGCGGCGCAGGGTCTCGCGGGCGAAGGGACGGGTCTCCTGCCGGGCGTTCATCACGCTCTGCAGCTGCGTCCAGGCTGTGGTCTCCATGCTCATGAGAGGGACCGTAGAACCTCGACCAATGTTGAGGTCAAGGCCGGTTCCGTCGCGGCGCGGGCCGATTCGCTTCAAGTCCGTCAGCCGCCGTCCCCGCGTGCGCAACCTGGTGTTGTCCTGGCGCGGAGAACCTTCCCCGATGTGATGACCGCGCGTTTCCCCCGAGCCCTGCGGCGACTGCCCGGCCGGCAGATCCTGATGCTGGCGCCGCTGGTGCTCGTGCTGTGGGTCGCCGTGCACCACCGGCAGGTGCTGGTGGCGGGGTTCGGGCATCTGCGCCACGCCCAGTGGCCGTGGCTGCTGGCCGCCGGCGCGGCCACCTGCGGCACCTGGGTCGCCGCGTCCGCCGCCCGGCAGGGCGCGCTCGTGCAGCGGCTGCCCGTACGACGGCTGCTGGCCACGCAGTTCGCGGCGGGCGCCGCCAACCATCTGCTGCCGACGGGCCTCGGGGCCAGTGCGGTCAATCTGCGGTTCATGGCGGTGTGCGGGGTGCCGCTGGCCCGTTCCTCGGCGGCGGTCGCGCTGTATCTGCTCGCCGAGTCGGTCGCCCGGATCGGTCTGCTGGCGGTTCTGCTGATGGTGTTCCCGCACGCGCTGCGGTTCGGTTCGCTCCTGCCGGACGGCGCGCTGGTCCCGCTCCTCGCGGCCGTCGGCACGCTCGCCGTCGCGGCGCTGCTGGTCCTGCTGCTCGTACGCCGCCTGCGCCTGTTCGTCCTCACGTTCCTGCGGACCGCGTTCGGCGAGTTCCGCGCCGTGCACACCCGGCCCTCCCGGGCACTGGCGCTGTGGGGCGGCTCGTTCGCGTTCCCGGCGCTCCAGGCGGGCGGTCTGGTCGCGGTGGGCATGGCGATGGGCCTCCCGGTACCGCCCGCGCACATGGTCGTCGCCTACCTGGCGGCGACGATCGCGGTCGCCCTGATCCCCACCCCGGGCGGCGTGGGTTCCGTGGAGGCGGCACTCGTCCTCGCCCTGGTCGCGGCGGGCGGCCCGGCCGCGATCGCCACAGCGGTGGTCCTCACCTACCGGATCATCACGGTGTGGGTCCCGATCCTGCCGGGGGCGCTTACGTTGGGTGCGCTGGTGCGGATGAAGGTGATCTGAGGGGGGGTGGGGGGGCATGGTGGGAATCGTCTGGGCGGGTTCCCGGGGGCGTGACGCCGGCCCTCCGGACGAGGCCGGGGACGTGGCGGCGGTTGCCCGAACGGAACCCCAGGCGTGATCGCGATGGCCGAAGGGCGGCGACGCCAGCGAGACGACAGCCCCCGAGCCGAGGACGAGGGCCGAACCACACTCGCCCCAGCCGGAGTTGGAGACGAGAGTTCAGTCGGTCGGGCAGCAGCCGCGGACGGGACGGCAGCCGCTTGAGCGGAGCGGCAGAGCGATGACCGGCACCGGAGCAAGGTCGGGGACGTGACGGCAGTCCTCCGGACGAGACCGGCGCGTGGTGACGGTTGCCCGAGCCGGGCCGCAGGCATGATCGCGGTCGGCTGAGCGGGAGCGAAGGCGGGATCGCGATTGTCCGCGCGGGACCGGAGGCGTGATCACGGTCGTGTGGGCGGGACCGTTGGCGGGACAACAGCCGCCCGATTCGAGGACGAGGGCGGAACCACACCCGCCCCAGCCGGAGTTGGGGATGAGCGTTCAGTCGGTCGGGCGGCAGCCGCAGGCGGGACGGCAGGCACCCGCGTGGCGACCGCAGGCACAACGACGGCCGCCCGAGCCGCGGCCCCACACGGGACGGCAGCCGCCCGTGCGGCAGGATCGGACGAGACACCCGTCGCCCGGGCGGTGGTCGTGGACGTACTGTGGCCCGCATCCGATCACCGGGAGGTGGGCCGTGGCTGTCACGTCCGTCCGTTGTGAACGTCGGGGGCCCGTCACCACGGTGATCCTCTCCCGGCCCGCCGTGCGCAACGCCGTGGACGGGCCGACGGCCGTCGAACTGGCCGCCGCGTTCCGGGCGTTCGAGGCGGACGACGAGGCGCGGGTCGCGGTGCTGTGGGGCGAGGGCGGCACGTTCTGCTCGGGCGCCGATCTCAAGGCGATGGGCGCCGGGCACGGCAACCGGGTCGCCGAGGGCGGTGACGGGCCGATGGGGCCGACGCGGATGCGGCTGTCGAAGCCGGTGATCGCCGCGGTCGCCGGGCACGCCGTGGCCGGTGGCCTCGAACTGGCGCTGTGGTGCGATCTGCGGGTCGCAGAGGAGGACGCCGTGTTCGGGGTGTTCTGCCGCCGCTGGGGCGTCCCCCTGATCGACGGCGGCACGGTACGGCTGCCCCGCCTGATCGGTACGAGCCGCGCCCTGGACATGATCCTCACCGGGCGCCCGGTGGACGCCCGCGAGGCGTACGAGTTCGGCCTCGCCAACCGTGTCGTGCCGAGCGGCACCGGCCGGGCCGCCGCCGAGGAACTCGCCGCCGCGATCGCCGCGTTCCCCCAGGCGTGCCTGCGCTCCGACCGCGCCTCGGTGTACGACCAGGAGGGCCTCGACGAGTCGGCGGCGATCGGCGTCGAACTCCGGCACGGGGCGGGCGTGTTGGCCGAGGGCATGGAAGGCGCGGCACGGTTCGCGTCCGGTGCGGGGCGGCACGGGACGTTCACCGGGCCGTGAGGACCGCCGCTTCGGCACCGGCGAGGGCGGCGGCGTCGGCACCGGCGAGGGCAGCCGCTCTCGCCCGTTCTCCCGGGTGCAGCAGTGCCCCGGCGGCGAACACGCCCGGCCGGTCCGTCGCGGGGGCCGCCGTGCCGAGGGCGATCCCGCCGCGTCTCGCCAGCTCGTCGTCGGCCACGAAGTCGCCGGTGAACACGACGGTGTCGCAGGACAGCACGGTCGTACGGCCGTCCCGGTGGCGGACGCGGACGCCCGACAGGCGTCCGTGGCCGAGGAGTTCGGTGACCGTCGTGCCGGTGAGCACGGGGTCGCGGCGGCGCAGCCGGGTCACGGCCGTCGGGGCGCGGCCGGCGCCTTCCGTCACCAGGGCGACGACCTCCGCGCCCGCCGTCCGCACCGCCCCGGCGGCGGCGTACGACACGGCCTCCGCGCCGACGATCACGGCCCGGGTGCCGATCCGCTGTCCGTACAGGTGGACGGCCTGTTGCAGCTCGCCGGTGGTGTAGACGCCGGCCGGACGGGTGCCCGGCACCAGGCGGGCGGCGCGAGGGCGTTCGCGGCATCCGGTGGCCAGGACGACGGCCCGCGCCTCGATCGTCTCGGCGCCGTCCGGGCCCACGGTGGCCAGCGCGAGGGGCCCCGCCCAGTCGAGGGCGGTCACGCCGGTGCGTACGACCGCCCCGGCGCGCCGCGCGGTCTCGGTGAGCTGGCGGGCGTACGCGGGGCCGGTCAGCGGTCGCAGGAGGGTGCCGAACCCGCCGTGCGCGCAGTGCCTGGGTACGCCACCGGCCTGTCGTTCCCGGTCCAGCACCTCGACACGGCGCACGCCGGACGCGGCGAGGGCCGCGGCGGCGGTGAGTCCGGCGGGGCCCGCGCCGACGACGAGGACGTCGACCTTCCGGGTCATGACGGTGCCGCCTTCGAGTTCTCGAACAGGTCGCGGACGGCCGCCCCGCAGTAGAAGCCCTGGCAGCGGCCCGCTCGCGCGCGGGTGCGGCGGCGCAGTCCGTCGAGGCCGGCCGGGGGGACGGTGCTGGTGAGGGCGTCGCGGATCTCGCCGCGTGAGACGCGCTCGCAGTGGCAGACGAGGGTGCCGTACTCGGGGTCGGCGGCGACGCGTCCGGGCTGCTGGTGGGGGCGGGGGAAAGCTTCGCCCAGGTTCGGCATGCGCACGGGGTCGAGTTCCCGCTCCGGCCCCAACTCCATGCCGCTGGAGGCGAGTTGCTCGACCACGTGGTCGGCGATCGCGAGGGAGGCCGTGAGGCCGGTCGAGCGGATGCCGCCGACCGTGACGTACCGCTGGTCGGGGTGGGCGGCGATGCGGTAGTCGTCGTGCTCGGTGGCGGCCCGCAGGCCCGCGTAGACGGCGGTGACCTCCTCGTCGAGCAGGCGGGGCAGGATGCGGCGGCCCTTCTCGCGCAGGTCCGCGAGTCCTTCGGTGGTGGACCGGGTGGCGCGCTTGTCGTCGAGGTCCTCGGCGGTCGGGCCGAGCAGGACGTTGCCGTAGACGGTGGGCGCCACCAGGACGCCCTTGCCGAGGGCCGTCGGGACGGGCAGCAGGATGTGCCGGACCAGGCCACGGGCGAACTTGTCGAAGACGACGAGCTGGCCGCGGCGCGGGGTGACGGTGAAGTCGTCGTGGCCGAGGTGACGGTCGAGCGTGTCGGCGTGCAGCCCGGCCGCGTTGACGGTCCAGCGGGTGCGGAGGGTGCCCCGGGAGGTCGTGAGCGAGCCCGGACTCAGCCGCTCCACCGCGGAGTTGAGGTGCAGGTCCACTCCGTGCCGGACGGCCTGGGTGGCGTACGCCAGGGTCGTCGTCCAGGGGCAGATGACGCTCTCGCCGGGCACGTGCAGGGCGCCGAGCGCGCCGGGGCCCAAGTGCGGTTCCCGCTCGTACAGTTCGGCCTCGCCGATGAGCCGGGTCGCCTTGTGGTCGTTGCGCTCGGCCTTCTCGGCGAGCCGGGGCAGCGCGGCGAGCTGTTCCTCGTCCCAGGCGACGAGCAGGGCGCCGACGGGTTCGACGGGGATGCCGGACTCGGCGGCGTACTCGGCGAGTCGCCGGGAGCCCTCGCGGACGAGCCGGGCCTCCAGCAAACCGGGCACGGCGTCGAAACCGGTGTGCAGGATGGCGGTGTTGGCCTTGGAGCTGCCCTGCCCGATGTCGTCCTGGGCCTCGACGAGGGCGATGTCGAGTCCGGGGTGGCGGGCGAGCCGGCGGGCGATGGCACAGCCGACGACTCCGGCGCCGACGACGGCGATGTCGTACGTGCGGTCGGGGAGCCGTCCGGTCCTGGTGACGGTCATGCGGGCGGGGTCCGGTCGAGGAGCGTGGCGACCTCGTCGCGGAAGCGCGCCCGGCGTGCGGCGGCCTCGTCGGCGCCGATGCGGGGTGTGTGGACGGCGGAGGGCTTGGCGTCGGGCAGCGCGTCCTCGACGGGCTTGCCCGGGTCGGCGCCGAGGCGGGCGAGCGCGCCGACGCCGAGGGCAGTGGCGTCCGGCAGGGTGGACACCTCGACGGGGCGTTGCAGCAGGTCGGCCTGGGCCTGCATGAGGAGCGCCGAGCGGGTCAGACCGCCGTCGACGCGCAGTGCGGTGAGCGGGGCGCCGAGGTCCTGGCCCGCCGCGTCGGCGAGTTCGGCGACCTGGGCGGCGATGCCCTCGCACAGCGCGCGCACCAGATGGCCGGCCCGGGTGTCGAGGCCGAGGCCGGTGAGGGAGCCGCGCAGGTCGCCGCGCCACCAGGGGGCGGCGAGTCCGGCGAGCGCGGGGACGAAGGTGACGCCGCCGCTGTCGGGGACGGTGCCGCCGACGGCGTCGAGGTCGGCGGCGCCCCTGATGACGCCGAGGTCGGTGAGCCAGCGCACGGCGGACGCGGCCGTGTAGACCTGTCCGTCGAGGCAGTAGCTGGTGCGGCCGTCCAGGCGCCAGGCCACGCAGCTGACGAGTCCCGAGTCGCCGCGCCGCGGGGTGTCGCCGGTGGGGGCGAGGAGGAACGCGCCGGTTCCGTAGGTGCACTTGGCGCCGCCGGGTTCGGTGACGCGCTGGGCGAGGAGCGCGGCCTGCTGGTCGACGGCGAGGCCGGTGAGGGGGATCTCGGCGCCGAACGCCCTGGTCGTGCCGATGGGCCGGGCGTTGTCGACGATCTTCGGGAGGGTGTCGTCGGCCAGTCCGTACAGATCCAGGGCGCGCGGCGACCAGGTCGCGGTGTCGAGGTCGAGGAGCTGGGTGCGGCCGGCGGTCGCCGCGTCGGTGACGAAGGCTCCGGTGAGGCGGTGGATCAGCCAGGAGTCGGTGGTGGTGACGACGCCCTCGCGGGTGAGGTGACGGCGAATCCAGGCCATCTTGGGCGCGGCGAAGTACGGGTCGAGGGGCAGCCCGCTGAGGGCGCGCAACTCGTCCGCGTGGGGGGCTAGTTCCTCGCAGACGGTCTCGGCGCGGCGGTCCTGCCAGACGAGGGCGTCGGTGAGCGGACGTCCGGTGGCGGGGTCCCAGGCGAGGACGGTCTCGCCCTGGTTCGCGAGGCCGAGCGCGACGACGGGTTCGCGTGCCTCGGCGAGCGCCCGGTGTCCGGCGTCGACGACGGAGGCGTACAGCTGGGCGGGGTCGACCTCGACCAGTCCGCCGGGCAGGTGCCGGGGGCGGACCTCGGCGAATCCGGCGCCGATGACTCCGCGTTCGGGACAGATGACGAGGGCCTTGGTGCCGGACGTTCCCTGGTCGACGGCGAGCACCGGACCTGTCATCGAGTACCTCCCGGGGCGGCGTCCTCGGCGATCACAGTGCGTCAGCCTGCCCCCGCCCGGCTCGCCGCGTCAAGCATCGCTGACCATGCGTCAAACCGGGTGAAGTGAAAAGGAGTTCGAAAGGATCCGGAAAGGGGCGGAGATGTGGAACCTCCGCCTCTATAGTGACCGCCGACCCGATCGAGCTCCTGAACTCCCGCCCAGAGGAGGGCTGTTGTTACTCCACCCTGCCGTCCCGTCCCGCTCCACGCGGCCGGGGGCGGGCGGCTGATGGCGAAAGAAGGAGCACGACCCGCCTACGATCCCGCCGGACACGACGCCGCGTTGCGCGCCACCCTCCAGGAACTGCGCACCGGACGCTGGATGTCGATGCGGCGGCTGCTCTCCGAGACGTCCGCCTGGTGGCAGTGGACGCAGCGCACCCAGGTCCTCGCCGCCGCTGCCGCCGGAACCGATGTGGTGCGCATCTGGCTGTCGGAGGAGCCGCAGAGCGTCCCGGCGACGGTGATGCACGCCCGGGTCTCGGTCGAACGGGCCCTGCGGGCCCACCGCGAGCGGCACGCGCACACCCGCGACCTGTGGCAGGAGGCGTGGCAGGCGAGCCACGGCGCGGCCAGGGCCGCTCCGCAGGACCCGGTGCCGTGGGTGTGTCTGCTGGCCCTGTCCCGGCTGGACGGGGAGCGGCGCTGGGCCGAACACCGGGAGGCGCCGCCGGGGCCGATGCTGCCGCCGGGGCCGTGGGGTCTGCTCGCGGAGGCCGACAAACGGGACCCGTACAACCGCGAGGCGCACCACCGGATGCTCCAGTTCCTGTACGAGCACGGCACCTCGGGGCGGCTGGCCGAGGCGGCCGGGTACGCGCACTGGGCCGCCGACACCGCGCCGCCGGGCTCCGCGCTGCACGTCCTGCCGCTGTACGTGCGGGTCGAGCGGTACCGCCGCTCGGGCGGCCGGGACGCGGCGCTGGATCTGCACTGGGTCGCCGAGGACGCGACCCGCGAGGCGCGTCGCGCGCTGTACGCCTGGTTCGAGCAGACCTTCACCGCCGAGCGGTCGCTGCTGGACCTCAACCATCTCGCCCACGCCCTGTGGGGCGCGCTCCAGTTCCAGGACGCTGCCCGGGTGTTCGAGGCGCTCGGCCCGTACTGGACGCCCCTGCCATGGGCGTACCGCACCCCCGATCAGGCCGTGGAGGTGTTCCTCCAGGCCAGGGCGCGCTGCCGCCCCGCATGACCCACTCCTCCCCCACCAGTCCCTCCCCCAAGTCCCGTCCCGTCCAGTCCCGTTCCGTCCCGTTCCGTTCCGGAGGTTTCCGCATGCCCCGCTCCACCGACGGACCGACCGCGCCGCACGACGAGGAACAACGTCTGCGCGAACTCGGCTACCGGCCCGTCCTCGCCCGCCGCATGGGCGGTTTCGGCAACTTCGCGATCAGCTTCTCGGTGATCTCGATCCTGTCCGGCTGCATGACCCTGTACGGCTTCGGCATGGGCACCGGCGGTCCCGCGGTGATGCTGTGGGGCTGGGCCGGTGTCGGCCTGTTCGTGCTGTGCGTGGGCCTCGCGCTCGCCGAGGTGACCAGCGCCTACCCGACCTCCGGCGCGCTGTACTACATGGCCGACCGGCTCGGCGGCCGGCGGTGGGGCTGGTACACGGGCTGGCTCAACCTGCTCGGTCTGCTCGGCGCGATCGCCGGAATCGACTACGGTGCGGCCCTGTTCACGGGCGCGTTCATGAACCTCCAGTGGGGCTTCGAGCCGACGCCGGGGAGGACGATGCTGATCTTCGTCGTGATCCTGCTGGTGCACGCCGTGCTGAACCTGTTCGGGGTGCGTCTGGTCAGCGTCCTCAACTCCGTCAGCGTGTGGTGGCACCTGGCGGGTGTGGCGCTGATCGTCGGCGCGCTGGCGATCGTCCCCGACCACCACCAGTCGCCGTCGTTCGTGTTCACCGAGTTCGTCAACGACACCGGCTGGAGCAGCCCGTTGTACGTGGCGGCGATCGGTCTGCTGCTCGCCCAGTACACGTTCTCCGGCTATGACGCCTCCGCGCATCTGTCGGAGGAGACCTCCAACGCGTCCGTCTCCGCGGCCAAGGGCATCGTCCGCTCCATCTGGGTCTCCTGGATCGCCGGGTTCGTGCTGCTCGCGGGCCTCACCTTCGCGATCCAGGACTACGACGCCACGCGTGCCACCGACACCGGGGTGCCGCCCGCGCAGATCCTCCTCGACGGCCTCGGCACGGGCGGGGCCAGCGCGCTGCTCCTCGTGGTGATCGTCGCCCAGCTGTTCTGCGGCAACGCCGAGGTCGCCGCCGCCAGCCGCATGGTGTTCGCGTTCAGCCGGGACGGGGCACTGCCCGGTTCGGCGCTGTGGCGCAAGGTCAGCAGCCGCACCCAGACGCCGGTGGCGGCGGTGTGGCTGTCGGTCGCGGTGGCGTGCGTGCTGGCCCTGCCGTCGCTGTACTCGGCGACGGCGTACGGAGCGGTCACCGCGATCAACGTCATCGGCATCACGCCCGCCTACGCCATCCCCGTCTTCCTGCGGCTGCGCGCGGGCGACCGTTTCCAGCCGGGTCCGTGGTCGCTGGGCCGCTGGAGCAGGCCGATCGGCTGGGTCGCGGTGGTGTGGGTGGCGGTGGTCACGGTGTTGTTCTGCCTGCCGCAGTCCTCGCCGGTGACGGTCGACACGATGAACTACGCGTCCGTCGCCCTGGCCGTCGTACTCGTCCTCGCCACCGTGTGGTGGTACGCCGCCCGGCGTTCGTACGGCACGCCCACGACGGCCGCGTACGGATCGGACCGTGACCAGGCGGAACTGGCCGAGGGCATCGTCTGAGACGCGTCGGGCCACCTACGAACGGGGGTGCCGGATAGGGCAGGATGAGCGGTCGCGCAGGTCAACCCGCTGACCGGGGCCGCGCGCTCGCTCATCCCGCACTCCGAACAGGTGGCAACGTGACAGCTTTCCAACGGGACCTCACCATGGACGACCTCGTGGTCGCCGGAATCGCCGTGGTCGCGGGACTCGTCGCCGCGTTCCTGCTGCGGATCCTGCTCAAGTGGCTCGGCAAGCACGCCGATCGCACGAAATGGAGCGGCGACGACGTCATCGTGGCCGCGCTGCGGACCGTTGTGCCGTGGGCGGCGTTCTCGGGAGGGGTGGCGGTCGCCGCGGCGGCGCTGCCGCTGAAGTCGGCGACGCAGCGGCACACCAACCAGGTCCTCACCGTGCTGCTGATCTTCGTGGTGACGGTGGCGGCGGCCCGGCTGGTGGCGGGGCTGGTCCAGACGGTCACCCAGTCCCGCTCCGGCGTCGCGGGATCGGCCACGATCTTCGTCAACATCACCCGGGTGCTGGTCCTCGCGATCGGCTTCCTGGTGGTGCTCCAGACGCTCGGCATCTCGATAGCGCCCCTGCTGACGGCCCTCGGTGTCGGCGGTCTGGCGGTCGCCCTGGCTCTCCAGGACACGCTCGCCAACCTCTTCGCGGGCATCCACATCCTCGCCTCCAAGACGGTGCAGCCCGGCGACTACATCCGGCTGAGCAGCGGCGAGGAGGGCTATGTCGAGGACATCAACTGGCGTCAGACGACCGTGCGCGCGCTCTCCAACAACCTCATCGTGATCCCCAACGGGCAGCTCGCCAAGTCGAACATGACCAACTTCATGCGTCCCGAGCAGCAGTTGACGATCCTCGTCCAGGTCGGTGTGGGCTACGACAGCGACCTGGAGCATGTCGAGCGGGTCACCTGCGAGGTCGTCACCGAGGTCATGACCGCGATCGAGGGTGCCGTGCCCGAGCACGAACCCCTGGTGCGTTTCCACACGTTCGGCGACTCGCGCATCGGCTTCACCGTCATCCTCGGTGTCGGCGAGTTCAGCGACCAGTTCCGCATCAAGCACGAGTTCATCAAGCAGCTCCACAAGCGCTACCGCCAGGAGAACATCAGCGTCCCGGCCCCGCGCCGCACGGTCTCCCTCCAGCAGGGCTCGCTGACGATCCCGCAGCAGCGCGACGCACTCGACGTCACCCCGTGACACCCCACCGGCCGCCGGCCTCACGGGGACGGTGAGCGCACCGCGTCCCGGGCGGGACGCGGTGCACCGCAAGTGGCCTACAAAGTGGCCGAGTTGTCGTGGTGGCCGCCGGGTGTGTCCTGCGGTCGGCGCAGGGCCGAGGTCACCGGGGTGACCGTCCAGTCCGGGTGGCCGGGCATCCGCGGGGTCTTCGTGCCGTACAGCCAGTCGCGGAGGAAGCCGGACAGGTCCGTGCCCGCGGTCTCGGAGGCGACGGCGATGTAGTCGGCCGTGGTCGCCGAGTAGTCGCGGTAGCGGTCCAGGAAGGCGCGTTCGAGGGCGTGGAAGGTGTCCTCGCCGACCTGCTGGCGCAGGGCGTACAGGACGAGGACACCGCCGAGGTAGCGCTGGCTGTCGAAGAGGGTGGCCTCGGTGGGGGCGGCGACCGGGCCGGACGTCGCGCGCCACTGGTCGCCGCGCGCGTAGGTGTCCTTCATCCGGGCTTCCATGGTGACGAGCCCGAGGGAGTCGGCCCAGCCGCGTTCGTAGCGGTAGAGCAGCCCGTAGAAGTCGGCGTGGCCCTCGTTGATCCACAGGTCGGCCCAGTTCGCGGGGCTGACGCTGTTGCCGAACCAGGAGTGGACCAGCTCGTGCATCATGTGCGAGCCGATCTTCGACTCGGCCTGGAGCAGGTAGTTCGGCTTGTAGAGGGTGAGGGTCTGGGTCTCCAGGCCCGTGAAGTCGAAGGCGTCCGAGGCGTCGTTGTTGCACGGCAGCAGGCCGTACGTCTCGAACGGGTAGGCGCCGAGCCGCTCCTCGATCCAGCTCACCAGGTTCGGGGTGAGGGCGAGCGCGGGCTCCAGCGCCTCGGCGCGGGCGGTGGGGACGACGTCCCGCAGCGCGAGGCCGGACGGGCCCGGACGCTCCTTGATCACATAGTCGCCGACCGTGATCTGCACGAGCTCGGTGGCGATCGGCTCACGGGAACGGTAGGTGTACGCCGTCCGGCCGTCGCCGAGGTCCTCCGTACCGACGAGCCGGCCGCTCGCGACACCCCGCAGGCCCGTGGGGACGGTGAGGCGGACGCAGAGGTCCGCCTTGTCCGCCGGGTGGTCGTTGCAGGGGAAGACGGTGTGCGCCGAGTTGGGCTGGGGGCAGGTCGCGAAGCCGTCGGGGGTCGGCACCCAGGCGGTGTGCGCGAGCGCGGCGCGCGGGTCGGCTGTGTACGCCACCGCGACGCGTACCTTCCTCCCGGCGGGCAGGAACACGCCGGGCGTGATCCTGAGCTTCTCGCCCACCTGTTCGAAGGCGGCCTCGCGCCCCTGGACCCGCACCGCGGATATGCCGAGCCCGAGGGCGTCCAGGGAGAAGCGGCTCAGGTCCTGGGTGGGGGTGAGGGTGAGGGTCGCCGTCGCCTCGACGAGCCGGGTCACGGCGTCGTAGGCGAGGTCGAGGCGGTAGGCCGAGACACGGTAGCCGTCGTTGCCGAGGCCCGGATAGACGGTGTCCCCGAGGGTCTCCGCGCCGGGCGTGCCGCCGCCGGTCCCGGTGGTGCCGGAGGCCGCGCCGTTCCCGGTGGCGTCGGAGGCCGCGTACGCCGGGGCGCCCGCCGCCAGCGCCGCGGCGGTGCCGATCAGGGCAGCCGGGGCCGTCACTCTGGTGCGATATCTCATGGTCCGCTTTCGTTCGGGCGGCCGGTTGGTCACGTCCGGCCGTCGACGATCAGATGCACGATCTCTGTCCAGGACCGCGAGATCGGCCGTTTGGTTGCACGGACCCCTGTCGAGCCCGCCACCATCACGAGATATCTTGATGTCGAGCAATGTTGCAGACGTGGAGCGGAGCACCCGGTGACTGACTCGACCATCATCTACACGCACACTGACGAGGCCCCGGCCCTGGCGACGTATTCCTTCCTGCCGGTGGTCCAGGCGTACGCCTCGCAGGCGGGTGTCGCCGTGACCACGCGGGACATCTCGCTGGCCGGCCGTCTGATCGCCGTCTTCCCGGAGTACCTCGCCGAGGACCAGCGCATCCCGGACGCGCTCGCCGAGCTGGGTGAGCTGGCCAAGACGCCCGAGGCCAACATCATCAAGCTGCCGAACATCTCGGCGTCCATCCCGCAGCTCAAGGCCGCGGTCGCCGAGCTCCAGGCGCAGGGCTACGCGCTGCCGAACTACCCGGACGACCCGAAGACCGACGAGGAGCGGGAGATCCAGGCCCGCTACGACAAGGTCAAGGGCTCCGCGGTCAACCCGGTCCTGCGTGAGGGCAACTCCGACCGCCGCGCCCCCGCCTCGGTCAAGAACTACGCCAAGACCCACCCGCACCGCATGGGCGCCTGGACCTCCGAGTCCAGGACCGACGTGGCGACCATGGGGCAGAACGACTTCCGCTCCACCGAGAAGTCCGTCGTGATCTCCGAGGCCGGCTCGCTGAAGATCGAGCTGGTCGCCGAGGACGGCACCACCACGGTCCTGCGCGAGTCCGTGCCCGTCCTGAAGGACGAGGTCGTCGACGCGTCCGTGCTGCACGTCGCCGCGCTGCGCGAGTTCCTCACCGCGCAGATCGCCGAGGCCAAGGCCAAGGGCGTGCTGTTCTCCGTGCACCTGAAGGCCACGATGATGAAGGTCTCCGACCCGATCATCTTCGGCCACGTGGTCCGCGCGTTCTTCCCGCAGACCTTCGAGCGGTACGGCGCCGAGCTGGCCGCCGCCGGTCTCTCCCCCAACGACGGTCTGGGCGGCATCTTCAAGGGCCTGGAGTCCCTGGCGAACGGCGCCGAGATCAAGGCGTCCTTCGACGCCGAGCTCGCCGAGGGCCCGGCCCTCGCGATGGTCGACTCGGACAAGGGCATCACCAACCTGCACGTGCCGTCCGACGTCATCGTCGACGCCTCGATGCCGGCCATGATCCGCACCTCCGGCCACATGTGGGGCCCCGACGGCGCGGAGGCCGACACCCTCGCGGTGCTGCCGGACTCCTCGTACGCCGGTGTGTACCAGGTCGTCGTCGACGACTGCCGCGCCAACGGCGCCTACGACCCGTCGACCATGGGCTCGGTTCCCAACGTCGGTCTGATGGCGCAGAAGGCCGAGGAGTACGGCTCCCACGACAAGACCTTCGAGGTCGCCGCGGCCGGTACGGTCCGTGTCGTCGACCAGGCGGGCACCGTGCTCATCGAGCAGCCGGTCGCCGCGGGTGACATCTTCCGCGCCTGCCAGACCAAGGACGCGCCGATCAAGGACTGGGTGAAGCTGGCCGTCACCCGCGCCCGCGCCACCGGCGACCCGGCCGTGTTCTGGCTGGACGAGACCCGCGCGCACGACGCCAACCTGATCGCCAAGGTCCAGGCGTACCTGCCGGAGCACGACACCGAGGGCCTGGACATCCGGATCCTCGCGCCGGTCGACGCCACGAAGCTGTCGGTGGAGCGTATCCGCCGCGGCGAGAACACCATCTCGGTCACCGGCAACGTCCTGCGTGACTACCTGACCGACCTGTTCCCCATCCTGGAGCTGGGCACCAGCGCCAAGATGCTGTCGGTCGTCCCGCTGATGGCGGGCGGCGGCCTGTTCGAGACGGGTGCCGGCGGCTCCGCGCCCAAGCACGTCCAGCAGCTCGTCAAGGAGGACTACCTGCGCTGGGACTCCCTCGGCGAGTTCTTCGCGCTGGTCCCGTCCCTGGAGCAGTACGCGAGCGCCACGGACAACCCGAAGGCCAAGGTCCTCGCCGACACCCTCGACCGCGCCACGGCGACCTTCCTCAACGAGGACAAGTCCCCGACCCGTCGCGTCGGCGGCATCGACAACCGCGGCAGCCACTTCTTCCTGTCCCTGTACTGGGCGCAGGAGCTGGCCGCGCAGACCGACGACGCCGACCTCGCCAAGGCCTTCGCGCCGTTCGCCGAGACCCTCGCGGCGAACGAGCAGAAGATCGTCGACGAGCTGCTCGCCGTGCAGGGCAAGCCGGCCGACATCGGCGGCTACTACCAGCCCGACCCGGCCAAGGCCGCCGCGGTCATGCGCCCGTCCACCACGTGGAACGAGACGCTCGCGTCGCTCTGACCCGACGCCCGGCCCCGCGGGGCCGCCGCGTGATCCCGCCCCGGTCGGCAGTTGCCCGGCCGGGGCGGGCCGCGTCTCACTCAGTCCCGGGGCGGCTCGTCAGTCCCGGGGCGGCTTGTTCGTCCCGGGGGCGGCTCACCAGTCCCGGGTGGCGACGAGTTCCTCGATGTCGGCGTCCTCGAAGCCGTAGGCCCGGGCGACGACCCAGAACTCCTCGGCTATCGCCTCGCGGGCGACCGTCTCGATGTCGAAGCCGTCGTCGTCCTGGAGGTCGTTGATCTCCTCGGTGGCGGCGTGCGTGAGGACGTAGAGCGCGGTGAGATCGGCGGGCCGGTCCGACTCGATCCGCTCGCACAGCCGCAGCAGGACCTGCCCGCACCGGTCCACGGACCCGGCGGGGTAGTAGTCGTCCCCCCGCAGCGTCTTGAGGAACGGGTGGGACGCCATCTGGTGGTTCTGGATCGTCATGGAGGTGATCCTGCACCACGCCACTGACAACGCCCCGGGAGCAGCCCTGTGACCTCCGCCGTACCGTCCTTCTCGCTGCTGCCCGGTGCGGCCGGCTCGCCCGTCATCCTGCACGTGCCGCACTCGGCGCGGGAGATCCCGGCCGACGTGCGGGCGGGGATCGTGATGGACGGGCCGGCGCTGGAGCGCGAGTCGGACCACGTCGTCGACGCGCACACCGCGCAGATCGCGGAGGCGGCGGCGCGGGCGGCCCGGGTGACGCCCTGGCGGTTCGTGAACCGGCTGTCGCGGCTCGTCGTCGATCCGGAGCGGTTCCCCGACGAACGCGAGGAGATGCTCGCCGCGGGCATGGGGGCGGTGTACACGCGCACGACGCACGGTGAGGTGCTGCGGGAGGCGGGCTTCGACGCGGAGCCGCTCCTCGCGCGGTACTTCCGGCCGTACGCGCGGGCCATGACCGAGGCCGTCGCGGAGCGGCTGGCCGCCACGGGCCGGGCCGTGATCGTCGACGTGCACTCGTACCCCACCGCGCGGCTGCCCTACGAACTGCACGGCGAGGGCCCCCGTCCCCCGGTCTGCCTCGGCACGGACGCCTTCCACACCCCGCCCGCGCTGCTCGCCGCCGCCCGGGACGCGTTCGGTGACGCCGGGCTGTACGGGGACGTCGGCCTGAACAGTCCGTTCAGCGGAACGTACGTGCCGCTGGACTTCTTCGGCAGGGACCCGCGCGTGTCCGCCCTGATGGTCGAACTCCGACGCGACACCTACATGGCCGAACCGGGCGGCCCCGCCGGACCGGGGCTGCACCGGATCGCCGCCGCACTCGGCACCCTCGTGGACGCGGCGGGCTGACCCACGCGCGCCCGGGGAGCCCTCCCCCGCGACAGCCGACCACCGGGCCGGGGCTCGGCCGAGTCGCCACCGCACTCGGTGCCCTCCCGGACGCGGCGGCTGAGCGACGCCCCCGCGCGGCAACGGGTCGCCAGCCGCCGTTCTGCTCGGCACCGACGTCACACCCACCCCACCGACGCTGATGCTCGACCCCCGACGCGCCGCCCTGCACAAGCGAACCGGGCCCAGGCTCCGCCGAGTCACCGCCGCACCAGGCCCCCTGATCGACGCGATGGACTGACCCGCGTGCCCCGGTGGAGCACGCCCTCCCGACAGCCGACCGGCGGTCGCTCGGCGCCGACCTCTTCCCCACGTCTCTGATCGCCATCCGACGTGACGCCCGCACGAGCGAGCCGGAAGGGCCAGCCGGGCCGGGTCGCCGCCATGCTCCGCGCCCCCGGTGGAGCACTCCCGCGCGACAGGGGGTCGTCGGGGCGGTGAGGGTGGGGGCATGACGCAGGAGATCACCACGGAACCGGCGGCCGTGCGGGACTGGCCCAACCTGGAGCTCGACGGGACGGACTTCGATCCGGTCCTGGCCGAGCTGATGCGCGAGGGGCCGGTGACCCGGATCAGGCTGCCCTTCGGCGAGGGGTGGGCGTGGCTGGCCACCCGCTACGAGGACGTCAGGGCGATCACCAACGACCCTCGCTTCGGCCGCGCCGAGGTCACCCGCCGCCAGGTGACACGCATGGCGCCGCACTTCAAGCCGCGTCCGGGCTCGCTGGCCTTCGCCGACCAGCCCGACCACAACCGGCTGCGCAAGCCGATCGCGGGCGCGTTCACGGTGGGGGCGATGAAGCGGCTGCGGCCCCGCGCCCAGGAGATCCTCGACGACCTGCTGGCGGACCTGCTGCGCGCCGGGCCGCCCGCCGATCTCGTCGAGCGGATCCTGGAACCCTTCCCGCTGGCCGTGGTGAGCGAGGTGATGGGGGTGCCGGCCGACATGCGCGAGCAGGTGCACGCCTGGACCCGGCAGATCATCTCGACCTCCGGCGGCGCCGAGGCCTCCGAGAAGGCCAAGAACGGCATGTACGGCTGGATCACCGACACCATCCGCTCCCGGGCGGAGAGCACGGACGACTCCGTGTACTCGCTGCTCGGCGCGGCCGTGGGGCGGGGCGACATCAGCGAGGCGGAGGCCGTCGGGCTCGCCGGGCCGCTGCAGATCGGCGGCGAGGCCGTCACCCACAACTGCGGCCAGATGCTGTATCTCCTGCTGACGCGGCCCGAGTTGCTGCGCCGCACCCGGGAGCGGCCGGAGTCCCGGGGTGCCGTCCTGGACGAGCTGCTGCGCTGGATCCCGCACCGTTCCTCGGTGGGGCTCGCCCGGATCGCCCTGGAGGACGTCGAGGTGAGCGGGGTGCGGATCACGGCCGGCGAGCCGGTGTACGTGTCGTACCTGGCCGCCAACCGGGACCCGGAGGTCTTCCCCGACCCCGATCACCTCGATGTCGACCGGACCTCCAACCCGCACCTCTCCTTCGGGAACGGGGCGCACTACTGCACCGGCGCGGTCCTCGCCCGGACGCAGACCGAGCTGATGGTCGACACGCTCCTCGACCGGCTGCCGGGCCTGCGCCTGGCGGTGCCGGCCGACCAGGTCGAGTGGCGCCGCAGGACGATGATCCGCGGCCCGCGGACGCTGCCCGTGACCTGGTAGGCCGGCCGGGTAGGAGGGTGGTGCCGGCGTGCGGGGTCAGACCCGCAGCCACTCCGTGACGACGACCTCCCCGCCCGTGCGCAGCCGCAGCGCGAACGGACCGCCGGGCGGCACCGGCCCGGTGAACCGGCCCAGTTCGTCGGCGACCAGCGGCACCGCGGTCTGCGGCCCGCCGAGGACCTCGATCAGGGCCTGTTGGGGCGGCAGCACCTGCCCCAGCAGGCCCTCCCCCGTCACCTCCACGTCGACGGTCACCTCGCCCACGTGGAAGGTCAGCATGCGGGGCACCTGCGTCGCGCCCCGCACCGGGATGGCGTCCACCAGCGAGTCGAAGGTCAGCTCGGCGATCCGGGCGTCGAGATCGTGCAACGCGTAGGCCTCCATGGCGAGTTGCAGCAGTGGGGGCGGTACCGGGTCGACGATGGCGGCGGCGGCCCGGAGCTCCTCCTCCAGCAGGTCGTCGTAGGTGTCCTCGCCGCTCATACCGCACCCCGCGCCTCTAGTCGTGCCCGCAGCCGGCGCAGACAGCGCTGGCGCAGGGGTCCGATGCTGCCCACCGCGATCCCGAGCGCGACGGACACCTCCTGGTAGCTGGGCGGCGGTGTGGCCATCAGGATCCGCAGCAACGAGCGGCAGCGTTCGCCGAGTTCCTCGAACTCCTGCCACAGGTGCCGGATGCGCTCGGACTCCACCGCCGCCTCCTCCGAGTCCAGCAGGGACTGCTCGGGCGTGAGGTCCTCACTGACCCGGTCGAGGAGCTGCGGATCGTCGGTGGGCGTCAGCCGCCTTAAGCTCTTGAGCACCTTCAGGCTCTCGTGCCGTGCCGTGCTGGCCAGCCAGGAGCCCGCCTTCTGCGGTTCGCGGATCCGGCCCAGATGCTGGGCGAAGCGGAACCACACGGTCTGGTACACCTCGTGCGCGTCGGCGTCGTTGAGCCGGTGTGCCCGCACGACGGACCACACCAGTGGGCTCAGCCCTTCCACGAGCGCCTTCCAGGCCGCCGCGTCGCCGTCGACGGCGGACTGGACCAGCGCGCCGACATCTGCTCGGTCCACGGCCCCACCCCTCGTGTACGGCAAGTCATCGTACGCCGTGGAGGAGGCGAGTTCGGCCCTCACTGCTGTACTGCCGGACCCGGGTGCCACGTCGGCGGAATGAGCGCCACCACGTTCGCCCCCCGTACCTCCGCGTACTCGGTGTTGGCGGCGATCAGCTGCTGACGGGCCGCGCGCGGGTCCTTCTCGGGGTGGGTGGTCATGTGCGCGGCGACCATGCCGGCGGCGGCCGGGGTGGCGAAGGAGGTGCCGCTCCAGTGCGCGTACCCGTCGAAGATGACCTTGTCGGGGGTGCCGGTGCCGCTCAGCACGCCGACGTGCTGGGGGTGCTGGCAGGTGCACAGGTAGGTGAAGTTGAACCGGCAGGCGTCGTACGTGGAGTGCTGGTACACGTACGGCACCGGGACGTCGAAGCCGGTGAGGGTGCTCGTGAGCCGCTCGCCGGGAGCGTAGGCGTTCACCCAGGAACCGTGGTTGGAGAAGCAGGCGCCGTGCTCGCCGTCGGTCCGCAGCGCGCCGACGGACAGGACGGACTCCTCGTAGCCGGGCAGGGTGGCGTAGGCGGCGGGCCAGAACGGCGTGGCGCTGGCGTTGTTGCCGGCCGCGGCCACCAACAGGGTCCGCTGGGAGCGGAGTTCCTGCATGAAGGCGTCGAGGCCGAGCAGTCCGTCGGTGCTGCCGTTGGAGGTTCCCGCGGAGAGGCTGATGATGTCGGGCCAGCCGCCCGCGTCGACGGCCGCGAACAGGGCGTCCCCGAAGTCGGATTCGAGGATGGCGCCCGCGTCGTTGAGGGTGCTGCGCACGGTGATGTTGGTGTTGGGGGCGACGGCCGCGAGGACGCCCGCGATGAACGTGCCGTGTCCCACGTACTGGAGGAGGTTGCCGAGCGGGTCGGTCTCGATGCCGTGCAGGTCGCCCTGGACGTGGGCGAGGAGCGGCACGAGGGAGTGGTCGTGGGTGAGGCCGTTGTCGACGACGAGGACGTTCACGGCGGTGGCGCCGTTGTAAGCCGCCGGGGCGGGCGCCGGGTTGACGCCTCCGGCGAGCGGGGCGGGCACGGGCTCGTCCCCGGGGCAGGAGTTGACGGCGATCGACACGACGTGGTTGCGGCTCACGAGCCGGCGTCCGGCGCGTCCCTCCGGCGCGCGCATGGCGCGCAGCGCGTTGGCGACGGCGCGGTCGGCGCGCGGGCCGCCGTGACTGGGGTCGCCGACCTGGATACGGGTGATGCCGGAGCGGTTGGTACGCGGTCCGGCGCGGCGCACCTGGTCGCCGCTGAGGCCGGTCGCCGCGGTGAAGTGCTCGCGGACGGTGTCCTCGACGACGCGGGCCTCCTCGCCGTCCCGGGCGAGGACGACGCCCTTCTCGTAGATGAACTCGGCCGAGTCGTCGGGTCCGAGCGCCAGAGCGACGTCGGGCATGGAGCGCTGGATCTGGTCGAACTGCTCGTGGAAACGCTGAGGTGCCATGACTGGTCCTCCCCCTGAGGCGGTGTTCGTCAGTCAGAGTCTCGGGGTCCTTGATTGATACAGCACCAAACCCGTGTGGCGTGCGACCCGGAGCACTACCATCCGTGGGGTGACGTCGGGAAGCGAGCAGGTTCTCGAACTGCTGCCCCTGGTGTTCGCCGCCCCCCAACAGGCGCTGGCCCGGGCAGAGGAAGTACTCCGTACCGATCCCTCGGTGCTGCACGCCTCCGTCGCCCACCAGGTGATCGGGATCTGGCAGCGGGACTGGGGCGACATGACCATGGCCCTCCATCATCTGCGCCGTGCGCGGGACCTCGCCGTGCGCGCCGAGTCCGCCGAGCGGGAGGGGGATGTGCTGGCCGCGCTGGGTGTGGCCCTCGTCCACTCCGGGCGGACCCGGCAGGGGCTCGCCGCGCTGGAGCGGGGGGTCGAGGTGAGCAGCGGGCACACCAGGGCGCGCGTCCTGTTCCGCCGGGCCTACGCCTCGTGGGTGCTGGGGCTGCACCGGGAGGCGCTGGAGGACGTACGGCGGGCGATCCCGGTGCTGCGTCAGGTGGACGACGTGATCTGGACGGCGCGGGCGCTGACGCTGCGGGCGACCGTGCATCTGGCGGTCGGCGCGGTGGAGCGGGCCGAGGCGGACTTCGCGGCGGCCGAGACGCTGTTCGACACCACGGGCCAGGACCACGACAAGGCGGACGGGGTGGAGAGCCGTGGCCTCGCCGCGTTCCGCTCGGGTGACGTCCCGGCGGCGCTGAAGCTGTTCGACGAGGCAGAGGACCGCTACGCCAAGCTCGGCACGCCGTCCTTCATGCTGTACATCCGGCGCTGCGAGGTCCTCATGGCCGCCGGGCTAGCGTCCGAGGCGCTGGGCCAGGCCGACTCGGCGATCAAGGTCCTGGACGGTATCGGCGGGCAGTCGACGCGCAAGGCGGAGCTGCTGCTGGTCGCGTCGAAGGCGGCCCGGCTCGCCGGGGATCCGCACACGGCCATAGCGCGGGCGGCGCTCGCGGTGCGGCTGTTCGCCGGGCAGCGGCGGCCCTGGTGGGAGACGCACGCCCGGCTGGTCCTGATCGAGGCGCGGGTCGCCGCCGGGCGGGGCTCGGGACGGCTGGTGGCGGACGCGGCCGACGTCGCGGACCGGCTGGCCTCGTTCGGCGCCCCGGCCGCTCCGGAGGCGTCGCTGCTCGCGGGCCGGATCGCGCTCGGCCTGGGCTGGACGGCCGACGCGGAACGGCACTTGGCGGTCGCGGCGCGCAGCCGGCGCAGCGGTCCGCCGCTGGCCCGGATGACGGGCTGGGCGGCGCAGGCGCTGCGGGCGGAGGCGGCGGGGTCGGCGCGCGGGGTCCTGGAGGCGTGCCGGCGCGGCCTGGACGTCCTCGACGACCACCGGATGACGCTGGGCGCCACGGAGTTGCGGGCCCGGGCGACCGAACAGGGCGCGGAACTCGCCGCGTTGGCGCAGCGGGCGAGCCTGGACTCGGGCAGTCCGCGGCGGCTGCTGGTGTGGAGCGAACGGTGGCGGGCCACCGCGCTGTCCACGCCGCCGACCCGTCCGCCAGCCGATCCGGCGCTGCTGAGCGACCTGACCGCGTTCCGGGAGATCGCGGCCCGCGCGGACGCGGCCCGGATGGAGGGCCGTCCGGTTCCGGCGCTGGAGCGTGAACAGCGGCGCCTGGAGCGGGAGATCCGCTCCCGGACCCTGCACATCCGCGGCGACTCCCCCGGTGACGGCCACCGTTTCGACCCGACGCGGCTGCTGGAGCGGCTGGGCGACGACACCCGGCTGGTCGAACTGGCCGTACTGGACGGGCGGGTCCAGGTGCTGCTGTGCGGACAGGGACGGGTGCGGCGGTTCGAGGCGGGGCGCGTCGCCGACGCCGAGCGGGAGGCCGAGCACGTCCAGGCGGGGCTGCGGCGGCTCGCGCATCCGGGGGCGGACGCGCGGCTGCCGCTGGTGGAGGCCGCGGGGCGGCGTCTGGAGGAGTTGCTGCTCGGTCCGGCGGCGGCACATCTGGGGCAGGGTCCGGTCGTGATCGTGCCGCCCGGCCGGCTGCACCGGGTGCCGTGGGCGCTGCTGCCGTCGCTGCGGGAGCGGGTGCTGAGCGTGTCGCCGTCGGCGAGCGGCTGGCTGCGGGCCCGCGACACCGAGCCGCCGCCCGACCGGCGCCAGGTGCTCGTCCGGGGACCGGGGCTGGCGACCGAGGGGGCCGAGGTGCCCGAACTCGCGGCCCGGTACGCCGGTTCGATGGTGCTGGAGGACGACTACGCGCGGGTGCCGCGGGTGTTGGAGCAACTGGACGGGGCGGCGCTCGCGCACATCGCGGCGCACGGCAGCTTCCGCGTCGAGAGTCCGCTGTTCTCGTCGCTGCGGATGGCGGACGGACCGCTGATCGTGCACGACTTCGAGCGCCTGGACCGCAGCCCGTACCGGATCATCCTGTCGTGCTGCGACACGGCCCGCTTCGCGACGGTCGGTGCCGACGAACTCCTCGGTCTGGTCACCGCGTTGCTGCCGCTGGGCACGGCGGGTGTGGTGGCGTGCAGCGCGCCGGTGAACGACGCGGCGGTGGTGCCGCTGATGCTCGCCCTGCACAAGGGGCTGGCGGCCGGGCTGTCGCTGGCGGAGGCGTTGCGCGACGCGCGGGCCGCGCTGCCGGGCGACGCGACGCATCAGGCGACGGGATGGGCCTTCACGGCGTTCGGCGCGGCCTGAACCGAACGGTCCGCGCCGCGCCGCGCCGGTCGCAGGGGAAGGTGGCGGCCTGACCCCTCCCCCGATCACGGGGGTCAGACCGCCGGTCGATGGAGCCGGCGCTCAGGCCGGTTGCGCGTCGGGGAGTTCCACCAGCCAGGGCAGCGCGCCCCGGTCGTTCGCGCCGAGCCGGGCGTAGGCGCTGTACAGGTGGTTGCCGACGGTGCGGATCGACAGGGTCAGCTTCTCGGCGATCTGCCGGTTGCTGAGGCCGGCCGCCGCGAGGGTGACGATCTGCCGCTGGCGCGCGGTGAGTTCACCGAGGACGAGCCCCGACAGGGCGGGGGTGCGGGCGCCCTGGCAGCGGCGGGCCAGTGCGACGGCACGGGTGCGTGAGGTGCGCGCGGCGCGCGGGTCGCGGTGGACGTGGACGGCCTGGGCGTGCGCCTCGGCGGCGAAGAGAAGGAAGCCGCGCTCCTCCAGGCGTGCGGCGGCCCGGTCCAGGGCGGGTCCGTCGCCGCGGGTGAGGGCGTCGGCGTGCTGCGCGAACACGCCCTCGCCGGGGCGCTCGCCCGGGGTGCCGAGCCGTACCGCGTCATAGGCGTCGGTGACGGCGCGCAGGGCCGTGCCGAGGTCGCCGCGGGCCGCCGCCCGCCAGGCCTCGGCGCGGTCACCCGGGGTGGCGTCGGCGGCGACGACATCGCCGGACTGGGCCGCGGCCAGGGCGAGTTCGGCGCGGCAGGCCCCGTGTCCCGCCGTCTCCCGCAGTCCTTCCCGCGCCCAGGCCGCCGCTTCCCGCAGTTCGCCGCGCAGCCGGGCGTAGCGGGCGCGCACGGCCGCGTACCGGGCCGGTACGGGCTCGCCCTCCGCGACGAGCCACTCCCCCACGGGAGCCTGGACCAGCCGGACGTCGGCCCGCTCGATGCGCTCGGCGAGCAGCGCGGCCTCGCTCTCCAGGGCCGCCGCGCACTGCCCGGGGGTGCGGGCCAGCCGCCTGGCCCGCAGCCGTCCGGCGGCGGCGCGCAGCACGGGGCCGTGCAGGGGGTGGGCGAGGCGGACGGTGCCGTGGTCGTCGACGTCGACGAGGCCGTCGGCCTCCAGGCGTTCCAGGGCGTGCAGGTCGAGTCCGTCCATGGGCCGTGGCAACGGCTCGGCGAACGCCAGGAGTTCGAGGGTCCCGCGGTCGGCGCACTCCAGGACGGGAGCGGTCTGCGCGCGTACGGTCGCCGTCACCGGGACGGGTCCGCGCCAGGCCCGCTCGCCGGTGCCCGCGACGCGGGTGAGCCGTCCGCCGTCGCGGACGGCGCCCACCAGGTCGCGCAGCAGGCGCAGATCGCCCCGGCACAGACCGTGCAGCCGGTTCACAGTGAGCGGTTCGAGTCCGCCGCCGACGCCCACGGCGAGCAGCTGGGCCGTCTCCTCGTACGGCAGGGGTTCGAGGGTGAGGCGTGGCAGGAGCTCTCCGGTCCACAGCCGGGAGACGGCGCCCGGCGCGGGGCTCGCCTCGGTGGCGACGACCAGCAGCCGGGTGCGTCCGTGCACGGCGAGCTGGTGGACGAGGGCGGCGGAGGAGTCGTCGAGGAGGTGCGCGTCGTCGACGAGCAGCAACCGCACGCCGGAGAGCAGTTGGACGGCCCGGTGCAGGGAGACGGTCTCGGGCAGCAGATGGGCGAACGCGGCGAAGGGGCTGTGGCGGGTCTCGGGCGTTCCGGCGACCCGGACGCAGTCGGTGCCCCGGACGGCCTCCGTGACCAGCCGGGTCTTGCCGCAGCCGGCCGGGCCCGTGACCACGATGCCGTGGTGGCCCGCGGCGAAGGAGCGCCGGATCAGTTCGAGTTCGTCCTCCCGGCCGGTGAAGGGCCAGGGAAGTTCCAGGGTCTTCGCGTCGCGTTCGAGAATCGTCACTCCTATACGAGCACGCGTACTCAGACTTGATACACAGGGACTTGAGTAGCCCTCGACTCAGGCGCCCGCCGTCCCCCTTCGGCAGTCTGTGCGCATGGCCTCCCGCTACTGCTCTCTCGCGCAGCAGTCGGCCCCCGTCTTCGCACCGGGGCTGACCGCCGAGCGGGTCGGCGCGCTCATCGGCGGGGGCCGGATGTGGGTCAACAACACGGTCCTGCATTACTACTTCTTCGACGGCGGGTCCGACGCCTCGGTGATCTCCGTGCCGGGCAGCGGTGCCACCCGACGGGTGCCGTGGGTCGGCGCGAAGGAGCAGCGGGACGTGGTCCGCGAGTGCTTCCGGGAGTGGCAGGACCTGGGGATCGGCGTCACCTTCGCCGAGGTCCGCGACCGCTCGGAGGCGGAGCTGCGCATCGGCTTCCAGGCCGGTGACGGCTCCTGGTCGGCCGTGGGCAAGGACGCGCTGCGGGTCGGACTGCACGAACGCACCATGAATTTCGGCTGGGACCTCACGGAGCCGGGTGAGCGCGCGACCGCTCTGCACGAGATCGGGCACGCGCTGGGGATGCGCCACGAGCACCAGAATCCGTACGCCGGGATCCACTGGGACGACGAGGCCGTGTACGCCGAGCTGGCGGGCCCGCCGAACCACTGGTCCCGGGACAGGACGTACGGGAACATTCTGTGCAAGCTGGACTCCCGTGAGGTCAACGGCTCCTCCTGGGACCCCCAGTCGATCATGGAGTATCCGTTTCCCGCGGGGCTGATCCTGGAGCCGGAGCAGTTCCGTGGGGGTCTCACCCCGCCGGGCACGCTCTCTCCGTGCGACAAGGAGTACGTCCTGCGCTGGTACCCGTCGGCCGGTTCGGGGGAGCCGTCCGCGCTGGTGCCGTTCCGCTCGGCCCCGCTGAGGCTGGGGCCGGGCGAGCAGGCCGACTTCGGGATCGATCCGCCGGAGACCCGCGACTACAGCGTGGGCACCTTCGGCGACAGCGACACCGTCGTGGTGGTCTTCGAGGAGCGGGACGGGGAGCCCCGCTATCTCGCCGGCCAGGACGACGGGGGAACACCGCACAACGCCACCGTCAGGGCCCGTCTGGTCAAGGGCCGCCGCTACTTCGTCCGTGTGCGCCTGTACTCCGCGTGGGGTTCGGGGGAAACCGCGGTCATGTGCTGGTGACAGCCGGTACGGGACGCACACGGACGAGGCTGGACCTTCAGTCCGGCGCCGGGGGAAACGGCGGCGGAAAGTCACCTTCGGGGGAGGGAGACTTTCCGCCGCCACGCCGCGTCGCGGGCCGCGCCCGGTGGTTCGGGGGTCGTGCGGGGCGGGGGCCGCGGTCTACGATCCGCTCATGCTTGCGAGCGAGGGCTCCGGAGTCCCCGACCTGGAGCGTCAACTCCGCATGATCCTCTGGCTGTTGCCGGTCGCGGCGGTGCTGTGCGCCGCGTGCTGCGCGGCCTTCCTCGGCTCGGTACGCCGGCACCGCGCGGCGGGTGAGACCCGGTCGGCCGTGGCCAAGGCGCGCAGCGCCACGGCGACCGCGCTGCTCGCCGCGTTCCTGGCGGCACTGTGGGGCGCCGCCGCCGTCCTGACGCGGTAGCGGACCGCCCTCCCGCCGGCGGACGGTCCGCCCCCGTCATCGCGACGGCCGCGTGAGGTGACCCCGGCGGCGCCATTCGGCGGCGAGCAGTTCGTAGGAACGGACCCGGTCGGCGTGGTCGTGGGTGATGGTCGTGAGGAGCAACTCGTCGGCCTCGGTGGCCTGCTGGAGCTGTTCGAGGCGGTCGGCCACGGTGGCCGGGGAGCCGACGAACTGGGTGTCCACGCGGTCCCGCACCAGCTCCCGGTCCTCGTCGGTCCATGCCAGAGCGCGCGCCTCGTCCGGGGTCGGGAACGCGATGGCGCCCTCGGCGGTGCGGATGCTGCGCACCCACGGGCCGTACCCGGTGGCCAGTTCACGCGCGGTGGCGTCGTCCTCGGCGACCACCACGTCGGCGGAGACACTGACGTAGGGCCTGTCGAGGACCTCGGACGGCTGGAAGAAGGAGCGGTAGCCGTCCACGGCCTCCAGGACGGTGGCCGGGCTGACGTGGTAGTTCGCCGCGAAGCGCAGACCGCGCTCGCCCGCGACCTCGGCGCTGACGCCCCCGCTGCTGCCGAGGATCCACACCTCGACGTCGGCGCCCTCGCCCGGCACGACATGGGCCTCGACGCCCTCCGGGGTGCGGTAGGTACCGGCCAGCAGGGCGAGCAGGTCGTCGATCTGCTCGGCGTACTCCTGCGACTCGGCGCCCGGCAGCAGGAGCAGCTTGCGCTGGAGGGCGATCCGGGGTGAGCCGAGGAGGCGTTCGAAGGAGAAGCGGGGCGGGACGACCAGGCCGTTCGGGGCGCGGCCGGCCGGGGCCGGGGTCTCGGTCGGCCGTCCCGGCGGGCGTCCCCCGGAGCGGCCCAGGCCCAGGTCGAGGCGGCCCGGGTGCAGGGCGTCGACCAGGCCGAACTCCTCGACGGTGCTGAGCGCGGTGCGGTGGCCGAGCTGGACGGCGCCGGAGCCGAGCCGGATCGTGGAAGTCGCGGCGGCCGTCAGGGCGAGCAGGACGGCCGGGGACGTGCCCGCGACGCCGGGGTTGAGGTGGTGCTCGGCGAACCAGTGGCGGGTGTAGCCGATCCGCTCGGCCTGCCGGGCGAGGTCGATGGAGTTGCGCAGGGCGTCGGCGGCGGTGGAGCCGGTCGTGACGGGGACCAGGTCCAGGACGCCGAGGGGGATCTCAGGCATGGGCGGACTCCAGCCCCGCGGGTTCCCACGGGAACGGCGGGTCCGGGATGTCGCGCCGCAGCACGGGGGCGACCTCGGACTGGAACAGCTCCAGCGAGTCCCGGTGCTGAGCATCCGTCAGCCCGCTCGCGTCGGCGTGCAGATGGAGCACCGTGTGCCCGAACCGCTCGTGGTAGCGGTGCACTTTGTCGATGATCTGGCGCGGGCTGCCGATCAGCGCGGAGCTGCGGTCGACGAAGTCCTCCAGCGTCTCGAACACGACGGGCAGGCCCGTCTTCCGGGCGAAGGCCAGGTTGGCCTCGAAGAGCGGCCGGTAGACGTCGAGCGCCTCCTGGGAGGTGCGGGTCACCAGCAGCCCGGCCGAACCGGCGCCGACCGCGATGTCCGCCGGGTCGTGGCCGTAGTGCTCCCAGCGCTCCCGGTAGTGGCGGATCAACTCGGCGTACGGCTCGATGGGATGGGTGACGTTCGCGGAGAACAGCGGGTCGCCGTAGCGTGCCGCGAGGTCCACGGACTCCTTGCTGGTGGCGCTGCCGTGCCAGACCCGGACGGGCCGCTGGTAGGGGCGCGGCCAGACCTCGGCCTCCTTCAGCGGCGGCCGGAAGCGGGTCTCGGCGGTCACCTTGTCCTGGCGCCAGAGCCGCCGGAACACCTCGTAGCTCTCGGCGTTGCGGTCCCACTGGTCCTCGGACGTGACGTGGAACAGCTCGCGCTGGGCGGCGCCGTTGCCCTTGCCGATGATGAGGTCGAGGCGGCCCCCGGAGAGGTGGTCGAGGGTGGCGTAGTCCTCGTAGGCGCGCACCGGGTCGAGCAGGCTGAGCGTGGTGACGGCGGTGAACAGACGGATGCGCCGGGTCAGGGCGGCGACATGGCTGAGGACGACGGTCGGCGAGGAGGAGATGAACGGCCGCTCGTGGCGCTCCCCCACGCCGAACCCGTCGAAGCCCAGCTCCTCGGCCAGCACGGCGTTGCCGAGGACCTCGCGGAACCGTTCGTGCGTGGACTTCAGCACGCCGGTGACCGGGTCGGGCCGGTGCACGATCAGCGTGATCGCGAGGAACTTCACGATGCCGCCCGGGCGGTGCGCGCCTCGTCGTCGGGGTGGGCGAGGCCGAGGTGGTCGCGCAGGGTGGTGCCCTCGTACTCGGTGCGGAAGACACCGCGTTCCTGGAGCAGGGGGACGACCTTGTCGGCGAAGGCGTCGAGGCCGGTCGGGGTGATGTGCGGGACGAGGATGAAGCCGTCGCTCGCGTCGGCCTGGACGTACGCGTCGATGGTGGTGGCGATCGTCTCGGGCGAGCCGACGAAGGTCTGGCGGTTGCCGGTGTTGATGACGAGGTCGCGGATGGACCAGTTGTGGGCGGCGGCCCGTTCGCGCCACTCGCGGGCGGTGGCGAGCGGGTCGCGGTACATGCGGACCTGGGCGCGGCCCTTGGAGATGTGGTTCTCGCTGACGTCCGGATCGATCTCCGGCAGGGGGCCGTCCGGGTCGTAGGAGGACAGGTCACGGTTCCACACGAACTCCAGGTGCTTGAGGGCGGTGGCCCCGCTGACCTGCTGGCGGCGCACCTCGCGCGCGAGTTCCTCGGCCTCGGCGTCGGTGTCGGCGAGCGCGAAGGAGGCGGCGGGCAGGATGAGCAGTTCGTCGCGGCCCCGGCCGTACTTGGCGAGGCGGTTCTTGACGTCGGTGTAGAACGCCTGGCCCTCCTTGAGAGCGGCGTACCGGCTGAAGATGGCGTCCGCCTGGGAGGCGGCGAACTCGCGGCCCTCCTCGGAGTCCCCGGCCTGGAAGACGACGGGGCGGCCCTGCGGGGAGCGCGGGACGTTGAACTGGCCGTGGATGTCGAAGTGGTGGCCCTGGTGGACGAAGGCGCCGGCCTGGGCGTCGCGGAGGAAGACGCCCGCCTCCTGGTCGGCCACGATCTCGTCGCCGCGCCAGGAGTCGAAGAGTTCGTGGGTGGTGGCGAGGAACTCCTTGGCGCGGGAGTACCGCTCGTCCTGCGGGAGGAAGCCGCCGCGGCGGAAGTTCTCGCCGGTGAAGGCGTCCCAGGAGGTGACGACGTTCCAGGCGGAGCGCCCGCCGGAGAGGTGGTCGAGGCTGGCGAACTGGCGGGCCACCTCGTAGGGCTCGTTGAAGGTGGAGTTGATGGTGCCGGTCAGGCCGAGGTGTTCGGTGACGGCGGCGAGCGCGGAGAGGATCGTGAAGGTGTCGGGGCGTCCGACGACGTCCAGGTCGTATATCTTGCCGCCCTGTTCGCGCAGCCTGAGTCCTTCGGCGAGGAACAGGAAGTCGAACTTGGCGCGTTCGGCGGTGCGCGCGAAGTGGGCGAAGGAGCTGAACTCGATGTGGCTGCCGGAGGCGGGGTCGCCCCACACGGTGGTGTTGTTGACGCCCGGGAAGTGGGCGGCGAGATGGATCTGCTTCAGCGGCTTGGTCATGGCTGTTCGGTTCTTCCTTCCGGCTGACGGCTGACGGCTGTCGACTGACGGCTGTCGACTGGCGGCTCGCTGCTTGCGGCCGGCTGTCGCGGGTCGACGGCTCAGGCGGCGGCGTAGCGGTTGGCGGGGCGGGCCAGGCCGAGCAGGCCGCGCAGGGTGTCGGCCTCGTAGGCGGTGCGGAAGGCGTCGCGGCGCTGGAGTTCGGGGACCAGGCCGCGGGTGATCGCGGGGAGGTCGTGGCCGAGGACGGCGGGCCTCAGCCGGAAGCCGGACAGTCCGGCCTCCTGCAACTCCTGTAGCAGGTCGCTCAGTTGGGCGGGGCTTCCGGCGAAGATGCGGGCGTCGCTCTCGTACGGCTCGCCGGCCAGGTCGTCGAGGCGGTCGCGGCGGGCCGTGGCCGCGGCCGGGTCGCCGTCGAGGTGGACGACGAGGTCGCCGAAGACGTGCAGGGGCTGTCCGGCGCGGCCGGCGCTCTCCTGCTCGGCGCGGATCTCCGCGACGATCGCGCGGGCGTGCTCGGCGTCGCGCGGGGTGACGAAGCCGACGTCGGCCTGGCGGGCCACCAGCCGGTAGGGGACGGTCTGGTGGGCGAGGGCCGTGACGAGGGGCTGGCCCTGCGGCGGGCGCGGGGTGATGGAGGGGCCCTTGACGCTGAACCGGCTGCCCTGGAAGTCGATGTAGTGCAGTTTGTCGCGGTCGATGAAGCGGCCGGTGGCGGTGTCGCGGATCTCCGCGTCGTCCTCCCAGCTGTCCCAGAGGCGGCGGACGGCCTCGACGTAGTCGGCGGCCTCGTCGAACAGGTCGGCGACCTCCGGGCCGTCGTAGTCCTCGATGACCGGGATGGTGCGGCGGCCGAAGTGGTCGGCCTCGTTCGGGCGGGCGGTGATCTGGGCCCGGACTCCGGCGCGGCCGGTGCTGACGTAGTCGAGGGTGGCGATCGCCTTCGACAGGTGGAAGGGCTCGGTGTGCGTGACGACGCCCGTCGGGACCAGGCCGATGTGCCGGGTCAGCGGGGCGATGCGGGCGGCGAGGAGCACGGCGTCGAGGCGTCCGCGGACCTGGTCGGTGCGGCCGTCGAGCGCGAAGGGACGGGAGGACTGGAGGCCGAGGCCGTCCTCGAAGGTCACGAAGTCGAGCAGACCGCGCTCGGCCTCGGCGACCTGGTCGGCCCAGTAGGCGGCGGTGAACAGGTCGTTGGGGCGGGCGACCGGCTCGCGCCAGGACGCCGGGTGCCAGCCGGTGCCGTCGAGCGCGACGGCGAGGTGCAGCGGGGAAGAAGGGGACACGAGGGGTGCCTTCCTGGAGTTCCGTACGAGATCGCCGTCCGGCACCGTGCTCGCGGGGTGCGGCGGCGCGGTGGCGGGGTGCGGCGGAGTGACTGATCAGAGGCGAGGGGGCAGCGACGACGGGCCGCGCGGGGCGGGTCGGGGACGTCCGGTCAGCGGCGACAGAGGGCGCCGGCGACACGCTGGAGGTCGATGTGCAGCCGCAGGAAGGGAGTGCACATGCCGTCCCCGCCTCCCTCGCTCCGTGGCGCACGCCTCGTCGTGACTCACAACGCCACGGGTCCGGCGTCTGTTCCGGGTGTGCGCACCTGGAGGATGGTCGTGCGGCGGCGCGGGGTGAAGCCGATCGACTCGTAGAGCCGGATCGCGGTCGCGTTGTCGGCGGCGGCGTGCAGGAACGGGGTCTCGCCGCGCTCCCTGATACCGGCGGCGACCGCGCGCACCAGCCGGGTGCCGAGGCCCCGGCCGCGGTGGGCCGGGTCGGTGCAGACGGCGCTGATCTCGGTCCAGCCGGGCAGCCGCAGCCGCTCCCCGGCGAGCGCGATCAGCTTGCCCCGGTGCCGGATGCCGAGGTAGGTGCCGAGGTGGACGGTGCGGGCCAGGAAGGGTCCGGGCCGGGTGCGGGCGACGAGGTCCAGGATCTCCGGTACGTCGCCCGCGCCGAGCCGTACGGCCTCCGGGGCGGGCTCGGCGCGCAGCCCGGTGTCGACGAGCTGCACGCCCCGGCCGCCGCCGGTGACGTCCCATCCTTCGGGTACGGCCTCGACTCCCTTGACCCGTACGGTCGCCGACGGTCCGGCGAGGGTGTGCAGGTCGGCCCAGGCCGCCGGGTCGGCCGGGTCGGCGAGCGCGGCGAACGCGTACACGTCCGCCGGGTAGCGCGCCGCCCGGCCCACCCGTTCGGCGAACCCGGCGTGCGGGCCGTCGAGCGCGGCCCACACGGGGTTGTCCAGCAGGCGGGAGCCGAGGTCGATCTGGTGGGCCACGACGGCCTTTCGGGTGGGAGCGGTCGGGTTCGGCCGGGAGACGTCCGCGGCTGTCGCGGCGTCGGTGACGGTTCGCTGCTCAGGAGTTGGTGAGCGGCAGGCCGGGCGGGTTGACCTCGGACTTCTCGACCGCCTCGCCGGAGAGGTTCCAGGCCTTGAGCCACTTGGCGTACTGGCCGTTGTCGATGAGGTGGTTGATGGCCGCGGCGAGCGGCTCGGCGAGGCCGCTGTCCTTCTTCGCGGTGGCGGCGATCAGTCCCTGGAGGGACTCGCCCGCGCCGGAGTACTGGCCGGCGATCCGGGTCGCCTGGGGCGTGTTCGCGGTCTTCGCGGCGTGGTAGGCGAGGTTGGGGCTCGGGCCGAGGTAGGCGTCGATCTTGCCGCTGTTGAGGGCCAGATAGAGGCTGTTGGTCTCCTGGAAGTACTTGACGGTGAGGTCCTTGCCCTCCTTCTCCAGCTTGGCCTTCCACTCCAGGAGGAGCTTCTCCTGGTTGGTGCCGTTGCCGACGGAGACCGTCTTGCCGGCGAGCGTCTCGTAGTCGCCGTCGAAGTCCCAGGTGTCGTCCTTCTTCACCTCGAAGGCGAGGTCGTCCCTGCGGTAGGAGGCGAACTCGTACTTCTGCTTGCGCTCCTCGGTGTCGGTGACGTTGGAGAAGGCCACGTTCACCTTGCCGCTGTCGAGGCCGATGAAGAGGTTCTCCCAAGTGGAGCGCCGTACCTCGGGCTTGAGGCCGAGGACGGCGGCGACGAGTCTGCCGAGGTCGATCTCGGAGCCGGTGAGGGTCTTCTGGTCGCTGCCGATGAAGCCGAGCGGCGGGCTGCCGGAGGGCAGGGTGCCGGAGCCGATGACGAGCGTGCCGCTCTTCTTGACGTCGTCCGGCAGCAGGGCGCTGATCGACTTGACCTCGGCGACCTTGAGCTCGGTCTCGGTGGCGGCACCGTTGGACAGTCGCCCCACGGTGACCGAGCCGGCGGTGTCGGTGGTGGTGGCGGCGTCGCTCTCGCCCCCGCAGGCGGCGAGCCCGGTGGCGAGGGTGGCGACGGCGGTCGCCGCGGTGATGCCGCGTATCAGGCTGCGTCGGGTCAGGTGCGTGGGCATGGCTGTCCTTGTCGTGTGACGGGAGAGGAGGAAAGAGACGGGAAGGAAGGGGGTGTTCAGAGGACCTTGCTGAGGAAGTCCCGGGTCCGTTCGTGCTGCGGCCTGTCCAGCACCTCGGCGGGCGGGCCCTGTTCGACGATCTTTCCGCCGTCGATGAAGACGACCCGGTCGGCGATCTCGCGGGCGAACCCGATCTCGTGGGTGACGATGACGAGGGTGGTGCCACTCTTCGCCAAGTCCTTGATGACGGCGAGGACTTCACCCACGAGTTCCGGGTCCAGGGCGGAGGTGGGCTCGTCGAAGAGGATGACGCCGGGCCGCAGCGCCAGGGCGCGGGCGATGGCGACGCGCTGCTGCTGTCCGCCGGAGAGCTGGCGCGGGTAGGCGGTCTCCTTGTCGGCGAGGCCGACCCGGTCCAGGAGTTCACGGGCGAGCCGATGGGCCTCGTCCCGGTCGAGCTTGCCGGTCGCCACCGGTGCCGCGGCGACGTTCTCCAGCACGGTCAGGTGCGGGAAGAGATTGAAGTTCTGGAAGACGAAGCCGATGTTGCCGCGCTGGGCGAGGATGGCCCGCTCGCTGAGTTCCTTGAGGTGGTCGCCCTGTTTGCGTACGCCGATCAGCTCGCCGTTGACGCTGACGTACCCGATCTCGGGCTTCTCCAGGTGGTTGACGACCCGGAGCAGGGTGGACTTGCCGGAACCGGAGGGGCCGAGGATGACGGTGACCTCGCCGGCCCGGACGGTCAGGTCGACACCGTCCAGGACCCGGTGGGAGCCGTACCACTTGTGCACGTCGTGGACCTCGACGGCGGCGGGCACGATCTGGAGGGTCTCGGCGGTCACAGGGCGGCCTCCTTGCGGACACGGGCACGCAGGTCGCTCACCGCGGTGCGCAGCTTCTGCAGCGGGGTCGGCGGCAGGGTGCGGGTGGCGCCCCGGGCGAAGTACCGCTCGACGTAGAACTGGACGACGGAGACGACCGTGGTGAGGATCAGGTACCAGACGGTGACGACGAGCAGGAGCGGCACGATGTCGCCGGGGTAGGTGGCGCCCATGGTCTGGGCGGCGCCGAACAGGTCGAGCAGGGACACGTAGAACACCAGTGAGGTGGCCTTGACCAGGTCGATGAGCTGGTTGACGTAGTTGGGCGTGATGGAGCGCAGGGCCTGCGGGAAGACGACCTTGCGGAACTGGTAGCCCTTGGGGAGTCCGAGTGCGGCGGCGGCCTCGTGCTGGCCCTGGTCGACGGAGAGGATGCCGCCGCGGACCGCCTCGGCCGCGTACGCCGCCTGGTTCAGGCTCAGTCCGACGACGGCGACGACGATGTCGGTGGCGAGCCGGGACTCGTCGAAGGTGAAGAAGGCCGGCCCGAAGGGGACACCCACGCTGAGCGTCTGGTACAGGGCGCTGAAGTTGTAGAGGAAGAGCAGGATGACGATCAGCGGGATGGAGCGGAACGTCCAGACGTAGATCCAGCTGACCGCCCGCAGCACGGGGCTCTTCGAGAGCCGGCCCAGCGCGAGCAGGATGCCGCCGAGGAGACCGAGCACCGCGCTGTAGGCGGTGACTTCGAGCGTGATGAGCAGTCCGTCGAGGATCGTCGGCCGCAGGAACCAGTAGCCGAACCTGTCCCACTGGTAGAAGGGGTTGGAGACCAGTCCGTGCACGAACTGGGCCGCGAGGACCAGGACGACGGCGGTGGCGATCCACCGGCCGGGGCGGCGCAGGGGCAGAACTCGCTGTGCGGCCAGGGGTGGTGACGGGGCGTCGGCGGCGGTCGGCGGTGCCTCGGTGAGGGACACGGCGGCGCCTGGGGGTTCGCTCATGGAAGGGCTCCGGCGGAAGTCGGATTCCCCGGGTACGGCGAACGAGGCACGTCATGCCGGTGGAGGCATGACACGCGAGGACGCACGGGCACCGGGGCTTGGCGGACAACGGCACACCGCTAGGGCGGTGTTCGTCTTCGGGGCGGGGCTGAGGAGGTGGAGAGGTCAGCCCCGACAGCGGGCGCGGCCCGGTGCGGTACACAGTGCGCTGTTCACGCGGAGCAGATCGACGGCCCGGTCGGCGACGAGCAGGTCCACGTACGGCCGTACGCAGCCGTCGGAGCGGCGCGGGGCCGTCCTGGGGGCTGCGTACATGTCCGTCACCGTGTCTTCCGGCCCGTCGGGCCCTCGCGCTTACCGATATGTCGTCGGTCCGGTCGTCACCTGGGGCACCCCACCGCGGAGCGAGGGTTGCCGGTCAGCTAGCCAGGGCTTGTCGCTGACACTCATGACCGTTCTGGGGCGTAAGTAAAGACACGCGCCCGAACGGATGTCAACGCCGTTCCACCACGTGGGCGGTGTGCGCGGCCCAGTCGAGGATCTGCACGGCCGATCCGGCGGCCTCGAGGCCCCGGCAGTGGGCGTGGTGACGGCGGGCGATGCCGTCGAGGTCGAGGTGGGAGCCGAACGCCGGGTGGGCGGCCAGGCGGCGGGCGTAGGACCACAGTTCGGGGTGGTCGGCGATGCGCTGCACGGCGGAGGCGTCGAGGTGGTGGCGGTGCACGGTGTCGAGCTGGACGAGCGTGGCCCACAACTCGACGTCGGCGGCGGTGATCTGATCCCGGATCAGGTACTCCCGGCCGAGGAGCCATCGCTCCAGCGACCCCAGGGTCTCCAGCAGCCGGTCGAGGGCGGCGGTGTCGCCGTGCGCCGCCGATCCGGCGTCCTGGGCGGCCTGTTCGATGCCGTGCGCGCACAGCCGCTCGACGGCCTCGGTCTCCGACTCCGAGCCGCACGGGTACAGGGCCGCCCGTCCGGCGCCGAAGTGCCGGGCCAGGTCGCGGGTGATGTCCGGGGCGTGGGTGCTGACGATCCGCCCCGACCAGGCGTCGCTGAGCACCGGCCCGACGGCGGCGCCCTTGTACCGGTGGGCGCTCGCCTCGTACAGCGGGCGCAGCGCCGAGTGCCCCCCGTCGGGACAGTCGGGGACGGCGTCGAGGTACGTCACGGGACAGTCGTCGGCCAGGTCGAGGAGGTGGTGCACGACGGCGATGCGCAGCCCGTCGGCACAGGCGGGGGTCAGATGGAGCCGGTAGCGGCGCGGCACGGCGTAGTGCCCGCTGCGGGCGTCCCGGCCGATCCGGCCCCGGAACGCGGGCCCGGCGGGCTGCGTCGTGGAGGCAGGGGCGAGCGGTGTGACGGACATGGGTCTTCTCCGGAGGTGGGCGCGCGGACGTACGCGCGGCGGTAGCGACGTCGGGCCGGACAGGAGGTGCCCCAGGGCCGAAAGCGGCTCAGGTGCCGAACGGCGGGGGTGACCGGGGAACGGGCGGCAGGTTCAGCCGCGCACGCCGATCGCGCTGCAGACGCGCTGCAGGTCGATGTGGCGGCGGGAGGTGAGAAGGGGCGACCGTCCGCACGTACGGCTCACTCGGCCGACAGCCGGTTCAAGGCGCCCCATGTTTCCCTACCTGTTCACTAGGATTCCCTATGGAGTGTCGATCGGGCCCGTGCGCACGTCAAGAGGGCGTCCACCCACTGAGTACGGCCGTCCACAGCCGGACGTCCGCACGCCCCCGGGAAGAGGGCCGTGCGGACGTCCGGGAAGAGGGGCCGGCCACGTCAGACGGCGGGCTCCGCGACCCCGGCGGGGGCGTGGGCGAGGTCGTAGGCGCTCTCCTTGTGCAGGTGCACGTCGACGCCCTCCCGCTCGACCTCGGGGCGCACCCGGAGGCCGATCGTCCTGTCGAGGACCTGGGCGATGACCCAGGTCACGGCGAAGGAGTAGGCGAGGACGGCGAAGGCGCCGACCGCCTGCTTCCCGAGCAGGCCCAGGCCACCGCCGTACAGGAGGCCGTCGACGCCGTTGGGGGCGTCGGCGGTGGCGAGCAGCCCGACGAGGAGGGTGCCGGTGAGACCGCCGACGAGGTGGATGCCGACGACGTCGAGCGAGTCGTCGTAGCCGAACCGGTACTTCAGGCCGACGGCGAGGGCGCAGACCGCGCCGCCGATCGCGCCGAGCAGCAGCGCGCCCAGCGGCGAGACGGCGCCGCAGGACGGGGTGATGGCGACGAGTCCGGCGATGGCGCCGGAGGCGGCACCGAGGCTGGTGGAGTGGCCGTCGCGCACCTTCTCGACGACGAGCCAGCCGAGCATCGCGGAACAGGTGGCGGCGAGGGTGTTGAGGACGACGACGGAGGCGGCGTTGGAGGAGGTGAGCGCGGAGCCGCCGTTGAAGCCGAACCAGCCGAACCAGAGCAGGCCCGCGCCGAGCATGACGAGCGGCAGGTTGTGCGGGCGCTCCTTGTTCTCCTGCCAGCCGATCCGCTTGCCGAGGACGAGGATCATCGCGAGGGCCGCCGCGCCGGAGTTGATGTGGACGGCCGTGCCGCCCGCGAAGTCGACGGCACCGAGCCGGTTGACGATCCAGCCGCCGACGACGTCGTCCCCGTCGAAGGCGAACACCCAGTGGGCGACGGGGAGATAGACGAGGGTCACCCAGATCCCGGTGAACGCCATCCACGCGCCGAACTTGATGCGGTCCGAGATGGCCCCGCAGATCAGGGCGGCGGTCAGCGCCGCGAACAGGGCCTGGAAGGCGGCGAAGACGGAGAGCGGGATGACGGCCTTCGGGTCGTCGGCGATGACTCCCTTCAGGCCGAGGTACTCGGTGACGTCGCCGAGGAGGCCGGCGCCGCCGATCGAGTCGCCGAAGGCGGCCGAGTAGCCGTAGACGACCCAGATGCAGCCGACCAGGGCCACGGCGCCGAACGTCATCATGATCATGTTGAGGACGCTCTTGGCGGCGACCATGCCGCCGTAGAAGAGGGCGAGTCCCGGCACCATCAGACAGACGAGTGCCGTGCTCGCGAGCATCCAGGCGGTACTTCCGGTGTCCATACGCACGCTCCGCGATGAGGTCGAACCGAGGTGAACGATGTTTCACCGCAGTAGACCTAACGTGCGTTACGGGACAGCTCCATGGCTGATTAAAGCCGGGTTTCGGCAGGGGAGTTCAGTGGTGCGGGCTGTCGCCGAAGGCCGTCACCGTGAGGAAGCGGATGGGGAGTTCGACCAGCCGCTCGGGGCCGTGCGGGGCCTCCCCGTCGAACTGGAGGGCGTCGCCCGGGTTCAGGGTGTAGCTGGACTTGCCGTGGCCGTAGACCATGACGCCTTCGAGCATGTAGAGGAGTTCGGTGCCCGCGTGCTGGAACAGCGGGAACACCTCGCTGCGCTCGGTCAGGGTGACGAGCAGGGCGTCCATCCGCTTGTGGGTGCCGCGCAGGGAGCCGAGCTGCGCGTACTCGTGGCCGACGCGGGTGCCGCGGCGGACGATCCGGGCGCCGTGCCCGGCCGGCACGAACACCGCCTCGCGTTCGTCGTCCAGGCCGCGGAACAGCGCCGTGACGGGCACGTCGAGACCGCGCGCGAGCCGGGAGAGCGTGGTGAGGCTGCACGCGGTCTGGGCGTTCTCGATCTTCGAGAGCATGGCCTTGGAGATGCCGACGCGCTGCGCCATCTCGCCGACGGAGGCGCCGGCCGCCTGCCGGTACTCGCGGACCCGGACGGCGATGATGCGCTCCAGCGCCTTGTCGTCGACGTCGCCGGTGTCGTCGTCGAAGTCCTCGCCGCCCACGGGATGCTCGCTCACCGGCGCATCCTAGCCCGCGCCTCCCAGCCGGAAGCGGGGGTGGGCCTCGGCGCGGCCGGTCGCCAGATCCGCCGCCATGGCCCCGATCAGCGGGGCGAACTTGGCGCCGTGACCCGAGCACGCGGAGACGACGACGAACGGCCCCTCCCGGTCGAGGACGAAGTCCTCCTTCTCGGTGCTGGTGTAGAGGCAGGTCGCCTCGGCGACCGGGACGGGGTCGAGGCCGGGCAGCGTCGCGCGGACGAAATCGCTGACGCGGGCGCGGGATGCGGGGTCGACGACCCCGCTGCGGGCGCGGGCCGTGGTGGGGGTGCCCCGGTCGTGCTCGGCGATCTTCATCGCGGGCGCGGGACCGCCGTCACCGCCGGACGGCAGGCCGTAGACCATCATCGACGGGTCCTTGGAGACCAGGGTCGGCCACCGCGCGCCCGGGTCGCGCTGGCGGAAGTGGAACACCTGCTGCTGGGTGACCTTCAACTCCGGCAGCTTGAAAGGCAGTTCGAACTCCGGCAGCCACGCCCCGGCGGCGAGGACGACCGCGTCGGCGACCAGCGGCGCACGGCTCCCGCCGAACCGCAGCCGGGCCCGCCCGTCCCCGAGGACCTCCACGCCCTCGACCCGGACGCCGAGGACCGCGTCCGCGCCGTGCTCGATCGCCCGGCGCACACAGGCGGCGACGGTCTCGTCGGGGTCCACCACGCCGGCGTCGGGGTGGTGCAGCACCTGCCCGTGGAACCGGATGCCGGGCCAGCGCTCGGCCGCGGCCTCGGCACCGAGCAGTTCGTACGGCACCCCGGCCCGCGCCAGCAGACCCGCCAGCGCCTCCGGGTCGCGCCCCTCCCCCAGGTCGAGGCCGCCTGTGGTGCGCAGCAGGGGGGTCGAGCTGTCGTGCTCCAGCTCGCGCCACTGCTCGTGGGCCTCGCCGGTGAGCCGGACGTACAGCTCGTCCTCGTAGGCCCGGCGGAAGATGCGGGAACTTCCGTGCGAGCTGCCTCGCTTGTGGCCGATGTCGTACGCCTCGACGAGCGTGACCTCATGGCCCTGCCGGGCCAGCTGCCAGGCGGTGGCGGCGCCCATCAGTCCGGCGCCCACGACGGCGATCACAGTGCCTCCCCAGGGATCCAGTTCGTGCCCGCGAGCGGGACGCGGGCCATGGCGGCGGACTCGATCGTAAGCGCCACCAGGTCCTCGGGCTCGAGATGCAGCAGGTGGGCCTTGCCACAGGCGCGGGCGAGGGTCTGCGCCTCCATCGTCATCACGCGCAGGAAGTTGGCCAGCCGCCGCCCGCCCTCGACGGGGTCCAGCCGGGCGGCGAGTTCCGGATCCTGGGTGGAGATCCCGGCGGGGTCGCGGCCGTCCTGGTAGTCGTCGAAGTAGCCGGCGGCCGAGCCCAGCGCACGGTACTCGGCGTCGTGGCGGGGGTGGTTGTCGCCGAGCGCGATGAGCGCGGCGGTGCCGATCGCGACCGCGTCCGCGCCCAGCGCCAGCGCCTTGGCCATGTCGGCGCCGCCCCGGATGCCGCCGGAGACGACGAGCTGGACCTCCCGGTGCACGCCCAGGTCCTGGAGGGCGCGCACGGCCTGCGGCAGGGCGGCGAGGGTGGGGATGCCGACGTGCTCGATGAACACGTCCTGGGTGGCGGCCGTGCCGCCCTGCATGCCGTCGACGACCACGACGTCGGCGCCCGCGTGCACGGCGAGCTTCACGTCGTAGTACGTGCGGGTCGCGCCGACCTTCACATAGACGGGCTTCTCCCAGTCGGTGATCTCGCGGAGCTCCAGGATCTTGATGGCGAGGTCGTCGGGGCCGGTCCAGTCGGGGTGCCGGCAGGCGCTGCGCTGGTCGACGCCGACGGGCAGCGTCCGCATGCCGGCGACCCGTTCGGTGACCTTCTGCCCCAGCAGCATGCCTCCGCCGCCGGGTTTGGCGCCCTGCCCGAGGACGACCTCGATGGCGTCGGCGGCGCGCAGGTCGTCGGGGTTCATGCCGTAACGGGACGGCAGGTACTGGTAGACGAGGTGCCGGGAGTGGCCGCGCTCCTCGGGGGTCATCCCGCCGTCGCCGGTGGTGGTGGAGGTGCCGACCTGGCTGGCACCCCGGCCGAGGGCCTCCTTGGCCTGGGCGGACAGCGCCCCGAAACTCATCCCGGCGATCGTGACGGGCGTGGCGAGCCGCAGCGGGTTCTTCGCGTGCCGGGTGCCCAGGACCACCTCGGTGTCGCAGCGCTCGCGGTAACCCTCCAGTGGATAGCGGGACATGGAGGCGCCGAGCAGCAGCAGGTCGTCGAAGTGCGGCAGCCTGCGCTTGGCGCCCCAGCCGCGGATGTCGTAGACGCCGGTCTCGGCGGCGCGCTGGATGGCGTGGATGGTGGCGCGGTCGTAGGTCGCGGACTCGCGCAGACCGTGGGATGCGGGTTCCATGGGTGTCGAACTCCCTCAGTACGCGGTGGTGTTGTCGACCTTGAAGTGGTAGAGCTCCCTCGCCGAGCCGTACCGGCGGAAGCCGGCCGGGTCCTCGTCCCGCTCCGCCGCCTTCAGCAACTCGGCCAGTTCCGCCAGGTGTTCGTCCCGCATCTCCTTCTCGACGCAGTCCGCGCCGAGCGACTTGACGGTGCCGCGGACGTAGAGGCGTGCCTCGTACAGCGAGTCGCCGAGCGCGTCGCCCGCGTCGCCGCACACCACGAGGCGTCCGGCCTGTCCCATGAAGGCGCTCATGTGGCCGACGTCGCCGCCGACGACGATGTCCACGCCCTTCATGGAGATCCCGCACCGCGCGGACGCGTCGCCGTCGATGACGAGCAGCCCGCCGTGGGCGGTCGCCCCGGCCGACTGCGAGGCGCTTCCGCGCACCCGGACCGTCCCGGACATCATGTTCTCGGCGACGCCGGTGCCCGCGTTGCCGTGGACGGTGACGGTGGCGTGCTGGTTCATGCCCGCGCAGTAGTAGCCGACGTGCCCCTCGACGTCGACGGTGAGGTTCTCCCGGACGCCGACGGCGACGGCGTGGGCGCCGCGGGGGTTGAGGACCCGGTACACCGCCGAATCCGGTTCGTGCAGCGCCTTGTTGAGCTCGCGGACCGGCGTCCGCGCCAGGTCGATCAGCGTCGCCATACGTAGACCTCTTCCGGCTCGGGTTCGAAGATGCGGGCGTGCTCGATGCCCGGCAGGACGTCCAGGGCCCGGTACTCGGAGGCCATGGCCACCCACTGGGGCGTCTCGGCGACGAGGGCCGGCTTGCAGGCGATGGCGTCCCGGACGACGGCGAAGGAGTCGCCGGTGGACACCAGGAGCGTGTAGAAGCCGTCGAACCGCTCGCACAGCAGCCTCAGCGCCTTCTCCGGGTCGGCGCCCCGCGCGAGCTGGTGGGCGACGAAGCGGGCGCCGACCTCGGAGTCGTTCTCGCTGTCGAACTCCACTCCCTGGGCGCGCAGTTCGCGGCGAACGGTGGCGTGGTTGGCGAAGGAGCCGTTGTGCACCAGGCACTGCCCCGGCCCGACCGAGAAGGGGTGGGCGCCCTCGGGGGTGACGGCCGACTCGGTGGCCATCCGGGTGTGGCCGACACCCTGCCAGCCCCGCACCCGGGCCAGCCCGAACGACTCGGCGAGCGCGACCGGGTTCCCGGTGCCCTTGAGCACGGCGAACCCCTCGCCCGAGCCGATGACCCGGGCGCCGGGCAGGGCACGGATCACCTCCGCCGCCTCGGCGTGCACCACGGTCGTGGCGTCGGCGTCGATCGCGGTCACGCCGGGCAGCGCCTCGGCGACCTCGGCGGCCGACGTGCCCAGCACGGACACGACGGTCCGCCCCGGCGGGGACAGCCGGGGGTCGCCGTAGACCGCGACCCCGGCCGAGTCGGGGCCGCGTTCGACGACCTGCCCCAGCATCGCGCTGAGCAGTTCGCCGAGCCGCGGCTCCAGCGAGGGCTCCCGCAGATGGAGCCCCACGATTCCGCACATGCCAACTCTCCTTCGGGAATCGGAAACAGGTCGGTTTGTCGGAGACAGCTCGGTTCACCGGAACCAGAACGGTCCGTCGGAGGCAGAACGGCCTGTCGGAGACAGAGCGGTCCGTTGGAACCAGAGCGGTCCGTCGGAGACAGAGCGGTTCAGAAGGCGGTGAGATAGCGGTCGAGCTCCCACGCCCCGACCGTGGAGTGCCAGTCGAAGAACTCCTCGCGCTTGAGGTCGGCGAAGTACCGGCTCACCCCGGGCCCGGCGGCGTCGAGGGTCCCGCTGACGACCTCGTCGGCCTGGAGCGCCTCGACGGCGTGCAGCAGGGTGGGCGGCAGCTCCGGACCCTTGCCGGCGGCGCCGGGTTCGCCCGGGTCGAGGCCGCGTTCGATGCCGTCGAGCCCGGCGGCGAGGGCGGCAGCGGCGGCGAGGTAGGGGTTGGCGGCGCCGTCCCCGCCGCGCAGTTCGACGCGGTTGCCGTCGGGGACGCGCACGAAGTGGGTGCGGTCGTTGCCGCCGTAGCCCGCGACCCGGGGCGACCAGGTGGCGCCGGAGCGGGTGGAGACGGCGCCGGTGCGCTTGTAGGAGTTGACGGTGGGCGCGATGACGGCCTGAAGGGCCCGCGCGTGCTCGATGATCCCGGCGACGAAGGAGTAGGCGAGCGGCGAGAGTCCGAGGCCGCGCGGGTCGTCGCCGGACGGGAAGGCGGGCTCGGTGTCCCGCCACAGCGACAGGTGCAGGTGCATGCCGGTGCCGGTGCGGTCGGTGAACGGCTTCGGCATGAACGTGGCGGTCATGCCTCGCTGTTCGGCCAGCACCGACACCAGGTACCGGGTGGTGATGACCCGGTCGGCGGTGGTGAGGGCGTCGGCGTACCGGAAGTTCTGCTCGAACTGGCCGTTGCCGTCCTCGTGGTCGTTGGCGTAGTTGCCCCAGCCGAGGCTGTTCATGGCGCTGGAGACGGCGGTGAGGTGGTCGTACATCCGGGTCAACCCGCGCGCGTCGTAACAGGGTTGGGGTGCGGTGTCCTTCGCGTCGGCGACGCTGAGGACACCGTGTTCGTCGCGGTTCACGAGGAAGTACTCGACCTCGGCGCCGACCGCCAGCGACAGGCCCCGGGCGGCGGCCCGTTCCAGCAGCGTCCGCAGGATGACCCGCGGTGCGTACGGCCACGGCCTCCCCTCCACATGGGGGTCGCAGTGGACGAGGGCGAGTCCCGGTTTCACGAACGGGATCGGCGTGTACGAGGCGGCGTCCGGGCGGGCGACGACGTCCGGGTCGCTGGGCCGCTGCCCGAGGGCTCCGGCGGCGTACCCGGCGAACCCGACGCCCTCGTCGCGCAGTTCCTCGACGGCCTGGGCCGGGACGAGCTTGGCGCAGGGCTTGCCGGTCAGGTCGACGAAGACGGCGAGGACGAAGTCGATGCCGTCGTCCCGGACCAGTCGGGCCAGGTCGGTCGTCACAGGGCCTCCCAAGAGCACTGTCCACTGACATGAATCATCGTTGCACATCAGTAGACAGTCGCTCCGTTACGGCGGGATTTCCGCGCGGGAAGGTCCCTGTAAGCCACCACGCCTCCCCGGTCCCGCGAGGGCCCGCCTAGACTGAGGCCCCCGACCGGGAGGAACGGCCCCGTGCAACTCGCCTTCAGCGGACAGGTGATCGAGTGGCGCGGCCCGGCGCCGTTCTACTTCCTGCCCGTGCCCGACGAGGAGTCCGCCGACATCCGGCAGGTCGCGGCGATGGCCACGTACGGCTGGGGTGTCATCCCGGTCGAGGCCCTGATCGGCGGGACGGAGTTCACGACCTCGCTGTTCCCCAAGGACGGCCGCTATCTGCTGCCCCTGAAGGCCGCCGTGCGCAGGCCGCAGGGCATCACGGCCGGCGACGACGTGTCCGTGCGGATCACCGTCCTGATCTGACCCCCGACCGCCCCGGACCGGTCCGGCTCCTTCAATTCACTTACCTCAAGACTTACTTCACCCCTTGACGTAAATGGTCCATACCTTTAGGTTCACGGGTCAGTCAGACACCGTGCGACCCGCTCACCCTTCACGCGTCGAAGGCACCCGACAGGCACTCGCCGAGGCACTCGACACGGCCGTACACCCCCCACGAAGGGCACCTCCATCCCCATGCGCAGACCCTTGTCCCCCGTCGTCCCGCTCGCCGCGCTGGCCACCGTCGCCGCCGCGTCTCTGGTGGCCGTCACCCCCACCCCCGCGGCCGCGGCGCTGCCCACCGGACTCTCCACCGTCATGAACGCCGCGAGCGGCAGATGTCTCGACGCCCGCTCGGCGGCCACCGCCAACGGCACCGCCGTCCAGCAGTACTCCTGCAACGGCACGACCGCCCAGCGGTGGAGCTTCACGAGCACCTCGGACGGCTACGTCCGGATCAACAACGGCAACGACACCAACCAGGTCGTCGACGTCTCGAACGTCTCCACCGCCGACAACGCGGCCGTCCATCTGTGGAGTTACGGCGGCGGCACCAACCAGCAGTGGCTGCCGGTCCACGAGGGCGGCGGCGCCTACCACTTCGTCAACCGCAACAGCGGCAAGTGCCTGGACGACCCGGCCGCCTCGACCGCGGACAGCGTGCAGTTCGTGCAGTACGCCTGCAACGGCAGCGCCGCCCAGCGCTTCCAGGTGGTCCCCGTGACCCCGTCGACGGCCAACCCGGACCTGGGCTCCAACGTGGTCGTGTTCGACCCGTCGATGGCGTCCTCGACGATCCAGAGCCGGCTGAACTCGATCTTCTCCCAGCAGGAGACCAACCAGTTCGGCTCCCAGCGCTACGCCGTCCTGTTCAAGCCGGGCGCCTACAACGCGGACGTCAATGTCGGCTTCTACACGCAGGTCGCGGGCCTGGGCCTGTCACCGGACGCGGTGACGATCAACGGGGCGGTGCACGCGGAGGCGGACTGGTTCCAGGGCAACGCCACCCAGAACTTCTGGCGCGGCGCCGAGAACCTCTCCGTCAACCCGGCGGGTGGCGGCGACCGTTGGGCGGTCTCGCAGGCGGCCTCCTACCGGCGGATGCATCTGCGCGGCAATCTCGCCCTCGACGACAACGGCTGGTCCAGCGGCGGTCTGCTGGCCGACTCCAAGGTCGACGGGCAGGTCAACTCCGGTAGCCAGCAGCAGTGGCTGACCCGCAACTCGCAGGTCGGCAGCTGGACCGGTTCCAACTGGAACATGGTCTTCGTGGGCAGCCAGGGCGTCCCCGCCACCAGCTTCCCGAACCCGCCGTACACGACGGTCGCGCAGTCCCCGGTCACCCGAGAGAAGCCGTTCCTGTACGTCGACGAGAACGGCGCCTACCGGGTCTTCGTGCCGTCGCCGCGCAGCAACTCGACGGGGACGAGCTGGGCGGGCGGCACCGCCGCCGGCAGTTCCCTGTCGCTGGACTCCTTCTACGTGGTGAAGTCCGGGGCGAGCGCCGCCGACATCAACGCTGCCCTGGCGGCGGGCAAGAACCTCCTGGTCACCCCGGGTGTCTACCACCTCAGCCAGACCCTCCAGGTGAACCGTGCCGACACGGTGGTCCTCGGCCTCGGCCTCGCCTCGTTCATCCCGGACAACGGCGTCACCGCGATGAAAGTGGCCGACGTCGACGGAGTCCGCATCGCGGGTGTCCTGTTCGACGCGGGCACCACCACCTCGCCCTCCCTGCTGGAGGTCGGGCCGGCCGGCTCCTCCGCCTCCCACGCGGCCGACCCGACCTCCCTGCACGACGTCTACTTCCGCGTCGGCGGCGCCGCCGTCGGCAAGGCGACCACCAGCCTCGTCGTCAACAGCGACAACGTCATCGGGGACCACACCTGGATCTGGCGGGCCGACCACGGCAGCGGTGTGGGCTGGACCTCCAACACGGCCGACACCGGGCTGATCGTCAACGGTGACGACGTGACGATGTACGGCCTGTTCGTCGAGCACTACCAGAAGTACCAGACGATCTGGAACGGCAACGGCGGCCGGACGTACTTCTACCAGAACGAGATACCCTACGACCCGCCGAACCAGGCGGCCTGGATGAACGGCTCCACGCAGGGCTACGCCGCCTACAAGGTGGCCGATTCGGTGACCAGTCATCAGGCCTACGGGCTGGGCAGTTACTGCTACTTCAACGTCAACCCGGGGGTCGCCGCCGAGCGGGCCATCGAGGCGCCGAACACCTCCGGGGTGCGTTTCCAGAGCATGGTGACGGTCTCCCTCGGCGGCACGGGCACCATCCGGCACGTCGTCAACGGCACCGGCGGTCCGTCCAACTCCTCGTCCAACGTGGCGAATCTGACCAGCTACCCGTAACAGCCCGCCCCGCGCCGCCCCCTTCACCACGAGGGGGCGGCTCACTGGCGAACCCCCCACCCCAAGGAGCGTGCCCCACCATGTCCCTCCCCCTGTGCCTTCGCAGAGGCCGCCTCACGGTGCTCGCCGTGCTCGGCGCCGTCCTCACCACCCTGCTCACGGTGTCCCCCGCGAGCGCCGCCTCCGGCTCGGTCACCGGTCTCGCCGGCAAGTGCGTCGACGTGGCGGGCGCGAGCAGCGCCAACGGGACCGCCGTACAGCTCTACGACTGCAACGGCACCGGCGCCCAGATCTGGTCCAACCCCGGGGACGGCACCCTGCGCGCCCTCGGCAAGTGTCTCGACGTCGTCGACCGCTCCACCGCCGACGGCGCGGCCGTGCAGCTGTGGGACTGCTCCGGCAGCTCCAACCAGCAGTGGGTGGTGTCGTCGGCGAAGGACATCGTCAACCCGGCCGCCGACAAGTGCCTGGACGTGCGCGGCAACACGAGCGCCAACGGCACCCGGCTGCAGATCTGGACCTGCACCGGCGCCGCCAACCAGAAGTGGAACGCGCCCGCGGGCGGCGGGGGCACGACACCGTCCGGATTCGTGGTCTCCGAGGCGCAGTTCAACCAGATGTTCCCGGGCCGGAACTCCTTCTACACCTACAACGGCCTGGTCGCCGCGCTCAGCGCCTACCCCGGCTTCGCCAACACCGGCAGCGACACGGTGAAGAAGCAGGAGGCCGCCGCCTTCCTCGCCAACGTCAACCACGAGACCGGCGGGCTCGTCCACATCGTCGAGCAGAACACCGCCAACTACCCGACCTACTGCGACTGGAACCAGTCCTACGGCTGCCCGGCGGGCCAGGCGGCGTACTACGGGCGCGGTCCGATCCAGCTCTCGTGGAACTTCAACTACAAGGCGGCGGGAGACGCGTTGGGGATCGACCTCCTCAACAACCCCTGGCTGGTGCAGAACGACTCGGCCGTCGCCTGGAAGACCGGCCTGTGGTACTGGAACACCCAGTCCGGACCGGGCACCATGACCCCGCACAACGCCATGGTCAACGGCGCCGGCTTCGGTCAGACGATCCGCAGCATCAACGGCTCCCTCGAATGCGACGGCAGGAACCCGGCGCAGGTCCAGAGCCGTGTCGACGCCTACAACCGTTTCGCCTCGATCCTCGGGGTGTCACCCGGCGGCAACCTGTACTGCTGAAGCTGCTGTTGCTGCTGCTGTTGTTGCTGCCCCTCCGAACTAGGAGCACCGATGCGCAAGTCGAGACCCCTGGCCCAGGCACTGCTGGGCGCGTTCGGGGCGCTGGCCCTGGTCGTGGCGGTACCGGCCACCGCCCAGGCCAGTGTCCTCACACTGCTCCCGCAGAACGCGGACGGCCTGGACCAGACGTTCTCCCCCGCCTACGACTACGACGGCGACGGCTGCTACGCCACGGCCGCGATCGGCGCCGACGGCACGCTCAACCCCGGTCTGAAGCTCGGCGGCGACGTCAACGGCCACTGCCACGACTACGCCCAGCTCGCCAACGCCAACACCTACTCCCGCTCCAAGTGCAACAACGGCTGGTGCGCGGTGATGTACGCCAGCTACTTCGAGAAGGACCAGGCCACGCTCGGCCCCGCGGCCATCGGGCACCGGCACGACTGGGAGCACGTCGTGGTGTGGATCGCCGACGACCAGGTCAAGTACGTGTCGGTGTCCCAGCACAGCGGGTACCAGACGGCCGCCGCGTCGAGCATCCGCTTCGACGGCACCCACCCCAAGATCGTCTACCACAAGGACGGTGTCTCCACGCACTGCTTCCGCTTCGCGACCTCGGGCGACGAGCCCGCGGAGAACGCCACCGGCAACTGGTTCTACCCGCGCCTGGTCGGCTGGAACGGCTACCCGGCCGGCTACCGCGACAAGCTGGTCAACGCCGACTTCGGCTCGGCCACCCTGAAGATCGACGACGCGGACTTCGGCTGGCACCTCAACGCCACCAAGCCGTCGGGAATCGCGTTCGACCCTTACGCGTGACCGGTCGGAACGGAGCCGTCACGACCGGCACCGGCTCATGACGAAGGCCCTCGCGGGTGATCCCCGCGAGGGCCTTTCGTGTCCGTCGGGACGACAGGATTTGAACCTGCGACCCCTTGACCCCCAGTCAAGTGCGCTACCAAGCTGCGCCACGTCCCGTCGCGTCCGGCGGCGGTGAACCGTGAACGCGCAGGTAAACACTACCGTACGCGCACGGGTGCCGGAGTCGGCGTCCCGGTGGGGCGGGTGGTGCCGGAGCGCAGCGGGGGTGTGCGGCGGACCGGGACGAGCAGGGCGGCGAGGGCGGCGGCCAGGCAGAGGAACGCCAGCAGGGTGAAGCCGTGGGTGTAGCCCGACTCGTACGGCAGGCCCGTGGGCTGGAGCCGGCCGGTGACCAGGACGCCGGTGACCGCGGCGCCGATGGAGCCGCCGATGGTGCGGATGTTGGCGTTCATGCCGGTCGCGGCGCCGGTCCGGTCGGCGGGGACGCTGCCGACGATGAGGTTGGCCATCGAGGAGAACGCGAGGCCGATCCCGAGGCCGAAGACGCCCGCGACCAGGCCGATCTGCCACTGCCGGTCGTGCCACAGGGCGAGGATCCCGCAGGCGACCGCGCCGAGTGCGGCGCCGGTCACGAGCAGCGGCTTGGCGCCGAGCACCGGTTCGAGGCGGCCGGTGAGGACACCGGAGAGGAACATCGCCACCAGCATGGGCAGCATGAGCAGTCCGGCCGCGGTGACGCTCGCGCCGAAGCCGTACCCGGCCGAGGTCGGGGTCTGCACGAAGCCGGGCAGGAAGGACCAGATCGCGTACATGCCCGCGCCGAAGAGCAGCGCGGCGGCGTTGGTGGTCCACACGGCGGGCAGCCGCATCACCTTCAGGTCGATCAGCGGGGTGCGGGAGCGGGCCTCGACGGACAGCCAGAGCGCGAACAGCACGAGGGCCGCGCCGAACAGGCCGAGCACCCGGGCCGATCCCCAGCCCCACTGTCCGGCCTGGCTGAGCGGCAGCAGCAGTGCCACCAGCCACGCCGACAGCAGCCCGGCCCCGAGCCAGTTGACGCCGCCCTCGGCCCGGTTGGCCGACTCGGGCACGTACCGTACGGCGATCAGGGTGGCGGCCACGACGACGGCGACCGGGATCCAGAACAGCCAGCGGTAGTCGAGGGCGGAGACGATCGGCCCGGCGGCGACCATGCCGACTCCGCCGCCCGCGGCGATGACGGCGGACAGGTTGGCGATGCTGCCGCTGACCCGCGCCGGGGCGAACTCGTCGCGGATGATCCCGAAGGAGAGCGGGAAGAGGGCGCCGCCGACGCCCTGGACGACCCGGGCGGCGATCAGCACGCCGATGCCGGGCGCGAGCGCGGCGAGCAGACAGCCGACGGCGACGGTGGCGAGGACGGCGACGAGGGTGCGCTTCTTGCCGATGAGGTCGCCGACCCGGCCGAGGATCGGCGTGAAGATCGAGGCGGACAGCAGATAGGCGGTCATCACCCAGGTCGCGGTGGACTGCGAGGTGTGCATCGCCTGCTGGACGGTCGGCAGGGCCGGCGCGATCAGCGACTGGAGCATCGAGAAGACGCCCGCACCGGTCGCGAGGACCGCGAAGGTGAGGCGGGTGGAGGTGCGGGGCATGGAGGGCCTCTCCGAACAGGCAGAAAGGGCAGGATGAGCCCACCACTGATAAAGTGGAGGCATACCTCCACTCTAGCGGAGGCACCCCTCCGCTTCAACCGCGTCCGCCCTCGGAGGCCACCGTGACCGTCCGCCCCTTCCCCGTCAGCGAGATCGTCGCGTCCCGCAGGCCGACCCGGAAGGACGCCGCCCGCAACTACGACGCCCTGCTCGACGCGGCCCGCGAGGCGTTCGCGGAGCACGGCGCGGAGGCCTCGCTGGAGGACATCGCCCGGCGCGCGGGCGTCGGCATCGGCACCCTGTACCGGAACTTCCCGACCCGGCGGCACCTGTTCGAGTCCGTCTACGCGGACGAGGTCAACGCGCTGTGCCGGGTGGCCGTGGAGCTGGCGGAGCGCGCGCCCTGGGAGGCGCTGACCGGCTGGCTCGACCGGTTCGCGGACTACATGGTCACCAAGCGGGCCGTCCGCGAGGCCCTCAACGACGAGTCGGAGATCTTCTCCGCCTGCCGGGAGTCCATGTACGCCGCGGGCGGACCGCTGTTCACTCGCGCCCAGGAGGCGGGCGAGGTCCGCCCGGACATGGACTTCACGGATCTGCTGCGCATGGTCGCCGGCATCATGGCCACGACCTTCGACGACGACGCCCAGCGGGACCGGGTGCTGTCGATCGCCCTGGACGGCGTGCGCGCGACCCGCCGGTAACCCCCTGCACCCGGGGGGCGGGTCGCGCGGTTCCGCTCGCCCCGCTCAGACGGGGACCTCCACCCCCAGTCCGGCCGCCCGGTCGGTCAGTTCCTTCCACACCTTCGCGGCCACCGGGACGCCCTCACGCGCCCGCTCCTCCGCGAGGGCCGCACTGCGCTCGCCCGGGTAGTGGACACCCGTCTCACTGGGCAGACCCTTCAGGGTGTTCAGGGTCTCGTCGACAGCGGCCGTGAAGGCGTCCGGGTCACCGAAGGCCGCCGGGTCGACGGCGATGATCAGGGCGTTCTGGCGGTGTCTGCGCCCCTGGGGGTCGTCGGAGTGGAAGGACGACAGGATCGGGGCGCCGACGAGGACGCTGGTCAGCAGCTCGAAGGCCAGGGACATGCCCGAGCCCTTCGCGCCGCCGAGCGGCAGCGGCATGACCGCCTTCTCGGGGTCGGTCGTCGGAGTGCCGTCCTCCGTGGCGGCGGCACCCTCGGGCAACGGCGTGCCGCTCGCCCTCGCCTGGCGGATCCTCCCGAGGGCGATGGTGGCGGTGGCCATGTCGAGGACCAGGGGCGCGTGGTCCGACGCCGGTACGGCGATGGCGAGCGGGCTGGTGGCGACCGCGGCGCCCTGGACGCCCGTGTAGCCCATGTTGGGCATTCCGGCGACGAACCCGATGCCGACGAGGCCCTCTTGGGCGATCCTCGCGACGTAGTAGCCGATGGCTCCGGTGTGCACGGTGCGCCGGACACCGACGGTCGCGATGCCGGTGTCCCGGGCCCGGCGTACCGCCTCGTCGGCGGCGGCCGTGAGGGCGACCGGACCGGGGGCGCGGTCTGCGTCGAGGACGGCGGCGGCCGGGGTGGTGGACTCGACCGTGATCTCGGGCGCCGGGTTGGCCACGCCCTTGGCGAGCAGGTCCAGATAGGCGGGGACGCGGGCGACGCCGTGGGAGTCGACGCCGCGCCGGGCCGCCCAGACGAACACGTCGGCGGTGGTGGCGGCGTGCTCGGCGCCGAGGCCGCCCTTTTCGAGGAGGGCGGCGGAGAAGGCCCGCAGGTCGTCGGCGGGGACCAGGATCTTCGCTGGGGTGGTGGACATGAGGGGTGCGGCTCCTGGGGGTCAGCGGGTGACGAGGACGTCCACGACGGCCGTGGTGCCCTCGGCCACGGCCTTGAGGGCGCGTTCCAGCGCGGGCGTCAGCGCGTCGGGGGTGTCGACGGTCTCGGTGTGCATGCCGAACGGCTCGGCGAAGGCGGCCAGTCGGGGCAGCCGGTGCAGATCGGTGCCGAGCCACTCCCCCGTCTCGGCGGCGGCACCCTCGGGATAGAACCTGCGGTGATTGAGGTTCATCGACTTGTAGACACGGTTGTTGAACACGACGATCAGCAGCGGGAGTTCGTACGCCTTGGAGGCGTCGTACGACGGGATCACCGGGTTGTAGGCGAAGGCGCCGTCCCCGATGGTGAGGACCACCGGCCTGTCCCGGGCGGCGAGTTTGACGCCCAGGGCCACCGCGATGCCCTGGCCGAGGCCGCCCTGGACGTAGAAGTAGGAGTCGGGGTCGGCGGTGCGCAGATGGCGCTTGACGACGCGGCTGTGCGTGATGGTCTCGTCGACGACGACGGCGTCCTCACCGGCGAGCAGCTCGCGCAGCGTCGCCGCGACCAGGACGGGGTCGATGCCCTCGGTGTCGGCGGCCCGTTCCTCGGCGGCCGTGATCGCCCTCTGTTCGGCCGCGTGCCGCTCCTCCTGTGCGGCGCGGCGCGCCGCCACCGCGGCGGGGTCGAGGTCCTGCGCCCGCTTGGCCAGCTGGCGCAGGGTGTTGGCGACACCGCCCTCCAAGTAGTGGTCGGCGAAGAGGACTTGATAGACGACGTGCGGGCGCTGCGGCACCTCGTCGATGACGACGATCCTCGCCTTCGACGGGCGGCGGGACGGCGGGTAGAACGGCGCCCGGCAGTTGACCAGCAGGATGAGGTCGGCCTCCTCCATCCAGGGGCCGATGTCGCCGCCGGCGTGGAGGGGGTGGGTGCGCGGGAAGTTGCCGCAGACAGCCGAGTCGGGTTCGACGACGGGGATCTGCCACGCCTCCGCGAAGGCGACGAGCGCCTCGAAGCCGCCCGCCTCACGGCCGGAGGTCTCGGTGACGATCACCGGGTTGAGCGCCTCGCGGATCAACCGGGCGACCGTGTCGGCCTCTTCGGGTGAGCTGTGCGTGGACCCGGGGGCGACGACGGGCTTGGCCTCCCTGCCGTCCCACTCCTCCAGGAGGATCTCCAGCGGGATGTTGAGGTACGCCGGTCCGGCCGGGGCCCGCCGGGCCAGTTCGGCCGCCCGTGTGACCATGGCGGGGAGCGTGTGGACGCTCGCCGCCTCGGTGGCCCACTTGGTGAACGGCTGGGCGACGCCGTGCGGGCCGCCCACGATCGACAGGTTGCGGTACCACTGGCCGCCGGGGTCCTGGCCGGGGCCGTCGCCGTAGGTGGTGGACTCCGAGGAGGCGACCACCATCGGGACGCCGGCCAGGAGCGCCCCGTGGACGGCCATGGAGCCCTGGAGGAGTCCGGGCGCCGCGTGCAGCAGCACTCCTTGGGGGCGGCGGGTGATCAGGCCGTACCCGGTGGCCATGCCGACCGCGACCGTCTCGTGGGTCAGGTCCAGATAGCCGGGGCAGGGCAGCAGGTCGCGGTGGCGGCGGGCCAGGGACTCCCACACCGGGGCCCATTCGGACCCCGAGGAACAGAAGACGTGGTCGGCGCCGGCGGCGGTGAAGGCGGTGACGAGCGCGTCGCCGCCGTCCAGGTGCGCGGTGTCGTTCATGGTCAGCCCTCGATCGGCCAGTTCAGGACCTCGGAGATACCGCGGCCCATGATCCATTCGAGCTCTTCGGGGGTGAAGTCCCAGTGCTTGGTGAACTGCTCGATGGTGTCGGTGTAGGTGATGCCGTGGCCGAGCAGGCGGGTGATGTCGGTGCCGTAGAAGCACCGCTGCGGGCCCAGCTTGTCGACCATCTCGCGCACGTACTTCTGGATGTTGTTGTTGGGGAACGGCTGGGTGGAGTAGCCCGGCAGCGCGGAGACCTTGACGTAGATGTTGGGGTGGGCGGCGAGGTCGGCGGTCTCCGAGACCCAGTAGCCGATCGCGTCGTCCACGCAGCGGGCCATGATGCCCATGTGGTCGATGATGATCCTCAGGTCGGGGTGCTTGGCCGCGATCTCCCCCAGCTCCCGCTTCCAGATGGGGGCGTGGACCATGGTGGGGATGCCGAGTTCCTCGGCGAGCGGCCAGTACCAGTCGTTGGTGCCGTCGATCATCCAGTTGCGGTCGATCGGCCGGTGGAAGGTCAGCCGGGTGCCCTTCACATGCGGGTTCTGCGCGAAGTCCGCCAGCATCGCCTTGCCCTCTTCGGGCTTGTTCTGCGGGATGCGGGCCATGATCCCGAAGCGGTCGGGGTGCGCCTCGCAGGCCTCCAGGGCGTAGTCGATGCGGTCGCCCTCCCAGGACGGCGGCAGGATCAGCGCCCGGTTGACGCCGGCCTCGTCCATCAGCTCCAGGGCCTCCTCGTAGGAGAAGGGGTCCTCGCGGTGGCCGTTGAGGCGGATGCGCTCGCGGGCGCCGGGCACCCAGGGGCGGTCGGGGGTCTCTTCGAGCCAGATGTGGATCTGCGTGTCTACGACGAACATGTCCTCAACTCTTTTCTCGGCAAGGGGTGGCGGGGTGCTGCGCAGCGAACGCTAGGCGGGCCGGGCGGCCTTGCGGAGCCTCTGGGAGCGCAACCACTTGTTGCGCGTGAGCACCCTCTGAGCAGCGGCGACTCACTGTGCGTACGCCGCGTCCGCGATGTGCTCGGCGATCGCCATGGACGCCGTCGCGGCGGGCGAGGGCGCGTTGCGCACGGCGGTGATCCGGCCCTCGCGGTGGATGCGGAAGTCGTCGACGAGGGTGCCGTCGCGGTCCAGGGCCTGGGCACGAACGCCCGCGCCTCCGCGGACGACGTCGCCGACACCGACACCGGGTACGTACGCCCCGGCGTCCTTCATGAAGGCCCTGGCGGACAGGGAGCCCCGGTACTCCCGGACGCCGGTGCGCCAGTGCTGTGCGGCCATCCGCCAGGCCCCGGGGTAGGCGGCGAGGCCGAGCAGGTCGCGGGGCGAGACGCGGCTGCGCCGGTAGCCCTCCCTGGCCAGGGCCAGGACCGCGTTGGGACCGACCTCGACGGAGCCGTCCACGCGCGGGGTGAAGTGGACGCCGAGGAAGGGGTACCGGGGGTCGGGGACCGGATAGAGCAGGCCGCGCACGAGGTGGGTGCGGTCGGGGCGCAGCAGCATGTACTCGCCGCGGAACGGGACGATCCGGGGTTCCCGTCCGCCGCGCGCGAGGCGGGCGACGGTGTCCGAGTGCAGTCCGGCGCAGAGGATCAGCCGGTCGACCGTCAACCGCTCGTGTGCGGAGCCCACTTCGACACCCCCCGGTCCCTCGCGGATCGAGGTGACGGGGAAGCCGAGCCGTACCTCGCCGCCCGCCGCCTCGACGTCCGCGGCGAACTCCCGGGCGATCGCCGGGTAGTCGGTGATGGCGGTGCGCGGGGAGTGCAGGGCGGCGATCCCGCCGGCGTGCGGCTCGATCTCGCGGATCTCCTCCCCGGAGACCCTGCGCAGGTCGGGCACGTGATTGCCGCGGGCCCGCTCGTAGAGGTCCTCCATCCGCCCGAGTTCGTCCTCGCGCACGGCGATCACGAGCTTGCCGATCGCGTCGTACGGCAGGCTCCTGTCCTGGCAGTACTCGCGCAGCAGGGCCACCCCGCGGACGCACAGGCCGGCCTTGAGGCTGCCCGGCGCGTAGTAGAGGCCCGCGTGGACGACGCCCGAGTTGTGGCCGGTCTGGTGGAGGGAGACCCGCTGTTCCTTCTCCAGGACGACGACCCGGGTGCCCGGGCGGCGCAGCGCGATCTCGCGGGCCGTGGCGAGGCCGACGATGCCGGCGCCGACGACGCCGACGGTCTCGTCAGCCACGGTCCGGCTCCCCGAGGTTGATCGCGACGGTCTTGACGCGGGTCGAGAAGCGGAGCACCTCGTCGCCCTGTTCCTTGTACGCGGTGCCGGAGTCGTGGAAGCCTCCGAAGGGGTGGTGGACGTCCCAGCCGGTGGTGGTCGTGTTGACGGCGACCTGTCCGCACTCGACGTCGTCGGCGAAGCGGTGGGCGTGGGCGAGGTCGCGGGTGAACACGGCGGCGGCGAGCCCGAAGTCGGAGTCGTTGACGGCGTCGACGGCGGCCCGGAAGTCCTCCACGGCGCGCAGGGCGAGCACGGGGCCGAAGACCTCCTCCCGCCAGATCGCCATCTCCGGCGTGACGTCGGCCAGTACGGTCGCGCGGACGTAACAGCCGTGCGGGCGGGCGGAGTCGGGGGTGCCGCCGGTGAGCGGCGTGGCGCCTTCGCCGATCGCTGTGTCCACGGCGGCGAGGACGCCGTCGCGCTGCCTGGGGCTGGACAGCGGACACAGGGTGGTCGCGGGGTCGTCGCCGGGGCCGAGCGTCAGCGCCTCGACCTCGGCGACCAGCAGGCGCGCGAACTCGTCGTGCACGGGGCGCTCGACGACGACCCGGCTGGTGGCGGTGCAGCGCTGTCCGGCCTGGCCGAAGGAGGCGGCGGCGACGGCCTTCGCGGCGGCGGGCAGATCGGCGTCGCGCAGCACCACGGAGGCGTTCTTGCCGCCGAGTTCGCCCTGGAATCGGACGTTGCGGTCGGCGAGGCGGCGGCGGATGCGGTTGCCGACGGCGTTGGAGCCGGTGAAGGTCACGCCGGTGATCCGGGGGTCGTCGAGCAGGGCCTCCTCGATCTGCGCGGTGCGGCCGGTGACGACGTTCAGGACCCCGGCCGGCAGGCCCGCGTCGTGCAGGGCCCGGGCGAAGTGCAGTCCCGCCAGGGGGGTTTCGGTGGCCGGCTTGAACACGGCCGTGTTGCCCGCCGCGAGCAGCGGGGCGAGCTTGCGGGCGGGGGTGATGAGCGGGTCGTTCCAAGGGCTGATCACCAGGATGACGCCGATGGGTTCGCGCCGGGTGTGGGTGCGGTGGTGCGGGCGGGCGTCGTGCAGGAGGGTGCCGTAGCCCTGGCGGGCGAGCCCGGCGTAGTACTCCAGGAAGTCGGCGGCCTTCAGGGTCTCGCCCCGGGCCTCGGCGCGTGTCTTGCCGTTCTCGGCGGTGACGTCGGCGGCGATCGTCTCGGCGCGCTCCCGGATCAGCCGGGCCGCGTCGGTGAGGATCCGCGCCCGCTCGAAGGGGCTGGTGCGCTTCCAGCCGGTGAAGGCGCGTTCGGCGTGGTCGTAGGCGCGGGTGACGTCCTTGGCGGTGAGGGCCGGGATCCGGGCGAGGGGGGTGCGGACGTCGGCCGGGTCGTGGACGTCGATCCAGTCCCCGGTCGTCACCCACTCTCCGCCGGAGAGGGTTTCCGAGGTGCGCATGCGGGTCACTTCCATGGGTGGGTACTCGGGGTGCGGAGTCAGACGACACACCACGTCGGGGCGGTGCCACCAGCCCCGCGGCGGCAGGCAATGCTTGCGTCGCGCGCGGGTCGGCGGGCGCATGATCCGTGCTGGAATCGGCGGGTCGATCAAGCTCCCAGGAGGACCGAGATGGCCTACACCGTCGTCGCCCGCTACCAGTGCCCGCCCGCCGACGAGGCGACGGTGCGGGCCGCGCTGCTGAGGATGCGGGAGCACACGCGCGCCGAGCCCGCCAACGAGGCCTACGAGGCGCACTCCGTGACCGGCGAGCCGGGCGGTTTTCTGCTGTACGAGCGGTACGCCGACCGGGCCGGGTTCGAGGCCCACAAGTCGGCCGCGTATTTCGAGGAGTTGATCGTCGGGACGGTGTGGCCGCTGCTGACGGACCGGTCGGTGACGTTCGCCGAGTCGCTCTGAACAGGCCGTGCGGGGCCGGGCGCCACCTGGTGCCCGGCCCTTCGTGCGGTCAGAACTCGTTGCCCCAGCAGTAGCGGGCGATCGTCTCGACCAGCACCAGCTTCTGGCGCTGCTGTCCGGCGGTGAGCAGCGGTCGCGTGGCGATGTCCGCGAAGCCGCGCGAGGGCGAGACGGCCCCGTCCTCCAGGTCCTTGAACGCGCCGACCTCGTCGATGCGGGACATCACGGTGTCGATGTCCTCCGGTTCGGGTGTGGTGGGGTCGACGACGCCGAGGCAGAAGTCCCGCTCGTCCGGGAGCAGTCGGACGAGGTCGACTTCGGCCCGGGTGCCCTGGTCGAAGGGGAGGATCCAGCGGTCGGCGGGGATCGCGGCGTACAGCCGCTCGACCCTGGCCCGGTCCAGCTCCGCCGGGGCGCTCCAGCCGGGGCAGACGCCGACGCGTACGCCTTCGGGGCGCTCGTCGGGACGGACGGCGAGCGCGTCGACCGCCAGGGCGTCCTCGTAGGACAGGGCGCCGGGATCGCCGTCCAGCAGCAGGGGGTTGGTGAGCTGGACGAGCCGTACGCCCTCCGCCACGAGCAGCGCGATCTCCGCCCGCACGATCTCCGCGAGGGCCTCGCCCAGCTCGCGCGCGGAGGAGGGGCCGAGGCCGGGCTGGTACGTCGTCGCGGCGAGGTAGGCCGGGGAGGGCAGCGCCACCTTGGGGGCGATGACGGTCAGTTCGGCGAGCCGTGCCGCCCGGTCCGCCACGAGGGGGCCGTCGGCCTTGGGCAGTTCCTCGGCGACCCAGCGGGTGAGGCCGTCCTCGCCGGTGTCCTCCGTGCGCCGGAACCCTGATGTGCCGTCGAGTACCGCGCTGCGGAAGTCCGCACGGGGGTAGTCGCCGTCGGTGACGACGGTGGAGCGCAGCCTGCGCTGGAGGACGACCGCGTCCTCGACGGCCCGCTCCACACCGGTCGTGGCGAGGTCGGCGGGGCGGACGAGGCTGCCGTGGTGGTCGATGCGGTAGTTGAAGGTGTCCGCCATGGTGTCAGTCCTTTCGGGAGGAGCGGGAGGAGGAGGCGGGCGGGCCCGCGACACCCCAGGCGGCGAACTCCAGTTCGTAGCCGAACGAGGAGAGGACCTCCTCGGCGATCTTCTGGTCCTCGTCCGCGGTGCCGCCCGCGATGCCGAGGCCGCCGATGACCTCCCCGTCCCGCTTGATGGTGAGACTGCCCTCGGTGGCCATGATCGGCAGGGCGGCGCCGGGGAGTTGGGAGAGCTGGGAGAAGAAGACCGGCTGGCTCTCCTGCCACTTCTTCAGCATGGTGCCGGGCCGCTGCATGATCGCGGCGGTGTAGGCCTTGGCGCGGGCGATGTCCGGGGTGAGCGGGCGGGCGCCGTCGGGGCGACGGACGACGATCGGGAAGCCGCCGGCGTCGACCACGGCGACGCTCACCGCCTTGCCGAGGGCCTCGGCGCGCCGCTGGGCGGCGACGGCGATCTCCTCGGCGGCGTCCAGGGTCAGAGGGCTGGTCATACGGCGTCCTTCGGTGCGGTGAGGGTGCGGCGCAGCCGGGCGACGGCCGCGTTGTACGGTTCGGGCGTCTCCCAGTACATGGAGTGCGGGGCGCCCTGGACGATCTCCAGGTGGGAGCCGGGCAGCAGTTCATGGGCGCGGGTCACGGTCTTCACGCCGAGCACCGCGTCCTTCTCCCCGGCGAGGAACGCGATGCGGACGCCGGAGGCCCGGATGTCGTCGAGCGAGGGCCCGTCGGTGTCGAGGTTGCGCAGGTCCTGCATCCTGGCCGCGTTGAACGTGCCCATCTGCTGGAACAGGAAGGTCAGATCGGCGCGTTCGGTCTGGAACGGCTTGGTCAGCAGCCGGTCGAGGACGGGCAGTCTCACCGCTTCGGCGCGGTCGGCGGCGGCCAGTTCCCGCAGCTCGGGGTGGTCGATCCCGCCGAGGGAGTGCCCGAGGACGACGGACGAGACCCGCCCGGGCCGCAGCAGACCGGCCCGCAGCGCGGCGACGGAGCCGATGGACTGCCCGACGAGCATGACGTCGGTGAGGTCCTCGGCGTCGAGCACGGCGACGACGTCACCGGGGAAGTCCTGGCCGTCGAACTCGGGCATGGACGAGTCGGAGCGGCCGAAGCCGCGCAGGTCGACGGTGACGACGGTGAACTCGGCGCGCAGTGCGGCCACTTGCTGCCACCAGGCGGCGTGGTGGCCGCCGCTGCCGTGCACGAGGAGGATCGCCGGGCCGCTGCCGTGACGCTCGTAGTAGATGGCGGTGCCGTCGGAGTCGGCGTAAGGCATGGAGGTAACTCCTGTGTCGGCAGGCTCAGTTGGGTCGCTTCGCGTGGTGGACGAGCTCGATCATGGTGTGGTCGGGATCGTGGATGTAGCAGAACTTCGACTGGTTCTCGGGGCGCTGGATGGGGCGGGTGTGGCGGATGCCCAGCTCGCCGAGGTGGGCGAGGAAGTCGTCCCAGTCGTCGACCTCGACGGCGAAGTGGTAGGGCGCCATGCGCTCCATCTCCTCGACCGGGGTGAAGTGGAGGTCGAAGGTGCCCCGGGTCATCAGCACCACACGGGTGTTGGACTTGGGCATGATCCGCTTCATCCCGAAGACCTTGGCGTACCACGCGGCGGTCCGGTCGGGGTCGGTGGTGGGGAAGTTGACGTGGTGGATGTAGCGGGGTTCCGCGGTCATTGCTGATTCCCTTCCAGGTGTACGGGGTTGGAGAGCACGCCGATGCCGCTGATCTCGATCTCCACGGTGTCGCCGGGCTCCAGCCCGCAGGTGGACTCGGCGCCCATCCACAGCACGTCCCCGGGGTGCACCGTGAGATGACGGGTGATCTCGACGAGATGGTCGTAGGGGTCGAAGACCATGTCTCCGGTGGGGAAGGCGGCGCGCTCACGGCCGTTGACGCGGAGCGTGGTCGTCTGGGCGAGGGCGTCGACGTCCGTCTCGATCCAGGGGCCCATCGGCTTGAACGTGTCGCTGTTCTTGCTGCGCCAGAAGCTGCGGTCCTGGTGCTGCCAGGTGCGGGCGCTGATGTCGTTGCCGATGGTCCAGCCGAACACGGCCGCGCGGGCCTCCTCGTAGGACGCCCGGCGCAGGGTGCGGCCGATGACGGCGACGAGTTCGGGTTCGGCCTCGAAGCGGCCCTCGACCTCGCGGGGCTTCACGATGACTGAAAGGTGCCCGGTGAGCGCGTTGTTGGCCCGGTAGCCGACCTCGGGACGCTCGGGCGTCGCGGCGCCCGTGTGCTCGATGTGCCGGGGGTAGTTGTGGCCGACGGCGTAGAAGACGCCCGGCACGACGGGCGGCAGCCATACGGCGGTCGAGCGCTCCACGGTGCCGAGGACGTGCGGGTCGCCGTCGAGCGGGGAGCCGGAGAGGAGTTCTATCTCCCTCTCCCCCACCCGGCCCCACATCGCCCGGCCGCCGGCCGAGACCCTGGCGTACCTCATGGCACCAGCAGATGGGAGACGCGCTTGGTGACGAGGTAGGCGTCGAGCGCCTCGGGCCCGCCCTCCCGGCCGTAGCCGCTGTCCTTGACCCCGCCGGAGGGCGCCTCGTGGACCGAACCGCCGCAGTGGTTGAGGGAGAGGATGCCGGCCTCCAGCGCGTCGGAGAGCTTCTCCGCGGTGGCGGCGGACCGGGTGAAGCCGTAGGCGGCGAGGCCGTAGGGCAGGGAGTTCGCGAGCGCGAGCGCCTCGTCGAGGCCGTCGAAGGGCACGATCGGCGCGAGCGGCCCGAACGGCTCCTCGTGCAGCACCTCGGCGTCCGGGGGGACGTCGGTGAGGACCGTCGGCGGGAAGAAGTAGCCGGGGCGGTCGAGGCGTTCGCCTCCGGTGAGGACCTTCGCGCCGCGTGCGACGGCGTCGGCGACGAGCCGTTGCATGGCTTCGAGGCGGCGAGCGTTGGCGAGGGGCCCCATGGTGGTGCCCTCGGTGAGGCCGTTCCCGGTGGTCACGGCCTCGGCGGCCTTGACGAACTCGGCGGTGAACTCTTCGACGAGGCTCTCGTGGACGAGGAAGCGGCTCGGCGAGGTGCAGACCTGGCCGGCGTTGGCGAACTTGGCCTGAGCCGCCTTGCGCGCGGCGTGGACGGGGTCGGCGTCCGCGCACACGATCACCGGGGCGTGGCCGCCCAGTTCCATCAGGGACGGCTTCATGACCTTCCCGGCCTCGGCGGCCAGGAGCTTGCCGACGGGGACCGAGCCGGTGAAGGCGATCAGGCGGGTGACGGGCGAGGCGATGAGGTGGGCGGAGACCTCCGCGGGCTCGCCGAGGACGAGGTTGAGGACGCCCGGGGGCAGGCCCGCGTCGGCGTAGCAGCGGACCAGCTCCATCGCGGTCGCCGGGGTCTCCTCGGAGGCCTTGACGACGATCGAGCAGCCCGCCGAGAGGGCGGAGGAGATCTTGCGGTTGGGTCCGCCGACGGGGAAGTTCCACGGGACGAACGCGGCGACCGGGCCGATGGGTTCGCGTCGTACGGTCAGGACCGTGCCCGGCTCCGCCGGGATGATCCGGCCGTAGGCGCGGCGGGCGTCGTCGGCGTGCCAGCGCAGGGTTCCGGCGGTGCGGCGGGCCTCGCCGGCCGCCTCGGCGAGGGGCTTGCCCTGTTCCCGGGTCATCACCCGGGCGATGGCGGGGGCGCGCTCGGCGATGAGGTCGGCGGCGGCGTGCAGGATCGCGGTGCGCCGGGCGACGGGGGTGGCGCGCCAGACGCGGAAGCCCTCCTCGGCGGCGGCGAGGGCGCGGTCCAGGTCGGCCGGCGCGGCCAGCGGTACCGTGCCGATCGGCTCCTCGGTGGCCGGGTCGACGAGGGGGGCGGTCGCTCCGGTCCCGCCCTCGCACCACTCGCCCGCTATGTACATGCGGACGGCGGGAAAGGCGTGGTCGGTGGTCATGGGTGGGTGACCTCTCAGCGGGTTCGGGAGGCAGGTTCGGGAGGCGGATTCAGGGGTCCGGGCTCAGAGGGCCGGGCTCAGGGGGCCTGGCTCAAGGGGCCTGGCTCAAGGGGCCTGGTTCGGGAGGCCTGGTTCAGGAGGCCGGGGCGTCCATGTCGCGGTTGGTGCGCAGGGCCCAGATGTGGTGCGGCGGGGTGGTGGCGTGGACACGGGTCTCGTAGCCGTCGTCGGCGCGGTCCATGTCGGCGGCGTACTCGACGCGTCCGCCGCAGGGGGCGTGCAGGAAGCGGAAGACGTTGGAGCCGATGGTGTGCCGGCCGAGTCTGCGGGCCTCGCGCCAGCCGCGGTCGATCATGTGGTTGCCGCCCTCGACGACGTCGTCGAAGCCGGGCACCTCGTAGGCGATGTGGTTGATCCCGGCCTTGTCGGGGCGGTGGCAGAGCAGCATGGTGTGCTGGTCGTCGTCGCCGGGGGCCTGGAGGAAGACGCCCATGGGTTCGACCACGTCGGTGGGCCGGAAGCCGAGGCGTCCGGTGTAGAAGGCGACGGCCTCGTCCTTGCCGGACTGGGTGATGTTGAGGGCGACATGGCACATGCGCAGGGGGCGGACCCGCGCGATGGGTTCGAGGGCGGTGTTCCAGCGGTTGACGGTGCCGAGCGTGTTGGCGGGGCGCGGAGCGACGGGCGCGGGCCTGGGGCGGGCCAGGGTCAGGCCGACGCCGAAGCCGGTCTCGTCGACGGTGTGGTGGACGCCGTCGGCGCTCTCGCGGACCTCGCGGTCCTTGGCGACGGCGGCCACCAGCCGGTCCAGTTCCTCGGGGGTGTCGACGCCCCACACCACCTCGCGCAGGGTCGGGCCCGCTTCCACCGGGGGCGGGAGCAGGCGTCCCGGCACGGTGTCGAGGTGGAGGGTCTGGCCGGTGAGCGTCTCGAAGACGGCGTGCTCGTCGGTCCGCTGGAGCGGGAACAGCCCGAAGTCGTCGAAGAAGCGGGTGCATACGTCGAGGTCGTCGATGCCGTACACGGCCGATTCGATCCTCAGGATTCCCATGGATTCCTCTTTTCGCGGGTCGTCTGCGAGCGTAGGTATCCGCAGGCCAAGGGCTCAATGGAGCGGGCCCTGCGCGATGCGCAAGCCTTGTTTGCGGCTGCCGGGCCTCAGGGGGCGGTCATGAGCCGATCACGGGAATCGGTCATGACCCGATCACCGGAATGGGGTTCCGGGAGAACCAGTCGGTGAGGAAATCCAGGAACACGCTGATCTTGCGCGGGGTGCCCTGGCCCGGGCCGTAGATGGCGTACAGCGGGCGGTCCGGTACGGCCAGTTCGGGCAGCAGGACCTGGAGCGCGCCGGAGACGAGGTCGTCGTAGGCGGGGCGCTGGGGCAGCAGGGCGATGCCGCGTCCGTGCACGGCGGCCTTCTGGAGCGCAAGGTAGGAGTTCGACAGGAAGGCGATGTTGCGGATCTTGTGCAGGGTGCTCGCGTGGCCGTGCCCGATCCGCCAGACCGGGTCGTTCACATGGACCAGGCAGTCATGGCCGGCGAGGTCGTTGGGGTGGGTGAGGGCGCCGTGCCGTTCGGTGTGCTCCTTGGCGGCGCACAGCACGAACGGCAGCGAGGCGATCTTCTTGAGCCGGACACTGGAGTCCCGCAGATCCCTGGTGTGGAAAGCGACGTCGAATCCGCCGTCGAGGAAGTCGTAGGTCCGGTCGGACATTCCGCCGAGTTCGAAACGGATCTGGATCTTGGGGTGTGCCGCGGAGAACGCCGCTATCGCGTCCCCGAGATCCAGACTGCCTATCCATTTCGGGCAGATCACGCTGAGTGTTCCCTCGGCGCGGTCGTGCGACTGGGCTATTCCGGCGTCCTCGGCGTCGATCTCCGAAAGAATGCGGGCGGAGAATTCGGCGTACCGCTGGCCGGGCTCGGTGAGGCTCACCGAGCGGGCCGTGCGATTGACCAGGCGCACGCCGACCTGGCGTTCCAGTTCCGCGACGTGCCGTGACACGAGCGAACCGGACGAGCCGAGTTTCTTGGCCGCTCCGCTGAAACTGCCGACCTGCGCGACGGTGACGAAGCTGTGCATCAGGAGCAAGCGATCCATGTGTCCTCCGGCCCGCCTACTTCGGGCAGTACTGGGGCGCGTCGTCGGCGTTTTCCTTGGTCACCAACACAAGAGGAATGTCGGCAATCTTGTCAACCTTCTTGTCGCCGAGAAGTCCGACCGTGTTCTTCACCGCGGTCTGCCCGATGGTGAGCGCGGAGTTCGCCACGGTGGCCGAGATCGTTCCCGCCTTCACGGCCGCAATGCCGTCCTCGGTGCCGTTGACGGTGACGATCCTGACGTCCTTCGCGCCGGCCGCGTCGAAGGCCTTGCGGACGGCGAAGGCCATCTCCTCGTTGGCGACGAAGGCGTAGTCGAGGTCGGGATGGGCCTGGATCATGTTCTCCGCGACCTCCTGCGCCTTGGCCGGGTTGAACATCCCGGGCTGGTTGGCGACGACCTTCGCGTTGGCCGGCAGCGCGTCCTGGAACCCGCCGACCAGCAGCTCGGAGGCGGCACCCGGGGCGCCCGCGACGATGCCGACGTCCACCTTCGCGCCCGCCGCGTCCTGCTCGACCCAGCCGGCGTCCATCGCGCCGACCTTCTTCAGGTCGACGACGGCCGCGCCGAGGATGTCGTCGACGTCGCTGGTGGCCACGGAGGTCAGATAGATGGGGATGCCGGAGGCCTTCGCCTTGGCTATGTCGCCCTTCAGCGCGTCGACGTTGACCGTCTGCACGATCAGGGCGCTGACGTTGCGGGAGATCATGTCCTCGATGTTGGACAGTTCGGTCCCGGCGTTCTGGTGGGAGTTGGCGGTGTAGACCCGCGCTCCCTCCGTCTTGGCCGTCTGCTGGACGGCTTCCTGGAGACACGAATGGAAGTGCGTGTCACCGCCGTTGACGAAGCCGAGGGAGAGTTCCTTCGAACTGCCGGTGTCGTCGCCGGTGCCGCATCCGGCGAGCACCAGCGTGCCGGTCGCGACAGCGGCGAAAAGGGCATGACGGGACCGCGTGCCGTTTCTCATGGGGAACGCCTTTCATTGCAAGTCTCTTGAAAAAGAAGGGAGTTCAGTCCCTTGTCGAGCGGGACTTCTGCACCTCGTTGGCGATGGCGGCGACGAGGAGTACCGCGCCGACCGAGACGGGCTGCCAATTGGTCGATATCTGCACGAGGTTGAGGGCGTTGGCGACCACGCCGAGGAGGATCACCCCGAGAGCGGTGCCGAGGATCGTGCCGTGCCCGCCCGCCAGCGACGTACCGCCGATGACGACCGCGGCGACGGCGGTGAGCTGGATGGAGAGTCCGCCCGCACCGGGGCTGCTGGAGCCGAGGCGGGACAGCGTCATGAGGCCCGCGAGGCCGGCGAGGGCGCCGGTCGTGGCGTACAGGCTGAGTTTGCGGGCGGCGACGTCGATGCCGCTGAGCCGGGCGACGTGCTCGTTGCCGCCGATCGCGTAGGCGTCGCGGCCGAACACCGTGAACCGCATGACCAGGGCCGTCGCCGCCATCACGAGGACGGCCACGATCAGCAGATACGGCACCCCGGCGATCTTCTCGTTGCCGAGCGCGAACATCCTGGTGCCGATGGAGACCGTCTGACCGTTCAGGACGAGCAGGCAGACCCCGTCGAGGAGGGTGGCGGTGGCCAGGGTGATCACGAAGGGCGCGACCGTGGTGAAGGTCGCCACCACCCCGTTGACCAGGCCGATGAGGGTGCCGAGGACGAGCACGGCGAGGACCGCGGTCCAGGTGGGCCAGCCGTGCGAGAGCATCTGCGCCCCGACGGCGGCGGTGACGACGACCACGCTGCCCATGGAGAAGTCCATGCCGCCCGCGGTCATCAGCAGGGTGAGCCCGGCGGCGATGACCGCGTTGATGCTGACCTGGCGGAGGATGTTGACGAGGTTGGTGTCGGTGGTGAAGGTGTCGGTCCGCAGGGCGGTGGCCACCACCACGACGACGAGGACCGCGAGGAGACCGGAGTGCGGCACGCCCCGGATCGAGAACGCGGGCCGGCGGGGTGCGGAGCCGGTTTCCGGACCGGCCTCGGCAACTGTCTTCACGCTCACTGGGGTTGTCCTCCGAGGGCGGTGGCGACGAGTTCGTCGCGGGTGACGGCGGTGATGTCGTACTCGGCGACCGTGCGGCCGGCGCTGACGACGACGACCCGGTCGGCGAGCCGCATGACCTCCTCGGCCGAGGAGGAGGCGAGCAGCACGGCCACTCCGCGCGAGGCGAGGTCGTCGAGCAGCGCGTGGATGTCGGCCATGGCGGCGACGTCCACCCCGTTGGTCGGGTCCTCCAGGAAGCAGGCGACCGGCTCGGTGTCCAGCCACTTGCCGAGCAGCACCTTCTGCTGGTTGCCGCCGGACAGCGCGCCCACCGGCGGGTTACCGGTGAGGGCGCGCACCCCGTAGGCGCGGCGCAGCGGGGCGGCGCGGCGGGCGAGCGCGGTGCGCAGATGCAGTCGGCGGCGGGTGAAGCGGTCGTCGGCCAGCATCAGGTTCTCGTCGACGCTGAGCGCGGGGACCAGGCCGAGGGTGCGGCGGTCGCCGGTGACGCAGCGCAGTCCGCTGCGCAGCGAGGCGGAGACCCTGCCGAACGGCACGGGCCCGCCGTCCACGGTCAGTTCGCCGCGGTCGGGCCGCCTTCGGCCGGAGAGCAGGTCGAACAGGCGTGACTGGGCGTCGCCCGCGGGGCCGAGGACGGCGACGATCTCGCCCTTCCTGACCTCGACGCCGAAGTCACGGACGGCGTGGCCGTGGCTGAGGCCGTGCACGCCGAGCCCGATCTCGGACTTGGGGGCGGGGCGTTCGGGCCGGATGGAGACGACGTCCCGGCCGACCATGGCGCGCACCAGGGCGGCCCGGTCCGTGTCCTTCGCCTCGGCGCCGGCCACGACGGCTCCGTCGCGCAGGACGGTGAGCCGGTCGGCGACCGCGAGAACCTCGTCGATGTAGTGGGAGATGTAGACGACGGCGACCCCGTCGTCGCGCAGGGTCCGCACCAACTCCCGTATCCGGTCGGCGTCCTTGGCGCTGAGGCAGGCGGTCGGCTCGTCCAGGACGAGGATGCGTCCGCCGCGCCTGACCTCGCGCGCCACCTCGACCATGGTCTGCTCGGCGACGGTCAGCGAGCCGGCGGTGCGGGTCACGTCGATGTCGATGCCGAGCCCGGTCAGGGCCCGGCGGGCCTCGTCCCGGACGGCTGTCCAGCGGACGGCGCCGCGCCGGGTGGGCAGGTCGCCGAGCATGATGTTCTCGGCGACGGTCAGCCCTGTCGCCAGTTCGCGGCGCTGGGGCACGGAGGCGATGCCGAGGCGGCGGGCGCGGCGCACGGTCAGCGCGTGCTGGGTGTGGCCGTCGACCTCGATGGTGCCGCTGTCGGGCTGGTGGACGCCGGAGAGGATCTGGACGAGGGTCGACTTCCCGGCGCCGTTCATGCCCATCAGGGCGTGGATCTCCCCGGGACGCAGATCGAGGTCGACGCCCTTGAGCGCGGCGGCCCCGCCGAAGCTCTTGGTGACGCCCCGGACGCGCAGGACCGGGGTCACCGCACGCGTCCGTGGCCGCGGATGTCCGGGAAGGGGGGTTCCTTGCCGGCCTGGAGGTCGACCTGGAAGGTGTTGAGGCACATGCCGAGCATGGTGAAGTTGCCGAGTGCGCCGATCGTGTCGACGAGGCCCTTGGCGCCGAAGTGCTCCAGGGCGTCGGCGAACGTCTCGTCGCTGACGAAGTGGTCCTCCAGGACCTCCCGGCAGAACTGGTAGAAGGTTTGGTCCGCGTCGTCCTCGAAGACCGCGGGCCTCCGCTCGGCGACGGCCTTGACGGCGGCCTCCGGAACGCCGGCCTCGATCGCCTGGTCGACGTGCGCGTTCCAGGAGTACTGGGCGTCCCAGTTGCGGGCCGCCATCAGCAGCGTCAGTTCGCGCAGATGCCTCGGCAGGGAGCAGTCGAACCGGGCGAACGCGCCCAGCGACTCGGCCCGTTCGCACATCTCGGGGCTGTGCAGCCAGACCCGGAAGGGGCCGCGGACGGCTCCGCGGCGCCCGGCGATCCGGGCGGCCAGCTCCTGCTGGCGCGGATCCATTTCCTCTTCGTTGAGAACGGGGAGCCTCATCTGGCCGATACCTGCCTTTTCTTTCCGGCACGTTTCTGTGAAGCAACGGGAAACCCGTGCGATGCCAGCCGACCGTACAGCCGGGTCCGGGAAGCTCACCCCCTGCGGAATGCAAGGTAAAACTGCACGCCGGAGGGCACCCCCGGACGGGCGCGCGACCTAACGTCGTGCGACGCATCACCCGTGAACGGAAAGGGACTTCCCCGATGACCACGATCATCAAGGCCGCGTCCGTGCCCCTGCTAGACCGGGGCGGGGCCGTGGTGACGACACCCCTCATCACCACGCCGTCCGCGGACGGGGAGAACCGCATCACCAGCGGAATGAGCGTCTATCCGGTCGGTTCCGGCGCCCCGCTGCACTCGCACAACTGCGACGAGCACGTGACGGTCCTGGACGGCGAGGCGGAGGTCTGGGTCGACGGCGTGGTGACGAGGCTGGAGCGCTACGACACCACGTACATCCCCTCGCCGATCCCTCATCTGTTCCGCAACATCGGCAGCACGCCGCTGAGGATCCTGTGGGTCTACTCCTCGGGCCACGTCACCCGCACGTTCACCGAGACGGGCCGAACGGTGGAACACCTTTCGGCCGAGGACCAGATGGGCCGGGACTGACCGCCGACTCCCCTGCGGACGCTGTGGCGTCGGGCGCCGCCTCGGACGGCCTGAGCCGCCGGCGCCGGCCCCGCGCGACGGGCCGGACCGGCCGGCCCGCTCCAACCGGCGCACGCGTCAGGCCCGTTCACACCGGACGGCCGACAGCACGGCACCGCACCCGTCCAGGGACCGGCATCCGGCATCCACGGCGCCTCGCGGCGGACACGGGCGCGAGGCCGCCGGTCACGGCCTGCGGGGAGAGGGTCCGGGACACCGGTGTGGAGCCGTGTCTCCTCACCCCCGCCCCTCCCGGCTTGAGGCGCCTTCCGGCAACGACCCCATGGCCCTCACCCCTCCCGGCCCCTTCGCCGCCCACCGCCGCCCGGGACCCATGGGCGCCCCGGCCCGTGGTCGGCCCCGGCCCAGCCTCGTCGCCGTCGGCCCCGGCCCACGCCGTGGTCCGCCCCCGGCCCCGGTCGCTTCGCTGTCGGCCACGTCGCCGCCCCCGTGCCGTCGTCGGCGCGGCCCCAGGCCCACATCCGGCCCCCGGCCCCATCGCCGCCCCCGGCCCTGTCGCCCCCCAAGCCCCGTCACCTCTCCCCGCCCCGTCGCCTCTCCCCGCCCCGTCGCGGCCCACCGCCCTGTCGCGGCCCACCGCCCCGTCGCGGGCCTCCCGCACGGCTGAGGCCGGCCATCGCCCCTGACACTCGCGATGGCCGGCCTCGGTCCGTTCCCCCTCGGGGCGGGGTGGGTCAGTGGGTGCCCACCAGTTCCTGGTCCGCGCCCTTGAGGGTGCCCTGCCTGGCGCTGCGCAGGGCCGCGATGCCGATGAAGACCATCGACGACAGGCCCGCGAGGGCGAAGGCGGTGAAGCCGAAGTCGCCGTTGCCCGCGGCGAGCAGCTGGCCGCCGAGCCAGGGGCCGAAGACGGCGCCGAAACGGCCCATGCCGGAGGTCCAGCCGACGGCGGTGGCGCGGTTGGCGGGCTCGGAGGCGATGGAGACGGTCGCGTAGATCATGGTCTGGGCGCTGTTGAGGAAGACGCCGGTGAGGAAGACGACGACCATCGTCACGCTCATCGGCATGTGGACGCTGAGCAGGAAGACGCCCGCCGCGGTCAGCGCGAACCAGATGGCCGAGATGCGCGGCGCGCCGAACCGGTCGGCGGCCCGGCCCGCGACCAGCATGCCCACGATGCCGCCGAGGTTGAAGACGACCACGAAGGCGAGCGCGGAGGCGAGTTCGTAGCCCTCGGCGCGCATGAGGGTGGGCAGCCAGGTGGCGACGCCGTAGACGAGGAGCAGTCCGCCGAAGGAGGCCAGCCAGTACAGGAGGGTCTGGATCCAGCGGCCGTCGCGGAACAGACCGGCGAGCGCGTCGAAGCGGTCGGCGGCGGACTTCTTGCCGGTCTTGGCGGCGGGCACGTCCACGTCGTACTTCTCGGCGAGCGCCGCGGCCTCCTCGGCGCGGCCCTTGGCGACGAGGAAGCTGAGCGACTCGGGCAGGTACTTGGCGAGCACCGGGGCGAACAGCAGCGGCAGCACGCAGACCCAGAAGGCGGCCCGCCAGCCGACCGGCTCGACCAGCCACTGGGCGACGAAGGCGGAGAGGATGCCGCCCGCGTGGTGGGCGGTCATCAGCACGCCGATGATGATCGCGCCCCGGCCGCGCGGGGCGTAGTCGGAGACCATGCTGATCGCGGTGGGCAGCAGACCGCCGAGGCCGACGCCCGCGAGGGTCCGGCCGAGGCCGAAGACCGCGAGGCTGTCCGCGAGGGCGCAGACCCCGGAGGCCAGCGAGAAGAGGGTCACACAGCCGACCATCAGCTTCTTGCGGCCGATCCGGTCGGCGACGGTGCCGGCGGTCAGCGCGCCGACCAGCATGCCGAAGGTGGCGTAGGAGCCGAGGTCGCCGGCCTGGTCGGGGGTGATGCCGAAGGTCTTGGTGGCCAGCAGGTGGGGCAGCACCGAGCCGTAGATGAACATGTCCAGGCCGTCGAAGAGCACGGCCAGCCAGCACAGTCCGACGACCAGGAACGCCAGTCTGCTGCCGCGAGCGGAGGAGGGGGAGGAAGACATCGTTGGTTACCTCTCGTACTTGGTGCGCTAGACGCTAAGGAGCCGCCCGCCAACAGTCAACGTTTTTGTCAACAATCTCATCGACAGTTTTGGCGGACGGCTCCACGCGTCTGCTCCGCAGGTCAGGCCACCGGTGGCGTCCCGTGCGTGTGGAACGACTGGATGGTCTTCAGCCCCCAGGCCTGCCCCTTCTTGCGCTCCTCCTCGGTCCAGGTGATCAGCGGCCAGTCGGGCGCCAGCACCAGGCGGGTGAGCGGGTTGCACAACTCGATCCGGTTGCCGCCGGGTTCGTAGACGTAGAGGAAGAACGTCTGCTGGATCGCGTGCTTGTGGGGGCCGGTCTCGATGAACACACCGCTGTCGATGGCGAGATCGGCGGCGCGCAGGATGTCCTCGCGGGTGTCGGTCGCGAAGGCGATGTGGTGCAGCCGCCCCGAGGTCCCGGTCCAGTCCTCGGTGTAGACGACGTCGTACGACTTGGCGGTGAAGGTCAGCCAACGGGCCGCGATGCGGCCGGAGTCGAGCCGGATCTGCTCGGTGGCGCGGGCGCCGAGGACCTGTTGCTGGAACTCGGCGTTGGCGAGGACGTCGGAGGCGAGGAAGTTGACGTGGTCCAGCCTGCGTACGCCGACGCCCCGGTTGGGCTTGGCCTGCGGCTGGTTCTTCAGCGCGGGCCTGAGCTCCTCGGGCGCCCGGTAGTGCTCGCTCTCCCAGTACAGGGCGTGTTCATGGCCGTCGGGGTCGGTGGTGACGTAGAGCGGGCCGAGCCCGGGTTCGTCCTCGACCCACTTGCCGGTGCCGCCCGCCGCCTCGACGGCCTCGATCCGGCGGTGCAGGGCCTCCTCGCTCGAGGTGCGCAGGGCGAGCCGGCCGAGGCCGGGCTGCGCGCGGGCGGTGAGGACGAGACTGTGGTGCTCGTAGTCGTCGAAGGTGCGCAGATAGACGGTGTCGCCGTCCTGCCCGTTGACCGTGAGGCCCAGGTAGTCGGTGAAGAAGGCGACGCTGGCGTCCAGGTCCGGGGTGAACAGCTGGGCGTGGCCGATGTGGGCGATGTCGCCGAGCGGCGGAGTCATCGGTGACCTCCTAGGGGTCGTGCGGCGGGCCGGGGGAAGACGGTGCCGTCGAGGATCTTGCGGGCCGTGCGCACCACGGCGGTGCGGCGCGCCGAGGGCAGTCCGCCGGACGTGGTGCCGAGGGCGCTCTCGATGTCGAGGAATCCGGTGGGGTGTTCGATCCGGACCCGGTCGCCGCCGGGGTCGAGGCGGGCGAGGTCCGCGCCCACGCCGCCGTCGATCCGCAGACCCGCGGCGACACTGGCCGCGCCGAGGACGCCGATCGAGGTGTGACAGCGCACGGGGATGAAGGTGCGGGTGCTGACCGCTCCCCCGTTCCGGGGCGGCGCGAGGAGCGTGAGCTTGGGGACGGTCGTGCCGGACACGTCCCCGAGCCCCATCAGCCGGCCCGCCGCGAGGCGGACGGCGCGCAGCCGGTCGGCGAGCACCTGGTCCTCCTCCAGATCCCGGGGGGACTCGTACCCGGTGACCTTGAGGGAGGTGGCCGCGATCAGGACGGTCGGCATGCCGTTGTCCACGCAGGTCACCTGGACGCCGTCGATGTCGTCGCGGGCCCGCCCGGTGGGCAGCAGGGGGTGCTCGCCCGGCGGGAACTCGATCACCACGGGCGCGGCCGTCCCGGGGACGCCCGAGATCTCGGCGTCGCCGTCGTAGTCGACGCGTCCGCCCGGGGTGGGGAACGTGGCGGTCGCCAGGTCGCCGGTGTTGACCATGCGGATCCGGACGGAGGTCCGCTCCTGTCCGGCCGTCACCAGTCCGCGCTCGACGGCGAACGGGCCGACGCCGGCGAGGATGTTCCCGCAGTTCTGACGGTCGCTCACCTCCGCCTCGTCGACGGCGACCTGGAGGAAGAGGTAGTCGACGTCCGCCCGCGGGTCGGCGGAGGGCGAGACGACGGCGACCTTGCTGGTGAGCGGGTGCGCGCCGCCGAGCCCGTCGATCTGGCGGACGTCCGGGCTGCCCATGATCCGCAGCAACAGGCCGTCACGCGCGGCGGGTTGGGCGGGCAGGTCGGCGGCGAGGAAGTAGGCGCCCTTGGAGGTGCCGCCCCGCATGAGGAGGCAGGGCACCCCGCCGGCCGTCACGGCCGCTCCCGTTCGTACGCGTCGTACGACTGGTAGCGCACGCCGAGTTCCTTGAGCTTCTCCCGCAACCCGTAGCGGTCCAGGCCGAGTTGGCCGTCGAGGAACGCGGCGCGGGTGGCGGCCTCCTTGGCCTCGCGGGCGGCCGAGCGCTCGGCGGTCTCCGCGGCCGACTCGCGCGGGACGACCACGACACCGTCGTCGTCGGCGAGGATCACGTCGCCGGGGCGGATCACCTGGCCGTCGAGGACGACGGGCACGTTGACCGAGCCGCCGGTGGCCTTGACGGTGCCCTGGGAGGAGACGGCGCGGGACCAGGCGGCGAAGCCCATGTCGCGCAGCTCCTGGGTGTCGCGGATGCCGGTGCCGAGCACGACGCCGCGGACGCCGCGCTGATGGAGGGCGGTGGCGAACAGTTCGCCGAACAGACCGTCCGTGCAGGGGGAGGTGGTGGTGACGACGAGGATGTCGCCCTCGCCGCACTGCTCCACGGCCGCGTGGATCATGAGGTTGTCGCCGGGCCAGCCGAGCACGGTGACGGCCGTCCCCGCGACGCGTACGCCCTGCTGGACGGGGCGGATCTCCGGGCCGAGCAGGCCTGTTCGGCCCATGGCCTCGCTGACGGTGGCGACCCCGAACGCGGCGAGCGCGTCGACGTCGGCCAGGGCGGCCTTCGGGGGGCCGGTGACGATCACGCCGCTCATGCGAGCTCCTTGGCGATCTGCGGGAAGGGGCGCATGAACGCCTCCGCCATCGTGGTGTGCGCGAGGCCGAGGTTCGGGCCCGCGTTGCGCTTGAGCTGGACGCCCCGGCGCACGGCGAGGTCGGTGTAGTACGCCCACAGGTGCTGCTGGGCGCCCAGGCACTCCATGGCCTTGCGCTTGGTGTCCCACACCTCGGTGATGTCCAGCAGGACCTCGGGCCGGAAGCCGCTCATCTCGGGCTGGTGCGGCTCGAAGTAGAAGACGGGCGGGGCGCCGATGATGTCGCCCTCGCCGGGGTAGCCGATGGCCTGCGCGAGGATGCGGGCCTCCAGCGCCATCCGGTTGGCGGCCGGGTGGTCGCCGTTGTAGGGGTCCTCGACGGGGTGGGTGAGGACCACGTCGGGCTGGGTGTCGCGGTAGACCTCCACGAGCCGGTCGGTCAGCTCGGGGGTGGCCAGGAGGGGGTAGTCCCCGGCGTCGAAGAAGCGCACCTCGGCACCGAGGACGGCGGCGGCGCGCTCGGCCTCGGCCCGGCGGATCTCCTTGATCTCCTCCAGGCCCTTGCCCTCGCGCCACGCCTTCGCGGACTCACCGCGCTCACCGAAGGTGAGACAGGCGATGGTCACCTTCTCGCCGCGCGCGGCGGCCAGGGCGATGGCACCGCCCGCGCGCCACACGAAGTCGCCGGCGTGCGCGGTGATCACAAGGGTGGAGCGTGGGTCGGCGGGCGCGTTGGCCTCGGTCATTGCTGGGATCTCCTTGCTGACAGGTGAGCGCCCGCCCCGACCGGCACACGGCTCAGTCGCGCAGCGCCGCGATCACACTGGTGAGGTGGGCGCGGACGGCCGCCTCGGCCGCCTGCGGGTCCCTGGCCCTGATCGCCTCGATCATCGCCAGATGCTCGTTCAGGGAGTGCTGCGGACGACCCGGTCGCAGCGCCAACTGGAAGCGGTGCCGCACCAGTTGGGCGTTGAGCCGCTCCAGCAGGTCCACGGCGGTCTGCTGGCCGGAGTACTCGCGGACCCGGGCGTGCAGCGCCTGGTTGAGCTCCGAGTAGGTCACCGGCTCGCCGTCGGCCACGGCCTTGGTCATCGCCGTGCCCAGCTCGGTGAGTTCGGCGAGCTGCTCGTCGCTGGCGGCGACGGCGGCCTTGGCCGCGCAGAGCCCTTCGAGGGCCATCCGGCACTCGGTGATGGCGACCGCCTCCTCGACGGTCACCACCCGCACCCGGGAACCCCGGTTGCGGATGCGCTCGACGAGGCCCTGGGCCTCCAGATCGATGAGTGCCGCGCGGATGCTGGCCCGCGTCACACCGAACTGCTCGGCGAGTTCGTTCTCCACCAGCCGCTGCGCCGGTGCCATCTCGCCGTGCAGGATCGCCTGCCGCAACTGCGCGAGCGCATGCTGCTTGGCCTGCTCTCCGGTGCCCGGACGGGCTTCCTTCGGCATCGTTGCCCTCCCTGAGTGAGTGCCTGTCGAACGTAAATCTAGCCCGACAACATTGTCAACAATTTTGTCTGCCGTATTGCGGGGTGTTCCCGATGCCTGGGATCGCCGCTCGCGATGGCCCGGGGACCGAGGACCGGGGACCAAGGACCGGGGACGGAGGTCACTCCTCGCGGTACAGCGCCGTGAGGAGTTCCAGCACGGCCTGGGTCGCGGGGTGCGGGTCGTCGCGCCACCACGCGAGGCGCACGGCGATCGGCTCGCCGTCGCGCAGCGGCCGGTAGACCACACCCGGCCTCGGGTACTGGTTGGCGGTGGACTCGGCCGTCGTCCCCAGGCACCGGCCGGTGGAGATCACGTTCAGCCAGTCGTCGACGTCGTGCGTCTCCTCCAGCGCGGGCCGCGCCTCGGGCGGCCACAGGTCCTCGGTGGTGGTGCCGGTACGGCGGTCCACCAGGATCGTCCGCCCCGCCAGATCCGCCATGCGCACCGAGCGCCGCCGGGCCAGCGGATCGTCGGCGGCCATCGCGCACAGCCGCCGCTCCAGCCCGACGATGACCGACTCGAACCGCCGGTCGGCGGGCGCGCGGCGTACGACGGCCAGATCGCAGGCGCCCTCCGCGAGCCCGGCCGTCGCCGAGTTGACGCGCACGAGGTGCAGATCGGTCCCGGGGTGCTCGCTCCCCCACCGGCGCTGGAAGGCCAGGGTGTGCCGGCCCAGCGCCGACCAGGCGTACCCGATCCGCAGATGGGCGTGTCCGGAGGTGGCGTCCCGCACCAGGTCGTCCACCTCGGCCAGGACCCGCCGGGCGTGCGCGACGGTCCTGAGGCCCGTCACGGTCGGGGTGACCTCGCGCGAGGTCCGCCGCAGCAGCCTGACGCCCAGGGCCTGTTCGAGGGAGGCGAGGGTGCGGGAGACGGCGGCCTGGGAGACACCGAGGGACAGCGCGGCATCCGTGAAGGTGCCCTCGTCGACGATCGCGACGAGACAGCGCAACTGTCTGAGGTCCACAGCCATGACTCCAGCGTATAGATCGCGCGTCCCATGCATTTTGCACATGTACGGACCGGGCCCAGGATCGGCTCATGCCAGGAGCCTCCGCACGCCCCGCAGCACGCCCCGCCGTCCCCCTCACCCCCGCCGTCCCCCTCCCGCCCGTCGCCGCGTCCCGGGTGCGGATCGCCGGGGTGGCCACGATGCTCGGCAGCGGACTGTCGAACCAGTTCGGCGCCGCGGTCGGTTCGCTCGCGTTCCCCGTCATCGGTCCGGTGGGGGTGGTGGCCGTACGGCAGTACGTCGCCGCCGCCGTGCTGTTCGCGGTGGGACGGCCCCGGCTGCGGTCGTTCACCTGGCGGCAGTGGTGGCCGGTGCTGGCGCTGGCCGCGGTGTTCGGGACGATGAACCTGTCGCTGTACACCGCCGTCGACCGGGTGGGCCTGGGCCTCGCGGTGACACTGGAGTTCCTCGGCCCGCTGGCCATCGCCCTCGCCGCCTCCCGGCGCCGGGTGGACGCGTGCTGCGCGCTGCTCGCGCTCGCGGGGGTCGTGACGCTGATGCGCCCGCGCCCCTCGGCGGACTACCTGGGCATGGGGCTCGGGCTGCTCGCCGCGGCCTGCTGGGCGGCGTACATCCTGCTCAACCGCACGGTCGGCCACCGTATCCCGGGGGCGCAGGGCTCGGCCGCGGCGGCCGGGGTGTCCGCCCTGATGTTCCTGCCGGTCGGCATCGTGGTCGCCGTGCACCGTCCGCCGACGCTCGCCGCGGTGGGCTGCGCGGTGACGGCCGGGGTGCTGTCCTCGGCGGTTCCCTACCTCGCCGACCTGTTCACCCTGCGGAGCGTCCCGGCGCCGGTGTTCGGGCTGTTCATGAGCGTCAATCCGGTGCTCGCCGCGCTCGTCGGCCTGGCCGTCCTCGGACAGGGGCTCGGCGGGCCGGAGTGGGCGGGCATCGCGGCGGTCGTCGCGGCCAACGCGATCGGCATCCTGACGTCCGCCCGCACCACCCGTCAGCAGGCGCCGAGCCAGTAGCCGAACCCGCGCCGGGTGTGGATGAGCGCGGGTTCCTCCCGGTCGACCTTGTGCCGCAGCCGGGACACCAGCTTCTCGATGGCCTGATGCCCCCGGAACTCACCCCACACGTGCCGGCTGATCTGCTCCTTCGACAGCACGCACCCCGCGTTGGCGAGCAGGTGCCGCAGCAGCCGGTACTCGGCGGGCGTCAGGTCGAGCGCGCGGGGCCCGCGCACGGCACGGCAGGTGAGGTCGTCCAGGACCAGGCCGCCGCGGCCGAGGGCGCCGGGGCGCGGCTCAGGAGCACGGCGGCGCAGCAGCACCTGGACCCGGGCGAGCACCTCGGGCACCCGCACCGGCCTGATCACGTAGTCCTCGCCTTCCAGGCCGAGTTCGGGCAGCAGCCGGTGCAGCGCGTCGCAGGAGGCCAGGTAGAGCAGCGGGGGCCGGTCGGCGGGTGCCATACGGCGGCCCCGGGCGAGCTGCCCGAGGTCGGGCAGGGTGACGTCGAGGACGACCAGGTCGTAGGGGCACCTGGCCAGTCGCGCCATGCCCTCGGCGCCGGTATGCGCGGTGCGGACGCGGTAGTCGGCCAACTCCAGGGTGGTGGTGAGCAGTTCGGTCTCCGCACAGTCGCCGGCGATGACGAGGAGGCGCTGTCCGGCGCCGCGCGGCGGGGCGGGTTTCTCCATGAGGTGCGCGTACATGGCGGGCCAATCGTGTGGGGGGCGAGGCCGTGGGGCGTACATCGGTTGCGGGGACGTGGAGTTGAGTGTCCGTCAGGCGGGAGCCGGGTCCGGCGGACCGTGGGGCGGCGGTACGGGAATCGGGTCCGCCGGGCCGTGCGGTGACGGCCGGACGGGAGGCGAGTCCGCCAGGCCGTCCGGCGGCCATACAGGAAGCGAGTCCGCCGGACCGTGAGGCGGCATCGCCAGAAGCGGAACCGCCGGACCGCACGGCAGCCGAACGGAAAGCCCGACCGCCAGGCCGTACAGCGGCCAAACAGGAAGCGGGACCGCCGGACCACAGGATGGCCGTACCGGCAGCGGGACCGCCGGGCCGTGAGGCGGCCGTGGGGGCAGCCAGGTCCCGGTGTGGGGGACGAAGTCGTCGACGAGTCGGCGGGCGAGTGCGGCGAGCAGGCTCGGGTCCTCCTCGGACCGGTCCCCGAGGGCCGGTCCGAAACCGTGTCCGATCGCCGCACGGACGCGTGCGACGGCGCAGAGACCGGCGCCGGTGAGCCGGGAGCGGCGGTCGTCCGGGGCGGCGGTCTGCGCGACGAGCCCGGACCGCTCCGGCTGCCGTGTCCGGCGGGCGACATGGGGAGCCTGCGCGGAGAGCCGGACCGCGAGCCCTGCGGGGCGCGGCGGCTCGCTCTCGGCGATGCGCCGGAGGATCGCCACGGACGCCCGGTCCGGGGTCAGCTCCGCGCACGACATGAGCCGCTCGTGCCGCCGGGGGCGGCCGGCGAGGCGGGCGTTCCGGGCGGGCGCGCACGCGATGCCGGCGACAGCCGCGGCGGCCCCGCTCGCGGGTGGTCGTGCTGTCACGGCGCCCCTTCCCCGGGTCCGGGCGCCAGCCTATCGACCATTCCTTGCTTGACTCAAGTAATACGAATACGCTTGCCTAACTCAAGCATTCGAGCGGGCTGCCGTGCGGCGGCCCCCTGCCTCCACCCCGAGAAGGTCCACCCCCAGAAGGCGAGACAGTCGATGGCCACCATGAAGTCCGTCCTGACCGGCGCACGGAACCTCGTCGACGTCACCGAGACCGAGCGCCCCGTCCCCGGACCGCACGACGCGCTGGTCCGCGTCCGCGCCTGCGGCATCTGCGGAACCGACACCTTCTTCCTCCACCTCGGCGGCATGCCGGCCGGTGCCGACGGCACCACGCGGGCCATTCCCCTGGGCCACGAACCGGCCGGTGAGATCGTCGGGATCGGCGCCGAGGTCACGGGCGTGGAGGTGGGCGACCGGGTCGTCGTCAATCCGCAGGGCGTGCCGTCCGGGATCATCGGCTGCGGCGGGGCGCACGGCGCCATGAGCGAGTATCTGCTGATCGAGGGCGTGGAGGTGGGCCGGAACGTGGCGGTCTTCCCCGACTCGGTGCCCTTCGACGTGGCCTCGCTCAACGAGCCGATGGCGGTGGCCCGGCACTGCGTGAACCGCTCCGGCGCGCGGCCCGAGGACCGGGTCGTCGTGTTCGGCGCCGGGCCGATCGGCCTGGGCGCGACGATCTGGCTGAAGCTGCGCGGGGTCGGGCACGTGGTCGTCGTCGACGTGCTGCCCGAACGGCTGGAGACCGCGCTGGCCGTCGGCGCCGACGCGGTGATCGACCCGGCGCAGGAGGACGTCCTCGCGCGCCTCACCGAGCTGCACGGGCAGGCCGCCAATGCCCTCGGCCAGCCGCGCGCGGGCACCGACGTCTACATCGACGCGGCCGGTGCCCCCGCCGTCTTCCAGACCGTGATCGACGCCGCGAAGTGGCACGCCAGGCTGGTGATGGTCGCCGTGCAGAAGAAGTCCGACGCGATCGACCTCGGCGGGATGCTGCGCAGCGAGCTGACGCTGATCGCCTCGCAGGGCTACCCCACCGAGATCTTCGAGGTCACCCCCGAACTCGTCGAGCACCACGAGCGGTTCGCGCGGCTCATCAGCCACCGTGTGCCGTTCGCCGAGGTCGGCCGCGCCTTCGAGCTGGCGCTGACGCCGGGGGCCGCGGAGAAGGTCGTGGTGACGTTCGACGACGCCGGGGAGTGACGGTCCTGTGCCCGGGGTGCGGCACGCGGGCTACGGCGGTCCGCCCGCGTACGCCGCCCGCAGCACCTCCAGCACGGCATCGGCGGTGACGGGGCGCGGGTTGGCGTACGCCTGCCGGGTCGCCAGTTCCGCCGCCACCGTCAAGTCGTCCTCCTTCAGCCCCAGTTCGGCCAGCGAGCGGGGGGCGCCGAGACGTCCGGCGAGGTGCCACAGGGCGGTCGGGGCGTCGTCCGCGGCCAGGGCGCGGGCGACAGCGGTCGCGGCGTCCGGCGCGGCGGGGGCGTTGAACGCGAGGGCGTACGGCAGGACGACGGTGTGGGTCTCGGCGTGGGGCAGGCCGAAGGAGCCGCCGAGGACATGGCAGAGCTTGTGGTGCAGGCCCATCGTGGTGGCGCCCAGGCACGAGCCGCAGAGCCAGGCGCCGTACAGGGCATCGGAGCGGGCGTCCAGGTCCGTGGGCGCCTCGGCCAGGGCGGGCAGGGCCCGCGCCATGGCCCGGACGCCCTCCTCGGCCGTGAGCGCGGTGAGCGGGGAGGCGTCGGGCGCGTAGAGGGCCTCGACACCGTGGGCGATGGCGTTGACGCCGCTGGTCACCGAGAGCGGTACGGGCAGACCGAGGGTGAGTTCGGGGTCGTAGACGATGCTGCGGGGCAGGACGGACGGGTCGCGGCCGGTGCGCTTGACGCCGTGCTCGGTCAGCCCCCACACCGGGGTCGCCTCGGAGCCCGCGTACGTGGAGGGCACGGCGATCAGGGGCAGGCCGGTGCGCAGGGCGACGGCCTTGCCGAGGCCGATGGCCGAGCCGCCGCCGACGGCCACGCAGCCGTCGGCGTCCGCGGCGCGGGCCGCCCGCACCGCCTCCTCGGCCACCTGCGCGGGCACGTGCATCCGGGCGCCGGTGTGCAGACCGGCCGAGGCCGCGCCGAGGGAGTCCGCCACCGCCCGCGCGGTGTCGGCGCCACGGGTGCCGGAGACGACCAGCACCCGTCGCAGGCCCAGCCGTTCGGCCTCCCCGGCGGTCGCGGTGGTCGAGGCGCCGGGGCGGAAGACGACCCGGGCGGGCGGGGTGTCGTGCACGAACCTCACGTGTGCTCCAGGACCAGGTCGACGCGCGCGTGCCGGAAGGGGACCGGGACGCCGAACTCCTTCGCCGCGTCCGCGTCGCGCACGGGGGTGAAGTCGCGTACGAGGCTCTCCTTGACGGCGAACACCGCGTCGGAGGCGAGGTATTCGTCACCCGCGACGAAGATGTGCGTGGTCACCGGGGTGTGGTCCGGGGCCGACACGATGAAGTGGATGTGCGCGGGGCGGTAGGGGTGCCGGGCGGTGGCGCGCAACAGGCCGCCCACGGGGCCGTCGGTGGGGATGGGGTACGAACTCGGCACGCAGGTGAGGAACCAGAAGCGGCCCTCGGCGTCCGCGGTGAACAACCCGCGCCCGTTGCCCGGGGGTTGCACGTCGGGCCGCTGGACGTCGTAGAAGCCGTTGCCGTCGGCCTGCCACACGTCGAGGACCGCGCCGGGCAGCGGGGTGCCGTCCCCGGACAGCACGCGCCCGCTGACGACGCACCGTTCGCCGCCGCCCACCAGGTCGATGTCGGCGCCGAGTTCGCGTGCCGGGGACTCGGTCATGTGGAAGGGGCCGAGGACCGTCGACTCGGTGTGTTCGGAGCCGTGCCGTCCGTTGATGTCCTCCACCAGCATCGACAGCCCGAGCACGTCGGACAGGAGGATGAACTCCTGACGGGTCTCCGTGCAGGTCTGCCCGGTCGCCGTGAGGAAGCGGATCGCCGCCTCCCACTCCTCGGTGGTCAGCTCCGTCTCGCGGGCGAAGGCGTGCAGATGGCGGATCAGACCGGTGAGCAGTTCCCGCAGCCGCGGGTCGTCGGTGGCGTGCAGACTGCGCACGGCCTCGTCGGTGACGTCGGTGACACCGGTGGCGTCGGCGGTCATGTCGGCTCCTCCCTCTGAGCGAGACGACCCTACGCCCGTTCCCTGGGAGGACGGCGGCCCGACGGGACCGGAAACCGGGTCCGGGGGCTGGGGCCGGAGCTGAAGGCCGGGGCGGACCGGGGCGTCACTTGATCACGGCGTTCGCGATGACGACCCCCACCCCCAGCAACGCGTCCACCACCCCGATCAGCAGCGCGGCGAGCCAGGTCCGGTGGGCGTGACGGGCGGTCAGCAGGCCCAGGCCGAACAGCAGGACGATGTTCAGGGTGAACGCCGGGTACTCGATGTCGTCCGAGGGCCACCAGCCCCAGCCGGCGCCCGCCAGGATCAGGGCCGTGGGGAGGACGGCCGCGACCAGCGGCCACTCGTCGCCCAGGCTGCGCAGCGCGTCCCAGCGCCGGTGCGGGGTCCGTTCGGCGATGAAGTGGGCGTACCCGTGGGCGAGCGCGGAGGCGAGGGCCGTGACCAGCAGCCACAGGGCGTCGTAGCGCCGGCTGTCCGCCGAGGTGTGACCGTACTGGGTGAGCGCGGCGACCATCGAGCAGGCGAGGACGGAGCCGTAGACCCCGCCGAACAGGAAGGCCTCGCGGGTGCTGTGCCCGGTGGGGGCGGCGCCGACCAGGCTGTCCTGTGCCATGCCCTCCACGATCACCCGGCCGCCGGACCCCCGCCAGTCGCGACGATGTGTCCTCCCGCCCGGCCGTACGGCCCACACGCTGTCCAGCGCCCGGGCACCCGGTCCCGGCTTAGGGTCCTGCCATGAGCCACAGTTTCGCAGTCCACGTGCCCGACGCCGAGCTGGCACCCGAGCCCCTCGACCCGGAGCAGATCGTCTCCGGGTCGCCCGAGGTCACCGGGAAGGTGGTGTGGGAGTCGCCGGACGGCCGGCGGCTGCGCGGGATCTGGCAGATCACGCCCGGCGTGGTCACCGACACCGAGGCGGACGAGCTGTTCGTGGTGGTCAGCGGCTCGGCGACCGTCGAGGTCGAGGGCGGCCCCACCCTGGAGGTCGGCCCCGGGGACATGGCGGTGCTGCGCGAGGGCGACCGTACGACGTGGACGGTGCACGAGACGCTGCGGAAGGTGTACTCGATCAACCTGGGCTAGGCAGATTGGCCAGGCAGGTTGTAGGGCGTCACGACCTGGATCGAGGACGGCAGGGTCGGCCCGGCGGGCGGCAGCGCCCCGTGCGCCCGCATGACCAGCCGGCAGGCCTCGCGCATGTCCTGCCGCAGGTCGTGGTGGAGGACGGCGGAGATGCGCTCCTCGCCGAGCAGCCGGGTGTTGTCGTGGTCCAGGTCGTGGGCCACGAACACCGCGCACGCGCGGCCCGCGTCCTCGAAGGCGCGCAGGGTGGCGATGTTGCCGCCGCCGATCGAGTAGACGGCACGGATCTCCGGATCGCGCTCCAGGGCGGCGCGGACCAGGTCGTACTGGGTGGCGTCCAGGCCCTGTCCCTCGGCGATCTCGACCAGCGCGCGGCCCGGCTGCCGGGCCCGCATGGCACTGCGGAAGCCCATCTCGCGCTCCTCCTCGTTGCGGAAGAAGCCACTGCTCAGGCTGGTGAGGACGTTCCCCGGGCGGTCGCCCAGCCACTGGCCCGTCAGGTACGCGGCGGTCGCGCCCGCCGCCCGGTTGTCTATCCCGACGTACCCGAGGCGGGCGCTGGCCGGCAGGTCCGTGAACAGGGTGACGACGGGGATGCCGGCCGCGACGAGCCGTCCGACCGCCGCCGTGACCTCGGGGACGTCCGGGGCCTTGAGGATGACGCCCTGGGAGCCGCGCCGGACGATCCGGTCCAGGGTGGCGAGCTGCTCCTCGACGGGTCCCGTCTCCCGGAAGTGGAACCGGGAGCGCACGACGGCCGGGTGCAGGGCGGGCAGCTCGGCCTCCAGGGCGCCCCGCACGGCGGTGGTGAACCGCTCCGGCGCCAGCATCACTATGTCGATCATGAAGGTGCGGCCGACGAGCCTGACCTGGGTGCGCTGCCGGTCCAGGTCGGCGATGGCCTGCTGGACCTCACGGGCCGTGGAATCCCGCACTCCGCCCCGCGCGTTCAGGACCCGGTCCACGGTGGCCTCGCTCAGCCCCGCCTGACGTGCGATCTCCCGGATCGGGAAGGGATGACCCATGCGCCGGCTCCTTGAGGGGTTTTTGATGGCTCCGTGCCAGTTGTTCGACGGGTTTGTACTGACAAGAATGACAGCGCCGCGTCGCCCCTGTCACCGAGAGGACGTCGATGTCCTTCACCGCCGTACAACGCCATGCGTGGCTGTCCGAGCAGGACTGCGACCTCGCGGCGTTCCGCGCGCTCGTCGAGCGCAGCACCGACCCCGCGGACTTCCCGCACGCCGCGTCCGTGGAACGCGGCGTCCTGGTCTACGACAGCGAGCGCGTCGCCGCCGCGGACCGCCGGGCCGTCCAGGAGGAGCTGGTCCACGCCCTGACGGACGGACCCGGGGTCGTCGTGTTCCGGGGCGCGTTCCCCGATCCGGCGGTGGTGGACCGCACCACGGCGGTGTTCGAGGCGCTGCTGCGGGAGCAGGACGCGGCGGGCGTGCCCGCGGGCGACCACTTCGCGCCGCCCGGCACCAACGAGCGCGTCTGGAACGCCCTGGAGAAGACCGCGCTCTACGACCCGGCCACCTTCGCCGACTACTACGCCAACCCGGTCCTCGCGCTCGCCGCGCACGCCTGGCTCGGCCCCGGCTACCAGGTGACGTCCCAGGTCAACGTGGTCAACCCGGGCGGCCTCGCCCAGACCGCGCACCGCGACTACCACCTCGGCTTCCTCTCCGACGAGGCCGCCGCGGCGTATCCGAGGCATGTGCACCGCCTCTCCCCCGTGCTCACGCTCCAGGGCGCGGTCGCGCACTGCGACATGCCGGTGGAGTCGGGGCCGACGCTGTACCTGCCGTACTCGCAGCTGTTCGACGCCGGGTACCTGGCCTCCCGGCGGCCGGAGTTCCAGGCGTACTTCAAGGAGCACCACGTCCAGCTGCCCCTGGCCAAGGGCGACGCCGTGTTCTTCAACCCGGCGCTGTTCCACGCGGCGGGCACCAACCGCACCACGGACGTGCGCCGGATCGCCAACCTCCTCCAGGTCTCCTCCGCCTTCGGGCGGGCCATGGAGACCGTCGACCGGGAGACCATGGCCAACGCCGTGTACCCGGTGCTGCTGCGCCGCGCCTCGGAGGGCGCGGGCGAGGAGTGGCTGGACAACGTGGTCGCGGCGAGCGCCGAGGGCTACCCCTTCCCCACCAATCTCGACAGCGACCCGCCGGTCGACGGCCTGGCCCCGCCCTCGCAGGCCGCCCTCGTCCGGCACGCGCTGCGCGAGCGGTGGACTCCGCGCACCCTGAGGGACGGGCTGCGCGCGGCGGCCGAACGCCGCGAGAGCTGAAGAGCTGAAAGGACCGCACCACCATGGGACTCCTCGACGACAAGGTCGTTCTCGTCAACGGCGGCAGCCAGGGCGTGGGCGCCGCCATCGCGCGGGCCGCCGTCCGTGAGGGCGCGGTCGTGGCCGTGTCCGGGCGCCGCGCCGAGCCGGGCGACGCGCTGGTGGCCGAACTGACGGCCGCGGGCGGCAAGGCACTGTTCGTACGCGCCGACCTCGCGGACGCCGAGCAGGCGAAGGCCGCCGTGGCCGAGGTGGTCGCGGCGTACGGCCGGGTCGACTGCCTCGTCAACTCCGCGGGCCTGACCTCCCGGGGCACGCTCCTGGACACCACGCCCGAGCTGTTCGACCAGCACATCGCGATCAACCTGAAGGCACCGTTCTTCGCGATGCAGGCCGCGGTCGCCGACATGGTGGGCCGCGAGGCGCCCGGCACGGTCGTCAACATCATCACCTCGTCCGCGCACGGCGGGCAGCCGTTCCTGGCTCCGTACGTGGCCGCGAAGGCGGGCCTGATCGGGCTCACCCGCAACGCGGCGCACGCCCACCGCTGGGACCGCGTGCGGATCAACGGCCTGAACATCGGCTGGACGGCGACCGAGGGCGAGGACGCCACCCAGAAGACCTTCCACGGCGCCGGGGACGACTGGCGCGAGGAGGCCGCCGCGAAGCTGCCCATGGGCAAGCTCGGCCAGCCGGACGAGATCGCCGACTTCGTGGTCCTGCTGCTCTCCGACCGCTCCGGGGTGGTCACCGGTTCGGTGATCGACTGGGACCAGAACGTCCTCGGCGGCCTCGACTGACCCCGGGGGACCCGACCGCCCCCTCCGAAGCAGCAGAAGCGCCAGACGCAAGAACAGCAAGAACAGCAACAACAGCAAGAACCGAAGGAGCTGCACCCCCATGCGCATCGGAATCCTCGGCCTCGGCCGGATCGGCGCCTTCCACGCCGAGACCCTCTCCGGACTCGACGCCGTCGAGTCGCTCGTGCTCACCGACCCGTTCGCGGACGCCGCCAAGGCCGCCGCGGAGAAGTTCGGCGGCGAGGTCGTGGACTCGCCCGAGGCGCTGCTCGCCGCGGGCGTGGACGGCATCGTCGTGGCCGCCGCGACGGACGCGCACCCCGCGCTGATCCTCGCCGGTGTCGAGGCCGGCATCCCCGTCTTCTGCGAGAAGCCCGTCGCCAAGCACATGAGCGAGGGCGTCCAGGTCCTCAAGGCCGTCGAGGGCAAGGGCGTGCCGATCCAGATCGGCTACAACCGGCGCTTCGACACCGGTTTCGCCGCCGCGCGGGCCGCCGTCCAGGCCGGTGAGCTGGGCAAGCTGCACACCGTCCGCTCGACCACGCTGGACCCGGCGCCGCCGCCCGCCGCGTACGTCGCCGCCTCCGGAGGCATCTTCCGGGACTGCTCGGTGCACGACTTCGACATCATCCGCTGGGTGACCGGCCGCGAGGTGACCGAGGTGTACGCGGTCGGCGGCAACCGGGGTGCCGAGTACATCAAGGAGGCGGGCGACGCCGACACCACCGGCGCGATCCTCACCCTCGACGACGGCACGATCGCCGTCATCTCCAACTCCCGTCACAACAAGCGCGGTTACGACGTCCGCATGGAGCTGCACGGCTTCGAGGACTCCATCGCGGTGGGCCTGGAGGACAAGCTGCCGCTGCGCTCGGTCGAGCCCGGGGTGACCTTCCCGGCCGGGGTCCCGCACGACTTCTTCATGGACCGCTTCACCGCCGCCTACCGCGCCGAACTCACCGCGTTCACCGAGGTCGTCGCGGGCACCCGGCCCTCGCCCTGCACGATCGAGGACGCCTTGGAGGCGGGCTGGATCGCCGAGGCGTGCACACTGTCCCTGCACGAGCACCGCCCCGTCACCATCGAGGAGGTACGGCAGGCATGAGCACCCCGGGCCGGGAACCACTGCGCATCGGAGTACTGGGAGCCGCGCGGATCACCGCGCAGGCCCTCGTCGACCCGGCCCGGACGACCGGCCACCGCCTCGTCGCGGTGGCCGCCCGCGACCGGTCGCGCGCCGAGGGGTTCGCGCGCGAGCACGGCGTGGAGCGGGTCGTGGACTCCTACGCCGCGCTGCTCGCCGACCCCGAGGTGGAGGTCGTCTACAACCCGCTCGCCAACGGCCTGCACGGCCCGTGGAACCTGGCCGCGCTCGCGGCGGGCAAGCACGTGCTGAGCGAGAAGCCGTCGGCGAGCAACGCGGAGGAGGCCGCCGAGGTGCGGAAAGCCGCCGCGGCGTCGGGAACGGTCTTCATGGAGGCGTTCCACTACCTGTTCCACCCGGTGTGGCGGCGCCTGACCGAGCTCCTCGCGAGCGGTGAACTGGGCGAGCCGCAGCGGGTGGAGACCCTCGTCGCCATCGCCGCCCCACCTGGCACCGACCCCCGCTGGTCCCTGCCCCTCGCGGGCGGCGCGTTGATGGACCTGGGCTGCTACAGCCTGCACGCCCAGCGTCTGCTGGCCCCGTTCGCGGGCGGCACGCCCCGGCTCGTCGCCGCGCGGGGCGGCGAACGCGCGGGCGCGCCCGGCGTCGACGAATGGCTCGACGCCGACCTGGAGTTCCCCAACGGCGCGCAGGGGTCGGCCCGTTGCCACATGGCGTACGACGGGCTGGAGATGAGCTGCCGGATCACCGGCACCCGGGGCGAGGCCTACGCGCCGAACTTCGTGCTCCCCCACCTCGACGACCGGATCGTCGTCCGCACCGCCGGGGGCGAGCGCACCGAACACCTGGGCACCCGCTCCTCGTACAGCTACCAGCTCGACGCCTTCGCCGCCCGCGTCCACGAGGGCACCCCGCTCCCGATCGGCCCGGACGACGCGCTGGCGACGATGGAACTCATCGACGCGAGCTACCGCTCCGCCGGATTCGCCCCCCGCCCACGCTCGGCCGTGGCCCGGTAGACGAACGTCGGGTACGGCCGCCCGGTGGCGTCCTCCCAGGCCCGTACGGCCTCCTCGGTGCGGGCCCGGGCGAACGCGCGCACGCACAGCGCGTGGATGCGGGAGGCGTCCGTGCGGCGGGTGAGGTCCAGCAGGGAGCGCAGCGCGGTGACCGTGGCGTCACGGTCACCGGCGGCGGCCCACTCCTTCAGCGCGCCGGCGAGCGCCGAGCGGGTCGAGGCGAGTTCGGTCGCGGCTCCGGGCGCGTCGGGGTGGTCCAGGAGCACGGCCTCCTCGGCCCAGGCCAGTTGCCGACCCGCCGGACGCGGACGCACCGGCATCCACCCCGGGCTCGGACGGCCCAGCAGCAAGGCGGCGAGCAGCGGTCCGCCCACGCCCGGCGCCAGCCGTGCCAGGACCCGGACCGGCGGCACCGGGACCCGCATGCGCACGCCCCCGTCACACCCCGAACGGCCTCACCGCGAAGCGGGCTCACCCTGAACGGCCGCACCCCACACGGAAGGACAGCCGAAGCCGTGCCGTGGTGGCACCGAGGCGTCGCCCCCGCTCACGTCGCGTACAGCTCGGGGCGCTCCGCGAGTTGCACCTCCACCCGGCCGCCGTCCTCCAGCGACCGGACGCCCGCCTCGCAGACGGCTGCCGCCGCGTAGCCGTCCCAGACGCTCGGGCCGGTGACCTCGCCGCGGCGGGTGGCGTCGGCCCAGGCCTGGAGCTCACGGTCGTAGGCGTCGGCGAAGCGGTCGGTGAAGTCCTGGGTGATGGTGCCGCCCCAGCGGCCGGCCATGTTGGTGACCATGGCGTGGCCGTCGCCGATCCGGGCGGTGCCGCGTTCGCAGACGACCTCGGCCTGGACCTGGTAGCCGAAGCCGCAGTTGACGAAGATCTCGACGTCGACGACCGCGCCGCCGTCCGTCTCGAAGACCACGAACTGGGGGTCCTGGAGACCCTCCGGCGCGCTGGAACTGGCCGTGGGCCGCAGGACGGTGACCGCCCTGATCTCCTGGCCGAGCAGCCAGCGCGTCACATCCGTCTCATGGGCGACGGAGTCGCTGATCAGCATGGAGCTGGTGAAGAACGGCGGGCTGGCCGCGTTGCGGTGCCGGTTGTGCAGCAGGAGCGGGCGGCCCAGCTGGCCGGTGTTCAGGAGGGCCTTGAGCCGCACGTACTCCTGGTCGTAGCGGCGCATGAAGCCGACCTGGATGCGGCGCCGTCCGAGCGCCCGCTCGGCGTCGACCACGCGCAGCGCGGAGGCCGCGTCCGGGGTGAGCGGCTTCTCGCACAGCACGGGCAGGTCGCGTTCGAGGGCCGCGAGCAGCGTGGCCTCGTGCGCGGGGCCCGGTGAGGCGACGAGGACGGCGTCCACGTCGTCCGCGGTCAGCGCGGTCGCCGGGTCGGTGTAGGGGGTGCAGCCGTCGACGCGGGCCGCGACGGCCTTGGCGCGTTCCGCGTCGACGTCCACGACGGCGCTGACGCGTGCCCCACTGATGACCTCCTGGAGGCGGCGCACATGGTCGGCGCCCATCTTCCCGGTGCCGATGACGGCGACCCGGAGCGTGTCGGACGTGGTCGTGGGTGTGGTCGTGTCGGACGTGGTCGTGTCGGGTCTGGTCAAGACGTCCCCCCTCAGGCGCCGCAGGACCTCAGGAACCTGCGGGTGCGCACGGCGATCGGCAGTGGTGCGTCCGGCTCGCACGGGTACATGTCCTGCTCGACGATGGCGAACAGTTCCACGCCGAGCCGCTGTGCGGCCTCCAGCACCGGCCCCAGCTCCGGTACGCCGGTGGGCGGTTCGCACATCACTCCGCGCCGGACGGCCGGGCCGAACGGCACCCCGTCCGCGACGACCTGGGCGAGGATCTCCGGGTCGACCTGCTTGAGATGGAGATAGCCGACGCGTTCGCCGTAGGTCTCGATCAGCTTGACGCTGTCTCCGCCGCAGTAGGCGTAGTGCCCGGTGTCCAGGCAGAGGTTGACGAGTTCGGAGTCCGTCGAGTCGAGGAACCGTTCGACGTGGTCCTCGGTGTCGAGGTGGGTGTCGGCGTGCGGGTGGACGACGATGTCGAGCCCGTACGTCTCCTTGACCTCGTGTCCGAGCCGTTCCATCCCCTTGGTGAGGTGGGCCCACTGCTCGTGGGTCAGCTCCGGGGGTTCGAGGATCTCGGCGGTCTTGTCGTCCCGCCAGAACGACGGGATGACGACGAGGTGCTTCGCGCCCGTCGCCCGTGTGAGCGCGGCCACCTGGCCCACGTGCTCCCAGGTGGACTCCCACACGGACGGGCCGCGGTGCAGCCCGGTGAAGACGGTGCCCGCCGACACCTTGAGGCCGCGCCTGCCGAGCTCGTCGGTGAGCCGGGCCGGGTCGGTCGGCAGATAGCCGTACGGACCCAGCTCGATCCAGGGGTAGCCGGCCTCGGCCACCTCGTCCAGGAACCGTTCCCACGGCACCTGCCGGGGGTCGTCCGGGAACCAGAACCCCCAGGAGTCGGGGGCGGAGCCGACCCGGATCCGGTCCAGGACGGTCACGACGCGTCCTCCCCGGCTGTCACCACCGGCGCCTTGAGATCCCGCGCCTCGGGCAGTTCCTCGACGTCGACGCCCCGGACCTGCGCCAACTCGTGCTTGAGCGCGGCGAGTTCGGACCCGCCCGCCATGTGGTTGGTCAGCTCCTCCAGGCTCACCTCGTCCCGCGAGGCGTTCAGCTCCATGGTCCCCAGGCGCAGCACGCTGAAGTGGTCGCCGACCATGTAGGCGTGGTGCGGGTTGTGGGTGATGAAGATGACGCCGAGGCCGCGGTCGCGGGCGGCGGCGATGTACTTCAGCACCACACCCGACTGCTTCACGCCCAGCGCGGCCGTCGGCTCGTCCAGGATCAGCACCCGGGCGCCGAAGTAGACGGCACGGGCGATGGCGACGCACTGGCGCTGGCCGCCCGACAGTGTCCCGATCGGCTGCTCCAGGTCGTCCAGGACGATGCCCATGTTCCGCAGCTCGCGATCCGCGGTCGCCTTCATGCCCTCGATGTCCAGACGCCGCAGCGGCCACGGCCCCTTCGTCATCTCCGAGCCGAGGAAGAAGTTCCGCCACACCGGCATCAGCGGCACCACCGCCAGGTCCTGATAGACCGTCGCGATGCCCTTGTCCAACGCCTCGCGCGGCGTGGAGAACTTCACCGGCTCGCCGTCGACGAGGAATTCGCCCTCGGTGTGCTGATGCAGACCCGAAATGATTTTGATCAGCGTCGACTTGCCCGCGCCGTTGTCGCCCAGCACACAGGTGACCTGACTCGGGAAGACCTTCAGATCCACCCCGTGCAGGGCACGCACATTGCCGTACGCCTTGCCGGCGCCCCGCAGTTCGACGATCGCCGTGTCCTTCTCGTTCACCGTCACAGCGGTCACCTCCTGGTCGCCGTGCGGCTGACCCACAGATTGATCATCACAGCGCCGAGCAGCATCACGCCCAGGAACGCCTTGAACCAGTCCGGGTTCCAGTTCGCGTACACGATGCCCTGCTGGACCATGCCGAACATGAACGCCCCGAACACCGGCCCGATCGCCGAGCCCGCACCACCGGTCAGCAGACACCCGCCGATCACCGCGGCCGAGATGTAGATGAGCTCCTGTCCCACACCCTCACCGGACTGCACGGTGTTGAAGGAGAACAGGTTGTGCATCCCGACGAACCAGGCGCCGAACCCGACCAGCATGAACAGGCTGATCTTCGTGAACGTCACCGGCACACCCACGGCCCGCGCGGAGTCCTTGTTCCCGCCCACCGCGAAGATCCAGTTGCCGTACTTGGTACGCAGCAGGACCCAGGTGGCGAGCGCCGCGAACACCAGCCAGTACACGATCGTGATCTTCACCTGCACGCCGCCCACCTCGAACGACGAGGCGAACACCTTCCGCGCCGAGGCGAACCCGTCCATGTCGCTGATGTCGTCCGTGGCGACGTTGCCGGTGACGAGCTTGGTGACGGCGAGGTTCACGCCCTGCAGGATCAGGAACGTGCCCAGCGTGATCAGGAACGACGGCAGCCCGGTCTTCACCACGAGCCAGCCGTTGAGGAACCCGATCGCCAGCGACACGACCAGCGCGGCGACGACGCCCATCCACACGTTCAGCGTGAGCTGGTAGGCGAGCATCGAGGCGGTCAGCGCGGAGGTGATGACCGCGACGCCGGACGAGAGGTCGAACTCGCCGCCGATCATCAGCAGCGCGACCGGCAGGGCCATGATCCCGATGGTGGACGACTGGTAGAGGATGTTCGCCATCGAGCTGCCGTCGCGCACCGGCGGGGCGGCGATCAGGAAGAACACCCACACGGCGACCGCGCCGAGGAAGACGCCCACCTCGGGGCGGGCCAGCAGGCGCAGCGGGAGCGGACGCCGAGCGGTACGGCCGTCCGTCTCCTTGTGCGGGCCGGGGGCCGGCGGTGTGGTCACCGCCGGCTCGGCACCCTGGGTCATGCTCATCACCTCGTGCCCTTTTCGGCGTACTGGGCGACGGCGTCGACGTTGGACTTGTCGACGAAGGCGGGACCGGTCAGGACCGGCTGCTCGCCGCCGCCCATGTAGTTGCCGTTGTTCTTGTAGAGCCACAGGGAGTCGACGGCCAGGTAGCCCTGGAGGTAGGGCTGCTGGTCGACGGCCAGCTCGACCGTGCCCTTGCTGATGGCGGTGGTCAGCTCCTTGTTGAGGTCGAAGGTGTCGACCTTGGCCTTGCTGCCGGTCTCGTCCACCGACTGAGCGGCGGTCAGCGCGATCGGGGCGCCGAGGGTGACGACCCGGTCGATCGAGGAGTCCTGCTTGAGCTTGGCGGTGATGGTCGACTTCACCGAGGGCATGTCGGTGCCGTTGACGTAGAGGGGCTCGATGTCGCCCTTGTACGTCTTGGCGACGCCGTCGCACCGCTGGGTGAGGCCGATGTTGCCCTGCTCCTGGATGACACAGATGGCCTTCTTGGAGCCGAGGGAGTTCAGCTTGTTGCCGAGGCCCTCGCCGGCCACCGTCTCGTCCTGGCCGAAGAACTCCAGGAGGCCGAGCTTCTTCCACTCGCTGACGCCGGAGTTGAGGCCGACGACGGGTATCTTCGCGGCCGTCGCCTTGCCGATGACGTCCTTGAGGGCGTCCGGCTTGGCGAGGGTGACGGCGATGCCGTCGACCTTCTGGTCGATCGCGTTCTGCACCAGGGTGGCCTGGGCCGCCGCGCTCGGGTCGTTGGAGTAGATGAGCTTGATGTTGTCCTTGGCCGCGGCGGCCTCGGCGCCCTTGCGGACGATGTCCCAGAAGGTGTCACCGGCCGCCTGGTGGGTGACCAGGGCGACGGTCATCCGGGGGGTGTTCGCCTTGCCCGCGGAGGCGCCGTCCGCGCTCTCCTCGGACTTCTTGCCGCCGGAGCCGCTGGAGCATCCTGCGAGGGCCAGGGCGGCCGCGGCGGCCACCGCCACCAGAGGGACGATTCTGCGGGAGCGTGGCTGAGAAGAGCGGTCCATCTTTCCTGCACCTCACTGTGCTTACGGGGGAAAGGGAGAGATCACGAGGATCCGAGGTCCGGGATCTTGGCATGTCCGAGTCGCGAGCCGCAAACACGGCGCTTGCACTGGGACGGAATCCAATCCCCTGATACGCCCGCCGTCAATACTTTGTTAAGACATCATTTCACGTACAGGTCCGGATGTAAGTACAAATCATTGACATGGCCACCCTGTGCGGCCTACACCTGAGAGTCGCAGGCTCCTCCAGGGCCCGCATTTCCGCCAGAGTTCTCCACCGAAGGAGGAGATCCCCGGGACATTCCCGGGAGATTCGGCGCCGACCGCGGCGGCACCCCCGTCCACCGCCTCCTTCCCCCCATCCCACCACCCCTTTCCCCACGGCCTCGGAGACGTCCTCATGAGCACCCGCACACGCCGCCTGACCACCGCCCAGGCCCTCGTGCGTTTCCTGTCCGTCCAGTACACCGAGCGCGACGGGGTGCGGCAGCGGCTGATCGCCGGCACCTGGGGCATCTTCGGTCACGGCAACGTGGCGGGGGTCGGGCAGGCACTGCTGGAGGCGGGCGAGGCGGTGATGCCGTTCCACCAGGGCCGCAACGAGCAGGCCATGGTGCACGCGGCCGTCGCCCACGCCCGTCAGCTCGACCGGCTCTCCGCGCAGGCCGTGACGACCTCGATCGGCCCCGGCGCCACGAACCTCGTCACCGGCGCCGCCCTCGCCACCGTCAACCGGCTCCCGGTGCTCCTGCTGCCCGGCGACTACTTCGCCTCGCACGCGCCCGACCCGCTGCTCCAGCAGCTGGAGCACCCCACCGAGGCGGACGTGTCCGTCAACGACACGCTGCGCCCGGTCTCCCGCTACTTCGACCGGATCAACCGTCCCGAGGCGCTGATCCCGTCCGCCCTCGCCGCCATGCGGGTCCTCGCCGACCCGGCCGAGACCGGCGCGGTGACCCTCGCGCTCCCCCAGGACGTGCAGGCGGAGGCGTACGACTGGCCGGAGGAGTTCTTCGCCGAGCGCGTCTGGCACGTACGGCGTCCCGCGCCCGACCCGGCGGAGCTGGCCGAGGCGGTGCGGGCGATCCGGGCCGCCGAGCGCCCCCTGATCGTCGCGGGCGGCGGCGTCCACCACAGCCGGGCCGAGGAGGCCCTGAAGGCACTCGTCGACGCCACCGGCATCCCCGTCGCCTCCACCCAGGCGGGCAAGGGCTCGCTGCGCCACGACCACCCCGCCGACCTCGGCGGCATCGGGCACACCGGCACGGCCGTCAGCGACGACCTCGCGCGCACCGCGGACCTGGTCATCGGCGTCGGCACCCGCTACACCGACTTCACCACCGCCTCCGGCACCCTCTTCCAGCACCCCGGCGTCCGGTTCGTGAACCTCAACATCACCGCGTTCGACGCCCACAAGCTGTCCGCGCGGACCCTGGTCTGCGACGCCCGCACCGGCCTCGACGCGCTCACCGCCGCGCTCGACGGCCACCGTGTCGACGCCGCCCACGAGGCCGGGTACCGCGACGGCAAGGCCCGCTGGGAGCGGGTCGTCGAAGCCGCCTACCGCGCCGACGACCCGGCCGCCGTGCCGACGCAGACGCAGGTGCTGGGCGCCCTGGACGCGGTGGTCGGCGACACGGACGTGGTGATCAACGCGGCGGGCTCCCTCCCCGGCGACCTGCACAAGCTGTGGCGGGCGCGCGGCCCGCGCCAGTACCACCTGGAGTACGGCTTCTCCTGCATGGGCTACGAGATCCCGGCGGCCATCGGCGTGCAGCAGGCCGCCCCCGCCACGGCCGTGTGGGCGCTGGTCGGCGACGGCACGTACCTGATGATGCCGACCGAGATCGTCACGGCCGTCCAGGAGGGCCTGCCGGTCAATCTGGTCCTCCTCCAGAACCACGGCTACGCCTCCATCGGCGGCCTCTCCGAGACGGTCGGCGGCGAACGCTTCGGCACCGCCTACCGCTACCGGGCCGCCGACGGCACCTTCTCCGGCGCCCCGCTCCCCGTCGACCTCGCCGCCAACGCGGCCAGCCTCGGCATGGACGTCCTGCGCGCCAAGACGGTCGGCGAACTGCGCGAGGCGCTCGCCGCGGCCCGCGCCTCCGACCGCCCCACCTGCGTCTACGTCGAGACGGACACGGCCACGCCGACCTCGCCCGGCGCCGAGGCCTGGTGGGACGTGCCGGTCGCGCAGACGGCGTCCCGCGAGGCCGCGGTGCGGGCGCGCGAGGAGTACGACCGTCAGGTCGCCGACCGCCGCCGCCACCTGTGATGTCCCGCTCGCACACCTCAGAGGGAGGTACGTCCATGGCGAAGCCCGGCGCCACCGCACGCGCGGCCGGCGCGCCCGCGCTCGACTCGCTGGACTTCGCCCTGGACCGGGGCAGTCCGGTACCGCTCTACTACCAGCTCGCCCAGCAGCTGGAGGCGGCCATCGAGCACGGCGTCCTCGCCCCGGGGAACCTGCTCGGCAACGAGATCGACCTCTCCGTGCGCCTCGGCCTGTCCCGCCCGACGGTCCGCCAGGCCATCCAGTCCCTGGTCGACAAGGGCCTGCTGGTCCGGCGGCGCGGCGTGGGCACGCAGGTCGTGCACAGCCAGGTCAAGCGCCCCCTCGAACTCAGCAGCCTGTACGACGACCTGGAGACCGCCGGACAGGGCCCCACCACGGAGGTCGTCCGCAACGAGCGGATGCCCGCGCCCGCCGACGTGGCCGCCGCGCTGGGCCTCGCGGAGGGCGCCGAGGTCGTCGTCCTGGAGCGGCTGCGGGCCACGCACGGGCAGCCCGTGGCGTGTCTGTGCAACTACCTGCCCGCGACGCTGCTGGACCTGGACACGGCCCGGCTGGAGTCGACGGGCCTGTACCGGCTGATGCGGACGGCCGGGATCACCCTGCACAGCGCCCGGCAGACGGTCGGCGCCCGCTCCGCGACCGCGCGGGAGGCGGCCCGCCTCGACGAGACGGTGGGCGCGGCGGTCCTGACGATGCAGCGCACGGCGTACGACGACACGGGGCGGCCGGTGGAGTACGGGACGCACATCTACCGCGCGTCCCGGTACGCCTTCGACTTCCAGTTGCTGGTCAGGTCCTGAGCCGCCGGTTGGCTACGAGGTCGCGAACGGGCCGTCCAGGGCCGCCCATTGGAGCAGCATGATGGTCTTGGCGTCGTTGATCTCGCCGCTGCGGATCATCTCCAGGGCTCTGCGGAAGGGGAGTTCGAGGATCTCGATGTCCTCTCCCTCCTCGTCGAGGCCGCCGCCCTCGTGGGTGCGGGTGGCGCTGCCGTACTCGGCCGCGTAGAAGCTGACGCGCTCGGTCACCGACCCGGGGCTCATGTAGACGTCGAAGACGTGCCGGACGGCGCCGATGGTGTGCCCGGTCTCCTCGACCACCTCGCGCCGCACCGCCACCTCCGGGTGCTCGTCCTCGTCGTCGAGCACTCCGCCCGGGGTCTCGATGAGCATGCCGTCGGGGTGGCCGTTGACGTACACGGGGAAGCGGAACTGCCGTGTCAGCAGCACGGTTTCGCGTCCGGCGTCGTACAGCAGCATGGTCGCGCCGTTGCCCCGGTCGTGGGTCTCGCGCTGCTGGGTGGTCCAACTGCCGTCCGCCCGCTGGACGTCGAAGGTCGTGGTCCGCTCGACGTACCAGTGGCTGGACAGGAGCGTCACGTCACGGACCTTGACCCGGGGGTTGCCGGTGAGGCCCAGCCCGGTGCGGTGGAGTCCGGTGCGGCCCCGGCCGTCGGGGGTGTCGGCACCGGCGGTCATCGGGGGCCGGCCGGGAAGAGGAGGAGGTGCGCGGAGTTCATGCACGTCTGCCTATCACGCGGGACCAGGTCCCCGGAGAACGACCGAGGGGCGGTTCCGGATCTCTCCCGAACCGCCCCTCGGACGACGACTCCGCAGAGTCGGGACGACAGGATTTGAACCTGCGACCCCTTGACCCCCAGTCAAGTGCGCTACCAAGCTGCGCCACGTCCCGGTGTTCGCGCGGTGGAACCGCGTGATCACGCGTCGATTACTTTACCCCACCCGCGGGGGCACTTCGAAAACGGTCCGGGCGGCGCGGGACAATCGACGTATGGGCAGCTCATTCTCCGGCCGGACGGCCGACGCGCGGGACCGGGACACGGAGGGGCGGGCCCGCAACGCCCGGCCCCGGGACGGCCTCGGACGGCCCCTGCCGTACGGCGCCGAGGGGGTGGAGCGGCAGCCGGAGGGCGTGGTGCGGACCCCGGAGCGCAGTGTCGCCGAGGCGCAGGAGCTGCTGGCGGCGGGCAAGCCGTTCCACGCGCACGAGGTGTTCGAGGACGCCTGGAAGTCGGGCCCGGAGCAGGAGCGCGCCCTGTGGCGGGGTCTGGCCCAGCTCGCGGTGGGGCTCACGCACTCCGCGCGGGGCAACGCGACGGGCGGGGCGCGGCTGCTGCGGCGGGGCGCGGACGTGGTCCAGGAGTGGGCGGCGGATACGGGGCGGCCGGAGCCGTACGGGCTGGACCTGGCCTCGGTCGCGGGGTGGGCGCGCGGGCTGGCGGCGGACGTGGAGGCGGGCGGGCCGCCGGTGGACGCGGCGGCGAGGGCACCGCGGCTGACCTCCTGACCTGGGACGCGGTGCCGTGGCGCGCGGGGGCGTACGGCAGACTCGGGGCGTGCGGAAGATTCATGTGATCGGTATCGGTGCGGGCGACCCCGAGCAGCTCACCCTCCAGGCGGTGCGGGCGCTGCGGGGCACGGACGTGTTCTTCGTCCTCGACAAGGGCGAGGTGAAGAGCGATCTGACGGATCTGCGCGGCGACATCCTGGAGGCGCACGCGACACCGGGCGCGTACCGGGTGGTGCGGGCGCGGGACCCGGAGCGGGACCGGACGGCCGGCGGGGCGGCGTACTCGCCCGCGGTCGGGGACTGGCGCAGCGCCCGGGCCGCGATCTACGAGCGGCTGATCACGGACGAGCTGGGCGAGGACGACACGGGCGCGTTCCTCGTGTGGGGCGATCCGGCGCTGTACGACAGCACGCTCGGCATCCTGGAGGAGATCCTGGAGCGGGGCGCGGTGGAGTTCGCGTACGACGTGGTGCCGGGCATCAGCAGTGTGTCGGCGCTGGTCGCCCGGCATCGCACGGGGCTGAACCGGGTGGCGCGTCCGGTGCAGATCACCACGGGGCGGCGGCTGGCCGAGGGGTTCCCGGACGGGGTGGACGACGTCGTGGTGATGCTGGACGCGCACCAGGCGTTCCGGGCGTACGCGGACGACGACATCGACATCTACTGGGGCGCCTACGTCGGCACCCCGGACGAGATCCTCGTCTCGGGTCCGATCGCCGAGGCGGGGCCGCGGATCGAGCGGCTGCGGGCCGAGGCGCGGGAGCGCAAGGGCTGGATCATGGACACGTATCTGCTGCGCCGCAACCCCCGGGCCTGAGCGGGCCACCCGAGCGGCTCCGCCCCGCGTGCGGCTGTAGGCCACCGGTGTGATCGTGACCTCGTGACAGTGACCGAGGAAAGCGCGTCGCCCTCTCCCGTCGCGGAGCCGCCGGTGCTGAGCAGCAGGCAGCGGAACATCGTCTTCGTGACGATCATGCTCGGCATGCTGCTCGCGGCGCTCGACCAGACGATCGTGGGCACGGCCCTGCCGACGATCGTGTCGGATCTGGGCGGCGCCGAGCACATGTCGTGGGTGGTCACCGCGTACCTCCTCGCGGAGACCGTGTCGACGGTCCTGGTGGGCAAGTTCGGTGACCTCTTCGGCCGCAAGGTCGTCTTCCAGGTCTCCACGGTCGTGTTCATCACGGGTTCGTTCCTGTGCGGTCTGGCCGGGAACATGACGCTGCTGATCGCCTGGCGGGCGGTGCAGGGCATCGGCGCGGGCGGTCTGATGGTCACGTCGATGGCGCTGATCGCGGACGTCATCCCGCTGCGGGAACGCGGCAAGTACCAGGGGGCGATCGGCGCCGTGTTCGGTGTCGCGACCGTCATCGGGCCGCTGCTGGGCGGTCTGTTCACCGACCATCTGACCTGGCGCTGGGCGTTCTACGTCAACGTCCCGATCGCGATCGTCGTGGTGTTCGCGGCGGCGCGCACGATCCCGGTGGTGAAGTCGGCGGCGCGGCCCGTCATCGACTACCTCGGCATCGCGCTGGTCGCGGTGGGCGCCAGCGCGCTGATCCTGGCGACGAGTTGGGGCGGCAACGAGTACGCGTGGGGTTCCGGGGTCATCGTCGGGCTGTTCGTCGGCGGGGTGGTCGCGCTCGGGCTGTTCTGCTGGGTGGAGACCCGGGCGAGCGAACCGATGCTGCCGATGCGGCTGTTCTCGAACCCCGTGTTCACGGTGTGCTCGATCCTCAGCTTCATCGTCGGTTTCGCGATGCTCGGCGCGATGACGTATCTGCCGACCTATCTCCAGTACGTCGACGGCGACTCGGCGACGGTCTCCGGTGTGCGCACCCTGCCGATGGTCGTCGGGCTGCTGATCGCGTCGATCGCGAGCGGCACCGTGGTCAGCAGGACCGGGCAGTACCGGCTGTTCCCGATCGCCGGCTCCCTGGTGATGGGCCTCGGGCTGTACCTGATGTCGCTGATGGGTCCGGGCACCGGCGCGTGGCTGGAGTCGCTGTACATGTTCGTGCTCGGCACCGGGATCGGGCTGTGCATGCAGGTGCTGACGATCGCCGTGCAGAACACCGTCGAGTACGCCGATCTGGGCACCGCGACCTCCGGGGTCACCTTCTTCCGCACGCTGGGCAGTTCCTTCGGCACCGCCGTCTTCGGCACGATCTACGCCAACACGCTCTCGCCGAACCTCGAGGAGGCGGTCACCGAGGCCGTACGGGTGGGCGGCGGGGCGGTGGACCCGGCGGTCGTCACCAAGGCGGCGACCAGTCCGGAGGGGCTGCACGAGCTGCCGTCGGGGGTGGCCGCGCCGATCGTCGACGCGTACGCGGACACCATCCAGACGGTCTTCCTGTGGACGGTCCCGGTCGCCGCCGTCGGGTTCGTGGTGGCGCTGTTCCTCAAGCAGGTGCAGTTGCGCGACAGTGCCCGCGCGGGCTCCACCGACATGGGCGAGGGCTTCGGCCAGCCGTCCGGGGCGAACTCGCAGCGGGTGCTGGAGGCGTCCGTCGGGAAGATCATCGGCAGTACCGACCTGGACACGGCGCGCGGCATCCTCGCGTCGGCCGACACCCGCCTCGACATCGCCGGTTCCTGGGCGGTGATGCAGGTCGAGCTGCACACGCGGATCGTCGGCCATGCCAGTCTCGGCATGATCGCGGCCCGTCGGCACATGCCGCCCGAGGTGCTCCTGCCGGTCTTCGACCGGATGGTCGAGGAGGGCTTCCTCACCCGCTCCGGTTCACTGCTGTCCCACACCGCGGCGGGCGCCCGCGAGGCACAGGTCATCGGGAAGGCCTGGGCGACCTGGCTGGAGGGCCGCGTCCAGCAGGACATCGGCCGCCCGGCCGGCGTCGATCTGCGCGCCGCCGTCGACGCCATCTCCAAGCGCCTCCTGGTGGAGGACCTCAGCACCGGGCTGCCGCAGAAACAGGACGAGCTGACCACCGCGCGGTGACCCGTGGGGCCTCCGGTCGCCCTCGGGAAATCCGGATGCCCCGCCTCCCCGCCGCCCGCCATACTCCCGGTATGTCCCGCGCCCACGCCCCCGTCCGCTTCCACGACCCCGGTCTGGACGCCTGGCACTTCGCCACCTCCGCGCTGGTGCGCTGCCCGCGCTGCGACCGTGTCGCCCACGCCGCCGGAGCACGGGTGATCTGCCGGTCCTGCGGGCTGTGCCGGGCGCTCGGGCCCCACCGGTCGCGGCCGGCGCTGTGGCTGCGGGGCGACACCCGGCACGGCGAGGTGTGGGCGTACAACCTGGAGCATCTGGATCTGCTGCGCCGGTTCGTCGCGGCGGACCTGCGGGAGCGAGCCCCCTGGTACGAGCACGGGCGGAAGATGACGTACATCGGGCGGCTGCCCGCCTGGGTCAAGAGCGCCAAGAACCGTGCCGAGATCCTGCGCGTCATCGACCGGATGCGGGCCTCGGTCGTCTCGGGCTGAGGCCGAGCGCGCTCAGCGCGCCCTCGACGTCGGGGACGGGGACCGGTCCGTCGGGCAGGCCCGGACGGCGGACGACCACCACGGGCAGGGCCAGACGGCGGGCGGCGGTGAGTTTGGCGGCGGTCGCCTCTCCCCCGCTGTCCTTGGTGACGAGGACGTCGACGCAGTGCGTGGACAGCAGCGCGGTCTCGTCGTCGACGGTGAACGGGCCCCGGGCCAGGAGGACCTCGGTGTGCGGGGGCATCGGCGGATCGGGCAGCTCCACCGACCGTACGACGAAGTGGAGGCCGGTCAGGTGGGCGAAGGCGGCGAGGCCGAGGCGGCCGGTGGTGAGGAAGACACGGCGGCCGAACCGGGGCAGGACGTCGGCGGCCTCGGCGAGCGAGCCGACGGTGTGCCACCGGTCCTCGGGCCCGGGCAGCCAGCCGGGGCGGCGCAGCACGACGGCCGGGACGCCGGTGTCCGCGGCGGCGCGGGCCGCGTGGGCGGTGATGACCTCGGCGAAGGGGTGGGTGGCGTCGACGAGGGCGTCCACGCGCTGTTCCCGCAGCCAGGCGGCGAGGCCGTCCGCGCCCCCGAAGCCGCCGATGCGGACGTCCCCGGTGACCGTGCCGGGGCTCCTGACCCGGCCCGCGAGCGAGGTCGTGACACGGACCCCGGGCAGCGCGGTGAGGGCCGCGGCGAGTTCACGGGCCTCGGTGGTGCCGCCGAGGATGAGGACGTGCGGGGACATGGGGAGAGCCTAAGGGGGCGCGCGGCCCTCTCGCCGCCGCGGTCAGCGCAGCAGGAGCTGGAGGCCGCCGACGATCGTCGCCGCGATGACGATCCGCTCGAAGAGGCGCTGGTTGATCCGGTCCACGGCCCACTTGCCGATGACCGCGCCGGGGACGACGAAGGCGACGAGCGCGGCGTCCAGGAGCAGGGAGTTCGCGTCGATGAGGCCGAGGCCGACGCTGAAGGGGACCTTGGAGACGTTGACGATGAGGAAGAAGAACGCGGACGTGCCGAGGAAGCCCAGTTTCCGGAAACCCGCGGAGAGCAGGTAGAGGGACATCACGGGGCCGCCCGCGTTGGCGACCATGGTGGTGAAGCCGCCGAGGACGCCGTAGGAGCGGGCCTTGACCCGGCCCGCCCGGGTGGCGACGGAGTCCGGGGCGTCCTCCGTGTCCGTCCGGCGCCGCCGCCACACCGTCACGCCCGCCATCAGCAGCAGGATCGCGCCGATCGACGTGCGGACGATCCCGTCGTCGGCCCACATCAGGAACAGCGTCCCGGCGACGACGCCCGCGGCGACCGCCGGGAACAGCCGCCACAGGGTGGGCCAGTGCACGTGCCGCCGGTAGGTGAGCACGGCGAGGACGTCACCGGCGATCAGGATCGGCAGGAGGACGCCGGTGGAGGCGCGGGCGGGCAGGACCGCGGCGAAGATGGCGAGGCTCACCGTGTTGGCCCCGCTCACGGCGGTCTTGGAGAAACCGACGAGGAGGGCGGCGCAGGCGAGCGCCGCGAACTCCCAGCCGGTGATGTGCCAGAGGGTCATCGTGTTCATGCGGAAACCGATGCTATGCGCACGCATCCGCCGCCGTCAGGGGCGTCTCGCTGTTTGGTCCCTACCGTGCGGTAACGGGCGCGGGGAGGGCGACCGCACGCGTCCGTGCGCACGGGGGCCGGGACAAGACGTCCGACAAGCCCATCAACCCGGCAACGCCCCTCCCGGGCAAGGCCGTTGACCTGCCGCGGGGACCGGGCTCCGGCTGCGTCGCAGGTCGCCGCTCGTGCAACACTGCTCGCAGCCTTGCCGAGCGAGCAGAGGGAGTCATCCGTGACCGGCACCGAACCGGCCTCTCCGAGAATCGACACGACGAAGCCGCATCCGGCCCGCGTGTACGACTGGTATCTGGGCGGCAAGGACAACTACCCGGTCGACGAGGAACTCGGCCGCAGGATCGCGGGGTTGAACGGCGACGCCCCGCGGGCCGCGCGCGCCAACCGCTGGTTCATGCACCGGGCCACCCGGCTTCTGGTGGGCCAGGGCATCAGCCAGTTCCTCGACATCGGCACCGGCATCCCCACCGAGCCGAACCTGCACCAGATCGCCCAGCAGGTCACCCCGGACGCCCGGGTCGTCTACGTCGACAACGACCCGATCGTCCTGGCCCACGCGGGCGCGCTGCTGCGCGGCACGGACGACGGTGTGACGGAGTACGTCCAGGCCGACGCCCGCGATCCCCGGCAGATCCTCGACCGGGCGGGCGCGATCCTGGACCTCGACCGCCCGGTGGCCCTGTCGCTGATCGCGCTGATGCACTTCATCGCGGACGAGGACGGCGCCCACGAGGTGGTGGACACCCTCGTCGGCGCGCTCGCCCCGGGCAGCCGCCTGGTGCTGTCGGCGATGACGGCCGACTTCGAACCGGAGGAGGTCGAGCAGGGGATCACCGCCTACAAGGCGTCGGGGGTCACCCTGGTCGCCCGCGACAAGGACCGGTTCGGCCGCTTCTTCCAGGGCCTGGACCTGGTCGAGCCCGGGATCGTGTCGGTGCGGGACTGGCGTCCCGAGCTCGCCGACGGCGAGTCCGACATCGGCCCCGGGCCGGTGTCCCTGTACGGAGCGGTGGGCGTCAAGCCGTAGGCGGCGGGCGTCAGGCCGTGAGGCGGCTGAGCGCGGCGGACGCCAGCGTCCGCACCCCGGGGACGAGGACGGCGAGGTCGGGGGCGAAGAGCGGGCTGTGGTTGGCGGGCACGTCACCCAGCTGCTCCGCCAGTTCCTCGCCCCGCGCCGCGGCCCAGACGTCCGCCGGGGTCGACGTCACGAACCAGAAGTCGTACGGCACGCCTTGGGGCGCGAGGAGCCCGAAGTCCTCGCTGCCCATCGCCGGGCCGAAGTCGAACACCGTGTGCTCGCCGAAGAGTTCGCGGTGGACGGCCGCGATCTCCCGGTCGAGGTCGGCGTCGTTGACGGTGTTGGGGTAGCCCTGGGTGAGGGTGACCTCGGGCGGCACGGGGCAGCCCGCCGCCCGGCACTCGCCCTCGACGATGCGCCGCACCGCGGTGAGGACGCGCTCGCGCACCCGGGTCTCCTGGGTGCGCAGGTTCAGCCCGAGGCGCGCCTCGGCGGGGATGATGTTGTTCTTGGTGCCCGCGTGCAGCTGCCCGACGGTCAGCACGGCCGCGTCGCTCGCGGCGACCTCCCGGGAGACCACGGTCTGCAGCCGCGTCACGATGTACGCGGCCGTGACCACCGGGTCGACGGTCGCCTCCGGGCGCGAGCCGTGACCGCCGAGGCCGTGCATGACGACCTCGATCTCGTCGGCGGCGGACATGATCAGCCCCGGGGTGTGCGGGTAGAACCCGGCGGGTCCGGGCGCGACATGCTGTCCGAAGACCGCGTCGGGGCGCGGGAAGCGCTCCTGGAGTCCGTCGGCGACCATCGCCGCCGCTCCCCCGCCGGACTCCTCCGCGGGCTGGCCGATCACCACCAGCGTCCCCGACCAGGTCTCCCGCCCGGCCGCGAGCGCCTCGGCCGCGCCCGTCAGCCAGGTCACGTGCAGGTCGTGCCCGCAGGCGTGCATCACCCCGTCGGCGGTCGAGGCGTACGGCAGTCCGGTGGCCTCCGTCACCGGGAGCGCGTCCATGTCGCCGCGCAGCCACACCACGGGCCCGTCGCCGTTGGCGAGGACGCCGACCACGCCCGTCCCGGCGACGCCTTCGGTGACCTCGAACCCGGCCGCCCGCAGCCGCGCGGCGAGCCGTGCCGCCGTGCGGTGCTCCTGGAAGGACAGCTCCGGGTGCCGGTGCAGGTCCCGGTAGAAGTCCTCCAGGTCACCCGTCTTCAGCGCGGACGTCAGGTCCTCGGTGAGCCGGGCCACACGGGCGGCGTCGGTCATGCTGGTCACCTCTCGTCGAAGGTCGAACACGTGCGCACGAGTCACCGTGACACACGAACCCGGCCCCCGCACGGTCCGGCCGCCGTCAGCGGCGGATGAGCCCCGTCAGATACCGCCACAGCGACGACCGCCGCCGCACCGCCCGCTCGGCCGCCTCCTCGGCCGCCTCCGGGGTGTCCGCCGCCTCGGCCGTCTCCGGCGCCGGCTCCGGCAGCGGCTGGACCGGGCCCGTCAGTTCGTACCGCACCGGCAGTGAGCGCAGGCCGCGCATGAACGGGGAGGAGCGCCAGGGGAGCTGGTCGACGGGGAGGGCGGGTTCGAGGTGGCCGAACCGTTCGACGAGACGGCTCACCCCGGCCGCCGCGATCGTGAAGGCCAGCTCCCGGGCGGGACACTGGCGGGGGCCCGCGCCCCAGGAGAGATGGGCGCGGCTGCTGATGCTGGAGGAGCCCGGGCTGGTCTGCCCGGCGAACAGGGGGTCGGCGTGGGCCGCGGCGGCGGAGACCCAGACGGGGTCGCCCGCGCGGATGGTGTAGTTGCCCAGCGCGGTGTCCTCGACGGGGAACCTCGGGACGAAGTTGACCAGCGGGGGCTTGCGCATGACGACCCGGTTCATCGTCTCGCGGACCATTCCGGCGGACAGGGTGCGGCGCACCCCGCCGTCGCCCTCCCCCGAGATCACCTCGACGACGGTGTTGGAGATGAGGATGCCGACGTGGTCGGAGACCATGCCGAGCAGCATGAACAGTTCGCGGGCGAGTTCGTCGACGCTGAGGTCGGGCTGCGCGGCGAGGAGGTGGGAGGGGAAGTCGTCGCCGGGCTGCCCGGTCTTGGTGACGGCGAGGTCCGAGAGGGTCTTCAGCAGCCGTTCCAGGGCGGGTTCGGCGTCGGGGCCCGCGTCCAGGACCCGCCACATGTCCATGAGGGCCTCGTCGCCCTGGGAGCCGGGGAAGCCGAGGAGGTGGCTCGCCGCCATCAGCGGGAGCGGGCGGGAGAACTGCGCGGACAGGTCGGCGTGGCCGGTGCGGCCTCCCTGGGAGAGCAGGGTGATCAGCTCGTCGGCGTACCCGGTGACGGCGGCCCTGAGCCGCTTGGCCTGCGGGTTGCGCGGGTCCTGGAAGGGGCGCAGGGCGGTGTCCCAGGCGGCGCGCAGCCTGCGGTGGCCGTCGCCGCCCTGGATCAGTACGTGGTTGACCTCCAGGGAGGGCGCGAGGGGCCAGTCGGCGGGCACCCGGCCCTCGGTCCTGGCCCGCCAGTTCTCCAGCCCCTTGGGCCAGCCCTTGTCGTCCTGGAGCACCTGGAGCGACTCGCGGTAGCCGAGCACCAGCCATGCCGGCACGCCCAGCAGGTCCACCGGCGCCACCGGGCCGTGCCGCTCGCGCAGCCGCTCGTAGACGAGGGCGGGGCGGGTCTCGTAGTCCCGGGTGAGCAGCGGGTCGGCGGCCAGGTCCTCCAGCCGCGTGTCGTCCGGCACCGTCCCGCCGCCGTCGACCACTTGGAACTCCATGGTGCGCCCCCCTCAGCCACCCGCCCGTTCGACGCGAGTCCGTCACGAACCGCACGGACCCTACCCGAGGCGGCGGCGCCGTCAAGTCCCGGGGTACTCACGGGTAATCACTCCGGTCCGCCCCTGCGGGCCAGCAACCGCTCGACGCGGTCGAAGCGTTCGTGCAGCGCCCGGACCGTCTCCTCCTCCAACTCCCTTGCCCCCTCGGCGAGATGGTGCTTGCGCTGCTGCTCCCGGCCGACGAACCAGGTGGCGAGCGCGGCGGTGACCATGCCGTAGGTGGTGATGCCGACGACCATGACGACGGTGCCGACGACACGGCCCCAGAACGTCACCGGGTAGAAGTCGCCGTACCCGACGGTGGTGGCCGTCTCGATCGACCACCACAGTCCCCGCGGATACGTCGTCAGATTGGCTCCGCGCGCGCCCTGTTCGGCGGCGACGACCGCCCATGACCCGGCGAGCATCACCACGCCGAGGACCGCCGTCGCCGTGCCCGCCGCCTTGAGGTGCAGCGAGCGTCCCTCCCGGCCGCCGTGGCCGTCGCGGCCGAGCAGCGCCGCGACCGCCCTGGCGAGGAATCCGGGCAGCATGGCCACTCCTGGGGGTGCGGGCGGGGACGGGCGGTTCTGGGGCCAGTGTCGGGGCCCGGGCCGGGGCGGGCATGCCGGGCGGGGCGTTCGAGTTGCCGGGGCCGCGCCGCCGACCTTGGCTGGGGGCAGGACGCCCGTCGGACGGAGGACCCATGACCGCAGACCCCGGTTCCGTGCCGGAGACCTTCGCGTTCGCCTGCGGTGCCTGCGGCCGGACCTGGGAGGCCACGTTCCGGCTGATGTTCTTCACCAACCCCCTCGACCCGACCTCCGCCAGCACCCAGGAGTACGTCGACGAGGACGGCAGGGCGATCAGCTCACCGCTCACCGACGCGGTCTGTCCCCGGTGCGGCAGCCGCCGGGTGCGGATCCGGCCCGCGGACGAGGGGCCGATTCCCCGGACACCGTGATCACCGGGCGGCACAATGGCGCTCACGGCCGTCACGGCCGCCGGGCGAGGAGAGGACCACCGCACGTGAGCGAGACACCGTCGAGGCCCGACACCTCCGTCGCGCACAACGCGCGGGTGTGGAACCACTGGATCGGCGGCAAGGACAACTACGAGATCGACCGGCGGGTCGGCGACCGGATCGCGGCGATGTTCCCCCTGGTGCGGGACATCGCGCGCGCCGACCGGGAGTTCCTGGGCCGTGCGGTGCGCCGGCTGACCACCGAGCACGGGATGCGGCAGTTCCTGGACATCGGCTCGGGCCTGCCGACGGTGGACAACACCCATGAGACGGCGCAGCGGATCGCGCCGGACGCGCGGATCGTCTACGTCGACAACGACCCCCTCGTCCTCGCCCACGCCCGCACCCTGCTGACGAGCACCCCCGAGGGCCGCACCGACTACATCGAGGCCGACGTCCACGACCCGGCGGCGATCCTCGAACGCGCCGCGCGGACCCTGGACTTCACGCGGCCGGTCGCCGTGATGCTGCTCGGCGTCCTCAACTTCGTCCTCGACGACGACACGGCGCGCGGGATCGTCCGCCGGTTGATGGAGGGGGTGCCGTCGGGCAGTTGTCTCGTCCTGACGCATCCCACCGCGGACGACGCGCTCGGCGGCGCGGGCCAGATACCGGCGATGGCGTTCTGGAACGAGCACGCGACCCCGCCGATCACCGCGCGCGGCGGCACGGACGTCGCCGGCTGGTTCGACGGGCTCGACCTGCTCGAACCGGGCCTGGTGTCCTGCTCCCTGTGGGGCGCGGAATCGAACTCCCCGGCCGTGGTACCGCAGTTCGCGGCGGTGGGCGTGAAACCCTGACGCGGGACCGTCGTGGCCGGTCGCGCCGTGGAGCGGAGGACGTATGACCACCCTTGCCGATCCCGTGCCCGGGGGCCGTCCCGGTGACGTCGAGCGGGCGACGGCGCTCGCCGGCGAGCTGGAGGGCCGGGGCGTGCACGGTGTCGTGCTGGCGTACGTCGACACGGCGGGCGTCTGCCGGGTCAAGACGGTCCCGACCGCGAAGCTCGCCTCGGCGGCGGCCTGGGGGGTGGGTATGTCGCCCGTCTTCGACACGTTCCTCGCCGACGACTCGATCGTCAGCACGGACGTCCTCGGCTCCCCCGACGGCGATCTGCGCCTGTACCCGGACCTGGACCGGCTCACCGTCCTCGCCGCCCAGCCCGGCTGGGCGTGGGCGCCCGTGGACCGGATCACCCAGGAGGGCGAGCGGCACCCCGGCTGCACCCGGACCCTGCTGCGCCATCTGGTGGCGGACGCCGAGCGGCGGCACGGCCTGACCTTCCGGGCGGCGATCGAGGTCGAGTGGACGATGGGCCGGGGCCCGGAGGCGGCCGGGGAGTTCGTGCCCGCGGTCCCGGGTCCGGCGTACGGGGCGGCGCGGCAGGTCGGGTCGAGCGACTGCGGGGCCGATCTGCTGGCCGCGCTCGCGGCCCAGGGCGTGGAGGTGGAGCAGTTCCATCCCGAGTACGCGGCCGGGCAGTTCGAGGTGTCGGTGGGCGCGCTCGACCCGGTGGCGGCGGCCGACCGCAGTGTGCTGGTGCGGCAGACGATCCGCGCGGTGGCCCAGCGGCACGGCCTGGTGGTGTCCTTCTCCCCCGCGGTCCTCGCGCGGGGCGTCGGCAACGGCGGCCATCTCCATCTGTCCGCCTGGCGCGCGGGCCGCAACCTGCACGGCGGGGGCGAGGGACGGTACGGCATGACGGCGGACGCGGAGTCGTTCGCGGCCGGGATCCTCGCCCGCCTCCCGGCCCTCCTGGCGGTCACCGCCCCGAGCCCCGCCAGCTATCTGCGTCTCAAGCCGTCCCAGTGGGCCGGGGTGTTCACCGCCTGGGGCCGTGAGGCGCGCGAGGCGGCGCTCCGGGTCGTCACCGGCACCCGGGGCCTGACGGACCGGGCCGCGAACCTGGAGGTCAAACCGGTCGACCTGGCCGCGAACCCGTATCTGGCGCTCGCCGCGGTGATCGCCAGTGGCGTCGACGGGATCGTGGACGGGGCGGTGCTGCCCGGGGAGATCACCGGCGACCCGGCCGGGCTGCCTCCGGGCGAGGTGCCCGGGGTGCGGCGGCTGCCGGTGTCGCTGGCGGAGGCGGTCGCGGAGTTCCGCGCGCAGGAGCGGCTGCGCGCCGCGCTGGGGCCGGTGCTCGCGGACGCCGTGATCGCCGTGCGCGAGGGGGAGAGCGCGGCGGTGGCCGGGCTGGACGACGAGCGGATCGCGGCGGCCTACCGGTGGACGTACTGAGATGAGCGAGGTGCGTCAGGCGCTGGCGGCGCTGCGGCTGGTCGATCACCACTGCCACGGCGTGGTCACGGACGACCTGGACCGGGACGGTTTCGAGTCGCTCCTCACGGAGGGCGACCGCTGGCCCGGCGTCTCGGCGTTCGACACCCCGGTGGGCGTGTCCGTGCGCCGCCACTGCGCGCCGCTGCTCGGCCTGGACCGGCACGCCCCGCCCGAGGAGTACCTGGCCCGCCGGGCGGAGCTGGGCGCGCCGGAGGTCAACCGGCGCTTCCTCGAAGCCGCGGGCACGGACACGTACTGCCTGGACACGGGGCTGGGCCCGACCGACCTGGCCGCCGAGCGGGTGTACGAGGTCGTGCGGCTGGAGAGCGTCGAGGAGGAGCTGGCGGCCGGGGGCGTGGAGCCGGACGCGTACGCGGAGGCGTTCCGGGCCGCCGCCCTCCAGGCCGTGCGGCGGCCCGGGGTGGTGGCCGTGAAGTCGGTGGCGGCGTACCGCACGGGCTTCGACCTCGATCCCCGGCGCCCCTCGGCGGCCGAGGTGGAGCGGGCCGCCAGGGAGCGGCTCGCGGCCGGGGGCCGGCTCCGGGACCCGGTGCTGGTCCGGCATCTGCTGTGGACGGCGGTCGACCTGGGGCTGCCGCTCCAGCTGCACACGGGGTTCGGGGACAACGACATCCGGCTGCACCGGGTGGACCCCGCGCGTCTCACCGACTGGCTCCACGCGACCGCCGGGACGATCCCGGTGCTGCTCCTGCACTGCTGGCCCTACCAGCGTCAGGCCGGCTATCTGGCGTCGGTGTTCGAGCAGGTGTACCTGGATGTGGGTCTGACCCTGCACCATGTGGGTCCGGTGCGGGCGCGGGCGGTGCTGGAGGAGGCTCTGGAGATCACACCGTTCCGCAAACTGCTGTACAGCTCCGACGCGTACGGTCTCGCCGAGTTCTACCGTCTCGGAGCACTGGCCTTCCGCCGGGGACTGGGCGAACTGCTCCAGGACCGGGTGGCCGCCGACGAGATGAGCGCGCACGACGCCGTGCGTCTCGCCGAGTGGGCGGGAGCACACAACGCCCGCCGGGTGTACCACCTGCCCGGCGCCTCCTGAAAGTATGATCAAGCAATGTCTGACATGACCGAAACCACGCCCGGTTGGCTCGCGCCCGACGACCTCGAACAGGCGCGCGCCCGGATGCCGATCCTGTACGTCGAGGCCGTGCCCGTGCGCGTCGACGACAGCGGCGAAGTCACCAGCGTCGGCCTGCTGCTGCGCATCGGCCCGGACGGGACGGTCAGCCGGACGCTGGTGTCCGGTCGGGTCCTGCACCACGAGCGCATCCGGGACGCGCTGATGCGGCACCTGGAGAAGGACCTGGGCCCGGTGGCGCTGCCCCGTATCCCGGCGGCGCCGCAGCCCTTCACGGTCGCCGAGTACTTCCCCACGATCGGCATCACGCCGTACCACGACCCGCGTCAGCACGCGGTGTCGCTGGCCTATGTCGTCCCGGTCACCGGTGACTGCCGGCCGCGCCAGGACGCGCTGGACCTGGTCTGGTTCACTCCGCAGGAGGCGGCGTCGGAGGCGGTCCAGTCGGAGATGCCGGGCGGCCACGGGGTGCTGCTGCGGCAGGCGCTGGCCCATGTGGGCTGTGTGATCTGAGGCCGCGGCCCGGATCGGCGACCGCCCCTTGACGCCGCACGTCAAGGGGCGCAAAGTTGTACATATACGGTGTAAACACACCTCGGTGACACACCTCGGTGACCTTGCGGGGCCTCTCGCCTCCGGGAGGGTCGTGCCATGACGCGCAGCGGACCGGGCCCGCCGTCGACCGTCCTCGTCACGGGCGGCGCCGGCTTCATCGGTTCGCACGCCTGCGTGGAACTCCTCGACCACGGCTACGAGGTGATCGTGGTCGACGACTACTCCAACAGCACGCCCGAGGTGCTGACCCGGGTGGAGCGGATCGCGGGCCGGTTCGTCGGCGCCGTCTACGAACTGGACGTCCGCGACCGCCGGGCCCTGTCGGCCGTCTTCGACCGGCACTCCGTGGACGCGGTGCTCCACTTCGCCGCCCTCAAGGCCGTCGGCGCCTCGACACGGCTGCCGGTCGAGTACTACGACACCAACGTGGGCGGCACGACCGCCCTGCTCCGCGCCATGCGCGAGCACGGCGTGCACCGCCTGGTCTTCTCCTCCTCCTGCTCCCTGTACGGCGACGCGGGACGCGGCCCCCTGGACGAGCGGACCCCGGCCCGGCCGACCAACCCCTACGCCACCTCGAAGTGGCTGTGCGAGCGCGTCCTGGCCGACGTCTGCGCCCGCCTGCCCGAGTTCACCGTGCTCAGCCTGCGCTACTTCAACCCGGTGGGCGCCCATCCCAGCGGGCTGCTCGGCGAGGACCCGCGCGGCGAGCCCGACAACCTGATGCCGTACGTGGCGCAGGTCGCGGCGGGCCGGCGGGAGGTGCTGCGGGTCTTCGGCGGCGACTACCCCACCCGCGACGGCACGGCCGTGCGCGACTACCTCCACGTCATGGACACCGTGGAGGCCCACCGCCTGGCCCTCGACCACCTCGGCGACGCGCCGGGCCTGCATGTCTACAACCTGGGCTCGGGCAGCGGCAGTTCGGTGCTGGACGTGATCGACGCCTACGCGCGGGCGAGCGGCCGGGCGATCCCCCACGAGGTCGTCGGGCGGCGCCCGGGGGACGTGGCGGAGCTGGTCGCGGACGCCGGGGCCGTCGCCGCGGACTGGGGGTGGCGGCCCGGCCGGGACCTGGACGACATGTGCCGGGACTCCTGGCGGTTCCAGCGGCTCAATCCGCAGGGGTACGCCGGGTCCGCGCGCCGTCCCGGCCCGCCGCGGTGAGCGTGAACGCGGTCTCCACGAGGGCGATGTGGCTGAACGCCTGGGGCGCGTTGCCGAGTTGACGCCCGGCGTCGGGGTCCCACTGCTCGGAGAGCAGCCCGACGTCGTTGCGGACGCCGAGGACGCGTGCGAAGACCTCCTCGGCCTCCCCGACCCGGCCGGTGGCGGCGAGGGCGTCCGCGTACCAGAGGGTGCAGGCCAGGACGGTGCCCTCGTCGCCGCGCAGCCCGTCCACGGCGTGCGGTCCTGGGCCCCCGGGCGCGTACCGGCGCAGGAAACCGCCGTGCGCGAGGCCGCGCAGGGCGTCGACCGTGCCCCGCACCCGCGCGTCACCGGCGGGCAGGAAGCCCGAGCGGGGGATCAGCAGCGCGGCGGCGTCCAGGGCCGGGGAGCCGTAGGACTGGGTGAAGGAGCGCAGGCGCGGGTCGAAGCCCTCGCGGCACACCTCGCGGTGCACCTCGTCGCGCAGCGCCCGCCACGCGGCCCGGTCGCCGTCCCGGCCGAGGACGCGGCCCATCCGCAGCGCCCGGTCGGCGGCCACCCACACCATGATCTTGGAGTGGACGAACTGCCGTGCGGGGCCGCGCACCTGCCACAGCCCCTGGTCGGGTTCGCGCCAGTGGCGGCACAGATGGGTCATGAGGCCCTCGACCAGGTCCCGGACATGGGCCGGTACGGGGATGCCGGCGCGCAGCGAGAGGTACAGGGTGTCCAGGACCTCGCCGTACACGTCGAGCTGGAACTGGTCGACGGCGGCGTTGCCGAAGCGGACGGGGCGGGAGCCCTCGTAGCCGGGCAGCCAGGGGGCCTCGGTCTCCGGCAGGAGCCGCTGGCCCGCGACGCCGTACACGGTCTGGAGGCCCGCGGGGTCGCCCGCGACGGCCCGGACGAGCCAGTCGAGCCAGGCCGTGGCCTCCTCGCGGTAGCCGCCGCGCAGCAGGGTGGACAGGGTCAGGGTGGAGTCGCGCAGCCAGCAGTAGCGGTGGTCCCAGTTGCGTTCGCCGCCGATGCGGCCCGGCAGGGAGCTGGTCGGGGCGGCGACGATGCCGCCGGTGGGCGCGTGGGTGAGCGCCTTGAGGATGATCAGGGAGCGCACGACGGCGTCGCGCCAGGGGCCCCGGTAGCGGCAGCGTGCCGTCCAGCGGCGCCAGAAGTCGCGGGTCTCCTTCAGGGCGGTCTCCGCCGGGAGGAGCAGCGGGCCGGGCGGCTCGGTCAGGTGGGAGGGCGACCAGACGACGACGAACGCCAGCCGTCGTCCGGCGGGCACGGTGACGTCGCGGACCATCGGGTCCTCGCCCCGGGTGTCGGCGCCGGGTCCGTCGGTGCCCAGCCACAGGGCGTCCGGTCCGGCGACGGCGACGGTGCGCCCGTCGGCGACCCGGACCCAGGGCTGGACGCGGCCGTGGTGGAAGCGTGGGCGCAGTTCGCTGCGCAGCGGCACGGCGCCGGACAGGCCCTCCACCAGCCGGACCAGGCAGGGCAGCCGGCGCCGGGGCGGCATGAAGTCGGTGACGCGGACCGTCCCGTCGGGGGTCTCCCACTCGGTCACCAGGACGAGCGTGTCCGGTTCGTAGGACCTGCGGGCGCGGGCACCGGGGGCGGTGGGCGCGACCTTCCAGAAGCCGTGCTCGCCGGTGCCGAGGAGGGCGGCGAGGCAGGGCGGGGAGTCGAAGCGGGGCAGGCAGAGCCAGTCGACGGAGCCGTCGCGGCCGATCATCGCGGCGGTCTCCAGGTCGCCGACGAGGGCGTAGTCCTCGATGCGGGGGCTCATGGGGCGGCCTCGCTCACGGTCCCGCGCGGGAGCCGGGGATCACCGGTCCGGCTCCCGCGCCCTGGGCGGTCCGCGGTCCGGACGCGGTCATGTCGGGCGCCCCACCGCCGGTCGCGCGGCCAGGCGTTCGGCCGCGAACCAGGCCACGGTGTGCCGCAGCCCCTCCTCCAGGGGCACCCTGGGTGACCAGCCGAGCTCCGCGCGGGCGCGGCCGATGTCGGGGCGGCGGCGGACGGGGTCGTCGACGGGCAGCGGCAGGAAGCGCAGCCCGCTGTCCGAGCCGGTGGCGAGCAGGACGAGTTCCGCGAGTTCCAGCACGGTCCGCTCCACCGGGTTGCCGAGGTTCACGGGGCCGGGGCGGCGGCTGTCGAGCATGGCGAGCAGGCCGCGGACCATGTCGTCGACGTAGCAGAAGCTGCGGGTCTGGCCGCCGTCCCCGAACAGCGTCAGGGGTTCGCCGTCGAGGGCCTGGCGCACGAGGGTGGAGACGACGCGGCCGTCGTGGGCGCGCATGCGGGGCCCGTAGGTGTTGAAGATGCGGACGATGCCGGTGTCGGCGCCGAGCGTGCGGCGGTGGGCGGTGGCGAGGGCCTCGGCGAAGCGCTTGGACTCGTCGTAGACGCTGCGCGGTCCCACGGGGTTGACGTGGCCCCAGTAGTCCTCGCGCTGGGGGTGGACGAGGGGGTCGCCGTAGACCTCGCTGGTGGAGGCGAGGACGAAGCGGGCGTGGTGCCGCTCCGCCAGTCTCAGCAGGTTCTCGGTGCCGCGGCTGCCCGCGGCCAGGGTCTCCAGCGGGTGGCGTTCGTAGTCGGCCGGGGAGGCGGGGCTCGCCAGGTGGAGGACGGCGTCGGCGTCGCCGGTGAAGCGGAAGCGTTCGGTGACGTCGCAGACCACGCACTCGAAGCGCGGGTCGGGCATGAGACGGGCGATGTTCGCGGAGCGCCCGGAGGAGAAGTTGTCCAGGCAGCAGACGCTGTCGCCGCGCCGCAGCAGGGCCTCGCACAGATGCGATCCCAGGAAGCCGCCTCCACCGCTCACCACGACGCGCACGGTCGTCCTCCCGTCCGGCGGCCCGGTTCCGGGCGTCCTAGGGCACCGACGGTCCAGCCCGCCGCGCGCCAGGTCAGGGGATCGAGGACGTTGCGGGCGTCGGCGATCACCGGGGCGCGGACGACCGTGGCGAGCGCGGCCGGGTCCAGTTCCCGGTACTGGGGCCATTCCGTCAGGTGCAGGACGACGTCGGCGTCCTCGCACGCCTTGGTGACGTCGAGGGCGTACTGGAGTTCCGGGTGGACGGCCCGCGCGTTGTCGACGGCCTCCGGGTCGTGCACCCGCACCTGGGCGCCCCGGCGGTGCACGGCGTCGGCGACCGCGAGGGCCGGGGAGTCGCGCACGTCGTCGCTCAGGGGCTTGAACGCGGCGCCCAGCACGGCGACGTGACGGCCCGCGAGGGTGCCGCCGACGAGGCGTTCGGCGAGGTCCACGGTGCGCAGCCGCTGGCGGGTGTTGATCGCGTCGACCTGCCGCAGGAAGCTCACCGAGCCGCCCTTCCCGAGTTCCTCGGCGCGGGCGGTCAGCGCCCGGATGTCCTTGGGCAGACAGCTCCCGCCGAAGCCGAGACCGGGGGCGAGGAAGTGCGGGCCGATGCGGGAGTCCCGACCCATCGCCTCGGCCAGGGTCAGGACGTCGGCGCCGGCGGCCTCGCAGATCTCCGAGAGGGCGTTGATGAAGGAGATCTTGGTGGCGAGGAAGGAGTTCGAGGCCAGTTTGACGAGTTCGGCGGTGGGCGGGTCGGTGGCGATGAACGGGGTGCCCGCCTGGAGCAACGGGGTGTAGACGGCCCGCAGCCGCCCCTCGGCCTCGGCGGAGCGCACGCCGACGACGATCCGTTCCGGGCACAGGGTGTCCTCGACGGCGCAGCCCTCGCGCAGGAACTCCGGGTTCCAGGCGACCTCGGCGCACAGCCGTTCGGCGAGCGCGTCCGCGGTGCCGACCGGGACGGTCGACTTGCCGACCAGCAGGGCCCCGTCGCGCAGGTGCGGGGCGAGGGCGTCGGCGGCGGCGTGGACGTAGGTGAGGTCGGCGGCGTGGGAGCCGGGCCGCTGCGGGGTGCCGACGCACAGGAAGTGCGTGTCGCCGAAGTGCCCGGCCTCGGCGAGGGAGGTCGTGAAGCGCAGCCGGCCGGTGTCCACGGCCCGCTTGAGGAGTTCGGACAGGCCCGGCTCGTAGAAGGGTGGTCTGCCGCAGGCGAGGGCGGCGGTCCGCTCGGGGTCGATGTCGACGCCCAGGACGTCGTGTCCGAGGTCGGCGAGGCAGGCGGCGTGGACCGCTCCGACGTATCCGGTGCCGATGACGGTGAGGCGCATGGCGTACTCCGTGCTCTTCAGAACCCGGGCGTGGGCAGGCCCAGCAGCTCGCGGTAACAGGCGTCGACGGCCGCGCACATGTCCTCGGGGGCGAAGGTGCCGCGGACGCGCCGGCAGCCCTGGCGGCCCATGGCGGCGGCCTGGTCGGGGTGGTCGAGGAGCCACAGGACGGCGCGGGCGGCGGCGTCCGGGTCGGCCGGGGGGACGAGGAGGCCGGTGGCGCCGTGCTCGACGAGGTCGGGGACGCCGTTGACGGCGGTCGCGACGACCGGGCGGGCGGAGGCCAGCGCCTCGGTGAGGGCCCGGCCGAGGCCCTCGTACAGGGAGGTGATGACGAAGACGTCGAGGGCTGCCGCGAGCCGGGCGGCGTCGGGGCGGTGGCCGGTGACGGTGATGTCGACACCGAGTTCCGCGGCGAGCCGCCGGACGTCCCCGGTGAGCGGTCCGTCGCCGATCATGACGAACGCGGTGGCGGGCCGTTCGGCGTGGATCGCCGCCGCGGCCCGGACGAAGTCCAGCGGGGCCTTCTGGGTGTCGACGCGGCCGACGGTGCCGATCAGGGCCGTGCCGCGGGGCACGCCCAGCATGCGGCGGGCGGCGGGGTCGCGGCGCTCGGGGATGTGGCCGAGGTCGACCGCGGAGGGCACCACGCGGACCGTGCCGGGCGGGGCCAGCCGTTCCTCGACGGCCTGCTGGGCCACGCGCGGGGCGACGGCGAGGAAGGCGTGGGTGAAGCGGCGGGTGGCCCGTTCCAGGAAGCGGTAGAGCAGCCGCCGGGAGCGGGACATGTACGGGTGGAAGCTGAGGCCGTGGAAGGTGTGGACGACGACCGGTGTCCGGCACAGGCGGGCCGCGACCCGGCCAAGGAAGCCGCCCTTGGCCGAGTGGGTGTGCACGACGGTGAACCGTTCCCGGCGCACGAGCCGCACGAGGCGGACCAGGACGAGCGGGTCGAGCGGGCTGAGGGTGTGCCGGAACCCCGGTATCTCGACGGTCCTGAGGCCGGCGGCCCGGGCCCGCTCCCACAGCTCCCCGCCCGGCACTCCGGCGATCCACACCTCGTAGCGGTCGGGGTCGGTGCCCTCGGCGGTGAGCAGGGTGTTGCCGCCGGCTCCGGTGACGAAGCGGGTGATCACGTGCAGGACCTTGACCCTGGGCAGCGTCGGCGACTCCGGCAGCCGAGCCGCCGACGCCACCCGTGGGGGCGGCGCGGGCCAGCGGAAGGACATGACGTCCGCGCGGGCCGCGCCGGGGAGGAGGGTCCCGTCGTGCTTCATCGGTCACCACCAGGACAGGGGTAAAGATGTATATTTACGACGTATACGTACATCTTCACCCCCAGGGCGCCCGCGGTCAATCCGAAGCGGAAGGGATGGTCCGGGCACCCGGCCGAGCCGCCGGAGGACCGCCATGCCGCTGGCCACGCTGGACGAGATACGGGATCTGCTGATCTGTCCGCGCTGCCGATCGCCGCTGACGGCACGCCCCGGCACGCTCCGCTGCCGGGCCGCCGACTGCCCCTACGGCGCCCCCTCGGGCTTCCCGACGGCCGGGCGCCGGCCGGTGCTGGTGGACTTCGAGCGCAGTGCCGTGACCCGGGAGGAGGTGGCCGCCGCCGCTCCCGGGCCCGCGCGGCGGCTGCCCGCCGCGCTGCGCCGCGCGTGGAAGCCGCGCAACCGGGTCGCGGTCCGCAACGCCGATCTGCTGCTGGGCGGTCTCGGCGGCGCGCCGGTGGTGCTCGTCGTCGGCGGGGCGACCGTCGGCAACGGTGTGGACGCCGTCTACCGCGAGCCGGGAGTCCGGGTCGTCGCCTTCGATCTCGCGCCCAGCCCGGTGACCCAGTTCGTCGCGGACGCGCACCGCATCCCGCTGGCCGCGGCGAGCGTGGACGCGGTGGTGGTGCAGGCCGTGCTGGAACACGTCCTCGATCCGGCGGCGGTCGTCGCGGAGATCCACCGGGTCCTCACGGCGGACGGCCTCGTCTACGCGGAGACCCCGTTCCTCCAGCAGGTGCACGCCGGGCCGCTCGACTTCACCCGGTTCACCGCGAGCGGTCACCGTCGGCTGTTCGGGCGCTTCGAGGAGATCGCCGCGGGGCCGGTCGCCGGTCCCGGCACCCAGCTCCTGTGGAGCGTGGACCACCTGGTGCGGGGCGTGACCCGGTCCGCGTCCGCCGGGCGCGTCGCACGGGGGCTGTGCTGCTGGCTGCGCGCGCTGGACCGGCTCGTCCCGGAGGACTACGCACGGGACTCCGCGTCGGCCCTGTACTTCCTGGGGCGCAGGCGGGAGCGGGAGATGACGGACCGGGAGGTCGTGGCCTACTACCGGGGCGCGCAGACCTCCGCACGCGGCGCCCGCTCGGCCCGCACCATCGCGGCGAGCCCCGACCGCAGGTCGGTGGCGGGCCGGTAGCCGAACGCGGCACGCGCGACGCCGATGTCCGCGGCCGTACGGCGGGCGTCGCCGGGGCGGTCAGGACCCGGCACCACGCGGACGGGGGACGCCAGCCGGCCGATGACCGCGACCGCCTCCTACCGGGGCGCGCAGACCTCCGCACGCGGCGCCCGCTCGGCCCGCACCATCGCGGCCAGCCCCGACCGCAGGTCGGTGGCGGGCCGGTAGCCGAACGCGGCACGCGCGACGCCGATGTCCGCGGCCGTACGACGAGCGTCGCCGGGGCGGTCAGGACCCGGCACCACGCGGACGGGGGACGCCAGCCGGCTCACGAGCGCGATGGCCTGGCGCATCGACACCTCGCTTCCCCCGCCGAGGTTGGCCACACCCGTCCACGGCGACAGCGCGGCGGCCCTCATGGCCGCCACGACGTCGCCGACGTAGGTGAAGTCGCGGCTCTGGCCGCCGTCCCCGTACAGCGGGAAGGGCCGGTGCGCGCAGGCCGCGGCGACGAGCCGGGAGAAGGCCATGTCCGGGCGCTGGCGGGGCCCGTAGACGCTGAACAGGCGCAGTGAGGTCGCCGGGACGCCGAAGACCGTGCGGTAGGTCTCGCACAGGTGCTCGGCGGCGAGCTTGGTGACGCCGTAGGGCGAGACGGGCCGCGGGCGGACGGTCTCCCGGGTGGGATAGGTCTCGGCGTCCCCGTACACCGAGGAACTGGACGCGTACACGAGGCGGCGCAGTCCGGTGCGGCGGGCGGCCTCCAGGAGGCGCTGGGTCACCAGGACGTTGCGTTCCAGGTAGAGCGTGAACTCCGGGCCCCAGGAGCCGCGTACGCCGGGCTGCCCGGCGAGGTGGTAGACGACGTCGGCGCCGGCGAGCAGCGGGTCGAGCGGGGCGGTCAGCAGGTCGGCGCGCCGGAAGGTGAAGCGGGCGAGGCCGAGCAGCTCGCGCAGGTTGTCCCGTTTGAGCGCGGGGTCGTAGTACTCGGTCAGGGCGTCGATCCCGGTCACCTCGTCGCCGCAGGCCAGCAGGCGTTCGCACAGGTGGGAGCCGATGAACCCGGCCGCTCCGGTCACCACGGCACGCATCACGGCCGCCCTCCTTCGGGTGGGCTCTGCGGTGGGTCCCAGGCCGCCGACAGGACGTACCAGGCCGTGCGGGCCAGATAGCCGAGGACGACGGCGGGGGTGAGCCGGGTCAGCAGGTCGGCGTTGAGGTGGTCGCGGCGCGGCACCAGGACCGTGAGGTAGTACGTCTCGGGGTCGGGGCGGCCGTCGAGGTCGGCGGCCTCGCCGCGGGAGCGGAGCTGGCAGGGGCCGGTGAGCCCGGGGCGGTGGCGGAAGAGCCAGCGGCACTCGGGCGGGTAGCGGCGGGCCGTCTCGACGGGTTCGGGGCGCGGCCCGACCAGGGTCATGTCGCCGCGCAGCACGTTGCACAGCTGCGGCAGCTCGTCCAGGTGGGAGCGCCTGAGGCGGCGGCCGAAGGGCGTGACGCGCGGGTCGTGGCCGGGGGTGAGGGCGGGGCCCGCGCAGTCCCGGCGCATGGTGCGGAACTTGTAGAGGGTGAACTCCCCCGCGCCCTCCCCCGTGCGGCGCTGCCGGAAGAGCACCGGGCGGCCGTCGAGGAGCAGGACGACCGCGCCCAGAGCCAGCAGCAGCGGGGACAGGAGCAGCAGCAGGGCCAGGGACACCGTGATGTCGAGGGTGCGCAGCGGCCGGGCGAGGGGCACCGGCGTCATGGGGCGCAGGGGCGGGGCGGCGACACGGCCTTCCATGACCTCACCTCACAGCAGTTCGGCGCCGGAGCGGGTGCAGCCCCGGACGTCCAGGGCCAGCGGCGCGGCGGCGACGATGGCGTCCAGGTCGTAGACGGTGTGCGGCTGGAGCAGGACGGTGAGGTCGGCCGCGGCGGCGGCCCGGACGACGTCCCTGACCCGGCGCACCGGGCGCCCGTCCACCGCGAAGGCGGGCGCGTGCGGGTCGTGGTAGGCGACCCGGGCTCCCGCGGCGCGCAGTCCGCGCACGACGGGACGGGCCGGCGTCTCGCGCAGGTCGGAGACGTCGGCCTTGTAGGTGACCCCGGCGAGCAGCACGGAGGTGCCGCGCAGCGGCCGGCCCAGCACCTCGGCGGCGCGCCGTACGACGTGGGCGGGCATGCTCCGGTTGATCTCCTGGGCCAGCTCCACCAGGCGGACGGCGCAGCCCGCCGCCCGGGCCTGGTGGATGAGGTAGCCCGGATCGACGGGGATGCAGTGGCCGCCGACGCCGGGCCCAGGACGGAAGGACTGGAAGCCGAAGGGCTTGGTGGCCGCGCAGGCGATGGCGTCCCACAGGTCGACGTTCAACTGGTGCGCGATCAGGGCGAGTTCGTTGACCAGGGCGATGTTGACGTTGCGGTAGGTGTTCTCCAGGAGCTTGGCCATCTCGGCCTCGCGGGTGCCCTTGGCCATCACGACGGTGTCGCAGACCTTGCCGTAGAACGCGGCGGCGGCCTGGGCGCAGCCGGGGGTGAGTCCCCCGACGACCTTGGGGGTGTTACGGAGCCCGAAGCCCTTGTTGCCGGGGTCGATGCGTTCCGGGGAGAACGCCAGGTGGAAGTCGGCGCCCGCGGTCATCCCGGTGGCCTGTTCCAGTGCGGGACGCACCACCTCGTCGGTGGTGCCGGGGTAGGTCGTCGACTCCAGGACGACGAGCGTGCCGCGGGTCAGGTGCGGGGCGAGGGTGCGGGTGGCGCGGCACACCGGGTCGAGGTCGGGGGTGCCGTCGGTGTGCAGCGGGGTCGGCACGCAGATGACGACGACATGGGCGGCGCCGAGCACGGCGGCCCGGTGGTCGGCGGTGAACCCGGCGGCCCGCATGGCGCGCACCTCGGCGTCGGAGACGTCGTCGACGTGGGAGCGGCCCCGGTTCAGTCCGGTCACGACGTCGGGGTTCTCGTCGTAGCCCGCCACGGCGAGCCCGGCGGCCACGGCCTCGCGGGCCAGGGGCAGTCCGACGTATCCGAGTCCGATGACGGCGAGGTCGGTCATCGCGCACCCTCCATGGCCCGGGCCCGGTCCGCCGCGACGGCCGCGATGATGTCGTCGAGGCCGGTGCGGGCGCGGAAGCCGATCAGTTCGCGGGCCCGGGTGGTGTCGGGGCACCGGCGGGCCATGTCCTCGAAGCCGGGTTCGTAGGCCCGGTCGTAGGGGACGTGGACGACGGGGCCGGCGGAGCCGGTGACGCGCAGGACGCGTTCGGCGAGCCGGCGCATGGTGACCTCCTCCGTGCCGCCGAGGTTGAAGGCCTGTCCGTGGGCCCGCTCGTCCTGGACGAGGGCGGTGAACGCGGGGACCACGTCGCCGACCGCGCAGAAGCAGCGGCGCTGGCTGCCGTCGCCGTACAGGGTCAGCGGGAGTCCGGACAGGGCCTGTTCGACGAGGTGCGGCAGGACCATGCCGAAGGCGCCGGACTGGCGGGGGCCGACGACGTTGAAGGGGCGGACGATGACGACGCCGAGACCGTACTCGCGCCAGCACCAGTAGCCCATGAGTTCGTCGAGCCCCTTGGCGGCGGCGTAGGACCAGCGGCTCTTGAGCGGGGAGCCGAGGATGCGGTCGTCGTCCTCGCCGAGGCTGTCCTTGGCGTTCTTGCCGTAGACCTCGGACGACGAGACGAGCAGCAGCCGGCGGCAGTGACGGCGGGCCGCCTCCAGGACGGCCTGGGTGCCCAGGAGGTTGCGGCGCAGGGACTCCATGGGCCGGTTGACGATGGTGTGCACGCCGACCGCGGCGGCCAGGTGGAAGACGGTGTCGCAGCCGGCCGTGGCCCGTTCCAGGACGTCCTCGTCGAGGATCGAGCCGTCCACGACGGTCACGGCGTCGGCGACGGCCGCGAGGTTGTCCGCCGAGCCGGTGCTGAGGTCGTCGAGGACGACGACCTCGTGGCCGAGGCCGAGCAGGTGCTCGACGAGGTGCGAGCCGATGAACCCGGCGCCGCCGGTGACCAGCGCTCTCATACGGACCGCCTCCAGTCGTGGATGAGCCAGCGCAGATACCCCTCGTATCCGGCGAGCACGGCGCGGGCCTCCGGTGCGCTGCGGCGCAGGGCGGCCCGCGCGAGGCGGGCGGCCGGTTCGACCGTGAGGGTCAGGGCGAGCAGCAGGCGGGCGTGGGAGGGGGGCCAGTGGGAGAAGGTGTAGCGGGTGCGTCCGCGCAGCGAGTGGGTGAGCCGTCCGGCACCGAGCTGGGCGGAGCTGACGCCGCCGAGGTGGCGGACGCGGGCCTCGTGCAGGTGGTAGGAGGCGAGGCCGCGGTGCCGGGCGCGCAGGGCGAGGTCGGTCTCCTCGAAGTAGAGGAAGTAGCGCTCGTCGAAGCCGCCGAGGCGTTCGAAGAGGGTGCGGCGCAACAGGAAGAACGCGCCGATGACCTCGTCCACGGGGCCCGAGGCGGTGGGGCTGAGGTGGTGCGGCGGGAACAGGGCGGGGGCGAGGCGGTCCAGTCCGGTGGCCTTGCCGGCGAGGACGCGCAGGGTCGGGAAGCGGGAGCAGGAGACGCCGGGCCGGCCGTGCGCGTCGAGCATGCGTCCGCCGCAGATGCCGATGCCGCGGGCCGCCTCGGTGGGGAGGAAGGCGGCGACGGCGCCGAGGGTGTCGGGGTACAGCTCGGTGTCCGGGTTGAGGAAGAGCAGGAGGTCGCCGTCGCCGCGCACGGCGCCCTGGTTGCAGGCGGTGGCGAAGCCGAGGTTGCGGGTGTTGCGGACGACGTCGAGGGGAATGGGGCCGGGGGCCAGGTCGCGCAGGGAGCCGTCGGTGGAGGCGTTGTCGACGACGACGATGCGGGCCACGCGCAGCGCGGAGCGGTCGGCGCGGGCGATGGACCGGACGCAGTCGGCGAGGCAGGGGCCCGTGTTCCAGTTGACGATCACGACGTCCACGGCGCGCGGGGTCATGACGGCACCGGTCCGAGTTCGAGGGCGGCCGACCAGCGGGGCAGCCAGACGTCGTAGGAGTACTTGAGGCCGACGACGTCCCGGGCGAGCAGGCCGAGCCGCTCGCGGGCGGCGGCGGGGGCGTCGAGCAGGGCGAGGAGCGCGGAGGTCCATTCGTCCTGGGTGCGCGGGGCGGGCATGCCGAACTGGCGCAGCAGTTCGGCGTTGACGCCGAGCGGGCTGGCGACGGCGGGCAGCGCGGCGGCGGCGTACTGGAGGAGTTTGTAGCCGCACTTGCCGATGTTGTAGGCGGTGACGGGCAGCGGCATCAGGCCGATGTCCATGCCGGCGGGCGCGGTGCGCTGGGTGTCCGTCGACCACGGGATCCGGTCGGTGAACTCCTCCAGCGGTCCGAGGCCGCGCCCGGTGGTGCCGACGAGGGTGAGGCGGGCCCCGGTGCGGCGGTGGACCTCGGTGAGCGCGTCGGCGATCAGCAGCAGACAGCGCTCGTTGCCGCGCGAGCCGATCCAGCCGAGCCGGGGCGGGTCGTGCAGCGCGTACACCGTCTTGGGCGCGTAGTCCTCCAGGGCGACGCAGCTCGGGATCACGACGACGTCGCGGGTGTGCCGTGCGGCCCAGTCGGCGAGCAGGGCGTTGCCGGCGATGACCCGGTCCGCGTACCGGACGGCGGTGCGGGCCTTGTCGGCCTTGGGGGCGGCCCGGCGCAGGAGACCGCCGGCGCCGTGGTCCCACTGGAGGGCGTCGTCGAAGTCGTAGACGGCGAACTCGGCGCTCGTCAGCAGGCGCCGCTCCCACCAGCCCCGGCTGAGCGGGGAGGCCTCGCGGTGCAGCAGCAGCCGGCGGGGCCGGCCGTCCGCGATGGCGGCGAGGCGCCGTTCGGCGCGGGCCAGGGACAGGGGGTGGCGCAGCAGGCGGGAGGCGCGGGCGTCCGGCAGGGAGAGGTAGCTGCCGACGGTGAAGTCCGTGCCGACGCGGTCGAGCCAGGAGAAGACCCGGACCCGGGAGCTTCCCGCTCCCCGGCCGTAGGGGGTGACCGCGCAGCGGTCGAGAGGACCGTCCATCGTTCCGCGTTCCCGCCGTGTCGTTCGAGGCATGTCGTTCGAAGCGTGTCGTTCCAGCCGTATGCTGATATCGTACGTTTACATCGTAAATCAGGCGAATCGTGGAAGGAACCTCCATGGATCTCCACGACTACATCGGCACCATGCGCCGGCGGTGGCGGTTCGTCGCCGTCTGTGTGCTCCTCGGACTGGCCGGGGCCATCGCGGTCACCGCGCTGATGCCCCGCACCTACACGGCGACCGCACAGCTCTTCGTCGCCACCAGCGACGAGGACAGCGGAAACGCCTACCAGGGCGGCCTGTTCACCCAGCAGCGCGTGAAGTCGTACACCCGTATCGTCACCAGCCCCGCGGTCCTCGACGGAGTCATCACCGAACTGGGCCTGGACACCACGCCGGGACGGCTCGCGCAGCGCATCGAGGCACAGGCCCCGCTCGACACGACCCTGGTCGACATCCGGGTCTCGGACGGGTCCGCGCAGCGGGCGCAGGCGATCGCCGACCAGACGGCCCTGCAGTTCACCAAGTACATCGCCGCGATCGAGGGTTCCGCCTCGAACGCCCCGCCGCTCGTGAAGGCCAGCGTGGTCGGCGGTTCCGAGCCGCCCACCACGCCGACCAGTCCGCGCCCGGCCCTGAACCTGGGCATCGGCCTGCTCCTCGGCCTGGCGGCCGGATTCTGCGGCGCCGTGCTGCGGCAGCAGTGGGACACCACGGTCCGCTCCACCCGGGACATCGCCGACCTCGACCCGCTCGCGGCGGTGCCCGCGCCCGTCCGGGGCCGCCCCGACCCGACCGAGCGCACCGAGGCGCTGGCCCGGCTGCGCACCGGACTCCGGTTCGGCACCGAGGGCGGCCTGCCCGCGACGGTGCTGGTGACCAGCGCACTGCCCGAGGAGGGCCGCACCCGCACCGCCCTCGACCTGGCCACGAGCGTCGCCCGCACCGGACGGCGCGTGGTGCTCGTCGAGGCCGATCTGCGCCGGCCCCGCCTCGCCGCCGACCTCGCGCTCGGCGACGGCCCGGGACTGTCCGGCGTCCTCGCCCGCGGCGTCCCGCTCTACCAGGCGCTCAGGACCTGGGACGGCATCCGCGTGCTGCCCGCCGGACCCGTGCCCGCCGATCCCGGGACGCTGCTGTCCTCGCAGGATCTGCCGCGGCTGCTGCGCGCGCTCGGTTCGGACGCCGATCTGGTCGTCCTGGACAGCCCGCCGCTGCTGCCCTTCGGGGACGCGGCCGTGCTCGCCCCGGCGACCGAGGGCACGCTCCTCGTGATCCGGGCCGGACGCACCCGGCGCGGTGACGCGGACCGCGCGCTCGACGCCCTCGCGGCGGTCCGGGCACGGGTCCTGGGCACCGTCCTGACGGGCGCCAGGCCCGAGGACCGCGCCGACTGGCGGCCTCCGCGCCACGAGGAGCCCGCGCGGCCCGCCGAGCCCGGCGGACCCGGCGACCGGGAGCAGGCGGTGACCTCGGCATGACGAGGACCCAGACCGACATGGCGCTGCTCCTGGGCGTCCTGGCCGTCCTGTCGGTGATCCCCTGGACGATCGCGCTGCGCCGCGCACGCGCCGCCGGGGACTGGGACCTCGGCTCCACCCTGGTCCTCGCGACCGGTGTGCTGGCCAACCTGCCGACCGTGGCCTTCGTGCTGCGCTCCGGACGCCCGGAGCGGCTCGACCCGCTCGGCGAGGTGGTCATCGGCTTCCCCGGGTGGGTGAACGTGCTGGGTGTCGTGGCGAACGGCCTCCTGCTCGTGGGCTGCGGACTGTTCGTCCTCCACCGGTTCCTCGCCGGACGGGCCCCGCTCAACACCGCGCCCCTGCTCGCCCTCGCGCTCGTCGTGCTGGTCGCCCTGTCCGACGGACTGCGCGACCAGCAGCTCCTGGCGCCCCGCCAGCTCCTGCTGATGGCCCTGCTGCTCGCGGCGGCCGTCGCCCGCCCGGGGCGCGGACCGCTGCTCGGCGGGGCGGCGGTCGTCATGCTGTCCACGGTCCTCGGCGGCGTCGAAGCGCTCGTCGAGCCCGCGTCCGTGCTGCGCGAGTGCCGCGAGGACAACCCGTGCGGACCGATGGGCGTGCTCTACACCGGTGTGTTCACCAACGAGAACATCTTCAGCCTGCTGCTGATCGTCGGGCTGCCCTTCGTGTGGCTCGGGCTGCGCGGCCGGGTGCGGGTGCTGCTGACCTGGTACACCGCGTTCGTGGCCGTCGCCACCGGCAGCAGGCTGGCCGGCGCCTCGGCGGTCCTGGTCGTGGTGTTCCTGACGCTCCTGCGCCCCCGCCTGCCCAGCGAGCGCGCCGCACGGCCGTCGCCGGGCCGGGTGCTGTTCGGTGTGCCGGTCCTCTGCGCCGCGGCCGTCGTCGGACTCTCGCTGCCGTTCCGGCACCTGGACCCCGACCGGCTGGGCGACCGGGCGTCGATCTGGGACATGGCCGTGCGCGAGCTGCACGAGTCGCCGTTCGTCGGGTTCGGCGCCAAGGCCTGGTCGGCGAAGTACGAGGCGGGTGAGATCCCGGCCGCCCTCTCCCCCTCGCTGCACAACCAATGGCTCGACGTCCTGTACGCGGGCGGGGTCGTGGGCCTCGCGCTCTTCGCGCTCCTGCTGGTGTGCCTGCTCACCGTGGGCGGGACGCGCGGCTTCCCGGCCGCCGCGTGCCTGGTGCTGCCGGTGCTGCTGGCCTCGATCCTGGAACGCCCCTGGTCGTTCGGGATCACCAACTCGCTGACCTTCGCGCTGCTGGCCGTGGTGATCGCCCCTACGACCGTGCGCCGAGGAGCTCCCCGAGCGGTTCAAGGGTCCGGTTCCAGTCCAGCCGCCGCGCCTGCTCGTACGCCGTCGCGCTCGCCCGCCGCCACCGCGCCGGGTCGCTGAGCTCCTCGACGACCGACGCGAACGTGTCCTCCGTGTAGGGCACCGAGCCGCGCAGCAGATCGAGGTGCCGGCGCCAGCCGGGGACCAGGACGGGCAGGCCGTGGGCCAGGTAGTGCAGGTGCTTGGCGGAGAAGCCCTCCTGGCGCAGCAGGTCCCGGGTGCAGGTGATCAGCCCGAACTGGTAGTCGCGCAGCACCTCGGCCGAGGCGTAGCCCCGGTAGTCGAGGCCGAGCGCCGGGTCGGGCGGGGGGCCGCCGTAGACGTGCAGGTGCGGGTAGCGGCGGCTGAGCCGGGCCAGCAGGGGCAGATCGATGAACTGCGAGCTGAGGGAGCCGAGATAGGCCACCCGGGGCGGGTCGGCGAACGCGGCGCGCTGCCCCGAGGGGGTGCAGCCCCAGTTGAGCTGGAGGAAGTTGTCGCCGCTGAGCCCGTAGCGCTCGACGGCGTAGCGGGCGTAGGACTCCCAGGAGAAGGAGAGGTGTTCGCGGTCCTCCAGGAAGCCGGTCTCCCAGCGGCGGAAGCGCCGGTGCTGCCGCTCGGTGAGGCGTCCCTCGCAATGGACCTCGTCGGCCCAGGGGTTGGGGCAGTCGTACAGGGTCCGGGCGGTCGTGGGGGTGGCGAGCACCCCGGAGTCGTAGGGCGTCTCGCAGATGACGACGTCGTAGTCGTCCAGTCCCAGCTGCCCGGCGAGGATGCGGCGGCGCAGCCGGTGGTCGGCCATCAGCACGTAGTACGACAGGTGACGGCGCCCGAACCCCCAGCGGCGGGTGAGGAGTTTGGACGCCACGTCGTTGGCGTACAGGGTGAGCCGGGCCGGGCGCAGGGAGCCGGGGAGCATCCTGCCGAGGCTGCCGGGCCGGCCGGAGGCGCGGGCGAGGTAGTTGGTGTCGACGAGGTCCACGTCGTGCCCCCGCTCGCGCAGATACGTCTGGATCGCGAGGGGTTTGACGCTGTTGGCGTAGCCGTCGAGCTGGGCGACGATCAACACCCTCCGGGGACGGTCGGGTTCGGGGTTCATGACGGCTCCTCCTCGGGGAGAGCGGCCAGTTGGGGCAGGAGCAGGGCCGCCGCGGTGCCGAGACCGGCGAGCACGGGCAGTCCGGCCAGCAGCAGCGCCGGCGCCCCCTGGGCGCCGGTCCGCAGGATCAGCAGGTCGCCGGCGACGGCGACGACGGTGGCGAGCAGGGTCGCGGGCAGCCAGCGGTGCGGCAGGCGCCGGTCGCGCAGTCCGGCGAGCCGCCGGCACAGCACGGTGAAGTAGAGGGAGCCGGCCATGAGGCCGAGCGCGGTCGCCAGGACCACGCCGACGACCCCGAACAGCAGCGTCAGCGGCACGGTGAGGGCGAGGTTGACCGCCGTGGAGAACCAGGAGTAGCGCGTCTCGTGCCCGGGCCTGCCGATCGCCCGCACGAAACAGGTGCGTACGCCGGTGAAGGCGACCTGGACCGCGTAGCCCGCCAGGAGCACGGCGGCGACGGCTCCGCTGAGGGCGAGTTCGGGGCCGAGCCAGATCTGCACGGCGAGCCCCGCGGCGGCCGTCGTGACGACGCCGTAGGTGAGGACCGAGGGCAGCCAGCGCGCCTGGAGGAGCTGGAACTCCCCCACCGCGCCCGGCAGTCCGTGCCGGGCGTAGGTGTGGGTCATCCGGGTCAGCAGGGGCGGGAAGGCGTACAGCGGGAGGCTGCGCAGGGCGGTCGCGGCCTGGTAGCCGGCGGCGTAGACGCCGACGTACCGGACGGGCAGCAGCGCGGCGATCACCAGGGCGTCGATCTCGCCGTTGAGGAAGACGGTGAACCCGGACATCTGCATGCGCGCGGCGTAGCCGCCGAAGTCGCGGCGCTCGGCGCGGGAGGGCAGCAGCGGGCGCCGGACGCTCAGATGCCGGGCGCCGGCGGCCAGTGCGGCGAGGGTGACGAGCAGATACCGTCCGGCGGCGAGGTACGCGAGCAGCGGGAGGTCGCTTCCGTGGCCGACGAGCGTGGTCACGGCGACGGCGTACGTCAGGCACGAGCCCGCGCTGATCCCGGCGAGGGTGCGGAAGCGGCCGTGGGCCTGGAGGAGGGCGACGGCGGAGTTGGAGGCGAGCGCCAGGGTCAGCAGCGGGCCGAGCGCGAGCAGCAGCCGCCCCGCCTCGCCGCGCAGCCGCACCGGGACGTCGAGGGCGACGGTCAGCGCCGGGGTGAACGCCAGGCACAGCAGGGTGACCAGGCCGCCGAGGAGGACGAACACCGCGAGGGAGGCGACGACCAGGCGTCCGGCGCCCTCGCGGTCGCCGCGCGCGGCGAAGCGGGCGTGGAAGCGGGCCAGGGACGCCCCGATGCCGCCGTCGAGCACGGTCAGGGTGGCCAGCAGGACCAGGATCAGCGACCAGACGCCGAACCGGTCCAGGCCGAGGGCGGCGATGAGGTACGGGGTGAGGACCAGGTTGGTGAGCAGGGGCGCCGCCTGGGCGAGGGCGCTGAACCCGACCGCCGGGAAGAGGCTCCGGGCGGGCGCGTCCGCCGCGGTGCGCACGGCGCTCACGTCCCGGTGGGCGCGTGTCCCGTCTCGACCGCACGCCACTGCGCCCGCAGCCGCTGCTTGTCCAGGATCAGCGCGTACTGTCCGTCGATCATCCGGGAGCGGACGATCGGCGCGGTGGCGAACGCGGCGTCGGAGGCGTCCAGATGACGCAGGCCGAGCACCAGGTCGCGCAGGTCGGAGTCGGACATGCGGTCGTCGACGCTCACCGCGCGGGTGATCGCGTCGAGCATGCGCGCGGTGGCCAGCGGGTGGGTGACCCCGACCTGGGAGCGCACCTGGCGGACCAGGCTGCGCAGGAAGTCCTGCTGGCGTTCGATCCGGTCCAGTTCACCGCCGGGCAGGCCGTGCCGCTGGCGGACGTAGGCGAGGGCCTCCTCGCCGTCCATGGTGCGGGTGCCCGCGGCGAAGTGCCGGTGCTGCTCGGGGTCGTAGACGTCGCGCGGGACGGTGACCCGGACCCCGCCGACCGCGTCGGTGAGGGCGGTGAAGCCGTGCCAGTCGACGACGCCGAAGTGGTCGATCCGGGTGCCGGTGAGCTGCTCCACGGTCCGGATCAGCAGGGGCGGTCCGCCCCAGGAGAACGCGGCGTTGACCTTCGCGGAGCCGTGGCCGGGGATGGGCACCCAGCTGTCGCGGGGGATGGACATCGTGTACGCGGAGCGCCCGTCGCCGCTGAGGTGGACGAGCATCAGGGTGTCGCTGCGCTGTGCCCCGTACCGCCACAGCTCGGCGGTGGCGTCGCTGCCGGTGGTGGGCTTCTTCGAGCGGCTGTCGACCCCGGCGAGCAGGAAGGTGGTGCCGCCGTCGTGGGCGGTGGGCCGGGGCGGGCGGGGCTGGGTGGGGAAGGCGTCGGGGATGCGGGTGACCTGGCCGCCGTAGTGCTCGGTGCCCCACCACACCGCGCCGGCGCCGAGTCCGGCGAGGGCGAGCACGGCGGCGAGTCCGCACACCAGGACGGCGAGCAGGGTCCGGCGCCGCGAGCGGTGGGGGCGGCGCGGTTCCCAGGTGGGCCAGGGGCGGTGCGGGGTCATCGGGCCAGCTCCGCGCAGACCCGGTCGAGGGCGTCGTCCGTCAGCGACGGGTACAGGGGCAGCGACAGCAGTTCGCCGTACAGGGCGTCGGCGCCCGGCAGTCCGCCCGGCGCGTCCGCGTCCCGCAGGAGCGGCAGCCGGTGCAGCGGGACGAAGTGGACCGAGGTGCCGATGCCGCGCGCGGCCAGTTCGGCGATCAGTTCGTCGCGTCCCGTGCCGTACTCCGCGGTGACCCGGACGGGGTAGAGGTGGCGGGCGTGCCGGCCGGGGGTCGTGACGTCGAGGGGTTCGAGTCCGGGGACGGACTTCAGGGCGTCGTCGTAGCGTTCGGCGAGCGCCTGCCGTCTGCGCTGCCAGGTCTCGACGTAGGGGAGCTGGCCGCGGCCGATGGCGGCCTGGACGTCGGTCATGTTGGCCTTCAGGCCGGGCTCGTCGACGGTGTAGCGCCAGGTGCCGCCGGGCAGGTTGCGTCGCCAGGCGTCGGCGGACATGCCGTGCAGCCGGGCGCGGCGCAGCCAGTCGGCGAGACCGGGGTCGTCGGTGGTGACCATGCCGCCCTCGCCGACGGGGAGGTTCTTGGTGGCGTAGAAGCTGAAGCAGGTGGCCCGCGACAGGGCGCCGACCGGCCGGTCCCCGACGGTCGTGCCCAGCGCGTGCGCGGCGTCCTCGACCACCCGGTCGGTCGGCAGGCGTGCCGCGTCGGCGAGTTCGGCGACGGGGGCGGGGGCGCCCGCGTAGTGCAGGACCATCAGCGCGGAGGGTGTGCCGACGGCCTCGGCGGCACGGGCGACGCTCGCGGGGGTCGCCGTCGCGGTCCGGGGGTCGACGTCGACGAGGACGGGGCGCAGGCCCGCGTGGAGGATCGCCTGGGCGGCGCCGCAGAACGTGATGTCGGGGACGAGGACCGGGCTGCCGGGCGGGAGCCGCAGGGCGCGCAGGGACAGTTCGAGGGCGGCGGTGCAGGAGCTGACGGCGACGGCGTGCCGGGCGCCGACCCGGGTGGCGAACTCGTCCTCGAAGCGGTGGGTCTCGGGGCCCGTGGTCACCCAGCCCGAGGCGAGCACCCGGCGGACGGCGCGGCGCGCCTGAGGGCTGATCCAGGTCGCGGCGAACGGCACGGCGGCCGGGTCGGCGGCCGGGGGCCGAGGGCGGGGCCGCAGGCGGTGGACGGTCATGGGGAGCTCCCCGGGGGGTGGTGCGTCTGCGCGGTGACACCGGCTTCCGGAGTCCCGCTTCACCCGATTGGCGTATATTTACGTCGTATACGTACACCTTGCTCCCGTGCGTGCGTAGAGTCAACACGAGCGGGGCACCCCGCCGGCGACCGTCTGGAGGCGGGCATGACCAAGGAGCGGTCGAAGGCGGACGGGGCGGACGACGATCCCGCTCCGGCGCGGCGCGCGGGCGACCGGGGCCGCTACGGCCGGCTCAGCCGCGAGCGCGTCCTGGCGAGCGCCCTCGACCTGGTCGACCGGGACGGCCTGTCCGCGCTGAGCATGCGCCGCCTCGGTGCCGAACTGGGCGTCGAGGCGATGGCCCTGTACCGGTACGCGGCGAGCAAGGACGCCCTGCTGGACGGGCTGGTGGAGGCACTCCATCTGGAGCTGGAGGAACGGTTGGCCGCCGCGCCGCCCCGGGCGGACCGGCGGGCCGAGCTGGAGCGGATCGCGCGGGAGACGTACGCGGTGTGCCTCACCCACCCCCAGGTCGTGCCGCTGCTGTCCACCCGCATGCTGGCCGTGCCGCTGGCCCGCCGCCCGCTCGCGACACTGCGCCACCACGAGCGCGTGATCGCCCTGCTCCAGGAGGCCGGGCTGGACGCGGACCGCTCCGCCGCCGTGTTCCGCGCCTTCACGGCCTGGGTGCTCGGCTATGTCTCGGTGGAGCTCCAGGCCATGGTCGACAGCCCCGACGAGCCCGACCCCGCCTTCCGGCTCGGCCTGCACCACATGCCGGCCCAGGAACTCCCCCGGCTGCGCGCCGCGGCCCCGTCCCTGGCGGAACGGGGCGGGGCCGACGGGCTGGCGGCGGGACTGGACGCGCTGCTCGACCGGTTCACCGCGGGCCGCTGAACCGGTCGCCGCTCAGGCCGACCTGACCGCCCCCACGCTCGCCGCGACCACCAGCGCCACCGCCCCGCACTGCGCGGCCGTCATGCCCTGCCCCAGGACCAGGTACCCGGCGAGGGCCGCGACCGCCGGGGCGAGGCTCGTGAGGACGGCGAAGGTGGCCGCGGACAGCCGGCGCAGGGCGAGGAGTTCGAGGGTGTACGGCACCCCGGAGCTGAGCACCGCGATGGCCAGGCCGAGGCCCAGCACCCCGGGTTCCAGGAGCGCGCCGCCCGCCGAGGCGACACCGAGCGGGAGACTGACGAGGGCGGCGACGCACAGCGCGATGGCCAGTCCGTCCAGGCGGGGGAACCGGGCGCCCGCGCGGGCGTTGAGGACGATGTACGCCGCCCACAGGGCCCCGGCGCCGACCGCGCAGGCGGCTCCCACCGGGTCGAGACCGCCGAAGCCGCCACCGCCGAGCAGACCGACCCCGGCGAGCGCGAGCGCGGCCCACAGCAGCCCGGCGGCACGGCGGTCGACGAGGACGGACAGCAGGAGCGGGCCGAGGACCTCGAGGGTGACGGCCGCGCCCAGCGGGATGCGGGCGATGGCCTGGTAGAAGAGCAGGTTCATACCGCCGAGGGCGAGGCCGAAGCCGACGACGACCGTCCAGTCGGCGCGGGAGTGCCCTCGCAGCCGGGGCCGGGCCACGGCGAGCAGCAGCAGTGCGGCGAACGCGACGCGCACCGCGACCGTGCCGAGCGCTCCGGCCCGGGGGAAGAGCAGCGCGGCGCTCGCCGAGCCGAACTGCACGGACACCATGCCGGCCAGGACCAGGCCGACACCGCCGAGCGAGCCGGGCCCGTCCGGGGCGCGCGAGGTGAGCGGGGCGTCGACGGTCGCCGTGCGTACCGGGGAAGTCATGCCGTCCACGGTAGGGAGCCGGACGCTCGCCGTGAAATGCCGTTTTCCCTGCGGTTATGCTCTGCGGACATGACCGTCGAGCTGCGTCATCTGCGGGCCTTCCTCGTCATCGCCGAGGAGGGCACCATCACCCGTGCCGCCGCCCGGCTGCACATGAGCCAGCCCGCGCTGTCGCGCACGCTGCGACAGCTGGAGGACCACCTCGGCGCACGGCTGGCCGACCGGTCGACGCACCATCTGGAGCTGACCGCCGACGGCCGGGTGTTCCGCGACAAGGCCGCCGCCGCGCTCTCCGCCGTGGACGCCGCCCTCGACCCGGGCGGGCTGCGCAGCTGGCCGCTGCGGCTCGGGCATCCGTGGGCGGCGCTCGGCGATCACACGGTCGCGCTGCTGCGCCGCTGGGACGAGACGCACCCCGGCACCCGCCTCGAACTGCTCCGCGTCGACGACCGCACGGCCGGCCTGACCCGGGGCGCGGTGGACGCGGCGCTGCTGCGCGGGGCGGTGACCGCGCCGGGGCTCCGCACCGAACTGCTGACCTGGGAGGAGCGGGTGGTGGTCCTGCCGTCGGACAGTCCGCTGGCCGCACTGGACCGGGTCACGCTGGCGGACCTCACGCCGTACCCGATCGCCCTGAACACGGTCGCGGGCACGACGACCATGGACCTGTGGCCGGTGTCGGCGCGGCCGGGCGCGAGCATCGAGGTGACCAACACCGACGAATGGCTGATGGCCATCGCGGCGGGCCGGGCCGTCGGCATCTCCACGACGGCCACGCCCGGCAGCCACGCCCACCCCTCGCTGGTCTACCGGCCGCTGGCGGACGCGCCGCCGGTGCCGGTGGTGCTGGCCTGGCGCGAGGGGAAGGGGCATCCGGCGATCCCGGACCTGGTGGCGCTGGCGCACGACGTGGTGGGCGCCGGGACACCGCCGCGTATCCTTCCGCCGTGATCGAGAACGCACCCCTGCGGCTGCCCGGCATGCCGCTGCACGACCCGTTCGTGGTCGCCGACGCGACGACCGGCACCTATCACCTCTACACCGCCAACGAGCCGTCCGTGTCGGGGGTTTCCGGCGTCGGCACGATGGTCTACCGGAGCCGGGACCTGCGGGACTGGACCCGCCCCGACGTCGTGTTCCGCACGGACGCGCAGGAGAACCTGTGGGCCACGGAGGGCTGTTGGGCGCCCGAGGTGCACAAGTGGCGTGACCGGTACTACCTGTTCACCACGCTGCACGACGAGAACAGCCCTCTGCCGGTGCCGCCGGCCGGCCGGTGGGGCACGCCGTTCCAGCTCCCCAACCACGCGCGCGGCACCGTCACCGCCGTGTCGGACTCCCTGACGGGCCCGTTCACGGTCGTCGACCCGTCCGGGCCCACCCCGCCCGCGCGGCTCATGACGCTCGACGGCACCCTGTACGTCGACCCGTCGGGGCAGCCGTGGATGGTGTACGCCCACGAGTGGCTCCAGACGGTCGACGGCACCATGGAGGCGATCCGCCTCGCCCCGGACCTGACCGGGACCATCGGCGACCCGGTCTTCCTGTTCAAGGGCTCGGACGCGGGCTGGCTGGGCGAGCGGATCCCGGCGGGCGTTCCCGCGCAGCTCCCGCCGTACATCACCGACGGACCCCAGCTCCACCGGGCGCCGAACGGCTCGCTGCTCATGCTGTGGTCGACGTACGAGAAGGACACCGTCGGCCCGGACGGGAACATCACCGGCGGCTATGTGCAGACCTACGCGGTCTCCCGGTCCGGTGAGCTCCAGGGGCCGTGGGAGCAGCGCCGGCCGCTGGTGCGGGAGGACAGCGGGCACGGGATGCTGTTCCACACCTTCGACGGGACGCTGATGCTGGTCCTGCACCGGCCGTTCGAGAACGCGCGCGGCAAGCTGTACGAGATGGGGCTGGACGGTGACGAGCTGCGGATACTGCGCCGGCGCGACGACCTCGACGGCGGCGGCTGAGCGCCTCATCCGCTGTCACATGTGAACGACCCGTGGGTACCGTGGAGGGATGACCCGCTGGCTGAACCCCGAAGAGCAGCGAGCCTGGCGCGCCTTCCTCGCCGCCGGCGCGCGCCTGGACCGGCGGCTGGACCAGCAGCTCAAGGAGGACGCGGGGATCACGCACCTCCAGTACGAGATCCTCGTGCGGCTCGGCGGGGCGCCCGGCGGTGAGATGCGGATGAGCACACTGGCGGACGCGCTGCTGAACACCAGGAGCGGACTGACGTACCAGATCGGCCAGTTGGAGAAGGCCGGCCTGGTGGGCCGCCGGCACTGCCCCTCGGACACCCGCGCGGTGTTCGCCGTCCTCACCGACGCCGGACGCCGCACACTGGAGGAGGCCGCCCCCGGCCATGTCGGCCTGGTCCGCGAGCTCCTCATCGATGTGCTCACCCCGGAGCAGCTGACGTCCCTCGCGGACGGCCTGGAAGCGGTCAACGACCGGATGCGGACCGGCTAGGCGGGCGGTGCCGTGCTGCCGCGCACCTCCAGGGCCGGCAGGGCGAGGTCGACGGCGCGGGGACGGTCCGGGGTCTCGATACGGTCGAGGAGGTGCTGGGCGGCGCGGCGGCCCACGTCGTGGCTGGCGTTGTCGACGGTGGTCAGCCACAGGTGGCGCAGCCGGGCGAGGTACGTGTTGTCGTAGCCCACGAGGGAGAGGTCCCGGGGCACCGTGAGGCCGCTCTCCTCGGCGGCGGACAGGGCGCCGACACAGGTCATGTCGTTGACCGCGAAGACCGCGGTGGGCCGCCGGGGACGGCTCAGCAGCCGCACGGTGGCCCGGTAGCCGCCCTCCTCGGTCAGGTCGCCCTGCTCGGTGACCGCCTCCCCCGCCAGTCCGTGCTCCCGCATGACCGCCTCGAAGCTGCGCCGCCGCAGCTCCCCCACCGCGCCGGGCCCGGTGATGTGCGCGATGTGCCGGTGGCCGAGGCCGATGAGATGCTCGGTGGCCAGCCGGGCGCCGTGCTCGTCGTCGTTGGCGACGACGTCCACCCCGGGCAGCTCGGGCTCCCGGGCGCCCGCGACGACGGTCGGGACGCGTCCGGCCGCGGCACGCAGCGCCTCGGGGTCCTGGAGGGTGCCGACCGCGATGAGGCCGTCCACGCGCAGATCGGTGAAGGCGCGGGTGAGGTCCTCGCCGAGCCGCCGGTTGAGCCGGCCGTCGGCGAGCAGCATGCGCAGCCCGCTGTCGTACAGGCGGGAGTTGAGTCCGTCGAGGAGTTCCACGAACCAGGGGTTGCGCAGGTCGTTCAGCAGCACGCCGACCGTGCGGGTGCGGCGTTCGCTCAGGCTCCGGGCCGCCGCGTTGGGCCGGTAGCCGAGCTCCTCGACGGCGGCGAGCACGGCCGCGCGCTTCTCGGGGCGCACCCCCTCGGAACCCCGCAGCACCAGCGAGACCAGGGACTTGGACACACCGGCCCGCTCGGCGACGTCACGGATGGTCGGGGTCCTCATGACATGGACCGTTCCATGGAGCGCCTCTCGTTGTAAAGGCCTTGACACCTGCCGGAAACCGACCCATCGTGAGCCGTCGAGGCTTTGGAACGGTCCAAAGAGTGGCGTTCCACGGTCCGCGGTCCCCAGTCAGCAGCGCGGGAAGGGCAGTCATCGTGAACAGGCTCGGCATCGCCGTGGTGGGTTTCGGCTGGATGGGACGGGTGCACGCGCAGGCCTACGCCCGTCTCCCGCACCACTTCCCCGGCCTCCCCCTGCGACCGGACCCGGTGACGGTCGCCGACGAGGTGCCCGGACGGGCCGAGGAGGCGGCGGAGCAGTACGGCTTCGCGTCCGCGGTCCGCGACTGGCGCGAGGTGGCCGCCGATCCGCGGGTGCGGGCCGTGAGCATCACCGCCCCGAACTTCCTGCACCGGGAGATCGGCGTGGCCATGGCCGAGGCCGGGAAGCACATCTGGATCGAGAAGCCGGTCGGGCTCACCGCCGACGACGCCCGGGCGGTCCGTGACGCGGTCGCCGCGGCCGGGGTCCAGGGCGCCGTCGGCTTCAACTACCGCAACGCGCCCGCCGTGGAGGCCGCGCGCGAGCTGATCGCCTCCGGCGGGATCGGCCGGGTCACCCATGTCCGGGTGCGGCTGCTCAGCGACTACGCCGCCCACCCCGAGGGCGCGCTGACCTGGCGGTACGAGAAGGAGCGCGGCGGCAGCGGCGTCCTCGGCGACCTGGCCTCGCACGGCGTCGACCTCGCCCGCCATCTGCTCGGCGAGATCGAGTCGCTGTGCGCCGACACCGCGGTCTTCGTGCCCGAGCGGGCCCGCCCCGGCGGCGCCACCGCCGGGCACACCCGTGCGACGGGCGGCGAACCGGGCCCGGTCGAGAACGACGACTACGTGAGCTGCCTGCTGCGCTTCGCCTCCGGCGCCCGGGGGGTCCTGGAGGCCTGCCGGGTCTCGGTCGCCGAGCAGAACAACTACGGCTTCGAGATCCACGGCACCACCGGCGCCGTCTTCTGGGACTACCGCCGCATGGGCGAACTGGCCGTCAGCCAGGGCACCACCTACCAGGACCAGCCGGTCAGCACCGTGTACGTCGGCCCGGGCGCGGGCGAGTTCGGCGCCTTCCAGCCGGGCGCGGCCAACACCATGGGCTACGACGACCTGAAGGTCGTCGAGGCGTACCGGTTCCTGCGCTCCGTCGCCGAGAACACCCCCTACGGAGCGACCCTCGACGACGCGGTGGCGAGCGCGACGGCACTGGACGCCATGTCCCGCTCCGCCGAGCGGCGGACGTGGGTGGACCTCGGGTGAGCGCGATACGGGTCGGGTGATCGGCGCCGGGGCCATGGGCGCCGAGCACGCCCGCATCCTGCACGGCCAGGTCTCCGGCGCCGTCTTAGCGGCGGTTGCGAACATCCCGTGCTGTGCGAGCAGCCACCGGCGCCGACGGCCGAGCAGTGCCCGCAGGTCGTCTCGGCCGAGCGGGCCTCGGACGGCGGGCTGATCTCCCTCGGGCGGCGGACCGGCCCTGACGTACACCGGGCCCGCAACCGGCCACGCCGCCCTGCACTTCGAGGCGGCGGAGGTCGCGCGGTGCGGGGCGGCTCCGGTCACCGCTGCGGACACTGGAGGACTCGCTGGTGACGCTGCGCGCGATGGACGGCGTCCGGCGGGCTGCCCGCATCCGGTTCCAGGAGCGCGTCGTGTCCGGCGAACCGGCTCCCGGGGACCGAGGGACCCCACCGAGATCGCCGCGAGCCTGGGCCTGAGCAGGACCCCGGTCCGGGAGGCCATCCTCCAGCTGGACAGCGCCGGGCCGGTGCAGCGCCTCCCCCACCGGGGCGTGGTCGTCGCCGGGCCGGACCTGGAGCTCGCCGAGGAGGTGACGGCGCTCCGCATCCACCTGGAGACGCAGGCCGCGCGGATCGCCGTACCGCGGCTGCGCGAGGAGGATCTGGCCGAGGTGGGGGCGGCGCACGAGCGGTCGGGCCCGGCGCTCGCCGGGGAGCATCCGCAGCGGGAGTTCAACGAGCTCCACCGCCGCTTCCACAGGGCGCTGCACCGGCGGGCGCAGTCCCCGGTGCTGCTGCGGGAGATCGAGAGCCTCGCCGGGCAGGCGGAGCGGGTGCGGATGCACTTCGACCTGCGCGAGAGCCCGGCCGAGGAAGCATCACGCGGCCAGCCTCGCGGCCTGCGAGCGCCGGGACCCCGAGGCGGTGGCGGCGACCCGGGACCACATCCTCCGGGCGCACCGGATGGTGCGGGGCGACGGCTGCCGCGTCGAGCCCGGTTCGCCGCTCGCCGCCGTGCTCGGCGCTCGCCGGGGATCATGGATGACCGAGGTCGCACGGCCCGTCACCGGCCGGCGTCCGGAGCACCGGAGTACGATGGGTTCAAATTTGAATCATCGCCAGCTTGTCCAGCCCCACCTGGGAGGACGCCATGCGCGTCGCGATCACCGGTTCCACCGGACTCATCGGTTCCGCCCTCACCCGTTCGCTCCTCGACGACGGCCATCAGGTGCTGCGTCTGGTCCGTGAGCGGTCGGCGTCCGCGCCGCACGGCGACGGCAGCGAGTCGGCGGTGTGGGACCCGGACGCGGGACGGATCACGCCCGGCGCGCTCGACGGAGCGGACGCGGTCGTGCACCTGGCGGGCGCCGGGATCGGGGACAAGCGCTGGACCGAGGCGTACAAGCGGCTCGTCCGCGACAGCCGGGTCAAGGGCACGACGACCGTCGCACGGGCCGTCGCCGAGTCGGCCGCCCCGCCCCGCGTCCTGGTCTCCGCCTCGGCGACCGGCTACTACGGCGACACGGGCGACCGGGTGATCGGGGAGGACGCGCCCGTGGGCGACGACTTCCTGGCCGGGGTCTGCGCCGACTGGGAGGCCTCCGCGGACCCGGCCCGGGAGGCGGGGGTGCGGGTCGTGCACCCGCGCACCGGGCTGGTCGTGTCGGCCAAGGGCGGCGCCTTCGGCAAGCTGCTCCCGCCGGCCCGGTTCGGTCTCGGCGGCCGGCTGGGCTCGGGCGAGCAGTACTGGCCGTTCATCTCGCTCACCGACCACATCGCGGCCCTGCGCTTCGCCATCGAGCACGAAGGGCTCTCCGGTCCGGCCAACTTCACCGCCCCTGAGCCCGTCACCAACGCCGCCGTCACCCGGGCCGTCGGCCGGGCGCTGCACCGTCCGACGCCCGCGGCGGTCCCCGCCTTCGCGCTGCGCGCCGCCCTCGGCGAGTTCGCGGAGACCGTCACCTGTAGTTGCAGGGCCGTGCCGAACGCCCTGCTCGCGGCCGGCTTCGAGTTCGCGCACCCGACGATCGACGCGGCGCTCGACTCCGTGCTGAAGACACCCGCCTGACCGGCGCACACAGATCAGCGGGCCCGCCGTGATCGGCGGACCCGCTGATGAACACCGTCGGGACGACAGGATTTGAACCTGCGACCCCTTGACCCCCAGTCAAGTGCGCTACCAAGCTGCGCCACGTCCCGGTGCCTGTCTGACCTGGGGTTTCCCCTGGGCCAACGTGCAGGGAAACAATACCGCACTCGGGTCAGTGGTCGCGCACCCGTTTCCCGGGCACCGGGCCCCGTGCCGGTGCCGGGGCGTCCGCGCGGACCAGGTCGCGGATGGCGGGCACGGAGAGCAGCACGGCGCAGACGACGAGGCTCATCGCCCCGGCCACCAGGAGCACCCGGTCGGCGCCGAGGGCCGCGGCGGAGGGTCCGGCGAGGGCCTGGCCGACGGGCATCAGGGCGAGGGAACCGGCGACGTCGTAGGCGTGGATGCGGTTGAGGGCGTCGGGCGGGACCTGGGTCTGGATGCTGGTCGTCCACATCACGCTCCAGAAGGACATGCCCGCTCCGGCGACGGCGGCTCCGGCGGCCATCACGGGCAGCCCGAACCCGGCGCCGACGGCCGCGGGGAACGCCCCGAAGCCGACCAGGGCGAGGGACCCGGCGCGCAGCATCCGCCGGGGGCGCAGCCGCAGGGCGAGGAGTCCGCCGACGACGGTTCCGGCACCGAGGGCGGAGTTGACCAGGCCGTAGGCGCGCGGGCCGTGCTCCTGGACGACCTCGGTGGCGACGAGCGGGACGGTCGGCCCGGACACGGCGATCATGTACAGGCCCCAGACGGCGATCACACCCCAGAGCCAGGTCCGGGAGCTGAACTCGCGCCAGCCCTGGACGAGATCGGCCCGGAAGCCGGCGGTGCGCCGGGGCGGGACGCTGTCGTCGAGGGGGCGCGGGGGCAGCCTGAGCAGGATCAGGCACAGGGCGCTCACCGCGTAGGTGGCGGCGTCGGCGGTGAAGACCCCGCCGGCCGAGGTGAACCCGACGAGCACGCCCGCGACCGCCGGCCCGGCGAGCTGGGCGGCGGCCTCGGCGATGCGGATCGCGCCGTTGGCGCCCTGGATGTCGGTGGCCAGGCGGGGGACGGTGCTGGCCACGCCGGGCTGGAACAGCGCACCGGCGAGGCCGTTGACGAACCCGATCGCACAGACCTCCCAGAGCACGACATGCCCGGAGAAGAAGAGGGCGGCGGCCAGGGCCTGGGTGCCGAGCCGGACCAGGTCGGCGCCGATCATCAGCCGGCGCGTGTCGAAGCGGTCGGCGACCACCCCGCCGAAGACGACGAACCCGGCGAAGGCGGCGGTGGTCGAGGCCATCGCGAGGCCGACGGCACCGGCGCCGTACCCGTGCTGGAGCAGGCCCGTGGCGAGGGCGACGGGGAGCATGGTGTGGCCGAGGGCGGCGACGGCCCGGGCGACGAAGAACAGGGCGAAGTCCCGCGACCAGACGCCACGCGCCGCCATGCCGTACCCCTCCGCGCCCCGGTGGCCCGCTCTCCCCGCGCCCGCCTGTGCGGATCATGCCACGGCCAGCCGGTGGCGCCCGGGGGATTTTCAGGCGTCGGCCGGACGCCCCAGCCCGGGGTGGCTGTCGAGCAGCCGGGGCGGGGCGGCCTGGCGCCAGGAGTCGGCGAGGATGTCCCGCAGTTCGTCCTCGTCCTCGACGGCGGCGAGGCGGGCCCGCACCCACGCGAACTGCGCCTCGTGCTCGGCGATCCAGAACTTCTCCGGTTCGGCGAGCACGAGTTCGTCCCGCTCCTCCTTGGGGCAGCGCACCGCGATCGACGTCTCGTCCTCGGGGAGCGTGGCGAACATCTTGCCCGCGACCCGGAAGGTGGGCATGCTCCAGGCGACCTTCTCGGAGGTGTCCGGCAGGGACAGGGCGATACGGCGTACGTCTTCGGCATCCGGCATGCACCGCACCGTAGCCGCTGCCACTGACATTCACCTGGTGGGAGCGGTGGGCCTCTTGTAGTAGAGGGTCGTCCCGCGCAGGACGCCGCCGGGGTCGGCCGCGTAGTCGGGGATGACGCCGACCCTGGTCCAGCCCGCACGGCCGTAGAGGTGTTCGGCGGGGCTGCCGGTCTCGGTGTCGAGGTGGAGCAGGGTCACCCCGGTCTCGGCGGCGGCTTCCTCGGCGGTGCCCAGCAGGGTGCGGCCGAGGCCGTGCCCGCGGGCGTCCCGGTGCACCATCAGCTTGACCAGTTCGGCGCGGTGGCGGCTGTTGGGCTTGTCGGGGAAGGCCAGACCGACGGTCCCGAGGATCCGTCCCTCCCCGTCCTCGGCCACCCACACGGCCAGGGAGCCCGCGGCCACGTCCGTGACGCGCCCCTCCCACCAGGCGGCGGCCGTGGCGCGGTCGAGCGGGGCGAGGAACCCGATGGAGGCGCCGCCGCCCACGGTGTCGACGAGCAGATCGGCCAACTCCACGATCCGGCGGGTCAGTTGTCCGGCGTCGAGGCGGATGACGTTCACGGCAGCACCACCGCGAGGACGTACCGCGCGGGCGTGTCCCCGGCGCACCGGAAGCGCGTGGGGCCCCACACCCGCATGCGCAGGCAGTCGCCGACGCCGAGCCGGTGACCGATCTCGCGCTCGGTGACGTCGAGGGCTCCGTCGAGCACCCAGATGTGCTGTTCGAGGCCGGGCACGGGCGGCCGGTCGTAGGCGATGTCCGTACCGGGCGCGAGGGTGCCCTCGACCAGTTCGCCCCGGAGTCCGGGGTGCGGCGGCGACACCGAGCGCCGGACGAACCCGGAGGCCCGGTCCTCCCACACCGTCTGCTCGCCCGCGCGCACCAGCAGCGCGGGCTCGGTCTCGACCTCGCTGAGGAGCTGGGACATGGTCCGCCCGTACACCCCGCACAGCCGGTTGAGCAGGGAGGCGGTCGGACTGATCTCGGCTCTCTCGGCACGTGACAGCGTCGACCGGCTGACCCCGCTGCGCTCCGCCAGCTCCCCCAGCGACCAGCCCCGCTCACCCCGCAGCTCGGCCAGCCGCGCGCCGAGCCGCGCGTCGACGGGGTCGGGGCGGACTTCGGCGCCCTGTTCTGCCTGTTTCATATCAGGGACGATATCCCAGATATGAAACAGGCGGGTTGACGACCGCTCCCGGCCCGCGGTCCTACACCCCCGCCGCCTCCCCCAGCGCCTCCAGCACCGTCCGGATCAGTGGATGGTCCTCCGCGCCCCGGCGGACCGCGGCGAAGACGCGGCGGGTGGGGGCGACGCCGTCGACGGGGTGGACGACGACGCCCGTGAGGTCCATGCCGCGCAGCGCCGAGCGGGGGACGAGGGCGACGCCGACGCCCGCCGAGGCGAGGGCGACGACGGCACGGAAGTCGTCCGAGGAGTGTTCGAGGCGGGGGTCGAAGCCCGCGCTCTCGCAGGCGAGGACGACCACGTCGTGACAGGGGTTGCCGGGATAGGGGCCGATCCAGGGGTCCTTGGCCAGCTCGGCCAGCGGGACCTCGGCGGCGTCGGCCAGCCGGTGGGTCACGGGCACGACGGCGTCGAACGGCTCGGCGTACAGCGGGACATGGGTCAGCCGCGGGTCGTCGGCGGCCGGGGCGCCCCGGTACTCGACGGCGACGGCCACGTCCACCTGCCGGTCCAGGACCATCGGCAGGCTGGCGTCGCCCTCGGCGTCCTGGACGCGGATGCGGATGCCGGGCGAGGTGGCGGCGAGGCGCGCCACGGCGGGGGCGACGACCTGGGCGATGCCGGTCGCGAAGGAGGCGACGGTGACGGTGCCCGCCTCGCCCGAGCCGTAGGCGGCGAGTTCGGCCTCGGCCCGCTCCAGTTGGGCGAGGACCGCGTTGGTGTGGGCGAGCAGGATCTCCCCCGCCGGGGTCAGCCGTACGCCCTTCGCGCCGCGCTCGACCAGACGGTGCCCGGTCTCCTGCTCCAGGGCGGTGAGCTGCTGGGAGACCGCGGAGGGGGTGAGGTAGAGCGCGGCGGCAGCCGCGGTCACCGTACGGTGGTCGGCCACCGCACGGAGGATGTGGAGCCGCCGCGCTTCGATCATGAGACCGATTGTCTCAAATGCCCCCGTGTGCTCCGGATCCGGCTCAGCCCTCCAGCTCGGCCCGCGCCGCGACGAACGCGTCCACGGCCCGGTTCACGTCCTCGGTGGAGTGCCCGGCGGAGAGCTGGACCCGGATGCGGGCCTGCCCCTGCGGGACCACCGGGTACGAGAAGCCGATCACGTACACGCCGCGCTCCAGGAGCAGTTCCGCGAGGCGTCCGGCCTTCGCGGCGTCGCCGATCATCACGGGGGCGATCGCGTGGTCGCCGGGGAGGATCTCGAAGCCCTCCTCGGTCATCCGGCGGCGGAACAGGGCGGTGTTCTCGTTCAGCCGGACCCGCAGGTCGTCGGCCGCCTCCAGCAGGTCGAGGACCTTCAGGGAGGCGGCGGCGATCACCGGCGCGAGCGTGTTGGAGAACAGGTACGGGCGCGAGCGCTGACGCAGCAGGGCGACGATCTCCGCGCGGGCCGCGACATAGCCGCCGGACGCCCCGCCGAGCGCCTTGCCGAGGGTGCCGGTGACGATGTCGACGCGGTCCATGACGCCGTGCAGCTCGGGGGTGCCGCGTCCGCCGGGGCCGACGAAGCCGACGGCGTGCGAGTCGTCGACCATGACCATCGCGCCGTAGCGGTCGGCGAGGTCGCAGACGTCCGCGAGCGGCGCCACATAGCCGTCCATGGAGAAGACGCCGTCGGTGACGATCAGCGTGCGCCGCGCGCCGCCCTCGGCCGCCTCCTTCAGCCGCTGTTCCAGGTCGGCCATGTCACGGTTGGCGTAGCGCAGACGGCGGGCCTTGGACAGACGGATGCCGTCGATGATCGACGCGTGGTTCAGGGCGTCGGAGATCACCGCGTCCTCGGGGCCGAGCAGGGTCTCGAAGACACCGCCGTTGGCGTCGAAGCAGGAGGAGTACAGGATCGTGTCCTCCTGGCCGAGGAACGCCGACAGCCGCGCCTCCAGCTCCTTGTGGACCTCCTGCGTGCCGCAGATGAAGCGCACGGACGCCATGCCGTAGCCCCACCGGTCGAGGGCCTCGTGGGCGGCGGCGACCACCTCGGGGTGGTCGGCGAGGCCGAGGTAGTTGTTGGCGCAGAAGTTGAGGACCTCGCCGGGCCGGCCGCCCGCGGAGACGCGGACGGTCGCGGACTGCGGGGTGTCGATCACGCGCTCGGGCTTGTGCAGACCGGCGGCGCGGATCTCGTCGAGGGTGGTGCGCAGATCGTCGCGGACGGAGTCGAACATGAGGGGCTCCTGAGGTGCTGTCGCCGGGGAGGAGGTACGAGGTGCGAGGTGCCGGGCGGGGTCACGCGGTCCAGTCGAGGATGACCTTGCCGCCCTTGCCGCTCGCGGCGTCGGCGAAGGCCGCCTCGTGGTCGCGGTAGCCGTAGCGGCCGGTGATCACGGGGGCGAGGTCGAGACCCGCCTCCAGGAGGACCGACATCGCGTACCACGTCTCGAACATCTCACGGCCGTAGATGCCCTTGATGGTGATCATCGAGGTGACGATCCGCGCCCAGTCGACGGGGAACTCCTGGGACGGCAGGCCCAGCATGGCGATCCGGCCGCCGTGGGTCATGTTGGCGATCATGTCGCGCATCGCGGTGGGGTTGCCGGACATCTCCAGGCCGATGTCGAAGCCCTCGCGCAGCCCCAGGGAGCGCTGTCCGTCGGCGATGGTGGACCCGGCGACGTTCAGGGCGAGGCTGACGCCGATCTTGCGGGCGAGGTCGAGGCGTTCCTCGCTGACGTCGGTGACGACGACGTTGCGGGCGCCCGCGTGCCGGGCGACGGCCGCCGCCATCAGGCCGATCGGTCCGGCGCCGGTGATGAGGACGTCCTCGCCGACCAGCGGGAAGGACAGCGCGGTGTGCACGGCGTTGCCGAACGGGTCGAAGATCGCGGCCACGTCGAGGTCCACGGGGACGCGGTGCACCCACACGTTGGCGGCGGGCAGCGTGACGTACTCCGCGAAGGCGCCGTCGCGGCCCACGCCGAGCCCTACGGTGGCGCGGCACAGATGACGCCGGCCGGCGAGACAGTTGCGGCACTTGCCGCACACGAGATGGCCCTCACCGCTCACCCGGTCGCCGGCCGCGATGTCGGTGACGTCCCGGCCGGTCTCCACGACCTCGCCGACGAACTCGTGCCCGACGACGAGCGGCGTGCGGATCGCCTGCCGCGCCCAGCCGTCCCACGCGCGGATGTGCAGGTCGGTGCCGCAGATACCGGTGCGCAGCACCTTGATCAGCACGTCACCGGGGCCGACGGCCGGCTCCGGCACGTCCACGAGCCACAGTCCGGGCTCCGCCTTGTCCTTGACCAGCGCCTTCAACGCCACGGCTCCTGTGGGTGCGGTTCCCGGGCACGCCGAAGACGCCCGTGTCCGGGAAGAGGGGTGGGATCAGGAAGAAATCTGCCGTACGGCACCGCCCCGGGTCCATCGAGGATTTCTTAAGCCGCGCCGCAGCTCACCTTCACGCGCGTGTCGACGCCCGCCACGGAAGCGGGAACACCCGCGTCGACCTGCCCGTTGGTACCGGCGAGGACGCTCGACCCGTCCGCCGGACCTGTCCGACCTGGAGCCGCTCATGAACACCGCACGTGATCTCGCGCTCGTCGCCCTGGACGTGGCGCCCGGCCGGTCCGTGGAGCAGGGCGACCTCTCCCTCGCGCTCGCGGGGTCCGAGCTGCTCGACCTGGTGGAGGCGGGCGCCCTCGCCGTGGACGGCGACCGGGTGGTGCCCGGCGGGCAGCCGGTGCCGGACGACCATCTGCTGACGGAGGCCGCCGCCGCGGCCGTACGGCAGGAGCCGTACGAGTCGGTCGAGGACTGGCTGTGGCGCCGGGGCGACGGGCTGTCCGCGGTGTACTCCAAGGCCCTGGAGTCGGAAGGGCTGGCGACCCGGACGCGGGGCCGCCGGATACCGCTGCGCACGGCGCGCACCGAACTGGCCGAGTCGCCCGAGCGGCGCCGGGCCGAGGAGCGGCGGGCCGCGGGCGAGCCGGTGCTGGCGGCGCTGGCCGCCGCGGCGGGCGTCCAGGACGAACCGTCCGGCGAACCGGCCGAGGGGCAGGACGAGTTCGACGACACCGTGACCGCCGTGCTGGCCGCGGTCGGCGACGCGGTGATGGAACTGGAGGGCGTCAGGCAGCGGCGGGCCGTCGAGAACGCCGCGTTCGACAACATCTGGCGCGGCGGCGTGTGACGGCGGTCCGCGGACCGGGAGCCTGCTCCGGCTCAGAGGGGCAGCCCGTCGGCCTCCATGCGCTCCACCCGGGCGACGAGTTCGGCCGCCGCGGACTTTATGGTCTCCAGTCCGGGCCGTCCCCAGGGCCGGGGCTCGATGTCGACGACGCACACCGTGCCGAGGACCATCCCGGACCGGTCGATGAGGGGCGCACCGAGATAGGAGCGGATGCCGAACTCGTCGACGACGGCGTTCCCGGCGAATCTCGGGTAGTCGCAGACGTCTTCGAGGACCAGGGCCTTGCGCCGCGCCACCACGTGCGGGCAGAACCCGTGGTCGCGGGCGAGCTGGCGGCCCAGCTCCGGGCGGGGCTTGTCGGCCGCGGGCAGCGGCCGTGCGTCCGGGGTGTGCAGACCGGCGAAGAACTGCCGGTTCTCGTCGATGAAGTTGACCATGGCGTACGGCGCCCCGGTGCGCTCGGCGAGCCGGTCGGCGAAGTCGTCGAGGGCGGGTTCGGCACAGGTGCCCAGCCCCAGCCCGTGCAGTCGGCGCGCACGGGCGGGGGCGTCCCGGTCCTCGGGGGTGAGCAGCAGCCGGCCGGCGGGGCGTACCGGGTCGTAGCTCATCGGCGGGTTCCGTCGCCGGGGGTGAACGTCATGTGCGGCTCCATGGGGACGCCGTGGCCCGGCGCGGGCGCCGGGGCGTGGGCGATGAGATGGCGGACGAGGGTCAGCAGGGTCTGCACCCCCGAACTGGAGATCCGCGCGTCGCAGCGCACGATGGGGATCTCGGGGGCCAGGTCTATGGCGGCACGGACCTCCTCGGGGTCGTACCGGTAGGCGCCGTCGAACTCGTTGATGGCCACGATGAATCCGAGGCCCCGCTGCTCGAAGAAGTCCACGGCGGCGAAGCACTCCTCCAGGCGCCGGGTGTCGGCGAGGATGACCGCGCCGAGCGCGCCCTCGGAGAGCTCGTCCCACATGAACCAGAACCGCTCCTGGCCGGGTGTGCCGAACAGGTACAGCACGTGTTCCTGATCGAGCGTTATCCGCCCGAAGTCCATGGCCACCGTCGTCTCGACCTTGTTCTCGATCCCGTCGAGGGAGTCGGTCGCGGCGCTGACCGTGGTGAGCAGTTCCTCCGTGCTGAGCGGGGCGATCTCGCTGACCGCGCCCACGAAGGTCGTCTTGCCTACTCCGAACCCTCCCGCCACCAGGATCTTCAGTGCGGTGGGGAAGGCGTCAGAGCTGTCGTCGTAGTCCATCGAGCACTGCCTCCAGAAGGGCCCGGTCAGTCGGGTTGTGGTGGAACTCCGGGGGTTTGGTGGTGAGCGCCCCGCAGTCGACGAGGTCCGACAGCAGCACCTTGGTGACGGCCGCCGGCAGCTTCAGATGGGCGGACACCTCGGCGACCGAGACGGGCGCGCGGCACAGGTCGAGGGCGAGCGTGTGCTCGGGTCCGAGGTAGCCGAAGGGGGTCGCCCCGGTACCGCGCACCTGGGACAGGAGGTCGAGCGCGATGGTCGGCTTGGTGCGGCCGTTGCTGACGGTGAACGGGCGCACCAGGCGTCCGGCCGCGTCGTCGAGCCACGGCCCGTCGCCGGCCGCCGCCACGCTCAAGGCCTCAACGCCGGGGGTTCCGCAGCGTGCTGCCGGGGCGCGGTGACCAGGTAGGGGCGGACGCTCTTGACGAGCATGGCCATCTCGTAGCCGAGGACGGCGGCGTCGGCCTCGCGCCCGGCGAGCACGGCGAGACAGGTGCCGGACCCCGCGGTGGTCACGAACAGCAGCGTGGAGTCGAGTTCGACGACGACCTGGCGGACGTCCCCGCCGTCGCCGAAGCGGATTCCGGCGCTCCGGCCGAGCGAGTACAGGCCGGAGGCCAGGGCGGCCATGTGGTCGGCGCTGTCGGTGTCGAGGCCGTGGACGGACTTCACCAGCCCGTCGCAGGAGAGCAGCACCGCGCTCGTGGTGTGCGGCACGCGCTGCACGAGGCCGCTCATCAGCCAGTCGAGATCGGATACATGGCCGGTCGGCGCTTCGCTCGCCATGGTGGATCGTCTCCTTGAGGTACGAAGGTCCGCGGGAGCGCCGGACAGGGTCAGGGGGGTGGAGGCGGGGGTGGGCGTGGGGGTGTCCGTGGGCAGGGGGATGCTGGTCATCCGGCTGTCGCGCTCCCGTCGTGCCGGGTCGGGCTGTGGGGGAAGTCGAGGTGCGTGAGGTCCAGGGGGGACGGGGCGGAGGTGGGGGCGGGTTCGCCGTCGAGGAGCGGGCGCAGGGGGGTCACGTCCGGGTGGGGGACCTCCCAGGAGCGTGTGCCGCCGTGCCGTCCGTCCGGGTGTGGTCCGTCGAGGTGGCCCGCGGCTGTGTGCTCGGCGTACTCGGCGGATGTGTGGCCCGCGGCCGTGTGGCCCGCAGCCGTGTGGTCCGCGTCCGTGTGCAAAGGGCTGGCGTGCGGGGCGCCCCTGTGCGGGGAGTCGGTGGGCGAGGAACTCCTGCGCGGCAAGTCCATGTGCGGGAAGTCCATGTGCGGGGCGTCCAAATGCGGGGCCGCCATGTGCGAGACGCCCGTGTGGGGGGACGCCATGTCCTCGGCCTCCATGTGCTGTTGCGTCTCCGCGAGGCCGACGCCGCGCTGGAAGGCGGCCATCAGGCCCGGGTCATGGCCGGGATGGTTCTCGGCGTCCTGGCGCGGGAGCGGCGTGGGACCGTCGCGGAGCTGCGGGACGATGTGCTCCTGGGCGCGGCGGCGCGGCAGTTGGGGCTTGCCCATGGTGCCGCGGACGGCGCCGGTGCGCGGGACCGGCGGCTCGGCGGGACGCTCGGCGAGGATCCGCCGGTCGTCGGGCCGGATGCCGGGCACCGCCTCGGCGGGATTGGCCCGCCCCTGCCCGGCCCCCCGTACGGGGAGCGGGACGGCGGGACCGGTGGCCTCCGGTCGCTGGACGCCGGACTGCTCGGCGCCGGGCTGCCGGCCCTCCGGCCGACGCCGGGCCGCGGCGGCGGACACTCTGGTCGACACACCGGGCGACCCGCCGCTCGACGCACTGTCCAACCCAGCACTGTCCAACCCACCGATCGGGTTCGGCACCACGCGCTGCGCTCCGGTGTCACCGGCGAGGGCACCGCCCGCGCCGCCCGAGCCGGGCACGTACGCCTGAGGCGGAAGCGGTGCGGCCGGAGCACCCCCGCCGGCGGAGGTCCCGAGGGCCCCCGCCGCGCCCGGTACGGCTCCCGGCGCACCGGGTTCACCGCCCAGCAGGGCCTGGGGCACGACGAGCACGGCCTGGACGCCGCCGTAGATGTTGCTCTGGAGGCGGACGTTGATGCCGTGGCGCCGGGCGAGCTGCGAGACGACGAACAGTCCGATACGGCCGTCGGCGAGCAGGCTGGCCACGTTGACCTGGTCGGGATCGGCCAGCAGGGCGTTCATCCTGCTCTGTTCCCCGACGGGCATACCGAGGCCCCGGTCCTCGACCTCGACGGCGAGTCCGGAGGTGACGAGGTTGGCGCGGAGCAGGACCTGGGTGTGCGGGGCGGAGAACACCGTGGCGTTCTCGACGAGTTCGGCGAGCAGGTGGATGACGTCGGCCACGGCGTGTCCGCGCAGGGTGCCGTCGATGGGCGGTACGAGCTTGACCCGGGAGTACTGCTCGACCTCGGCGATGGCGGAGCGCAGCACCTCGGTCATGGGGACCGGGTGGCTCCACTGCCTGCGGGAGACCGCGCCGCCGAGCACGGCGAGGTTCTCGGCGTGCCGCCGGATGCGGGTGGCGAGATGGTCGACGTGGAAGAGCCCCTTGAGCAGGTCGGGGTCCTCGATCTCGTTCTCCAGCTCGTCGAGGATGGAGATCTCGCGGTGCACCAGCGACTGGAGGCGGCGGGCGAGGTTGAGGAACACCTCCAGCTTCTGCTCACTGCCCGCGTGGCTGGACAGCTGCGCGGCCGAGACGACGGCGGTGACGGCGCCGTCGTGCGCGCGGGCCAGGTCGGCGGCGAGCAGCTCGAAGTCGTCGGCGTCCTCGGGCGGACCGCCGCGCGGCTTGCGCGGGGCGGGCGCTTCCCCGCGCCGCAGCGCCTCGACAAGGGCCCGCAGGTCCGCTTCTCCGCGCGCGCTGCTGCGGCGCAGCGCGCCGATCCGGTCGCTCACCGAGCGGGCGGCACGGTCGGCGGCCACGGCGGCGATGAGGATGCCGGCGAGGGCCACACAGATCGCCCCGGCGAGGACGCCCCACAGGGTCGGACCGGGCGGGGCCTGGGTGGAGCGGACCGTGAACAGGACGGCGGCCGAGGCGGCGAGGGCCACCGCGACGGGCGGCAGCACGGCCAGTCGCAGCAGCTGTGACCGTATGTGGGTCTCGGGCAGCGGCACGGGGCGGGCCGCTGGCTTTCCGTGCCGGCCGCCCTCACGGCGGTCCGGTCGTGCCGCCGGTGCGCGGAGCTGGGACACCGGTGTCCTCGGGCCCGTCCGTCGGGCCTGGTCCCCGGGCGGGCCCGGACGGCCCCGGCCCGGCTCGCGCGGCCCGTTGCGTGCGCCCGTGCCGTCCTGGGCACGTCCGCCGCGGGCGGCGCGTGCCGCCGCACGGTCGTCGGTCACCGGCGTCCCCCGGCTCCCTGGTCGGGCTGGGGGGATCCCCATCGCCTCGACTCCCTCCTCCGGCTCGCGGCCGCACAGACGCCATCGCGGTGTCGGTCGAGCCCGCCGAGATGTTCGGCCCTGCGTCGCCCGACGGGCACTCACAGTAGTCGGCAACGCGTCAGGTGCGGTGGGCAGTTGACAAAGTCCCCCGGTGAGCTTCCCGCTCTGGTATGAGCCTTCGTACGACAGCCCGATAAACCCCTCAGGCCATGGAACGAATTGGACAACGCAACGATCGCCGCTGTTCAGAAACGGTCACGATCGAACGGCGGAGCCAGGCGGAGCCCCGCGGAGGAAGCCGCCCGCCGACGGGCCGCGTCGCCCCTCACCCGGCTCTGCGCCGCCGCACGGCACGGTCGGGGAGCGGCCGGGGCATCGCGGCATCGCCACCGAACGTGACCGGAAACGTCATCGGAGGCGACCGGGCGAACCGGCTCCACACACGAACAGGCACCCTCCGGTCCCGGAGGGTGCCTGTTCGGGGTACGACTCGTTCAGCCCGCCGGAACGGTCTCCGGCGCACCGCTGCCCTCGGCGGACGGCTCCCGCGTCCCGTACGTCGGCCATCCCCCGGCCGGCTCCGTCGCGATGCCACGCCACCACGGGGCGACCGGTACGGACTCCACCGCCGTCGGCTCGAAGGGCTCGCCCGCGCGGGGCAGGGCGATACGGGCGCCGGTGGCGTGGGCGGCGGCGAGGGTGCCCTCGCCGGGTTCGGCCCAGGGGTGGGGGGCGAGGTTGAAGGTGGCCCAGTGGATGGGGAGCAGCGGGCCGGAGTCGGGGCCGCCCTGGAGGTCGAGGTGGGCGCGCATGCCTTCCTCGGGGGTCATGTGGATGTCGGGCCAGTACTCGCTGTACGCGCCGATCTGGATCATCGTGGCGTCGAACGGGCCGTGTTCGGCGCCGATGTCCTTGAAGCCGTCGAAGTAGCCGGTGTCGCCGCTGTGGTAGACGCGGTGGTTCTCGCCGGCGACGACCCAGGAGGCCCACAGGGTGTGCTGGGTGTTGCGCAGACCGCGTCCGCAGAAGTGGCGGGCCGGGGTGGCGGTGAGGGTGAGGCCGCCGACCTTGGTGGCCTCGTTCCAGTCCAGCTCGCGCAGGCGGTCGGCGGAGACGCCCCAGTGTTCGAGGTGGGCGCCGACACCGAGGGGCACGGCGAACAGGGTGTCGGTGCCCGCCAGCGCCTTGATCGTGGGCAGGTCGAGATGGTCGTAGTGGTCGTGGGAGATGACCACGACGTCGACCGGGCCGAGCGCGGCCAGCGGCAGGGGCGCGGGGTGCAGCCGTTTGGGGCCCGCGAAGGGGAACGGGGAGCAGCGGTCGCCCCAGACCGGGTCGAACAGCACGCGGTGGCCGTCGATCTCCGCGAGGACGCTGGAGTGACCCATCCAGGTCAGGCGCAGGCCGGTGGCGGGCGGCCGGGCGATGTCGGCGAGGGTGGTGGGGTGCACCGGGATCGTGCCCTGCGGGGCGCGCCGCCGCCGGTCGTCCTTGTCGAAGTAGAGCTTCGCGAACTCGACCATCGAGCCGGAGGGGCGGGTGCGGGCCTCACCGCCGGGGTTCAGGAAGACGCCGTCCTTGAAGTGGGGCGATCTGCGGATGCGCGCCATGCGCTCGCCGCTCGGGTCCACGCCGAAAGCCTCGGGCTGCAGTGCGCGGAGCCCGGAGCTCAGGGAACGGGAACCGGCCACGGTACCTCCAGGTGGAGTCGGTGAGGTGTTCCATTATGGTCCGTCCCCACGACAAACCATGTTCGCCCCTGTTCTCTTCCTGATCACCGGCACGAGTCCTGGCTCACCGGCACGAGTCCCGATCGCCGACACGAGTCCCGACTCACCGGCACAAGTCCCGATCGCCTACACCAGCCCGCGCTACCTCAGCTCGCTCTCGCCCCGTTCCAGGACCTCCACCTGGTCTCCGACCGCGATCTTGCCCGTCCGCAGCACGGAGAACTTGCTGCCGAAGGCGACTCCTCCCCCGGCGGCCCTGCGGTACGCGGCGAGGGTCCGCAGGGGTTCCGGCCCGTCCTTGTCGCCGGTCTCCTGGTCGACCGTGGTCACCACGCAGCGCACGGCGAGTTTCGTGTAGCCGAGGGTGACGCCGCCGATGTCGAGGCGCCGGAGGGTGTCCTCCGTGTGCGGGGCGTCCCAGCCGCCGATGACGATGTTGGGGCGGAAGCGGTCCATCGGCAGGGGCTGCGCGCCGCGCTCCGCGAGCCGCCCGTTGAGGTGATCGAGGCTGGCGCGCGACAGGAGGTGCACGGCGCTGCTGTCGGCGTAGCCGGAGGTGCCGGGTGTCATGCCGTCGGTCACCCGGCCGTGGTCCTCCGGCACCCGCACCAGCCTGACGGGGCCGCCGAGCACCTCGGTCAGCCACCGCGCCACGGTGTCGCCCTGGTCGATCCCCCGGTACGGCGTCCCGAACATCTCGATCGGCCGCCCGGACCCGCGCGCCTCGACGTCGACGACGACCTCGCCGTGTCCCGGCGCGCGCAGGGCGAGGCGCTCGCCGCCCGCGTCGATGGCGGGCCGGATCAGTGCGAGCAGCGGGTCACGGCGCTGCGTCCGGAAGACCCCGTCCTCGCCGACCACCATGAAGGCGCGGTCGTGGGCGAGCCCGGCCGGGGTCACCACCGCCTCGCTCGCCGTCACCGAGGCGCACCCCTTGACGGGGTAGTACGTCAGCTCCGTGACCGTCCCCATGCCACGCTCCCGTTCGGATCGCCGGGCCGCCCGGCCGTCCCCGGGGAGAACCTTCCGGGACACACCATCCAGGGGGCCGCCCGGCGGCGTCAATCGCATTCGACCCATCGTCGATCGCTTCCCGCTCCCGCCGTCGAAGCCACCCGCGTGTGTCCGGCGGGGCGTGCGTTGACAGAGGTGCGCCCCGGCTCAGATACTGACTCGCCGTTCAGTAGCAGTCCATCGGGCCCTGTGCCCGCGTCGCCGTCCCCCAGGAGCCCGCATGGCCGTCCTCCCCGCCCCGCTGATGTCGCTGACCTGGACCGACCATGTCACCGGCCGCCAGGGCTTCCTGGTCGTCGACCGGCTGGTGCGCGGCGTCTCCAGCGGCGGGCTGCGCATGCGCGCGGGATGCACGCTCGACGAGGTCACCGGGCTCGCGCGCGGGATGACGATGAAGGAGGCCCTGCACTACGACCCCGACCGTGCCCAGGGGCGGTACATCCCGCTGGGCGGCGCCAAGGGCGGCATCGACTGCGACCCGCGGGACCCGGGGTCGTACGAGCTGCTGGTGCGCTATCTGCGGGCCATGAGACCGCACGTGGAGAACTTCTGGACCACGGGCGAGGACCTGGGCCTGACCCAGGACCTGGTGGACCGGGCGGCGGCGGAGGCGGGGCTCGTGTCGTCGATCCAGGCCGTGTACCCGCTGCTCGACGACGAGGCGAGCGCGCGGGAGCGGCTCGCGGACGCCTTCGCGGTCGACGTGGACGGCATCGGCCTGGACGAGCTGGTCGGCGGCTGCGGGGTCGCCGAGGCGGCGCTGGCCGCGCTGGACCGGGCCGGGGTGCCGCACGCGGGCACGCGGGTCGCGGTGCAGGGGCTCGGCACCATGGGCGGCGCCACGGCGCGCTTCCTGTCGCACGCGGGGCTGAAGGTCGTGGCCGTCGCCGACGTCAAGGGCACGGTCGCCAACCCGGCGGGCCTGGACGTCGAGGCGCTGCTCGGCGCGCGCGACTCCTACGGCACCGTGGACCGCGCGGTGTTGCGCGAGGAGGACCGTGAACTGCCGGGCGACGCCTGGCTGTCGGCGGACGTCGACGTCCTCGTCCCGGCAGCGGTCTCGTACGCGATCGACGCGGCCAACCAGGCGGAGATCAGGGCCCGTTGGATCGTCGAGGCGGCCAACATGCCGGTACGGCCCGAGGCGGAGGAGCTGCTGGCCGGGCGGGGGGTGACCGTGCTGCCCGACGTGGTCGTCAACTCCGGTACGAACGCCTGGTGGTGGTGGACCCTCTTCGGTGACATCGGGGCGGACGCGGAGGACGCGTTCGCGTACACGCGCCGCTCGATGCGGGACCTGGTGGAGCGGATGCTGGCCCGCGCGGAGGCGGACGGCACGTCCCCCAGAGCGGCGGCGCACGCGATCGTCGCGGACCGGCTGCCGGTCATCGCCGAGCGGTTCGGCTGGTACCGCTGACGGCGGGCGCACCGCATAGGGTGACGTCGTGGCGAGAGTGCGGTTGAGCGTGGCCGAGCGGCGTGAGGAGCTGCTCAGGGCCGCCGTCGGGCAGATCGAGGAACGCGGTGTGGTCGCCGTCCGGATCGCCGACGTGGCCTCGGCGCTCGGCGTGAGCAACGCGCTGGTCCTGTACCACTTCTCGACGAAGGAGAAGCTGGTGGCCGCCGCGTTCGCGCACGCCGCCGAGGGGGACCTGGCCGAGCTGGGCAAGCTGCTCGGCCGCCGGACGACCGCGCTGCGGCGGCTGCGCTCGGCGGTGCGCTGGTACGCGCCCACCGGTCCGGCCAAGGGCTGGCGGCTGTGGATCGAGGGCTGGGCCGCGGCCCTGCGCGAGCCCGCCCTGCGCGAGGTGACCCGGGACCTGGACAGGCGCTGGAAGGCGGCGCTGGCCGAGGTCATCGAGGAGGGCGTCGCGGCGGGCGAGTTCCGGTGCCCCGACCCGTCGGCCACGGCACTGCGCCTGACAGCCCTCCTCGACGGCCTCGCCGTCCAGCTGACGTCCTACGGCGGGGCCGGCGCGGGCGCCGTGTCCCGGACCCGCGCCCAGGAGTGGGTGGACGAGGCCCTGGCCCGGGAGCTGGGGCTGGACACCGGCACCCCGTCCACAGGGCCCGCTCAGTCCAGTTCGTAGACCGCCGTGATCGTGGAGGTCGCCCGGATCTCCCCCGGGGCGACCGGGACGCCCGCCCCGCCGCCCGCGGGTTCGTCGGCGGCGACGGGCGGGGCGGGGGCGAAGTAGCCGGTGTCGCTCTCGGCGAGGGAGACGAGGCGGCCGAGGCGGTGGCCGCTGAGGCGGGCGTACTGGGCCGCCTTGGCGTGGGCGTCGTCGTGCGCGGCCTTGCGGGCGCGGGCCTGGAGCGGGCTTCGGTCCTCCAGGTCGAAGGTGACGGAGTTGACGCGTCCGGCGTTGCCCGTGGCCTTGACGACGGCTTCGAGCAGCGCGCCGGTGGCGGCCACCTCGCGGACCTTGACCGTGAAGGACTGGGCGGCCTGGTAGCCCTTCAGCGTGGACGCGCCGTCCTGGTAGTCGTAGACGGGGCTGAGGCTCACGCTGTCGGTGCGGATGTCCTTCTCCGCGATCCCCTGGCCCCGTACCGCGTCCAGCAGTCTGCCCGCCGCCTTGCTCTGGGCGCTCAGCGCGGCCGTGGTGGTCTTGGCGGTCACCTCCACACCGGCGTTGACCAGCGCGATGTCGGCGGCGCCGGTCGCGCTGCCGTTCCCGGTGACGGTGACCGTGGCCGGGGCGGGGGCCTGGGCGACCCTGGCCGTGAGGGCGGGCGCGGCGACGGCCGTGGGCGCGGCGAGCAGGGGCAGGCCGAGGGCCAGGAGGGCCACGGCGGCGGCGGTGACGGTCGTACGGGGAACGGGAACGGGCATGCGCGGCCGGTCCTTCCGGGGTGCGGGTGACATGTGCGGTCATCCCAGCACCGCGTCCCGGACCGGGCCGCGCACCACTCCCGTGCGATCACCTCACTGGTCGAGCGGCCCCCGACGCCGCCGCTCGGCCCGTCGTCCTGCCGACCGCCGGTGCGGCAGCCGTCAGGCCACCTTCGTGATCCTGCTCCTGATGTCCTCCGGCGACAGCGCGCCCTTGGCGGTCACGTGGTCGCCCGAGGACTCGCCGCGCAGCCGGCGCCCGATCCACGGCACCAGGTACTCCCTGGCCCAGTGGACGTCGTCGCGCCGCACGTCGAGCGGACCGCGCGGCGGGAGCGGAGGCCACGGCTGGTCGGGGTCGACCGGGACGTCCATGCCGAGCACCTGACCGGCGCGCAGCGCCACGCGCGTGTGCCCCTCGGGAGAGAGGTGGAGCCGGTCGTCGTCCCAGGCCCGGCGGTCCTGGATCGTCTTCAGGGACCAGAGGTCGAGCACCGGGCAGCCGTACCGGTCGGCGATCGCCCGGACGTGTCCGTTGTAGGTGGCGATCTTGCCGCGCAGGTGCTTGAGCACGGGGACGCCGCGGGTGTCGAAGCCGGTCGTCACCATGACGGAGCCGACGGCGGAGGTGAGCCGGGAGACGGCCCGCTCGAACCGCTCGGCGACCTCGTCGGGGTCGGTGCCGGGCCGGATGATGTCGTTGCCGCCCGCGCAGAAGGAGACCAGGTCCGGCGCGAGGGACGCCGCCTTGGGGAGCTGGTCCTCGACGACCTGGTCGAGCAGCTTCCCGCGCACGGCCAGGTTGGTGTAGGTGAAGTCGCCCTCGGGCCGCCGGTCCGCGAGGAGTACCGCGAACCGGTCGGCCCAGCCGACGAAGGACCCGTCCGGGCCGGGGTCGCCCACACCCTCGGTGAAGCTGTCCCCCACCGCGATGTACGACCCGATCACTGCTCTGCTGTCACTCTTCGAATCGTCTGCCACGACAGGCCATGATTCACCTTCGTTTGTGACCTACGCGACCGTAGCCAGGGGTTGACTTGCGGTGAGATAAGCCACTTCTAAAGTGTTCGCCAAGCGAGGAATACAGCCCCGATCAGGGACGTTGACCGCTCAACCGCCACACCCGGAAGTCCTGGAAGCGGAAATGGCTCCAGGTGGTCCGGAAGGCGAAGTGACCGCTCGTGTAGGGCTCCGGGTCGGTGTAGTCGAAGACGAGCCGCCCGTTGTTCCACCACCGCTGGGTGGAGCCGTCGGAGAGGATCCGGACCCGGTGGGGCGCGTTCGCCACGAGCAGCGGCTCGGTGTAGTCGTAGACCAGCGGCCGGACCCCCGCCTCGCCGACGTAGCGCCGCAGCCGGGTCGTGGTGTTGGTGTTGGCGCCGTAGCCCACGTAGTACGTCTTGAGGTGGTCGTACTCGGCGAGCGCGCCGCCTCGCGGGGTGGCGAAGAGGTCGTCGGGGGAACGGACGTCGGTCGCGTTCCAGAAGTTGTTCAGGTCGGAGACCCGGTCGTTCGCGCCGCCCTCGGAGACGGGGGTCGCCGTGTACTCGATGAGGTACGGGCCGTCGAGGCGCTGCCTGAACCAGATCGTGGCCCCGGCGGGCACCTCGGCCTCCAGGGTGCCGCGCGAGGCGGTGACGGTACCGCCCTGCTCCAGTTCGACGGCCCACTGGCCCAGACCGTGCCGGAAGTCGTCGTGGGCGAGGAGACGGCGGTGGCGGGGGCCCCGGCCCGAGGCGCTCGCGCCGGCCGCGGGGGCGAGGGCCGCGAGGGCGGCGCCAGCCGCCAGGGCGCCGAAGGTTCTACGCGTGGTGGTCACGTCGGACGGTTCCTTCCGGGAGGCTGATCGAGGGCTTCGGTACGCGACGGGTCTCGGTGCCGAGGTAGTAGTCGGTGTACGTGGACTGGAGATAGCCGCGCACGGTCCAGCCGAGTCGGTACTCGGGGTTCTGGGCGAGCGTGTAGATGCGCGTCCCGGTGGGCTCGGTGGTGGTGTAGAGGCGCAGCGCGGTGTGGTCGGCGGTCTCGGCGAGGATCTCCTCGCGCCAGTCGCCGAGCAGGTCGCCGTAGAAGGGGGTGGCGTTGCGGGCGCCGGAGACGACTCCGGACGGCTCGAAGACCTTCGCGCTGGTCTGTGTGGCCGGGTCCCACTTCTCGACGTAGGTGCGGTCGAGGTTCTCGGAGGCCTTGTCGCCGTCCCACCAGATACGGAAGTTGACGCTGGGCGTGGTTGTGGACACCTTGCCGTCCTGGACGTTGCGGACGCCCGCGCCGGGGGCGGTGACGTCGGCGGTGGAGGTCCAGTACTCGTAGCCGCGGTGGCCCGGGTCGATGTCGCCGGTGCTGCCGCGGCCCACGTCGATGTCCGTGTCGTCGACCCAGTCGGCGGGGTGCTGCCCGGTGACGAGGCGTTCGCCGGTGTCGGCGTCGTAGTAGTACCAGGGGAAGTTCGGGATGACGCCCGACTCGGCCTGCTGGATGGCGAATCCTTCGAGGCCGGGGCGGTCGGGGTCGAGGTCGGCGATGTGGAAGCGGTCGCCGTGCCCGGCGCCGTCGACGACGTAGCGCAGGGTGCCGTCGCTGTTGACGACGTAGTTGCCGTCGGCGATCTCGTCCTTGCCGTCGAGGTCGACGTCGACGGTGCGGATCTGGTGGAAGCTGGTCGCACCGCTGCCGGACGGCACCACGTACTTCCAACGCGGCTTCAGATCGGTGCCGTTGAAGTCCCAGGTCTGGAAGAGGATCCGGAAGGCGCCCCGCTTGGCGCCGACGCGGGTCACCAGCTTGGTGACCAGGCTCGGGTGGACGCCGTCGAGGTAGGCGACCCCGAAGTGGCCGCCGGAGGGGCCGTCGGCGACGAAGTCGTCGGGTACGGGCTGCCGGGCGCGTTCCACGCCGGTCGCCCCGTCGACGACGGACACGAACTGGTCGGCGGGCGAGTCTGCGGTGACCTGCGAGCCGTCCGCGAAGGTGGTCCCGGCGGCCGTGTGCGTGAGCACCTCGGCCCGGCCGTCGCCGTCCAGGTCGAACACGGTGACGTTGTCGTCGTTGCGGTAGCCGCCGATGGCCGTGGAGCCGCTGATCGCCGCGGGCGCCGGGTCGTTGGCGCCGTTCCCGCCCACCTGCGTGTACGAGCCGGGCCCCTGGTCGACGCGCCACAGCCGCCGGCCGGTCAGCGTGTACGCCTCCAGCAGGTCGGGCCTGTCTCGGGTCCCGGACAGGCGGCTCACGACGAGTTCGTACCGTCCGTCGCCGTCGAGATCGCCGGGCCAGGCGTGCTGCACGGTGTAGCCGTCGGCGGCGGCGAGCGGGATCTCGGCGTACCCCTGCGCGAAGTCCAGCGCGGCCGAACCGGGCCCGCTCTCCTTGCCGTTGACGACGGCGCGCACGGTGTAGGTGCCGGCGCCGGGCGTGTCGTCCTGGTAGGTCGTGGACCGGGTGACGGGGGCGCGGTTGAGGCGTCGGCCGTTCTTGTACACGTTGAAGGCGATGGCGTCGCCGTACCGGGCGTACTCGGTGCCGAGCAGACGCCAGCTGAGGAAACGGCCGTCACCGGACGGCACGGCGACCAGGCCGCGGTCGAGGTCCTCCACGGTCCGCCGGGGCCGGTCCTCCTGCGCGGCATGCCCGGCGGGCGCGGAGAACAGCCCGGCCAGCAGGGCCGTCGCGGCTATGGCGACGGTTCTTCGACGGCGCGAACGGGTGTGCACGGGTGCTCCTTTGCGAGAGGGGCGACACCACCGGGGAAAGCGCTTGCCCCCCGATGTCGCCCTCACTCTCGCCCCACCCTCCCGCCCCTGTCGACGCCTTGGACCCCCGCGCCACAAGACCGCAATCGAGCGATCATGAACGAGCAACGCCCGTGCCGGGGAACGCCCTTGAGGAGCGGCGCCTTTGACGAGTGGCTCCTTTGACGAGGAGCACCCGCGCCGACGGACACCGAAGGCCGGACCCGGGGATCTGGGTCCGGCCTTCGGTGGCACAGGGGGGAGGCGTCCGGGGGACCGGGGTCCGAGGGAGGCGCCGACGGGAGCCGTCAGCCGACGGCGACGCCCTTCGCGCGGAGGTAGGCGACCGGGTCCACGTCCGAGCCGTAGTCCGGCGTGGTGCGGATCTCGAAGTGGAGGTGGGGCCCGGTCACGTTGCCGGTCGCGCCGGAGAGGCCGACCTGCTGGCCCGCGGTGACGCTCTGGCCCGCGGAGACGGAGAGGGAGGAGAGGTGGGCGTACTGGGCGTAGTAGCCGTCGGCCAGCTTGATGACGACCTGGTTGCCGTACGCGCCGCCCCATCCGGCGGAGACGACCGTGCCCGCGCCGACGGCCTTCAGGGTGGTGCCGGTCGGGACGACGAAGTCGACGCCCGTGTGGTAGCCGCTGGACCACATGCTGCCCGCCGTGTGGTAGGCGGTGCCGACGGTCGCGCCGGAGACGGGCAGGACGAAGCCGCTCGACGAGGTGGTGCTCCCGGACGACTCGCTGCTCTGGCTCGCCGTGCCGCCGGACGAGGAGGAGGACGAAGACGACGACGAAGACGACGACGAGGAGGATTCCTTCGCGCTCGTCGACGCGTTGCCGCCGGAGGACTTCGCCGAGCCCGACGACGACTCCGTGCGCGCGGTGGCCTTCTTGCCGATGGAGAGCTTCAGGCCGGGGTGGATCAGCGACGGGTCGGAGCCGACGGCCTCACGGTTGTCCGAGTAGAGTTTCTGCCAGCCACCGCTGACGTTCTGCTCCTCGGCGATCTTCGAGAGGTAGTCGCCGGACCGCACCGAATAGGTGTGCACGGTCGAGGTGTTCGCGGTGCTCGCCGAGTTCGCGGCACTCGTGGAGTTCGCGGCGCTCTTCTTCGCGGTGGCCGTCTTCTGGGCGACCGGAAGACTCTGAACGGGCTTTTCCGAAACGGACTGCGAAGTGGCGGCGTGGGCACCGGACGCGCCCATCAACGGCAGGGCGAGAGCGGCCCCGCCGGTTCCGGCCACGGCGATCGAGCGGGTGAGGCGCTGGGACTTCGGACGGCGGTGCTTACCCTTGGCGGGCATGACGAATTCCTCTCCGGCGCCTACGAGGTGAGCTGTCGGGTGCGGACTGGAGATGTCCGGCCGCAGCGTGTGCGGCTTTACCCCAAGCCTGTTCCGGAGACCGGGACAGGCGTTTCTACCTGTGGGTCCCCCGCTCCTGCCGGGCACGGGTGGGTGTGCGCGGGGTCCGGGCGGCGGCAGGATTAGGCGTTCCGACCGGATCGGTGGCGAACGTAAGCGAGAGAGACGCAAAGGGACAAGTGAGGGTTTCCCGGCGGAATGGATTCCCCTTGATCACCTGTGAATTTCCCGGTCACCCTCCGTATATTCGACACCGCCCGAACACCGCGAACACGCTGCGAACACAGCTGAATTACGTGAACATGACGGGCGACTCACCGTCACGGATATGACGCTGCTCACGTGCCGATTTCACAGCTCCCTTTATTCCAGAGCGAGTTGGAATGAACGATGAGGAAGGCTGCAATTCGGACAGATGGATCAGATACGACGTAGCCGGAGAACCGTCGCATCCAGATCGCCGCGCAGCCCGGTGCGCAGTCCGTGGTGCAGCAGGACGCCCCCGCGGTGGACTTCGCCCGTTTCGCGGCATTCATATGCGGCTGTCGGGTCGAGGCCGCGCAGCCGCAGCGCCGGCACGGTCTCGCCGTAGCTCTGCGCCTGGAGGCAGGCGAGCACGACGGTCTCGTCACCGAGGACGTACTGGACGGCGCTCAGACCGCCCTGGGGAGCCCGGAGGCGGTAGAGGTCGCCGCGCTGCACCAGGGGGCGGATCTCCTTGTAGAGATCGACCCATTCCCGGGCCTCGGCGAGCTCGGCCTCGCTCCACTTCGACAGGTCGCCGCCCACGCCGAGCACGCCCGCCATGGCGCTCACGAACCGGAACCGCAGCGAGCTGACGCGGTCGTTGAGCTGGTGGTTGGGGCTGTCGGTGACCCAGGCGGCCATCACGCGCGCGGGGTGGATCTGGCTGAAGCCGTGCTGGATCGTGAGCCGGTCGAGCGGGTCGGTGTTGTCGGAGGTCCACACCTGGTCGGTGCGGCTCATCACCCCGAGGTCGATCCGGCCGCCGCCGCCCGAGCAGGACTCGAAGGCCACGCCGGGGTGGGCGGCGCGCAGTCGGTCCAACAGGGCGTAGAAGGCGTGCACGTGATCGACCCACAGCCGCTGCGGGTAGGGGTCACCGGGCCAGCCCGCGTCGGTGAAGCTGCGGTTGAAGTCCCACTTGACGTAGTCGATCGGGGCGCTGGAGAGCAGGGTGTCGAGCCGCTGCCAGAGGTACTCCTGGACGTCCTCCCGCGCGAGGTTCAGTACGAGCTGATTGCGAAGTTCCGTCCGCTTTCGACCGTCCTGGTACTGCACCCAGTCGGGGTGCGCGCGGTAGAGGTCGCTGTCGGCGTTGACCATCTCGGGCTCGACCCAGATGCCGAACTGCATCCCGAGGTCGTGCACGGAGTCGGCGAGGGGCTTCAGGCCGTGCGGGAAGCGCTCGGGGTTGGGCGTCCAGTCGCCGAGCCCGGCACGGTCGCTGGTGCGGGCGCCGAACCAGCCGTCGTCGACCACGAACAGTTCGACGCCCATGTCGGCGGCCCGCCGGGCGAGGGCCGCCTGCTGCTCCTCGGAGATGTCGAAGGTGGTCGCCTCCCAGGAGTTGAACAGGACGGGCCGGTCCTGATCGGCCTGCGGGATGACGTGGTCGCGCTGGTAGGCGTGCCAGGTGCGGCTGGCGCCGCCGTGGCCGCCGTCGCTCCACAGTCCGGCGAAGAGGGGTGTCACGAAGGACCGGCCCGGCGCGAGGAGCAGCAGCCCCGACTCGTCGTGGCCGGCGCCGCCGGTGATCTGCACGCGCGCGTCCGGGAGCTGGGCGACGGCGATCCGCCAGGAGCCGGACCAGCCGAGGGCGACGCCGTAGACCTCGCCGTGCTCCTCGGTGGCGTCCGTGTCGAGGGCGACCCAGGGCAGGTGCGGGTGGCCGGTGTGGCCGCGGCGGCTGCCGATGACCTTCTCACCGTAGGTGAGGGGGGTGCGGGTGAGCCGGGACTCGGCGGCCCAGCGGCCGTGCAGCTGGGAGAGCCGCCACTGGTCGCGCTCGGGCAGGGTCCAGGTGGCCGAGTCGGCGCGCAGCAGCTCCAGGTCCTCCGTGCCCTGGTTCTCCAGGGTGACCCAGCGCTCCAGCACGTCGCCGCGCATCCGGTAGTGCAGGGTGATCGCGAGGCCCGCGTCGCGGAAGCGCAGCCGCAGCTCGTCGCCCTCGGTGTCGTACCCCTCGAAGGCCCACTCGGTGCCGCGCCGCTCGGCGGTGCGCACGGACAGGGCGGGGCGGGCGAAGCGGGGGCCGCCCTCGACGGGGTACTCCTCGCGCCCGTCGAGCGGGGACTCGAACGACGACGTCTGCGGGAGCGGCAGGGCCGCGAGGGCCTCGGCGTCGGCGAGGGTGATCGCCGCACCCCAGTGCAGGTGCAGCAGTTCGTCACCCTCGGTGAGATGGACGGCGTACCCGCTGGTGGGGCCGGTCAGGAGCCAGGTACGGCCGGCGGCGGAGATCTCCAGCATCAAATCCTCACAGAGACGAACAGTCATGCACAAGTACGAACATCATCAAGTGCCGCGGGGCCCGTGTGCAACGCCTGTGGACAACTGATTGCCCTGCGAAGCCATGTCGTATCGTCGAGGAGGCGCCCGTCGACGAGCCGCGGCGACGGAGCCGACCGGGAGGAGCCCCCGTGACGCAGCAGATCCCGTCGACCGAGCCGGAGCTGGCCGGAGTCCGCAACTTCCGTGATGTGGGCGGTCTGCCGACCGAGGACGGCCGGCGGGTGCGGTACGGAGTACTGTTCCGCAGCGGTCATCTGGCACACGCGACCGACACGGACGCCGCGTTCCTGACCTCCCTCGGGCTGCACACGGTCTTCGACTTCCGCAACGCCGCGGACCAGAAGCTGGAGGGCCCGGACGTCGACCTCACGGGCGTGCGCAACGTGAATCTGCCGCTGAGCGACCCGGCGGACGGCGCCGAGTTCTGGAAGATGGTCCGGGACGGCGACATCGAGCAGCTGCGCGGGCTGCTGGGCGACGGCAAGGCGGCGAACCGGATGATCGTGTCGTACCGCACGATCGTCAGGGAGCGCACCGCCGAGCACGCGCGGGTGCTGCACTCGCTCGCCGAGGACAGCGTGCCCGCGCTGATGCACTGCGCGGCGGGCAAGGACCGCGCGGGCCTGTCGATAGCCGTGACACTGCTGGCGCTGGGCGTGGAGCGGGAGGCGATCGTCACCGACTACCTGGAGTCCAACGCCAAGCACCGCCGCTACAAGGTGCGCCGCAGCGGCAGTGACGCCGCCGCGTACTCCCCCGAGGTCATGGAGCTGCTGAGCCCCCTGTTCGACGCGCGCGCCGAGTATCTGGAGGCCGCGTTCGAGACCATCGACGAGACCTGGGGCGGCGTCGACGCCTATCTGGAGCGGGGCCTGGCCGTGACCCCGCCGATCCGGGAGCGGTTGCGCGAGCGGCTCCTCGACTGATCCCGGGCCGGGCGGCGGGCCCGGCGGGTCACTGCCCGGCGCCCACCTCGAACAGCAGATAGATGAAGGCCGCGAAGACATGCCCCACGGCGATGTAGATGAGCAGCCGCACCCACAGGGCGCGCGGGAACTTCTCTTCCATGTCGGTCATGGCGTCTCTCCGGTGAGGGGGCCCAGGCACAGGGCGGCCGTGGGGCTCTGCAGCAGGGTGTGGACGAAGAGCAGTTCGACACCGTCGGCGTCGAGTGCGGCGATGCGGTGCGGGGTCAGCGAGTCGAAGTGCGCGCTGTCCCCGGCCCCGAGCCGGTGGGTGGCGTCCCCGAGGCGCAGCCTCAGTCGGCCGCGCAGCACGTACAGCCACTCCTCGCCGGGGTGGACCCGCACGATGTCGCCCTGGGAGCCGTACGGCACCTGGACGCGGAGCGCCTGCATGCCGCGTCCGGGCGAGCCGGCCTGGCGGTAGATCCAGCCGCCCGCCTCGGTCGGTTCCATGTCGGCGCCGCGCAGTACGGCGTCGCGTTCGGTGACCGTCTCGCCGAGCAGCTCCGAGACCGTCGTACCGTAGATACGGGCCAGCGCGAGGAGCATCGGCAGCGAGGGCTGGCGCTGTCCGGTCTCCAGCCGGGACAGATGCGCGGGCGAGAGCCCGGCCGAGCGGGCCGCGGCCTCCAGGGTGAGGGAGGCCCGGCGGCGCAGGGAGCGCAGCTGCGGGGCGACGACGGTGGTGACATCGTCCGGCGGAGGTTCCGGAGAGCTCATGCCCTCCATTCAGCCGAAGATTTGCCCCTGCGGCAAATTCCTTGCCTCAGAGGCAAACCATGGGGATCTTCCTCCCGCGCCCCCGTCGCTACCGGTTGGCCACCGCCTGCTTGACGAGCGTCTTCCCGAAGTCCCACATCAGCCCGCCCCCGCCATGGGCGTCGTCCATGATCGCGGTGAACGCGTCGACGAACCGGTCGACCTCCCGTTCCCCGACGGTCAGCGGCGGGATCAGCTTGATGACCTCCAGGTGGTCGCCGGAGACCTGGGTGAGGATCCGGTGCCGCTGGAGCAGCGGGACGACGACCATCTGGGCGAAGAGTCCCTTGCGGGCGGCCTGGAGCATGGTCCAGCGGCTGCGCAGCCCGAGGGACCGGGGCCGCCCGAACTCGATGCCGACCATCAGCCCCCGGCCCCGCACGTCGGCGAGCAGTTCGTACTTGTCGACCAGCGCGGCGAGCCGGGACTTCAGCAGCTCCCCCGTCACCCGGGCGTTGGCGACGATCTGCTCGTTCTCCATGACCGACAGGACGGCGAGCCCGGCCGCCATGGCCTGCGCGTTGGAGCCGAAGCTCGCGGAGTGGACGAGGACGCGGTCGATGGACGAGTAGACCTTCTTGAAGATCCAGTCCTTGCCGAGCGTGGCACCCACGGGGACGTAGCCGCCGGAGAGCGCCTTGGCCACGCAGACGAGGTCCGGTTCGACGCCGTCCTCGTGCTGGTAGGCGTAGAAGTCCCCGGTCCGGCCGAGGCCGGTCTGCACCTCGTCGGCGATGAGCAGCGCCTTGTGCTGGTGCAGCAGGTCCTGCGCGGCCCGCAGCCAGCCCGGCGGGGCCTCCAGGACGCCCTTGCCCTGGATGGGTTCGACGATCAGGGCGGCGACGTCGCCCTTCTTCAACTCCCTTGCCAGGGCGTCGAGATCACCGAGCGGGACGGCCGTGTCGGGCAGCAGCGGGGCGAACCCGTCGCGGAAGCCGTCCTCGCCGTTGACGGACAGGGAGCCGGTGGTGAGGCCGTGGAAGGCGTGGTCGCAGTACAGGATCCGCGGTTTGCCGGTGGCGCGGCGGGCGAACTTCAGGGCGGTCTCCACCGCCTCGGTGCCGCTGTTGCCGAAGAACACCCGGTCCAGATGCGGGCTGTAGGCGAGGAGCTTCTCGGCGAGGAGTCCGGGCAGCGGCTGGCAGTCGAAGCGGGTGAGATCGGCGAGCTGGGCGTCGAGGACGTCGTGCAGCGCCTTGCGGACGACGGGGTGGTGGCGGCCGACGCCCATCACTCCGAACCCGGCGAGCATGTCGAGGTAGTCGTTGCCCTCGTCGTCCCAGAAGTAGGCGCCCTCGGCCCGTTCGTAGACCTTGTCGAAGCCGATGGTGCGCAGCATGCGCGGGAGCTGGTGGTTGAGGTGTCTGGTGTGCAACTCGTAGCGCTCCGCCCCGCGTTCGGCGAGGAGTCGGCCGAGGTCGAACTCGGTGGTCATTCAGCGTTCTCCTTGAGAGGGCCGTCGGCCTGTTCCGTGTCCTTGACGGCGAGGCTCGCGCTGATCCGGCCGGCCACCTCGACCGGGGTGAGCCCGATGTCGGCGAGCACCTCACCGCGTTTGGCGTGCGCGAGGAACTGCTCCGGAATCCCGAACCGCCGTACGGGTACGTCGATCTCGGCGTCCCCGAGCGCGAGGGCGACGGCGGCGCCGACCCCGGCGGCACGGCTGTTGTCCTCGACGACGGCGACCAGCCGGTGCCCGGCGGCCAGCGCGGGCAGCGCGGGGTCGACGGGCTTGATCCACCGGGGGTCCACGACCGTGCAGTCGATGCCCCGTTCGGCCAGCAGGTCGGCGGCCTGGAGGCAGACCGGCGCCATCACGCCGACGGCGACCAGCAGGACGTCCTGCTTCTTCCCCTCGGCGCGGCGCAGTACGTCCATGCCGCCCACCCGGTCCACCGCGGGGATGTCGGGCCCCACCGACTCCTTGGGGAACCGTACGAGGGTGGGCGCGTCGTCCACCGCGACGGCCTCCCTCAGCTGGGCCCGCAGTTGGCCCGCGTCGCGCGGCGCGGCGATCCGCAGGCCCGGGACGACCTGGAGGATCGACAGGTCCCACATGCCGTTGTGGGAGGCGCCGTCGACGCCGGTGACCCCGGCCCGGTCGAGGACGAAGGTGACCCCGCAGCGGTGCAGGGCGACGTCCATGAGGAGTTGGTCGAAGGCCCGGTTGAGGAAGGTCGCGTAGACGGCGACGACGGGGTGCAGGCCCCCGGTCGCGAGGCCGGCCGCGGACACGGCGGCGTGCTGCTCGGCGATGCCGACGTCCCACACCCGGTCCGGGAACCGTTCGGCGAACCTGCCGAGCCCGACGGGGTGCAGCATGGCCGCGGTGATCGCGACGACGTCCTCGCGCTCCTGGCCGATGGCGACCATCTCGTCGCCGAACACCGACGTCCAGGACGGCCCGTTGGAGGGGGCGAGAGGTTCGCAGGTGAGGGGGTCCATCACCCCGACGGTGTGGAAGTGGTCCTCCTCGTGGGCGAGGGCGGGCTCGTAGCCGCGCCCCTTCTCGGTGAGGCAGTGGACGAGCACGGGGCCGTGGAAGCGTTTCGCCCGGCGCAGCGCGGACTCGACGGCGCCGATGTCGTGTCCGTCGATCGGGCCGACGTACTTCAGGCCGAGGTCCTCGAAGAGTCCTTGCGGGGCGAAGGCGTCCTTGAAGCCCTTCTTGGCGCCGTGCAGCGCCTCGTACACGGTGGTGCCGATGACGGGGGTGCGCTGGAGGACGTCCTTGCCCCAGGCGAGCACCCGCTCGTAGCCGTCGGTGGTGCGCAGGGTGGCCAGGTGGTTGGCGAGGCCGCCGATGGTGGGCGCGTAGGAGCGCTCGTTGTCGTTGACGACGATGATCAGCGGCCGGTCCTTGGCCGCCGCGATGTTGTTCAGCGCCTCCCAGGCCATGCCGCCGGTGAGCGCCCCGTCCCCGATGACGGCGACGACATGCCCCTTCTCGCCCTGCACCTGGCGGGCCTTGGCGAGTCCGTCGGCCCAGCCGAGCGCGGTGGAGGCGTGGCTGTTCTCGACGATGTCGTGCTCGGACTCCTCGCGGGAGGGGTAGCCGGACAGGCCGCCCTTGCCGCGCAGCTTCGAGAAGTCCTGACGTCCCGTCAGCAGTTTGTGCACATAGCTCTGATGGCCGGTGTCCCACACCAGGCGGTCGACCGGCGACTCGAAGACCCGGTGGAGGGCGATGGAGAGTTCCACCACCCCCAGATTGGGCCCGAGATGACCGCCGGTCCTGGCGACCGCGTGCACGAGGAACTCCCTGATCTCTTCCGACAGTTCGCGAAGTTCCGTCTCGGACAGCGCGTTCAGGTCGCGTGGTCCGCGGATGCTCTCCAGAATCGTCACGGTCGGGCCCCCTTAGGTCCGTGCTGTTCAGCTCACGGTGACGGCCGGCTCCCCCGAGGCGACGCCGTCCTGTTCCATCTGCTCGGCGATCTTCATCGCCTCTTCGATGAGGGTCTCCACGATCTTCGACTCGGGCACGGTCTTGATGACCTCGCCCTTCACGAAGATCTGCCCCTTGCCATTGCCCGAGGCGACCCCCAGATCCGCCTCGCGCGCCTCGCCGGGGCCGTTGACCACGCACCCCATCACCGCGACCCGCAGGGGCACTTCCATGCCCTCCAGGCCCGCCGTGACCTCGTCGGCCAGCTTGTAGACGTCGACCTGTGCCCGCCCGCACGACGGGCAGGAGACGATCTCCAGGCGCCGCTGCCTGAGGTTCAGGGACTCCAGGATCTGGATGCCGACCTTGACCTCCTCGGCGGGCGGCGCGGACAGCGAGACCCGGATGGTGTCGCCGATGCCCCGGCTGAGCAGGGCGCCGAAGGCGACGGCCGACTTGATCGTGCCCTGGAAGGCGGGACCCGCCTCGGTCACGCCCAGGTGCAGCGGGTAGTCGCACTGGGCGGCGAGCTGCCGGTAGGCCTCGACCATCACGACCGGGTCGTTGTGCTTGACGGAGATCTTGATGTCCCGGAAGCCGTGCTCCTCGAACAACGAGGCTTCCCACAGCGCCGATTCGACGAGCGCCTCGGGTGTCGCCCTGCCGTACTTCTGGAGCAGCCGCCGGTCCAGCGACCCGGCGTTGACCCCGATCCGGATCGGCGTGCCGTGGTCGTTCGCGGCCCGCGCGATCTCCTTGACCTTGTCGTCGAACTGCTTGATGTTGCCCGGGTTGACGCGCACCGCCGCGCAGCCCGCCTCGATGGCGGCGAACACGTACTTCGGCTGGAAGTGGATGTCCGCGATCACCGGGATCTGCGACTTGCGGGCGATGGTGGCGAGGGCGTCCGCGTCGTCCTGCGTGGGACAGGCGACGCGGACGATCTGGCAGCCGGAGGCGGTGAGTTCGGCGATCTGCTGGAGGGTGGCCCCGATGTCGGAGGTGCGGGTCGTGGTCATCGACTGCACCGAGACCGGGGCCCCGCCCCCGACCGCCACCGGCCCGACCTGGATCTGCCGGGACAGGCGCCGTTCGGCGAGGGGGCGGACCGGCATCTCGGGGACGCCCAGCGAAACGGCGGTCATGACGTCACTCCCGGTTTCCTGAGACCGTCTCGCGCATGGCGCGCAGGGACTCCTTCAGGGACCCCATGGTGGCGAGGACGGCGGTGGGCTCGTAGCCGCAGTGCGCCATGCAGTTGGCGCACCGCGGGTCCTTGCCGCGGCCGTACTGGTCCCAGTCGGTGTCCTCGATGAGTTCGCGGTACGTCGGCACGTACCCGTCGCTCATCAGGTAGCAGGGGCGCTGCCAGCCGAAGAGCGAGTAGTTGGGGATCGCCCAGGCGGTGCAGGGGAAGTCGACCTTGCCCTCCAGGAAGTCCAGGAAGAGCGGGGAGTGGTTGAGCCGCCACTTGCGCCGGTTGCCGCCCGCGAAGGCCTTCTTGAACAGTTCGCGGGTCTGCTCCACGCCGAGGAAGTGCTCCTGGTCGGGCGCCTTCTCGTAGGCGTAGGCGGGCGAGATCATCATCTCGTCGACGTGCAGGTCGTCGTTGAGGAAGTTGAGCACCTCGATGACGGTCTGCGGGGTGTCGGTGTTGAAGAAGGTCGAGTTGGTGGTGACCCGGAAGCCGCGCCGCTTGGCCTCCTTGATCGCCTCCACGGCCTCGTCGAACACGCCCTCCTTGGCGACGGACTCGTCGTGCCGCTCGCGCAGCCCGTCGATGTGCACCGCGAAGGCGAAGTACGGGGAGGGCGTGAACTTGTCCATCTTCTTGCGCAGCAGCATCGCGTTGGTGCAGAGGAAGACGTACTTCTTCTTCGCCACCAACTGCCGCACGATCTCGTCGATCTGAGGGTGCATCAAGGGCTCGCCGCCCGCGATGGACACCATCGGCGCACCGGACTCCAGCACCGCTCCGACGGCCTGCGCGACCGGCATGCGCTGCTTGAGCACGCCCGCCGGGTGCTGGATCTTCCCGCAGCCCTCGCACTTGAGGTTGCAGGCGAAGAGGGGCTCCAGCTCCACGATCAGCGGGAACTTGTCCCGCTTGCGGAGCTTCTGTTCGGCCAGGTATGTAGCGACCTTGATGGACTGACGCAGCGGCATGGCCATCTGGCTCACCTCCGGGGGAGCATCACATTACGGTGCCATTCAAAGAAAGCTGGAAGTACGGAACGAAGGACGCGGAAGGCCGATATTCCACCGCGCACCGTGCCGATACGGACTAGTTCATGTTCTGGAGCGTCCACGACCACCCGGACGGCCGCAACGGGGCGCGTGCCCGCGCGCACGGCGCTGTGGAGTGTGGTGGCGGACTCCATGTCGACCGCGATCGCGCCGGTCGCGAGCAGATCGGACCGTTCAGGACCACGGACGACATGGTCGGAGCCGGTCAGCGGTCCGGTGTGGACGGTTCGTCCGGGTACCCCCCGAACCAGCTCCTTGACGAGTAGGTCGGTCCCCACGCACGGAACGGTTCCCTTCGGTCCGCGGGTTTCTTCCGCGACGACCAGGTCGCCCGGGTGCATACCCGGCGCGAGACCGGCGCAGAAGCCCGTGGCCAGCACCGCGGCGTCCGCCAGCTCCGGTGCGGCCAGGGCCCGGGTGACGGCCAGCTCGGCCGCCCGCGGCCCCATGCCGGTGCGGAGCACCGTGACGGGCCCGCCCGCCGCGCCCCGGTCGCCGCCGCGCAGCGCGAGCCGCTCGATGCCGAGCGCACAGGCGATCAGCAGCGGCGTCCGCGCGGGCCGGCTGTCCATCTCAGCCCTCCCCGGCCTCGGCGAGAAGGCCCGGGCCCGGCTGCGCAAACGGTTCGCCGTGGACGTAGCGTCCGAGCGCGGTCAGCGGGAACACCTGCCGGTACAGGTGGTAGTTGATGGAGAAGTCCCACGGGAAGCCGGTGCCGGTGAAGTACGGCTCGTCCCAGGAGCCGTCCTCCCGCTGGGTGGCCGCGAGCCACTCCACGCCCCGCTCGACGGCCTTGGAGTCCCGCTCCCCGGCCGCGAGGAGCGCCATCAGCGCCCAGCCCGTCTGGGAGGCGGTGGAGGCACCTCTGGCGCTCCAGCCCTGGGCGTCGTTGTAGGAGCGCAGGTCCTCGCCCCAGCCCCCGTCGTCGTTCTGGACGGACTCCAGCCAGGCCACCGCCCGCCGGACCGCGGGGTGCGCGGCGGGGATGCCGGCCGCGACCAGGGCGGGGACGACGGACCCGGTGCCGTAGACGTAGTTGACGCCCCAGCGCCCGAACCACGAGCCGTCCGGCTCCTGTTCCGCGAGCAGCCACTCGATGCCGCGCCGGGTGCGCGGGTCGTGGGCGAGGCCCTCGACGGCGAGCATCTCCACCACATGGGCGGTGACGTCCGCCGACGGCGGGTCGATCACCTCGCCGAAGTCGCAGAACGGCAGCCGGTTGGGGAACGGACTGGTGTTGTCGACGTCGAAGGCGCCCCAGGCTCCGTTCCTGGACTGCATGCCGAGGTTCCAGCGCACCCCGCGCCCGATGGCCCGCTCCAGCCGCTCGGGGTCGTGGTGCCGGACCCGGCGCAGCGCGAGGACCACCTCGGCGGTGTCGTCGATGTCGGGGTAGTTGTCGTTGTGGAACTCGAACGCCCATCCGCCCGGCTGGAGTTGCGGCCGTTTGACGGCCCAGTCGCCGGGCCGGACGATCTCCTCGCCCAGCATCCAGTCCGCCGCCTTGACGAGCTGCGGATGGTCCGGGGCGACCCCGGCGTCGGCGAGGGCGATGGTCGCCAGGCAGGTGTCCCACACCGGGGACTGGCAGGCCTCGATCATCCGGGCGCCGTCCTCGCGCCAGACGGCGAAACGGTCCAGTGACTCCAGCCCGGCGCGCATGACCGGGTGCTGGAGGTCGTAGCCGACCAGGTGCAGGGCGATGACCGAGTAGACGGCCGGGGGCTGGATGCCGCCCCAGCAGCCGTCGTTCTCCTGCCGCTCGATGATCCAGCGGGCGGCGGTGTTCATGGCCGCCCTGCGCAGCCGGCGCGGCGCGACCTTGCGCAGCTGGTGCAGCGCCTTGTCCAGGCGCTGGAAGGCGCCGTCCCAACTCGCCGCCGGGGCCAGGGGCCTGGCCGGGTTGGGGTTCGCCGGGTCGGTGTGCAGCTCGTCCAGCGCGAAGGGCGCGGGCCGTACCGGACGCTTGGCCGAGACGATCGTCAGCGGGACGATGGTCTGCCGGGCCCAGCAGCCGAAGTCGTAGATGTTGAGCGGCACCCACTTGGGGAAGTAGATGAGCTCCGGCGGGAGTTCGGGCAGGTCCTCCCACTTCCACCAGCCGAACAGGGCGAGCCAGATCCGGGTGAAGACCCGGGCGGCGGCGATCCCGCCCTGGGCGCGGACCCACTCCGCGGCCTTCGCCATGTGCGGGGCGTCCGGCGCGTCACCGGCCAGCCGCAGGGCGACGTACGCCTCGATGGTGGCGGAGAGGTCGCCGGGGCCGCCGAAGAAGGTGGCCCAGGTGCCGTCCTCGCGCTGCTCGCCGCGGATGAACAGACCGGCGGCGCGTGTGGTCGACTCGTCGCGGATGCCCAGGAACTGACGGAGCAGCAGATCCTCGGCGTCCATGGTGACGTTGGTCTCCAGGTCGCCCTTCCACCAGCCCTGCGGGTCCTGCTGGGCCAGCAGGAAGTCCGTGGCGCGCTGTACGGCGAACGCGGCGGTGTCCCGTACCCCGGCCGCGCGTGAGGTCTCGGTGTCGGTCTCGGTGGCCGCGGCAGCGCGGGGCGGCAGGGCCCCGGTGCTTCCGTCGGTCGTCGCTGTCATGGCTTCCCCTTCGTGCAGTGTGCAATCGGTGCTCTGCTGTGGGTCCGCCGTCGGCCGGAGCGCTTCGGTACGCGTCCGGCCGGCGACTACGCGAGGGCTATTCGGCCGATACTGATCATCTCTTTTCGCCCGGTGGTGCTCATCTCTTCCGTACGACGACGAAGTCCGCGAGCGCCGTGAAGCGGTCCCGTACCCGGTCGGGCATGTCGATGGCGTCGAGGGCCTCGACCGCGATGACGTGCTGGCGGCGCGCCTCCTCGGCGGTCCAGTCGCGACCGCCCGCCTCCTCGATGAGGGCGGCGCGGGCGGCGAACTCCTGCTCGGAGAAGGTCTCGAAGTCGCTGCTCTTGGCGTCGGCGGCGAGGAGCTCACCGAGCCGGTCGGAGGCGTCGCCGCCCGCCGCGAGCGCGGCCACGACCGGCAGGGACTTCTTGCGCTGGCGCAGGTCGCTCCAGGTCTGCTTGCCGGTGGACTCGGGGTCGCCCCAGATGCCGAGGAGGTCGTCGACGGCCTGGAAGGCGAGGCCGAGGTGGTAGCCGTACTTCTCCAGGGTGTCGGCGGTGCGGGCGTCCGCGCCGCCGAGGACGGCGCCGATGGAGCTGGCGCAGGCCAGCAGGGCGCCGGTCTTGTTGCCCTCCATCTCCAGGCACTCCTCGACGCTGACGCGGTCGCGGTGCTCGTAGGAGATGTCCTGGGCCTGGCCGTCGATCAGGGCCCGGGTGGCGGTGGTCAGGCGGCGGGTGGCACGGCCGGCCTCGACGGAGTCGAGTTCCAGCAGCACCTCGTTGGCCAGCGCGAACAGGGCGTCGCCGACGAGGATCGCCTGGGCGGGGCCGTGCACCTTCCAGACGGTGTCGCGGTGGCGGCGCTGTTCGTCGCCGTCCATCAGGTCGTCGTGCAGCAACGAGAAGTTGTGGACCAGTTCGACGGCGACGGCGCCCGGGATGCCGACCTCGGGCGCGGCACCGGTGACCTCGGCGGAGAGGACGGCGAGCGCGGGGCGCACGGCCTTGCCGCCGTCGCCCGCGGTCGGGTTGCCCGCGGCGTCGATCCAGCCGAAGTGGTAGGCGGCGACGGTGTCCATGGGAGGGGCCAGCCGGTCCACGGCCGCCCGCAGTACCGGTGTGGCGAGGGTCCGACCGCGCTCCAGGAGCGCGGTCACGTCCACCGCGGTCGCTCGAGCGGCCGTCTCGGCGGCCGGGGGCACAGTGGGCACAGGTTCTCCTCTTGTTGCTGTACCGGAGGTGCGGAGACCTGCCGCCGTGCGCTGGTTCAGCATCACGCCGCCTCTTCCAGGTCGAAGAGGTGGCTGGGGCGGGGCCGGCCCAGGGCGTCCAGCGCGGCGTCCGCCGCGCTCACGCCGCTGCGGACCGCACTCTCCATGGTCGCGGGCCACCCTGTGGCGGTCCACGCTCCGGCCAGGTAGAGGCCGGGGGCTTTCGTACGGGCGCCGGGCCGCAGCACGCCGACGCCTGGGGCGGGGGCGAACGTCGCCGTGCGCTCCCGGGTCACGAAGAAGTCCTTCACCTCGGCACCCCGGGTGCCGGGCAGGAGCCGCTCCAGCTCGGGGAGGTACTTCTCCCGGAGCGCGGAGACGGGTGCGTCGATGTCGTCCTGGGCGGCCGACTGGGACAGGGCGAGGTACTGGCCCTCCTTGAGACCGGACGCCTCGGTCCGGTCGAAGACCCACTGGACCGGGGTGCCGAGCGCCGCGAAGAACGGCTTCTCCAGCACCCGGCGGTCGTAGACGACATGCACGTTGAGGATCGGCGCGGTGCCGATCTCCAGCAGTTTCCCGGGGGCGTCGAGAGCCCCGTCCGGCAGCAGGTCGTGGGCCTCGCGCTGGGGTACGGCGAGGACGACCGCGTCGGCGGACAGCGTCTCGCCGGGAACCTGAACGCTCCACCGTCCGTTCTCTTCGGTGGAGATGGAGGTGACGCGTGTACGGACCTCGGTACGCACGCCCGCTGAGTCGAGCGCCTTGCGGGCGAGCCGGTCATGCAGTTCGCCCAGCGGGACGTGCGCCCATCCGATGTCGGCCGCGCCCGGGTCGGACAGCAGACCGGTCTTGAACACCATCGCGGCGAGCCCCAGCGAGGCCTCGCCCGCGACCGCGTTGAGGGTCGCGACCCCGACCAGGTCCCACAGCGCCTCGACGGCACGCGCCGACTGACCGTGGGCGGTCAGCCAGCCGCCGAAGCTCTGCGCGTCCAGCTCCGGATCGGCGAGGTCGAGCCCCTTGAGCGCGAGCGCGGCGCGGCCCACCATGGCCCGCTCGGCGAGCGAGAGATGCGGATACGTCGCGAGGCTGCGCCCCAGATGCAGAGGCACGGGCAGCGCGTCGCGCCGCAGCCTGCCGAGCCGCCGCCCCTCGGGCCTGGCCGCGTCGAGTACGGGCACGTCGAGACGATCCTGCAGCGGCGCCAGCGCGCTGCCCTCGATCCGGTCGAGGAACCAGCGGTAGGCGGTGCAGCAGCGCAGATAGACGTGCTGTCCGTTGTCGACGGTCAGCTCGCCGCGCTGGAAGGAGAAGGCGAGCCCGCCCAGGCGTGGCCGCCCTTCGAGCAGGGTGACGCGGACACCCGCGTCCGCGAGGGCCAGTGCCGCGGTGACGCCGGCGAGCCCGCCGCCGATCACGACGGCGTCCCGTCCCGGCTCCTTGCCGTCGGTCATCACGCGTCCTCCCCCGAGCGACCGCCGCGTCGGTTGAACGTGGGACGGCAGGCCGTTGCAGTCAGGGACGCGGTCCCCCGCCGGAGGGTTGCGTGCCACCTTTCGCCGGTGGCATCACCTTGGACCGAATTGTCCATCAGGTGCGCCTCCTGACGGTTCGCCGTGTCACATGCCGGGTGTCCAGCCCCGACAGACCGCGTACGGCGACATACGCCTTCTCGCGTCCCGGCAGCGACACCCGGCCCCGCAGCACCGCCTCGGGGTCGCGCTCGATGCGGTCGAGGAGCCTCCGGTAGATCCCCGCCATGGCCGCGACGCACGCGCCGCTGCGCCGGTCGAGCATGGGGAGCAGGCGGTAACCCTCGGCGAACAGGGCCCGGGCCCGGCGCACCTCGAAGTGCACGAGCCCCGCGAAGTCGGAGCCCTCGGGCGGGGTCGGTCCGTCGAACCCGGCCGAGCAGCCGAACTTCGCGAGGTCGTCGGCGGGCAGATAGGTGCGTCCGCCCTCGGCGTCCTCCCGGACGTCCCGGAGGATGTTGGTGAGCTGGAGCGCCAGCCCGAGCGTGTCGGCGTACTCCGGCGCGCGCTCGGCGCCGCGCGCCCCCGCGTCCGGCCCGAACACCCCGAGCGAGAGCCGCCCGATGGCCCCGGCGACGCAGCGGCAGTAGACCTTCAGGTCGTCCCAGGTCTCGTAGGTCTCGCCGCGCACGTCCATCACGACGCCGTCGATCAGCTCGTCCAGGCCGCCCAGCGGGATCGGGAAGGCGGTGGCGGCGTGGGAGAGGGCGACCGCGACCGGGTCGGTGTCGTCCTCGTCCACCGCGCCCTCGCGCACCCGGGTCAGCATCGCCCGGGTCTCCTCCAGCCTGACGGTCTTCACGTCCGGTTCCAGCGTCCCGTCACCGATGTCGTCGACGCGACGCGAGAACGCGTACAGCGCGGACATCGCCCGGCGTTTGGTCGTCGGGAGCAGCCTGATGCCGTACGCGAAGTTCCGGGCCTGTTGTCCGGTGACGGCCTCGCAGTAGCTGTAGGCGGCGAGTACCGGTGCGGACACGTGTGGTTCGGCCTCCACGGTCCGGATCACCCCTCTCCTCGCAGAGTCAGGCCCACCTCGCGCAGCAGCCGGAGCTTGCCGGGCTTGGGCGGGCCGGGAAGTACGTCGTATTCGGCGGCGGCGATCGCGTGGACGGCCGCCCTTCCCCCCGCCACGAACCCCGCGAGCAGCAGCTTGAGCCTGCCGTGGACGCTACCCACGAGGGGGGCGCCTTCATTCAGGAGGCCACGGGCGCGTTCTGCTTCGTGGGCGACCAGTGCGCGCACCGATGCGCCCGCGGTGTGCGCGGCGAGATCCGTCTCCTGGACGCCGAAGCGTTTCATGTCGGAGGCGGGCAGGTAGATGCGGTCGCGGCCGAGGTCCTCGGCCACGTCCTGGAGGTGCTCGACGATCTGGAGCGCCGTGCAGACCGCGTCGGAGAGCCGGATCCGCTCGGGGGTCGAGGTGCCGGTGACGCCGAGGACGAGCCGGCCGACCGGGTTGGCGGACAGTTCGCAGTAGGCGAGCAGGTCGTCGTAGGTCTCGTACCGCTTGACGGTCTGGTCCTGGCGGTTCGCGGCGATCAGGCCGAGGAAGGGCTCGGGGGGCAGCGCGCAGCGGCGGACGGTGGGCTGGAGCCGGCGCAGCAGGGGGTGGCGGGGGGTGCCGTCGTAGACGCGGCGCAGGTCGGCCTCGAAGGCGTCGAGCAGCACGATCCGGTCGTCGGCCTGCTCGGGGGCGACGCCGAGGAGGCGGGCGTCGGCGCCGCCGGGGGCCAGGTCGCCGTCGCCGATGTCGTCGACGAGACGGGCGAAGCCGTACACCGCCATGAGGTCCGCGCGCCAGGCGCGGGGCAGGAAGAAGGGGGCCACGGGGAAGTTCTCACCCGCGGCCTTGTCCAGCGTGCCCCGCTCCGTGTCCGAGGCGCGCGCCGTGCTCGTCCCCGTCACCGTCCGTCACCCGGGCCACAGACCGCACTCGCTGCGTTGAGCTGGGGAGTTTCCATAGCCATGGCCGTCACATCTCCCGTTCTACACCGCAGACCCAATACGCACTATTTCGGACACGCCGCCCGGCCTTCCGCGCGGCCGCCCTGCCTGGGGACGTCGGGCATTATCGCCCCACTTGCCGCGATTCGGGACCGGTACAGCTTACGTTGTACAGCGCACGGAGGATCCCCGGGGTGTCCTGCACATCACAACAACACACCGATTGACTTCAAGATTCCTACGCGGTACCGAAGTTGACGTTTCCTTTGCAGACGCGGGGCCCCGCGGCGGCAGTTCCGGCGGGGCCCTGAGAAACGTCCTGGTCCGGGGCGTCCAGGTCCGGGTGGACTACTTGCCCGTGAACTTCTCGTACTCCTTGAGGACCTCGTCGGTGGGCCCGTCCATGCGCAGCTCGCCGCGCTCCAGCCACAGCACCCGGTCGCAGGTGTCCCGGATCGACTTGTTGTTGTGGCTGACCAGAAACACCGTGCCCGCGTGCTTGCGCAGCTCGCGGATGCGCGCCTCGGACCGCTTCTGGAACTTGCGGTCGCCCGTCGCGAGGGCCTCGTCGATCATCAGGACGTCGTGGTCCTTGGCGGCGGCGATGGAGAAGCGGAGCCGGGCCGCCATGCCGGACGAATACGTCCGCATGGGCAGGGTGATGAAGTCGCCCTTCTCGTTGATGCCGGAGAAGTCGACGATCTCCTGGTAGCGCTCCTTGATCTGCTCCCGGGACATGCCCATCGCGAGCCCGCCCAATATGACGTTGCGCTCGCCGGTGAGGTCGTTCATGAGGGCGGCGTTGACACCGAGGAGCGAGGGCTGGCCGTCGGTGTAGACCTTGCCGCTCTCGGCGGGCAGCAGACCGGCGATGGCGCGCAGCAGCGTCGACTTGCCGGAGCCGTTGGAGCCGATGAGGCCGATGGCCTCGCCCCGGTAGGCGACGAAGGAGACGCCGCGCACGGCGTGCACCTTGCGCACCCCGCGCTCCTCGCCGCGCTTGACGATGCGGCTGAGCGCGGAGGTGGCACTGCCCTTGCCCGTCTTGGCGCCGTTGACGCGGTAGACGATGTGCAGTTCGTCCGCGATGACGGTCGGAACCAGTTGTTCCTGCTGCTGCTCAGCCACGGCCGTACCTCTCTTCCGCCTTCCAGAAGTACACGAAGCCGAACACCCCGGCGAGCAGCGCCCAGCCCAGGGCGAAGAGCCACACGTGCGGGGGCAGGTACTCCGAGCCGTACCCGTCGATCAGCGCGAAGCGGATCAGGTCCATGTAGATCGCGGCGGGGTTCCACTGGAGGACCTCGGTGACCCAGCCCGGCAGGTCCTTGCCTTCGAGCATGGCCGGGATGCTGAACATCACGCCGGACGCGTACATCCAGGTGCGCAGCACGAACGGCATCAGCTGGGCGAGGTCGGGTGTCTTGCTGCCCGCGCGGGCGAAGATCAGCGCCAGGCCGGTGTTGAAGACGAACTGGAGGACCAGCGCGGGGATCACCAGCAGCCAGGACAGGCCCGGGTAGCTGCCGAACGCGACCATGATCAGCACGAGGACGATCATCGAGTACAGGAGCTGCTGGAGCTGCTGGAGCGCGAAGGAGACGGGCAGCGCGGCGCGCGGGAAGTGCAGCGCGCGCACCAGGCCGAGGTTGCCCGAGATGGCGCGGACGCCCGCGAGGACCGAGCTCTGGGTGAAGGTGAAGACGAACACGCCCGTCACCAGGAACGGCACGTAGATGTCGTGCGCGATGCCCTTCCGGGCACCGAGCAGCAGGCCGAAGATGAAGAAGTAGACCAGCGCGTTCAGCAGCGGGGTCGCCACCTGCCAGAGCTGGCCGAGCTTGGCCTGGCTGTACTGGGCGGTCAGCTTCGCCCGCGAGAACGCGAGGATGAAGTGGCGCCGGTCCCAGAGCTGACGGACGTACTCGACGAGGGAGGGGCGGGCGCCGCTGACGGTCAGCCCGTACCTGTCGGCGAGCTGGGCCGGCGTGAGGCCCTCGCCGGGCGACGCGGTCGCGGTCACCGCGACCGGGCCGTCGTGCGTTGTCTCACTCACTGGTGGAAACTTTCGTCTTCGGGACGCGCGGCCTGTGCGGGCGCGCGCGGGAGCCGGGGCCGGGTCCGGCCCGGGTGGTCTCGGGTTCGAGCTTGTCAGATGACCGGGGGGCGGCCCAGTCGGGTCAGCCGCCACACGGTACGCCACTTCATCGGCCGCCGGGGTCCGCACGGGCTGCCCCAGCCCTCCCGGAATCCGCCGAACCAGGCCCTGAGCGCGGGCCGCGAGGGGCGGCGGACCAGGGTCAGCAGCAGCCAGACGCCGAGGTAGACCGGGACCAGCGGGGCGGGGAGGTTGCGCCGGGCCAGCCAGACGCGGTTGCGGGCGACCATGCGGTGGTAGACCGCGTGCCGCGAGGGCGCGGTGGTCGGGTGGTACAGCACCATGTCGGACCGGTAGTCGATCATCCAGCCCGCGTCCAGGGCCCGCCAGGCCAGGTCGGTCTCCTCGTGCGCGTAGAAGAACTCGTCCGGCAGTCCGCCGACCTCGGCGAAGACCTGGGTGCGTACGGCGTTGGCGCCGCCGAGGAAGGTGGTGACCCGGGAGGAGCGCATCGGGTCGGCGGCCCGGAGCCTGGGCACATGCCGGCGCTGGGTCTCGCCGGTGTCCGGGTCGGCGATGCGGAAGCTGATGATGCCGAGCCGCGGGTCGGTGGTGAAGGCCTCGCGGCACAGGGCGGCGGTGTCGTGCCGGGCGAGGAGGCCGTCGTCGTCGAGGAAGAGCAATATGTCGACGTCGCGACCGCTCGGGCCGAAGGCCTCCATGCCGACGTTGCGTCCGCCGGGGATGCCGAGGTTCTCGGGCAGCTCGATCGTCCGGACGCCCTCGGGGACGTCCGGGACGGGCGAGCCGTTGCCGACGACGACCACCTCGACGCGGTCGCCGTCCTGCTTGGCGACCGAGTCGAGCAGGGCGCGCAGTTCGTCGGGGCGGTTGCCCATCGTGATGATGACCGCGCCGACCTTCGTGCCGGTCACTTCAGCCTGCTGGAGGCGAGGATGGACACCAGGTGCAGCAGCGTCTGGAGCAGCGCGATGCCGGCGAGCACCGCGACCCCGAGACGGGAGAAGAAGAGGTCGCCGCGGACGTCGTCGACGATCGCGAGGACGAGGATCAGCAGGGACGCCTCGATGCCGAGGATGAGGCGGTGGAACTTCAGCAGCGACGCGGCCTTGCGGGCCAGCGCCATGCCGGAGGAGCGCATCTCGGCCGCCGACTCCTGCACGGGCGGTTTGCCGGCCTGGTGGCGGGCGACGCCGACGAGGTCGGTCTCCGCCTTGATCAGGATGGCGCCGAGCGCGGCCAGGGTGCCGAGGAAGGCCCACAGCCAGTCGATCCGGCCGCTGCCCCACAGGTCGGCGGCGCGCAGCCCGAAGCCGACGAGGACGGCGGCGTCGGTGAGGTAGGCGCCCACACGGTCCAGGTAGACGCCGTTGAGCGAGTACTGCTTCTTCCAGCGGGCGATCTCGCCGTCGACGCAGTCGAGCAGCAGATACATCTGGACCGCGATCACACCGAGCACGGCGCCCCAGATCCCCGGCACGAGCAGTGCCGGGGCGGCGAGGACACCGAAGACGGTCATCAGGTACGTGAGCTGGTTGGGCGTGACCCTGGTGTTCACCAGGTAGCGGTCGACCCGCAGGGACACCTCACGCATGTAGAGGCGTCCCATCCAGTGCTCACCGCTGCGTCGGTCCTTCACCCCCGCGGGGTGGACGACCGGGCGGAGTTCAGCTACCGATGGCCTTGACATAGTCGGCGTAGGTGTCCTTGATCTGGTCGGTCTTGAGGTCGAGGTGTTCGAGGATCGTGTAACGGCCGGGCCGGGTCTCGGGGGCGAACTCCACGGCGCGGACGAACTCGTCCACCGTGAAGCCGATCTCCTCCGGGAGGACCGGCAGACCGTGGCGGCGCAGCACCGAGGCCATGTACGCCGACTCCTCGTGCGCCCCGCGCAGGAACATCGCGAAGGCCGCGCCGAGGCCGCACTGCTCGCCGTGGGCGGCGGCCCGCTTGGGGAACAGCAGGTCGAAGGCGTGGTTGATCTCGTGGCAGGCGCCGGAGGAGGGGCGGGAGTCGCCCGAGACGGACATGGCGATGCCGCTGAGCACGAGCGCCTCGGCGAGCACCTGGAGGAAGTCGGTGTCCCCTATGCCGCCGGGGTGCCGCAGCACGGCTTCGCCGGCCTGCCGGGCGATGGCGGCGGCCAGGCCGTCGATCTTCTCGCCCTTGACCTGGTTGGCCAGCTCCCAGTCGGCGATCGCGGAGACGTTGGAGACGGCGTCGCCGATCCCGGCGCGCACGTACCGGGCCGGGGCCTGGTGGATGACGTCCAGGTCGATGACGACCGCGATCGGGTTGGGTACGCCGTAGGAGCCGCGGCCCGCGTCGTTGTCGAGGGTCGCGACCGGCGAGCACAGCCCGTCGTGCGCGAGGTTCGTCGGCACGGCGACCAGCGGCAGCCCGACGCGCGCCGCGGCGAACTTGGCGCAGTCGATGATCTTGCCGCCGCCGAGGCCCACGACCGCGTCGAAGTGGCCGGCCCTTATGTCGCTGGCCAGCTGCACCGCGTCGTCGAGGGTGCCGCCGCCGACCTCGTACCAGGTGGCGCCGGGCAGGGTGGGTTCGAGCCGCTGCCGCAGGCGCGCGCCGGAGCCGCCGCTCACGGCCACGGCGAGCCGGCCGGAGTGCGAGACGCGCTCGTCGGCGAGGACGGCCGCCAGGTCGTCGAGGGCACCCGGGCGGATGTCGACGACGACCGGCGAGGGAATGAGCCGGGTCAGTACTGGCACGCGATCTCCCGTCCGCGGGCGAGATCGTCGTGGTTGTCGATCTCCACCCACTTGACGTCACCGATCGGCGCGACGTCGATCCGGAAGCCGCGGTTCACGAGCTCCTGGTAGCCGTGCTCGTAGAACTGCTGCGGGTCGCTCTCCCAGACCGTCTTGAGCGCGTCGCCCAGTTCGGCCGCGGCGTCGCCCTCGATGAGGGTGACGCCGATGTACTCGCCGGTGGCCTCGGCGGGGTCCATCAGCTTGGTGATCTTCGTCATGCCCCGGTCGGGGTCGACGACGACCTTCATCTCCTCGTCCGCGAGGGACTTCACGGTGTCCAGGGCCAGGATGATCCGCTTGCCGTCGCCGCGCGCGGCGAGCAGTGTCCGCTCGACCGAGACGGGGTGGACGGTGTCGCCGTTGGCGAGGATCACGCCGTCCTTGAGGGCGTCACGGCCGCACCACAGGGAGTAGGCGTTGTTCCACTCCTCGGCCTTGTCGTTGTCGATGAGGGTGATCCTGAGGCCGTACTTCGCCTCCAGCGCCTCCTTGCGCGCGTACACGGCCTCCTTGCGGTAGCCGACGATGACCGCGACCTCGGTCAGACCGATCTCGGCGAAGTTGCCGAGGGTCAGGTCCAGGACCGTGGGCTCGCCCTCTATGCCCGCGGGACCCACCGGCACCAGAGCCTTGGGGAGGCTGTCGGTGTAGGGGCGCAGACGCCGTCCGGCGCCGGCCGCCAGCACGAGGCCGATCATGCGGGTTCTCCTTCATCGTGTACTGCGGGTGCCCCTGCGGACACCCAGAAGCGGATGCTCTCGACGAGCACCAGGAGGGCGACGGCCACGGCGAGCGCCGTGAACGCGACCTTGAGCTGCGTGGCGGTGAGCACCGCGGCGAGGACGGCGACGAGCAGCGTCCGCCCTTCCTGCCCCCCGATGGCGCGCACCAGCCAGGCCGGCGGCGCTCCGGCGTCGCCGCGGATGCGGTACACCGTGTCGTAGTGATGGTAGGCGACGGCGGCCACCAGGCCGAAAGCCGCAGGAAGCACTCCGTTCACGTCCGCCTTGGCCGCCAGGATCAGGACGGTGCCGTACTCGGCGGCGCGGAAGAACGGGGGGATGAGCCAGTCGAGGGCGCCCTTGAGGGGGCGGGCGACGGCCTCGGAGGACAGCAGCACGTAGACGGCCGCGGCCAGGACGACCGACCAGCCCGGCCCGTCGAACCAGGCCGCCAGCGGTACGAGGACGGCTCCGGCGGCGGCCCACAGGAACCCGGGGCCCAGCGACGTGCGCGGCAGGATCCGTGCGCCCAGTTCGCTCAGCGGCCCGTTGTCCGCGAGGTCCGCCAGGGCCTTCGCCGCCCGGTCTGTGCGCCGTGCCTTGCGGGTCAGGGAGCGCAGCACGCGGCCCGCGGTCGTGTAGGTCGCGGCGAAGGCGCAGCCGATGAGCAGGGCGTAGAAGGTGATCCGCGGGGTCGTGACCGCCGTGAGGACCGCGATCATCGCCCAGCGTTCGCCGATGGGCAGCACGATCATGCGCCGCAGCCAGACCGTCCAGCCGACGCTGTCGAGCTTGTCGGAGAGGGCGGCGGTGGGGCTGGTGTTGGCCGTGGCGTCGTGGTTGGCCTCGTTGAAGGAGAAGTCGACGACGTGCCGGCAGGTCTGCAGGACCATCGCGCCGAGGGCGAGTGCCCACACGTCGTCGCCGCCCCGGGCCGCGCCGAGCGCGAGTCCGGCGTAGTAGGCGTACTCCTTGGCCCGGTCGAAGGTGGCGTCGAGCCAGGCGCCGAGCGTGGAGTACTGGAGCGAATAGCGGGCGAGCTGGCCGTCGGTGCAGTCCAGGACGAACGAGAAGATCAGGAGCAGGCCCGCCGCGACGAACCCGGGCCGGGTACCGGTGGCCGCGCAGCCCGCCGCGATCAGCGCGGTGATCAGCGAGGCGGTGGTGACCTGGTTGGGGGTGAGGCCCCGGCGGGCGCACCAGCGGGCCAGGTAGCGGGAGTACGGGCTGATGAAGTGCGTGGTGAAGAAGCCGTCGCGGGACTTGACGGCCGACTTCAGGCGGACGGCCTCGTCGTCCACGGCGGCGACGGCCTGCCGGGCCTCGTTGCGGGTCTGCGGGTCGGCCGGGACGACGGCGACGAGGCTGCCGAGTTCGGGGTGGTGGACGCCCGCGCGGTCGGTGTCGAGCGCGGTGACGACGCGGTCGGCGAGGCTGTCCACGGCGAGGGCCGTGCCGCCGCCCGCGCTGTTCTCCCGGGCCATCGCGCGGGTGAGGGCCTGACGGCCGGCGGCCTGCGCGGTGACGGCGCCGGGGATCGCGGCGAGCGGAAAGCGGGGGTCGGTGAGCCCGAGCCGCAGGGCGTGCACATGGCCCACGAACCGGGAGTCGACGACGGCCACCCTGCGGTCCGCGGGGACCTGCGCGAGGAGCGTCTCGGCCTCGGCGGCGTCGGCGGCGGGGCGCACGTCGAAGCCGAGCGAGCGCAGATCGGTCTCGATCGACGATCCGGGGACCGGCTGACCGGTGAGGATGACGGTCGACAACCGAACTCACTCCCTGGGGCCCGACGCGAGGACGTCGGTCATGTGCGTGGTGCGGGGCCCTCGGTCTGCTGCGGAGCACCCCTCGGGCGGCGTGTCGGCAGAGGCTATCGGATGCCGGGAAGCCCTCGTTCACCGCCCGTTCACTGGCCGATCAACGCCGTCTCCCCCGGCCTTTGCCGCGATCATCATCGGTGATCACAGGCCCGGCCGACAAACCGCGCACCCCAGACCGGGCATCCGGGACATCTGGCCGAGCCGACCGCAAGGGGGTGCGCACGGGTCTGACCTGCGGTTCGTTTCCGCAGGTCAGGGCACATGACAACGGTGTTCAGTGCCGCGTTGCCCGATACCCCCCACCCGTAGTTCACTGTGAGCCCGGACGGAACTTTGGAGGCGGCTTCCATGGGGGCTGGGCACGACCACGGGCACACGCACGCGCCCACCGGCTCTACGGCGACCACCGCCTACCGGGGCCGGCTGCGGGTGGCGCTGGCGATCACGCTCACCGTGATGGTCGTCGAGATCGTCGGCGGGATCATGGCGGACTCGCTCGCCCTGGTCGCCGACGCGGCCCACATGGCGACGGACGCGCTGGGCCTCGGCATGGCGCTGATGGCGATCCACTTCGCGAACCTCCCGCCGAGCGAGCGGCGCACGTTCGGCTACGCCCGCGCCGAGATCCTCGCCGCGCTCGCCAACTGCCTGCTGCTGCTCGGCGTCGGCGGGTACGTCCTGTACGAGGCGATCCAGCGGTTCATCACACCCGCGGGCACCGAGGGCGGGCTGACCATCGTGTTCGGCGGGATCGGCCTGGTCGCCAACATGATCTCCCTCACGCTGCTGGTGCGCGGCCAGCAGGACAGCCTGAACGTCCGGGGCGCGTTCCTGGAGGTCGCCGCGGACGCGCTCGGCTCGCTCGCGGTGATCGTCTCGGCGGTGCTGATCCTCACCACGGGCTGGCAGGCGGCGGACCCGGTCGCCTCCCTCCTCATCGGGCTGATGATCGTGCCGCGCACGCTGCGGCTGCTGCGGGAGACCCTCGACGTGCTGCTGGAGGCGGCCCCGAAGGGCGTCGACATGACGGAGGTCCGCACCCACATCCTGGCCCTGGACGGGGTCGAGGACGTCCACGATCTGCACGCGTGGACCATCACTTCGGGTATGCCTGTGCTCTCCGCTCACGTCGTGGTGCGCTCCGACGCGCTGAACGCGATCGGCCACGAGAAGATGCTCCACGAGCTCCAGGGCTGCCTCGGCGACCACTTCGACGTGGAGCACTGCACCTTCCAGCTGGAGCCCGGTGGCCACGCGGAACACGAGGCGAAGCTGTGCCACTGAGAGTCGGGTAAATCCGGCATTGACGGAATGGAGCCATCCGACCCGCGGGCGCGTCCTCACCCTCACAGCGCCGCCCCTGACGGTCCCCCGTCCGCCGCGCCGGGCACGATCGCCTGCCCGGCGCACCGTTTTCGTACGGCAGACTTGGGGCGCGAAAGACCGATTGCGAAGGATGGGTATGCCGATCACACCTGCCACCGCGACGCACACTCCGTCGAACGGCACCGCTGACCCGATTCTGCTGGAACTGGTCGACGAGGACGGCGTCACGATCGGCACCGCGGAGAAGCTCGCCGCCCATCAGCCACCGGGGCAACTGCACCGTGCCTTCTCGGTGTTCCTCTTCGACGAGCAGGGCCGGCTGCTGCTCCAGCAGCGGGCGCTGGGCAAGTACCACTCCCCCGGGGTGTGGTCCAACACCTGCTGCGGCCACCCCTACCCGGGCGAGGCCCCGTTCGCGGCGGCGGCCCGGCGGACGTACGAGGAGCTGGGTGCCTCGCCGTCGCTGCTCGCCGAGGCGGGCACGGTGCGCTACAACCACCCGGACCCGGAGTCGGGCCTGGTGGAGCAGGAGTACAACCATCTGTTCGTCGGGATGGTGCAGTCGCCGCTGGGTCCCGACCCGGAGGAGATCGCCTCGACGGCCTTCGTGACCCCCGCGGAGCTGGCGGAGCGGCACGCGCGGGCGCCGTTCTCGGCCTGGTTCATGACGGTGCTGGACGCGGCGCGCCCCGCGATCAGGGAGCTGACGGGCCCGTCGGCGGGCTGGTAGCCCCCGCACTGGCCGCTAGGCGACGGTCACCGGGACGAGCGGCAGGGCGGCCCAGATCACCTTGCCGCCGTCGGCGGTGTGCTCGACGTCGCAGACGCCGCCCGCCTCGCGGGTGATCTCGCGCACCAGGAGCAGGCCCCGGCCGCCGGTCTCGCTGTGGGCGGCCTCCAGGGCGGTCGGACGGTAGGGGTGGTTGTCCTCGACGGCCACCCGTACCCACTCCGCGCCGACGGCGACCTCCACGGCGAGCGTCGGCGACAGCAGTGCCGCGTGCTTGACCGCGTTGGTGACCAGCTCGGAGACGATCAGCAGAAGTCCCTGCACCAGGTCGTCCGAGACCGGGACGCCCTGGCGCAGCAGCAGGTCCCGCACGGCGTGTCTCGCCTGCGGGACGGAGGCGTCGACCGCGGGAGCGGTGAAGCGCCAGACCCCTTCGTACGGCAGTGGCCCCGTGTCCGGCGGCGGCCCCTGCGCCGGTGGACACGGGTCCGACCCGCGCCCGAGGTTCTCCATCGTCGGGTCGCCACCCTCACGCTCGATTGTCACCACACGTCGAGTGTTGGCAACGTGTCGCTCCGCGCCGGATGACTGAACAGAAGTCAGCTCATATCGAGCGATCGTGACCACCGATGTCCGGGGCGATCACCCTCGTGACCGTTACCGCCCGGCTCGTGCCGTGTTCGCGAACTATTCGGGTTGTACGGGTTTGACGGTGACCTCGTCCGGCACACGCCCGGCGCTCTCGGCCTCGTCCGTCCGCCGCGCCTGCTCCTCCGCCGTGAGCCGTTCCGAGACCAGGCCGACGATCCGCCGCCCGCCGTACCCGGTGGCGATGAGGCCGAGACCGTCGAAGAGGAGCGCGAGGGAGAAGAAGCAGCCGATGACGTACTTGCTGCTGCTCGGCCAGGAGGCGAGGACCAGGATGCCCAGGAGCAGGCCGAAGGCGCCCTGCACCAGGGTCCAGCCGAACTGGGGTCCGCGCACCACCAGGCTGCCGACCAGGCGGAACACCCCGCCGGTCAGGAAGAGCAGCGCGGCGAACATGGTCAGGGCCTCGGCGGCGGCCTCGGGGCGGCGCATGACGACGACGCCCGCCGCGATGTTGAGGGCGGCGACGACCACGCCGAGCCAGAAGAAGTTGGTGCCCCGGGCCTGGATCGCGTGCAGCAGTCCCACCACGCCGCCGATCAGCAGGAGCCAGCCGAACAGGAGCATCGAGGTGAGGGTGGCGACCCCGGTGTAGATCAGCCCGATCAGGCCGGCGAGCACGAGGACCACGCCGAGCGCGGCCAGCCAGCCGAAGCCGCGTTTCAGTCGCGCCGTCTCGTCCGTGCCCTTGCGGTCCTCGGCCATCGGCGCCTCCTCGCGCGCAGCCCCTCCCCGATCGTACGGTCGGGCAGGCCGGTTAGCATCCGCCCATGGAGCCCCAGGTTCAGCACGGCGTGACCGGCTCGGTCGCCACCGTCGTCATCCGCCACCCGGCCAAGCGCAACGCCATGACGGCCGCGATGTGGCGCGCGCTGCCCCCGCTGCTGAAGACGCTGGCCGCCGATCCGGAGGTACGGGCGCTGGTGCTGACCGGCGAGGGCGGCACGTTCTGCGCGGGGGCGGACATCTTCACGCTCCAGGGGTCGCCGGAGGAGGCGCAGGGGCTCGCCGTCGCGGCGGAGGAGGCCCTCGCGGCGTTCCCCAAGCCGACGCTGGCGGCGATCCGGGGGCACTGCGTGGGCGGCGGTTCGCAGCTCGCGGCGGCCTGCGACCTGCGGTTCGCCGAGGAGGACGCGCTGTTCGGGGTGACGCCCGCGAAGCTGGGCATCGTCTACCCCGCCTCCTCCACCGGGCGGCTGGTGTCCCTGGTGGGTCCGGCCACCACCAAGTACCTGCTGTTCTCGGGAGAGTTGATCGACGCGCGGCGGGCGCTGCGCACGGGGCTGGTGGACGAGCTGCTGCCGGAGGGCGAACTGGACGACCGGGTCGCCGAGTTCACCCGGACCCTCGTCTCCCGCTCGCAGTTGACGCAGGCCGCGGCGAAGGAGTTCGCGGACGGGCGCGGGGACCGGGACGGGTACTGGCGGGAGCAGGCGCGCGGCAGCGGCGACACCGCCGAAGGGGTCGCCGCGTTCCTGGAGCGCAGGCAGCCGCGGTTCACCTGGACCACGTCAGGATGAACCGGCCGCGGGCACGGAACTCCTCGACGAGGCGGGCGGGCGCCTTCCCGGGCGAGCCGCAGACGTAGGGCGGTTGCGGGTCGTAATCCGTCAACAGCGGCACGGCCAGGGCGTGTTCGTCCCCGGGGATGCGGCCGGACAGGGTCAGGCCCATGTCGAAGCCGGCGGAGACGCCCACGGCCGTGACGTACTCGCCGCCGAACACCACGCGCTCGCCGGTGGGTTCGGCGCCGTACCGCTCGAGGTGGCCGAGGGCCGGCCGGTGGGAGGCCGCGCGGCGGCCGTCCGGGAGGGCCGCGGCGGCCGGGAGCAGGGAGCCGGTGCACACGGACGTCGTCCAGGTGCCGGGCGATCGTCAGGGTGGCGTCCCGGTCCAGGTCCTCCTCGACCGGGGCGAGCGCCAGGTCGATGCCGGAGGTGACCCCGGCGGAGGTGGCGACCCGGCCGTCACGGATGAAGACGGGGTCCGCCGCGGCGGCGACGGCCGGATGGTCGCGGGCGAGTTTCGCGCAATGGGCCCAGTGGGTCGTGACGCGGCGGCCGTCCAGGAGGTCCGCCTCGGCGAACGGGGGCGCCCCGGTACGGACGGGGACCAGCCGCTCGGCCCCCGGCCCGCGCCCGCAGCCGGGCGATCAGGCACGGATCGGATCGGCGGGTGCCCTGCCCGCCGAGCACCCGCAGCGAGTGCGGGTCCGCCGTCCCCGCCGGCGTCCCGTCCGGCACCAGGGTCAGGCCGCTGGAGGTTGCGCACGGGCGCCGTCCAGGGAGGCGGTGCGGATGCGGTAGCTGCCCGGGGTGGGGGACTCGGCCCCGGCGGACACCTCCAGGGGGCCGGTGACGTCGAGGCTCCGCACTCCGTCGACGAGGACGACGAGGACGGTTCGCCGCGCCATGTCCCTGATTCCCGGCCCGGCTCCCGGTGGCAGCAATGACGGGCACCCCGCCTTTCCTGCCATGCCCGCACCCGGGTCCGTCCGCCCCCTCGGCGACGTACCAAGCGGTTGGTAACCTGCCGGGCATGACTACTGCCGCCATCGAGCCGCGGGCCGGCCGCCGCTGTCACAACGTGCTCAACTCCCTGCACGCCACGTCCTACTTCGCGCCCGAGCTGGGCCAGGAGATGGCCGCGATCGGGATCACGGACCCGAGGGCAGTCAACTTCGCGGTGCGCTCCGCCGCGCTGGGGGCGGTGGGCGCCGGGACCGTGACGGCGACCTTCTACAACTACAAGCACGAGCTCGTGGCCCGGCACGTCCCCGCCGTGTGGACCGCCGCCTCCCCCGAGGCGGTGCTCGCGGCGCGGCTGCGGGCCGTCGACGGCTCCCTGTGCCGGCTGCTGGGCGAGGAGACGGTGACGTCCCCCGGGATCGCCGAGGCCGCGCGGCTGGCCCTGCGCGCCGCCGAGGCCTGTTCGCGCAGTGCCCGGCCGCTGTACTCGGCCCACGCCGACCTGCCGGTCCCCGCGGAACCGCACCTGGCGTACTTCCACGCCACGACCCTGCTGCGCGAGCACCGGGGCGACGGGCATCTCGCCGCGCTCGTGGCGGCCGGACTCGACGGCCTGGAGGCCCTCGTCACGCACACGGCGACCGGCAAGGGCATGAACCCCAAGTGGGTGTTCAGCACCCGCGGCTGGACCCAGGAGGAGTGGGACGCGGCCGTCGCACGACTCCGGGACCGCGGGCTGCTGGACGGGGCCGGTGAGCTGACCGAGGAGGGCACCGACCTGCGCCGGGCGATCGAGACCGAGACCGACCGGCTCGACCGCGCCCCCTACGAGCACCTCGGCGCCGAGGGTGTCGCCCGGCTGACGGAGCTCGGCACCGGGTTCGCGCGGACGGCGCTGATGGCGGGAGCGTTCCCGCGGGATCTGCTGGGCAAGGGCTGAGCGGCGGCCCGGCCCCGTCGCCGTGCCCTGATCCCGGGTTGTCTGTGCCACCTGCCACAATTGCCGCGCAACCTCAGTCAGAAGGCGGGTACGGGATCGTGACGACACGCAGCCCCATCGACGTTGGCTCGATCGAAGGAAGGATCGCCGAGGAGCTCGGCGTTCGGGAGCGGCAGGTCAGAGCCGCGGTGGAGCTGCTCGACGGCGGTTCGACGGTGCCCTTCATCGCCCGCTACCGCAAGGAAGCGACCGAGATGCTCGACGACGCGCAGCTGCGCACGCTCGAGGAACGGCTGCGCTACCTGCGGGAGCTGGAGGAGCGACGCGCCGCGATCCTGGAGTCGGTGCGCGAGCAGGGCAAGCTCACCGAGGAGCTGGAGGCGCGGATCCTCGGCGCCGAGACGAAGGCCCGGCTGGAGGACATCTACCTCCCGTACAAGCCGAAGCGCAGGACGAAGGCGCAGATCGCGCGCGAGGCCGGTCTCGAACCGCTCGCCGAAGGACTGCTCACGGACCCGTCCGTGGACCCGCAGGCCGCCGCCGCCGCGTTCGTCGACGCGGACAAGGGCGTGGCCGATCCGCAGGCCGCCCTGGACGGCGCCCGCGCGATCCTCACCGAGCGGTTCTCCGAGGACGCCGACCTCATCGGCGAACTGCGCGAACGCATGTGGGGGCGCGGGCGGCTGGCCGCGAAGGTGAAGGACGGCAAGGAGGAGGCGGGCGCCAAGTTCGCCGACTACTTCGACTTCGCCGAGCCGTTCACCGCGCTGCCCTCGCACCGCATCCTCGCGATGCTCCGCGGCGAGAAGGAGGACGTCCTCGACCTCGTCCTGGAGCCGGAGGAGGCGACGGAGGGACCCTCGTCGTACGAGGGGATCGTCGCCCACAAGTTCGACATCGCCGATCGCGGGCGGCCCGCCGACAAGTGGCTCAAGGACACCGTCCGCTGGGCCTGGCGCACCCGCATCCTGGTCCACCTCGGCATCGACCTGCGGCTGCGGCTGCGCACCGCCGCCGAGGACGAGGCCGTCGACGTGTTCGCGAAGAACCTCCGCGACCTGCTGCTGGCCGCCCCCGCCGGTACGCGCTCCACGCTGGGCCTGGACCCCGGGTTCCGCACCGGTGTGAAGGTCGCCGTCATCGACGCCACCGGCAAGGTCGTCGCAACGGACGTGATCCACCCGCACGTCCCGGCGAACCGGTGGGACGAGGCGCTCGCCAAGCTGGCCGTGCTCGCCGCCCGGCACTCGGTCGAGCTGGTCGCGATCGGCAACGGCACGGCGTCCCGCGAGACCGACAAGCTCGCCGGTGACCTCATCACCCGGCACCCCGAGCTGAAGCTCACCAAGGTGATGGTGTCCGAGGCGGGCGCGTCGGTGTACTCGGCGTCGGCGTTCGCCTCGCAGGAGCTGCCCGACATGGACGTGTCGCTGCGCGGAGCCGTGTCCATCGCGCGCCGGCTCCAGGACCCGCTCGCCGAGCTGGTGAAGATCGACCCGAAGTCGATCGGCGTCGGCCAGTACCAGCACGACCTGTCCGAGGTGAAGCTGTCGCGTTCGCTGGACGCGGTGGTCGAGGACTGTGTGAACGGCGTCGGGGTCGACGTGAACACCGCCTCCGCCCCGCTGCTCGCCCGGGTCTCCGGCATCACCTCCGGGCTCGCCGAGAACATCGTGTCCCACCGTGACGCCAACGGCCCGTTCACCTCGCGCTCGCAGCTCAAGAAGGTCGCCCGGCTCGGCCCGAAGGCGTACGAGCAGTGCGCGGGCTTCCTGCGGATCCGGGGCGGCGAGGACCCGCTGGACGCGTCGAGCGTCCACCCCGAGGCGTACCCGGTCGTCCGGCGCATGGTGAAGACGTCCGGGCAGGAGGTCGCGGCGCTCGTCGGCAACACGGGGGTGCTGCGCTCGCTGCGCCCGCAGGACTTCGTGGACGAGACGTTCGGTCTGCCGACGGTGACGGACATCCTGAAGGAGCTGGAGAAGCCGGGGCGCGACCCGCGTCCGGCGTTCAAGACGGCCACCTTCAAGGAGGGCGTCGAGAAGATCGGCGACCTCGCTCCGGGGATGGTCCTGGAGGGTGTCGTGACGAACGTGGCCGCGTTCGGGGCGTTCATCGACGTCGGTGTCCACCAGGACGGTCTGGCGCATGTCTCGGCGCTGTCGAAGACGTTCGTGAAGGACCCCCGGGACGTCGTGAAGCCCGGTGACATCGTCAAGGTGAAGGTGCTCGACGTCGATGTCCCGCGCAAGCGGATCTCTCTGACGCTGCGGCTGGACGACGAGGCGAACGCCTCCGGCGGTGAGCGGGAGCGGCGGCCCCAGCAGCAGCGCGGCGGCGGGCGTGCGCCCCAGCAGCGGCAACAGCAGCAGCGGCAGCAAGGCCGTGGGGGCGGCGGCAGCGGCTCGCGGCAGGCGGCGCCGCCGGCGAACAGTGCCATGGCCGATGCCTTGCGCAAGGCCGGGCTGCTGGATCAGAAGAACAAGGGGCGGTAGGCCAGAGGGGGAACCGCGGGCCCGGTGCGGCCGGTCGCGCGGTTCCCCGGGGTCCGCGCTAGGTCCTGTCTTCACATCCCCCTCGTCGCCCGAAGGGCGGCCCCGCGGCGTCCGGTGCGTGCTCTCGGTGTGCCGGGTGCAGGCCCTCGTACTGGATGTACTTGGGTCTGTGCCCGGTGCAGCGAGAGTGCGTGCCGGGCGCCGCGGGGCAGAGGGGGATGTGAAGACAGGGCCTAGCGGGATTCCGTCACCTTGCCCGCCGCCACCTCCAGGCGGCGGGTCACCCGGACCGCGTCCAGCATCCTGCGGTCGTGGGTGACCAGCAGGAGCGTGCCCTCGTAGGCGTCGAGCGCCGACTCCAGCTGTTCGATCGCCGGCAGGTCCAGGTGGTTCGTCGGCTCGTCCAGGACCAGGAGGTTGACGCCGCGGCCCTGGAGCAGGGCCAGGGCGGCCCGGGTCCGCTCCCCCGGTGACAGGGTCGCGGCCGGGCGCAGGACGTGGTCCGCCTTGAGGCCGAACTTGGCGAGCAGGGTGCGCACCTCGCCCCGTTCGGTGTCCGGGACGGCCGCGCAGAACGCGTCGATGAGCGACTCCTCGCCGTGGAAGAGCGCGCGGGCCTGGTCGACCTCGCCGATCAGGACGCCGGAGCCGAGGGACGCCTGGCCGGAGGTCAGCGGCACCCGGCCGAGCAGGGCGCCCAGCAGGGTCGACTTGCCCGCGCCGTTGGCGCCGGTCACCGCGACCCGGTCCGCCCAGTCGAGCTGGAGGGACACCGGTCCGAGGGTGAAGCCGTCGCGCCGCACCTCGGCGTCGCGCAGGGTGGCGACGACCGAGCCGGAGCGGGGCGCGGAGGCGATCTCCATGCGCAGTTCCCACTCCTTGCGCGGCTCCTCGACGACGTCCAGGCGCTCGATCATGCGCTGGGTCTGGCGGGCCTTGGCGGCCTGCTTCTCGCTGGCCTCGCTGCGGAACTTGCGGCCGATCTTGTCGTTGTCGTTGCTCGCCTTGCGGCGGGCGTTCTTGACGCCCTTGTCCATCCAGGAGCGCTGCATCTGGGCGCGGTCCTGGAGGGCGGCCTTCTTGTCGGCGTACTCCTCGTAGTCGTCGCGGGCGTGCCTGCGGGCGACGTCGCGCTCCTCCAGGTAGGCCTCGTAGCCGCCGCCGTAGAGGTTGATCCGGCCCTGGGCGAGGTCGAGTTCGAGGACCTTGGTGACGGTGCGGGTGAGGAACTCGCGGTCGTGGCTGACGACGACCGTGCCGGCGCGCAGCCCGCGGACGAAGGCCTCCAGGCGGTCCAGGCCGTCGAGGTCGAGGTCGTTGGTGGGCTCGTCGAGGAGGAAGACGTCGTAGCGGGACAGGAGCAGGGAGGCGAGTCCGGCCCGGGCCGCCTGGCCGCCGGACAGGGACGTCATCGGCTGGTCGAGGCCGACCGCGAGGCCGAGGGAGCCGGTGACCTCCTCGGCCCGCTCGTCGAGGTCGGCGCCGCCGAGGTCGAGCCAGCGTTCCAGGCTGGTCGCGTAGGCGTCGTCCGCGCCGGTGGCGCCGTCGACGAGGGCCTGGGTCGCCTCGTCCATCAGCCGCTGGGCCTCGGCGACGCCGGTGCGGCGGGCGAGGAAGTCGCGGATCGACTCGCCGGGGCGGCGCTCCGGCTCCTGCGGGAGGTGGCCGACGGTCGCGGTCGGCGGGGACAGCCGCAGCTCCCCCTCCTCCGGCCTGGTCAGTCCGGCGAGCAGGCGCAGGAGCGTGGACTTGCCCGCGCCGTTGGCGCCGACGAGCCCGATGACGTCGCCGGGCGCGACGACGAGGTCGAGCCCGGAGAAGAGCGAGCGGTCGCCGTGGCCGGCGGCGAGGTTCTTGGCGACGAGAGTGGCAGTCATCAGGGGGCTGATCCTAGCGAGCGCGGCCGGCGGGCCTCCGCCCGAGTTCCGTGCGGCACCCTCCGGTGTTCCGGCGCGTCCGCTCCGGCTCGCGGGCGGAATACGGGTTCGCACATGTGACGTATCGGGCCATTTCCCTGACGCGGACCGTCGTTGTGCGGTGCACTTCGTTACGCCGCACGGCGCTTCGAACGAGGCACGACCCCTCGACCGACGTATCCCTCCCAGGAGTCTGTGATGAGCACCAAGACCGGTCCCCAGCGTTTCCCCGGCGCGAGCCGGGCCAACTGGTACCAGGACGACTTCGGCGGTGACGCGATGGAGGTGGACGTCGTCGTCCTGCACACCACCGAGGGGCGCACCCTGCCCGGCTACGGCGGTGGCTCCTCCGCGCCGAACCTGACGGCCGTACCGGACCTGGCCGCGAAGAAGCTGCGGTGGTATCAGCACTTCGACGTCGAGACCTCCTCCCGGGCGCTGGTGAATCTGCGCGGCGGGGCGGAGACCAACACGAACAACGTCTGCCAGGTGGAGCTGGTGGGCACCTGCGACCCGAGAACGCACAAGAAGTGGCTGGCGGCGGGGCAGGCGCACATCCACTGGCCGGACGCCCCGGACTGGGCGCTGCGGGGTGTGGCCCGCTTCCTGGCCTGGATGCACGAGGAGCACGGGGTGCGGCTGTCGGGCCCCGGGCAGTGGCCCGCCTACCCGGGGTCGTACGGCACGGGCAGCGGGGCGCGGATGACGGCCGCCGAGTGGAAGAGGTTCAAGGGGATCTGCGGGCATCTGCACGTCGTCGAGAACGTCCACGGCGACCCGGGAGCGATCGACTTCGGGCGGCTGGTGAAGTACGCCAAGGCCGAGCTGGACGTGGAGGACGACGACACCTCCTCCGCCTCCACGCCCGCCAGGCCGAAGGTGCCCGCCTTCCCGGGGCGCAAGTACTTCACGGCCGGCGCGACGAACAAGTACGTCCTCCAGCTCGGCAAACAGCTCGTCAAGCGCGGGTTCGGCGACCACTACCGGGTCGGCCCGAGCCGGACGTGGGGCGAGGCGGACCGGCTGAACGTGCGGGACTTCCAGAAGTCGAACAAGCAGCTGCGCGGCGACGCGGACGGTACGCCGGGCCCGCTGACCTGGCGGCTGCTGTTCTCCTGACCGGGACGCGGAACCGGACCCGGACCCGGTCCGTGGGACCGGGCGGCCCCCCGCCGCCACGGGGGTCTCAGTGCGCCATCGCCTCCACCAGCACGCTGCCCGAGGTCCGGGCCACCACGTACGAGGCGCCCTTGACCGCCTTGGCGTCGAGTGCGATGCGGTGCCGGCCGGCCTCCAGCACGCCGTCGAAGACCTCCTGCGCGTGCGGACGGAACAGCCGGTCCAGGCGGTACGCCGTGAGGCGCACCCGGCAGGGCGAGGTGACCTCGACACCCGCCTCGCCGTCGGCGGCCACCAGCCGGGTCAGCCGGCGCTGGTCGTGCGGGCTGCGGTCGAGGGCGTTCTCGATCTGGGCGACGAGCAGGGGGACGATCGGGGCGAGTCCGTCGACGTAGGCCACGTCGACCCCGGCGCGGTCGAAGGCGCCGCGTACGGCGGTGCGTTCGGCCGCGCCGATGCCGCGGCCGAAGGCGACGGCGCCGTAGGAGCGCAGTTCGTCGGCGGGGACGTCGTCGGCGCCGTGGGTGATGTCGGCGCCGATGCCGATGGTGCGCAGGGCGGCGGCCAGCTTGGCGAGCAGGGCGACGCGGGCGCCGATGAGCAGGACCCGGCGGCGCGGGCTCTCGGTGCCGGGGGCGAGCAGGGAGTCGAGGGCGTCGCGGTACTCGGGCCCGCGGAACCGGAACGGCCCTATGCCGTGGTAGCCGTTGAGTTCCAGGTCGGCGTGCGGGTCGGTCTGCCAGGCGAAGTCCCGCCAGATGAAGTCGCCGCCGTCCTTCTCGATGACGGCGGTGACCGCCCCGCAGGCGAGGTCCTCGCACTCGGGGCAGCCGTAGACGACGTACCGGCCGCCCGGAAGCGGGGCGTCCGTCTCCAGCAGGAGGCTGCGGACCTGGGCGGTGAAGATGGCGGGCGGGACGTCGGAGGCGAGCGGGGAGACGGCGTCGAGGTCGGAGAGCTGGAAGAGCAACGGGCGGCCGTCGACGATGAAGTCCACGAAGTCACGGTGGACCTGGTAGTCACCGTTGACGAGGACTCCACCGGCACGCATCGCCGGGGCCAGACCGAAGGTCGCGTACTCGGCAGACATGGTGTGAGTATTCCCTCAGCAAGCGCCCTCTGCGCACGGGATGGGACATTCCGCTAACGTCCGGGCGTGGACGGTGAGCTGAGCGGGGATGTCGTCGTTGTCGGTGGCGGGGTGGTCGGGCTGACGTCCGCCGTGGTGCTCGCGGAGCGGGGGCACCGGGTGCGGGTGTGGACGCGGGACCCCGTGGAGCGCACCACCTCGGCGGTTGCCGGGGCGTTATGGTGGCCGTACCGGATCGAGCCGGTGGTGACGGCGCGGGACTGGGCGCTGCGGTCGCTGGACGTGTACGAGGAACTGGCGGCGGACGCGGACCGCAGTGGCGTACGCCTGGTCGAAGGGGTCATGGGCGGGGAGTCGCTGGACGAGGGCAAGGCGTGGGTGTCCGGGCGGCTGCCCGGGGTGCGGGCGGCGACCGGGGCGGAGTGTCCCGGGGGCGGGCTGTGGGCGCGGCTGCCGTTGATCGACATGGCGGTGCATCTGCCGTGGCTGGTGGGGCGGTTGACCGACGCGGGCGGCGTGGTGGAGACACGGGAGGTGTCCGGGCTCGCGGACGTGGACGCGGCTGTCGTCGTCAACTGCACGGGGCTGGGGGCGCGGGAGCTGGTGCCGGACCCGTCGGTGCGGCCCGTGCGGGGGCAGTTGGTCGTGGTGGAGAACCCCGGGGTGCGGACGTGGCTGGTGTCGGGCACCGACCATGAGCGGATGGCGTACGTCTTCCCGCACCCCGACCGGCTGGTCCTGGGCGGTACGGCGGAGGACGACGTCTGGTCCACGGAGCCCGATCCGGGCGTGGCCGAGGCGATCGTGGAGCGGTGCGCGGCGCTGGTGCCCGAGGTCGCGGGGGCGCGGGTGCTGGCGCACCGGGTGGGGCTGCGGCCCGCCCGTCCCGCGGTCCGGCTGGAGCGTGAACTCCTGCCGGACGGGCGGGTGCTGGTGCACAACTACGGGCACGGCGGGGCCGGGGTGACGGTGGCCTGGGGGTGTGCGCGGGAGGCGGCCGATCTCGTCACCGCCCGGCCGGCCCCGCCGGGGGCGACGCCGTAGCGGGCGCCGCAGGCTCACTTCGGTGGCCGCGGGGTGCGGGAGCGGGCGGCGTCGTGGCTTCCTCCGGTGGGCTCAGCCGTGGTCGTGGCCGAGCGGGTCGCCCTCCGTCTCCGTGCCCGGTCCGGGGCCGACCTTGATCTCGAACTCGCCGTCGTACTTCTTGTGGCCCTCGATCACGGCGAGTTCGACGGCCTCGCTGCCCATCTCGCCGCGGACGATGACGGGGTCGCGGCGCAGGTCGCGCATGAGGGCGACGCACATGCCGATCATGACGAGGACGAAGGGGGCGGCGGCGAGGATCGTGAGGTTCTGCAGGCCCGTGAGGGCGTCGCCCTGGCCGCTGCCGACGAGCAGCATGATGGCGGCGACCGCACCGGTGACCACACCCCAGAACACCACGACGAACCGGCCGGGTTCGAGGGCGCCGCGCTGGGAGAGGGTGCCCATGACGATGGAGGCGGCGTCGGCACCGGAGACGAAGAAGATGCCGACGAGGATCATCACGAGCAGGCTGGTGGCCGTGGCGATCGGGAACTCCTGGAGCAGACCGAAGAGTTGGCCCTCCGGGGTGTCCTTGCCCGCCAGTCCGCCGCCCTCCTTCACCTTCATCGCCGTACCGCCGAAGATCGCGAACCAGATCAGGCTGACGGTGCTGGGGACGAGGATCACGCCGCCGACGAACTGGCGGATGGTGCGGCCCCGGCTGATGCGGGCGATGAACATGCCGACGAAGGGCGTCCACGAGATCCACCAGGCCCAGTAGAAGACCGTCCAGCTGCCGAGCCACTCGGCGACGCCCTCGCCGCCGCTCGCCTCGGTGCGTCCGGCGAGCTGGGGCAGGTCGCCGAGGTAGGCGAAGACCGAGGTGGGCAGCAGGTCGAGGACGATGATCGTGGGGCCCGCGACGAACACGAACACGGCGAGGATCAGCGCCAGCACCATGTTGATGTTGGACAGCCACTGGATGCCGCGCTCCACGCCGGAGATGGCGGAGGCGACGAAGGCCAGGGTCAGGACGGCGATGATCGTGACGAGCAGACCGGTGCTCACGTCGTCCATCCAGTCCAGTTCCTGGAACCCGGAGCCGATCTGGAGGGCGCCGAGGCCGAGGGAGGCGGCGGAGCCGAAGACGGTGGCGATGATCGCGAGGACGTCGATGACCCGACCCGGGGTGCCGTGCGCGTGGCGTTCGCCGATCAGCGGGGTGAAGACCGCGCTGATGGTCTGGCGGCGGCGCTTGCGGTAGGTGCTGTAGGCGATGGCGAGCCCGACGACCGCGTAGATCGCCCAGGGGTGCAGCGTCCAGTGGAAGAGGGTGGTGGCCATCGCCGTCTCCATGCGTTCGGCGGAGTCGGCGGGGTCGGTGCCCGGGGGCGGGTCGGTGTAGTGCGCGAGGGGTTCGCTGACGCCGTAGAACATCAGGCCGATGCCCATGCCCGCGCTGAACATCATCGCGACCCAGGAGACGGTGCGGAACTCCGGTTCCTCGCCCTCGGCGCCGAGGTGGATCCGGCCGTAGCGGCTGATCGCCAGCCACAGGGCAAACACCACGAACCCGGAGGCCGCCAGCATGAAGGCCCAACCGCCGTTGTGGATCAGTCCGTTGAGCATCCGGGTGGAGACGCTCTCCAGCGAGTCGGTGGCGGCCCAGCCCCAGATCACGAAGGCCACGGTGATGACGGCGGTGACGCCGAACACCACACGGTCCGTGGCCTCAGGACCGTCGGAGCGGGGACCGGGAGTCCCCGAAGGGTCCCCCCGGCCGCCCGTTTCATTCAAGTTCTCTGTCATATGCGGCACCTTTTCCGAAACCACCGAAAAACCCTGTACGTCGTGAACGTACGACCTATCACAGGTGCCGCGGTTCCCTCCCCTTTCAGCAGTCGGTGTCGGGTTCACCGACCGTGAGGTGGTACGCCGCGCGCTCGTCGAGGAGCAACGGCACGAGGGCGCGCAGGGACTGGCGGAGCGGGACGTACGTGCCGCGCGTCCGCACTCCGTGCAGGGCGAGTTCGTCCTTGACCTCCGCGTACTGCTCGGCGGTGAGCCGGTAGCCGCAGGGCGGGTCCTGGATCACCTCGGCCTCCCCGGCCGGGTCGTTGTCGGCACCGCCGACGTAGACGGGGCCGGTGTCGGCGAGTCCGGCGACGCGAGCCGCCCCGGTCGCCGCCCCGAGCGGGCCGCGCCGTTCGTCGGCGAAGGCGAACAGGCCGTCGAGGGCGGCGAGTTGGGAGTCCACCCGGCGCCGGTTGTTCTCCGCCTCGCCGACGCCGTTCAGCGCGTCGACGCGGCTCTCGATGAGCAGGCCGACGGCGTGCTTGACGCCGGACATGTTGCGCAGGATGCGTTCCTGCCCGTCCCCGGCGGTCTGCCGGATCGGGTCGCCGGTGACCGGGTCGGTCCAGATGCCGTACGTGCCGGTCGAGTAGCCGGCGTCACCGGCCGCGGGGCGGACGTACGCACCCGACAGCAGCCGGGCCTCGTCGTGGACGGCCGGGTCGGTGTTGAGGTTGCGGGGCCAGAGGTCGAAGAGGTCCTTGTCGTAGTACGGGGGCGTCGCGGAGTACTCGTGCAAGTCGTAGACGACGTCCGGACGTTGGTCTCTGATCACGGCGGCCAGGGCGCGTGCCTCGGCCGTGCGCAGCGCGAGGTGGTCGCGGTTGACGTCGACGCCGTCGCTGTTGCCCCGGGTGTCGGCGGCCCGCCCGTCGGGGTTGGCGGTGGGGACGACGAGCAGGGTGGTGCGGTCGAGGAAGCGACGGGTCGCCGGGTCCCGGGCGTGGGCGAGGTCGCGGATCGTGGTGAGGCAGGCCTCGCGGCCGGAGGGCTCGTCGCCGTGCTGGCTGCACACGAGGAGCACCTTGTCGGGGGCGGTGGGCCGGCCCAGCCGGACCATGCGCAGGGGGCGGTCCTGGAGCGTCGTGCCGATGCGGGTGACCGCGACCCGGTCGCTCGCCGCGTCGATCGCCGCCAGGAAGTCGCGCTCCTCGTCCTGGCCCGTCCAGCGGGCCCCGTCCGACTGCTCGAAGCCGGTACGGGGCGGCGCCGGGGCCGCGTGCGCGGGCACGGCGAGCGCGGACGCGCCGAGGGCAGCCGTGGCGAGCGCGACGACGGCCCGGACCAGCGGCGCTCCCGCCCGGCGGACCGGCTCCGCGGCCGGGCTCACCGGTCCTCCCCCGGGACGCGCCGCGCGGCCGTCGGGGCGCGGAGGCCGTCGCGCGCCTGGGGCGTCACCGCCGCCGCGCCCTCGGTGGCGTCCGCGAAGGCCGCCCTGCCGCCGACGAGCGGGACCCGGGCGGACGTACGGGACAGGTCGAGCGTCAGCGTCGGCCGGGTGGAGGGCGGGTCGATGAGGTCCTTGTCGGTGCCCGCGACGATCAGCGCGAGCCGGTGCCCGGCCGGGACGACGTGGTCGGTCGCCGCGAGGTCGATGGTCAGGGTGTAGGCCCTGCCCGGGGTGAGCGGGACGCCCTTGCCGGGGTTCGCGTAGGTCCCCAGATCGGCCCAACCCCGGCTGACGACCGTGTGGGCGACGTCGGCGGTCCTCGCCTCGGTCTCCTTGAAGCAGGCGCTGTCGCCCGCCGTGCTCGCGCCCCAGCAGGTGCGGTCGGTGAGCGTGGTGATGCCCTCGCCGCTCGCCGCGTAGTCACGGACGGTGTCGGGGCCGAGGTCGACGAGGACGGCGGAGAGGTGGGCCGTCGCGGTGGTGGGGGTGGCGGTGACGGTGACCTGGGAGGAGCCGGAGATCCGCAGGTCCTCGGTGAGGGCTCCGGTGACGAAGCCCGCCTTGTCGGGCGTGGACGTGTCGATCCGGGCCGCCCAGTCGGTCTCGCTCAGCGCCGGGTCGTCGGTGAAGGTCTCGGTGCCCCGGGCGCGGGTGAGGCCGAGGGTGCCGACGCCCGGCTGCGTGCCGGTCGCGGGGCGCAGGATGGTGGCCGCGGTGCCGCGCGGGGGCCAGACCCGGGAGGTCTCCCACTGGTCGGGGTGGCGTTCGACGTCGGCCATCGGTTCGCGGTCGATGCCGTTGTCGTAGCCGAGGAGTTCGTGGTCGAACCAGCGGTGCAGGGTGTCGACCCACTCGGCGCGGCGGAAGTCGAAGGGGTCGACGTGGCCGGTCTGGGAGAGCCACAGCTTGCGCTCGACGCCGTGCGCGGCGAGGGCGTCCCACCACTGGCCGAGGTGCTTGGTGCGGACGTTGAGGTCCTGCATGCCGTGGATCGCGAAGACGCTCGCCCGTACCTTCCCGGCGTCCTTGACGTAGTCGCGCTCGCTCCACAGGCCGGTCAGGTCGCCGGTGCGCGGGGCCTCGTCGACCAGGCGCTGGCGGACGGTGGCGCACTTCGCCTTGGAGGCGGGGCTGCTGACGTAGTCGGAGAGCCAGTCGGGGCCGGAGTCGTAGAGGGGGGCGCCCTGCTGGAAGTAGTAGTCGTACCAGCTGGATATCGCGCTGATCGGGACGATCGTCCGCAGGCCCCGTACGCCGGTGGCGGCGACGGCGTTGGCGATGGTGCCGTCCCAGCTCTTGCCGATCATGCCGGTTCTGCCGTTGGTCCAGCCCGCGTCGGCCGGGGTGGTGCCGGTACGGGTGGTGTACGCCTTCGCGCGGCCGTTGAGCCAGTCGACGACGGACTTGGCGGAACGGACCTCGTTGGCGCCACCGACGTCCTCGCAGCCGTCGGAGCGGTTGGTGCCGGCGAGGTCGACGCCGACGAACGCGTAGCCGCGGGGCACGAAGTAGTTGTCGTAGAAGAGCGGCATCTGGACGACGTCGCCGTCCGCGTCGTACGTCTTCTTCTGGCCTTCGTTGCCGCGCCCGCAGCAGGAGTAGTACGGGCTGGCGTCCATGATGACCGGCACCTTGCGGCCCTGGGCGGCGGGTTCACGGGGCCGGACGATGTCGACGGCGACCCGGTCGGTCCGCCCGTCGCCGTCGCCGTCGCGGCCGGTGTCGACCCAGACGGCCTCGCGGATCGCGTCGTCGTACGAGTAGACCGGCAGGCTCTCGCGGGGGGCGGCCTGGGCGGCTGTGGGGGTGAGGAAGGCGGCCAGCAGGGCGGCGGTGGCCGCGGTCGCGAGCGTTCTCCAGATCGTGAAGCGCGTGCTTATCGGCATGCGCCGGACGGTACTGCGGTCAACTCGTGCGCAAAAGGGGGCCGTTCGGGACGGGAAACGGTTCCTGGAAGCTCGTGTCGGCCGAATGGCGATCGTGTGACAGCGGCGCGTGTGGACACGGACGGGTCCACAGCCACTCAATAGGCTGCGAACAGACTTCGGTCCCCAACGACTTGGAGCTTTCGTGCACCGCACAATCCTGGCGCCGGGCGCACTGGCCGCCGCGTCCGTCCTGCTGGCGATCCCGGCATCGGCCGCGAGCCACTCCCCCGGCGCCCCGGGCATCGGCGATCCCTACTACCCGGCCTACGGCAACGGCGGCTACGACGTCTCGCACTACGACCTGCGGCTCAAGTACCAGCCGGCGACGGACGAGTTGGAGGGCACCGCGACCGTCCTGGCCCGCACCACCGAGGATCTGTCGCGGTTCGACCTGGACTTCCTGCTGGACGTCAGTGAAGTGCGGGTCAACGGCGCCAAGGCCGCCTTCACGACCTCAGGCGAGCACGAGCTGGAGATCACCCCGAGGACCCCGCTCGCCAAGGGCACGGACGTCACCGTGGTGGTCCGGTACAGCGGGGTGCCCTCGTCGAAGCAGGCGTACGGCTTCACGAGCTGGCACCGCACCCCGGACGGCGGTGTCGGCGCGAACGAGCCCGAGTCGGCGTGGTGGTGGTTCCCGAGTAACGACCACCCGCTCGACAAGGCCACCTACGACGTGTCCGTGCTCGTCCCGGACGGCACTCAGGCGATCTCCAACGGCACGCTCCAGTCGACGAGTTCACGGCTCGGCTGGACGCGCTGGAACTGGCGGTCCGACAAGCCGCAGGCCACGTATCTCGCCACGCTCGCGGTCGGCCGGTTCGACGTGACGACCGGGACGAGCGAGGGCGGCATCCCGGTCGTCAACGCCTACAGCACGGACCTCGGCGGCAACGCCGGTGCCGCGCGGGCGAGCGTCGAGCGGAGCGGGGAGATCGCCGACTGGCTGACCGGGTACTTCGGCCCGTACCCCTTCAGCGCGGTGGGCGGGTACGTCCCGAACACGACCACCGGGTACGCGCTGGAGACGCAGACCCGCGTGTACTACAGCCCGCGGCAGTTCGCGAACGGCTCCAACACCTCGGTGGTCGTGCACGAGCTGGCGCACCAGTGGTACGGCGACAGCGTGTCCGTCAAGGGCTGGAAGGACATCTGGATCAACGAGGGCTTCGCCCGCTACGCGCAGTGGCTGTGGTCCGAGCACGAGGACGAGGGCACCGCGCAGGAGCTCGCCGACTACGTGTACGCCTCGCACCCGGCCGACGACGCGTTCTGGACGGTGAAGCCCGGTGACCCGGGTCCCGAGAACCAGTTCGACATCGCCGTGTACGACCGGGGCGCGCTCGCCCTTCAGGCGCTGCGGAACGAGATCGGCGACGACGCGTTCTTCACGGTGCTGAAGGGCTGGCCGCAGAAGTACCGGTACGGCAACGCGTCGGTCGCCGACTTCCGGGCGTACGCGGAGGAGGTGTCCGGGCGGTCGCTGGCGGCGCTGTTCGACACGTGGCTGTTCCAGCCGTCGAAGCCGGCCGCGCCCGCGCTGTCCGGCACGTCCGGTTCCTCCGCCGCGGCCCTGGCGAAGTCGGTGCCCGCACAGCCGAAGTCGTGGAAGCGGATCGCGGCCACGAACGACGTGCACGGGCACTGACCCGGCCGGCCGGTCCGGGCCCCGCGCCCGGACCGGCCGGACCCACGCCTCTCAGCTCGCGCGCGCCCCGGGGCCGACCGGTTCGCCCAGCACCCGGCCGGCCAGGGCGGCGGCCAGGTGCGGGAGGTCCCGCTGGAGTTCGGTGCGCGCGGCGGCGAGGTCGGACTCCAGGCGGGTGGCCGCCTCGGCGAGGAGCGCGTCGCGCTCACGCACCCCCTCGGCGCGGGCGTCGGCGATGAGGACGGCGCCCTCCGCCTCGGCCCGCGAGCGGATGCGCGCGGCCTCGTGCCGGCCCTCGGCCAGCACGTCCCGGGCCTTGGCGCGCTCTTCGAGAGCGCGGGCGCGGATCTCCTCGGCCTGCCTGGCCGCCCCGTCCGTGGCCCGCTCGCGCTCCGCCAGGACCCGGTTGACCCGGCGCAGCATCGAGACCACGCACAGGAAGCAGACGGTGAACAGGGCCAGGCTGTAGACGAGATCCTCGACCTGGGGGTTCATCGGACCGATGTCCAGGGGAATGAGTCTCATGCCCCTCCCCTACCCGACCGCGCCCGTGCCCCACCGCTCCTCCAAGCCGATCACGGCCGGGAACCGGCATTCGGCCTACGGTCCGGTCGGTCCCCGTGGTCGTAGACGGTCACCGCGACGCCCCGCGCGACGAGCCGGTCGCGCACGAGCGGTTCGACCCGCGACCACGTGCCGCCGGCCAGACCACAGCCGATGCGGGGCATGTGGACGGAGGCGCCGAGTTCCAGCGCCTTGCCGGCGAGCGCCGTGAGAGCGGTGTCGATCGCCTCGTAGCGCACCGGGACGCCCTTGCTGCCGGTACGGATGCCGCGCTGCCCTATGAGGTTGGCGACCCACACGTACGGCTCGACCCGCACGAACTGGGCGGCGCCCAGCCCGAAGTCGTTCCCCGCGCGGCCCCGGTGCCAGGCCCGGTAGGCGGCCTCCGGTTCCGGCCAGCGCCGGGAGACGGCCAGCACGAAGCCCTTCCCCCATCCCCCGATGTCGTTGCAGACATGGGCGATCACCTTGACGCCCTTCACCGACGGCGCGGTGGCGTCCCCCCTGATGTAAGCGATCTCCGGCACACCCCCACCGTAGGCGCCGCCACTGACAACGCCCCCGGACCGGCCGGGCCGGTCCGATCCGGTGTCACAGTGGTGGTGAGACAGCGATACTGCTCCACATGACGACCGACTCCGCAGAGCAGACGCTCACGATCGACGAGCTGGCCGCGCAGGCGGGTGTCACCGTCCGTACGGTGCGGTTCTACAGCACCAAGGGGCTGCTCCCGCCGCCGGTGATCGGCGCCCGCCGGGTGGGCCGCTACGGCGACGGGCATCTGGCGCGCCTGGAGCTCATCGAGGAGCTCCAGCAGCAGGGCATGACGCTCGCGGCGATCGAACGGTACGTACGGCAGTTGCCGCCCGGCCTGAGCGCGCGGGAGCTGGCGATCCACCGCGCGGTCGTGGCCTCCTGGGCGCCGGACACCACGGAGACGACGGACCGCCGGGAGCTGGAGCGCCACGCGGGACGGCCGCTGACCGACGACGACGTGCGGCGGCTGGCCGCGATGGGCGTCGTACGGCCCGACGGCGACGCCTTCCGCTTCGACACGGGGCCGCTGCGGCTCGGCGTGCGGCTGCTCGACGTACCGCTGTCGCAGGAGTCGATCCTCGCCGCGCGGAACGTTCTCGTGGAGCACGCGCGCGGGGCGGCGCACGAACTGGCGGAGCTGTTCCGCGGGGAGGTGTCCGAGCGGGAGACCCGGGCCGTGCGGTCGCTGTCCGCGCACATGCACCCGATCGTGGTGCAGGCGCTGCTGACCGCCTTCCAGCGCTCCCTGAAGGAGGAGCTCGACGGGTGGATGGACGGCTCGGTGCCGGCGGACGGCTCGGAGGCGCCAGGGGCGCCAGGGGCGTCAGGGGCGTCAGGGGCGTCAGAGGTAGGCGGAGCCTCCTGACACGTTGAGGGTCTGGCCGGTCAGGAAGCCGCTGCCCTCGTCGACGACGTACAGCAGCGTGGAGACCAGGTCGGCCGGTTCCTGCGTGCGCCGCACGGCCTGCTGGTCGCGGACGTGCTCGAAGCCGCCGGCGGCGCCCACCGTGCGCTCGGCGGTGGCGGTGCGGACCATGGTGGGCGCGATGGCGTTGACGGTGATGCCGTCCGGGGCGAGCGCCGAGGCGAGGGCGCGGGTGAAGCCGATGAGGCCCATCTTCGAGGCGACATAGGGGACCATCACGGGCGGCGCGGTGAACACGGCCGCGGAGGCGACGTTGACGATCCGGCCCCATCCGGCGGCCTTCAGGTACGGCAGCGCGGCCCGGACGACCAGGAACGGCGCCTCCAGGTTGACGCGCATGACGTGCCGCCACTCCTCGGCGGTGACCTCCTCGAAGGGCGCGGCCGGGTAGACGCCCGCGTTGTTGACGACGACGTGCAGCGTGCCGAACCGGTCGATGACGCGTTCGAGACCGGCCCGGACGCCGTCCTCGTCGGTCACGTCGGCGACCAGCTCGACGTAGTCGAGGATCCTGTCCGCGGTCTGCGGCTGCGGCACCAGGTCGAGCCCCGCGACCCGGTAGCCGCGCCCGGCGAGCGCCACGGCGAACTCCTGCCCGAGGCCCTGTGCCGCTCCGGTCACCAGGGCGGTACGCGTCTCCATGGGGCGAGTGTGGTGACCCGTCGGGGCCGCGGCAAGGGCGCATTCCACTCGCTGGAACGCCCGTGTTGCCGCCCGGCCCGCCGGGGCCGACGCTGCGCAGCGACCCCAGCGCCAGCAGCCGTACGGGAGCCGCACCCGATGACCAACACCGAGCGTGCCGTGGACGACGCCGAGCGCGCCCGCGAACCGGAGGACGGCGGACGGCGCCGCCCGCGGTGGCCGCTGTCGCGCCGCCTGGTGCGGGACGAGCTGGGTGTCCTGATCGTGCTGACGCTGCTGGTGCTGGGGATCGGCATCCCCTACCCGGACTTCCTCGACACCGGCAACCTGCTGTCCACCGCGCACAACTCCGTCTACATCTCCCTGATGGCGTGCGGGATGGTCTTCGCGCTCGCCATGCGGGAGGTGGACCTGTCGGTCGGCGGGACGTACGCGATGGTGCTGGTCGTCGGGGCGCTGCTGGTACGGGACGGGTGGCCGCCCTGGCTGGCGGTGCCGGCGATGCTGCTCACCGGCATCCTCCTGGGCGTGTTCAACGCGCTCGTGACGACCCTGCTGGCGCTGCCGTCGTTCATCGTCACGCTGGGCACCCTGATGCTGTTCCGGGGCGTCGGGCTGGCCCTCGCCGACGGCAAGCAGATCACCGATCTGCCGCTCGACGACTCGTTCTTCACCTTCGCGGGCGGCGATCCGGGCGGGGTGCCGTTCGCGCTGTGGGTGCTGCTGACGGTGGTCGTCGTCCTGGCCCTGGTGCTCGCCCGCACCCGCTTCGGGGCCCGGGTGCGGGCGATCGGGTCCAACCCCGACGCCGCCGCGTTCAGCGGCATCCCGGTCGTCCGCACCCGCGTCCAGGCCCTCGCGCTCTCCGGGCTGACCACCGCGTGCGCCGCCACCATGGCCCTCGCCTTCTACGGCGCGGGCGACCCGACCCTGGGCCAGGGCTACGAGCTCCAGGCCATCGCCGCGTGCATCATCGGCGGCACCCCGCTGGCCGGGGGGCGGGGTTCGGTGGTCGGCGCGGTGGCGGGCGCGATGATCCTGTCGGTGGTGGCCGCCGGGCTCGTCTTCTTCGAAGTACCCATCAACTGGACGTCGTTCGCGACCGGCGGGGTCATCCTCGTCGCCGTCGCGGCGGACAGCGCGCTGCGCCGGACCGGGCGGCGCCGTCAATGAGAGCCGTGCCCGACAGAGCCGTGCCTAGGAGGCCCCTGATGCATCGTCGATTCCGTTCGGTGGCCGCCGCTCTCGGCGCCCTGGTCCTGCTCGGCGCCGCCTCCGGGTGCGGTGACGGCGACGACGCCGGCAGCGGGGGCGGCAAGCTGGAGATGGGCATCGCGGTGGCCAACATCTCCCTCAACTTCGCCCACGAGATGGTGCTCGGGGCGGAGAGCGCCGCCGGCCATGCCAAGGACGTCGACTTCAAGGCGGTCGGCCCGCCCAACACCGACGGCCCCGCCGAGGTCCAGCTCTTCCAGAACCTCACCGCGACCGCCAAGGACGGCATCGTCCTGGAGAACCTCGACCCGCCGATCTTCACCCGCCCCGCCGCCCAGGCCGTCGACAAGGGCATCCCGATCGTCGCCCTGGACACCTCCCCCACCGACGGCAGCAAGGTGGAGTTCTACGTCGGCAACGACAACTACGCGCTGGGCGAGCTGATGGCGAAGGAGGCCCTGGAGCGGCTCGGCGACGATCCGAGGGGCGAGGTCGCGATCGGTGTGCCCAACCCCGGTACGCCGGTGCTGGACAGCCGGGCGCAGGGCATCAAGGACACCTTCGAGAAGCAGGCGCCGAACGTCGAGATCGTCGGCCCCTTCCAGACGTACAGCGACCCGGGCCAGAACTACTCCTCCTGGTCCGCGCAGGTCAACGCGCACCCGGACGCCCTCGCGTTCCTCGGTGTGGGGGACGCCGACAGCTACAACCTCGCCAAGATCAAGCAGCAGAAGGGCGGGAAGTGGCTGACGGCGGGCTTCGACGTCGACCCGAAGACCCTGGAGGCGGTCAAGGACGGCTCCAACTTCGTCGCCATCGACCCGCAGCACTTCCTCAAGGGCTATCTCTCGACGGCGATCCTCATCGAGTCGGTCCGCGACAACGACGGGAAGCTGCCGAAGGGGTGGTTCCTCTCCCCCGGCGGCGTCGTCGACGCGTCCAACATCGACGAGATCATCGCCCGGCAGAAGACCCCGGAGGCGGCGTACGACTGGTACAAGCCGACGATCGACAAGCTGCTCGGCGACCAGGACGCGCAGATGCACCCCTTGAAGGACGCCCGCTGAGATGAGGGAGCAGCACGGCGACATCCTCGTCGCCCAGGGCCTGGTCAAGTCGTACGGCGGTGTCCGGGCCCTGGACGGGGCCGGGCTCAGGCTGCGGGGCGGCGAGGTGCACGCGCTGGTCGGGGAGAACGGCGCGGGCAAGTCCACGCTGGTGCGGATCGTCTCGGGGTCGCTGGCGGCGGACGAGGGGGTGGTCCGGCTGGCCCGGGACACCCGGATCGCCACCGTGTCCCAGGAGTTGAGCCTCTTCCCCGACCTGACGGTCCGCGAGAACCTCTTCCCCCACCGGCCGCCGCGCCGCTTCGGGCTGCTCGACCGGGGGGCCATGGACCGGGCGGCCCGGCCCGTCCTGGCAGAACTCGGGCTGGAGGTCGACCTCGGCCAGGAGCTCGGCGAACTCACGCTCGCCGACCAGCAGTTGACGGAGATCGCGCGGGCCCTGCTGCGCCGCCCCCGGCTGCTGGTGCTCGACGAGCCGACGTCGGCGCTCCCGGCCGCCGCCGTGGACCGGCTCGAAGGCGTGCTGCGCACCCTGACCGGGCGGGGCATCGCCGTCCTGTACGTCACCCACTTCCTGGAGGAGGTCATGCGGCTCGCCCAGCGGGTGACGGTCCTGCGGGACGGGCGGGTCGCGCTCCCCGGTGAGCCGCGCGAGGAGGTGGACGTGCCGGAGCTGGTGTCGGCGATGCTGGGCGGCCGTCCCGAGCAGCCGGAGCGGCGCAGGCGTGCCGTGGTCGACCTGCCGCCTCCGGTCGTGCTGTCGGAGGTGAGCGTGCCGGGGCGGCTCGCCGATGTGACGTTCACCGTGCGGGCGGGTGAGGTCGTCGGGGTCGCGGGGCTGCAAGGGGCGGGCCATCTGGACGCGTTGGCGGTGGTGTGCGGGCGCGCGGACGTCTCGGCGGGCCGGGTGGACGTCGGCGGCCGGGGGCTGCCGCGCTCGCTGCGGGGCGCGGTGCGTTCGGGGGTGGCGTTCGTGCCGAGCGACCGGAAGCGGTACGGACTGATGGTGGACCGGGAGGTGTGGGAGAACACGACGTCGGTGAGCTGGCTGGCCCTCGGCCGGGGCGGGATCGCCCCTTCCCGGTCCGAACTCGTGCGCCGCACGGTGGAGTTGACCGACCGCCTGCGGCTGCGGGGCGGTCCGCACGATGTGGTGGCCCGGCTGTCGGGCGGCAATCAGCAGAAGGTCGTGTTCGCGAAGTGGCTGGCCACCGACCCGAGGATCGTCGTCCTCGACGACCCGACGCGCGGGGTGGACGTCGGCGTACGGGCGGAGATGCACCGCATCGTGGGCGAGTTGGCGGCGGGCGGCGCGGCCGTCCTGCTCGCCTCGACGGACCTGGCGGAGCTGACGGAGGTGTGCGACCGCGTCCTGGTGTTCGTCCGGGGCCGCATCACCGTCGAGGTGCACGGCGCCCGTCTCACGGAGCACGACCTGGCGGTGGCGATGCAGCAGGGCGCGTCGGCGGGCTGACGCCGCTCCCCCAGGGCGGCACCTCCCTGAGGCCGCCCCGCTCAGGACCTCAGGCGGACAGGGTGCGGGTGAGGGCTCTGGCCGCCGCGCAGACGCTCGCGCCGACCCGGTCCACGTCCAGGCGGCGGGTGCCGCCGGTCACCGAGATCGCGGCGATCGGGCGGGGCCCGCGGTCGACGGCGTAGACGGGGGCGGCCACCGCCGAGACCCCGATCTCGGCCTCCTCCAGGTTCACCCCGAAGCCCCGGGCCCGGGTGAGGGCCAGGTCGCGGGCGAGCTGCCCGGGCAGGACGAGGGTGCGGGGCGTGAGCCGGACGAGCGTCCCGCGGTACGGGGGCCGCGGATCCTGGGCGAGGAAGACCTTGCCGGTGGCCGTGCAGTGGGCGGGCAGCCGCCCTCCGGTGCGGGAGACGATCGGGGTGGCCCGGCGGCCGGTCACCTTCTCCAGGAACAGGGTGTCGGCGCCGTCGGGCACGGCGAGGTGCACGTTCTCGTGCGTCGCTTCGTGGAGGTCGCCCAGGTACGGCAGCGCGGCGTCCCTCAACTCGCCCACGGACGGGGCCGACTGGCCCAGCACGAACAGTCCGAGGCCGATGCGGTAACTCCCCTCCGCGGTCCGCTCGACCAGCCCCAGGCGGACCAGCTCACCGAGGAGCCGGTGCACCGTCGGCTTGGGCAGGCCGCTGCGCGCGGCGAGTTCGGCGAGCGTCAGCGCGGTGCCGGAGTCCCCGCAGGCACGCAGCAGCGACACCCCTCGCGCGAGCACCGACCTGGGCAGGGGAGCGTCCGTCATGGACCGATGGTGGTGGCTCGGGTACCGGGTGACAAGATGCCGGTCGCGGTGAGTGGCGGATCACTTGCCGAGCGGTACGTCGACCAGCAGCGGCCCGGTCAACTCCCCTGCCCCGGAGACCAGTTCGCGCAGATGCCCGGCGCTCCGCGCCCGCACCGCGTCCACTCCGAAGAACTCCGCCGCGCGGGTGAAGTCGAGGGGACCGAGGTCGGTGCCGGGGCAGGGTCCGGGGGCGCCGAGGGAGGCATAGGTGTCCTGGAGGGTGCGGTAGGCGCCGTTGTTCATGACGACGAACAGGACGGGGGCGTTCTGGCGGGCGGCGCTCCACAGGCCCTGGAGGCCGAACAGGGTGCAGCCGTCGCCGAGTACGGCGACCACGGGCCGTCCGGGGTCGGCGAGGGCGCGGCCGACGGCGGCGCCGATGCCCCAGCCCAGGCCGCCGCCGACGGTGTGGGTGTAGCTGCCGGGCCGGTCCAGTCGTACCAGGCGGCGCAGCAGCAGTCCGACGGTGATGGCCTCCTCGACGACGGCCGCCTCGGGCGGCAGGCCCCGGGCGACGGCGTGGGCGGCGGCCCAGGGCGCGAGCGGGGCGTCGGAGTAGGCGGCGAGGGCCGCGGACTCGGCGCGGTCGCGGTCGGCGGTGTGGCGTTCGCCGGCGCGCAGGACGCGGCCCGTGGCGGTGTGGGCGGGCACGCGTTCGCGGACGAGGTCGGCGAGCCGGTGCAGGGACGGTCCGAGGGCGCCCACCAGGCCCGCCTCGGCGGCGAAGTTGCGGCCGATCTCGTCGGGGTCGGAGTCGAGCTGGACGACGGTGGTGCCGGGCGGCAGGGCCGGGCCGGGGCGGTAGTGGTGGGGGGTGAAGGCGTGGGCTCCGGCGATGAGGACGACGTCGTGGTGGGCGAGCGCGGCGCGGATCGCGTCGTGGCGGGGCGGCAGCATCCCGGCGTACAGGGGGTGGGTGGTGGGGAAGTCGAGGCAGTCGGCCATCGGCTGGTGGTGGACGGTCGCCCCGGCCGCCTCGGCGGCGCGGACCAGCGCGCCGACGGCGTCCTCGCGGCCGACTCCGTCACCGGCGACGATCGCGGGGCGCGCGGCGCCGCCGAGCAGGACGGCGGCGCGTTCGATGCCGGGGGCCGGTCCCCGCGGGGGTGCCGGGGTGCGGGCGGGGACGTCGACCTCGGTGTCCTCGGCGAGGAGGTCCATCGGGATGGACAGGAACACCGGCCCGGCGGGCGGCCGTACGGCGAGCGCGAAGGCGCGGCGCAGGGCGAGGGGGAGGTCGCGGGCGTGCTGGACGTCGTACGCCGCCTTGACCGCGGGGCGGGCGAGGGCGACGAGGTCGCCGGAGAGCATCGGGTCCTGCTGGAGGTGGCGGCGGTCCTGCTGGCCCGCGGTGACGACGAGCGGGGTGCGGGAGCGGCGGGCGTTGAGCAGCCCGATGAGGCCGTTGGCGAGGCCCGCGGCGATGTGCAGGCTCACGAAGGCCGGGCGGCCGGTGGCGCGCGCGTATCCGTCGGCCATGGAGACGACGGCGCCCTCGTGCACGCCGAGGACGTACGCGGGGGCGTCCGCGGCCTCGGCGAGCGCGGCGAGGAAGGGCAGTTCGGTGGTGCCGGGGTTGCCGAAGATCCGGTCCACGCCCTCGTCGCGCAGGATGTCGAGGAAGGCGAGGGCGGGACGGGTTCCCATGGGGGGCTCCTCGGGGGGGGGACGGGGACCGTGTCGCCGGTCAGCGTCGGCGCACCGTCCCCCGCGGAGCAAGCGGGGCGTGTCGCTCAGCGGTACGAGCGGCACGCCTCCGGCGGGCGTGAAGGGCCGTCAGCGGCCGTCGGTGAAGGTCTCCCCCTGGTCGGCCTTCTCGACGAGCAGCGCGGGCGGGGTGAAGCGGTCGCCGTAGCGCTCGGCGAGTTCCCGCGCGCGTGCCACGAATCCGGGCAGGCCCCCCTCGTAGCCGTTGATGTACTGGAGGACGCCGCCTGTCCAGCCGGGGAAGCCGATGCCGAAGATCGAGCCGATGTTGGCGTCGGCGACCGAGGTCAGGACGCCCTCCTCCAGGAGCTTGACGGTGTCGAGTGCCTCGGAGAAGAGCATGCGCTCCTGCATGTCCCGGAAGGGGATCGCGGCGCCCTCGCGGGTGAAGTGCTCGCGCAGGCCCGGCCACAGGGCGGCGCGCTTGCCGTTCTCGTCGTAGTCGTAGAAGCCGGCGCCGCCGCTGCGTCCGGGGCGGTCGAACTCGTCGACCATGCGGTCGATGACGGCCTCGGCGGGGTGGGTGGGCCAGGTGCCTCCCGCCTCCTCCACGGCCCGCTTGGACTCGTTGCGGATCTTGCGCGGGAGGGTCAGGGTCAGCTCGTCCATCAGGGAGAGGACCTTCGCCGGGTAGCCGGCCTGGGCCGCGGCCTGCTCGACGGAGGCGGGCTCGATGCCCTCGCCGACCATCGCGACGCCCTCGTTGATGAAGTGGCCGATCACGCGGGAGGTGAAGAAGCCGCGGGAGTCGTTGACGACGATCGGCGTCTTCTTGATCTGCCGGACCAGGTCGAAGGCGCGGGCGAGGGCCTCGTCGCCGGTCTTCTCGCCCTTGATGATCTCGACGAGGGGCATCTTGTCGACGGGCGAGAAGAAGTGCAGCCCGATGAAGTCGGCCTGGCGGTCGACGCCTTCGGCCAGGGCGGTGATCGGGAGGGTGGAGGTGTTGGAGCAGAGCAGCGCGTCCGGGTCGACCAGGTGCTGGATCTCCTGGAAGACCTTGTGCTTGAGCTCCGGGTTCTCGAACACCGCCTCGATGACCGCGTCGCAGCCGGCGACGTCCCGCGGGTCGGCGGTGGGCGTGATGCGGGCGAGGAGCGCGTCCGCCTTCTCCTGGGTCGTCCGGCCCCGGCTCACGGCCTTCGCGCACAGCTTCTCGGAGTAGGCCTTGCCCTTGGCCGCGGACTCCGGCGACACGTCCTTGAGGACGACGTCGATGCCGGCGCGGGCGCACGAGTAGGCGATGCCCGCGCCCATCATCCCGGCGCCGAGGACGGCGACCTTGCGGACCTGGCGCGGCGCGGTGCCCTGGGGGCGGTTGGCGCCGGAGTTCACGGCCTGGAGGTCGAAGAAGAACGCCTGGATCATGTTCTTCGACGTCTGGCCCGCGGCCAGTTCGACGAAGTAGCGGGCCTCGATGACCTGCGCGGTCTCGAAGTCGACCTGGGCGCCCTCGACGGCCGCCGCGAGGATGTTGCGGGGTGCCGGGTAGGGGGCACCGCCGGTCTGCTTGCGCAGGTTGGCGGGGAACGCGGGCAGGTTGGCGGCGAACTTGGGGTGGGCGGGGGTGCCGCCGGGGATGCGGTAGCCGGGCCGGTCCCAGGGCTGCCGGGACTCGGGGTTCGCCTCGATGAACGCGCGGGCCTTGGCGAGGAGTTCCTCGCGGCTGGTGGCGACGTCGTCGACGAGGCCGTTGTCCAGGGCGCGCCGCGGGCTGTACTGGGTGCCCTGGAGGAGGACCTTGAGGAGCGCGTCGGTGATGCCGAGGAGGCGGACGGTGCGGGCGATGCCGCCACCGCCGGGCAGCAGGCCGAGGGTGACCTCGGGGCAGCCGATCTTGGAGCCGGGCGCGTCGAGGGCCACGCGGTGGTGGCAGGCGAGGGCGATCTCGTAACCGCCGCCCAGGGCCGCGCCGTTCATCGCGGCGACGACCGGCTTGCCGAGGGTCTCGATGCGGCGCAGGTTCCGCTTGATGGCCAGGCCGCCGTCGAAAAGGGCCTGCGCGGTGTCCGGGGTGACCCGGATGAGGTCGCGCAGGTCGCCGCCGGCGAAGAAAGTCTTCTTGGCGGAGGTGATGATGACGCCGCGGACGGAGTCCTTCTCGGCCTCCAGGCGGTCGGTGACGTGCGCGAGGGAGTCGCGGAACGCCTGGTTCATGGTGTTCGCGGACTGGTCGGGGTCGTCGAGGACGAGGGTGACGACGCCGTCGCGGTCCTGTTCCCAGCGGATGGTGGTGGACTGAGTGCTCATGGGGAAGGGCTCCGTGTGATCCGTCGTATCCGTCAGGGGGTCAGATGCGCTCGACGATGGTGGCGATGCCCATGCCGCCGCCCACGCACAGGGTGGCGAGGCCGTACCGCTTGTCCTGGCGCTCCAGTTCGTCGACGAGCGTGCCGAGGATCATCGCGCCGGTCGCGCCGAGGGGGTGGCCGAGGGCGATGGCGCCGCCGTTGACGTTGACCTTGTCCAGGGACAGGCCCATGTCCTTCACGAAGCGCAGGACGACCGCCGCGAACGCCTCGTTGATCTCGACGAGGTCGATGTCGTCGATGGTCAGCCCGGCCTTGGCGAGGGCCTTGCGGGTGGCGGGCGCGGGGCCGGTGAGCATGATGGTGGGCTCGGAGCCGGAGACGGCCGCGGAGACGATCCGCGCGCGCGGGGTGAGCCCGTAGCGCTCGCCGACCTCCTGGGAGCCGATCGCGACGAGCGAGGCGCCGTCGACGATGCCGGAGGAGTTGCCCGCGTGGTGGACGTGGTCGATCCTCTCGACCCAGTGGTACTTCTGGAGGGCGACGGCGTCGAAGCCGCCGAGGTCGCCGATGTCCGCGAAGGACGGCTTGAGCTTCGCGAGGGAGTCGGCGGTGGTGCCGGGGCGCGGGAACTCGTCGTGGTCGAGGACGACGAGTCCGCTGCGGTCCTTGACGGGGACGACCGAGCGGTCGAAGCGGCCGTCCTTCATGGCGTTCGCGGCGCGCTCCTGGGACAGGGCGGCGTACTCGTCGACGTCCCGGCGGGAGAAGCCCTCGATGGTGGCGATGAGGTCGGCGCCGATGCCCTGGGGCACGAAGTTGACGGCGAGGTTGGTCATCGGGTCGTTGAACCAGGCGCCGCCGTCCGAGGCCATCGGCACCCGGGACATGGACTCCACGCCACCCGCGAGGACGAGGTCCTCCCAGCCCGAACGCACCTTGGCGGCGGCCATGTTGACGGCTTCCAGGCCCGAGGCACAGAAGCGGTTCTCCTGGACGCCCGCGACGGTGTCGGGCAGGCCCGCGGCGACGGCGGCGATCCGGGCGATGTCGGAACCCTGGTCGCCGACCGGGCCGACCACGCCGAGCACGACGTCGTCGATCGCGGCGGGGTCCAGGTCCGGGAAACGGCCGCGGATCTCGTGGATGAGCCCGACGACCAGGTCGATGGGCTTGGTGCCGTGCAGGGCTCCGTTCGCCTTGCCACGGCCGCGCGGGGTGCGGATCGCGTCGTACACGTACGCTTCGGTGCTCACAGGAGGCCTTTCGAGGGTGGTCGAGGGGTGAGGGTGCGGGCGGGGCCGGGGGCGGGTCAGCCCAGCAGGGAACGGCCGATGATCTCCTTCATGATCTCGGTCGTACCGCCGTAGATGGTCTGGATACGGCCGTCGGTGAAGGCCCTCGCGACGGGATATTCGCTCATGTAGCCGTATCCCCCGTGCAGTTGGAGGCAGCGGTCGGCGACCCGCTTCTGGAGTTCGGTCGCCCACCACTTGGCCATGGAGGCGTGGACGGCGTCGAGTTCGCCGTTCGCGTGCTCCTCGACGCAGCGGTCCAGGAAGGTGCGGGTGACGGCGCACTCGGTGGCCATCTCGGCGATCTCGAAACGGATGTGCTGCTTGGCGGCGAGCGGCCGGCCGAAGGCCTCGCGCTCCTTGACGTACGTGGTGGTGATCTCCAGGAGGTGCTCGGCGGCGGCGATCGCGGCGACGGCGATGCTCAGGCGCTCCTGGGCGAGGTTGGTCATCAGATGGAGGAAGGCGCCGTCGAGGGTGCCGAGGAGGTTCTCCTTGGGCACGCGGACGTCGTGGAAGAACAACTCGGCGGTGTCCTGGGCCTTCTGGCCGATCTTGTCGAGGTTGCGTCCGCGCTCGAAGCCCTCCGCGCCCCGTTCCACGACGAGCAGGGACAGCCCGTGCGCGCCGCCCTCGGGGGTGGTCTTCGCGACGACGATCACCAGGTCGGCGAGGATGCCGTTGGAGATGAACGTCTTGGAGCCGTTGAGGACCCAGTGGTCGCCGCGGTCCTCGGCGTGGGTGCGGATGCCCTGGAGGTCGGAGCCCGCGCCGGGTTCGGTCATGGCGATGGCGGTGATGAGCGTGCCGTCGCAGAAGCCGGGCAGCCAGCGCCGCTTCTGCTCCTCGGTCGCCAGGCCCGTCAGGTAGGGGCCGATGATGTCGTTGTGCAGCCCCAGGGCGAGTCCGGGGGTGCCCGCGCGGGTGAACTCCTCGGCGAGGACGGCCGAGTAGCGGAAGTCGGCGCTGCCGCCACCGCCGTACTCCTCCGGTACGGCGAAGCCGAGCAGGCCCTGCTTGCCGGCCGCGCGCCAGGCGTCGCGGGAGACGATGCCGTCCTTCTCCCACTGCTCGTAGTGGGGCAGGACCTCCTTGGCGAGGAAGGCGCGCACGGTCTCGCGGAACGCGTCGTGCTCGGGGGCGAAGATCTGCCGCTTCATCGCGCGTCGGGGCCTTTCGTCAGGTCGGGGACGTCCCAGTCGTGCGCCACCTCGGCGGTGTCCGCGCCGGGCCGGGCGGGGCCGGTCCGTACGGTCGTCGGGGTCGCCGAGAAGCGGGGCGCGGGGGCGGGCTGGGTGATGCCGCCGTGGTCGGTGAAGGTGCCGCGGGCGGCGAGGTGGGGGTGGTGCGGGGCTTCGGTGAGCGACAGGACGGGGGCCACGCAGGCGTCGGTGCCGTCGAAGACGGCCGTCCACTCGTCGCGGGTGCGGGACCTGAAGCGGGCGGCGACGGCCTCGCGCAGCTCGCCCCAGCGGGTCCAGTCCTTGCGGGAGTCGGCGTGGTCCTCGACGCCGAGGAGGCGTACGAACGTGTCGTAGAACTGCGGTTCCAGGGCGCCCACCGCCATGTACCGGCCGTCGGCGGTCTCGTAGGTGCCGTAGTACGGGCAGCCGCCGTCCAGGAGGTTGGCGCCGCGCCGGTCCTGCCAGGAGCCCGCGGCGGCCATGCCGTGGATCATGGCGGCGAGGTGGGAGGTGCCGTCGACGATGGCGGCGTCGACGACCTGTCCGGTGCCGCCCGCGCGCGCGTGGTGGAGCGCGGCGAGGACGCCGACGACGAGGTAGAGAGAGCCGCCCGCGTAGTCGCCGAGGAGGTTGGCGGGGACGGGCGGGGGTGCGTCCGGGGTGCCGATCATGCCGAGGGTGCCGGTGAGGGCGATGTAGGCGATGTCGTGGCCCGCGCGGGCGGCGAGGGGGCCGTCCTGGCCCCAGCCGGTCATCCGGCCGTAGACGAGCCGGGGGTTGCGCGCGTGGCAGGCGTCGGGGCCGACCCCGAGGCGTTCGGCCACGCCGGGGCGGTAACCCTCGACGAGGATGTCCGCTCGGGCGGCGAGATCGAGCACACGCGCGGGGCCGTCCTCGGACTTCAGGTCGACGACCACGGAGCGCTTGTTGCGGTTGGTGACGTCGTACGCCGGGTCGATCGCGAGCCCGGGGCCGCCGGGCCGGTCCACCCGGACGACGTCGGCGCCCAGGTCGGCCAGGAGCATCGCGGCGAACGGGCCGGGTCCGATCCCGGCCAGTTCGAGCACGCGCACCCCCGTGAGCGGACCCTGTCCGGGCGGCGTCGTTGCCGTGGTCATCCAGCCCCCATGTCGTCGGCCGTCATCGGCGTGACACAACTGATGTAACACCAGTGATGTTAGAAACGAGCCCCGCCGGACACAACCCCTGAACGAGCAAGCGCTTAGCCAATGTACCGAGGAGTCGGCGCGCGTCCAGCTCCGCCGCGGGGCCCGTCCGGGCGGTCATCGGGCGCCCGCGGCCGACCCCGCCGCCCGGCTCCGCGTTCCTCACGCTAGCCTCGGCCACCGACAACGGCGCGCGGTGCGGTACGAAGGGTGTCATGAGCAGGCTGAACAGGACGGACCGTCCGTACGACATCGTGCTCTTCGGAGCGACCGGCTTCGTGGGCGCGCTCACCGCCGAGTACCTCGCCGCGCACGCGCCCGAGGGGCTGCGCTGGGCGATCGCGGGGCGCGACGAGGAGAGGCTGCGCGCGCTGCGGGACCGGCTGCCGGGCGGCCAGGAGATCGGCGTGCTCACGGCGGACGTGGCCGACCCCGCGTCCCTGCGCGCGCTCGCCGGACAGGCGCGCGTGGTGGCCACGACGGTGGGCCCGTACGTCACCTACGGCGAGGAACTCGTCGTGGCCTGCGCGGACGCCGGGACGGACTGTCTCGACCTGTGCGGTGAGCCGGAGTTCGTGGACCTGATGTACGTCCGGCACGACGCCCGCGCGCGGGAGACCGGCGCGCGGATCGTCCACGCGGCCGGGTTCGACTCGGTCCCGCACGACCTGGGCGCGTACTTCACGGTGCGTCAGCTGCCCGAGGGGGTGCCGCTCACGGTCGACGGGTACGTGACGGCGGACGCGATGTTCTCCGGCGGCACGTTCGCCTCAGCGCTGAACCAGTTCGCGCGCGGGCGCCAGATGCTCGCCGCCGCGCGGGACCGGGGGCGGCACGAGCCGCGTCTGATGGGACGCCGGGCCACGGCCCCGAACGGGGCCCCGCGGTTCGTCGGGGACATCGGCGCGTGGGCGCTGCCGCTGCCGACGATCGACGCGCGGATCGTGGTCCGCTCGGCACGGGCGCTGGAACGTTACGGCCCCGACTTCCGCTACCGCCACTACGCGGCCGTGCGCCGGCTGCCGGTCGCGCTCGGCGGGGTCGCCGCGGTCGGCGCGCTGTTCGCGGCGGCGCAGGTGCCGCCCGCGCGGCGCTGGCTGTCGGGCCGGGTGCGGCCCGGCGAGGGGCCGAGCGAGCAGAAGCGGGCCAGGAGCTGGTTCTCGGTGCGGTTCGTCGGCGAGGGCGGCGGGCGCAAGGTCTTCACCGAGGTCTCCGGGGGCGACCCGGGCTACGGCGAGACGGCGAAGATGTTCGCCGAGTCGGCCCTGTGCCTCGCCTTCGACGACCTCCCGCCGACGTCCGGCCAGGTCACCACGGCGGTCGCGATGGGCGACGCGCTCATCGAACGGCTGCGGCGCGCGGGCCTGGTGTTCCGGGTGGCCGGCAGCCGCTGACGCGGGCGCCGCCGGGCCGCCGGGCCGCCGTCAGAACGGCCAGGTGACGACCGTGTAGATCATCCCGCCGATCCATCCGGCCCCCGCCAGCACCCCGAGCACCAGCCCTGCCATCACGACCCGCTCCACCGGCCGGTTCGGATCGCTGAGCGGCTTCGGGTCGGGCCGGCGGGGCATGCGGTGCGTGGCCGTGCGGTGCGTCGTCATGCCCCACAGCCTGCCGATCATGACGGGGCGCCACATCCGTACAGATACTCAGATCATGTACTCGGTACCCGGTACCCGGTACCCGGTCCTCGGCGGGCTCGGCGGCTTCCGTGGGACGCGACGCCTCATGGCACCGGCATTCCGGGGCCTTGGGCCGACGGGTCGGTGACGGCCGTCGCCGCCTTCAGTGCGCGGCGGCACAGCGCGTCCGCGTGGCGGGTCGTTTCCGGGAGGCGGTAGGCGGGGGTCAGGGCGAGGGTGTGGGCGCACGCGTCGGCGAGGGTCGTGCGGTGGCCGACGGAGACGAAGACCGGCTTGACGCCGGTGCGGGTACGCAGGGCGCGGCCGACCTCCTCGGTGCCGGCGAGGAGCGGGGAGGCGCTGCCGCGCGGGGTGGCGGGGTCGTCGTAGGTGAAGGTGAAGGGGTTCTTGGCGACGCCGATCGTGGGCAGGCCGGTGAGGACGCCGAGGTGGCTGGCGAGGCCGAAGCGGCGGGGGTGGGCGAGGCCGTAGCCGTCGCAGACGATCAGGCCGGGCGGGCGCGTGAGACGGGACAGCGCGTCCAGGACCGTGGGGATCTCACGGAAGGCGAGGAGGCCGGGGACGTACGGGAAGGTGACGCGGCCCACCGCCGTCGCCTCGTCGAGGACTTCGAGGGTCGCCGCGTCCAGGACGACCGCGGCGGCCACGACCACGTCCCGCTCGTCGTCGTAGGCCACGTCGACGCCGGTGACCTGGCCGGTCCCGGGTGGTGGTCCCGGCTCGTCCAGGATCACCCGCGCGCGCAACTCGTCCTGCACGGCACGGGCTTCGTCCTCGGTCGCGGGAATGCGTACGGTCGTCATGATGGGGCGAGCCTACGCACTCCCGCACCCGCCGGGCTCAGCGTTCCAGCCGGGCCACGCGCCCCTTCTCGCCCGAGGCCCAGCAGCTGAGGTCCGGCGTGCAGTCGACCGTGTCGTAGGAGCCCGTGTCGAGGGTGCGCCAGGTGCGGCCCGCGTCGGTGGTGAGGTCGGTGCCGGCGGGGCCCACGGCGAGGGCGGCGGTGCGGCTGTGCGGGAGCCAGGCGACGCCGGAGCGGTAGGCGGGCGGCGGGGTGGCGGACGGCTGCCAGGTGCGGCCCGCGTCGCGGGTCGTGGCGCCCGCCCGCGGCGACGTCTGGTCGGGGCGGTAGTCACCGCCGACGGCGAGCCCGTGCGTGCGGTCGCGGAAGGCGAGCGCGAAGACGCCCTTGGCCGGGTCGCCCGCGGGGATCGGGCTGTCGGTGGCCGTCCAGGTCAGGCCCCGGTCGGAGGAGTGGAGCACCCGCGCGCGTGCGGCGCCGCCGGTGGCGAGCCAGACGTCCTTCGGGCCGGAGGAGACCAGGCACTGGCCGCTCGCGGCGAACCCGGCCTCGCCGTCGAGCGCGGCCGGCATGCCGTCACTCGGCAGGACCTTCCAGGACCGGCCGCCGTCGCTCGTCGACAGGATGCGGAACCTCCCGTCGACCGGGTCGCTCATCGCGAGGCCGTGGCCGCGGTCGAGGAAGGTCAGGCAGTCGTAGAAGGCCCGGGGGTCGGTGTTGCGGAAGGACTCCGTCCAGGTGGCCCCGCCGTCGTCGGTGCGGTAGACGCGGGACGCCTCGCCCTCGCCGATCGCGAGGACGACGGCGCGGCGCGCGTCGAACGCCTCGACGTCCCGGAACTGGAGGTCGCCGGCCCCGGGCGGGGAGACGTTCCGCCAGCTCGCGCCGCCGTCCGTGGTGCGCAGCACGGTGCCCTGGGTGCCGGCGACCCAGGCGGTGGAGCGGCTCACCGCGGACAGGCCACGGAACCGTACGTCCGGGCTGCCGCTGTCCTTGAGCTCCCAGTGCGGAGCCGGGTGCCGGGCCTCCGCCCGCGCGGGTGCGGCCGTCAGCGCGGCCAGCGCCGCCGCGCACGCCACCCCCGCGGCCACCCCTCTCGTCGTCCGTCCGGTCCGTCGCGTGGTTCCCGAGCGCCTCATGGCGGGCGAAGCTAGCCCACGCGCGCGTGGCCGTCCAGACGGTGTACCTCCCGCCCCAGGCGCCCGGTGCGGCACGGAGGAACCGTCCTGCCCCTCCCGTGCATGGAAAACGGTGACCGAGGTCACTCGGAATTCATGTGCACGGATCGGCCCGTTCCGTCGTCTCTTCCATTGCGCGGTCTCTTCCACCGGGAGGCCGGTCAAGCCCTCACAAGGGAGCAAGGTGTTGTCCACCGTCATCGAGCAGCCCGTAGAGGCCCGTCTCGTCGCCGCGGCCCCGCGGATGCCGAGCATTCCCGCCGTACTGCACTACGACCGGTGCGATCCGTTCGCGGTGCGCATGACCTTCCCGGCCCCGGCCACCCTGGAGGGTGTGGACGTCTGCTGGACGTTCTCCCGCGACCTCCTCGCCGCCGGCCTGGAGGGCCCCGAGGGGCACGGGGACGTCCGGGTGCGGCCCTACGGCTACGAGCGCACCGTCCTGGAGTTCCACGCCCCGGAGGGGACCGCCGTCATCCATGTCCGCACCGGCGAGCTGCGCCGCTTCCTGCGGGCCTCGGACGAGCTGGTGGCCATGGGCCTGGAACACCTCCAGCTCGACCTCGACCACGACCTGGCCGAGCTGATGCGGGACGCGGCCTGATCCTGGCCCCGGCTAGCGGGCGCCGCCCATCAGGGCGTTGAGTTCGCCGTAGTCGTAGCCGTCGGCCAGCGACGCGTACGTGCCCGCGCCGAGCAGCTCCCGCGCGGCGCGCCGCACCAGCGCGTGCACCGCCATGGGGATGCCCGCGCCCGCGCTGACCCGGGCGACGCCGAGCGCGGCCAGTTCGGCGACCGGCGGCGCGCCGGGTCCGGCCATGACGTTCAGCGGCGCGTCGACGCCGTCGGCGAGGAGTTCCACGGTTCCCGGGTCGGTGGCCCCGGGGACGAAGATCCCGTCGGCACCCGCGGCACGGTACGCGGCGGCCCGCTCCAGGGTGAGGTCCACTCCCCCGGCGCCCCGCAGGAACGTGTCGATGCGGGCGTTGACGAACAGGGGCACGCCCAGCGCGTCGGCGGCCTCCCGCGCGGCGGCGATCCGCTCGGACTGCTCGGTGACGTCCCGCAGCGGTCCGGCGCCCTCCTCGTAGAGCGCGTCCTCGATGTTGACGCCGACGGCACCCGCGTGGAGCACCGCGCGGATCGTGTCCGCGACCCCCTCGGGGTCCTTCGCGTAGCCGCTCTCGACGTCGGCGCTCACGGGCACGTCCACGGCCGCCGCGATGCCCGCGACGACGCCGAGCGCCCGGTCCCGGTCCACCCGGTCGCCGTCCGCCGCGCCGAGGCCCCAGGCGAGCCCGGCACTGGTGGTCGCCACGGCGGCGGCACCGGCGTCGGCGATCACCCGGGCGCTCGCGGTGTCCCACGCGTTCGGCAGGACGAGCGGACGGCCGGGGACGTGCAGGGCGCGGAAGGCGAGGGCGCGGTCACGGAGATCGCCGAGGTCGGGGGAGGTCTGCTGGGTCATGGCTCCACTCAAGCAGCGGGGCCGGGGCGGGGCTGGCAGGAATCCGACGTCGACGTGGGACGGCGCGAACGGGTCAGGCGCCGGTGGGCGCCGCCTGCGACGACAGCGCCGTGAGGACGCCCTCGATGGCCTGGCGCGGCCCGCTCCGCCCGGCCAGCCCCGTCAGCCGCTCCTTGTGCCGTGCGCGCTCCTCGGGGGACGCCAGGGTGCGCAGCTCGGCCGCGGCGGCCAGGGTGACCAGCGCCGCGTCCCGCTCGGGGACGTCACCGGCCGGCACCGGCCCGGTCAGCACCCGGCGTGCCTCCTCCCGGAGCGCGTCCACGGCCCGGGTCCGCTCCAGGGTGTAGTCCACGCTGGGGAAGAGCCCGAGCACGCGCCGCTTGCCCGCGCGCAGATAGCCGTCGGCGGCCAGTTGCTCCCGCACCGCGTCGAGCGTCACGCGCGCGTGCAGCGACACCCACGCGCGCCAGTGGTGCGGCAGCGACTCGCGCACCAGTTCAAGGAGCCCGTCGAGGGCGGCGTCCCCGGTGCCGAAGTCCAGGTCCGCCGGGGTGGCGATGCCGTCGTCGTCCACGAGGAGCCCGCGCTGGGCCAGTTCGGTGAGGGCACCGGCGCGGACCAGGTGCGCCGGAGCGCCGGACTCCCCGCTCGCGGGGTCCCAGGACAGCAGGTACAGCCGGGCCGGCAGCGACAGCGGGCCGTTGGGCACGGGGCCTCCTCAGGGTCGGGGTTCGCTTCGGTTCCCGCGCGGTGGATCCGACGCGGTGGTGGTCCCACCGCGGATCTCCGTCGGTGGTTCTCCCACGGTGGCGCCTAATTCGATTGACGGCCTCCGGAGCCCCTCCTACCGTGGACACCGGTCCTGTTGCCGTCGATTGGAGAAGGACGTTGCTCGTCTGAGGTCCTGAGACACCGCGTCGCACACCCGAGGTGTGTGTACGCCGCGTGCGACCTCGGCGTTCGAGCCGTCCTCCGGTGCGGGGCCCTTGCCATGCCGCCCCGCCCTCCCCAGGACCTCCCCTTCCGGTCGCAGGTGTTCTCGATACGCGTTTGCCCCTTACCGCACCGAGCAACCGCGAGGCCCGTATGTCAACCTCCATCACTTGTACCTCCGTCTTCTTCGGCTGGCCCGACGGCAGCCCCGTCTTCGAGGGCCTCGACGTCGCCTTCGGCCCCGGCCGCACCGGGCTCGTCGGCGTCAACGGGTCGGGGAAGTCGACCCTGCTGAAGCTGGTCGCCGGTGAGCTCACCCCGGCCGACGGCGCCGTCCGGGTCGCGGGCGAGGTGGGCTACCTCCCGCAGAACGTCACCCTGGACACCGCGCTGCGGGTCGACGAGGCGCTCGGCATCGCCGCGCGGCGGGCCGCGCTGCACGCCATCGAGGCGGGCGACGTGGCCGTGGAGCACTTCGAGACGATCGGCGACGACTGGGACGTGGAGGAACGGGCGCTGGCCACCCTCGGCGAGCTCGGTCTCGGTCACATCGGCCTGGACCGCACCGTCGGCGAGGTGTCCGGCGGCGAGTCGGTGCTGCTGCGGCTGGCCGCCCTGCTGCTGCGCCGCCCCGACGTGCTGCTCCTGGACGAGCCGACCAACAACCTCGACCTGCACGCGCGCCGCCGGCTCCGCGCGGCCGTCGCGTCCTGGCCGGGCGTGCTGGTCGTCGTCAGCCACGACCGTGAACTCCTCGACCTGGTCGACCAGATCGCGGATCTGCACGCGGGCGAGGTCACCTGGTACGGCGGGAACTTCTCCGCCTACGAGGAGGCCCTCGCCGTCGAACAGGACGCCGCGGAGCGGATGGTGAGGGCCGCCGAGGCGGACTTCCGCAAGCAGAAGCGGGAACTGGTCGACGCCCAGGTCAAGTTGGCCGCCCGTAAGCGCTACGGGCAGAAGATGTGGGACCAGAAGCGCGAGCCGAAGATCGTCATGGGGGCGCGCAAGCGCGCGGCGCAGGAGTCCGCGGGCAAGCACCGCATCCTGCACGAGGAGCGGCTCGCCGACGCGAAGGAACGGCTCGACGAGGCGGTGGAGGCGGTGCGGGACGACGACGAGATCCGTGTCGACCTGCCGTACACGGCCGTGCCGCCGGGCCGGGGCGTGCTGACCCTGCTGGATCTGGAGCTCGCGCACGGCGCGCGGGCGGGCAACCTCGATCTGCGCGGGCCCGAGCGGGTCGCGCTGATCGGGCGCAACGGCTCGGGCAAGACGACACTGCTGCGGACGATCGCCGGGGAGCTGGAGCCGGTGGCGGGCGAGGCGCGGGCGCAGGTGCCGCTGCGTTTCCTGCCGCAGCGCCTGGACGTGCTCGACGGCGCGCTGAGCGTCGCCGAGAACGCGGCGCGGCTCGCGCCGGGCGCCACCAACAACCGGGTCCGGGCGCGGCTCGCCCGCTTCCTGTTCCGGGGCGCCCGCGCCGACCAGCGCACGGACACGCTCTCCGGCGGCGAGCGCTTCCGGGCGGCGCTGGCCGCGCTGATGCTGGCCGAGCCCGCGCCGCAGCTGCTGATGCTGGACGAGCCGACGAACAACCTGGACCTGGCGTCGGTCCGGCAGCTCACCTCGGCGCTGGAGTCCTACGAGGGGGCGCTGGTCGTGGCCAGTCACGACCTGCCGTTCCTGGAGTCGATCGGCATCACCAGGTGGCTGCTGATGGAGGACGGCGCGCTGCGGGAGACCGATGCGGAGGCGGTCGGACGTACCCGTGAGTAATGCGCGTGCGTCTCAGGACGGGCACAGCCTCACAACGAAGGTTTTGCCGAGCTGGACACGCGCTGCATGATGGCTGGGCGGCGCCCCCCTCCGAGGGCGCCGCCAGTGTCCCGCCGATACGGAGTTCCTCGTGCCCAGCAAGAAGGCCCTGATCCGCCGCCCCAGCCCGCGCCTCGCCGAAGGGCTGGTCACGCATGTCCAGCGGGACAAGGTCGACGTCGATCTCGCCCTGGAGCAGTGGGAGGCGTACGCGGAGGCCCTGCGCGCGCACGACTGGCAGACCATCGAGGTGGACCCGGCCGACGACTGCCCGGACTCCGTGTTCGTCGAGGACACCGTCGTCATGTACCGCAACGTCGCGCTGATCACCCGGCCCGGCGCCGAGTCGCGGCGCGCGGAGACCGCCGGGGTCGAGGAGGCCGTGGCGGCGCTGGGCTGCTCGGTCAACTGGGTCTGGGAGCCCGGGACGCTCGACGGCGGTGACGTCCTGAAGGTCGGCGACACGATCTACGTCGGCCGGGGCGGACGGACCAACGCGGCCGGTGTGCAGCAGCTGCGGGCCGCCTTCGAGCCGCTCGGGGCGCGGGTGGTCGCGGTGCCGGTGAGCAAGGTGCTGCATCTGAAGTCGGCGGTGACCGCGCTGCCCGACGGAACGGTCATCGGGCACATCCCGAAGGTGGACCGGCCTTCGCTGTTCCCGCGCTTCCTGAGCGTGCCGGAGGAGGCGGGGGGCCATGTGGTGCTGCTCGGGGGGCACAAGCTGCTCATCGCGGCCAGCGCGCCCAAGACGGCGGAGCTGCTCGCCGATCTCGGTCACGACCCGGTCGTCGTGGACATCGGCGAGTTCGAGAAGCTCGAAGGATGTGTGACGTGCCTCTCGGTCCGGGTCCGGGAGCTGTACGCCTGACCGGGTGATCCGATCACCCGTTCAGCCCTGGGACCTGCGGGTCCCGGGGCTTTTTTCGAGGCTCGAAGATCGCTGGAGGATCGCTGGTCGACAGGGTCTGATCAGGGATCTTTACACCGTTCTTAACCTACGGCTTCGTAACCTACGGTCTCGTAGCCTACGATCCCGTAAGTTCCGGCACCGCTCGCCGGTCGCGTTCCTCGTGTCGTGCGTCCCCCTGGAGTTCCCGTGACGATCGCCTCCCCTCATCTCGGCAGCCCTGCCGTCTGGACCGACGCCAAGCTGCTGTACGCGCTGGAGGAAGTCGTCGAGACGGAGCTCAACCGGCATCTGAAGGTCACCAAGGACTGGATGCCGCACGAGTACGTGCCCTGGAGCGACGGCCGCAACTTCCCCGGCTTCTTCGAGGACGGCGAGGCCTGGGACAAGGAGCAGTCCAAGGTCACCGAGATCGGCCGGATCGCCCTGGTCGTGAACCTCCTCACCGAGGACAACCTCCCCAGCTACCACCACGAGATCGCCTCCCTCTTCGGCCGGGACGGCGCCTGGGGCACCTGGGTGCACCGCTGGACCGCCGAGGAGGGCCGCCACGGCATCGTGATGCGCGACTACCTGCTCGCCTCGCGCGCGGTCGACCCGGACAAGCTGGAGCAGTTCCGGATGGCCCACATGAGCGAGGGCTTCGAGTCGGACAACCGGCACTCGATGCTGCACTCGGTGGCCTACGTCTCCTTCCAGGAGCTGGCCACCCGCGTCTCGCACCGCAACACCGGTCACCAGTCGGGCGACCCGGTCTGCGACCGCATGCTGGCGCGCATCGCGACCGACGAGAACCTGCACATGGTCTTCTACCGCAACCTGCTGAAGGCCGCGTTCGAACTCGCCCCGGACCTGACGATGCAGGCGGTGCGCGACGTGATCGTGAACTTCCGGATGCCCGGCCACGGCATGCCCGGCTTCGAGCGCGCCGCCGCGCAGATGGCGATCGGCGAGATCTACAACATGCGCATCCACCACGACGACGTCATCCAGCCCGTCCTGCGCTACCTGAAGGTGCTGGACATCGACGGTCTCGGTCCGGAGGGCCTCAAGGCGCAGGAGGAACTCGGCCTGTACATGAACGGCCTGGACACCGAGGCGTCGAAGTTCGACGAGAAGCTCGCGGCCCGCAAGGCGCGCATGGCGGCCCGCGCCGGCTGACCACCCGGAACCGGGACTCCGTGAGCGGAGGGCGGGCCTCCGTCCTGTTCCGGCCTGTTCCGGCGATTTACGTCCGCCCCCTGCGGTGCAACGGTGCCCGCAGGGGGTGAACTCCATGGCCCGGACCCATGAGTGGATGTTCTACGAGGTCATGTGGCGCGGCTGGGCGGGCCGGGACCGTATCCCGTATCCCGTGCCCTGGTGGGCGCAGCAGGCCTTCCGCCGCTGGAGCGACGACTACGACTCCGGCACGTACGACTCCAAGGAGGCGGCTTTCGCCTCCAACGCCCTGTACCGGTACTGGCACATGGTCGGCGTCAAGGACCACCGTCAGGAGTCCCTGATCGGCCAGGCAGGCGAGATCGAGCCCGTCTACGACCGGTACAGCCTCTGCTTCTTCCTGCACGACCCGGCGACGGGCACCCCGTACCTGCCCCAACTCCCCGGCGCGGGGCGGCTGGAGCAGCGCATGGAGGCCCCGCATCTGCCGGTCGTCCTGACGACGTTCCGCACGCCGGACGACGTGGAGTTCGTCCAGCGAACCTTCGCCACCACGGTCGGCGCGGCCGGGCGGGACCTGGTCGTCAGCCGGGTGACCGTCGGCAGCCCCACCGGGCGCCCCCGTGAGGGGCTGCTGTGCGCGGCGGTGCTGCCCGCCGGACCGACCGGCTTCCAGCGGCACGGCCAGGGCGGGCGGACCTCCGCCGACCGGCGCCTGACGTTCCTGCGCCACCTGCCGGACGAACGGCGGGTGGAGACCGACTCCGGCTGGGGCCCGGTCTTCGACACCGCGCCCGAGCAGTACGGCGTGTACGGCAACGACGACTTCTCCCTCGACCCGGACACCTACCTCACCCGCAGCGCCTTCCACGACCTCGTCGAGGGCGGCAAGCTGAGCGGGGCGCGGGAGGCCCGGGACCAGGTCGCCGGGATGTGCAGCGCGGTGTTCGCGTGGCCGTTCCGGGTGGCCGAGGACGAGGTCTTCGAGATCGACGTACGGCTGCCCGTCGGCGAGTTCTCCGGCCCGGCCGACCTCGCCGAGCTCAGGGGCACGCCGACCACCGAACTGGAGCGGGCCAACCGGGACTTCTGGACGGCGAAGCTCCTCGGGCAGGGCCTCCAGCCCGGGCTGCCGCGCCCGGTGGCCCATCTCACCGACCTGTTCCGGCAGGCCCGTTCGCAGTTGCTGGTGCTCTCCGACCACGGCGAGATCCATCCGGGCCCGACGGTCTACGACTCCTTCTGGATCCGTGACTCCTCCGTGGAGGCGACGGCCTGCTCGCTGGTCGGCGACACGGCCCTCGCGGAACGGCAGTTGGGCACGCACTACCCCCGGCGCTTCAACCTCGGCACCGGGCGGATCGGGCCGTGCGCCGAGTACGGCTTCTACGGCGGCCCGCACGAGAAGGACGACCGCGAGTGGGACAGCAACGGCCAGGCCCTGTGGGCCATCGGCCGGTTCGACCGCACGCGCGGCCCGCGCGCCGCGTTCGGCGCCAGGGCCTACGTCCCCTACGTCCGGGACGCGGCCCGCTGGATCCGCGACAACCGGGACGGGTACGGCCTGCTGCACAGCGGCTGGAGCGCCGAGCACCTCGGCGAGCGCGACAAGCCGCACTACTGGGACGACTTCTGGGCACTGGCCGGCCTGTACGAGGCCGCCCGTCTCGCCGAACGGATCGGCGCCCAGGAGGTCGCCGAGCTGTGGGGTGCCTTCGACGACCTGAAGCGGGCGACGGGCGACTCGATCCGCTGGGTGCTGGGCGAGCAGCGCGGGCGCGGCGCGTGGGAGACCTTCATCCCGACCGGGCCGGCCGACGTCGGGCGCCTCGACTCGACGATGATCGGCGCGGCGGCGTACTTCCATCCGCTGCGGCTGCACATGGGCAGCAAGCTCGGCGACGACATCGACGCCGCGGCCCGCCACACGCTCGACACGATGTACGCGCACTTCGTCACCGGCGGTTTCCGGCACGAGGCGGCCTGGAACGCCTACGGGCCTTACCTCACCCTCCAGTTGGCGCACGCGTATCTGCTCGCCGGTGATCCGGGGCGCATGGACGCGCTGCTCGGCTGGGTCGTGGAGGCGGGCTTCCCCGAGGTGGCGGGTCGCGCGGTGGCGCTGGGCGCGTGGAACGAGCAGCACGCGTTCACGATCGCGTCCGGCTTCCGCGACATGCCCTACAGCCGCTGGTACATGGGCGACATCCCGCACGGCTGGGCGGCGGCCGAGTATCTGCTGCTGATCCGCGACATCCTCTTCTTCGAGGCCGACGAGGACCGCGATCCGCATCTGTACCTCGCGCCCGGGGTGCGTCCGCACTGGGTGCCGGGCGGGGAGGAGGTGGGCGTGGACGCGGCACCGACGCTGTTCGGCTCGCCGTTCGGCTACCGCCTCGCCCACGATCCGCGCGCGCGGCGGGTCACGGTGGAGATCACCGAGGCGCCGGAGGGGGTGCGGTTCGTCTATCCGTGCTGCTTCGGCGAGGTGCGCTCGGCCGACGCCGGGGGCCGGGAGCTGGTGTGGAGCGGCCGGGACGTGCGGGTGCCGGCGGGGACGGAACGGTTCGGTGTGACCTACGGATGACCGGGCGCGGTCGGCGGCGTCCGGGGCACCCGCACCGGGGCCACGACGGTGGCGTCGGGGACCGTGGTGCCGGGGATCGTGGCGTTACGGACGGTGGTCGGTCAGCGGGGTGCGCGCCGGATGGCGAGGCGTTCCTTCTCCGACAGGCCGCCCCAGACGCCGAAGCGCTCGTCGTTGTCGAGGGCGAACTCCAGGCAGGCGGAGCGGATCGGGCACAGGCCGCAGATCTGCTTCGCCTCGCGGACGGAGCTGCCCGGTTCGGGAAAGAAGAAGTCGCCGCCGGTCTGGGCGCACAACGCCTCGTCCTGCCAGTCGAGGCCGGACGGGGTGGTCGTATCGATGAGCATGTGCAGCATCGTGCACGGACTCGAAAAACGTTCGATCAACGCCGGATCAACGGGCCGTTCGCGGGCCTCCGGCCCCACCGATGGTCCTCGGGGGCGTCCTCGTGCGCACGGCGGCGCGCGGAACGGTCCGGACGTTCGCCGAACTCGGGCGGGCGGTGCGCACGGGCGGGCGGTGAACAGGGGCGATTGTCAGTGGGCGGTGCGAGACTCGTCAGTGCAGAGAACGGGACCCCGCGAAGGAGCGAAGATGCTCACCACCCGCTATGTCACCGGTGCTCCCAACTGGATCGATCTCGGTACCCCCGACATCGACGGCGCCACCTCCTTCTACAACGGCCTCTTCGGCTGGTCCTTCCTCCCGGGCGGGCCCGAGGCCGGCGGCTACGGCTTCTTCCAGCTCGACGGGCGGACCGTGGCCGGCGGAATGCAGACGGGCGCGCAGGACGGGCCGCCGTCGTGGACGGTGTATTTCCGGACACAGGACGCGGACGTCACGGCGAAGGCCGCCGAGCAGGCCCACGGGTCGGTGCTGATGCAGCCCATGGACGTGATGGACCAGGGCCGGATGGCGATCCTCGGCGACAAGGCCGGTGTGCCCTTCGGGGTCTGGCAGCCCGGCCTGCTCAAGGGCCTGGACGTGGTCCAGGAACCCGGCTCGCTGTGCTGGATCGAGCTGTACACGGCGGACCTGCCCATGGCGGCCTGGTTCTACAACAAGATCCTCGGCCTGGAGACCTTCGGCGTGGACATGGCACCGGGCAGCACCTACACGACCCTGAACCCGGCCGGGGAGTCCGAGGACGCCATGTTCGGCGGGATCGTCCCCTTCGCCGACGACCCGCTGGAGGCGGCGGGCGCCCCGTACTGGCTGCCGTACATCGAGGTCACCGACACGGACGCGGTGGTCGACAGGGCCCGGGCGCTGGGCGGCGAGATCCGGCTGCCCGCGACCGACCTGCCGGGCGTCGGCCGCGTCGCCAAGCTGGCCGACCCCTACGGCGCCCGGTTCGCGGTGATCAGGAGCGAGGCCCCGCAGACCTGACACCGCCCGCGCGGAGGCTCCTGCCCGGTCCTGCCGGCACGACCCGCCGGACGGGACCTACGCCGACGCCCGTCGTACCAGTGTCGTGGGCAGGACGACCCCGAAAGGCGCCGCCTCCGCTCCCTCCAGCAGGCGGCGGGCCATCAGGCGGCCCATCTCCTCGATGTCCTGCCGGATGGTGGTCAGCGGCGGATCGGTCTGTTCGGCGACCGGCAGCATGTCGTCGAAGCCGATGACGGCGACGTCGTCCGGCACCCTCAGCCCGCGCTCGCGCAGCACCCGCAGGGCCCCGGAGGCCATCAGGTCGTTCGCGGCGAACACGGCGTCCAGCTCCGGGCACCGGTCGAGGAGCGTGCGCATCGCCCGCTCCCCGCCGCCCGGGGTGAAGTCCCCTTCGGCGACGTACCGCGCGTCGACGTCCCCGCACACGTCCCGGAAGCCCTCCAGCCGGTCCACGGCCGACGTCTGGTCCAGGGGGCCCGCGATATGGACGACATGGCGGCGCCCGAGGCCCACGAGATGCCGTACGGCGTCCCGGGCGCCGCCCCGGTTGTCGCTGTCGACGTACACGGTCTCGTCGCCTGCGGCGGCGCCGTTCCAGCCCGGCCGGCCGCCGAACACGGTCGGGACACCGGCCCGTTGGATGAGTCCGGGCAGCGGGTCGTCCAGGTGCAGCGAGAACACCAGCGCCCCGTCGACATGGCCGCCGGCGAGATAGCGGCCGACCCGGGCGTGGTCGTCACGGCCCTCGGTGAGCAGCAGCACGAGCTGGTTGTCGTGGGCGGTCAGCTCCTTGCTGATGCCGCGCAGCTGGAGCGCGAAGAAGGGGTCGGCGAAGACGCGTGTCTCGGGTTCCGCGACGACGACGGCGATCGCGTCGTGGCGCCGGGTCACCAGGCTGCGGGCCGCCTGGTTGGGCACGTATCCGAGCTCCTCGACGGCTCGCCTGACCCGCTCGACGAGCGTCTCGCGCACTCCGTCCCCGCCGTTCACCACCCGGGACACGGTGGCCCGTGAGACCCCGGCGCGCGCGGCCACGGCCTCCAGTGTGGGACGTGGCGCTGTCTCGGTCACTAAGGCCCCCCTCGTGGTTGCGGCCCAGGATATCCCCGGGGGACCCGTGACCGGGCACGGGATGAGAGCGCTCTCTCGGGGGGGTGGAGCCCTCCCGGCGCAGCCCGCCTCACGCCGGCAGGTCCACGTCCCGTCCGATCCCGTCCCGCCGGGCCCGCCCGTACGCCGTCCACGCCGGCACCAGGCCCTGCCACGGCAGCCCCACCGGCGCGTACACGGTCCGCCGCCCGGCGCCGGTCCGCCCCGGGTGCGCGGGACCAGGTGGCCGGAAGGACGGTGCCGGCCGCGTCGGCGACCTCGCGTGGCGACGGCAGGACCCGCCGGCCGTGGCGCTCGGCGAACCCGGTGGCGCGTCCGGCGTCCGTGTCGTGGACGACCAGGTCGCCGGGGGCGCCCCGCAGGGCGGCGAGCCCGCGCACCAGCGGTTCGGTCTGCGCGCCCGCCCCGATCACGCCGGGCGTGCCGCCCGGGGAGGCGAGTTCGGGGTGCCCAGCGCGACGGCGAGCCCCGTCCACCAGGCTGTGACGGTCGCGGAGTCGAGGAGGGCCGGCAACTCGCCGTCCCGGCCACTGTGCGGACAGACCACCCCGCGCAACGCGGGCCGCACGCCCGGGAACTTGGCGTCGACCTTCACGGTGTACGTCTCGACGCCGGGCAGCGGGCCGGGGATCAGGGCGGTCGCCGTTCCGGGGAACGGCAGGGCGGTCAGGACGCGTCGCCCGGCCACCGCCGCGCCGTCCGCGTCGCGGAACCCGTCCCGCAGGGCGTCGACGCAGACGGCCGGGTCCAGCACGGCTTCGAGGTCGGTACGGGTGAGCGGCAGGTCGCCCGCCCATGATCCGTCAGTGTGCGTGGGCGTGCTCCTGTGCGTGCTCGTGGGGCTCGTAGCCGGGGATCGTGCCGTCGGCGCGCTTCACCAGGAACAGGCCGACCATGCCCATGTCGGAGTGGCTCTGGACATGGCAGTGGTACATCCACGCGCCCGCCCCGACGCCCTCCCCCGCGATGACCTGGAAGCCGAAGGAGTCGGCGGGGCCCACGATCTTGTTGTCGATGACCTGACTGGGGTCGTCGGGGCCGGTGAGCATGCCGGTGCGGTTGTCGGCCCAGCGATGACCGTGCAGGTGGAAGGTGTGGTAGTACTCGCCGTGCGTGATCATCACGAACTCGACGCGGTCCCCGACGGTCGCCTCGAAGTCGGGCCCGGAGTGCGCCGGCCGGTTGTTGATGAGCATGTCGTTGAAGACGATCGTGTACGTCCGGTCGGGCAGGATGTCGCCCTTGCGGCGCACGATCACCGGCCCGTAGAGGCCCTTGCGGATGCCGCCGGTGCCGTGCTCGGTGCCCACCACGTGGTCGTGGTAGTGCCAGTAGCCCGCGCTGCCGGAGCGCCAGGTGCCGTCGGCGCGGCGGCCCGGGACATGGGTGCGCCAGGTGTAGGTGCGGGTGCCGCCCGGCTCGACGTCGCTGTGGTTCAGCGCGGTGCCGTCGCTGGAGGTCTCGTAGTCCAGGCCGTGGACGTGCAGGCTCGCCCTGACGTCCAGGGTGTTCTCGAACTCGATGTGGAGGGTGTCGCCCTCGGTGAGCTCGATGAGCGGGCCGGGGACGGTGGCCTTGCCCTTCTCGAAGCCGTAGCCCAGCTGCCCGTCGGCGAGTTTCTCCGCGTACAGCTTGAGGTGGCGGACCTGGCCGCCCGGTGGCGCCGCCGCGGCGGACGCGGCGGCGTTCGCGGTCTCCGGAGCAAGGGACAACGATGTCGCGGTGGCCCCGGCGCCCACGACGGCCGCACCGCCGAGCAGCATCCGGCGGTTGAAGCCGCGTCGGTCCAGTCTGTTCATGCCGGGCATGCGGAACTCCCCACCCTGGTAAGGGACATGACTCGCGAGGGATCTGAATCGCACGGGATCTGCGTCGCACGGGATCCGAATCGCGAGGGGTGCGACTCGGACGTACCTGTGATGAACCTGTGAGACGGTAGCGGCCCTTCCGCCGTTTATCCACACCCAGGACAAAGTTGGCGCCAACTCGGTCATAGCTATTGGCGAGTTGAGCAAAGAGGTCTAGCTTCCAACGCGCTGTTGCTGTGACCGAGGAGGTGCCCATGCACTTACGAGGGTTGAGCGCGAGAAGACGCGTCTGCGCGACGGGGATCGCCGTCGGAGCCGTGGTCGCCGGGCTGCTGTCCGGCCCCGCCGCACACGCCCGACCGGCCCCCGAACCACCACTGACAACGATGTCCATCAAGTCGCCGCCCGGCGGCGCGAGTGTACGGGTGCTGCTCTTCTACGGTTCCGCCGCGTCCGGCGAGGAGTCGCCGGTCGTGAACGCGGCCATCGAGGCCATCGAGGGGATCGGGCTCTCCGGCCCGGCCGGGCAGCGGTTCGAGACGGAGGCCACCGACGACGCCCGGGTCTTCACCGACGAGGCGGCGCTCGGGAGTTACAACGCCGTCGCCTTCCTGACCGGCGGCGGGGACGTCCTCGACCCGGAGCAGGAGGCGGGCCTGGAGGCCTACATGGAGGCGGGCGGCGGGTTCGTCGGCATCCATGACGCGGCCCGCGCGGAGCCGTACTCCGACTGGTTCACCGGGCTCATCGGCGCCCGTCCGGCGGCGTCGAGCCCGACGGCCGTGCAGCGGGCGACCGTCGAGGTCGGCGACCGGCAGCATCCGGCGACGAAGGACCTGCCGGTGCAGTGGAAGCGGCCCGACCAGTGGTTCAACTGGACGAAGAACCCCTCCGGCGCGGTCCACACCGTCGCCCGCGTCCGGGAGAGCACCTACCAGCCCGGCGCGACGGCCAACGGCTGGGACCACCCCGTCAGTTGGTGCCGTGACTACGACGGCGGCCGGTCCTTCTACACCGGGATGGGCGGCACGGCGTCGTCGTACGACGAGACCGACTTCCGCGCGCATCTGCGCGGCGCCCTGCTGTGGACGACCCGGCTGGTGCGGGCCGACTGCAAGGCGACCATCACCGGCAACTACAAGGCGGAGCGCCTGACCCAGCCCAACCAGCCGGGGCAGAACGACCAGATCGGCGAACCGCACGGGCTGGTCACCGCGCCCGACGGACGGGTGCTGTACATCGGCCGGGGCGGCGCCGACTCCTCCCAGCCGGTGGTCACCGACTGGAACGACCCCGACATCGGCAAGGGCAGGGGCGAGATCCACGTCTACGACCCGGCGACCAAGAAGGTCACCCTGGCCGGCGCGTTGACCGTGTTCGGCAACAAGGGCGGCGGCGACGAGCTGGTGAAGGTCGAGGAGGGGCTGCTCGGCATCGAGCTCGACCCGCGGTTCGAGGAGAACGGGTGGGTGTACCTGCACTACACACCGCACTCCCGGCTGAACCGCGAGACGCGGATCGCCGAGCGGCGGGTCTCCCGCTTCACCCTCGACCTCGCGACGAACAAGCTGGACCTGGGCAGCGAGAAGGTGCTGCTCAAGTGGCCCGTCCAGGTGCACAGTTGCTGCCACGCGGGCGGCGGGATGTCCTGGGACTCGAAGGGCAACCTGTACATCGCGACCGGTGACAACAACTCCAGCCAGTTCAGCGACGGTTACTCGGGCAACAACCCGGTGCCGAACTACAAGGGCGTGTCCTTCGCCGACGCGCGCCGCACCGCGGGCAACACCAACAACCTCAACGGCAAGATCCTGCGGATCCATCCGGAGCCGGACGGCACGTACACCCTGCCGACGGGCAACCTGTTCACCGGGCAGGAGACCGACGAGGGCGGCGGCAAGACCCGCGGCGAGATCTATGTGATGGGCGTCAGGAACCCGGCCCGGATCTTCGTCGACCGGACGACCGACATCCTCTACGCGGGCTGGGTCGGCCCCGACGCCTCGGCGCCGTCGACGACCTGGGGTCCGGCGAAGTACGACTCGTTCGCCGTCATCACCAAGGCGAGCAACCGGGGCTGGCCGTACTGCATGGGCAACAAGCAGCCCTACCGGGACCGCAACCTGCCCGACCCGACGAAACCGCTGGGCTGGTACGACTGCGCCCACCCGAAGAACGAGTCCCCGAACAACGACGGGCTGGTCAACCTGCCGCCGGTCACCGGGAACAACATCTGGTACTCGCCCCAGGGCGGCGCACCGGACTTCCCGCGCGACGCGAACGGCGTCCCTTCCTACCAGCAGTCGCAGTCCACCTATCTGCTGCCGTGGCTCAAGGGCGGCGGACAGGCCGCGATGAACGGTCCCGTGTACCGGTACGACGCCGCGAGCACGAGCGCGGTGAAGTGGCCCTCGTACTGGGACGGCAAGTGGTTCGTCGGCGACTTCTACGACGGTGACCAGCCGCGCAACGCGGTCATCACCGATCCGAGGACGCACGGCGACGGCGGACTGCCGGTGCACTCCGAGTCGCTCAAGAAGATCATCCCGGTCGGCAACGACGGCATCAAGAACCTCATGGACTGGAAGTTCGGCCCGGACGGCTCGCTGTACGTCCTCGACTACGGCCGGGGGTTCTTCACCTCGGACGCCAAGTCGGCGCTGTGGCGGGTCACTTACACCGGCGGCGGGCCGACCCCGGCCGCCGACCGGCTCGCGAGAGGGGCGGTGCGGTGAAACGGCGGATCACCCGGCAACTCACCTGGCGGCGAAGAGCTCTCACGGCGCTGCTGGCCGCCGTGCTGATGATGCTCGGGCTCCAGGCGGCGCCCGTCTCGGCGCAGCAGCCCGCGGAGCCCGCGGCGGCGGCCCAGACGCTGACCTGGACGGCCGGCGACGACATCACGAAGTACGTGTCGGCGCCGACGACGGCCGTGGCGGGACAGGCGACGATCGTCTTCGAGAACAGCGAGGCGACCGGCAACACCATGGGGATGCCGCACACGTTGACGTTCGTGACGAGCGACCCCGAGTTCAACAGCGACGTCTCACTCAACATTCTCGCCAACCCGAACGACGACATGGGCGGGCGGCACACCGCCGAGGTGACCCTCACCCCGGGCCGCTACTTCTACCACTGCACGATCCCGGGCCACGGTCAGATGCAGGGCATCCTGGTGGTCACCGAGGGCACCGGCGAGGACACCACCCCGCCCACGGCGTCCGCCCAGGTGACCGGTACCCGGAACGCCCAGGGCCAGTACGTCGGTTCGGCGTCCGTCGCGCTCAGCGCCACCGACGAGAGCGGCGGGTCGGGAATCGACGCGGTGCAGTACGCGGTCGGCGACTCCGAGGAGTGGCTGCCGTACACCGCCCCGGTCGTCGTCGACCAGGTCGGCGACCACGAGATCCGCTACCGGGCGCTCGACAAGGCGGGCAACGTCTCCGCCGAGAAGAGCGTCACCTTCACGGTCGTCGCGCCGCCCACGGACGACACCACCGCGCCGGAGACCTCGGCGACGGTGAGCGGGGAGCGGAACGCGGACGGCGCCTACCTCGACATGGCGACGGTGACGGTCACGGCCTCCGACACCGGGTCGGGGGTCAACACCATCGAGTACGCGGTGAACGGCGGCGCCTGGACCGCGTACAGCGGGCCGGTGATGGTGCACCAGCTCGGCTCGCACACCGTGCGCTACCGGGCCACCGACAAGGCGGGCAACGTGGCGGCGGACAAGAGCGTCACGTTCACCGTCGTCGCGACCCCCGCCCCGGACACCACTCCCCCGGTGACCGGGGTGACCGTCGAGGGCACGCGCAACTCCAGCGGTGCCTACGTCGGTGACGCGCGGGTGACGGTGAGCGCGGCGGACGAGGGCGGGTCGGGTGTCGACCGGATCGAGTACTCGATCGACAGCGGCCCCTACCTCGCGTACACCGCGCCGGTGGTCGTCGACCGCGCGGGCACCCACACGCTGGCCTACCGCGCGACCGACAAGGCGGGCAACACGGCCGCCGCGCGCACGGTCACCTTCACGGTGGTCTCCAGCCAGGTGCCGGCGCCGAACTGCCCGGAGTTCGACGAGCGGTTGACGGTGATCGTCGGCACGGTCGACTCGGGGGTCCCCAACCGGCTCACCGACAGCCGGTGCCGGATCAACGAGTTGATCGAGGACGAGCGGGAGTGGACGTCCCACGCGCTGTTCCTCAAGCACGTGAAGTCCGTCCTCGACACGCTGTACACACAAGGCGTGGTCGACGACCGTGAGTACGGCGCGATCGACGAGGCGGCCCGTGCGTCCGGGATCGGCACGCCCGGCCAGACCGAGGGCTATCGCACGATCCTCGACGGGAGCGCCGACTCGTTCGCCAAGTGGCAGCAGGTGGGCGGAGGTTCGTTCGCCCTGAACGCCGACGGCTCGATCACCTCGGGCACCGTGCGCGACGGGCTGGGCATGCTCTGGTTCCCCGAGCGCAAGTACGGCGACTTCTCGCTGCGCCTTCAGTGGCGTGACGACGCGCCGGGCACCGGGAACGCCAACTCCGGTGTGTTCGTGCGGTTCCCGTGGGTCCACGACCACCCGGAGGAGTCGCGGCCGGAGTGGGTCGCCATCAAGTACGGGCACGAGGTGCAGGTCCTGGACCGGCCCGACGGCGACCTCTACAAGACGGGTTCGATCTACGGGTTCGACCGCGTGGGCCTGGCCGGCGCGGGCGTGACCCAGAAGGGGACGTGGAACGACTACGAGATCCGGGTGGTGGACCAGCACTACTCGGTCTACCGCAACGGCGTGCTCCTCAACGAGTTCGACAACACCGGCGGGCAGGACTTCTCCCCGCCGCGCTCGGACGACCCCGGCACGGACGGCCGCCGGTTCGCCTCCGGGTACATCGGACTCCAGGTGCACGGCACGACGGACGTGGTCTCGTACCGGGACATCCGGATCAAGGGGCTGTAGGCAGCGACGGGCCGGGCCGAGGAGCCGCCTTTCAGGGCTTCCTGGCCCGGCTCGGCTGCACCCGCTTGGGTTCCCCCGGCATCTTCGGATACTCGGGCGGGTACGGCAGATCACCGAGCCCGTGATCGTGCTCGTCCCGGCGGGCCAGCTCCAGCAGCGCCTCCAGGGAGAACGCGTGCTCGTCCATGTCCGCGTGCACGTCGCCGAGTTCGGCGAAGCGCGCGGGCATGGTCGCGAGGTCGAAGTCCTGCGGGTGCGCCTCGCCGACCTCCTCCCAGCGCAGCGGCGCGGAGACCGGGGCGTGCGGGCGCGGCCGTACGGAGTAGGCGGAGGCGATGGTGCGGTCCCGGGCGGTCTGGTTGTAGTCGACGAAGATCCGCTCGCCGCGTTCCTCCTTCCACCACTTGGTGGTCACCCGGTCCGGCATCCGGCGTTCCAGCTCCCTGCCCACCGCGATCGCCGCGCGCCGCACCTGGGTGAAGGTCCACAGCGGCTCGATCGGCACGAACACATGCAGACCGCGCCCGCCGGACGTCTTGGGCCAGCCGCGCAGACCGCCGAACTCCGCCAGGACGTCCCGGAGTTCGAAGGCGGCACGGACGGCGTCGTCGTAGTCGGTGCCGGGCTGCGGGTCGAGGTCGACGCGCAGTTCGTCGGGGCGGTCGACGTCGTCGCGGCGGACCGGCCAGGGGTGGAAGGTGAGTGTGCCGAACTGGGCGGCCCACAGGACGGCGGCCTGTTCGGTCGGGCACATCTCGTCGGCGCTGCGCCCGCTGGGGAAGGTGATGTGGGCGCGGGGGATCCAGTCGGGCATGTTCTTCGGCGCGCGCTTCTGGAAGAAGGACTCGCCGGTGACCCCGTCCGGGTAGCGCTCCAGGGTGGTGGGCCGGTCGCGCAGGGCGCGCAGGATGCCGGGGGCGACGGCCTGGTAGTAGCGGGCGAGGTCGAGCTTGGTGAATCCGCGTTCCGGGAAGAAGACCTTGTCGGGGCTGGACAGCCGTACGGTCCGTCCGCCCACCTCCAGCTCCACCGCATCGCCCATGCGAGCCACGTTAGGCGCAGCGTCCGGACCTCGCATACCGGGCGAGGCATGACAAATAAGCGCAAAATCGGAGGCATGGATCTGCCGGTCATGCCGCCTGTGAAACCGATGCTCGCCAAGTCCGTGGCGAAGATCCCCCCGGACATGCAGTACGAGGCGAAGTGGGACGGCTTCCGCGCGATCGTGTTCCGCGACGGGGACGAGATCGAGCTGGGCAGCCGCACCGGCAAGTCCCTGACCAGGTATTTCCCGGAGCTGGTCGCGGCCCTGAAGGAGCGTGTGCCCGAGCGGTGCGTGCTGGACGGGGAGATCGTCATCGCGCTGGACGGCCGGCTCGACTTCGACGCCCTCACCGAGCGCATCCACCCGGCGGACTCCCGGGTGCGGACGCTGGCCGGGCGCACCCCGGCGTCCTTCGTCGCCTTCGATGTCCTGGCCCTGGCGGGCGAGTCGCTCCTCGACGTGCCCCTGACCGACCGGCGGGCCCTGCTGGGCGCCGCGCTCACCGATGTCACCCCGCCCGTCCACCTGGCCCCGGCGACGACCGACATCGAGGTCGCGCGGAGCTGGTTCGAGCAGTACGAGGGCGCGGGCCTCGACGGGGTCATCGCCAAGCCCTTGACCCTGCGCTATCTCCAGGACGAGCGCGCCATGTTCAAGATCAAGCACGAGCGGACGGCGGACGTCGTCGTCGCGGGCTACCGCCTCCACAAGAGCGGCCCGGTCGTCGGTTCGCTCCTGCTCGGCCTGTACGACGACCGGGGCGCCCTCCAGCACGTCGGGGTCTCGGCGGCCTTCGCGATGAAGCGGCGCGCGGAGCTGATCGAGGAGCTGGAGCCGCTGCGCATGGACGACGTCACCGGGCACCCCTGGGCGGCCTGGTCCGAGGAGTCGGCGCACGCGTCGGCGCGGCTGCCGGGGGCGCCGAGCCGCTGGTCGGGCAAGAAGGACCTGTCCTGGGTGCCGCTGCGGCCGGAGCGGGTGGCCGAAGTGGCGTACGACCACATGGAGAACGGCGCCCGGTTCCGGCACACGGCCCGGTTCCGGCGCTGGCGACCGGACCGGGAGCCGGAGAGCTGCACCTACGGGCAGCTGGAGGAGCCGGTCCGCTACGACCTGGAGGAGATCCTCGGGCCGGGCGTCTGACCCCGACCGGCGCCGCCGTCTGCGCCGCTCGGCGTAGGCGCGAGATCCATCAGAGCTAATCGAATCGACGATCACGACCGATCGGGTATGGCCACCCATGAACGTATTAACGCAAAATCGTTGAGACGAGACCTTGGGTGGCAACGGTGGGCATGGAACGAAGGGCGCGCGCCTCGCGCGCGGCTACGACGGCGGCACTGGTGGCCGCCGCGCTGACGCTCACGCTGACGACGGCGTGCACGGGCGGTTCCGGCGGCACGGACCGGCCGACGCCGAGGGACGACGGCCGCGCGCCGTCGCGCAGCCAGTCGCCCGAGGAGCGGCCCTCGCAGGAGGTGCTGGCCGCCGCGCCGGTCCTCGCCGTGAAGATCGACAACGTCCGCGCGGCCCGCCCGCAGACCGGCACCGACTCGGCGGACGTGATCTACGCCGAGCAGGTCGAGGGCGGGCTGAGCCGGCTGATGGCGGTGTACGCGACGAAGCTCCCCAAGGTGATCGGGCCGGTGCGCAGCGCCCGCGAGTCCGATCTGGAGCTGCTGCGCCAGTTCGACCGGCCCACGCTCGCCTTCTCCGGCGCGCAGGGCAAGCTGATGCCGCTGATCGACAAGGCGCCGCTCGACCCGCAGGTCCCGGGCACCACGTCCGGCGCCTACTTCCGCGGCACCGACAAGCCCGCCCCGCACAACCTCTACCTCCGCCCGGACCGGCTGATGGCGTCCCCGCCCGGCGCGAGCGCCCTGACGAACGGTTTCACCTACGGCGACGCGCCCTCCGGCGGGACGAAGGACACCGCGGAGACCGTGCGCTACCCGGCGGCGTCCTTCACCTTCGACTGGTCGTCGAGCCGTTCCCGCTACCTGGTCTCGATGGACGGCACCGCGACCGTGACGAGCGCGGGCAAGCGCCTGGCCCCGGCGACGGTGGTCGTGCAGTACGTGAAGGTCCGCAAGTCCGCGTTCCACGACTTCCTCGGCAACAACACGCCGTACACCGAGACCGTCGGCTCGGGCACGGCGAAGGTGCTGCGCGGCGGGAAGGCGTACGACGTCCAGTGGCGGCGGGACAAGGCCGCGGACGGGACGACGTTCACGACGGCCGACGGGGCGCCGGTGAACTTCGCGAAGGGCCAGGTGTGGGTCGTCTTCGCGAAGGCGTCCTGATCAGCGCCGGTTGAGGAGGGGTTCCGCGGGATGGCGGAGCCCCTCCGCCGCGTCCGCGACCCGCTGGATCAGCTCGAAGAAGACGTCCTGCTCGTCGGCGGAGAGCGGGGCGAGGAAGACCTGGTTCATCCGGGCGGTGCGGACGGTCAGCTTGCGGTGCGTGCGCGTGCCGTCGTCGGTCAGGCGCAGCAGGAACCGGCGGCCGTCCTGCGGGTCGCGCACCTTGTCCAGCAGGCCCCGCCGCCCCAGCCTGCTGATCACCTCGGCGATCGTGGACCGGTCGAGGCCCACCCGCTCCCCCACGGTGCGCTGGTCGAGGCCCGGTTCGGCGACGAGCGCGTTGAGGACCGCGAACTGCGGTGAGGTGATCTCCTCCGAGACCATGGTGTTCCACAGCAGGTGATGCGCCTGCTGGAGCCGCCGGGCCAGGTGCCCGGGATGGGTGGTGAGGTCCACCGCGGCCATGTGCGCTCCCGAGGATGTCGATTCGTCCGTGCACTGAACAATACCCGGCACCCCCGCCACTGTCTCCAGCTCGGTCTTCCCCGCTGACCTGGAACGACTCGCACCCCTTGACGGCGGACGCCGACGGTGGCAGCGTGAAGGAAACTTCACTGAAATACTCAGTGCTCTGATTAATGCGCGCCCGGATCAATCCCGCTCGGACGAGATGGAGCTTCACGCATGGACAAGGTGGTCGCCACGGCCGCGGAGGCGGTGGCCGATGTGCCGGACGGCGCGACGCTCGCCGTGGGCGGGTTCGGGCTGAGCGGTGTGCCGAACGTGCTGATCCAGGCCCTGTACGAGCGGGGCGTCGGCGGCCTGGGTGTCGTCTCCAACAACTGCGGCGCCATGGAGTCCGGGCTGGCCGTGCTGCTGGCGGCCGGGCGGATCTCCCGGGTGACCGGGTCCTACATCGGCGCCAACAAGGAGTTCGCCCGGCAGTACCTCTCCGGCGAGCTGGAGGTCGAGATGATCCCGCAGGGCACGCTCGCGGAGCGGCTGCGGGCGGGCGGCGCCGGGATCCCCGCGTTCTACACCCCCGCGGGGGTGGGCACACAGGTCGCCGAGGGCGGCCTGCCCTGGCGCTACGACGGCTCCGGCGGTGTCTCGCTGGCCTCGCCGCCCAAGGAGGTGCGGGACTTCGACGGCACCGAGTACGTGCTGGAGCGCGGCATCCGCACGGACTTCGCGCTGGTGCGGGCGGCGAAGGGGGACCGGCACGGCAACCTCGTCTTCAACAAGTCCACCCGCAACTTCAACCCCCTCGCGGCGATGGCCGGCCGGGTGACGGTCGCCGAGGTCGAGGAGCTCGTCGAGCCGGGTGAGATCGAGCCGGACGCGGTGCATCTGCCGGGGATCTTCGTGCAGCGGGTGGTGGCCCTGACCCCGGAGCAGGCCGCCGACAAGAAGATCGAGCAGCGGACGGTCTCCGCGTCCACGGCACAGGGAACGGTGAGCGGCTGATGGCCTGGACACGTGAGCAGATGGCGGCGCGCGCGGCACGGGAGCTCAGGGACGGCCAGTACGTCAATCTCGGCATCGGCCTGCCCACGCTGATCCCGAACCACCTGCCCGCGGGCGTGGAGGTGATCCTGGAGTCGGAGAACGGCATCCTGGGCACCGGCCCCTACCCCACCGAGGACGCCGTCGACCCGGACCTCATCAACGCGGGCAAGGAGACCGTCACCGTCCTGCCGGGCGCCTCCTTCTTCGACTCGGCGCTGTCCTTCTCGATGATCCGGGGCGGGCACATCGACGTCGCGGTGCTGGGCGCGATGCAGGTCTCCGCCACCGGCGACCTCGCGAACTGGGCCGTCCCGGGGAAGATGATCACCGGGATCGGCGGGGCGATGGACCTGGTCCACGGCGCCCGCACGGTGATCGTCGTGATGACGCACACCGCCAAGGACGGTTCCGCGAAGATCCTGGAGCGGTGCGCGCTGCCGCTGACCGGCAAGGGATGCGTGGACCGGATCATCACCGACCTGGGTGTGATCGACGTGACCGCCGACGGACTGGTGCTGACGGAGGTCGCCCCGGGCATCGCCGTCGACGACGTCGTCGCGAAGACCGACGCCAAGCTGACCGTCGCGGAGGACCTCCTGTGAACAGCACCAGCACCGTCTACGTCGTCGACGCGGTCCGTACACCGATCGGCCGCTACAACGGCGCCCTCGCGAGCGTGCGGCCGGACGACCTGGCCGCCCACGCGATCCGTGAACTCCTCGCCCGCACACCGGCGCTCGACCCGGCGCGGATCGAGGACGTGTACGTCGGCAACGCCAACGGCGCCGGCGAGGAGAACCGCAACGTGGGCCGCATGGCCGCGCTGCTGGCCGGACTGCCCACCTCGGTGCCCGGCGTGACCGTGAACCGGCTGTGCGCCTCCGGTCTGGAGGCCGTGATCCAGGCGGCCCGCGCCATCGCCGCCGGTGACGCCCACATCGCGGTGGCGGGCGGCGTGGAGTCGATGACCCGGGCCCCGTACGTGCTGCCCAAGAACGACAAGCCGTTCCCCGCCACCCACACCGAGCTGTACTCCACCACCCTGGGCTGGCGCATGGTCAACCCGGCGATGGACCCGCGGTGGACCATCGCGCTGGGCGAGTCGGCCGAACTCATCGCCGACAAGCACAAGATCACCCGCGAGCAGCAGGACGAGTTCGCCCTCGCCTCCCATCACAAGGCGGCCACGGCGCGGGAACAGGGCCTGTTCGACGCCGAGCTGGCGCCCGTGCCGGTCCCGCAGCGCAAGGGCGACCCGGTCCTGGTCGACGCCGACGAAAGCGTGCGCCCCGACGCCTCCCTCGCGGCGATGGCCAAGCTCAGGCCGTCCTTCCGCAAGGACGGCGGCACCGTCACCGCGGGCAACGCCTCGCCCCTCAACGACGGCGCCGCGGCGCTGCTGCTGGTCGACGAGGAGGGACTGAAGGCCGTCGGCCGGGAACCGCTCGCCCGGATCTCCGCGACCGGCGTGCACGCCCTGGACCCCGACTACTTCGGCCTGGCGCCCGTCGAGGCCGTCAATCGCGCCCTGGCCAAGGCGGGCCGGACCTTCGACGACCTGTCCGTCCTCGAACTCAACGAGGCGTTCGCCGCCCAGGTACTCGGCTGCGTCGCCGAATGGCCCGAGTTCGACCCCGCGATCCTCAACCCCCAGGGCGGGGCCATCGCCCTGGGCCACCCGCTCGGCGCCTCCGGCGCCCGCCTCGCCGGCACCGTCGCCCACCAGCTCGCCCGCCGGGGCGGCGGAACCGGCGTCGCCACCCTCTGCATCGGCGTCGGCCAGGGCCTCGCCCTCGTCCTCGAACGCTAGGCCCCCCGCACAGTCACCCCCTCGCACACCAGGAACCCCGGGGAACCCCATGACGCTCACCCAGCACGACATCGACCAAGAGATCGCCGCCCGGCACGCCGAGTACGAGAAGCGGGTCGCCGACGGCGCCCCCGTCGAGCATCAGCCGCGCCGCGACTACACGCCGTACCGCTCCTCGGTGCTGCGCCACCCGAAACAGCCGCCGATCACGATCGACGTGACGAAGGACCCGGAGCTGGTGGAGCTGCACTCCCCCGCCTTCGGCGAGCGCGACATCACCGAGATCGACAACGACCTCACCCGGCAGCACGACGGTGAGCCGATCGGCGAGCGCATCACGGTCTCCGGACGCCTCCTGGACCGCGAAGGGCGCCCGATACGCGGCCAGCTCGTGGAGATCTGGCAGGCCAACTCGGCGGGCCGGTACGCCCATCAGCGCGAGCAGCACGACGCGCCGCTCGACCCGAACTTCACGGGCGTGGGCCGGACGATCACGAACTCCGAGGGACAGTACGCGTTCACGACGGTCCAGCCGGGCCCCTACCCCTGGCGCCAGCACGTCAACGCCTGGCGGCCCGCGCACATCCATTTCTCCGTCTTCGGCACCGCGTTCACCCAGCGCCTGGTGACGCAGATGTACTTCCCGAGCGACCCGCTCTTCCCCTACGACCCGATCATCCAGTCCGTGACGGACGACGCGGCCCGGCAGCGGCTGGTGGCGACGTACGACCACGGTCTGTCGGTGCCGGAGTTCTCGATGGGCTACCACTGGGACATCGTCCTGGACGGGCCGCAGGCCACCTGGATGGAAGAAGGACGCTGACCAGCCATGACGAAGATCGACACCTCCCGTCCCGAGACCGTGCTCCCGACGCCGTCGCACACGGTCGGCCCGTTCTACGGCCACGCCCTGCCCTTCCCCGGCGGCGGTGACATCGCCCCCGTCGGCCATCCCGACACGATCACCGTCCAGGGATACGTCTACGACGGCGAGGGCAACCCGCTGCCGGACGCCCTGGTGGAGCTGTGGGGCGCCGACCCCGACGGTGACCTGCCGCAGGCCGACGGCTCGATGCGGCGCGACCCAGCGAGCGGCGGCTTCCTCGGCCGCAACGGCGTGGAGTTCACCGGCTGGGGGCGCGTCCAGACCGACGCCAACGGCCACTGGTACGCGCGGACCCTGCGGCCCGGCGCGCGCGGGCGCAGCGCGCCGTACATCAGCGTGTGCGTGTTCGCGCGCGGGCTGCTGCTGCACCTGTACACGCGGATCTACCTGCCGGGCGACGACGCGGCGCTGGCCGCCGACCCGCTGCTGGCGCGGGTGGACGAGACGCGCCGGGGCACGCTGATCGCCACCGACGACGGCAAGGGCACCTACCGTTTCGACATCCGCCTTCAGGGCGAAGGCGAGACGGTCTTCCTGGAGTTCCAGTGAGTTCTGCTGATGGCGACGCCGGTCTGCTCTCCCCCGGGTGGGCCGGTTCCCCCGCCGCCGCCGCGACGGGCGACACCGCGTATCTGCGGGCGCTGCTCGACGCGGAGGCGGCGCTGACCCGCGCCCAGGCGGCCCTGGGGCTGGCGCCCCAGGAGGCGGCCGCGGCCGTCACCGAGGCCGCCGGGGCCGACGGTTTCGACGTCGCCGGCCTCGCCCTGCGCGCCCGGTCCGGCGGCAACCCGGTGATTCCGCTGGTGGCCGACCTGACGGCCGCGGTGGGCCCCGGGTACGGCCCGTACGTCCACAGGGGCGCCACCAGCCAGGACATCATGGACACCGCGACGATGCTGGTCGCGCACCGCACCCTCGGCCTGGTCCTCGCCGACCTCGCGCGCACCGAGGCGGCGCTGGCCCGGCTGGCCGCCGAGCACCGGGACTCGGCGATGCCGGGCCGGACACTGACCCAGCACGCCGTGCCGACGACGTTCGGGCTGAAGGCGGCCGGGTGGCGGTCGCTGGTGCTCGACGCGCGCGACCGCCTGCTGGTGGTGCGGGACTCGCTGCCCGCCCAACTGGGCGGCGCGGCAGGCACCTTGGCGGCCTTCGCGCTGTACGGCGCACGGGACACCTCCGCGCTCACGGCGGCCTACGCCGGGGAGCTCGGGCTGCGGGCGCCGCTGCTGCCCTGGCACACCCTGCGCACCCCGGTCGCCGACCTGGCCGGTGCGCTCGCCTTCACGGCCGGGGCGCTCGGCAAGATCGCCGCGGATGTGCTGCTGCTGGCCCGTACCGAGATCGCCGAGGTCGCGGAGGGCAGCGGCGGCGGGTCGTCGGCGATGCCGCACAAGGCGAACCCCGTGCGGTCCACGCTGATCGCCGCCGCCGCCCGGCGGGCGCCCCAGCTCGCGGCCACCCTGTACGGGTCCATGGCCGCCGAGGACGAACGGCCCGCCGGTGCCTGGCACGCCGAGTGGGAGCCGCTGCGGGACCTGCTGAGGCTGACCGGCGGGGCCGCCCGGGACGCCGCCGAACTGGCGGAAGGGCTCAGGGTGGACGCGGACGCGATGCGCGCGCACCTGGACCTCACCCACGGGCTGATCGTCTCCGAGCGGCTGTCCGCGGAGCTGGCGCCGGTGCTGGGCCGGGCCCGCGCCAAGGAGCTGCTGACGGACCTCGCCCGGCGCACCTACACCGAGGGCCGCACGCTCGTCGAACTCCTGGCCGATGAGCCGGAGTTGAAGGACGTGGACGTGGACCCCTCGCACTACACCGGCTCCGCCGGACCCCTCACCGACCGTGCTCTGGAGCGACGTTGAACGGCAAACTCCTCAACCACCGTGCCGAGGGCCCCGCTTCGGCGGCGCCCCTTCTGCTCGGACCCTCGCTCGGGACGTCCTCGGCCCTGTGGGACCAGGTCGCGCCCGAACTGTCCGTCACCCACCGGGTGGTGCGCTGGGACCTGCCCGGCCACGGCGGCAGCGCGGCGGAGCTGATCGGGCCGGGCGCGACGGTCGGTGACCTCGCCGCTCTGGTGCTGGCGCTCGCCGACTCGCTCGGCATCGAGCGGTTCGCGTACGCGGGGGTGTCGCTGGGCGGCGCGGTCGGTCTGCACCTGGCCGTGCACCACCCCGAGCGTGTGGCGTCGCTGGCCGTGATCTGCTCCTCCGCCCACTTCAACGGCGCGAAGCCGTGGCAGGAGCGGGCCGCGCGCGTCCGGGCCGAGGGGCTCGGCTGGCTGCTGGAGAGCGCGGACGCACGCTGGTTCACGCCCGGCTTCAGCGTGCCCCGGCTCGTCCAGGACCACCGGGAGGCCGACCCGGAGGCGTACGCGGCCTGCTGCGACGCGCTCGCCGCGTTCGACCTGCGCGACCGGCTGGCCGGGATCACCTCGCCGACGCTCCTGGTGGCGGGCCGGGAGGACCCGGCGACCCCGCCCGCGCAGCTGCGGGAGATCGCGGACGCGGTGCCGGGAGCCGGGCTCGTCGAGATCCCCGGCGCCTCGCACCTGGCGCCCGCCGAACGCCCGGAGGCCGTGCTGACCGCTCTGCGCGGGCATTTCGACGGCGGCGCCCGGCGCGGCATGGCGGTGCGGCGCGAGGTCCTGGGCGACACCCACGTGGACCGGGCGCAGGCCCGGCAGACGCCCTTCACCGCCCGCTTCCAGGACTTCATCTCCCGCTACGCCTGGGGCGAGATCTGGACCGACCCCACGCTCAGCCGGCGCGAGCGCAGCATGATCACCCTGACGGCGCTGGTCGCCCACGGCCACTACGACGAACTGGCGATGCACGTCCGCGCCGCCCGCCGCAACGGGCTCACCCCCGAGGAGATCGGCGCGGTCCTGCTCCAGACCGCCGTCTACTGCGGGGTCCCGGCCGCCAACTCGGCCTTCGCGGCGGCACAGCGGGTGCTGGCGGAGGACGAGTGAGTCCCGGCCGGTGACCTCCGCGCGCGGGGCCGCGGTCGGCTACCGCAGTCCCCGTCCCGTCTCCAGGACGCGTTTGGCCTGGGCCACCAGGCCGTCGGCCGCGCAGGAGCGGGCCAGTTGCATGCCGCGGTTTATCTCGGCGATGGACCGGGCGGCGATGCCGTACTCGACGCGGGCCGCCGCGTGTTCGTACTGGCAGGGCGAGGCCTCAAGGTAGGTGACCGCCTGGGACAGCAGGCGGACGGCGCGCTCCCCGGTCTCCAGGGCGGCGGCGCAGCGCAGGGCCTCGCCGATGGCGGTGTCCGTGCCGAAGCGCTCGGCGGCCTTGCGTGCGTCGGCGGCGAGCCGGGCGGCGCGGGCGGGGTCCTCGACGACGAGGGCGCGGGCCAGGTCCAGCTCCCAGGGCACCATCACCGGGTTGAAGTGACCGCGGGCGGCGGCGGCCTTCTCGGCGCCCTCCAGTTCGTGGACGGCCTCCTTGGTGCGGCCGACGGCGAGGAGGAGCCGTCCGCGCACGGAACGCGGGTCGGGCAGCACGATCGTGGAGGGGTAGGGCGGTGCGAAGCCGTACTGTTCGGCGACCTCCCAGGCCTCGGAGACATGGCCGCGGGCGAGCAGCGTGTCGACGAGGTTGCAGCTGGCCGACCAGTACAGGGGCAGTCCGCGGCCGACGCGTTCGGCGATGCGCAGGGACTCGCGGAGGGTCTCCTCGGCCTCCCTGAGCAGGCCGCGGCGGCGCAGCGCGAAGCCCAGGAAGGCGTGCGCCAGGGCGAGATGGCCGCCGCTCCAGCCCGCGGACACGTAGGTGCGCAGCGCTTCCTGGAAGAGGCTCTCGGCGCGGTCGAGACGGTCCGTGTAGGTGTAGGAGCTGGCGAGCATCATCAGGATCTCGACGCCCCACTCGGTGTCGGTCCAGCCGAGCCCGGGGGCCAGTCTGCCGTTGACGAGGGCGCGGTCGCTCAACTCCACGACGAGTTCGGCGTTCTCGCCGTGGGTCATGGCGTCGAAGCCGCGCAGGATGAGCAGGGCGCGCTCGGAGTTGTCGCGGCCGGTGCAGGTCGCGGCGAGTTCGGCGAGCCGCTCCGAGCGGCCGGGCGAGCTGGCCTCGCCCGCGTGGATGCCCTCCCACATGTACTGGACGGCATGGAGGCGGAGTTGGGCCGGTCCGGGTTCGCGCCGGGCGGCCTCCGCCTCGACGGTGCGGACGGCGTCCTCCAGTTGGTCGTTGTGCAGGAGCGCCTGGGACAGGCGGAAGACGGCCTCGACGCGTTCGTCGCTGTCCAGGCCGGGCATGGCGAGCGCGGACTGGAGGTGGTCGATGGTGGTGGCGGGCGCGGTCAGCAGCGTCGCGCAGCCCAGTTCGTAGAGCACGCGCGCGTGCCTCTCCTGGCGGGGCGGTTCCTTCAGCGCCCGTTCCAGGCAGCGCACGGCCGCCTCCGGGGCGCCGACGGCGAGGTGTTCGCGGGCGGCCTCGCGCAGTTGCTCGACGAGTTCCGCGTCGTCGTCCGGGTGGACCTGGAGGAGGTGCCGGGAGGCCATGGCGGCGCCGAGCCCGGAGTCGGTGACGACCTGGGCGGCGATGCCGTGCATGGCGGTGCGGTAGCTGCTGGGGATGGAGTTGTAGACGGCGGTGGCGATGAGCGGGTGGACGAACTCCAGGTCGCCGTCGTCGATCGGGCCGGCCGCGGGGTCGGGTTCGGTCAGGATGCGGGCGGTGCGCAGGAGTTCGGCGCAGCGGGCGGCGTTGTCGGGGCTCAGCCGGGCCAGGGTGGCGACGAGTTCGACGCTGATGCCGGTGCCGAGGATGGCGGCGGCCCAGGCGAACTGGGTGGCCTCCACGCCGAGGGCCTTGAGCCGGGTGACGAGGCCGCCGCCGCGGGCGGAGCGGTTCAGCGCGCGCAGTTCGTCGGCCTGCGACTCGACCGGTTCGATCTCGCTGTCCTGGACCTTGGCGAGGAGTTCGACGGTCTCGTAGGGGTTGCCGCCGGTGACGGCCCAGACCTGGCGGCAGAAGGGGGCGTCGGCGTGCGCGCCGAGGGTGGCACGGGTGAGGCCCTCGGTGGCGGCCGGGGTCAGGGCGCTGAGGGTGGTGACGGGGGCTCCGGCCGCGGCGGCGACGGCGTCGAGATGGCGGGCGCTCTCGCCGGCCACCTCGCCGGGGCGGCGGGCGACCACGACCAGCACGGACAGGTCGTCGAGCCGCTCGGCGAACGCGGCGAGCCAGCGCAGGGTCTCCTGGTCGGCCCAGTGGGCGTCGTCGACGACGAGGACGAGCGGGTAGTCGCGGCGGGCGAGGCGGCGCACCGCGGCGACGAGGCCGTCGCAGACGTTCTGCGGGTCGGGGCGGCCCTCGCCGGGTTCGGTCATGCCGAGGGCGGGGCCGGCGATGTCGTACCAGTCGCCGAGGTACTCGCGGGCCTCCTCCGGCATCAGGGAGACGAGCGCGGGCTGGAGCAACTGCCGTACCACGTTGAAGGGGACGGACCTGAGGGTCTCGCCGCCGCGGGCGGACCAGACGGTGCAGCGGTGCTCCTCGGCTATCCGGCGGACCTCGCCGAGCAGCGCGGTCTTGCCGAGTCCCGCCTCGCCCCGGAACACCAGGACACTGCCCGAGGACGTACGGTCGGCGCACAGGGCCTCTATGGCCCGCTCGATGCCGCGGACCTCCTCGTCGCGCTCCCACAGGGCCGCCGAGGCGGCCTGCGGGGGCCGTACCTCCGTCATCGCCTGCCTCCCCATCTCCCCGTGTGGCCCGAACGACGTACGAACGACGAGCCTAGCCCCCGGGCCGCCCCTGCGGAGGACGGTCGGGGCAGCTGCCGCCTCGACGGGTGACAGCGTGCCGGACGGCCGCCGGGCCGGGTCCCCGGGCTGGGAGCGTGCTGTACGACTCCTGCCGTACTGACCGGTGTTCCGTCCGGCCCCTCTCATCCGCCTTTCACCGACGCCTCATACGGTGGTGTCATGACGCAGGTGACTCCTCCCGGGTGGTACCCCGATCCCGGACAGACAAATGACGGTCCCGCCACCGAGCGCTGGTGGGACGGCAAGGCATGGACGGACCGGACGCGCCCCGCGGGGTCGGCCGCCGTGGGGGGTCCGCCGGCGCAGGCCCCGGACGAGGCTCCGGCTCCGTCCCCGGCCCCGGAGCCGGAGGGGCAGCAGCAGGCGGCTCCGTACCCGGCGTACCCGGACTATTCGGCGCACCCGACCGCGCCCGCCTTCCCCGCCTACCCGGCCTATCCCGGTCAGCCGCCCGCTCCCGCGCGGAGCGGGATACGCACGGGTGTGGCGGTCGGCGTGGCGGTCGCGGTGCTCGCCGGTATCGGCGTGGGCGTGTGGGCGCTGGCCGGGAACGACGGTTCGGGCGGCGGGAGCGCGAGCTCCCAGCAGGGGCCGGGCGGTCCCGGTGGCCAGGGCGGGCCGTCGGGCGCCCCGTCGGGCGGGCCCGACGGCTCCACCGGCGGGCAGGGCGGACCGGGCGGCAGCGGTGGCTCCGACGGGGCCTCGCCGTCGCCGCAGACGTCGGAGGCGCCGAGGATCGAGAGCGGCTCGGTGAACGACGCGGTCTCCGGGATCAGCATCCCGATCCCGGACGGCTGGTACGGCCAGCAGATCCAGGTCGGGGCGTCGGTCACGTCGAACGACTCCTACGACTGCCCCGGCGACACCTCCAAGGACTGCACCAAGGGCGGCGCCTACTCGGTGCCGGCGGTCGCGCTCGGGTACGACGCCACGACGGCCGAGGAGATCGCGAAGGCGGACATCGAGAAGAACGCCGAGGAATCCTACGGCGGCACCACGTACGGGGCGATCACCTCGCACGACGTGCTGGCCTCCAAGGCGGTGACCGTCGCCGGGCAGAAGGGCTATCTGGTCCGCTGGAAGGCGGTGACCAGCAAGGGCGCCGACGGCTATGTCGAGTCGCTGGCGTTCCCGTCGCCGGTGAACTCCTCGCAGATGGTCGTGGTGCGCTTCGGGCTCGACACCGACCAGAAGGTGTCCCTGATCGACGAGGTCACCAAGGGCATCAAGGCGTACTCGGGCGGCGGCAGCGGCACGGACGTCTGAGGCACGGTCCGCGCCCGGACGCCTGTCGGCCGGGTGGGGCGCCTCTCCGCTCAAGAGGAACCCCACCCGGCCGGGGGGTGTGCGCCGCCCCCGTCCCCACGGTGCGGCGCGGCCGGGCCACCGTCCAGTCATCCCGTGGACGGCGGCCCGAGTCTCAGGTCAGGCCCAGTGCGGGCAGGACGGCGGCCTCCACGAAGCACACGAGGTAGTCCTCGTCGGCGTAGTGGCCGTCCACGACCGGGCGGGCCCGGATCACGCCGAAGATCTGGGCGGGGATGTACTCCAGCGCCGGGTGGTCGGCGGCGATCTCGCCCCGTTCCACACCGCGCCGCAGGATGTCCCTGAGCGCCTGGATCTCGGGGTGGACGAGCGCTTCCCGCAGCGCCTGGGCGAGTTCCGCGTCCTGGGTGACGGCGTACCCCAGGTTCTGCAGGAGCCGGGTGTCGTTGGCCGACCAGCGGCCCGCGGTGCGGGCGCACTCGCGCAGATCCTCGGCGAGCGAGCCGGTGTCGATGCCCTCGAACTTCGACCGGCGGCGCGAGCGCAGCGCGGCGACCACGAACTGGGGTTTGGTCTTCCACTGCCGGTAGAGCGTGGACTTGCTGCACCGGGTGGTGGCGGCCACCCCTTCCATGGTCACGGCCTCGTAGCCGCATTCCCTGATCTGTTCGAGGACGGCGTCGAAGAACTCCTGCTCACGCGCGGGCGTGATCTTGGAGCGGCGCGAGGCGGCGACCGTCTCCGGTCCCTCCGCTGCCTGCGACGTCATCGGCTCTTCTCCTCGTTCTAGAGCGGCTCGGTTCGAGCGGGTCCCGGTTCGAGCGGGGCTCAAGCGGCCGCGGCCAAGGTTTTGAGGGGCTGCGTTCCCGTGTGGCGCCAGTCTATCGATACGCGAGTGTACCGGTACCCGACCGTATCGGTACACTGTCGTATCGGTACGCTAGCGTACCGATGAATGTGACCGCTCGGACGGGATGAGTTCCGCCCGCCCGGGGAGTCACCAGCACCGCACGCACCACCGTCAGCGAAGGGGCCGGGGGATGAATGCCCGCACCGAGCCTGCAGCAGCGGAGGCCGACGCGTCAGCGCGACCGCCGCTCGTCCGGGAGCTCCTGCTCGTCGCAGGGCTCTTCCTCGTCTACAAGTTCGGCCGTCAACTGGCGACCGGTCACACCGCCGAGGCCTTCGCCGACGCCGGCAGCGTGTGGCATCTGGAACGGGCCGTCCATCTGCCCGGCGAGGGCTCGGTGCAGGACCTGCTGCTGCACGGCGACACCCTGGTCCACGTCGCGAACACCTACTACGCGACGGTCCACTTCCCGGCCACCGCGGCCTTCCTGGTCTGGCTGTACCTGCGCCGCCCCGCGCACTACGTGTGGGCCCGCCGGGTGCTGGCCGCCGTCACCGCCGCCGCGCTGGTGGTGCACCTCGTGTTCCCGCTCGCCCCGCCGCGGATGCTGGCCGCGACGGGCCTGATCGACACCGCGCGGGTCTACGGACCGAGCGTGTACGGGCCGCCGCAGACGGACCACCTCTCCAACCAGTTCGCGGCGATGCCCTCCCTGCACTTCGGCTGGGCGCTGATGGTCGCCGTCGGCCTGATCGTGGCGACCCGCTCCCGTCTGCGCTGGCTGTGGCTGCTGCACCCGCTGCTCACCCTGACGGTGATCGTCGGGACGGCGAACCACTACTGGCTCGACGCGATCGTCGTCACGGTCATGCTCGGCATCGCGCTCGCGCTGATCCACCCGCCGCACCGCACGGCGACGACCGCCGGCCGGGCAGGCGGGCAGCTCGCCCCCACCGAGGAGAACGTCCTGGTCGGAGCGGGCCGATGAGCGCCACCGTCCTCGCCGTCGTGCTGTCCCTGTGCTCCGCCGTCGCCTACGCCGCCGCGGCCGTCGCCCAGGAGCGCCTCGCCTCCCGCTCCCCCGGCGCCGGGATGGCCCGGATGCTGCTCTCGGGTGCCTGGTGGTGGTCGGTGGGGCTCAACGCCGGTGCCGCGCTGCTGCACGTGGTGGCCCTCAAGTACGGTCCGCTGACCGTCGTCCAGCCGCTGGGCGCGCTGACGCTGGTCGCCGCGGTGCCGCTGGGCGCGCGGGTCGCCGGACGGCGGGTCAGCACGGCCGAGTGGCGGGGCACCGCGTACACCCTGGCCGGTCTCGCCGCGATCCTCGTCGCGGCGTCCGGACCCGCGCCGCAGAACGTCCTGAGCACCTCCGAGGCGCTGACGGTCGCCGGTGCGACGGCCGCGCTGATCGGTCTGCTGGCCCGCCGCGGCGCCCGCCCCGGCCTGCGGCACGCGACCGGCTCCGGCTTCGCCTCCGGGGTCGCCTCCGCCCTCACCCAGACGGTGACGGTGGCGGCCACCGACCGCTCCGCCTCGCTGCTGAGCGTGCAGGTGATCGGGGTCGCCGTGCTCGTCGCCGCGTTCGCGGCGGGCGGCCTGATGCTGTCCCAGATCGCCTACCGGGGCGGCCTGGGCGCCCCGCTCGCCGTGGTGACCCTGGCCAACCCGCTGGCCGCCGCGGTCATCGGCCTCACCCTGCTCGGCGAACGCCTCCAGGGCGGCGCCGCGGGCGTCCTGCTCGCCTTCGCCGGGGCGGGCCTCGCGGCCTGGGGCGTGGTGCAGCTGAGCCGGGCCACGCCGGCCCCCGCCCCGGTGGAACCGCCGTACGACGACGAGCGCGACGCGGCGCTCCCGCCCGCCTTCGCGACCGGCCTCGACGAGCACCCCGTGGCCGCCGTGCTCGCCCTGGAGCCCTTGACCGCCCCGGGGGGCGGCACCCCGGCGGCGCTGGTGCCCCGGCCGCCGCAGCAACCGGAGCACCTGACGCCGCTGTAGCCGGCCGGTGACGATCCCGCCGGCCGGTGACGATCCGGTCAGTCGGTGACGATCGCCGGGTCGCTCACGCCCGGACGGCCGTTCTCGACGTGGCCGGCGAAGCGGCGCAGGAACGCGGTGTCGGACGCGGACGTCACCGTCAGGTCGTACCAGCGGCGGCTCGCCCTGAGGTCGACGACCTCCCGGACGGTGGCGCCGGGGCGGACGGAGACGGTGCGGGCCCTGCCGCCGTAGCCGCTGGTGAGCCGCAGCCGGGCCGTGGCGGTGCCCCGGTTGGTGAACGTCAGCTCGACGTCCTCGCCGCGGTGGCGGGCGGTGACCTCGGGTCCCGCGGCGCCGTTCGCGCCCTTGAAGGAGCGCACGAAACCGTTCGGGCCGTGCACGGTCAGGTCGTACGAGCCTCCGGAGTAGGCCGAGTTCCAGGTGTCGGCGAGGCTCTTGCCGGCCTCGGTGGTGTAGAACCACGGCCCGTCGGCGCGGTTGCCGGACGTGACGTGGAAGGCCGCGCCCGCCTTGGCGCCGGAGGCGAAGGCCAGCGTGAACTTCCCGGCCTTCGCGTCGACCGAGCCGTCCACGTACGGGGCGTACTTGAGCGGGCGGGTCGGGCGCGCGCCGCGCTCCTGGCGTGGCATGGCCGGGTCCGCGGGCGGGGTGGGCCTGTAGTCGGGGTGCCGCTCGCGGTCCTGCGGGGCGTACTCGTCCGTGTCCGGCAGGGCGGCCGGGCGGCTGTCCTTGCGGGAGAAGTCGAACGCCGAGGTCAGATCGCCGCAGACGGCCCGGCGCCAGGGGGAGATGTTGGTCTCCGCGACGCCGAAGCGGCGCTCCATGAACCGCAGGATCGAGGTGTGGTCCAGGGTCTCGGAGTCGACGTACCCGCCCTTGCTCCACGGGGAGACGACGAGCATCGGCACGCGCGGGCCGAGCCCGTAGGGGCCGGCGGGGCGGCTGCTGTCGCCCCGGTAGACGTCGAGGGAGACGTCGGCGGTGGACCGGCCGCGCGAGGCGTCGGCGGGGGCCTGCGGCGGGACGACGTGGTCGAAGAAGCCGTCGTTCTCGTCGAAGGTGATGAACAGAGCCGTCCTCGCCCACACCGCGGGGTTGGAGGTGAGGGCGTCGAGGACCTGCGCGATGTACCAGGCTCCGTAGTTGGACGGCCAGTTGGAGTGCTCGGAGAACGCCTCCGGGGCGGCGATCCAGGAGATCTGCGGCAGCGTGCCCGCCTTGACGTCGGCCCGGAGCCGGTCGAAGTAGCCGTCGCCGTTCTTCACGTCGGTGCCGGTGCGGGCCTTGTCGTACAGCGGGTCGCCGGGCTGGGCGCCCCGGTAACTGTTGAAGTACAGCAGGGAGTTGTCGCCGTAGTTGCCCCGGTAGGCGTCGGCGATCCAGCCCCAGGAGCCGTTCGCGTCGAGGCCGTCGCCGATGTCCTGGTAGATCTTCCAGGAGATCCCTGCCTTCTCCAGGCGCTCGGGGTAGGTCGTCCAGCCGTAGCCCTTCTCGTCGTTGCCGAGGACCGGGCCGCCGCCGGTGCCGTCGTTGCCGGTGTACCCGGACCACATGTAGTAGCGGTTCGGGTCCGTCGAACCGATGAACGAGCAGTGGTAGGCGTCGCAGACGGTGAACGCGTCGGCGAGGGCGTAGTGGAACGGGATGTCCTCGCGGGTCAGGTACGCCATCGTCGTGGTGCCCTTGGCGGGCACCCACTGGTCGTACTTGCCGCCGTTGTAGGCGTGGTGGCCGTCGGTCCAGCCGTGCGGCAGACCCTCCAGGAACTGCATGCCGAGGTCGTCGGCCGTGGGGTGGAAGGGCAGCAGGTCCTTGGTGCCGTCCGACTGGTGCCAGATCGTCGAGCCGTCGTCCTGGGTCACCGGGCGCGGGTCGCCGAAGCCGCGCACACCGCGCAGCTTTCCGAAGTAGTGGTCGAACGAACGGTTCTCCTGCATCAGCACGACGATGTGCTCGACGTCCTCGATCGATCCCGTCCGGTGGTTCGCCGGAAGCGCGGCGGCCCGCTCGATGCTGGCGTTCAGAGCGGTGAACCCCGCGGTGGCGCCCGCGAGTTGGAGGAACCTGCGCCGATTGACCTCGGACATGCGTTTCTGCCTCTCATCCTGGGGTGCGGATGGCCGGAACATGACGTGATGCGCGCGCAGCGAGTGTTCCAAGGGCAACAAACGTCAGGGAAGGGTCCGGTGGCGCCCGTGTGAAAGTCGCGAGTACGCGGGGTGCGCCGGGCTGTTCGGGGGGCCACGGCGTCGGCGAGGACCGCTTCGAGGCGACGCGCCACCGGCCTGTACGTGTGCGGCATCGCCCGCGCGCCGGGCGCCTCCGAGGCGCCGTACGCCGATCCCGACCCGGCGCATCGGGGACTCGCCCGGGGGGATCTGCGAGTCCGCGGGGAACCACTTCCGCCCTGGCGCGCTGCCGCTGCCGCTGCCGCTGCCGCTGCCCGGCGTGTACCTCACAGGGGTACTGCCCCTGCCGGATCGCCCGGGACACCGTGCGCGGCCACATCCCGGACGCGCGCGAACCGGCCCGGTGAACGGGGTGTTCACGTCCCCCTGGCGCGTCGGGCGTTCAGCGGCGCAGCCCCCTGAAGAGGCCGCCGTGGAAGACGAGCGGTGGGCGGTGCGGGTCGCCGGACAGGGAGTGGATGCGCAGGAGCACGATCAGGTGGTCGCCGGCCAGCATCTCGCGCTCGACCTCGCAGTCCAGCCAGGCCACGGCGCCGTCGACCAGCACGGCACCCTCGCCGGTGAGGGTCCAGTCGACGCCCGCGAACCGGTCCACGCCCCGCGCCGCGAGCGACCGCGCCACGGCGTCCTGCCCCTCCGCGAGGACGCTGAGGCCGAGCCGTCCCAGGCGGCGCAGGCGGGGCCAGGTGGCCGAGGTGCCCTGGACGCAGACGGACACCATCGGGGGGTCGAGGGACACCGGTGCGAAGGTGCTGATCGCCATGCCGTCCGGCACCCCGTCGTCACCCACCGCGCACAGCGCCGCGACGCCGGTGGGGTAGCAGCCGAAGACGCCGCGCATCTCGACCGCGGAGGCGGTGGTGGTGCGCACACCGTCGTGGAGACTCGTCACGGTCTCCTCCTCCCCCGTGCTGCCGACGCCGCCCACCGGTCCCTCCCACCGTAGGCGGGCCGCGGCCGGTCGCGCCGGAGTCCCGGTGGAGACGGACGGCGGCGGCCCCGACGGTGCGGTCCGTCGCGGCGCCCCGGGCTCAGTCGGGCAGCCGCTCCAGCGTCCGCGCGAGGCCCGCGGTCGCGGCCACGTCCATCAGGGCCTGGCCGATCACGGAGACCGGCTCGCGCGCCGGGAGGACCAGGCCGATGCGCTCGGTGCGGACCGGGTCGACGAGCGGGACCGCGCGCATCCCGGCGGGCACGCCGAACACATGCAGCCAGGTGTGGGGCACGACGCTCGCCCACTGACCGGCTCTGACCTGCGCGAACAGGGAGGCAATCGAGTCGGTCTCGACGCGCGGGGTCACCGTGACGCCCACGGCGTCGAACACCGTGTCGAGGACCTGGCGGCCCTGCATCTCGGGGTGCAGCAGACAGAGGGGATGCCGGGCGGCCTGCGCCCAGGACACCTCGGCCGGACCCGTGTCGGGATCGGGGCGACGCGTCAGCAGGACGTAGCGCTCCTGGTAGAGGGGGACGAACTTGAAGGCGTGGTCCCCCACGGTGCTCTGGTAGGTGACGGCCGCGTCGAGTTCGTACGTCCTGAGGCGCCCCACGATGTCCTCGGCCTGGAGGTCGGCGAAGACCTGGACGGTGGCGAGCGGGTTCGCCGCGCAGAACGGCTGGGTGAGCAGGGCGACCGCGGTGGAGGCGGTGGGGACGGTGCCGATCCTGAGCCGTCCGGTCAGCCCGGCCCGCAGTGCCTCGATCTCGCCCTGCATCGCGTCCCGGTCGGCGAGCATGCGCTGCGCCCACAGGACGACCCGCTCGCCCTCCGGCGTCAGTCCGTCGAACCTGCGGCCCCGCTGGACCAGGGGGATGCCGAGTTCGTCCTCCAGCTTGCGGATGCCCTCGGAGAGGGTCGGCTGGGAGACGTAGCAGGCCTGCGCCGCCTTCGCGAAGTGGCGGGCGCGGGCCAGGGCGACGAGGTACTCGAGTTGGCGCAGCAGCACGGGTCAATGATCCCTCGTGCGCCGCGTCCGTGGCCGCGTTGATCGGCGTGGCCTTTCAGATGATCGGAACTACCGCTTTGACCTGCGGCGACGCGGCGGCGAACAGTGGGAGGGGACATGAGCTGAGAGGGCGGGACACCCGATGCGCGACGTGCGGGACTTCGACGGGCCGGACTTCGACGGGCGGGACGGGCGGGACGGGCGGGACGGCCCCGGCGGGCGGGACCTCGACAGGCCGGACTTCGACGGGCCGCACTTCGACGGGCCGGACTTCGACGGCGCCGACGAGCCCGGGCTCACGGTGTCGCCGCCCAAGACCTGGGCGACCGGTGCCCCGGCCGTCGCGCACGCCCTGAAGTACGCCCTCGGGCAGACCTCCCCCAGGCGCACCGCCCTGACCCTGCTCGGCATCAACCAGCCGAAGGGCTTCGACTGCCCGGGCTGCGCCTGGCCGGAGCCCGCGCCGGGGCAGCGGCACATGAACGAGTACTGCGAGAACGGCGCCAAGCACATCAGCGACGAGGCGACGACCCGCCGGGTGACCGCCGAGTTCTTCCGTGAGCACTCGGTGGAGGAGCTGAGCCGTCGCACCGACCACTGGCTCAACCAGCAGGGCCGGCTGACCGAGCCGATGGTGCTGCGCGAGGGCGCCACGCACTACGAACCCATCGGCTGGGACGAGGCGTTGGACCTCCTCGCCGGTGAACTGCGCGCCCTGGACAGCCCGGACGAGGCGCTGTTCTACACCTCGGGCCGTCTGGCCAACGAACCGGCCTTCCTGCTCCAGCTGTTCGCCCGCGCCTTCGGCACCAACAATCTCCCCGACTGCTCCAACATGTGCCACGAGTCGAGCGGTTCGGCCCTCGGCGAGACCCTCGGGATCGGCAAGGGAAGCGTCGGCCTCGATGATCTGTACGACTCCGACCTGGTCTTCGTCGTGGGCCAGAACCCCGGCACCAACCACCCGCGGATGCTGTCCGCGCTGGAGGAGACCAAGCGCCGGGGCGGTCATGTCGTCGCCGTGAACCCGCTGCCCGAGGCGGGGCTGCTGCGCTTCAAACACCCGCAGAAGGCGCGCGGTGTCATCGGCCGCGGCACCGACATCGCCGACCAGTTCCTGCAGATGCGGCCCGGCGGGGACCTCGCCCTGTTCCAGGCGCTCAACCTGCTGCTGCTGGAGGCGGAGGACAAGGAGCCGGGCACGGTCCTGGACCGGGAGTTCATCGACGCCCACACGAGCGGCTACGAGGCGTTCGCCGAGCGCATCCGCGAAACGTCCTGGGACGCCGTGCTCGACGCCACCGGTCTGACCCGCGACGAGATCGAGCGGGTGCACGAGCGGGTCCTCGCGAGCCGCGGTGTCATCGTGTGCTGGGCGATGGGCCTGACCCAGCACAAGCACGGGGTGCCCACCATCCGGGAGGTCGTCAACTTCCTTCTGCTGCGCGGCAACATAGGGCGCCCAGGGGCCGGGGTGTGCCCGGTGCGCGGTCACAGCAACGTGCAGGGCGACCGCACGATGGGCATCTGGGAGCGGATGCCGCAGCCGTTCATGGACCGGCTGGGCCGGGAGTTCGCGTTCACCCCGCCCACCGCCCACGGTCTGGACTCGGTGGACTCCATCCGGGCCATGCGTGACGGCCGGGCCAAGGTGTTCGTCGGCGTCGCGGGCAACTTCGTGCGCGCCACCCCGGACAGCGACGTCACCGAACAAGCGCTGCGCAACTGCCGTCTGACCGCGCACATCTCGACCAAGCTGAACCGCTCGCACGCGGTGTGCGGGCGCACGGCGCTGATCCTGCCGACGCTCGGCCGCAGCGACCGGGACGTCCAGGCGGGCGGCGAGCAGTTCATGACGGTGGAGGACTCGATGAGCGAGGTCCACTCCACCCGTGGCCGGCTGCGCCCCGCGTCCGAGCACCTGCTCAGCGAGGTGTCGATCATCACCCGTCTCGCGCACCGCGTGCTGGGGGACGGACCGGCCATCCCCTGGGCGGAGTTCGAGGCGGACTACGACCTGGTCCGCGACCGGATATCCCGAGTCGTCGAGGGATTCGGGGACTTCAACGAGCGGGTACGGCGGCCCGGTGGGTTCCGGCTGCCCAACCCGGTCAACTCCCGCGTCTTCAACACGGCCACCGGGAAGGCCGTGTTCAGCGTCAACGACTTCACGATGCTCCGGGCGCCGGAGGGCCATCTGGTCCTTCAGACGCTGCGCTCGCACGACCAGTGGAACACCGTCCCCTACGCCCTGGACGACCGCTACCGGGGCATCAAGGGCGGTCGCCGGGTCGTCCTCGTCAACCCGGCCGACCTCGACCGGCAGGGCCTCGCGGACGGCGATCTCGTCGACCTGGTGAGCGTCTGGACCGACGGTTCGGAGCGCCGCGCGGACGCCTTCCGGGTCGTCGGCTACTCCACCCCGCCGGGTTCGGCCGCCGCGTACTACCCGGAGACCAACGTCCTGGTGCCGCTGGACAGCGTGGCCGACATCAGCAACACACCGACGTCGAAGAGCGTGATCGTCCGGCTGGAACCCGCGCGGGCGCTCCGCGGGGCCGAGCAGCGGCTCGAGGTGAGTCCTTCCGCCTGACAGAAGCATCCTTGCGCGGCGGTCCCGGCCGTCACGACCCTGGGTCCCACCACGGCACGCGGGGCGACGGAGCCCCGCCGACAGGGACGGATACACCATGCCGCACACGACCGCCTTCGCCAGGAACCAGTGGTACGTCGCCGCCTACAGTCACGAGGTCGGGCGGGAGGAGCTGCTCGGGCGGACCGTGCTCGGGGAGCCGCTCGTGCTCTACCGCACCGAGGAGGACGGGCGGGCCGTGGCGCTCAACGACCGGTGTGTGCACCGGCGTTACCCGCTGCACGCGAAGCCGGGCCGACTGGACGGCGACCGTCTGGTGTGCGGGTACCACGGGTTCACGTACGACACGAGCGGCACCTGTGTGTACGTGCCGGGGCAGAAACGGGTCCCGCGCACCGCCCGGGTGGCCTCGTACCCGGTCGCGGAGCTGGACTCGCTGGTGTGGGTGTGGATCGGCGACCCGGCGCTCGCCGACGCGGACACGATCCCGCGCGCCCGGCATCTGGACTCCCCGGGCTGGGTGACCGTGCGCGGCATGGAGCCGATCGACGCGGACCACGGCCTCCTCGTCGACAACCTGCTCGACCTGTCCCACGAGACGTATCTGCACGGCGGGTACATCGGCACCCCCGAGGTGGCCGAGACGCCGATCACGACGGAGGTCGACGAGGGCGCGGGGATCGTCCGGGTGAGCCGGCGCATGGACGACGCCGCGTGCCCGCCGTTCTACGCGAAGTCGACGGGGATCGAGGGGCGGATCACCCGCTGGCAGGACATCGAGTACTTCGCGCCCTGTCTGTATCTGCTGCACAGCCGGGTCGCGCCGGTCGGCGTGGTGCCCGAGGCGGACGGCAGCGACCCGGGCGGCTTCCACACGGAGGTCACCTACGCCATCACCCCGTCCTCGGACGGCAGGGTGTACGACTTCTGGGCCGTCTCGCGGGACTGGGCGACCGGCGACGCGGAGGTCACCGAGTTCCTGCGGGCCAACAACCACACGGTGGTCATGCAGGACGTCGACGCGCTCAACCTCCTTCAGCGCAGCCTCGGTTCGGAGCGGGCCGGGTACCAGGAGCTGAGCATCAACATCGACACCGGCGGTCTCGCCGCCCGCCGGATCCTCGCCCGCCTCGTCGAGGAGGGCGACAAGCCGGTGGAGAGGGTCCTGTGAGCAACGGTCCCACCGGCGAGATCTACCGCGTCGACTGGCTGCCGGGCACGGACGTGCTGCACGGCACCTGTCACTGCGGGGCCGAGCACACCGCGCGGGACCCGGTCGCGATGTGGGAATGGATGCTCGCCCATCCCGAGGGACACCAGCCGCCTGGGAGTGAGAGATGACCGTGTACGAGACCGAGCTCGTCGTCGCCGCAGTGGAGAACGCGGCCGACGGGGTGCTCGCCCTCACCCTGTGCCATCCGCTCGGGGAGCCGCTGCCGCCGTGGGAGCCGGGCGCCCATGTCGACCTGGTGCTCGCGCCGGGCCTGGAACGGCAGTACTCCCTGTGCGGTGACCCCGCCGACCGGTCCGGGTGGCGGGTGGCCGTGCTGCGCGAGCCGGCCGGGCGGGGCGGGTCCGCCCATGTGCACGACCGGGTGGGGCCCGGCGACAAGGTCCGGGTGCGCGGTCCGCGCAACCACTTCGCGCTGCGCCCCGCGCCGCGCTACCGGTTCGTCGCGGGCGGCATCGGCATCACCCCGATCCTGCCGATGCTCGCGGCGGCCGAGGCGGCGGGCGCCGAGTGGTCGCTGCTCTACGGCGGTCGCACTCGCGAATCCATGGCGTTCACCGGGGAGTTGGCGCGGTACGGTGATCGGGTCACCGTCGCCCCGCAGGACGAGACGGGGCTCCTGGACCTGGCGCCGGTGCTGGACTCCGTCCCCGAGGGCACCCTCGTCTACTGCTGCGGTCCGGGGCCCCTGCTGGACGCGGTCCAGGCGCGCTGCCCGGCCGGGGTGCTGCACCTGGAGCGGTTCACGCCCGAGGTGCGGGAGGAGGGCGAGGACACCGAGTTCGAGGTCGAACTCGCGGCGAGCGGGCTGACGTTGACGGTGCCGAAGGGGGTGTCCGTGCTCGACGCGGTGCAGGCCGCGGGGGTCGACGTGCTGTACTCCTGCACCGAGGGGACGTGCGGGACGTGCGAGACCGACGTCCTGGAGGGCGAGCCGGACCACCGGGACTCGGTGCTCTCCGACGAGGAGCGCGAGGCCGGGGAGACCATGCTCATCTGTGTGTCCCGGTGTCGCGGGCGGCGGCTCGTCCTCGGCCTGTAGCCATCCCGAGGTCCGCCTCGATGCCGGCGACCGTCTCCTGGAGGGGCGGCAGCAGATCGCGGCGGACCGAGGCCAGGGTGTTGCGGCTGGCGTGGACGGGAATGTTCACGGCCGCGACGACCTCGCCGCCCCGGTCGCGCACCGGGGCGGCGACCGAGCGCAGCCCTTCCTCCAACTCCTGGTCCACGACGGCGTATCCCTGGCGGCGCACCCGGTCGAGTTCGGTGCGCAGCGCGTCGGGCGAGGTGATGGTCCGTTCGGTGAAGGGGCGCCAGCGGGTGCGGGCGAGGAGCGCGTCCCGTTCCTCGCCCGGCAGATGGGCGAGGATCACCCGGCCGACCGAGGTGGCGTGGGCGGGGAACCGGGTGCCGACGGTGATCGCCGCGGTCATGATGCGGCGGGCGGGCACCCGGGCGACGTACACGATGTCGTCGCCGTCGAGGACGCACAGGGACGACGACTCCCGTGTGCGCTCGACCAGTTGCTCCAGATGGGGTTCGGCGATCTGCGCCAGGGAGAAACCGGCGAGGTAGGAGTAGCCGAGTTCCAGGACGCGCGGCGTGAGCCGGAAGGCGCGGCCGTCGGCGTGGACGTAGCCGAGGTCGGCGAGGGTCAGCAGGAAGCGGCGGGCCGCGGCACGGGTCAGGCCGCAGGCACGGGCGACCTCGCTGAGGGTCAGTTCGGGGTGGTCCGCGTCGAAGGCGCGGATGACGGCCAGGCCGCGCTCCAGGGAGCGGACGAAGTGGGGGGCTCGGTCTGCCGCAGGCATCGGCGCCTCCAGAGGGACACGTCCCATAAAGTGTCAACAATATTGTCAGCCGAAGGCATTGACCCGATGGACCGGAGACTCTACCTTTCGCGCTGTGCACCAATGTGCGCCATGCGCACGCCCTGACGGAACAACGAAGTCTGTGCAGGAGGAGCCATGCGTCGTCTGCTCACCGCTCTGGCGGCTGGAGCATGCCTGGTCACCGCGTCGGCCTGTGGCTCCTCAGGGAGCTCGGACTCGGCGTCGGACAAGGCGAGTTCGTCCGGTGGTGTCACCAAGGTCAAGGTCGGGGTCATCCCGATCGTGGATGTCGCCCCCCTGTATCTGGGCCAGGACAAGGGCATCTTCAAGAAGCACGGCCTCGAGGTCGAGACGACCCTCGCCCAGGGCGGCGCGGCGATCGTGCCCGGTGTGGCGAGCGGCCAGTTCCAGTTCGGCTTCTCCAACTCGACCTCGCTGATGGTCGCGCAGTCCAACAACGTGCCGGTGAAGGTCGTTTCCAACGGAATCGCCTCGACCGGCGTCCAGGGCAAGGACTTCGGCGGGCTGACCGTGAAGGGCGACAGCACCATCAAGTCCGCCGATCAGCTGGAGGGCAAGAAGGTCGCCATCAACACCCTCAAGAACATCAACGAGACCGCCGTGCGCGAGTCCGTGCGCAAGGCGGGCGGCGACCCGGACAAGGTGAACTTCGTCGAGCTGGCCTTCGACCAGATGCCGGCCGCGCTGGACAGCGGGCAGATCGACGCCGCGATGGTCGTCGAACCGGCGCTCGCGACGATCAAGGCCCAGGGCGGCAAGGAGATCGCCTCACCGCTGGTCGACGTCGCCCCGAACCTCACCGTGGCCATGTACTTCACCTCCACCTCCTACGAGCAGCAGAACGCCGCCGTCGTGAAGAAGTTCCAGGAGGCCATGGCGGAGTCGCTGGCCTACGCGGACGCCCACCCGGACGAGGCGCGGCAGATCGTCACCACGTACACCAAGATCCCCGCCGAGACGCTGGCGAAGGTGCAGCTCCCGGCGTGGCCCGCGGAGCCGGACCGGGCCTCCCTGGAGGCGCTGGAGAAGCTCGGCGAGTCGGACGGCCTGTTCAAGACGGCTCCCGACCTGGACAAGCTGCTGCCGTGAAGGGACTGAACGTCGTCCTCGGAGGGGCCGGGCTCGCGGGCTTCCTCGCCCTCGGCGAGGCGGTGCCGCGGCTCGGCCTCGTCAAGGAGGAGTACCTGCCGCCCGCCAGCCGCATCGGCGGCGCCCTCGCCGACGAGCTCTCCGACGGCACCTTCTGGACCGCGCTCGGCGACACCCTCACCGGCTGGGCGATCGGCCTCGCCATCGCGTCCTGCGCGGGCGTCGTCGCCGGGGTGGTGATCTCGGTGGTGCCGTACCTGCGGGCGGCGACCGCCTCGACCATCGAGTTCCTGCGGCCCATCCCGTCCGTGGCGCTGATCCCGCTCGCGGTCCTGCTGTACGGCACGGAGCTGCGCTCGGTGCTCCTCCTCGTCGTCTACGCCTCCTTCTGGCAGGTCCTGATCCAGGTCCTGTACGGCGTCCGGGACGTGGACCCGGTCGCCGAGGAGACGGCACGCTCCTACGGCCTCGGCCCGTGGGCGCGGGTGCGGCACGTGCTGTGGCCGACCGCGCTGCCGTACGTCATGACCGGGGTGCGGCTCGCGGCGGCCGTGGCGCTGATCCTCGCGGTGACGGCCGAACTCGTCATCGGCGCACCGGGGTTGGGGCAGCAGATCGCCGTCGCGCAGACCTCCCAGGCGGTGCCCGAGATGTACGCTCTGGTCGTGGTCACCGGCCTGCTGGGCCTGCTCATCAACGTGGGTGCGCGCGCGGTGGAGCGCCGCGCCCTGGCCTGGCACCAGTCGGTGCGCGGGGAGGTGGCGGTGTGAGGGGCGTCCTGCTGCGGCTGCTCTTCACGGTCGCGCTGCCCGTCGTCCTGGTCGTGGTCTGGTGGCTGGCCTCGGACGGCAGCACCAACGTGTTCTGGCCGCCGCTGCGGACGATCCTGGAGACCTTCCCCGACGTCTGGACGGGACAGCGCCTGAAGGACGACGTCCTGCCCAGCCTGTGGCGTCTGACGGCCGGTTACGCGGTCGCCGCCGCCGTGGGCGTCGGTGTCGGCACGGTCATCGGCTCCTACCGCCGGGTGCGCGCGGTGTGCGAGCCGGTGCTGGAGTTCCTGCGGGCGGTGCCGCCGCCGGTGCTGGTGCCGGTCATCATGCTGTTCGCGGGCATCGGCGACACCATGAAGATCGTGGTGATCGTGAGCGGCTGCGTGTGGCCGGTCCTCCTCAACACGGTCGAGGGCGTACGCGCCGTCGACCCGGTGATGGCGGAGACGGCCCGCTCGTACGGCATCTCGGGGCCTGCGCGGCTCAAGGACGTGGTGCTGCGCTCGGCGAGCCCGCAGATCTTCGCGGGACTGCGACAGGCCCTGTCCATCGGCATCATCCTCATGGTGATCAGCGAGATGTTCGCCGCGAGCAACGGCATCGGCTTCACCGTCGTGCAGTTCCAGCGCAGTTTCGCGATCCCCGACATGTGGACCGGGATCCTCGTCCTCGGTCTGCTCGGCTTCGTCCTCTCCGTCGTCTTCCAACTGGTCGAGCGGCGGGTCCTCGGCTGGTACCACGGGCTGCGGGCCCAGACCCGGCGGTCCCCGTGACGCTCACGAAAGGGCGGTCCATGCTCGACGTACGCGGCCTGAAGAAGGTCTACGAGGGGTCAGGGCGCCGGGTGGAGGCGGTCCGCGACCTCACCTTCACCGTCGAGGCGGGCGAACTCGTCTGTCTCGTGGGCCCGTCGGGCTGCGGCAAGACGACCCTGCTGAAGTGCATGGGCGGGCTGCTGGAACCGTCCGGCGGGGAAGTGCGGCTGGCCGGGGAGAAGGTCACCGGCCCGCCGCCGGGCATGGCGTTCGTGTTCCAGGAGTACGGGCGCAGCCTGTTCCCCTGGATGCGGGTCGGGGAGAACGTCGAACTGCCTCTGAAGCAGAAGGGGTTGAGCAAGGCGCGGCGCCGGGAACTGGTCGCCGACTCGCTCGCGTCGGTCGGTCTCGCGGACGCCGCCGGGGCCTACCCCTGGCAGCTCTCCGGGGGGATGCAGCAGCGCGTCGCGATCGCCCGGGCGCTGGCGTACGAGCCGCAGGTGCTGCTGATGGACGAGCCGTTCGCGGCGGTGGACGCGCAGACCCGCGCCGATCTGGAGGACCTCGTGCGGGGGTTGTGGCGGGAGCGCGGGATCACGATCCTGTTCGTCACCCACGACATCGACGAGGCGGTCTATCTCGGCCAGCGGGTCATCGTGCTGTCGGCCTCCCCCACCGTCGTGCAGGAACAGCTGAAGGTCGATCTCCCGGACGAGCGCGACCAGTTGCACACCCGGGTGGCCCCGCGCTTCGCCGAGCTGCGCACCCATGTGTACGAGCAGATCCAGTCGGCGAAGCGCGGGAGGCCGGCGCCGAACCCGGCCCCCCGGGACGCGCTCACGAAGTCGGACACGCCTCCCTCTGTCTGAACGGCGCAGCGGAAGGGCGGAGTTCGGGCCCGGGCCCGGACGGGGACACGGGCCCGGGCCCGGGTTCAGACGCGGAGCCAGACCGCGGTGTCCTTCGGCAGCTGGCCGCCGGTGTCCAGGGGCCCGCTGGCGAGGAGCAGTTCGGTGTGGGCGGGGAGGTCCACGGGGGTGTCGGCGAGGTTCACCAGGCACCGGACGTCCGCGCCCCGGGTGAAGGCGAGGACCCCGTCGGGGGCGGGCAGCCAGGTCAGCGGACCGTCGCCGAGTGCGGGGCGGACGCGGATCGCCCGCCGGTAGAGGGTGAGCGCGGAGTCCGGGTCGTCCCGCTGCCGGTCGACCGCGTACGACGGCCAGTCCGCGGGCTGCGGAAGCCAGGGCCGGGCCGGCGGCGTGCCGAACCCGACGTTCGGGAGCGTGGAGTCCCAGGGCAGCGGCACCCGGCAGCCGTCGCGGCCCGGGTCGGTGCCGCCGGACCGGAAGTGCATCGGGTCCTCGATCCGGTCCACGGGGATGTCGGCCTCGGGCAGGCCCAGTTCCTCGCCCTGGTAGAGGTAGACCGAGCCCGGCAGGGCCAGCGACAGCAGGGCCGCCGCGCGGGCCCGGCGCGTGCCGAGGGCGAGATCGGTCGGGGTGCCGAAGACCTTGGCGGCGAAGTCGAAGCCGGTGTCGGCGCGGCCGTAGCGGGTGACGGTCCGCGTCACGTCGTGGTTGCACAGCACCCAGGTGGCGGGCGCCCCGACGGGGGCGTGCTCGGCGAGGGTCCCGTCGATGGCGGCGCGCAGCCGGGCCGCGTCCCAGGGGCAGGTCATGAAGGTGAAGTTGAACGCGGTGTGCAGCTCGTCGGGGCGCAGGTAGCGGGCGAAGCGTTCGGTGTCGGGGAGCCAGACCTCCCCGACGAAGACACCGTCGTAAGCGTCGGCGATGGCCCGCCAGGAGCGGTAGACGGCGTGGAGTTCGTCCCGGTCGACGTAGGGGTTGGGGTCGTGGCCCTCACGGAAGTCGGGGAGCTCCGGGTCCTTGGTGAGCAGGGCGGCGGAGTCGATGCGGACGCCGGCCACGCCGCGCTCGAACCAGAAGCGCAGGATGTCCTCGTGCTCCTGGCGCACCGCCGGGTGGGCCCAGTTGAGGTCGGGCTGCTCGGGGGCGAACAGGTGCAGATACCAGTCGCCGTCGCCGAGGCGGGTCCATGCGGGGCCGCCGAACTCCGACCGCCAGTCGTTGGGCGGGAGTTCGCCGTGCTCGCCGCGTCCGGGCCGGAAGTGGAACAGGTCGCGCTCCGGGCCGCCCCGCAGCGCGGCCCGGAACCAGGCGTGCTGGTCGGAGACATGATTGGGGACGATGTCGACGATGGTGCGGATGCCGAGTTCCCGGGCCTCGGCGATGAGCTTCTCCGCCTCGGCGAGGGTGCCGAAGGCCGGATCGATGGCCCGGTAGTCGGCGACGTCGTAGCCGCCGTCCTTCAGCGGGGAGACGTACCAGGGGGTGAACCAGAGCGCGTCCACGCCGAGTTCGGCGAGGTACGGCAGGCGGGCGCGGACCCCCGCGAGGTCGCCGGTGCCGTCTCCGTCGCCGTCGGCGAAGCTGCGCACGTACACCTGGTAGATGACGGCGGAGCGCCACCAGTCCTTCTCGCTGAGGGCAGGGGAGGGCTGTCCCACGGTGCGTGCCTTTCTGTCGTGAGGGGTGGCGTCGCTGAGCCGACGGCCGTACGGGAGCGGGGGGCGGGGCGGCTCAGCCCTTGGTGCTGCCCGCGCTGATGCCGGCGATGATGTGCCGTTGGAAGACCAGGAACAGGGCGACCATCGGGATGCTGGCGATCACCATCGCGGCGATGAGCACGGTGAGCTGGATGTTCTGGGAGAGCTGGACGAGCGCCACGCTGATGGGCTGCTCGTCGGTGTCGGAGAAGACCATCAGCGGCCACAGGAAGTCCTGCCACACCGCGACCAGCGCGAAGATCGACACCACACCGAGGACCGGCCGGGACATCGGCAGCACGATGGACCACAGGACGCGCAGTTTGCCCGCGCCGTCGATCTCGGCGGCCTCCAGGACGTCGCGCGGGATCTGGTCGAAGAACCGTTTGAGGAGATAGAGGTTGAAGGCGTTGGCGACGGCCGGGAGCCAGATCGCGAGCGGGTCGTTGAGCAGGCCCAGGTCGGCGACGGTGAGGTACTTCGGTACGACGAGCGCCTGTGCCGGGACCATCAGGGTGGCCAGGATGCCGCCGAGGATCACCTTGCCGAACGCGGGCTTCAGCTTGGACAGGGCGTAGGCGGCGGCCGTGCACAGCACGAGCTGGAACACCCAGGCGCCGACGGCCTGGACGACGGTGTTCCACAGGTGGGTGGGGAGCTGCATCAGGTCCCAGGCGTCGGTGTACCCGCTGAGCCGCCAGTCCCGGGGGACCAGGGTGGGCGGGGTCTCGGTGACCTCGTCCGGGGACTTCATCGCGCCCGTCACCATCCAGTAGACGGGGAAGAGGAAGGCCAGCACGAACAGGAGCAGGACCGCGCCGAACACGGTCCAGTACACGGCTCTGCCGCGCGGGCGGGCCAGGGTCGCCGGGGAGACGAGGGTGCGGGTGCTCACAGGTCCGCCTCCGAGCGGGTCAGCCGCAGATAGCCGGCGGCGAACACGCCCAGCAGCACCAGGAGCATGACGCTCAGCGCGCAGGCGCCGCCGAAGTCGTTGTAGAGGAAGGCGTACTTGTAGATCAGGTAGAGGACGGTGACCGTGGCGTTCTCGGGGCCGCCGCCGGTGATGACGAACGGTTCGGTGAACACCTGCATCGTGGCGATGATCTGAAGGAGCATCAGCATCAGGATGACGAACCGGGTCTGCGGGACCGTCACGTGCCGGATGCGCTGGAGGAGGCTCGCGCCGTCGAGTTCGGCCGCCTCGTACAGCTCGCCGGGGATGGACTGGAGCGCGGCCAGGTAGATCAGGACGGTGCCGCCCATGTTGGCCCAGGTGGCCACGATGACCAGCGAGACGAGCGCGGTGTCGGCGCCGTTGGACCAGTTCGAGGTGGGCAGGTGGGCGAAGCGCAGCACCTCGTTGGCGAGGCCCGCGCCCGGGTCGTAGAACCACTTCCACAGCAGGGCGCTGACCACGGGCGGGATCATCACGGGCAGGTAGACGACGACCCGGAAGAACGCCTTGGCGTGGCGGAGTTCGTTGAGGACGAGGGCCATCACGAAGGGCACCGCGAAGCCGAGGAGGAGGGCGAGGACGGTGAAGGTGAAGGTGTTGCGCCAGGCGGCGGCGAACTCCGGGTCGTGCCAGACGCGGGTGAAGTTGTCGGTGCCGACCCACTCGGGGGACGAGCCGGGCGTGTACTTCTGGAAGGCGATCACGACGGCCCGGATCGCCGGGTACCAGGAGAACAGGGCGAAGCAGACGACGCCGCCGATCAGGAAGGCGTGGGCGCGCAGCTGGTCGGTGAGGCGGCGCCGCCTCCGGTCCCCTGCCGGAGGCGGCGCCTGGACCCGTCGGAGCGGGATCGCCTCGACGGGCTGCCGGGCGGCGGTCCTGGGCATCGGCGGTCAGCCTCGGGCCAGGATGCCGTCGATCTTGCCGGAGGCGTCCTTGAGGAGCTGGTCGATGTCGGCGTCCTTCTTGGTGAGGACGGCGGAGACCGCACCGTCGAGGACGGAGTAGATCTGCTGGGCGTTGGGCGGCTCGATCTTCATGTCGAGGCCCTGGTTGCCGTCGAGGAACGCCTGGTAGTTCTCCACCGGCACGTTGGCGTTGGCGTTCTTGACCTGCTGGTCCTTGGCGTCGGCGGCGCCGGTGAACAGCCGGGGCTCGGGCAGGCCGACGGGCGCGTCGTTCTTCTTGGCGCGGGCGTAGTCGCCGAGGAAGCCGTCACCGGGGGTGAGGAACATGGCGTCCAGCCACTTCAGTCCTGCGCGGATCTGCTCGGGGCTCGCCTTCTTGTTGAACATGTAGCCGTCGCCGCCGATGAGGGTGCCCTGGCCGCCGGGCATCGGGGCGAGCGCGAGGTCCTTGTAGTCGCCGCCCTTCTCCTTGACGAGGATCGGGATGTTGTCCGGGGCGGAGAGGTACATGCCGAGCTTGCCGGAACCCATCATCTGCTGGACGTCGTTGATGACCAGGAGCTGCTTGCTGCCCATGGAGTCGTCGCTCCACCGCATGTCGTGCAGGTTCTGGAGGACGGCGTGGCCCTGCGGGGTGTCGACGGTGGCCTTCTTGCCGTCGGCGCTGACGACGTCGCCGCCCTGGGAGTACAGCTCGGCGGTGAAGTGCCAGCCCCCCTGGTTCTGGGCGCTGTAGTCGGCGTAGCCGACGGTTCCGTCGCCGAGGGCGGCGATCTTCTTGGCGGCGGCGCGGACCTCCTCCCAGGTCGTCGGGGGCTGGTCGGGGTCGAGCCCTGCCTTCTCGAACAGGGCCCGGTTGTAGATGAGCCCCATGGAGTAGCCGGTGCGCGGGATGCCGTAGACCTTGCCGTCAACCGTGTACACGTCCCGCAGTTGCTGCTGGATCGTGTCGTAGCTCTTCAACTCCTTGAGGTACGGGGTGAGATCGGCGGCCTGGTTGATGTCGACGACGTGCTTGGCGTCGGTGAAGTACGTGTAGAAGACGTCCTCCATCTGCCCGCCGGCGAGCTTGGCGTCGAACGTCTTGGGGTCCTGGCAGGGGAAGGCGTCGTGCGTGACGACGTCGATGTCCGGGTTGGCCTTCTCGAAGGCGGCGGTGTCCGCCTCGAAGAAGGAGCGGTCGACCTTGGCGCTCTTGGGCGGCATGCAGTTGACCGTGATGCGGGTCTTGCCGCTCGCCGAGTCCTCGTCGCCCGACCCGCAGGAGGTGACGGCCAGGGCGAGCGAACAGACGCTGAGCGCGACGAACGTGCGGCGGAACCCGGTGCTTCTCATCGGTGGACCCCTCGTGGCAGGAGCAAGGAGGGCACGGCGGTGGAGAGGTGCGTTTCCCGCCGTGCTGGCGCCGCACACTCAAGCACCGCCGACATCGGTCCGCAAGATGTCGCGCAGAATCTGTAATTATTTGACAGCAGGACGGATCTCAGTCGCGTGGCGCTTGCGCGGTGGAACCCCTCACCACCAGTTCGGGTTCGAAGAGGAGTTCCTCGGCGGCCACGGCACTGCCGCCGACCTGCGCGTTCAGCAGTTCCACGGCGGCCCTGCCCATGGCCTCGATGGGCTGGCGCACGGTGGTCAGCGGGGGCTCGGTGCAGTTCATGAGCGCGGAGTCGTCGTATCCGACGACGGACACCTGGCCGGGGACGTCGAGCCCCTTGCGGCGGGCGGCGCGGATGACGCCGAGCGCGAGGGGGTCGCTGGCGCAGATGAACCCGGTGACGCCCCGGTCGATGAGCCGGGCCGCCGCCGCGTGGCCGCCCTCGATGGAGAACATGGCCCGCGCCACCCGCTCGTCGGGCAGCTCGCCCAGCTCCCGCGCGGCGGCCAGCTTGCGCGCCGAGGGCATGTGGTCGGCCGGGCCCAGCACCAGGCCGATCCGTTCGTGGCCGAGGGAGGCGAGATGCCGCCACGCCTGCTCCACGGCCACCGCGTCGTCGCACGAGACGCCCGGGAAGCCGAGATGCCCGATGGAGGCGTTGACCAGCACCACCGGGATGTTGCGGTCGGCGAGCCGCCGGTAGTGGTCGTGCGGCGCGTCCGCCTGCGCGTACAGGCCGCCGGCGAAGACCACACCGGACACCTGCTGTTGCAGCAGCAGGTCCACGTAGTCGGCCTCGGAGACCCCGCCCTTGGTCTGGGTGCACAGCACCGGCGTCAGCCCCAGCTGCGCGAGGGCCCCGCCGATCACCTCGGCGAACGCCGGGAAGATCGGGTTCTGCAGCTCGGGCAGGACCAGCCCCACCAGGCGCGCGCGTTCCCCGCGCAACTGGGTGGGCCGCTCGTAACCGAGCACGTCGAGGGCGGACAGCACCGCCTGCCGGGTGGCCTCGGAGACTCCCGGTTTGCCGTTGAGCACCCGGCTGACCGTGGCCTCGCTGACCCCGACCTTCTTCGCCACCTCGGCAAGTCGTCGCGTCATGCGCGCAAGAATAGCGCAAGAAATGCAAGCCGTTTGCGTAATGGTGAAGTCTTCCTGGTGCCCCAGGGTCCTCAGAGCCTCAGCGCGTCCTCAGTGGGGTACACAGTGGATCCTCAGTGGGGTACACAGTGGATCCTCAGTGGGTCCGGCGCGCGGCCCAGATCCCGCGGACGTGGCCGAGGTGGCGGGTGGTCACCTCGCGCACCGCCTCCTCGTCCCGGGCGAGCAGCGCGTCGAGGAGTTCGAGGTGCTCCTCGGCCGAGGCGTCCAGGCGCCCCGCCCGCGCGAGCGCCGTCAGACCGTACAGCCGGGAGCGGCGGCGCAGGTCGCGGACGACCTCCACGAGATGGCCGTTGCCCGCGAGGGACAGCAGGCCGAGGTGGAAGCGCAGGTCGGCCTCGACGTAGGCGATGAGGTCACCGCGCGCGGCCGAGGTGACGATCTCCCGGGCGACCGGGCGCAGTCGCTCCAGGTCGTCCGGGTCCGCGGTGGCGGTGAGGCCGACGGTCGTCGGGATCTCGATCAGGGAGCGGACGTGGGTGTACTCGTCGAGCTGCCGTTCGGAGACCTCGGTGACCCGGAACCCCTTGTTCGGGACGATCTCGACCATGCCCTCCTTGACGAGTTCGAGCATGGCCTCGCGCACCGGGGTCGCGGAGACACCGAAGCGCGGGGCGAGGGCGGGCGCCGAGTACACCTCGCCGGGCAGCAGTTCACCGGCGATCAGCGCGGCCCGCAGCACGTCCACGACCCGCTCGCGGTAGCTGGGCGCGCGGGCGCCGAGCGCGGGCAGGACGGGTGGCCGCTGCGGGGTCATGCTGGTCCTCCTCCTTGGGTCGGCCGACCCTATCGGGCCGCTACAGCACGAATCCCGCCGGGAACGGGTCCTCGGGGTCCAGCAGATACTGCGCGGTCCCGGTGATCCAGGCGCGGCCGGTGAAGCTCGGCAGCACGGCGGGCCGCCCCGCGACCTCCGTGGTGCCGAGGACGCGCCCGGTGAACCGGGTCCCGATGAAGGACTCGTTGACGAACTCGGTGTGCGGCGGGAGTTCACCGCGCGCGTGCAGCTGGGCCATGCGGGCGCTGGTCCCGGTGCCGCAGGGCGAGCGGTCGAACCAGCCGGGGTGGATGGCCATCGCGTGCCGTGAGTGCCGGGCGGTGGAACCGGGGGCGGTCAGCTGGACGTGGTGGCAGCCGCGGATGGTCGGGTCCTCGGGGTGGACGGGTCCCCCCTCCGCGTCGATCGCCTCCATCAGGGACAGCCCGGCGGCCAGGATGTCGTCCTTGCGGGCCCGGTCGAAGGGCAGCCCGAACTCCTCCAGCGGCAGGATGGCGTAGAAGTTCCCGCCGTACGCCAGGTCGTACGTCACCGTCCGCCCGTCGGGCAGCACCGCCTTGCGGTCCAGGGCGACGGCGAACGACGGCACGTTCCGCAGCGTGACCGCCCTCGCCCTGCCGTCCTCGACCGCCACCTCGGCGACGACCGGTCCCGCCGGGGTGTCGAGGCGGATCGTCGTCACCGGTTCCACGACCTCGACCATCCCGGTCTCCACGAGGACGGTCGCCACCCCGATGGTGCCGTGCCCGCACATCGGGAGATAGCCGGAGACCTCGATGTAGAGCACCCCCCAGTCGCAGTCCGGACGGGTGGGCGGCTGGAGGATCGCACCGCTCATCGCGGCGTGCCCTCGCGGCTCGTTCATCAGCAACTGCTTGATGTCGTCGCGGTGTTCGCGGAAGTACAGCCGCCGCTCGTTCATGGTCGCGCCGGGGACGGTGCCGATCCCGCCGGTGATCACCCGGGTCGGCATGCCCTCGGTGTGCGAGTCGACGGCGTGCAGGACGAGTTTGCTGCGCATGACGCTCCTGAGGCTGGTTCCGGCCGCGACGGGCGGCGTCGCGGTGTGTCAGGCGAGTCCGGCGGCGACGGCCCGCTCGGTGGCGGCCCGGACGGCGGTCTCCTGCTCGGGCAGCAGCGGCACGCGCGGCGGGCGGCAGGCGCCTCCGTGGCGTCCGACGATGTCCATGGACAACTTGATGGCCTGCACGAACTCGACCCGGGAGTCCCAGCGCAGCAGCGGGTGCAGTTGCTCGTACAGCTTCCTGGCCGTGCCCAGGTCCCCGGCGACGGCCGCCCGGTACAGTTCGACGCTCGCCCTGGGCAGGGCGTTGGGGTAACCGGCCACCCAGCCCTTCGCGCCCGCGATCGCCAGCTCCAGCAGGACGTCGTCCGCGCCGATCAACAGGTCGAGCTCCGACGCGAGTTCGGCGATGCGGTAGGCGCGGCGCACATCGCCGGAGAACTCCTTCACCGCGTGGATCAGCCCTTCGGAGTGCAGTCGCGCCAGCAACTCCGGCACCAGGTCGACCTTGGTGTCGATGGGGTTGTTGTACGCCACGACCGGCAGCCCGGCCCCGGCGACCTCGGCGTAGTGGGCGAGGACCGAACGCTCGTCGGCGCGGTAGGAGTTGGGCGGCAGCAGCATCACGGCCCGGCAGCCCGCGTCCCGGGCCTGCTCGGCCCAGCGGCGCGCCTCGGCCGAGCCGTAGGCGGCGACGCCCGGCATGACCCGCTCGCCCCCGACGGCGGCCACGGCCGTCTCGACGACCTTGGCGCGCTCCTCGGGCGTGAGCACCTGGTACTCGCCGAGGGAGCCGTTCGGTACGACGCCGTCGCAGCCGTTCTCGACGAGCCAGGCGCAGTGCTCGGCGTACTTGCCGTGGTCGACGCGTAGTTCGGCGTCGAGGGGGAGGGCGGTGGCGACGAGGACGCCGCGCCAGGGACGGTGTTCGGTCATGAGAGTCCTCTTTCCGTACGGGGTCGCGCTTCCTTGTGGTGGTGGCCGAGCCGGGTCCCGCCCGCCGTCAGGGCTCCTCGTGCTGTCGCGCGAGGACGCCGAGCGGGACCGGGCGGGCGAACGGCCTCCGGGTGGGGGTGAGTGCGCAGCCGGCGAGTCCGGCGACCGCGGGTCCGCACATACGGCCCTGGCACCAGCCCATGCCGGCCCGCGTCAGCAGTTTCACGGTCCGCGCGTCACCGGCGCCGAGGTCACGGACCGCTTCCCGGACCGCTCCCCCGGTGACCTCCTCGCAGCGGCAGACGACCGTGTCGTCGGTGACCAGGTCGGTCCAGTGCGCGGGCGGCGCGTACACGGCCTCCAGGGTCGCGAAGTACGCCCGCAGCCGGGCCCGGACGCGGGCGGGCCGGGTCCGGTCGCGGGGGTCGGGTGCGGTGCCGCGCAGCCGGGCCGCCGCCGACCGGCCCGCGATGTGCCCTTCGGCGAGGGAGAGGGCGGCGCCGCCGATCCCGGTGGTCTCCCCCGCCGCCCAGACGCCGGGGACGTCGGTGCGCTGCTCCTCGTCGACGGCGACGGCGAGCCCGTCGAGGCGGCAGCCGAGCGTCCCGGCGAGGTCGGTGTGCGCGAGCATCCCGTGGCCGACGGCGAGGGTGTCGCAGGCGATACGGCGCTCGGTGCCGGGCCGGACGCGTCCGTCGCCGTCCAGCGCGGCGACGGTGACGGCCTCCAGCCGATCCGTGCCGTGCGCGGCGACCACGGTGTGGTGGACGAGGGTCCGGACGCGGTGCCGCGCCAACCGGGCCGCGTACCCGGCGGCTTCGACGGCCTTGGCCGGGCCCCGGGCGAGCGCCGGGGCCCGGCGCAGGAAGCCCTTCGGGTCGGCGGACTCGACGAGGGCCGCCACCTCCACTCCGGCGGCGGCGAGCCCGGTCGCGACGGGCAGCAGCAGCGGTCCGGTGCCGGCGACCACGGCCCGGCGTCCGGAGACGGCGAGCTGCCCCTTCAGCATGGCCTGCGCGCCGCCCGCGGTGACGACACCCGGGAGGGTCCAGCCGGGGAACGGCAGCACGGTCTCGTAGCCGCCGGTGGCCAGGAGCACGCCGTCGGCGTCCACCGCGACCGGTTCCGTCTGCTCCGGCCCGAGCAGGGCGTGCACGGTGAAGCCGTCCGGCCCGCGCTCGACGCACCAGACGTGATAGTCCATCAGCAACCTTGCCCAGCCTTGCTGTTCGACCTCCGCGAGTCCGCCCCTGAGGCGTTCCCAGGTGCGCCACCGGTGGTGCGGGACCTGCGGGCGGCGGGCGCGCAGCTCCGGTGCCGGCTGCCGGTGGTACTGGCCGCCGGGTTGAGGGGCGCCGTCGATCAGGGTGACGCGGAGGCCGTGGGCGGTCGCCGCCAGGGTCGCGGCGATTCCGGCGGGGCCCGCGCCGATCACCGCGAGGTGGGGGCGGTCAGTCATCGTGGCCGGTCCCGTCCTGGGTGCGGACGGTGTCGCCGGGGTGGAGCGGCACCAGGCAGGCCCGTTGGTTGGGGCGGTCGTTGACGGTGACGAGACAGTCGTGGCAGACGCCGATGCCGCAGAACACACCGCGCGGGCGGCCCTCGCCGCGGGTGGTGCGCCAGGAGGTGACGCCGGCCGCCCAGAGCGCGGCGGCGACGGTCTGGCCGGGCACCGCCTCGATGGCGCGGCCGTCGAACGACACCGTGAAGGGCCGTCCCGGACGGGCGTCGGCGAGGTCGAACGGGAATGCGCTCATGCGGTCTCCTCCTCGAAGCGGCCCGGCTCGAAGCGGCCCGGCTCGAAGCGGTCGGGGCCGAAACGGTCGGGGCGGAACGGGGTCGGGTCCAGGTCCGGGGTCGCCCCGGTCAGCGCCTGCGCGATCAACCACCCGGTGGCGGGGGCGAGTCCGATGCCCGCGCCCTCGTGACCGCAGGCCTGGTACAGGCCGGGCGCCCGGGGGTCGGGGCCGATCGCGGGCAGATGGTCGGGCAGGTAGGGACGGAAGCCGAGGTAGGCGCGCTGGGCGTGGACGTCCGCGAGGAACGGGAACAGCCGGGTGGCGCCCGCGGCCAGGGCCCGTACGACCGGGAGGGAGAAGGCGCGGTCGAAGCCGACCCGTTCGCGGCTCGCGCCGATCAGGACGGGTCCGGCGGCGGTGCCCTCCACTACGGGCGAGGTCTGGAGCGCGGCGGAGTCGCTGGCCACGTCGGCCACGTAGTCGGCGGCGTACACCTTGTGGCGGATCATGCGCGGCAGCGGTTCGGTGACCAGGACGAAGCCGCGGCGCGGGAGCACGGGCAGCGGGGCACCCGCGCGTGCGGCGATCTCGCCTCCCCAGGTCCCGGCGGCGTTGATCACCGCCGGTGCGTGGATCTCGCCCCGGTCGGTACGGACGCCCCGTACGGCGCCGTCGGCTCCGCGGGGGACGTCGAGGACGGTCGCGCCGGTCGACAGGCGTGCGCCCGAGGCCCGGAGGAGGTGGGCGGCGGCGAGGGCGGGCATCACCTGGGCGTCCTGGGGGTAGTGCACGCCGCCGGGGAGGCCGGGCGCCAAGTGGGGTTCGAGCGCGTACAGTTCGTCGCCCGCGACCGGCCGGGCGTCGACCCCGGCGGCCCGTTGCCCGGCGGCGAGACGTTCCAGTGCGGTCAGCGCGCCCGGGGAACCGGCCACGACCACGCCGCCCTTGGCCTCGTACTCGATGAACCGGCCCAGCTCGTCGGCGAGTTCGGTCCACAGGCGGCCGGAGAGCAGCGCGAGGCCGAGTTCCGGTCCGGGTTCCTTGTCGGAGACGAGGATGTTGCCCTCGCCCGCCCCGGTCGTACCGCCCGCCACGGGGCCCCGGTCGACGACGATGACGTCGAGACCGGCCCGGGCCGCGTACAAGGCGCAGGCGGCGCCGGTCATTCCGGCGCCCACTACCACGACATCGCAGGTCAGCGGCTTGGCCACGTCAGTACTATGTCACATACCACTGTTTCTGGGAATGCCGCGCACGGCTCCTCCCCTCCTTCCTTCTCCGCCGGTACGGACCCGATCTCCTCCGGCCCGGGGTCAGACCCGGCCGGCCCCGGCGGTGTCCGACGACAGGCGCTGGGCGACATAGATCGGCAGCACCGACAGCAGCACCAGCAGGGCCGCCACCACGTTGACCACGGGCGCCTGCCGGGGCCGTGTCATGTTGTCGTAGATCCACAGGGGCAGGGTCTGCACTCCGGGCCCCGAGGTGAACGTCGTCACGACGATCTCGTCGAAGGACAGGGCGAAGGCGAGCAGTCCGCCCGCGAACAGCGCCGACCTGACGAGCGGGAAGGTGACGTCGGCGAAGGCCCGGAAGGTGTGGGCGCCCAGGTCCATCGCCGCCTCCTCGTAGGAGCCGGAGGTGCGCCTGAGGCGGGCCACGACGTTGTTGAAGACGACGACGATGCAGAACGTGGCGTGGCCGACGACGACGGTGAACAGGCCCAGTCCCACGCCGAGGGGCTCAAGGACCACGCCGAACGCCGAGTTGAGGGCGATGCCCGTGACGATGCCGGGCAGCGCGATGGGCAGGACGACCACGAAGGAGATCGCGTCCCGGCCGAAGAACCGGTACCGGGCGACGGCGAAGGCGATCAGGGTGCCGAGCACCAGCGCGATCGCGGTGGCGCCGAGTCCGGCCTTGACCGAGACCCACAGGGCGTCCCGGGCACCGGAGTTGTGCCAGGCGACGGACCACCAGTGCGTGGTGAGCCCGGGGGGCGGCCAGCTCGCGCTGCGGTCGGGGTTGAGCGAGTTGACCAGGACCAGCAGCAACGGCACGTAGATCACCGCGAACCCGAGGGCGGCGGCGACGCGCAGGGCGACGCGGGCGGGTCGGGACAGTTGCACGAGAGGTCCTCTACAGGCTGCTCAGGGCGCCCGTACGGCGCATCGCCAGCAGGTACAGCACGATCACCACGACCGGGACCGTGCCCAGGGCCGCCGCCATCGGCAGGTTGAGCTCGATGTTGGAGTAGACGAGGTTGCCGATGAGCTGGGTCTTGCCGCCGACGATCTGCACGGTGATGTAGTCGCCGAGGCTGAGCGAGAAGGTGAACACCGATCCGGCGGCCACCGACGGCAGCACCATCGGCAGCACCACCGACCGGAAGGTCCGCCCGGCGCGCGCGCCCAGGTCGGCGGACGCGTCGAGGAGGTTGGCGGGCAGCCGTTCCAGCGCGGTGTGGATCGGCAGGACCATGTACGGCAGCCAGAGGTAGGTCAGGGTCAGCACCGTCGCCGGCAGCCCGTAGCCCGGACCGCCCAGCCCGAACGGCTCGAGCATCCAGTCGGCGAGCCCGCCCTCGGAGAGGATGAGCCGCCAGGCGTACACCTTGACCAGGTAACTCGCCCACAGGGGCGTGAGGATGGCGACGACGAGCAGCGGGCGGCGGCTCGGCCTGGCCACGCGGGCGGTGTAGAAGGCGAGCGGGAAGGCGATCACCGCGCACAGGGCGGTGACGGCGAGCGCGACGCCGATGCTCCGCAGGATCACCTGCCGGTACACGTCGGTGGTGAGCAGGGTGCGGAAGTTGTCCGTCGACCAGACCTTCACCACCTCGGAGGTGAAGGAGTCCGTCGTCCAGAACGAGGAGACGAACAGGACGCCCAGCGAGCCGAGATAGAGCACCGCGAGCCACAGCAGCGGCGCGGTGAGCAGGAGGGACAGACGGAGGCGGGGGCGACGGTGCAGCGCCCCCGCGGTCCGGGTGAGCAGGGTCATTCCTCAGCCCTTGATCTCGGTCCAGGCCTGGACCCACTTGGCGTACGGCACGCACGTGACGTCGGTGCGGCCGTCCAGGCACTGCTCGATGGGCGTGTTCCAGAAGGCGATGTCCTTCCAGTAGCTCTCGTCCTCGGCGTGGTACGTCGCGCAGAAGTTCTTGTCGCTGGTCAGGGCGCAGGCCTTGGAGTTGGCGGGCGCCTCGCCGAAGTACTCGGCGACCTGGGCGTTGACCTCGGGCGAGATGATCCAGTCGAGCCATTTGTAGGCGCAGTTGGGGTGCTCGGCCCGGGCGGAGACCATCCAGGTGTCGGACCAGCCCGTCGAACCCTCCTTCGGGACGAAGGCCTTGACCTTGGCGCCCTCGTCGGCGGTGAGGTTGGCGATGACCTGCCAGGTCGTGCCGATCACGGAGTCACCGCTCTTGAAGGCGGAGATCTCCTTGAGGTAGTCGCTCCAGTACTCGCCGATGCTGGCGTTCTGCTGCTTGAGCAGGTCCACGGCCGCGTCGAACTGCTTCTGGTCGAGCGCGTAGGGGTCCTTGATGCCGAGATCGGGCTTGGTCGCCTTCAGGTAGAGGGCGGCGTCGGCTATGTAGATGGGCGAGTCGTACGCCGTGACATGGCCCTTGTACGTGGACGCGTCGTCGAAGACGGCGGACCAGGAGGTCGGGGCGGGGCTGACCTTCTCGGTGTCGTACATGAGGAGGTTGGCGCCGCGTCCGTGCGGGATGCCGTACATCTGGCCGTCGACGGAGTTCCAGGAGCCGTCCTTCAACCCGCTGAAGACGTCTTTGTAGTTGGGGACGAGGTCGGTGTTGACGGGGGCCGCGTCGCCGGACGCGATCAGCCGCAGCGAGGCGTCGCCGGAGGCGGAGACGGCGTCGTACTCGCCGGTCTTCATCAGCTTGACCATCTCGTCGGAGCTGGCGGCGGTCTTGGCGTTGACCTGACAGCCGGTCTGCTTCTCGAAGTCGCTGACCCAGTCGGTGTCCGGGTCGTTGGAGCCGTCCTCGACGTACCCGGCCCAGGCGATGAGGTTGACCTGGCCCTCGGTCTTGCCGAGCTTCGTCGGGGCTTTGAGGTCAGGGGGGTTGAGGCCGCCGGCGGAGGCGGTGCCGCCCGAGTCGGAGGAACCGCAGGCGGTGGCGGCGAGGAGCAGCACTGCGGCGGCGGCAGCCGCCTTCAGGGGGACGCGCACGACGTTCTCCAGGGGTGAAGGGGAGGAAGGAACAGGAGCGGGTCGGGCCCGGGACTCCAGGGGTCAGTCGGGGACCTGGACGGCGTGCCGGCGGTGCCAGCGCAGCCGTACGCGGGTGCCGCGGTAGGCGGCGACGTCCTCGGAGGAGGTCTCCAGGTTCTGCTGGAGGGCGGTGAGCCGGCCGCCGCCGTCGAGGTCGACGAGGAAGCGCGTGGAATCGCCGAGGTAGACGACCTCGGCGACGGTGCCGACGGCGGTGGCGTGCTCCGGCTCGTCGGCGCCGGCGGACTCCTTGAGGACGCGGATCTTCTCCGGCCGGATGCTGAAGGTGCCGGACGTGCCGACGATCCGGGCGGCGGCGTCCGCGCTCAGGAGGTTGGAGGTGCCGACGAAGGAGGCGACGAAGCCGGTCGCGGGACGTTCGTAGATCTCGGCCGGGGTGCCGACCTGTTCGATGCGGCCCTGGTGGAAGACGGCGATGCGGTCGCTCATCGTCAGGGCCTCCTCCTGGTCGTGGGTGACGAACACGAAGGTGATGCCGACCTCGCGTTGCAGGGCCTTGAGTTCGACCTGCATCTGCTCGCGCAGCTTGAGGTCGAGAGCACCGAGGGGTTCGTCGAGGAGCAGGACGCGGGGGCGGCCGACGAGGGCGCGGGCGAGGGCGACGCGCTGGCGCTGGCCGCCGGAGAGCTGGGCGGGGCGGCGTCTGCCGTAGCCCTCCAGGCGGACCTCGGCGAGTGCCTTGCGGGCCCTCACCAGGCGCTCGGCCTTGGGCACCCGGCGGACCTTGAGGCCGTAGGCGACGTTCTGTTCGACGGTCATGTGCGGGAACAGGGCGTAGTCCTGGAAGACCGTGTGGACGTCCCGTTCGAAGGGGGCGAGGCCGGTGACGTCCTGGCCCGCGAGGTCGATCCCGCCGCCGCTCGGGGTCTCGAACCCGGCGATCATGCGCAGCACGGTGGTCTTGCCGGAGCCCGAGGGGCCGAGCATCGAGAAGAACTCGCCGTCCCGGATCTCCAGGTCGACCCCGGCCACGGCGGGTGTCCCACCGAACGTCTTGCGCAGATCCCTCAGCCGGATCGCGACTCCCTCCATGGGCGGGAACCTTTCTGGCGTTCTCAAGCGTTGACCGATTGAACGGAAACATATGAAGTCATAGTTCAAAGCTCAAGACCCCCTTAGGGTAAAGCTTCAGTCAACGAGCAAGGTGGTGGCCGTGAAGCAGCAGCAGTCGAACGGCGGCGCCCGTGCGGCCGTCTTCGCCCCGGTCGACAGCCGGGCGCGGGTCGACGCGGTCGTGCGCCGGATCGGCGACGCCATCGAACTCGGACTCCTCGCCGACGGGGAGCAGCTCCCCGGCGAGAGCGAACTGGCGGGCCAGCTCGGGGTCTCCACGGTGACCCTGCGGGAGGCCCTGATGGCGCTGCGCCAGCAGGGCCTTGTCACCACCCGGCGAGGCCGCGGCGGCGGCTCCTTCGTCTCGCTGCCCGAACTCCCCGGCGAGGAACGCCTCCGGGTCCGGCTGCGCGGCTGGAGCACCGAGGAGCTGCGCGACCTGGGCGACCACTGGGCGGCCCTGTCCGGTACGGCGGCCCGCCTGGCCACCGACCGCACCGAACCCGGCGACCTCGCGCAACTACGCCGCACAGCGGAGGAGTTGGCGCTGGCCGAGGACGCGGCGGCGCGCAGCCGGATGTACGGGCGCTTCCACGTCGAGCTCGCGGCGGCGGCCCAGTCGGCGCGGCTCACCCGCGAACAGGTCGCGCTCCAGACGGAGATCGGGGCGCTGCTGTGTCTTGTGCTCGGGGACGACGAATATCGTGAAGAGGTGTCGGAGCGTCACCGCTCCGTAATCTCCGCCGTGCAGGATGGGGCGCACGAATTGGCCAGGGAACAGGCCGAACGGTGCGTCCAGGACGCGACGGCGCGGCTGATCGCCCTGCGTCTGACGCTCTAGGGCTCTGCCGCCGGGCCGCTTCCCCGTCCGCTGGAGGTCAGCCATGAGCCTCGCGACGGCAGCACCCGAACAGTCGGTCGCCGCCCGGGTCCGCTCCGCCCTGGAGGCCGTGTTCGACGCCGTGGCCGCGACCGGCGCCGACACGGCCGCGCTGCTGCGCCGGGTGGCCGCCGAGGGCCGCCGCCCCGCCACCGTGGACCTCGCCGCACTCCGCCCCGGTCTCCATCTGCGCCTGGCCCGGGAGGAGTTGGTCTCCGGGGTCGGCTTCGTCGCCGCGCCGGGCCTGCTCCGGGACGTCCCGGCGTGGCTGGAGTGGTGGCAGTCCGGTCCGGACGGCGCCGTACGGCCGCTGCTCCTCGACCTCGACCCCGCGCACTCGGCGTACGCCGACTACACGCACTGGGACTGGTTCGCGCTCCCCCGCGACACCGGGGAGCGGGCGGTCGCGGGGCCCTACGTCGACTATCTCTGCTCCGACGAGTACAGCCTGACGCTGTCCGCGCCGGTGCTCGTCGAGGGCCGGTTCGCCGGGGTCGCCGCGGCCGATGTGTACCTGCGCCACTTCGAGGCGGCCGTGATGCCCCTGCTGCGCCGGCTGCCCGGCCCGGCGCGGCTGGTCAACGCGCGCGGCCGGGTCGCCGCGTCCACCGACCCCGGGCACCTGGTCGGCTCGCTGGGCAAGGGACCCGACTTCGCGCGGGCCCTGGCCACGGGCCGCGCGCAGTACGGCGACGGGGTGCGGCTGGTGCCGTGCGACGGGGTGCCGCTGGTGCTGGTGACCGACGCCCGGGGGTGACCGACGCCCGGGGGTGACCGACGCCCGGGGGTGACCGGGGCGGGAGTGACCGGGGCGGGGGTGCCGCGCCCGCGGGGCGGGGCCCGGGCTCACTCGGCCGCGGGGACCACCCTCAGGTGTGCGGCGGAGCGGCGCGCCCCGCGCGGGTGCGCCGCGGCGCGGCGGGTGTCGCGCAGGACCAGGGTCAGCCGGGTGTAGCCGAGGTCGCGCAGGGTGCCGGGGGTCTCGTCGACGACCCGGCAGTCGGTCGGGCCCCACTGCGGGTCGGGGTGGAGCAGCGGCCGTACGGCGCCGTCGTGCGCGTAGGCGCGTTCGCCGACGGCGCGGATCCAGTGCGGCAGTCCGTGCCGGTAGGCGGCGTCCATGATCGGGTCCTGGGCGATCTCGCGGCGGATCGACTGGAGGCCGTGGTCGTGGCCGTGGGTCTCCACCGCGGCAGCGAAGTGGGCCAGCATCGGCAGGCACCAGCTCGACTCGTGCTCCCCGAGCACCGTGCCGGCGTCCGGATGGAACAGGACGAACCGGAGGAAGTTGTCGTGGGGCATCGCGGTGGGATGCGGGCCGACGCCGCCGAAGAGTGTCTCGAATGCGTTGTTCGACAGCACGACGTCCCAGCGGTGGTCGAGGACCACGGAGGGGAAGGGGACCGCTTCCAGGAGGGTGGTGTAGTCCTGGAGATACGCCCGCGCCTCAAGGCTCTCCGGGACGGGCCGCGGCTGCGGCCGCTGCCCTCCTGCCTGTTGTGCCATCGGGAGGTCACCCCTCTTGCCTATGCGGCCACGCGCGTGGCGCCTTGATCCTGCTGGTCCGATGCGAGTCGTGTCAACTATCGTGGCATTTCATGCTCGTTGACGGCTGAAATTGGCCACAGTTGTGGCGAGACCTGGATGTGGATTCGAACAAGGGCTACTCTCCCGGGAGTTCACGGCAACCGCTCGTGTTGAGCCGCTTGTGAGAAGCCTGTGAGAGACGTAGGAGATCTGTCGGTGTCGGATGGCTTCGCGGGTCCCGGCGCCCCGATGACGGCTGCGCTGCCATCCGTCGTCGCCCGGGTGAGCAGTCTCGCCGACCGGCTGGACGTGCCGCACGCCGAGGCGTTCCACCCCGGGCGGCTGTCCGTCGCCTCCGGTGTGCCCGAGCCCGTCGTCAAGGCGCTGCTGAGCGGGCGCCCGGCGGGCGAACCCGATGTCCAGGAGCGCTTCCTCCAGCGCCTGGACCTGCTGCGCCGTACCCGGCTGAAGCCGAACGGCCGCAAGTACACCCAGCAGGAGATCGCCGACGGCGCCGCCATGTCCCGGCAGCAGGCCGGCGCCCTGATCAACGGCGACCGGCGTCCCACCATGGAGCACTGCGACGCCATCCAGCGCTTCTTCCGCGTCCCCGCCGGTTTCCTCACCGCCGAGGACCCCGAGGCGCTGGCCGGGGCCCTTCAGCGCACCGAGCAGGAACTCCTCCAGAAGCTCGCCGACCGCGAGAAGGAGGCGGAACGGACGGCCGACGACCCGCTGGAGCGGCTCCTCCAGGACCACGGGGTGCGCGGTATCGCCTGGCGGGCGGCCCAGCTGCCCACCGATCAGCACCGGGACAAGGTCGCCGAGTGGCTCGACATGCTCCTGGAGAGCGTCAAGCGGCCAGAGTCGTGAGCCGGGGGTTGACTGTGGGCATCGGCAGGGAAATGCGCCGTCTGTGCGGCGACCTGGTGGCGGAGGTGGGCATCCCGGCACCGGCGGCACGGCCCGCGGAGCTCTACGCCGCCCTGTGCGGGGCGATGAGCCGCCGCCGGGGGCGACCGGTCCACTTCCGCATGGCCGCGTTCCCGCCCGACACCGCGAGCGGTCTGTGGCTGGACATGGCGGACCAGGACCTGGTCGTGATCGAGGAACGCACGGCGCCCGACCACCAGTTGGTGATCCTGGGACATGAGCTGTGGCACATGAAGGCGGGGCACTGCGGTCACCACGTGGCCGGTGCCGCCGTCGCGGCCCGCATGCTCAGCGACGGCGCCGACCTCCAGGCGACCGTCCTGAGGGTCGCGGCGCGCAGCCGCTTCGAACAGGCCGACGAGAAGGAGGCCGAACGCTTCGGGCTGCTCCTCGCGAGCAAGTGCCGCGGCTGGCTGGACGGTTCGCCCGGCCGGGGACCCGTCCGGCAGGACCGGCTGGCGGGCCGCATCGAGACATCCCTCGGCTACCTCGGCCCACAGAACTGACCCCACGGCCCGAAGAACGGCACACCGCCCACTCACGTCGCACTGCGCTCGCTCGCCTCCCGTAGGTCGCGTTCGGTGACCCGGGTGCCGAGGAGGTCGGGGCGGCCCTCGCGCAGCAGACCGCGCCAGTGCTCCCGGCTCCAGTTCGCCGCGGGGGTGGTCGCGGTGAACTCCTGGACCAGGGAGACGAACCGGGCCGGATCGGCGTGGAAGGGGAAGTGGCCCGCGCCCTCGAAGATCTCCAGCCGGCTGCCCGGCATCGCCTCGTGCGCCCCGAACCCGTGCCGTACCGGCACCACGCTGTCGCGGTCGCCCCACAGCAGCATCGTCGGCATGCCCTCGGTCAGATAGCAGCGGTCGAGCATGGTCACGACCTGTCCCCGCCAGTCCACGACCGCGCGCAGCGTGCGGATGAAGGCGTTGCGCGAGGTCTCGTCCGGCAGGGCGTCGACCAGGTTGAGGAGTTCGGGCGCGTCCTGCCCCAGGTCGGTGTCGAGCAGCTTCATCAGTCCCACGGCGAGGCCGACTTGGAGCCGGGCGCCCGGCAACCGCAGCGCGGAGAGCATCAGATGGGCGCCGGGCAGCGAGGCGAGCCGCAGCACCGGATTGACCTCCCGGCCCACCCCGCCCGCGCTGACCAGAATGAGCCGTTCGGTGCGCTCGGGGAACTGGTAGGCGAACTGCATGGCCACGCCGCCGCCCAGCGAGTGCCCGACCAGGCTGGCGGACTCGATGCCCAGGGTGCTCAGCAGGTCCCGGACGCCGTTGGCGTAGGCGGCCACCGAGTAGTCGGCGCGCGGCTTGTCGGAGGCGCCGTGGCCGAGCAGGTCGGGGGCGACGACGGTGTGGGTGCGGGCGAGGTCGGAGATCAGCTCGGCCCAGGTGGCGGACGAGTCGCCGATGCCGTGGATGAGGACCAGGGCCGGGCCTTCGCCTGCCATCCGGAACGCCCGGCGGTAGCCGTGCACGACCCGGTACTGGAGCTCCAGATCGCCGTCGCCGACGGGGCGCAGCCGTGGGGTGCGCGCCGGGTGCCACTGCGGGACGTCGACCACGTGCGTGCCTCCCGTTTCCCCGGCCGCAGGGGCGGCGGCCGAAAGCCCTGCACACCAGCGTAGAGACGCATTCCCCCCGCCGGTTTCGTCGAGGTTTCGCCTCCGCTAAGCGGGCGAACCGGAGTGTGGCCGGGCCTCATTGTCAGTGGTGGGCGGCAAGCTGGAGTCACGCCCCCGTGCGGGGCGGACCGATCAGCCGACCCGGGGAGAGCCGACCGATGCCCACCGCAGTGATGACCGACCGCGAGCGCACCGCCGTCCAGGCCTATCTGCGGCTGCTGCACACCGTCCGCGCGGCCTTCGACGGCGCGCCGGACGGCGCACGGCCGGCCCTGGTCCCGCCCTCCGTCCTGGCCGAGGCGGAACAGGCCCTGGCGGACGCGGGCCTGACCGGCAACGAGGAGGAGTTCTTCCGCCTCCTCCACACCTGGTGCCCCCAGGGCTGAGACCGACGGCCGCAGGGCCGACTCCCACCGACCGGGCGGGGCCACACACCGGCCACGCGGAACCCCGGGCGCACAACGACGGGCCGCCGTCGGCACCCGCCCCGCCCGCCCGACGGCAGCCGCGTCCAGGCAGCCTCCGCGGGGCCTCCCCGTGCGGGGTCCGCCGGGCGGCGCCGCGCCCGGCGCGGTCAGTCGTGGGGTACGACGATCGCCGTGGTGACCAGGTCCCGGCGGACCGTCCAGCGGCCCTCGAAGGTGGTGAGGCGGTGGCCGTCCACCCAGGGGCCGGGGACGAGGAGACCGGCACGGAGGCTGCCGCGGAGCGGGTCGTCGGGGTCGGGAGTGATGTCGATGTCGGCCTCGCTGAAGTCGAGCCACCGGCAGGTGAGCGGGAACCACGCCTTGTAGACGGACTCCTTGGCGCTGAACAGGAGCCGGTCCCAGTGGACCTCGGGCCGCTCGGCGGCGAGCCGGGTCAGCCGCGTGGCCTCGCCGGGCAGGGAGGTGGCGGCGAGGACGCCCTCGGGCAGGGGCGCGTGGGGCTCGGCGTCGATACCGAGGGAGGCCAGGTCGGGGGCGCGGAAGAGGGCGGCGGCGCAGTAGCCGTCGCAGTGGGTCATGCTGCCGGCGAGACCGGACGGCCACTGCGGGGCGCCGCTGGGTCCGGGCAGGACGGGCTGCGGCGGGACGTCCAGCTTCTCCATGGCCCGGCGGGCACAGAGCCGCACCGCGGCGAACTCGCGGCGCCGCTTGGCCGCGGCGCGCGCCACGACCGCCTCCTCCTCGGGGAAGAGGGGCGCGGGCTCGCCGTCACCGAACGACTCCACGACCACCACCGGGTCAGGCAGCAGCTCCTCGATCACCTGCTCCGGCCTCCCTGGGCAGTATGCGGCGCGGCCGGCCCGGCGGGGTGGGGCGTTCGCGCCACTCGCGGGGGTATCCGACCGACACCTCCTCGAAGCGGACGCCGTCGTGCCAGGTGGTCCGCGGGATGTGCAGATGACCGTAGACCATGGTGTCGACGCGGAAGCGCCGGTGCCAGTCCGCGGTCGCCGCGGTGCCGCACCACATGGCGAACTCGGGGTACCAGAGCACGTCGGTGGGGTGGCGGTGCAGCGGCCAGTGGCCCATGAGGACCGTGGGCAGGTCGCCGGGCAGTTCGGCGAGCCGCCGCTCGGTGACCTCGACGCGCGCCCGGCACCAGGCCTCGCGGCTCGGGTAGGGGTCGGGGTGCAGCAGGTGCTCGTCGTTGCAGACGATGCCGGTCCCGTGCGCGTACGCCAGTCCCTCGTCCTTGGTGGCGCAGCCCGCGGGCAGGAACGAGTAGTCGTAGAGCAGGAACAGCGGGGCGACGGCGACCGGTCCGCCGGGCCCGTTCCAGAGGGGGTAGGGGTCCTCGGGGGTGGTCACGCCGAGCTCGCGGCACAGGGCGACGAGATGCTCGTAGCGGGCGACGCCGCGCAGGGTGACCTCGTCGCGCGGGTGGGTCCACAGCTCGTGGTTGCCGGGGGCCCACAGGACCTTGCGGAAGCGGCCCGTGAGGGTGGTGAGGGCCCACCGGATGTCGGCGACGGTCTCGGCGACGTCCCCGGCGACCAGCAGCCAGTCCTCGTCCGTCTCCGGGCGCAGCGCCTCGACGATCGCGCGGTTCTCGCGGTGGCCGACGTGCAGGTCGCTGATGGCGAGCAGACGTCCCGCGTCCTCGGCCCGAGCCGTCACCTGAGCCTCCTCGGGGCACGCGAACGCGACCTCACCAGCATAGTCGCCGGCGCCCGCCGTGGCAGGAGGGGAAGATCGGGGAATCCGTAACACGGGCGTTGCACGAACGGGGCTCGGCAGGCCGTATGATCGCCCCAACACCACCGCCGTGAACTTCCCTTTCTCAAGGGCGGTTTGGTGTCCCTCCAACCACCCTGCCCGGGCACGGGCGCACTTTGCCCTGCCCGAAAACCGCGAAAGGCGGCCTGCATGATCTCTCGCGTACGCGTCTGGCTCAACCGCACGTACGCGGAGAACGTGTTCTTCATGGACCAGCTCCGCCGAAATCCGAGCGACCGCGCCGTGGACATCCACGCGACGCACGGCGACCCGGACTCACCCGTGCTGGCCGCCGCCGACACCGCCGACCTGGAGCCGGAGGGCCTGTCCCCGGCCGCCTACGTGGAGTTCGCGCTCGACCTGTGCCGTCGCCGCGGGATCGACGTGTTCGTGCCGCGGCTGCACCAGTCGGCGATCGTCGCGCACCGCGCCGACTTCGAGGCGGCCGGTACGGCGCTGCTGGCGCCGCCGCCGGAGGGCGTGGCCGTCTTCGAGGACAAGGTGATCGCCTACGAGGCCGTGCAGGCCATCGGGGTGCCGGTGCCGCCGTGGTTCCGGGTCCGGACGGCGGACGAACTGGTCTCGGCGGTCGAGGAGTTGGAGGCCGGCGGGTACAAGGCGTGCTTCAAGCCGGCGTCCGGCGCGGGCGGCGTGGGCTTCCGGGTGATCACCCGGACCCCCTTCTCGATGATGCAGCTCACCGGGTTCCCGACCCCGTACGTGCCGCTCGACCTGGTCGTGACCGCGCTCAAGGAGTCCGACGAACCGGTGGACTGGCTGGTGATGCCGCGCCTGGAGCAGCCAGAGGTGTCGGTGGACTGCCTGACCGGCCCGGACAACCGGGTGCGGATGGCCATCGGGCGGGTCAAGAACGGCCGCCGGCGCGGGTTCACGCTGCACGAGCAGTGGCTGGAGCCGGCGCGGCTGATCGCCGAGGGCTTCGGGCTGCACTACCTCTCCAACATCCAGTTCCGGATGTTCGGTGACCGTCCCGTGCTCATGGACGTCAACACCCGCCCGGCGGGCGGCCTGCACCAGCTCTCCCTGTGCGGGGTCAACGCCCCTTGGGCGGCTGTGCAGTTGGCGCTCGGGGAGGACCCGGGCGAGATCGTCCCGCCGTTCCTCGGGCAGGACTACACGGTGGTGTCGGGGCCGCGTCCGCTGCGCCCGGTGACGCTGCCGCAGCAGCGGGTCGACGAGGCGGAGCCGCTGCTCCCGGCCGCTCCGGCCCCGGTGCCGACGGCGGTCGAGGCCGCGCAGGTGCTGCCGCTGTAGCCACCGAGGGTGTCCGGCACCGTCCCGGGCACCCGCTCGAACACACCGGTATGGACCAATCATGGCGGGACGTCTTGACACCCCGATTGGTCCATACCAACTTGGTTGCGCACCCCCGTGCAGGTCTCCGTACTCGCCTGCACTCTTCCTGCACTCCCGAACACCCCCATATTTCCAGGGAGCTCGCGTGCGCAACCCACTCAGACGTCCCGGACGTCGCCTTCTCGCCCTGCTCGCCACCGCCGGGCTCGCACTCGCCGCAGCGGTCGCGCTGCCCGGCACGGCCCAAGCGGCCAACGTCCTGACCAACCCCGGCTTCGAGTCGGGCGCCCTGTCCCCCTGGTCCTGCACGGGGAACCTGGGCTCGGTCGCCTCCTCCCCGGTGCACGGCGGCTCCCGGGCGCTGGCGGGAGCGGTGAGCGCGAGCGACATCGCCAAGTGCTCCCAGACCGTCGCCGTCCAGCCCAACACCGCGTACACCCTGAGCGGTTGGGTGCGCGGCAGCTATGTCTACCTCGGCGTCGACGGCGGGTCCTCGACCTGGACCACCTCACCCTCGGCGTACAGCCAGTTGAGCGTCTCCTTCACGACCGGAGCCTCTCAGACCAGCGCGACCGTGTACGTCCACGGCTGGTACGCCCAGGGCACCTACTACGCCGACGACATCAGCCTCGACGGGCCCGGCGGCAGCAGCGACACCCAGGCGCCCAGCACGCCCGCCGGCCTGACGTCCACCGGCAAGACCTCCTCCACCGTGTCCCTGTCCTGGGGCGCGTCCACGGACAACGTGGGGGTCACCGGCTACACCGTCTACAGCGGCTCCAACCAGGTGCTGACCGTCTCCGGGACGTCCGGCACGGTCGGCGGGCTCTCCCCGAGCACGGCGTACACCTTCACCGTGCGGGCGCGGGACGCGGCCGGGAACCTGTCTGCGGCCTCCAACGCCGTGTCCGTGACGACGAACGCGGGCAGCGGCGGCACCGGCTTCAAGCAGGCGGCACCCTATCTCTACCTGGGCTGGGGCGATCCGCCGAGCGCGACGTCGGTGATGAGCGCGACCGGCGTCAAGTGGTACACGATGGCGTTCATCCTCTCCTCCGGCGGCTGCACCCCCGCCTGGGACGGGTCGCGCCCGCTGACCGGCGGCAACGACCAGAGCGTCATCAACTCCATCCGCTCGGCGGGCGGTGACATCGTGCCGTCGATCGGCGGCTGGAGCGGCAACAAGCTCGGCCCGAACTGCTCGTCCGCCGCAGCTCTCGCGGGCGCCTACCAGCAGGTGATCAACGCCTACGGGCTCAAGGCGATCGACGTCGACATCGAGAACACCGACGAGTTCGAGAACGCGACGGTGCAGGACCGCGTGCTCAACGCGCTGAAGATCGTCAAGGCGAACAACCCGGGCCTGCGGACCATCCTGACCTTCGGCACCTCGACGACCGGCCCGACCTACTGGGGCAACCGGCTCATCGAGCAGGCCAAGGCCCTCGACGCCGGCATCGACGTGTTCACGATCATGCCGTTCGACTTCGGCGGCGGCGCCGACATGTACGGCAACACCGTGAACGCGGCCGAGGGCCTGAAGACCAAGCTGAAGTCCACCTTCGGCTGGGACGACGCCACGGCCTACGCCCACCTCGGCATCTCGGGCATGAACGGTCTGTCCGACCAGCAGGAGCTGACCTCGGTCGCGACCTGGACCTCGATCCGCGACTGGGCGAACAGCCATCACATCGCGCGGCTCGCCTTCTGGTCGGTCAACCGGGACCGGCCGTGCGCCGGCGGCGGGGTGGTCAGCAACTGCTCCGGGATCGCCCAGAACAACTGGCAGTTCACCTCGATCACGGCCGGCTTCACCGGCTGACCCGGCCCCCGCGGATCAGCTGTACCCCCACGCCTGCGCCAACTCGGCCAGGCGTGGGGGCAGTTCGGCCCCCTCCTCGGCCCGGCGGGCGGGCTGGATGCGGCCCGACTTGATGGTGCTGGACCAGTCGCCGAGCTGAGGGCGGAAGGTGCCGTGGTCCTTCCTCCCGTAGTCCAGCATGGCGCTCTCCCACGGCACCCCGAGGTAGCCGCAGATGCCCCGGGTGGCCTTCTCCGGGTCGGCGGTCAGCTCCTCGTACGTCACGACGTGGACGTCGAGGTTCCGCCGGGCCTCTTCGAGCTTCTCGGCGTACTGGGTGACCTCGGCGAGGATGGCCTCGTGGTCGGGGTCCTTGCGGCGGTCGGTGAGCGAGGCGATGACGGCACCCGGGTGGCGCAGCAGCAGGATGTAGCGCGCGCTGGGCCAACATCGTTGCAGCCGGGGCCAGATGAGGGTGTTGGGCGGGGTCTTGTCGACGATGACGTCCTTGCCGCTGCGGCTCAGTTCGAGGTCAAGGACCCGGTCCCACAGCAGGTGTTCCAGCTCGGACCTGTCCAGCTCCAGCGCCTTCATGGCGTCCGGGGTGAAGCCGCGGGTCAGGTTCACATGGACGGTGCGCAGATGCATCTCGTGCGGGGCGCGGATCCTGCTGTGGCTGTTGAGGACGACCCGCAGCAGGGTCGAGCCCGACCGCACCGACGACAGGACGAAGACGGGGGACTCGACCAGGCGCGGGGCGCGCGGGGCGACGTACCGCTCGGTGACCGGCCGGGGCGAGGGGACCGCGTCCAGGGTCCGGCGCGGCGGGCTGACCGCCTCCTTCATCAGCCTGCCCCGGCGCCTCAGGCCCTTGCCGATCGCGGAAATGCGCGGGTCACCCACCGGTGCCACCCTTCTGTCCCTTTGTTGCGGCAGTGTTGCAGCGTGCCCTCCGCATCCCAGGGGGCCAAGGCGAACCCAAGGTGTCCGGGAGGCGAACCGCTGTCGCCGCGGACGCCCCGATTCCGGCCCTGACCTGCCGATTTACCGGTTTCTTAATTGTTCCTGGGAACTGCTGTGGACCGCCTCGGGTTCGCGTCGGATTCGCCTCGCAACCGGTTCAGGAACGCCCCGGAACCGGTTCAGGAACGCCCCGGTCCGCGGTACAGCTCCAGCTCCCCGTCCAGTTCCAGCGCGAGCACGGTGGCGTGCGGGTCGAGGTCGGTGAGCGCGGGCGGGTCGATCCACAGCACGCCGACGGCCTCGTGCAGTCCGCCGACCACCCGGTGGCCGAGTTCGGTGCCGCTGCCGAGGACGGTGACCCTGCGGACCGGGGTGGCCAGGCCCCGCACGCCGATCTCGGCGCGCGGGATGTCGTACAGGGTGAGGTAGAGGGTGCGGCGGTCGGCGGAGAGGGTGCTGGGTCCGTAGTGGTGTCCGGCGGGCAGTCCGCGCACGGTGCCGTACACGGCCTCGGCGTGCTTGCGGATCCACTCCCCCAGCCCTTCGAGGCGTTCGGCCTGCGGCTTCGGGACGGTGCCGTCCTCCGTCGGGCCGACGTCGAGCAGGAGGTTGCCGCCCCCTCCGATGGTCTCGGTGAAGTAGCGGATGAGCTGGGTGAGCGACTTGTGGTTGTGGTCGTGGTGCTGGTAGCCCCAGGAGTCGTTGATGGTGAGGCACAACTCCCAAGGACCGTCCGGGGGTTCGATGGGCGCGCCCTGCTCGGGGGTGGCGTAGTCGCCCTCGCTGAGCATGCGGGCGTTGAGGACGACGTCGGGGACGTACGAGCGGATGAGCGCGGCGAGTCCGGGGATGCGCCACTGCTCCTCGCTGCGCTCCCACTCGCCGTCGAACCACATCAGGTCAGGCCGGTAGCGGGACATCAACTCCCTTATCTGGCCGTCGCGGTAGGCGAGGAACCGGTCCCAGGCCACCAGGTCCTCGTCCTGCGCCGGGCACTCCGACCAGGGGTTGTCCTCCTGCTCCGGCGAGCGGCCCGGCTTGCGGGTGGTGGCGTAGTCGGGGTGGTTCCAGTCGGAGTGCGAGTAGTACAGGCCGACCTTGAGGCCCTTCTCGCGCAGGGCGTCCGCGTAGCCCGACAGGTAGTCGCGGCCGAGGCCGAGGTCCCCGTGGGCGGTGTCCCACAGGGCCACCCCGTCGTGGTGACGGCTCGTCAGGACCGCGTAGCGGGCTCCCGCGCGGGCGAACAGGTCGGCCCACGCGCGGGGGTCGTACCTGGCTGCGGTGAACCGGTCGAGCTGGGACATGTACCGCTCGTGCGGCACGACGCCGTCGTAGAACGACCAGGACTCCGGGACGCCGTCGACGGCGTAGATGCCCCAGTGGACGAAGATCCCCAGCTTGGCGTCGGTGAACCACGGTTGCATGGGCACGGCTGGACTCCTGTACGCGAGAACGACTTCGGGGTACGGCGGGCAGGGGCGGGTCGATCCGCCCCTGCCCGCCGTGTCACGGGCGCCGTCAGGCGCGGCGGAGGCGGAGCGTGAGGATCTGGAAGGGGCGCAGGGTCACCGGGACCGCGCCGTCGACGGCCGCCTCGCCCTCGCCGAGCGGTCGTTCCAGCAGGTCGGTGACCTCGGCGCCGGCGAGCGGGAAGCCCGTGCGCAGCACGCCGGTGGCCCGGCCGCCCCGGGACTCGTAGAGGCGGACCACGACGTCGCCGGAGCCGTCGTCGGCCAGCTTGACCGCCTCGACCGTGACGCCGTCGCCGTCGACCGAGACCACCGGCTCGGGCGCGCCCGCCGCGTCGGCCACGCGCAGCGGCAGGTTGAGGGAGTACCCCTCGGCGACCGCGTCCTCGATGCTCGCGCCGGGCAGCAGGGAGTAGGTGAAGCGGTGCCTGCCCTGGTCGGCCTCGGGGTCCGGGATCCGCGGGGCGCGGACCAGGCTGAGGCTGACGCGGGTCGTCGTACCGCCGTCCTCGCGGACCGTGCGGGTGACGTCGTGGCCGTAGGTGGAGTCGTTGAGGATCGCGACGCCGTAGCCGGGTTCGGCGAGGTGGATCCAGCGGTGGCCGGAGACCTCGAAGCGGGCCGCCTCCCAGCTGGTGTTGGTGTGCGTGGGCCGCTGGATGTGGCCGAACTGGATCTCGGCGCTGGAGTGCGGGGCGCGGATGTCGACGGGGAAGCCCGCCTTGAGGATCTTCTCGGCCTCGTGCCAGTCGATGTCGGTCTCGATGTCGATGCGGGGGCTGCCCGCGCGGACGCTGATCGTCTGGGTGATCTTCGAGCCCTTGCCGAAGGAGCGCTCGACGCGGATCGCGCCGGACAGCGGGTCCTGTTCGACGACGGTGACCGCGTCGGTGTCCAGCAGGTCCGTGTAGCGGTTGCGGTAGTGCTTGTCGATGTCCCAGGCGTCCCAGTAGTTCGGGAGGTCCGTGTGCAGGCGCAGCAGGTTGCCCGGCTCGGCGAGGACCTCGCGGCCCGCGCGCAGGTCGTACACGGAGGCCAGGGTGCCGTCCTCGGCGACCTCGACGCGGACGAGGCCGTTGTCGAGGACGCGGCCGTCGACGGTGACGGGGAGCCGGGGCTCGACGGGGGTGAGGGGCGCGCTGCCGCCGGCCGGCACCTCCACGAGGGCGGGGGCGCCCTGCGCGGTGCGGACAACCTCGGTGCGGGCGTAGGGGCTGGTGTTGAAGACCCGGGCGTCGCCCGCGCCCAGGGCGGCGACCGCCTCGGCCGTCAGGGTCTCCAGTTCCTCGGCGACGCGCGCGTACTCGGCCTCGGCCTCGCGGTGCACCCAGGCGATCGAGGAGCCCGGCAGGATGTCGTGGAACTGGTGGAGCAGGACCGTCTTCCAGAGCCGGTCGAGGTGCTCGTAGGGGTAGGCGTAGCCGGGCGCGTGCAGCGCGGCGGTGGTCGCCCACAGCTCGGCCTCGCGCAGCTTGTGCTCGCTGCGCCGGTTGCCCTGCTTGGTGCGGGCCTGGGAGGTGTAGGTGGCGCGGTGCAGCTCCAGGTAGAGCTCGCCCTGCCAGACGGGGGCGTCCGGGTACTCGGCGCGGGCCTTGGCGAAGAACTCGTCGGGGTGCTCGACGACGACCTTGGGCGAGCCCTCCAGGTCGGCGAGGCGCCGGGCGCGCTCCATGATCTCGCGGGTGGGGCCGCCGCCGCCGTCGCCCCAGCCGAAGGGGGCGAGCGAGCGCTGCCCGGCGCCCTTCTCGGCGTAGTTGCGGACCGCGCGGGCCATCTCCTCGCCGCTGAAGCGGGCGTTGTAGGTGTCGACGGGCGGGAAGTGGGTGAAGATGCGGGTGCCGTCGATGCCCTCCCACCAGAAGGTGTGGTGGGGGAAGGTGTTGGTCTGGTTCCAGGAGATCTTCTGGGTGAGGAACCAGTCGTTGCCGGCGAGCTTGGCGAGCTGCGGGTAGGAGGCGTTGTAGCCGAAGGAGTCCGGCAGCCACACGCCCTTGGTCTCGATGCCGAAGTGCTCGATGAAGAACCGCTTGCCGTGGATGAGCTGGCGGGCGATGGCCTCGCCGCCGGGCAGGTTGCCGTCGGACTCGACCCACATGCCGCCGACCGGGACCCACTGGCCCTTCTTCACGGAGTCCTGGATGCGGGCCCAGACGTGCGGGTAGTTGTCGCGGACCCACTCGTACTGCTGGGCCTGGGAGCAGGCGAAGACGAAGTCGTCGTATTCGTCGGCCAGCGAGGTGACGTTGGAGAAGGTGCGGGACGTCTTGCGCTTGGTCTCGCGGATGGGCCACAGCCAGGCGGAGTCGATGTGGGCGTGGCCGACGCCGGAGATCGTGTGGGCGCTGGCGTGCGCGGGCCTGGCGAGGACGGGGGCGAGGACCTCGCGGACGGCGGCGGCGCTGCCGGAGACGTCGTCGAGGTCGAGGGCGTCCATGGCCCGGTCCAGGGCGTGCATGATCTCGTGGCGGCGGGGCTCGTGCTCGCCGAGGTGGACCATGAGCTCGCGCAGCACCTGGAGGTCGAGGTCGAGGTGCCAGACCTCCTCGTCGAGGACGGCGATGTCGGCGCGGCGGAAGGTGTACAGGGGGCTGTCGCCCGCCGTGAGCACGTCGCCGAGCTGGGTCGGGCGGGAGAAGTCGCCTGCGAGGATGTCGGGGTTGGAGGCCGCCTCGACCAGGTAGTCGATCTCCTCGCCTCCGGTGGCGGGGTGGGCGATCGGCACGTACTGGTTGAGCGGGTTGACGGCCTTCAGGGGGCGCCCGTCGGGCAGGTGGACCAGGGCCTCGGCCTGGTTGCCGGGCCAGTCGCCGGTGAAGCCGAGGTCGATGACCGCCTCGACGCGCCGTCCGGCGAACCCGGCGGGCACGGTGCCGCGCATCCGGAACCAGGTGGTGCCCCAGGGCGGGCCCCACGGGGTGTCCATGGCGAAGGGCGCGTAGGGCGCGGCGGCGGCCTCCTCGAAGGGGACCGGCTCCCCGGGCGCCTGCCAGGCCTCGACCTCGAAGGGGACGGTGGCCGCGTAGATCGCGGGCTTGATGCGCTGGTTGTGGAGGCGCTCTACGCGCTCCTCGATCCGGCGGCGTTCGTCGTGCATCAGGGGTCTCCAGGGAGGGAGCGGTCGGGAAGAAGGAGTGGTAAGCGCTTACCGTCCTGCGCTCACTTAAGGTACGCCAGTCCCGGATGGACCTCGGAATAGCCCTCGACCAGGCGTCGGGCCACGTTCACGGAGTCGACGAGCGGGTGCAGCGCGAAGGCCTTCACCGCCGTCGTGCGGGAGCCGGACTCGGCGGCGGCGAGGACCTCGCGCTCGACCGCCTTCACGGAGCAGACGAGCCCGGTGGCGTGGTCGGGCAGCGGGGCGACCGCGACGGGGTGCGCGCCGTTGGCGTCGACGAGGCAGGGCACCTCGATCACGGCGTCGTGGTCCAGGGCCGCGAGCGTGTTCTCGTTGCGCACGTTGAGGATCAGCGTGGTGCGCTCGTCCCGGGCGATGGCCCGCATCAGGGCGAGGGCGACCTTCTCGTAGCCGCCGGACAGGTCGTCCGCGTCGCGCTCGCCGGCGCCCGCGGTCTCCCGGTTCTCGGACATGTAGGTCGCCTCGCGCTCGGCGCGGGTGCGGTCCCAGGCGGTGAGCGCCGCCGCGTCCGGGCGTCGCATCTCCTCGTAGAAGCGGGCCTGCTGGTCGTGGAGGAAGGCGCCGCGGGTGCGCTCGGCCTGCTGGTAGGCGCGGACGGCCTCGCGGTTGAAGTAGTAGTAGTGCAGGTACTCGTTGGGGATCGCGCCGAGCGACCGGAGCCAGTCGACGCCGAAGAGCTTGCCCTCCTCGAAGGAGCCGAGCAGGTCGGCGTCGGCGAGCAGCCTCGGCAGTTCGTCCCGGCCCGCGACGCGCAGCCCGCGGACCCAGCCGAGGTGGTTGAGGCCGACGTAGTCGATCCACGCCTCGCGCGGGTTCGCGCCGAGCACGCGCGCGATGCGGCGGCCGAGGCCGACCGGGGAGTCGCAGATGCCGATGACGCGGTTGCCCAGGTGGCGGGACATGGCCTCGGTGACCAGGCCCGCCGGGTTGGTGAAGTTGATGACCCAGGCGTCGGGCGCGAGCCGGGCCACCCGCCGGGCGATGTCGACGGCGACGGGGACGGTCCGCAGGCCGTAGGCGATCCCGCCCGCGCCGACGGTCTCCTGGCCGAGGACACCCTCCGCCAGCGCCACCCGCTCGTCGTTCGCCCGGCCTTCGAGACCGCCCACGCGGATCGCCGAGAAGATGAAGTCGGCGCCGGTCAGGGCCTCGTCAAGGTCGGTCGTGGCGGTCACGGCGGGGGCGCCGGGGACGTCCGCCGCCTGTTCGGCCAGGACCCGGGTCACCGCGTCCAGCCGGCCGCCGTCGAGATCGTGCAGGACGACCTCGGTCACCCGTCCCTCACCGCGGTCGCCCAGCAGCGCCCCGTACACGAGCGGCACCCGGAACCCGCCGCCGCCCAGAATCGTCAGCTTCACGCCTCAGCCTTTCCCGCCGGCACCACCGCGACGCCGGCCTCCTCCAGGGAGGCTCTCGTCGCGGCGTCCACCGGTCCGTTCGTCACCACCGCGTCCAGGTCCTCGGGACCACAGACCTTCGCCATCCCCGTACCCGGGAACTTCGCCGAGTCGGCGAGCAGCACCACCTTGTCGCTCGCCTTGATCATGGCGCGCTTGACCGGCACCTCGACGACCGTCGTGTCCATCACCTGGCCGCCCGGGCGCACCCCGCTGGTGCCGAGGAAGAGCCAGTCCGCGTGGAGCTGGCGCAGGTTGTCCTCGGTGAGGAAGCCGACCAGGGAGCGGTACTCGCGGCGGACCATGCCGCCGAGCAGGACCAGCTCGATGCCCTCGTCGTCGGCGAGCTCCTCGTAGACCACCAGGTTGCTGGTGATCACCGTGAGGCGGCGGCCGTGCAGCTGGCGGGCCAGCCGGTAGGCGGTGGTGCCGATGTCGAGGAGGACGGACTGGCCGTCGCTCACCATGGCCGCCGCGCGGGCGGCTATGGCGTCCTTCTCGGCCACGCGCATCTCGGCGACCTCGGCGAAGGGCTGATCGCCCTCGTCGGCGACGGCGCCGCCGTGCACGCGGGTGAGCAGCCCGTCCTCCTCCAGCTTGACGAGGTCGCGCCGGATGGTGGCGGGGCTCACACCGAGTTGCTCGGAGAGGTCGGTCACAGCCGCGGGGCCGCCCGAGCGCAGGGCCCGCAGGATGAGTTGATGTCGTCGTTCTGCCAGCACGACGTGAACACTACTCGTCATTCTCAATCAAATCCATGCTCAGTTCTGCTCGGGTATTGACCAATCGTGCGAAGCGGCGCACGATTCCGGTCATCGAAATTGACGAGTTTTGACGAGCTCGCTTGCCGGGACCGACGAGAGGCGGGGCGCGTGGACGACGACAGGCCCGACGTACTGCTGACCGGACTGCTCTTCTACGACCTCGTGCTCACGGGTCTGGGCAAGCCGCCGACGCCGGGCGAGGAGATCTGGACGGACGGCATGGGCTGCGGCCCCGGCGGCATCGCGAACCTCGCGGTGGCCGCGTCCCGGTTCGGCCTCAGGACCTCCCTGGCGACCGTCTTCGGCGACGACCTCTACGGCCAGTACTGCCGGGACGTCCTGGCCGGCCAGGAGGGCCTCGACGTCTCCCTCTCGCGCACCGCGCCCGGCTGGCCCACCCCGGTCACCGTCTCCCTCGCCCAGGGCGACGACCGCGCGCTGGTCACCCACGGCTCCGAACCGCCGTACTCGCAGGACACGCTCATGGGCGACCCGCCCGCCGCGCGCACCGCCCTCGTGCACATCGAGGCCGAGCCGCGCGAGTGGATCGCCAAGGCCGCCGCGAACGGCACCCACGTCTACGCCGACGTCGGCTGGGACCCCACCCAGCAGTGGTCGCCCGGACTCCTCGACCAGCTCGCCCTGTGCCACGCCTTCCTCCCCAACGAGACCGAGGCGATGGCCTACACCCGCACCGACTCGGCCGCCGCCGCGCTCGGCGCGCTCGCCGACCTGGTGCCGGTGGCCGTCGTGACCCGCGGCGGGGACGGGGCGGTCGCCGTGGACCAGACGACCGGCGAGCACGCCGACGTCCCGGCCCTCGACATCGATGTCCTGGACGCGACGGGCGCCGGAGACGTGTTCGGCGCGAGCTTCGTCACGGCCTCCCTCGGCGGCTGGCCGCTGGAGGAACGGCTCCGGTTCGCGGTCCTCGCGGCCGGGCTCTCCGTCCAGCGGCCCGGCGGGGCGCTCGCCGCCCCCGGCTGGTACGGCGTCGACCACTGGTGGCGCTCGCTGACCGACCCGGGCCTCAGACGCGCCTACGGCTTCCTCGCGGACCGGCTCCCCGCCGACCCCGGACCGCCGCTCCCCCGCACGCCGGTGACCCCACCCGCCCGGCACCCGTGACTCCCCCTCCCCCCACGCACCTTCCCGCGAAGTCCCAGCAAAGATCCGAAAGGCGGTGGGAGCTGTGCGGCTCTCACGAAGAGGCCTGCTCCGCGCGGGCCTGGCCGGTACGGCCGCCACGGCGCTCGGCGGCCTGACGTCCGGCTGCGCCGTACCGACCGGCTCGACCGGCCGCGACATGGTCCTGTGGTACTGGAGCGGCGGCCTGAGCGATACCGTCGTGAAGAACGCCAAGGCCCGGTACGACAGTTCGGTGGACCTCCAGGCCATCCAGATCGGCGGACAGTACCGCTCCAAGCTGATCACCACCATCACCGGCCAGGCCCACATCCCCGACATCGCGGGCCTCAAGGGCGAGGACATGGCCGCCTACCTGCCCAACGCGGACCAGTTCATCGACCTCAGGACCCTGGGCGCGGAGAAGTACAAGGACCGGTACCTGTCCTGGAAGTGGGACCAGGGCATCGCCGACGACGGCACGATGGTCGGCTTCCCCATCGACTGCGGGCCGGTCGCGCACTACTACCAGTACGACGTCTTCCGCCGCGCGGGACTGCCCTACGAGCCCGACGACGTGACGAGCGAACTGGACACCTGGGAGAAGTTCTTCGACGCGGGCGAGCGGCTCGGCAAGCGCGTGCAGGACGCCAAGCTGCTCACGGACGTCAACTCCGTCTTCGAGAACATCGTGCAGCAGGGCGCGCAGCGGTACGTCGACAAGGACCGTCACTTCATCGGCGACCAGGACCACGTGCGCCGGGCCTGGGCGCTGGCCGTGGAGGCCAAGAAGCGCGGAATCGTCTCGGACCTCGTCAGCGGTACCCCCGACCAGTTGTCGGCGATCCAGGACGGCAAGCTGCCGAGCCAGCTCAACGCCTCCTGGGCCTCCTTCGACATCAAGAACGGCGTGCCGAGGACCAAGGGCCGCTGGCGGGTGGCGCAGATGCCGGTGCGGCCCGCCAACAACGGCGGCTCGTTCCTGTCGGTCACCAAGGCGTGCCGGGAGCCCGAGCGGGCCTTCGCGATCATCGCCTGGATCCTGGACGCCGCCAACCAGGCCCAGGGATACGTCGACGCGGGCCTCTTCCCCTCCACACCCGCCTCCTACGACCTGAAGCAGATGCGGGAGCCGGACGAATTCTTCGGCGGCCAGATCACCACCGACGTCTTCGGTCCCGCCGCACAGCGGATCGAGGTCGCCTACAACAGCCCGTTCGACATCGCGCTCGGGCAGCCCCTCAAGGACGAGATCAAGAACGTCGGCGTCCTCGGCAAGGACCCGAAGAAGGCCTGGAGTGACGCCATGAGCAAGTGCCGTCGCATCGCGAAGCACCTGGGGGTGAGCTACTGATGGCCGTCATCGAGCAGACGCCGCCCGCGGTCGTCAGGCCCGCCCCGACCGCGCCGAAGAAGGGCCTGCGCAAGTACTGGCACCTCTACGCCGCGATCTCCCCCTTCTATCTGATCTTCCTCGGCTTCGGGCTCTTCCCGGTCGGCTTCTCCCTCTACCTGTCCTTCCACCGCTGGGACGGCCTCGGCCCGATGGAATGGGCCGGACTCTCGCAGTACCAGTACCTGCTGAGCGACAGCGACTTCTGGAACTCCATCGGCAACACCATCGTCATCTGGGCCCTGGCCACCATCCCCATGATCTTCCTGGCGATGGTCACGGCCGTGATGCTCAACTCCGCGGTCCGCTTCAAGGGCCTGTACCGCGTCGCCTACTTCCTGCCGAACGTCACCTCGGTCGTCGCGATCGCCATCGTCTTCGGCTCGATCTTCTCCACCAACGCCGGCATGGTGAACGCCGTCCTCCAGGCCGTCGGCATCGACCAGATCGCCTGGCTGAACACGCCCTGGGGCATCAAGGTGACCATCGCGGCCCTGATGACCTGGCAGTGGACCGGCTACAACGCCATCATCTTCCTCGCCGGCCTCCAGACCGTCCCCGGCGAGCTGTACGAGGCGGCGCGCATGGACGGCGCCGGACCCGTCCAGACCTTCTTCCGCATCACGCTGCCGCTGCTGCGGCCCACCCTGCTGTTCGTGCTCGTCGTCTCGACGGTCACCGGCCTGCAGAGCTTCTCCGAACCCCAGGTCCTGCTCCAGACCTCGTCCAACGACTCGACCTTCGCGGGCGGTCCGGGCCACTCGGGCCAGACGATGGTCCTCTACTTCTTCCAGCAGACCTTCGACAACAACGACTTCGGGTACGGCGCCGCCGTCGCGTGGGGCATCTTCCTCGTCGTCGTCCTGTTCTCGATCATCAACTGGCGCCTCGTGCAGCGCCGCGGCGAGTAGGAAGGGACCGTCATGGCTTCCATCAAGGGGTCCCGCCGCAGAGGGATCGCGCTGCACCTCCCGCTGGTGATCGGCACACTGGTCTCGGCCTTCCCGTTCTACTGGGCCGTGATCATGTCGACGCACAGCTCGACGGAGATCTTCTCCTACCCGCCCAAGCTGCTGCCGGGCACGCACTTCCTGGAGAACGTCCGCAACCTGTTCGACGCCGTCGACTTCTTCGGGTCGATGGGGAACTCGCTGCTGGTCGCGGTGTCGGTGACGTTCCTGGTGCTGCTCTTCGACTCGCTCGCGGCGTTCGTCTTCGCCAAGTTCGCCTTCCCCGGCAAGAACGCCCTGTTCGGGCTGCTCATGCTGATCTTCATGGTGCCCGCGCAGCTGTCGGTCATCCCGCAGTTCGTGGTCATGGCGAAGATCGGCTGGATCGGCTCCATGACCGCCCTGATCGTGCCGGCCGCCGCCAACGCCTTCGGCATCTTCTGGATGCGCCAGTACATGAAGACCGCCATCCACGACGAACTCCTCGACGCCTCCCGGCTGGACGGCGCGAACTTCCTGCGCCAGTACTGGCACGTGGCGCTGCCGGTGGTCCGCCCCGGTCTCGCCTTCCTCGGCATCTTCACCTTCATGGGTCAGTGGAACGACTTCGCCTGGCCCCTGATCGCCCTCACCAACCCCGACAACGTCACACTCCAGGTCGCCCTGTCCCAGCTCAACGGCACCCACGGCACCACCGACTACGGCATCGTGATGACGGGCGCCCTGCTCGCCCTCGTCCCGCTGCTGATCGTGTTCGCGGTCGGCGCCAAGCAGATCATCGGCGACCTCGCGAAGGGAGCCGTCCGCGGATGACCCACGATCCGCTCATCGCCCTCCGCCCCTGGGAGTCACCCGAGGTGACCTCCTGGGGGCGGCTCCCCATGAACGCCGTCGACCGGCGCTCCGGATCACTCCCCCAGGACGGCGACTGGCGTTTTCGGTTGCTGCCCGTTCCGGACGCGCCGGTCGGCGGTCCCTGGACGCGGGCGCGGGTGCCCGGCGTCTGGACGATGCAGGGCACGGACGACCTGCCGCAGTACCTGAACGTCCGTATGCCGTTCGCCGCGTTCCCGCCGCTGACGCCCGCCGCCAACCCGACCGGCGTCTACGAGCGGGAGGTCGACATCCCCGCCGACTGGGCCGGACGCCGGATCGTCCTCCAGGTCGGCGCCGCCGAGAGCGTGCTGCTGGTGCACGTGGACGGGAGGCCCGTCGGCCTCTCCAAGGACTCCCATCTGGCCGCGGAGTTCGACCTCAGCGGCGTGGTGCGCCCCGGAACACCCGCGACGGTGCGGCTCACGGTCGTCAAGTGGTCGGACGCCTCGCACATCGAGGACCAGGACCAGTGGTGGCACGGCGGGATCACCCGCTCGGTGCTGCTGTACGCCACCGATCCGCTGCACCTCGCGGACGTGACGGTACGGGCCTCCTTCAGCGGCGACCTGCGCGTCGACTGCCGGGTCCGGGACGCCGGGGGCGCGCTGCCCGACGGCTGGTACGTCAGCGGGGAGCTGGAGGGCGGCCTCCCCCTCGCCCAGGACCGGGAGTTCGACCGGCTCAACGTCGAGGACTGGCGGGTCTCCGACTTCCTCGGCGAGGCCCGGCTGCGCGCCCAGGTGCCCGAGGTGCGCACCTGGAACGCCGAGACACCCGAGCTGTACGGCCTCACCGTCCGGCTGCACCGCGCGGACGGGAGCGTGGCCGACACCTCGCACCACCGCATCGGCTTCCGGGACGTCGAGATCGTCGGCCGGGACCTCCTCGTCAACGGGGAGCGGGTGTTCATCCGGGGCGTCAACCGGCACGACTTCCACCCCCTGACCGGCCGGACCGTGACCTACGACGACATGCGCGCGGACCTGGTCCTGCTCAAGCGCTTCGGCTTCAACGCGATCCGCACCGCCCACTACCCGAACGACCCCGCGCTGTACGACCTGGCCGACGACCTCGGCTTCTACGTCGTCGACGAGGCGGACATCGAGTCCCACGACCACGCCCACGAGATCGCCGACGACCCGCGCTACCTGCCCGCGTTCGTGGACCGCGTCGCCCGCATGGTGCTGCGCGACAAGAACCACCCGTCCGTCGTCGTCTGGTCCCTCGGCAACGAGTCCGACTACGGCGCCAACCACGACGCCGCGGCGGGCTGGGTACGCCGCCACGACCCGACCCGGCCGATCCAGTACGAGGGCGCCGCCAAGCTCGACTGGGCGGACCCCGCGCTCGCCTCCGACATCGCCTGCCCGATGTACGCACCGCTGGAGGACTGCGTCGAGCACGCGCTGTCCGGGCGGCAGACCAAGCCGCTCATCCAGTGCGAGTACTCGCACGCCATGGGCAACAGCAACGGGACGCTGGCCGACCACTGGGCCGCCATCGAGTCCACGCCGGGTCTTCAGGGCGGGTTCATCTGGGAGTTCTGGGACCACGGAATCCTCCAGGACGTGAGCGACGGAAGACCGGTCGGGCGTGGGGGCGCCGGACTGTACGACAACGGTGTCACCGCACCCGGCTACCGCTGGGCGTACGGCGGCGACTTCGGCGAGACCCACCACGACGGCGCGTTCATCGCGGACGGCGTGGTGTTCCCCGACGGCACGCCCAAGCCGGTGATGTACGAGCACCGGGAGATCGCGGCGCCCCTGCGGATCGAGGCCTACCGGCACGAGGGCATCGTGCTGGGCAACCACCAGCACTTCCGCGGCCTGGACTGGCTCGCCGGCGAATGGCGGCTGACGCTGGCCGACGGCACCACGGTCACGGCCCCGGCCGACCTGCCCGACCTGCGTCCCGGCGAGACGGCGGCGGTCCCGCTGCCGTTCGACGTGCCGCGCGAGGGCGGCGAGGCCTGGCTGTCCCTGCGGGTCACGCTCGCCGAGGACCAGCCGTGGGCACCGCGCGGCACCGAACTGTGCGTGCCGCAGGTGCGGTTGCGGGCACCGGAACCGGTGCCGGTGGTGGACGAAGGGCTGGGCACGCCGGTCGAGCCGGACGGCGAGGGGCTCCCCCGTGTCGAGGTCGACGGCGAAGGGCTCCTCGTGCACCCGCTGCTGACGGCCGCGCCCGTGCTCTCCCTGTGGCGGGCGCCCACCGACAACGACGAGCTGGGCGGCATCGCACCACGCTGGCGGGCCTGGGGGCTCGACGCGCTCGTCCGCAAGCCGGTCGACGTGCACCGCGACGGCGGCCGGGTCACCGTGCGGTCGGAGTACGCCGCCGAGGTCGGCGTCGTGCGGCACACCCAGGTGTTCACGCCCGTCGAGGGCGGTCTGCGCGTCGAGGAGACCGCGGAGCTGCCGGACGCGCTCGCCGATGTGGCGCGGGTGGGCACGGTGTTCGAGACGGTGGCCGGCCTCGACCTGATGGACTGGTACGGCCCCGGCCCCTGGGAGTCCTACCCGGACCGCCGCAGCGCGCCCGTGGACCACCACTCGGTGCCCGTGGACGCCCTGTTCACCCCCTACCTGCGCCCCCAGGAGAGCGGTGGCCGCAACGGCGTACGGCACTTCACGCTCTCGGCGCCGGACGCCACCGGGCTGTCCGTCACCCTGGACGAGCCCCGGCAGGTCTCGGTGACCCGCTTCCGGGCCGAGGACCTCACCGCCGCGACGCACCATGACCAACTGGTGCCGCGCGCCGGGTGCGTGGTCCATGTCGACGCCGCCCACCGGGGGCTCGGCACAGCCTCCTGCGGCCCCGACACCTTCCCCTCCTATCTCGTCGCACCGGGCGTCCACCGCTGGAGCTGGACCCTGCGCATCCTCTGAGGCCACCATCTCCGCCCAGCCACCTCCGCCGGGAGGAGGTGGCCTCACCCACCCCTCTCACCGGAGCACCCGTGTGTACTTCGCATGACCTGGAACCCCGCGAGGCCGAGCAGGCCGGCGCCGGACGGCGCGGCTTCCTGCGTGCCACCGCCCTGCTCGGCGCGGCGGCCACGGCGGGCGTCGCGCTGCCCGCCGCCACCGCCGAGGCCGCGGAGGCGCGTTGGCGGCCCGACGCCGACAGCCACCGCTTCACCCTCGCCGTGATGCCCGACACCCAGTACCTGTTCGACGGGCCCGGCATCGACGCGGCGCCCTTCGAGGCGTCGCTGCGCTATCTGCTGGAGCACGGCCGGGACGAGAACATCGTCTTCCTCTCCCACCTCGGCGACCTCACCCAGAACGGCGCCGAGGCCGAAGTGGCCGCGATCAGCGAGGCGTTCGGGCTGCTGGACCGGCGCGGCGTCGGCTACAGCGTGCTGGCCGGGAACCACGACGTGAGGTCGTCGACGACCGACCAGCGCGGCTCCACGCCGTACCTGGAGGCGTTCGGACCGGACCGCTTCCGGGGCAGGAAGACCTTCGGGGGCGCGTCCGCCGACGGCTACAACACCTTCCACCTCTTCAGGGCGGCGGGCCGCGAGTGGATGGTCCTCGCGCTGGACTGGCGGCTGTCGGACCAGGGGTACGCCTGGGCGAAGGACGTCCTGGCGGCCCATCCGACGACACCGGTGATCCTGACCACCCACGAACTGGTCGTCGCGGACGACGCGTTGTCGTCCTACGGGCAGCAACTGTGGGACCGGCTCATCACCGACCACGACCAGATCTTCCTCACCCTCAACGGCCACTACTGGCCCGCCGGGCGCGCGACCCGCCGGAACGCGGCCGGACACGACGTCCATCTGCATCTGACGAACTATCAGAACCGCTACTTCGGCGGCGCGGCCATGATCCGCCTCTACCGCTTCGACCTGGACCGCGGTGTCATCGACGTCGAGACGGTGTCGCCGTGGATCCTGGGCCGGGCCGCGAAGGGCCTCAACGCGCTGGAACGGCAGGAGATCGAACTCAGCGGTGACGCCGACCGGTTCACGGTCGGGATCGACTTCGCCGAACGGTTCTCCGGCTTCGCCCCGGTGCCCGCCCGTGCGGCACGGCCGGTGTCGCGGATGCTGGTGCCGGGCACGGTCGCCTACTGGCGGTTCGACGGCGCGGTGAGCGGTGGCACGGTCCGCGACCTGTCCGGGCGGGGCAACGACCTCTCCCTCGTCACGGTCGGCGGGGGCACCCTCGGCTGGTCGGCCGACCACCACCCGGACCAGCCCGGACACGGCAGCCTGGAGTTCCAGGGCCACAAGTCCCCGCTCCAGGGCGCCTATCTGCGCACGGTCGACGGAGCGCCGCTCAACTCCGCGACGTTCAAGGCCGGTTACACCATCGAGGCGTTCTACCGGCTGCCCGCCGACTGGGACCCCTCCCAGCACGCCTGGTCCGGCATCGTCGGCCGCACCGGCACGGGCGGCGCGGCGGGCAAGACCGCCGACGACCCCGACGAGCCGCTCGCCACACTCTCCCTGTCCAACGACCGCGAGCCCCAGTGGGCGATGCGCCCCCTCAACCAGGAGGGCATCACCACCAACTGGGGCCAGGAGACACCCCTGGAGACGTGGTGGCACCTCGCCGTCGTCAACGACGGACGGCACACCACCCTCTACGTCGAGGGCTGCCCGGTCGTCCGCAACCCCGAGGCGGCCTCCGTCGGCATCGCCTCGGTCGGCCTGCCGTGGCTGCTCGGCGGATACACGTACGGCGGGCGGATCGACCAGATCCTGCACGGGCGCCTCGGTGACGTCCGCATCGCCGAACGGGCGCTGCCCGTCACCTCCTTCATGAACCACTGAGAGGCCCCACCATGTCCGAGCAGCAGCTTCCCGCCTGGGCCGACCCGTCGGTCTCCCCCGGCGACCTCGACGCGCAGGGCGTCTCGCGCCGCGGACTCCTGCGCCGCGCGGGCCTGTTCGGCGCCGCGTTCGCCCTGGGGTCGGCCGTGCCCGCCGCCGCGTCCCCGCAGCGCCACGGCGGCGACGACCCGCGGCTCGCGTACCTCGTGGGCGACCACCACGTGCACTCCGTGTACAGCCACGACGCCAAGTACACGTTCACCCAGCAGGCGCGGGCCGCCGCCAAGTACGGCCTGGACTGGATGGTGTTCAACGAACACTCCAACTTCGGGCACGCCGAGCACGGGGCGAGGCTGGAGCACGCCGAGATCGTCAAGGCCCGCTCCGCGAACCCGCGCCAGCTGATCTTCCAGGGCCTGGAGTGGTACATCCCGGCCGCCGAGCACTGCACCGTCTTCGCCGCGCCCGGCCCCCACGAGACGGACCTGCTCACCCGGTTCGAGCTGGCCTACGACGGCAAGCTCCTCAACTACACGGAGGGCGCGGCCGGGGCGACCGACACCGCCCGTAACGAGGCCCACGCCGTCAAGGCGGTCAAGTGGCTCGCGGAACAGCGCCGTTCGGGCTACGTCGACGACGTCCTCGTCCTCGCCAACCACCCCCTGCGGCTCGGCATCGACTCCCCGCACGAGATGCGCGCCTGGCGCGACGCCGCCCCCGAGATCATGATCGGCATGGAGGGCGCGCCCGGCGCCCAGGGCGCGGCGATCCCCGGCTGGCGCGGCACCACGTCCATCCGGGGCGAGTACGAGAACAAGCCGTCGGCGCAGTCCTGGCCGGGCTACCCGGCGGACGCCTACCTCACCTACGGCGGTTTCGACTGGGCGACGGCGACCGTGGGCGGTCTGTGGGACTCGATGCTCGCCGAGGGCAGGCTGTTCACGATCACCACCAACTCCGACAACCACCGCACGGTCTTCGACACCTGGAAGAACGGCGACTGGCCGGCCGGGCAGAGCTTCGACACCACCGGCAAGCTGCCCGACCCGGTGAACACCGACACCCCGCAGGCCGGCAGCGACTTCTGGCCCGGCGAGTTCAGCCGCACCCACGTCGGCGTCACCCGCTACGGCTACCGCGCGGTCATGGCGGGTCTGCGCGCGGGCCGCGTCTGGCTCGACCACGGCCATCTGCTCGACGGCCTCGACGTCCGCCTCAAGCGGGACTGCGACTCCGGTCGCGGGGTGACGCTCGGCGGCCGGCTCCGCGTCCGCAAGGGCGAGAAGCTCACGCTGTACGTCACCGTCACCTCCGCCTCGCGGCCCAACCCGCAGGGAATCCTGCCCGGGCTGGCGCACGTGGACGTCATCCGGGGTGCCGTGCGCGGCCCGGTGAGCGACCAGGACACCTGGCGGGCGCCCGACACCAGGGTGGTCCGGACGCAGGACGTCTCCGGCCGGAAGGGCACGTACACCCTGCGCGTCCCGCTGACCGCCGGGGACGAGTCCTTCTACGTCCGCCTGCGCGGCAGCGACGGCAACCGCCACGGCGCGGGCTACCTCGGCGCGGCGATCGACCCGAACGGGCCGGTCCCGCACACGCCGGGGGACGGTGACCCGTGGGCGGACACCTGGTTCTACTCGAACCCCGTCTTCGTCGACGTGGCGGGCGCCTGACGAAGCAGGTCACGGCCCGAACCCAGCGGGTACGGTGGCCGCGTGACCACCGAAGAGCCGTTGCGGCCCCAGTCCCTGATGCTCACCTTCCTGGGCGATCAGGTGCTGGGGCGCGACGTGTGCGTGTACTCGGGCAGTGTCATCGACGTGTTCGGGCGCGTCGGCGTCGGCGAACAGGCGACCCGTTCGACCCTCACCCGGATGGTGAACCGGGGTCTGCTGCGCCGCCAACGCGAGGGCCGCCGCATGTACTTCGGACTGACCGGGCACTCGGAGGCCGTCCTGCGCGACGGCGAGCGCCGCATCTGGCAGACCGGAGCGGTGAACCGCCACTGGGACGGCACCTGGACCCTCCTCGGCTTCTCCCTCCCCGAGTCCTGGCAGCGCCAGCGCCACGACCTGCGTTCCAAACTCACCTGGTCCGGCTTCGGCCCCTTGTTCAGCGGCCTGTGGATCGCCCCGGGCGAGGTCGACGTGTCCCCTCTGGTCACCGAACTCGGCCTGGCGGCCCACGTGAAGATCTTCCGCGCCCACGCCGACACCGGGATGGACCTGGAGGCGATGATCGAGGAGACCTGGTCCCTGCGCGAACTCGCCGAACGGTACGAGGCGTTCGCGAACCGCTGGCATCCGTGGGAGACGCGGGCGCCGGACGCCGGCACCGCGCTGGGCCGGCGCCTCCTCCTCCAGGCCGAATGGCTCCGCGTCATCCGCGCCGACCCCCGCCTGCCCGTGAAACACCTCCCGGACGACTGGCCGGCGGAGGAGGCGGAGAAGACGTTCCGCGGGGTGCACGAACGGCTCACGCCGCTCGCCCGGGAAACCGCCGCCCAGCACATCGACGTGGTGCCCACGCGCACCGAGCCGGACACGGCATAGGGCCCGTCACACGACGGGCGGCTCCAGATCCAGGTGGATGCGTCCGCCTTCGCGCACGGTGACCGTGTGGGGATGTTCCGCACCGAGAACGCGCTCGAAGTCGGCGAGCGCGCCGGCGCGCAGGGCGTGCGACTCCTGGGCGCGGCCAAGAGCGCGCTGTGTGACGGCCAGGTTGGCACGAGCGGCGACGGTGTCCGGATGCGACGCACCCACCGCCGACGAGAAACCGGCGACGGCCGCCTTCTCCAGTTCCTCGGCCCGGGCCGATTCACCGAGTTCGGCGAGGACGTTGGCGAGGTTGACCGAGCAGGCCAGCGTGTGGGGGTGCCGCTCCCCCAGGACGGTGCGCAGGGCGGCGAGATTGCGTTCCAGCAGCAACCGGGCACGGGCGTGTTCCGCCGAACCGCTGAGGAAGACGCCGAGGTTGTTGACGGCGTCCAGGGTCGCCGGGTGGCGTTCACCAAGAGCGGCGCGGTACTGGCCCACGACGTCCTGCGCCAGGTGCAGGGCTCGCCCGCGGACGCCGGCGGCGTAGAGGTCGCAGGCGTGGTTCAGGGTGCAGTCGAGGACGTCCGGTGTGGTCACGGGGGTCTCGCGCAGACGGTAGTGCTCCAGGGTGCGCTCGGTGAGGCCCAGGGCTTCCTCGACCCTGCCGGCCCGGCGCAGGGACACCGCGAGGCTCTTGGCGGTGCGCAGCGTCTCCGGGTGGTCCTCGCCCAGGTTCTCCTTGCAGAGCTCGTGACTTGTGCTGAGTTCCGCCACCGACTTCTCGTAGTGGCCCGTGTCGCGCAGGTCCCGTCCGAGGATGGTCAGGGTGAACAGGGTGTGCGGGTGCGCGCCGCCGAGATGGGTGCGCCGCAGGGCGTAGACCTCCTCGTCGAGGGTGCGCGCCTCGTCGTAACGGCCCAGGAGCCGCAGGCACAGGGCCAGGTTGTTGCGGGCGTTGAGTGTTCGCGGGTGGTTCGCACCGAAGATGTCCTCGAATCCGGTGTGGGCCTCGGTGGCGAGTTCCAGTGCTTCGTCGAAGCGGCCGAGGCTGCCGAGGTCGGCCGCGAGGGCGCTGGCCGTCATGAGGGTGTGCGGGTGGCCCGGGGTCAGCAGGGCCCGCTGCCCGGACAGCGTGGAGAAACCCAGTTCCGCCGCCTCGTCGTACCTGCCGAGGGAGCGCAGCACATTGCCGGTGTGGCACTGCAGGCGCAGCAACTGCACTTGCAGATCCAGGTCCTCGCTCCCGGCGAGCCGGATCTGCCAGCGCTCGCGCAGGTCGTCCGCGAGGGACAAGGCGGCGTTCAGATCACCGCGCCGCCACAGATGACGGACCCGGTCCATGAGCAGTGCGCGGGTTTCCGGTTCGTCGCACTCCGCGGCGCCCGACGCCTTCAGATGAGGCCAGATCGCCTCGAAGAGGGGCCCGTTCTCCGGATAGTCGACCGGCTCGTCGCCGGACGGCCGGACGGAGACCAGGATGCGGTGGACGATGTGTTGTGTCTCCCGCTGCTCGTGCGGAGTGAGCCCGGAGCGGATCACCGCCTGCACCAGGCGGTGCACCTGGATGGACAGGGTGACCGCGTCGACCCGCGCGAGAGCGAACCGGCCGATCTCCCTGATCACCCGCCCCACGAGCATCCTCTCCTGCAGCGCGGGTTCCGCCGCGGCGAGAAAGCTGACCATCCGGTCGCTGTAGAGCAACGTCATGGAGATGGGCTCGGCGGCGAAGAAGGCACAGAGCTGGAGCAGGCGTACCGCGGCCGGGGAGCGCTCCTTGAGCCGCTCGATGGAGACGTTCCAGGTGGCGCCGACCGGCTCCGGATAATTGGCGGGCCGTCCGAGCGACATCACCTGCAAGGCCTGTTCCTCCAGCGCCGCGAGGTACAGATCGACAGGGGTGCCGGTCTCGGCGAGCCAGGCACCCGCCTGGTCCAGGGCGAGTGGCAGGTCACCGACCGCCGCCGCGACCCGTTCGGCGTCCTCCAGGCGGAGGTCCGCGGCGCGGAGGAGGAGCCGTTCGATGCTCTCCGCGCGCAGGAAGGGTTCGATCTCCATGATCTCGGCGCGCTGTTGCCAGGCCCGGTTGCGGGAAGTGACGAGCACCCGTCCGGCGCCGCCGGGGAAGTAGCGGCTGACGTCCTGCGGCTCGTCCGCGTTGTCGAACACGAGGAGCCATCTGAGGCCAGGGGTCTGCCACAGATGGTCGAGGGCTTCGCGGGCGCCCAGGGCGGCGTCGTCGCCCGTTCTCAGCCCCAGTCGGCGGGCCAGGTTCGAGAGGGCGTCGATCACGCTCTCCGGTGACTCGGCGGAGATCCACCACACCACGTCGTGGTCGGCGGCGAACCGGTGGGCGTATTCCAGGGCGATCTGCGTCTTGCCGACCCCGCCCAGCCCGCACAGGGCGTACATCGTCGAAGCGCCCTCGGCGTCGGTACCGCGGCCGAGGGTGTCGCGCAGTCGCTCCAACAGGGCGCTGCGGCCGGTGAAGTGGCTGTTACGGGAGGGGAGGTTCGAGAGTCGGGGCACCGTACCGGGAAAGCGGGTGTCCGTCACGGCCGCACCGTCGACCCCCTGCGCGGGCTGGACGGGGCGGCCGAGCACCCGTAACAGAGCGGCAGCGGCGTTCCGCTCATCGGTACCGACGAGATCGAGCCATGACTGCTCGCCGAACACGGTCGCCGGGGGCAGGGGGCCGACGCGCACCGCGACGACCTGACCGCGGTGGGCGTTCTCCCCCGCGTTGGCCGTGTCCCATACGTGGCGAGCGCGCGACGAGCGCTGGTAGGCCGGGGAGAGCAGGAAAAGCGTACGGCCGGCCGGTTCCTCGGCGCCGTCGTCCGGCCCACCGACGTACTTCGCCGACACCCTGAAGCCCGCCCGGGCCAGCAGATCGACGATCCAGTCGGCCCACATGCGGTCCTCGGAGACGTAGCTGAGCCGTAGTTCGGACGTGAGGGCGATGCGGGAACGGCCGAACTTCCGCCTGACACCGTCGCGCACGTCGTACGGCATCGGGGGCATTCGGGAGACGGCCCGATCCGTGATCACACCGGTGAGGCGCTCGAACGCCGACAGCAGGGACGTGGGGTTGCCGGGCTCGTCACCGAAGGCGGCCAGGGTCTCCTCGTAGGCGTAGTAGGGGCGGTACGGAATCTCCACCGCTCCCCAGTAGGCGGTGAGGCCCTCCCCGTCCAGGTCCGCCGGAAGGCCGTCGAAGCGTTTCCGGGCGAGGGCCCGTCCGGCGTCCGCTTTCTCCTTCTCGCCCTCGTCGATGCGCATGGGGACGGGCAGGATGCGGATGCTCCGGCCACGGAAGCGCTCGTGGATCTCGTGGGCTACGGCGGCGGCGCCGTCGATGCTCTGGTCGCTGAGGGTGAAGCAGTCGACGAGTACGTCGGGCAGGTGGGCGGTGCAGATGTCGGCGATGTCGGACAGACCGGTGCGGCTGTCGATGAGGACGTAGTCGTAGTGCTCCCGCATGTCCGCACGCAGCGCGTCGAGGAACAGGCCCCCGCCGAGCGCGTCGTAGAAGTGGTCCCAGTCGAAGGAGGTGACGCTCGACGCGTAGTCACGGCCCTGACGGCCGGCGAGGACCAGATCGAGTGTTCCTGGGCTCGGGAAGAGCCAGTCGAGGGAGACGGCGTGACTTCGTATGCGGGCGTACGCGCGGTGCCAGTCGGGCTGCCGCTCCCCGGCTTCGGGGTCGTCGGCGGCCGCCCAGGCGTACTCCCTGATCAGATCGATGACGCCGGTGGTGGCGCGGACGGTGCCCGGGTCGAGGAAGGGATGGAAGAAGCGGTGCAGGCCGGGGGCCTCCAGGTCCCAGTCGACGGCCAGCACCCGCTGCCCGTTGGCGGCGAGGATCCAGGCGACATTGGCGAGGGTCATGGTGCGGCCGGTGCCGCCTTTGTACGAGTAGAACGTCACGATGCGGCCCGGAGGACCGCCCTGTCCGTCATTCAGAGTCATCGGGGCTCTCCTTCTCGTCCCCCGGGTGCGGTGCCGGGGACCAGGCGTCGGAGCCGCCGAGGCGGAAACGCGGGGTGGGTCGTCCGGGCGGCAGCGGGGGCCGGGCCCTTCTGAGGTAGTGCCCTTCCGCCCAGCGCACGACCCGCGGAAGCACCTCCCGGAAGGATCGCTCGTCGGGCACGCCTCGCACGGCGGTCCGGCAGGCCTCGCGCCCTTGGCGTGTCCGGCGCGGGAGGGTGGCGTTCAGTTCGGCGGCCAGTTCGTGTTCGATCTCGTCGCCGTCCGGGTCGTCGTCGTTCCATGGGACGACGAGGCCGACGGGACGCGCGTCGCTGTCGTCGAACTCGGCCAGCCGGGTGCGGTGTTCGGGGTCCCGCAGCAGCCAGCGGTCCAGGAGCAGGACCTCCGGGGCGTCGGCGGGAGGGGCCGTGTGGTCGAACTCGCCCACGTCGGCACGGAAGTCGAGCCCGGCGGCGATGTCGGCGGCCACTTGGGCCACTGGCGCCTCCGCCACCGGATGGTAGGGATTCCAGTGCATGGACGTGGGGCCGTAGTACTGCGCGTCGCGCCCGTCGGGCAGCTGGTCCAGCGTGCCGGCCGCCACGCTGATCCGCAGCCTGCGCCTGGTGGGGGCGGCGGCTGCCTCGGCGAAGGCGTCGCGTGCGCCGTTCAGGGAGTCCGGAGCGCCACGCTCCACCACGATGCTCTCGCCGACCTCGACGATGCGACGGGCGAGGTGCAGCACCGCCTTCTGGTAGTCGCGACGGAACGACTGGAGTTTGGCCAGTCCGTACAACCCGTACGTGCGGTAACGCTCACCCAGTTCGGGATGCGTGTACTGCACTTCCCGCACGCAGTGGGGAAGTCCGCGGTCGGGTACGGGCGCCCACAGGGCAGGCACGATCGCGCTGGGCGTGCTCCGCGCCTCGGGGTCCCGGTGACTTGCGCTCCGGTCGAGGAAGGCCGCCCATTCCTTCCCGCACCATGGGCTGATGAAGTAGCGCGGGGAGTAGAGCGGCACGAAGACCCGGCAGCCGCCGAGCGAGTCGGCGAGTTCGTGGTTCCAGATCTGACCGGGCCCTATCGTGCGGTCCATGAACCCGGGCGCACCGGGATGGGCGGTCAGGTTGTGGATGTGGTCGCACAGGTCACGGAAGAGGCGGTACACCCACAGATCCGGGTCGGGCTCGTCGGCTCGCCCTGGTGGCATGTGGGCGTAACTCAGGAAGAAGTAGGGCGCCCCGGCGTCCTCCCCCGACGGCTGCGTCAGCTCCACGCGCCCCCCGATCCTGCCCCCGACCCCCGTGCCCTCCCCCGGGGTTGAACACTCAGTGTAGGAACTTCGCGGCTGTCTGTGAGGGGGGCGGGAAAAACGTGCCAGAGTCTTTTTCCCTCACCCGGACACCGTCTCGAATGCGTTCGGCACGGCCTCGGAGGCCCCGGACCCCAGGCCCCGCTCTCCGGCCCGGCTCGACGCCGGTGCTCCCGCCGACGCCCCGGAAAACGCGGCTACGCGTAGAACCGCGACAGACTCTGCAACACCGCCGCCGGCTTCGCGCCGCCCTCGATCTCGATCGCCCCGTCGACCGTGATCTGGACGCCGCCGGGCACGTCCTCGACGGCCGTCAGCTTCGCGGTGAGGCGGATGCGGGAGCCGGCCGTGACCGGGGAGGGGAAGCGGACCTTGTTGAGGCCGTAGTTGACCTTGGTGGTGACGCCCTGGACGTCGAGGAGTTCGGTGAAGAGGGGGATGAAGAGGGAGAGGGTGAGGTAGCCGTGGGCTATCGGGGCTCCGAAGGGGCCCTCGGCGGCCCGGGCGGGGTCGACGTGGATCCACTGGTGGTCGCCGGTGGCGTCGGCGAAGGTGTCGATGCGGTCCTGGGTGACCTCGATCCACTCGCTGGTGCCGAGGTCGCCGCCGGCCAGCTTCCTGAGTTCGTCGAGGCCGTTGACGGTGATGCTCATGGGGTTCCTTCGTTCTCTCGGCTGGTGCCGTAGCGCTTGCGCACGCGGGACTTGAGGAGCTTTCCGGAGGCCGTGCGCGGGAGTTCGTCCGCGATGACCAGTGACTTGGGGATCTTGTACCTGGCGAGGCGGCCGGCGAGGGTGGCCAGGAGCTCGTCGGGGTCGGGGGACGCGCCCTCGCGGAGGACGACGACCGCGCGCGGCACCTCGCCCCACTTGTCGTCGGGGACGCCGATGACGGCGCACTCGTCGATGTCGGGGTGGGACAGCAGGAGGTCCTCGATCTCGGCGGGGTAGATGTTCTCCCCACCCGAGATGATCATGTCCTTGATGCGGTCGACGATGAAGACGTAGCCGTCCTCGTCGACGCGTGCCGCGTCCCCGCTGCGGAACCAGCCGTCGGCGAAGGTCGCCGCCGTCTCCTCGGGCAACCCCCAGTAGCCGGGCATGACATGGGGGCCGCGGACCGCCACCTCGCCGGTCTCGTCGACGTCGACGCCCGTCATGTCGGGCCGTACGACCCGCACGTCGCTGAAGAAGTGCGGGACGCCCGCCGAGCCGGACTTGGACACGGCGTGCTCGGCGTCGAGGAAGAGCGTCCCGGGGGACGCCTCCGTCATGCCGTAGCCCTGGAGGAAGGTGAGCCCGCGTTCCTGGTACGCGGAGATGAGCGCCGTCGGGACCGGGGAGCCGCCGCAGGTGAGGATACGGAGGGAGGAGAGGTCGGCGTCGGGCCAGCGCGGGTGGCGGGCGATCTGCTCGAACATCGTCGGGACGCCGAACATGAAGGTGATCCGGTGGCGTTCGACCAGGTCGAAGGTGGCCGACGGGTCGAAGGACGCCACCAGGACACAGGTGCCGCCCTTCAGCAGCACGGGCAGCGTCAGCATGTTCAGGCCCGCCGTGTGGAACAACGGGGCGGAGACCAGGGCTCGTTCGTCGGCGATCAGGTCGGTGTCGACGAGGACGTTGAGCGCGTTCCAGGTGAGGTTGCCGTGGGTGAGCATCGCGCCCTTGGGACGGCCGGTGGTCCCCGAGGTGTACATGATGATGCAGGTGTCGCCGGGCAGGACGGGTTCGTCGATCGGCTCCACGGAGGCGTCCGCCAGGGCCTGTTCGTACTCGGCGCCGCCCGCCTCGACGTAGATCCGTACGTCGGTGCCGCCCGGCAGCCCGGCGACGAGTCCCGTGTGCGCGGGGCCGTGGATCAGCGCCTTGGCGCCCGAGTCGGAGAGCTGGTAGGCGATCTCCGGTCCGGCGAGGCGGGTGTTGAGCGGGACGAAGACCGCGCCGAGGGTGCCGGCGGCGAACAACGTCTCCAGGTAGGAGGGGTGGTTGGGGCCGAGGTAGGCGACACGGTCGCCGCGCCGGACGCCCCGGGCGCGCAGGGCGTGGGCCAGGCGTGTGGTGCGGGTGTGCAGCGTGCGGTAGTCGGTCGGCCGGTCGTCGTGGACCAGCGCGGTGCGGTGCGGGGTCTTGCGGGCCCGGCGTGCGGGCCATGACCCCAGTCCCTCGTTGCGCATCTACGGCCCCGTTCCCTCGTCGCGCAGCATGTGCAGCCCCTTACGGCTTGGTCAGGCCGAGCAGGCGGGCGGCGTTCCCCTTGAGGATCCTCGGCCTGACCTCGTCCTTGATCGGCAGCTTCGCGAAGTCGGCGAGCCAGCGGTCGGGGGTGAGCACGGGGAAGTCGGAGCCGAAGAGGACCTTGTCCTTGAGCAGGGTGTTCGCGTACTGGACGAGCTGCGGCGGGAAGTACTTCGGGGACCAGCCGGAGAGATCGATGTGGACGCCCGGCTTGTGCGTGGCCACCGCCAGCGCCTCGTCCTGCCAGGGGAAGGACGGGTGCGCCAGGATGATCCTGAGGTGGGGGAAGTCGGCCGCCACGTCGTCCACGTGCAGGGGGTTGGAGTACTTGAGGCGGATGCCGCCTCCGCCGGGGACTCCGGCGCCGATGCCCGTCTGGCCCGTGTGGAAGAGGGCGATGGCGCCCGTCTCCTCGATGACCTCGTACAGGCCGTACGCCACCGCGCGGTCGTCGGGGAAGAAACCCTGGATGCTGGGGTGGAACTTGAAGCCCTTCACCCCGTACTCCTCGACCAGGCGCCGCGCCTGCCGGATGCCCGCCTTGCCGCGGAAGGGGTCGATGGAGGCGAAGGGGATGAGGACGTCCGAGTTGACGGCCGCCGTCTCCGCCACCTCCTCGTTGGGGACGGGCGCGGTGCCGGTCGCCGATTCCGCGTCCACCGTGAAGATGACCGCGGCCATGTTCCGCTCGCGGTAGTAGGCGGCGGTCTCCTCAATCGTCGGCTTCCGCTGGCCCTCGACCTTGAAGTACGCGGAGGAGGCGTCGTGCAGGTCGTCGTCGAGGGAGGAGTGCCCCTGGGACGACACCTCCGCGTGGGTGTGCACGTCGATGGCGACGAGCGAGGCGAGGTCCATCACGCCTCCGGGAGCTTCGGGGCCGGAATGCCGACGCTCTGGAGCTCGGCGCCCACCGATGCCGGAAAGGCATCGGCGAGCGTGTCGGGGGTCCAGCCGCCGTCCGCGTACGCCGTCCTGATCTCCTGCGGGTGCGACCACAGTGCCACCTTGTCGCCGCCGATGCCGATGGCCTGCCCGGTGATGCCGCGGGCGGCCTCGGAGGCGAGGAAGGGCACGAGCGCGGCGCAGTCCTCGGGGGTGCCGAAGCCCTCGCCCTTGCGCAGGGCGTCCGGGACCGGCTCGCCGCCCCGCAGCGCCTCGATGTACAGGGCGAACGCGGGGATCGTCTCGGTCATCGCGGTCGCGGCGACCGGCACGATCGCGTTGACGGTGATGCCGGCCCGGCCGAGCTCCATCGACCAGGTGCGGGCCATGGCGGCGATGCCGGCCTTGGCGGCGGCGTAGTTGGTCTGCCCGAAGTTGCCGCGCTGCCCGGCCGGGGAGCCGACGAGGATCAGGCTGCCGCCCTCGCCCTGCTCCCGCATCCGGACGGCGGCGGCGCGGGCGCAGGTGAAGGTGCCCTTGAGGTGGGTGGTGATCACGGCGTCGAAGTCGTCGTCGGTCATCTTCCACAGGACCCTGTCCCGCAGGATGCCCGCGTTGGTGACGAGGACGTCCAGCCGTCCGAACTCCTCCACCGCCCGGCCGACCAGGCGGTCGGCGGCCTCGCTCGTGCCGACCGGGACGACCTCGGCGACGGCCGTGCCGCCGGACTCCTCGATGGACTTCACGGCCGCCCCGGCGACCGCCGCGTCGATGTCGTTGACGACGACGCGGGCGCCGTGGGCGGCGAGGGCGTGCGCGTAGGCGAGGCCCAGGCCCCGGCCGCTGCCGGTGACTACGGCGACCTTGCCGGTCAGATCGATGGTGGCCACGGAGGGTCCCTTCGCATGGGGTGCGGTTGGCACGGTCGTGCGGTCCGTTCACGAGCGCACCAGGTACGGCCCGGTGCGGCTTCGTCGGGATCGAAGCTAAGAGCAATAATTGTTGACGTCAATAGTTGTTCGCGTCATACGGGTACGTCATGCTGGAATCCGTACGACCGACCGAACCCGGGGAGCCCGCCATCACACGCCAGCACGCCACGAATCCGAGCCCGCAGCCGATCGACGCCGACGAACCATGGATGCGCGCCCTGCACGCCGACACCGGCTACCTGCTCTACCGACTGGGCCTTCGCTCCGGGCAGTTGTTCAACACGTTCCTCCAGGAGTCGGGGCTGCGGCTGCGCCACTACGCGGTGCTGCGGTTCCTCGCGGGCTCCGAGGGCGCCCTCCAGCGCGAACTGAGCGCACGGCTCGGCTACGACCCGAGCGCGATCGTCGGACTGGTCGACGACCTGGAGAAGCAGGGCTTCGCCGAACGGCGCCCCTCCCCCGACGACCGCCGCAGCCGGATCGTCGTCCTCACCGAGGCGGGCCGCGCGTTCCTGCGCGACACCGACGAGGCGGGGCTGCGGGTGACGAACGACCTGCTGGGCCCGCTGGACGCGGCCGAGCGCACCGCCCTGCACACCCTGCTGCTGCGGATCGCGGAGGACGGCCTGAACTGATGCTGTGCAGGTGATTGACGGCCGCACGGCAGATGCCTAACTTCACTCGGGTCCCCGCACCGCCCCCGCATCGGAAGGGACCCGAGCCTTGAGAACCCCCACCGTCATCGCCCTGCTCACCCTGTCCGCGTGCACGGCCACGGCGCTGCCCGCCACGGCCGTCGCCGCCACGGACACCCACCTCGAAGGCCGCCTCCCCTCGGGCGCCGGCTATCTGATCGACATGCCCGACGACTGGAACGGCACGGTCCTGCTCTACAGCCACGGCTACCGCCCGGCCGGCACCCCGCTCGTCGCCCAGAACTCCCCCGGTGCGGCGACGTCGGCCGCGCTCCTGGCCGAGGGGTACGCCCTGATCGGCTCCTCGTACGCGACGAACGGCTGGGCCATCACGGACGCGGTGCCGGACCAGCTCGCCACGCTGGACCTGTTCACGGAGCGGTTCGGCGCGGCGCGGCGCACCCTCGCCTGGGGCACCTCGTACGGCGGTCTCGTCACCACGGCCCTGGCCGAGCGCCACCCCGGCCGGTTCACGGGCTCGCTGTCGATGTGCGGTCTGGTGCAGGGCGGGATCGCCAACTGGAACAGCACCCTGGACCCGGTGTTCGCGCTGCGCACGCTGCTGGGCACCGACGTACGGCTGACCGGTTTCACGGACCGGGCCGAGGCACTGGGCGCCGCGCGGACGCTGGGCGGGGCGGTCGCCGAGGCCCAGGGGTCGGAGCGAGGGCGGGCCCGGATCGCGCTGGCCGCGGCCCTGCACGACATCCCCGGGTACAACGACGCCGCGCAGACCGAGCCCGGCCCCACCGACTGGAAGGCCCGGCAGGTCAACCAGTACACGGCCCTTCAGGGGCTGATCGCGCTGCCCGCGTTCGACTGGCGGCAGGAGGCGGAGAGCCGGGCGGGCGGCTCCATGTCGTGGAACACCGGTGTCGACTACACGGTGATGCTGGCCCGTTCGCCGCTGTACAAAGAGGTCAGCGAGCTCTACAAGGAGGCGGGGCTTTCCTTGCGCACCGATCTCGACACCCTGCGCCGGGCACCCAGGCTGTCCGCCGACGCCGAAGCGGTGGACTGGATGCGGCACACCAGCGTCCTCTCCGGCCGCCTCAGCGAACCCCAGTTGACCATCCACACGACCGGCGACGCCCTGATCCCCGTACCGGCCGAGAGCGCCTACCGGCGGGCGGCGACGGCCGCGGGATCGGGACGGCTGCTCGCCCAGGGGTACGTGGACGGGCCGGGGCACTGCGCGTTCACCACGGGTGAGATGCTCGGCGCGCTCGGCACCCTGGAGGACCGGCTGGACACGGGCCGCTGGCATGCCTCCGCCGCGGACCTCGACTCCCGCGCGGAGCAGGCCGATACGACGGGTGCGGCGCGGTACGTGACCTACCGTCCCGCCCCCTACCCGCGCCCCTACGACCTCGCGCACCCGGGAGACGCCCGGCCATGACCCCCCGCTCCGCGCCCGACCGGCTGCTGTCCGTGCTCGCCGCGTTCGACCACGAGCATCCGGCGCTCAGCCTCACGGACATCAGCCGGCGGGCCGGGCTGACCCTGACGACCGCGCACCGGCTGGTGGCCGCGCTCACCGGGTGGGGCGCCCTGGAGCGGGACCCCGAGGGCGTGTACCACGTGGGGCTGCGGCTGTGGGAGATCGCGGCGCTCGCCCCGCGCGGGCTGGCGCTGCGCCAGATCGCCCTGCCGTTCCTGGAGGACCTGTACGAAGCGACGCACGAGAACGTGCAGTTGGCGGTGCGGGACGGCACGGAGGTCGTCTACATCGAGTGGCTGTCGGGCCGTTCGGCGGTCGGTGTGCACATCCGGGTCGGCGCCCGCTGGCCGCTGCACGCCACCGGGGTGGGGCTCGCGCTGCTCGCGCACGAGGCCCCCGGGTTCCAGGAGGACTACTGCGCGGGCCCGTTGGCGTCGTTCACGCCGTACACGCTCACCGATTCCGCGCGGCTGCGCCGGGAGCTCGCCGAAGTGCGGCGCACGGGAGTGGCGGTGAGCAGCCGTCAGGTCACCGACGACGCCCTGTCGGTGGCCGCGCCGGTCCGGGGCGCGGGCGGCCCGGTGGTGGCCGCCGTGTCGGTGGTGGTGCCGCACCTCGACGCGCAGGTACCGGTGCTGGCCCCCGCGGTGCGGATAGCGGCGCGGGGGATATCACGGGCGCTGGGGTGGCAGCCGGGGCTCACCTGAGGGACGCGCGGGCCGTGTAGGTGACGTCCTCGTCCGCGTGCCGCAGGCCGGCCCGGCAGGCGACGGTCATGTCCGACGACGCCCGCGCCGGGGTCACCGTCCAGCGGACCGTGAGCCGGTCGCCCGCGGGGAGACGTTCCGCGCCGGCCGGATCCAGCGCGCGGGTCCGCCAGCCACCGGGGACGGCCAGGGTGAGCCGAGCGGCCGTCCAGGGTCTGCCGGAGCCGTTGGCGAGGGTGGCGGTGACCGTGAGATCCGCTCCCTGGGCGGCGACTTGGAGGGTGAGGCCGAAGGCGGCGCGCGGCTGGGACTCGGGTGTCCATGACGCGCGCATCAGCTTCACCAGGGCGTCCGCCTGCGCGGGCCGGCGCGCGGCGAGGTCGTGCTGTTCGCCGGGGTCGCGGGCCAGGTCGTACAGTTCCACGTCCCACTGGTCGTCGGGGGCGGCACGGTCCTGGCCGGGTGCGAAGCGGACCGCCTTCAGGTCGCCGTGCCGCAGCGCCTCCGCCAGGCGGCGGCCCCGGCCGTGGTCGACGGCGTCGGCACGCGGGGTGACGCCCGCGTGGTTGCGGTAGAAGTACAGGTGGTCGTGGCGGGCGGCGTGCCGGGAGCCGCCGAGGAGCGGGGCGAGGGACAGGCCGTCGACGTCCGCCGGGGCGGGCGCGCCCGCGAGGTCGGCGAGGGTGGGCAGCAGGTCGGTGAGCGGGGTGGGGCGGTCCGTGGTCCCGGCGGGGACGTGGCGCGGGGACCAGGCGATGAGCGGGACGCGGAGGCCGCCCTCGTAGAGGTTGCGTTTGTAGCCGCGCAGCGGGCCGTTCGCGTCGAAGAGGTCGGGGTCGGTGCCGCCTTCCTCGTGGGGGCCGTTGTCGCTGGTGACGAGGACGAGGGTGCGGTCGGCCACCCCGAGGTCGCCGAGCCTGTCGACGACGTCGCCGACGAGCGTGTCCAGGGCGGTGACCTGGGCGGCGTGCCGCCGGTCGGGTCCGGGCCAGGGCCGGTCGGCGTACACACCCTCGTCAGGGACCTGGCTGGGCGCGTGCGGCACGTTGGGGGTGAGGTGGAGCAGGAACGGCTCGGCGTGGTGCGCGTCGAGGAAGGCGAGGGCCCGGTCCCGCATGAGGTCGAGGGCGTGGACCGCGCGGGCGCCGTCGCGGTTGGCGGGGATCTCCTCGCGGGAGCCGTTGTGCCAGAGGTGGCCGGGGTAGTGGTCGTGCGCGTCGCCGTGGCCGATGTAGCCGTAGAACTCCTCGAAACCGCGGGAGTTGGGATGGCTCGGCTGATCGGGCCGGTCGGGGCCGAACCCCCACTTGCCGATGAGGGCGGTGCGGTAGCCACGTGCCCTGAGGGCCTCGGCGAAGGTGAAGTCCCGGTCGGTGAGCGCCCCTTGGCCGCCGGGGCCCCAGGGGTTCTCGCGGACCCGGGCGTGACCGGCGTGCAGTCCGGTGAGCAGGGAGCAGCGGGAGGGCGCGCAGACGGGCGCGGTGGCGTAGGCGTCGGTGAAGCGCAGGCCCTCGGCGGCGAGGGCGTCCAGGCGCGGGGTGCGGACGAGCCGCTGGCCGTAGGAGCCGAGTTCGCCGTGGCCGAGGTCGTCGGCGAGGATCACCACGAAGTTCGGCCGGTCCCGCGCGGCCCGCACGGCGGGGACCCCGGCGGCCCGCCCGCTGCCGTCGGCGGACGTCGCCCCGCCGGCGAGCGTCGCCCTCTCGTCGGGCGTCGCCCTGTCGTCGGCGTCGCACGCCGTGGCGGCCACGGAGGCGACCGGTACGGCGGTGGCCGCGGCGAGGAGGCGGCGTCGGCTCGGCATGGATGTCTCTCCTGCGGGGCGGTGGGGCGGGGTCCCGGACCCGCGGCGATCGTCCGTCGGACGAGGGTGGAGCCGGCCGCCGGGCCGGGACCATGCACACGGCGTGAACACTCTGTTGCGGCACGCGATCCGCCCTGTGAGAGGGAGAGTCCGCTCGTACGGTTCCCGCTCAGGGACCTCGGAACGATCACGATCGGAGCCGGGAAATCCCTCTCACCGGTGAGGACCGGCCCAGTGAGGGCCTTCGATACTGGAACGGCCCCCGAGGAGCCGCCCATGCCCCTGTCACCCATCTCCCCGTCACCCATCTCCCTGTCACGCAAGTCCTCGTCGCCCAAGTCCCCACGGTCCGTGTCACCACCGTCCTGGATCTCTTCCGCCGTGGGCCGGCTGCGCACGGCGAACCCGTACGTCGTCGACGCGGCGCTGGCGGCGCTCGTGCTGTTCGCCGTGTCGTTGCAGTGGATCTTCCCCGACGAGGGGGACGACGGACTGACCCCGATCGGCTGGCTGCTCGGGGCGGCCACGGCGGTGCCGCTGGTGTGGCGGCGCCGGTTCCCTTTCGTGACAGCGTGCGCGGTGTCCGTCGCGACCCCGGCGATGGCCGTGTACCACGAGCCGCCGCCGGACGTGGTGTACGCCTGTCTGATCGTCCTGTACACCATGGCCGCCCAAGGACCCGGCTGGCAGCGCCGGTTCATGCTGGCGGGCTGGATCGTCGGGGTCACGCTGACCATGCAGCACAAGGAGGAGCCGCTCCCCTTCGAGTACGCCTTCCAGTTGATGACCGTGGTGTGCGCGTACGGCTTCGGGATGCTCGCCCGCGTCCAACGCGCCTACACCGCCGCCCTGGTGGACCGGGCCCGGCGGCTGGAGCGGGAGCGGGCCGCGGACACGGCCCGGGCGACGGCGCAGGAACGCGCCCGGATCGCCCGGGACATGCACGACATCCTGGCGCACGCGGTGAGCCTGATGGTGGTGCAGGCGGAGGCCGGTCCGGTCGTCGTGCGCAGCGAACCGGCGCGCGCGGAGGCGGCGTTCGACGCGATCGCGGCGACCGGCCGGGACGCGATGACGCAACTGCGGCGCATCCTCGGCGTCCTCAAGGACGAGGAGCGCAACGGGACCTCACCTCAGCCGGGCGTCAGGTCGCTGCCCGCGCTGGTCCGCCAGGTCGCCGAATCGACCGGACTGCGCGTCAGGTTGACGGCATCGGGCGAGCCCGCGCCGCTGCCCGCGGACACCGACGTCGCCGCCTACCGGGTGGTCCAGGAAGCCCTCACCAACACGGTCAAGCACGCGTACGCTTCCTCCGCGACCGTCGAACTCGACTGGACGGAGGAGACGTTGACCCTCACCGTGACGGACGACGGCCGCGGCCCCGTGACGCCCGGCGGCGGACACGGTCTGATCGGCATCCGGGAGCGGGCGGCGGCCTGTGGCGGTGACGCCCGTTCCGGGCGCGGGCCCGACGGCGGGTTCCGGGTCGTCGTACGCCTTCCGGTGGACGATCGCGAGGCGGCGCTGGGGTGAGCATCCGGGTGGTCGTCGCCGACGACCAGGAACTGGTCCGCAGCGGCTTCAGCATGATCCTGGAGGCGCAGCCCGACATCGAGGTGGTGGCCGAGGCGGGCGACGGTTCGCAGGCGGTCGCGGCGGTCGAGCGGCACACGCCGGACGTGCTCCTGCTCGACATCCGCATGCCCGTGATGGACGGCCTGGAGGCGGCCCGCCGGGTGTGCGGGCAGTCCGCCTGCAAGGTCGTCATGCTGACCACCTTCGACCTGGACGAGTACGTGTACGAGGCGCTGTACGCGGGCGCCAGCGGGTTCCTGCTGAAGGACGTGCGCCGTGACGACCTCGTCCACGCCGTGCGGGTCGTCGCGGCGGGCGACTCCCTGATCGCGCCGGCGGTCACCCGGCGGCTGGTCGCCGACATCGTGCGCCGCCGCCGCGAGGAGGCCGCCGCGGACGTCACCCCGCAGCGGCTCGACGTGCTCACCGCCCGCGAGGTGGAGACGCTGCGGCTGCTCGCCCGCGGTCTGTCCAACGCCGAGATCGCGACGACGCTGTTCGTGAGCGAGCACACCGTGAAGACCCATGTCAGCAACGTGCTGGGCAAGTTGGGCCTCAGGGACCGGGTGCAGGCGGTGATCTGCGCCTACGAGACGGGCCTGGTGACCCCGGGTACGTCCTAGGGCGCGGCAACCGCCTTACCGGTGGCGCCCGTTCCTCCCTCTCCCGGGTGAGGGGACCACCGCCCTCCCCCGTACGGCCGAGGTCCGGAAACCGCTCCCCCCGGCGATCCGGCACCGCCTTCTCCCCCGGGAGCCTGAGGGCATGTCGAACGACGACTCCCGGGGAGGAACCGTGCTTGCCGCACTCGCCCGGACGGCCACCCGCCGTCCGCTCACCGTCATCGCCCTCTGGGTGGTCTTCCTGCTGCTCGGCCTCGGCCTCGGCACGGGCGTCTTCGGACGTCTGTCGGACAACGTGCCCGAGGTGCCGGGCACCGAGTCGGACGCCGCCGCCCGGTACCTGGACGACGCCGACCCGGACGGCGAGTCCGTCACGGCCGTCGTCGGGGGCGTCGCCGTCGCCGACCCCGCACTGCGCGCCCAGGTCGAGCGGGCCGTCGCCGACCTGCGGGAGATCGCCGGGGTGGCCGCCGTGCCCGACCCGTACACGACCCCCGGACTGACCGCGCGGGACGGGCGGGCGCTGATCGTGCCCATCACCCTGGAGGGCGGTCTCGACGACGAGGCCGAGGAACGGACCCTGGACGACGCCGTCGAGCGGATGCGGCGGATCGACGCGCCCGAGGTGCATGTCAGCGGAGGGCCCCTGCTGGGCATCCAGATCGGCGAGAAGGCCCAGGAGGACGTCAGGAACGCCGAGTTGATCTCCCTGCCGGTCGTCCTGGCGCTGCTGCTCGTGGTGTTCGGCGGGCTGCGCTCGGCCATGCTGCCGCTGCTCGTCGCGGTCAGCGGCATCGCGGGCGCGTTCCTGACGCTGTTCCTGTTCAGCGGCGTCACCGACATCTCCGTGTACGCGATCCAGGTGACGACGATGCTGGGCCTCGGACTCGCCGTGGACTACGCCCTGTTGATGCTGGTCCGGTTCCGTGAGGAACGCCGCCGCGGTGACGACGTCGTCGAGGCGGTGCACCGCACGGTCGCGGCGGCCGGGCGCACGGTCCTGTTCTCCGGGCTCACCGTGGCGGTCAGCCTCACCGGGCTGCTGGTCTTCCCTAGCGTCTTCCTGCGCAGCATGGGCCTGGCGGTGGCCGCCGTGGTCGTCGTCGACATGCTCGCCGCGGTCACGCTGCTGCCGGCGCTGCTCACCCGGTTCGGCGGCAGGATCCCGCCCGCGAAGACACGGCCCGAGGGCGAGCAGGGCCGTGCGTTCGCCCGTCTCGCGCGCTTCGCGGGCCGCAACCGGATCGCCGTCCTCGCGCTCGTCGTCCCGGCGCTCCTCGTACTGGCCCTGCCGGTCGCCGGGATGCGCATCAACCTGGGCGACGCCCGGCAACTGCCGAGCAGCACGGAGGCACGGCAGCTGTACGACACGGTCGGCGCCCACTTCCCCGCGGGCACCGGCGTCTCCCCGGTCACGGTCGTGGCCCGGCCCGGCACCGACCCGGCGACGATCGAGCGCGTACGGGCGCTGTCACCGGGCGCCGGGACGCGGGAGCTGCCGGGCGGCGTCACGGTGGTGGAGCTGCCGCCGCCGGGCAGTGTGGACGGTGACGGCGCGACCGCGCTGGTGGAGCGGGTGCGGGAGCTGCGCGGCACCGAGCCGGTCGAGGTCACCGGTCCGGCCGCCCGGCTGGTCGACTTCCGGGCGATGCTCGCCGACCGGGCGCCGTGGGCCGCGCTCACCGTGCTCGCCGGGATCCTCGTCCTGCTGTTCGCGTTCACCGGGTCGGTCCTCATCCCGCTCCGCACGATCGCGACGACGCTGCTCAGCCTGGGGGCCGCGCTCGGCGTGGTGGTGTGGGTCTTCCAGGACGGCCATCTGGCCGGGCTGCTGGGCGCCGAGGGCCTGGGCGCGCTGAGTCTGACCGCGCCGCCGCTGATCGTCGCGATCGCGTTCGGCCTGGCCATGGACTACGAGCTGTTCATCCTGGCCCGGATGCGGGAGGCCCGGGAGCAGGGCGACGACGACCGGGAGGCCGTGGTGACGGGGCTGCGCCGCTCGGGCCGCGTCGTGACCTGCGCGGCGCTGCTGCTGGCCGTCGTGTTCGGCGCGTTCATGACGGGCGGCTTCTCCCCGATCCTCCAGATCGGCCTCGGCCTCACCCTCGCGGTACTGATCGACGCGACGATCGTCCGCATGCTGCTCGTACCGGCGACGATGTCCCTGCTCGGCCACCACGCCTGGTGGTCCCCGAAACCCCTGCGCCGCGTCCACACCCGAATCGGCCTGAGCGAGTCCCCCCGGCACCCGGCCCCGGAACGTGAGCCGGCCGACCGCTGACCAGCACGGGACACACCACGGCCCGATCGCCCGCTGACCGAACCAGAACAGGCCGAGCCCCACGGAAGCGGATGCCACCGAGGGCGCGGCGGCGGTGACGCCCCAGGCGCGCGACGGCCTCCGCGCCCCGACGGCCGCGCGGCGCCTCCCGGGGGAGGGCCGGTGAGCCCGGCCGCGGGGCCGGGGCCGGTCCGCCGGGCGGGAGCGCCGCTGGTCCGGGCCGTCGTCGCGCTCGCCGCGGCGGCCCTCGGCGCGTCCGCGCTCGCCGTACCCGCCCACGCGGCCCCGGTCCGGTACCGGTACCGGACCGGGCCAGGGCACGCCATCGCGGACGCCGACACCGGCCCCGGCCAGCCGGCTCTCGGCCGGGCCGGGCCGGGCCCGAGTCACAACCCGACACAGACCCGAGACCGATCGGCCACCCACCGCACCCGAGCCGACCGAGCCCACACGGAAGCCGGTGCCGGAGCCAGCCACCGCACGAACCAGGACAGGCAAAAAGCCGCCGACACCGGCCGGCCGCCGACCGCAACAGGCGGGCCAGGCCACCGCCCCACCCAGCGCCCGAGCCGATCCCTCACCGACCGCACCAGGCCGGACCCAGTCCCCACGGGAGCCGAGGCCAGAGGCGGACACCCGCTGAGCGGGGCACGTCACGGCCCGATACGGAACCTGAGCCGGAACCGGGCAGCCGCCGACCGGACCGAGGCACGGCGCGTCCCCGCACCCCTCCACGCCGGAACCGGCCAGCCTGCGACCGGACCGGCGCAGGACCGGTCAGCACAAGAGCCGACGCCACCGCGGCCGGCCCGCCCCTGAGCAGGGCACGGCGAGTCGCCACACCCGTCTGAGCCGCCCGGGGACCGGCGCCGCAACCGGAGCCGTCACTCCACCGAGCGGTGCGGTGCCGGTGCCGGTGCCGGTGCCGTGAACCTGACCACAGCGGAGAGGGCCCCAGGCCGCGGCCGGCCCCCTCCCGACGGCCTCCGTACCCGGCTCTCAGAGTCTCCTCACAGGAATCTCAGCCGGCGGCCCGGGGATTCAAAGGATCAGCCCATGTCCGTGGCGCAGGATGCACGCGCAAAGCTGGATATCTCAGGGGAAGGCGTGCCGTGGGCGTCTCGCATATATCGAACCGGTCCGAACAGCAGACGGAGAGGTGGTCGCGCCGTGGGGTTCTCACCGTGCTCGGTGTGGTTCCCGCCGCGATGCTGACCGGGTGCAGCGGATCGGCCGACGCCTCCGAGGAGGCGGGGACGACCGCCTCCGTCAAGGCGTCCCCGTCGAAGGCGCCGGTGGTCACCGTCTCCCCCGCCGACGGCACGAAGAAGGCGGCGTTCACCAGCCCCGTCACCGTCACCGTGACGGACGGCACGCTGTCGACGGTCACGGTCACCGGCAACGACGGTTCGACGCTGACCGGGGCGTTCGACGACACGAAGACCACGTGGACGTCCGAGGCGAACCCGTACTCGGGCACCAAGTACACGGTGACGACCACACCGCAGGGCGCCGCCGCCGAGACCGCGACCTTCACCACCAAGTCGCCCGGCGAGACCTTCGTGGGGTACTTCACCCCCGAGGCGGGCTCGACGTCCGGTGTGGGCATGCCGGTGTCGATCGACTTCACGCACGCCGTGAGCGACCGGGCCGCCGTCGAGAAGGCGATCACGGTCACGGCGGACCCGGCCGTCGAGGTGGTCGGCCACTGGTTCAGCGACACCCGGCTCGACTTCCGCCCCGAGACGTACTGGGCGGCCGGGACGACGATCACGCTCGGGCTGCGGCTGAAGGACGTCGAGGGCGGGGACGGGGTGTACGGGGTGCAGTCGAAGGACGTCACCTTCCACATCGGCCGCGAGCAGATCAGCACCGTCGACCTGTCCGCGAAGGAGATGGTGGTCAAACGGGACGGCGCGACCTACGCCACCTATCCGGTGACCGGCGGTGACTCCGACCACACGACCTGGTCCGGGATCATGGTGATCAGCGAGCGGTTCAAGGAGACCCGCATGGAGTCCTCGACCGTCGGTCTCGGCGACGAGTACGACATCAAGGACGTCCCGCACGCCCAGCGGCTCACCACCTCCGGCACGTTCATCCACGGCAACTACTGGGCCTCGACGTCCGTGTTCGGCAGCCAGAACACCAGCCACGGCTGCATCGGCCTGCACGACGCGAAGGGCGCCGACGACTCCTCGGTGCCGGGCTACAAGTTCTACGACAGCTCCATGCTCGGCGACGTCGTCGTCGTGAAGAACTCCGACGAGGAGACGGTCACCGCGTCCAACGGCCTCAACGGCTGGAACCTGTCCTGGGAGGACTGGAAGTCGGGCAGCGCCCTCTGACCCACGGCGCCGGCGCGGGCGCCAGAGCCCGCAAGCCCCGGGTCCGGCCTCGGTCCCGGGGCCGACGCGTGCGACGGCGCGGCAGCGGCCGTACGAACGGACCGCCCTCCCCTCGCCCCACCCATACATGCCTTCATCGGGTGAACTCGCCCCGCCCTCAAGGACTTTACGTGTTTCAACTCTTGACGCCGACAGCGCCGGGGAGCACATTGACCCCACCCTGAGAGCGCTCTCAAGCATCCTCCCGGGGCACCGCTCACCCACCCGCGCACCTCATCCCCGTACCCGAGAGGCACACCCCATGAGTGCACCCTCCGGACCGTCCAGACGGCGACGCGCCCTGATCGCCGTACTCTCCACGCTCGGTCTCGCCGCGGCGGTCGCGTCGGCCGCGACGCTTCCCGCGAGCGCCAGCGCCCCCACTCCGCCGTCGGGCTGGACCCAGGTCTTCCTCGACGACTTCAACGGCACCGCCGGCACCGGCGTCAACACCTCCAACTGGCAGTACGCGACCGGCACTTCGTACCCCGGCGGCCCCGCCAACTGGGGGACGGGCGAGGTCGAGACGATGACGTCGAGCACGACGAACGTGGCGCTCGACGGCAGCGGCAATCTCAAGATCACCCCGGTCCGCGACGCGGCGGGCAACTGGACGTCGGGCCGGATCGAGACGGTCCGCACCGACTTCCAGCCCCCGAGCGGCGGCAAGTTGCGCATCGAGAGCCGTATCCAGATGCCCAACGTCACCGGCACGGCGGCCGAGGGCTACTGGCCCGCGTTCTGGGCGCTGGGCGGCCCGTACCGGGGCAACTACCAGAACTGGCCGAGCGTCGGCGAGCTGGACATCATGGAGAACGTCCAGGGCCTGAACCGGGTCTGGGCCACCATGCACTGCGGCACCAACCCCGGCGGACCCTGCAACGAGACGTCGGGCATCGGCAATTACACGGCCTGTCCCGGCTCGACCTGCCAGTCGGCCTTCCACACCTACACGATGGAGTGGGACCGGTCCGTCTCCCCCGAGACCATCCGCTGGTACGTCGACGGCACCCAGTTCCACTCCGTCAACGCGAACCAGGTGGACGCGACGACCTGGACCAACGCCACCAACCACGGCTACTTCGTCATCCTGAACGTGGCGATGGGCGGCGGCTTCCCGGACGCGTTCGGCGGCGGCCTCGACGGCGACACCCGGTCCGGCGTGCCCATGGTCGTGGACTACGTGCAGGTGCTGTCGGCGAGTGGGAGCGGTACCACGCCCCCGCCGACGGGCGGCGTCGACGCCTACGGCACGATCCAGGCCGAGGCCTACAACAGCCAGAGCGGCATCAGCACCGAGACGACGACCGACACGGGCGGCGGCCAGAACATCGGCTACATCGCCAACGGCGACTGGGCGCTGTACCAGAACGTCAACTTCGGCTCCACGGCCGCGACCCAGTTCCGCGCCCGGATCGCGAGCGGTGCCGCGTCGGGGGTGGGCGGCCTGGTCGAAGTCCGGCTGGACAGCCGGTCCAACGCCCCGATCGGCAGCTTCTCCCTCTCCAGCACCGGGGGTTGGCAGACCTGGCAGACGACACCGGCGAACATCAGCTCGGTGACCGGCACCCATGACGTGTATCTGACCTTCACGAGCGGCCAGTCGGCGGACTTCGTGAACGTGAACTGGTTCACCTTCGGCCACTGACACAGCGGCCTGCCATCGGGCAGCGCACGACAGTGAGGGGCTCCGCGCGTCGGGGCCCCTCACCCGTGTCCACGGCGGGACCGCCGCGGGCCGGGGCCGGTCCGGCGGATCGTGCCGGGGACGCGAGGGGCCGGCACGCGCTCCCCCACCGGCTTGACGGCACGGGGCCCCGGCCGCGTCGTCGTCACTCGCCGACACCCCCGGGCCCTCGGCCGGGAGGCGCCCCGTCCCGTCGCCCGCCGCGGCAACGGCCGACCGGCCACGCCTGCTCCGCCTCTCCGCCGCGCGTACCGGGCCCCCGTGCACCGGCGACACGACGCGCCGCCACACCCGGCGGCCCGATCCGCCGGACCGGCCCTGGTCAGCCCAGCTCGGCCCGGAACCCCACCGGCGTGACCCCCGTGTGGAGCTGGAAGAACTTCGAGAAGTTCGCCGCGTCCGGGAAGCCGACCGCCGCGCCCACCCGTCCGATGGGCAGCTCCGTATGGGCGAGCAATCGTTTCGCCTCCAGGACGACCCGCTTGTCGATGAAGCCCTTCGGCGTCTCGCCGGTGGCGGCGCGGACCGCGCGCACGAGGGTGCGGCGGGAGTAGCCGAGGGCGTCGGCGTAGGCGCTGACACTGTGGTTGGTCGCGAAGTCCCGTTCCACGGCGTCCCGGAAGAGGGTGAACGTGGTGTCGGACTGTTCCCGCGCCGCCTCCTGGGAACTGACCGCGAGATGCGCGAGGCGCAGCAGGAACGCCGTGAGGGAGTGGCGGAGCACGGCGGTGTGCAGGCTCGGGGGGAGCGTCACCGTGTCCTTGTACTCGCGGCGCAGCTGCGCGAGCGACGCCCCGAGCCCGGCCAGCTGGGCCGCGTCCGGGTGGAGCAGCGGGGGCAGGTCGTAGCGGTAGAGGCCGGTCGCCTCGACCGTCGCGCGGGGCAGGAAACCCGGCTGCATGGTCAGGACCGTTCCGCGGTACCCGGTGGGCTGCGAGAAGCGGTGGACCTGGCCGGGGCGGATCCACAGCACGTCGCCCGCGTAGGCCTCGCACTCGGCGAAGTCGATCATGTGGCGGACGGGGCCCTTGTCGAACAGCATGACGACATGGAAGTCGATGCGGTGGACGCGGTGCAGCGGGGCGTCCACGTGCCAGGTGCGGCCGGGACCCATCGGCCCGACCTGCATGCCGACACCGGCGACGCTCAGCTCGACGGGGAAGGGGAACGTTCTGATCCCGTCCATGCCGCCGTCACTCGTCGCCCCTTGGATGGTTCTGTCCGCCATGTCCTTCTCGTGCCGCTCGATCCCACTGCCCGTGTCCCACTTTCACCACAGGCTGACACACCCCGACCTTCCCTCATAAAAGTCCGACTTTTAAGTTTGAACACGTCAGAGCAGATTTCCGCGCCGATCGAGGACTTCTTGAAGATGAGCACGCAGACACCGGACCGCTTCGAATGGACCGAACTCGACCGGCGTGCCGTCGACACCGCCCGCCTGCTGGCGGCCGATGCCGTGCAGAAGGTCGGGAACGGCCACCCGGGCACGGCCATGGCCCTGGCCCCGGCCGCCTACACGATCTTTCAGAAGGTGATGCGTCACGACCCCGCGGACCCCGAGTGGGTCGGCCGTGACCGCTTCGTCCTCTCTCCCGGCCACACCTCGCTGACGCTCTACACGCAGCTCTTCCTCGCCGGGTACGAGGTCGAGCTCGACGACCTCAAGGCGTTCCGCACCCAGGGCTCCAAGACCCCCGGCCACCCCGAGTACGGCCACACCGCGGGCGTCGAGACCACCACCGGGCCCCTCGGCCAGGGCGCCGCGAACGCGGTCGGCATGGCCATGGCCGCCCGCTACGAGCGCGGCCTGTTCGACCCCGAGGCCCCCGCGGGCGAGTCCCCCTTCGACCACACGATCTGGGCGATCGTCTCCGACGGCGACCTGGAGGAGGGCGTCTCCGCCGAGGCCTCCTCGCTGGCCGGCCACCAGAAGCTCGGCAACCTGGTCTTCCTCTACGACGACAACCACATCTCCATCGAGGGCGACACCGCCACCGCGTTCTCCGAGGACGTCCTGAAGCGGTACGAGGCCTACGGCTGGCACACCCAGCGCGTCGAGCCCACCGGCGACGGCGACATCGACGTCCCCGCCCTGTACGCGGCACTCAGGGCCGCCCAGGACGAGACCGGGCGGCCCTCGATCATCGCGATGCGCACCGTGATCGCCTGGCCCGCCCCCAACGCCCGCGACACCGAGGCCTCCCACGGCTCCGCGCTCGGCGAGGACGAGATCGCCGCCACCAAGCGCCTTCTCGGCTTCGACCCGGAGCGGACCTTCGAGGTCGCCCCCGAGGTCCTCGCCCACAGCCGCGCCGCGCTGGACCGGGGTGCCGAGGCGCACGCGGCCTGGGACAAGCAGGTCGCCGCCTGGCGGGCCGACCACGAGGAGCGGGCCGCCCTCTTCGACCGGATCGTGGCGGGCCAGCTCCCCGAGGGCTGGGAGGACGCCCTGCCGGTGTTCGAGCCGGGCACCTCCGTCGCCACCCGCGCCGCCTCCGGCAAGGTCCTCCAGGCGCTCGGCGGTGTCCTGCCCGAGCTGTGGGGCGGCTCCGCCGACCTCGCGGGCTCCAACAACACCACCATCGACAAGACGTCCTCCTTCCTCCCGGAGGGCAACCCGCTGCCCGAGGCCGACCCGTACGGCCGTACGGTCCACTTCGGCATCCGCGAGTTCTCGATGGCCGCCGAGATGAACGGCATCGCCCTGCACGGCAACACCCGCGTCTACGGCGGCACGTTCCTCGTGTTCTCCGACTACATGCGCAACGCGGTCCGGATGTCGGCGCTGATGCAGCTGCCCGTCACCTACGTCTGGACGCACGACTCCGTCGGCCTCGGCGAGGACGGCCCCACCCACCAGCCCGTCGAGCACCTCGCCTCGCTGCGCGCGATCCCGGGCCTGAACGTCGTACGGCCCGCCGACGCCAACGAGACGTCGATCGCGTGGGCGGAGATCCTGCGCCGGCACGCCACCGACCCGGCCCCGCACGGCCTCGCGCTCACCCGGCAGGGCGTGCCGACGTACGCGCCGAACCCGGACGCGGCCAAGGGCGGTTACGTCCTGGCGGACTCCTCGAAGGAGACCCCGGACGTCGTCCTGATCGCCACCGGTTCCGAGGTGCAGCTCGCCGTGGCCGCGCGGGAGCAGCTGGAGGCGGAGGGGATCGGCACCCGGGTGGTGTCGATGCCGTCCGTGGAGTGGTTCGACCAGCAGCCGCGCGCCTACCGCGACGCCGTCCTTCCGCCGTCCGTGCGAGCCCGCGTCGCAATCGAGGCCGGGATCGGTCTGACGTGGTACCGGTTCACAGGTGACGCAGGACGCATCGTCTCTCTCGAACACTTCGGCGCCTCCGCCGACGCCAAGACCCTTTTCGCCGAGTTCGGCTTCACCGCCGAGAACGTCGCCGCGTCCGCGCGGGAATCCCTCGCCGCCGCGCGCGGTTGATCCGACCGCCAGAAAGAAGATGATCACTGTGACCGAAGCAACCGCGACCGCGGGAGCACTCAAGCGCCTGTCCGACGAGGGCGTCTCCATCTGGCTGGACGACCTGTCGCGGCGGCGGATCGAGTCGGGCAACCTCGCCGAGCTCGTCGAGAACAAGAACGTCGTGGGCGTCACCACGAACCCGTCCATCTTCCAGGCCGCCATCGGCTCCGGTGAGGGGTACGAGGAGCAGCTCAGCGACCTCGCCGTGCGCGGGGTGACGGTCGACGAGGCCGTACGGATGATGACGACCGCCGATGTGCGGGCCGCCGCCGACATCCTGCGTCCCGTGCACGACGCGACCGGCGGTCTGGACGGCCGGGTCTCCATCGAGGTCGACCCGCGCCTGGCGCACCACACCGTGGCGACGGTCGCCGAGGCCAGGCAGCTCGCCTGGCTGGTCGACCGCCCCAACGTGATGATCAAGATCCCGGCGACCCGGGCGGGCCTCCCGGCGATCACCGAGGTGATCGGCCTCGGCATCAGCGTCAACGTCACGCTGATCTTCTCGCTGGAGCGCTACCGCGAGGTCATGGACGCCTACCTCGCCGGTCTGGAGAAGGCCGCCGCGCACGGTGTCGACCTCGCCGGCATCCACTCCGTGGCCTCCTTCTTCGTCTCCCGCGTCGACGCCGAGATCGACAAGCGGCTCACCGTCCTCGGCACGGCCGAGGCCCTCGCCCTCAAGGGCAGGGCGGCGCTCGCCAACGCGCGGCTCGCCTACGAGGCGTACGAGGACGTCTTCGCCTCGGCCCGCTGGCAGAAGCTGGAGACCGCGGGGGCCAACAGGCAGCGCCCGCTGTGGGCCTCGACCGGTGTGAAGGACCCGGCCTACAAGGACACCCTGTACGTCGACGAGCTCGTCGCGCCCGGCACGGTCAACACCATGCCGGAGGCCACCCTGAACGCCGCCGCCGACCACGGCGAGATCACCGGCGACACCGTGACCGGCGACTACGCCGGGGCGCGCGCCGACCTGGCCGCCGTGCAGGCGCTCGGGATCTCCTACGACGAGGTCGTGCAGCAGCTGGAGGACGAGGGCGTCGCCAAGTTCGAGGTGGCCTGGAACGACCTGCTGGCCACCGTCACGAAGTCGCTGGACAGCAAGGGGGTCGTCGCGGAATGACCGGGATTCCTGCCATCGACGCGGTCGACGATGCCGACTGGGAGAACCCGCTGCGCGACCCGCGCGACCGGCGGCTGCCCCGTATCGCCGGTCCGTCCGGGCTCGTCATCTTCGGTGTGACCGGTGACCTGTCCCGCAAGAAGCTGATGCCGGCCGTCTACGACCTGGCCAACCGCGGCATGCTGCCGCCGGGCTTCTCGCTCGTCGGGTTCGCCCGCCGGGACTGGGAGGACCAGGACTTCGCGCAGGTCGTGCACGACTCGGTGCGCGAGCACGCGCGGACCGAGTTCCGTGAGGAGGTCTGGCAGCAGCTCGCCGAGGGCATGCGGTTCATCCCGGGCGACTTCGACGACGACCAGGCGTTCAAGCAGCTCGCCCAGGCCGTCGAGGAGCTGGACGCCTCCCGCGGGACGAGCGGCAACTACGCCTTCTACCTCTCGGTGCCGCCGAAGTTCTTCCCGAAGGTCGTCCGGCAGCTCAAGAAGCACGGTCTCGCCGACGCGCCCGAGGGTTCCTGGCGGCGCGCGGTCATCGAGAAGCCGTTCGGCAGCGACCTGGCGAGCGCCCGTGAGCTGAACGCGCTCGTGCACGACGTGTTCGAGCCGGACCAGGTCTTCCGGATCGACCACTACCTCGGCAAGGAGACCGTCCAGAACATCCTGGCGCTCCGCTTCGCCAACCAGATGTACGAGCCGATCTGGAACCGGTCGTACGTCGACCACGTACAGATCACCATGGCCGAGGACATCGGCATCGGCGGTCGCGCGGGCTACTACGACGGCATCGGCGCGGCCCGTGACGTCATCCAGAACCATCTCCTCCAGCTGATGGCGCTGACCGCCATGGAGGAGCCGATCGCCTTCGACGCCGAGTCGCTGCTCACCGAGAAGCTGAAGGTGCTCAAGTCGGTGCGGCTGCCGGAGGACCTCGGCGCGCACACCGTCCGCGGGCAGTACGCGACCGGCTGGCAGGGCGGCGAGAAGGTGGCCGGCTACCTCCAGGAGGACGGCATCGACGCCGCGTCCGGGACCGACACCTACGCGGCGGTCAAGCTGGAGGTGGACAACCGGCGCTGGGCGGGCGTCCCGTTCTATCTGCGCACCGGCAAGCGGCTGGGCCGCCGGGTCACCGAGATCGCGGTCGTCTTCCAGCGGGCGCCGCACTCGCCGTTCGACTCCACGGCCACCGAGGAACTGGGCTCGAACGCGATCGTCATCCGCGTCCAGCCGGACGAGGGCATGACGGTCCGGTTCGGGTCGAAGGTGCCGGGCACCTCGATGGAGATCCGGGACGTGTCGATGGACTTCGCCTACGGCGAGTCCTTCACCGAGTCCTCCCCCGAGGCGTACGAGCGGCTGATCCTGGACGTCCTCCTCGGCGACGCCAATCTGTTCCCCCGTCACCAGGAAGTGGAAGAGTCCTGGAAGATCCTCGACCCGATCGAGGGCTACTGGGCCCGGCACGGCAAGCCGGCGCAGTACCCGTCGGGCAGCTGGGGACCCAAGGAAGCGGACGAGATGCTCGCACGAGACGGACGGAGCTGGCGCAGGCCATGAAGATCGACCTGACCGACACCACTGCAAGCAAGATCAACAAGGCGCTGGTGCAGGGCCGCCGGGCCATCGGCACCCCGGCGGTGGGCATGGTCCTGACGATGGTCATCGTCACGGACGAGGAGAACGCCTACGACGCGATCAAGGCGGCCGAGGAGGCCTCGCACGAGCACCCCTCGCGCACCCTGGTCGTCATCAAGCGGCACGCCCGCACCCCGCGCGACCGGCAGGCCTCCAAGCTGGACGCCGAGGTCCGGGTGGGCGCCGACGCGGGCACCGGTGAGACGGTCGTCCTGCGCACCTACGGCGAGGTGTCCGACCACGCCGACTCCGTGGTGCTGCCGCTGCTGCTGCCGGACGCCCCCGTGGTGGTGTGGTGGCCGGTGGACGCGCCCGACAACCCCGCGAAGGACCCGCTGGGCGCCCTCGCCCAGCGCCGGATCACCGACCTGTACGCCGTCGAGAACCCCCTCGACGTGCTGGCCGCCCGGGTCCGCTCCTACGCGCCCGGCGACACCGACCTGGCCTGGACCCGGCTCACCCCGTGGCGCTCGATGCTCGCCGCGGCGCTGGACCAGGCGCGGGTGCCGATCGTGTCCGGCGCGGTCGAGGCCGAGGCCGACAACCCGGCGGCCGAGCTGCTCGCGCGCTGGCTGGAGGCACGGCTCCGCGTGAAGATCGACCGGGTCGTCACCGCGGGACCGGTCGTGACGGCCGTGCGCCTGGGCACCGGGAACGGCGAGATCGTCATCGACCGCCCCGAGGGCCCGCTGGCCACGCTGACCCTGCCGGGCCAGCCCTCCCGCACCCTCGCGCTGAAGGTCCGCACCACCTCCGAACTCATCGCCGAGGAGCTTCGCCGCCTCGACGCCGACGAGATGTACGCCGTCGCCCTGCGCGGCGAGGGCGGCAGCACCAAGGAGACCCCCTCCCATGTCTGACTCCCCGACCCTGACCCGCCGCCCCGAGTGGACGGCCCTGGAGGACCACCGCGCCGGCTTCCAGGCGGGCCTGCGGTCCCTGTTCGCCGCCGACCCCGGGCGCGCGGAGCGCTACGTCGTGCGCGTGGGCGACCTGCGCATCGACTACTCCAAGCACCTCGTCGACGACGAGACGCTCGCCCTGCTCCAGGAACTGGCCACCGCCACCGACGTGTCCGGGCTGCGGGACGCCATGTTCCGCGGTGAGAGGATCAACCTCACCGAGGACCGTGCGGTCCTGCACACCGCGCTGCGCGCCCCGGCGGGCGCGGTGGTCGAGGTCGACGGCGAGAACGTCGTCCCGCGCGTGCACGCCGTCCTGGACAAGATGGGCGCCTTCGCCGACCGGGTCCGCTCCGGCGAGTGGACCGGGCACACCGGCAAGCGCATCCGCACCATCGTCAACATCGGCATCGGCGGCTCCGACCTCGGTCCGGCGATGGCCTACGAGGTGCTGCGGGCGTACACGGACCGCGCCCTGACCCTCCGCTTCGTCTCCAACGTCGACGGCGCGGACCTGCACGAGGCCGTCCGTGACCTGGACCCGGAGGAGACCCTCTTCATCGTCGCGTCGAAGACGTTCACGACGATCGAGACGATCACCAACGCGACCTCCGCGCGCTCCTGGCTGCTGGCCGGTCTGGGCGGCGACGACAAGGCCGTGGCGAAGCACTTCGTCGCCCTGTCGACCAACGCCGAGAAGGTCACGGACTTCGGCATCGACCCGGACAACATGTTCGAGTTCTGGGACTGGGTGGGAGGCCGCTACTCCTTCGACTCGGCGATCGGCCTCTCCCTGATGATCGCCATCGGCCCGGACGCGTTCCGCGAGATGCTCGACGGCTTCCACCTGGTCGACGAGCACTTCCGCACCGCGCCCGCCGAGTCCAACGCCCCGCTCCTGCTGGGCCTGCTGGGCATCTGGTACGGCAACTTCCTGGGCGCGCAGTCGCACGCGGTGCTGCCCTACAGCCACTACCTGTCGAAGTTCACCGCGTATCTCCAGCAGCTCGACATGGAGTCCAACGGCAAGTCGGTGCAGCGTGACGGCCGTCCGGTGGAGTGGCAGACCGGGCCGGTCGTGTGGGGCACGCCGGGCACCAACGGGCAGCACGCGTACTACCAGTTGATCCACCAGGGCACCAAGCTGATCCCGGCGGACTTCATCGGCTTCGCCCGTCCCGTGGGCGAGCTGAGCGGGGAACTGGCCGCGCAGCACGACCTGTTGATGGCGAACTTCTTCGCCCAGACGCAGGCCCTCGCCTTCGGCAAGACCCCGGACGAGGTCCGCGCCGAGGGCGTCCCGGAGGACCTGGTCGCGCACAAGACGTTCAAGGGCGACCACCCCACCACCACGATCCTGGCGAAGGAACTGACCCCCTCGGTCCTCGGCCAGCTCATCGCGCTGTACGAGCACAAGGTGTTCGTCCAGGGCGCGGTCTGGAACATCGACTCCTTCGACCAGTGGGGCGTCGAACTGGGCAAGGTCCTCGCCAAGCGGGTCGAACCCGCGCTGACCGAAGGGGCGCACGTCCCCGGTCTCGATCCCTCCACCACCGCCCTGGTGGCCGCTTACCGTGAACTGAAGGAAGTGCGCTGAACATGACATCGATGCAGCTCGGGCTCATCGGCCTCGGCAAGATGGGCGGCAACATGCGCGAGCGCATCCGCCGCGCGGGCCACACGGTCGTCGGGTACGACCGCAACCCGGAGATCTCGGACGTGGCGAGCCTCGCCGAACTCGTCGAGAAGCTCGAAGGGCCGCGGGTGGTCTGGGTGATGGTCCCGGCCGGTGCCGCGACCCAGTCCGTCGTGGACGAGCTGGGCGACCTGCTCTCCGCGGGCGACACCGTCGTGGACGGCGGCAACTCCCGCTGGACGGACGACGAGAAGCACGCCGAGGAGCTCGCCGCCAAGGGCATCGGCTTCGTCGACGCCGGTGTCTCCGGCGGTGTGTGGGGTCTGGAGAACGGCTACGCGCTCATGGTCGGCGGCGACGCCGAGCACGTCGCGAAGGTCCAGCCGGTCTTCGACGCCCTCAAGCCCGAAGGCGACTTCGGCTTCGTCCACGCGGGCAAGGTCGGTGCCGGCCACTTCGCGAAGATGGTCCACAACGGCATCGAGTACGCCATGATGCAGGCCTACGCCGAGGGCTGGGAGCTCCTGGAGAAGGTCGACTCCGTCACCGACGTCCGCGAGGTCTTCCGCTCCTGGCAGGAGGGGACGGTCATCCGCTCCTGGCTCCTCGACCTGGCCGTGAACGCCCTGGACGACGACGAGCACCTGGACAAGCTGCGCGGTTACGCCGAGGACTCCGGCGAGGGCCGCTGGACGGTCGAGGCCGCCATCGACAACGCGGTGCCGCTGCCCGCGATCACGGCCTCGCTCTTCGCGCGGTTCGCGTCCCGTCAGGACGACTCCCCGCAGATGAAGATGATCGCCGCGCTGCGCAACCAGTTCGGCGGCCACGCCGTCGAGTCCGCGAAGTAGGCGCGCCGTGGGGGATCTTCTGCTGGTCCGCCACGGCGAGACGGAGTGGAGCGTGTCGGGCCGGCACACCAGCTGGACCGACCTGCCCCTCACCACACATGGTGAGGAGCAGGCCAAGGCACTCGCTCCGCTCCTGTCGGGCCGGACCTTCGCACGGGCGCTGTCCAGCCCGCTGGACCGCGCGATACGCACCGCCGACCTGGCCGGCCTGACGGGGGTCACGCCCTGGGCCGACCTCCACGAGTGGGACTACGGCGGCTACGAGGGCGTCACCACCGTCGACATCCACCGCTCCCGCCCGAGCTGGGACCTGTGGAGCGACGGGGTGCCGCCCGGCCCCGAGGGGCACCCCGGTGAGTCGCCCGAGGAGATCGGCGCCCGCGCCGACCGGGTCCTCGCCCATGTCGACTCCGCTCTCGCGGACGGGGACGTCGTCCTCGTGGCGCACGCCCACTTCCTGCGCGTCCTGACGGCACGCCGCCTCGGCCTGCCGCCCGCGGACGGCCGTCTGTTCCAGCTCGCCACGGCCACGATCAGCCGTCTGTCGACGGAGCACGACCGCCCGGTGATCGCGGAGTGGAACGCGCGACCGTAGGGAAGCGGACGGAAGGAGGCGGCGGACACCCCGCCGCCTCCTTCCGTCATCCTCCGGTGACCGAGTTCACCGCGTGCTGCGCGGCGAGCCGGACCGGCGCGTTCTGGGCCCCGTAGCCGCGGTAGCCGGCGTCGCGCTGGACGAGCTCGAAGAAGACACGGCCGACGGTACGGGTGTAGCAGTGCCGGAACTCGCCGTGCGCGTCACGGTCGTAGAGGATGCCGAGACCGCGGTAGGCGTCCAGTTCCTCGTCGGTGAGGTCGAACCGGGCGGCGAGGTCGTCGTAGTAGTTGGCCGGCATCGGCAGCAGACGCCCGCCGGCCTCGCGAAAGCGCCGGGCGGCGCCGACGACGTCGTCCGTGGCGAGCGCGATGTGCTGGGCGTGGACCGTGTCGTCGGTCGGGGCGGCGCCGACGGACAGGGCGACACGGACGGTGCCGTCGGCGTTGGTCACGGCGCGGCTGCGCATCAGGCCGTACGGGTCGGCGACGTCGACGCTCTCCTGGGCGTGCAGGCCGAGGACGCTGCGGTGGAAGAGAGCGGCCTCGTCGAACTGGTGCCAGGGCTGGACGAGGGCGAGGTGGTCGACGCGCCGCACCGTCCCGGCGGACGGGTCGTGGGGCACGTCCTCGAAGTCGGCCCGCCAGTTGGGGCGGCCGGGTCGGTCCGTGGCGCAGAAGAACAGCTCCGTGCCGTCGGGGGCGGCGACCGCGTCCAGGGGCGCGTCCTCGGTGGCCCGGCGGCGCGGCAGCACCGGTGCGAGGAGGGCCTCCGCGCGGTGGGACGCGCCCTCGGGGTCCGGTGACTCCAGGCCGATCGCGGCGAGGACGGTGCCGTCGCGGCGGCCGGCCGGGCCCGTGTTCACCAGGAGGCGGGCCTCACCCTGCTGCCAGAGGTCGACCGGTTTGCTGCGGTGCCGTGCCGCGCGGACGAAGCCGAGCGCGCCGAGCAGCGACGAGAGGGGCGCGGCGTCGGGCGTGACCAGTTCCGCAAAGGCGATGCCGGAGGGGACGACCGGCGCGGGCAGGTCCCGGACTCCGACGGCCTCCTCCAGCACGAGCAGCGAGCGGTGCGCGTCGACGGCGGTGGGTCCGGCGTCGGCCTGGCGGTACACGTCGTTGAAGACTTCGAGGGAGAGCGGGCCGTCGTACCCCGTGCGCAGGACGCGGCGGACGAGGTCCGTGATGTCGAAGCCGCCCTGTCCGGGGAAGCAGCGGTAGTGGCGGCTCCACTGGAGGACGTCCATCGCGAGGAGCGGGGCGTCGGCGAGCTGGAGGAAGAAGATCTTCTCGCCGGGGATGTCCTCGACACCCTTGGGGTCGCTGCCCCGGGAAAGGATGTGGAAGCTGTCCAGGCAGGTGCCGAGCGCGGGGTGGCCGGCGCTCTCGACGATGCGCCAGGCATGGTCGTAGGTGCTCACGTGCCGTCCCCAGGCGAGCGCCTCGTAGGCGACGCGGATCCCGAAGTCGCTCGCCAGGTCGGCCAGTTCGGTGAGCTGGGCGGCGGCGAGCGCGTCGTCGTCCACGGCCAGCGGGTGGACGCTGGAGCAGACGAGGACGGTGTCCGTGCCGAGCCGCCGCATCAGCTCGAACTTGCGGCGGGCCCGGCGCAGGTTCCGTGCGAACTCCCCGGCGGGCACCGCCTCGATGTCGCGCATCGGCTGGTAGAGGTCGATGGTCAGCCCGAGGTCCGCGCAGCGTCCCCTGATCTCCTCGGGGGTGAGCGGGCTGGCCAGCAGGTCGTTCTCGAAGATCTCCACACCGTCGAACCCGGCCCGGGAGGCGGCGGTGAGCTTCTCGGTGAGCGATCCGCTGAGGGAGACGGTGGCGATGGACGTGCGCACGTCGGTACCTCTCTGTCTGGACGGCCGCCTCTCGGCCGGCCGTCGCCGGTCGGCTACTTCCGCGTCCCCACGGCCCCCGCCAGTTCGGCGATGTCCGCGAGCATGCGGGCGCTGTCCGGTTCCCGCCCGGTGAACAGCCGGAAGGCGTCGACGGCCTGGAAGACGGCCATGCCGCCGCCGTCGAGCGTGGCGCAGCCGAGGGCGCGGGCGGTGCGCAGCAGCTCGGTCTCCAGCGGGCGGTAGACGACCTCGGCGACCCAGAGGTCAGCGCGCAGCAGCGCGGCGGGGAACGGCAGCCCGGGGTGCGCGGCCATGCCGGTCGGGGTCGCGTGGACCACTCCGTCGGCGCGGGCGAGCAGCTCGGGCAGCCGGTCCGGGGTCGCGTGGGCGGCGCGGCCCGCGCCGAAGTGCCGGTTCAGCGCCCCGGCGAGGTCGGCGGCCCGGTCGGCGAGGGCGTCCACGACGGTGACCCGCTCCGCGCCGAGGGTGAGCGTGGCATGGGCGACGGCCGCGCCCGCGCCGCCCGCGCCGAGCTGCACGACCCGCTCCAGGGGGACGTCGGGCAGGCCCCGGGCGAAGGAGGCGGCGAAGCCGGTGACGTCGGTGTTGTGGCCGACGGCCCGGCCGTCCTCGAAGACGACCGTGTTGACCGCGCCGAGCGCCTCGGCCTGCGGGGAGAGCGCGTCCAGGTGCCCGATGACGAGCTGCTTGCACGGGTGCGTGATGTTCAGCCCGTCGAAGCCGAGGTCGCGGGCGGAGCGCACCAGGTCGCCGACGGCCTCCGGCTCCACGCCGAGGGCGTCGATGTCGATGAGCCGGTACACATAGCGCAGGCCCTGCCGGTCGGCCTCCCGCTCGTGCAGTGCCGGGCTGAGGGACGGGCCGATGCCCGCGCCGATCAGACCGACGAGATACGAGTCCTTGGCCACGACGGGACCTCCTGGCGGGTCATCCCCGGAGAGCTAATGTACGAACTGGTGAGTTAGTCATAACACCCGTGCCCGAGGCTTGGGAAGACCTGACCGGAACACCGCGGGCGCGGCTTCTAAAATCACCGGAACCGACCCACGGCCCGAAGGACAGCGATGACCAGCGTCGAAGAACCGGCACACAACGGCGGGAAGATCCGCGACGCGGCACGCACCAGGGCCGAGATCCTCGACGTCGCCACCAAGGAGTTCGCGCGGGCCGGCTACGACGGGGCGCGCGTCGACGAGATCGCCGCCCGCACCCGCACCACCAAGAGGATGATCTACTACTACTTCGGCGGCAAGGAGCAGCTCTTCACGACCGTCCTAGAGCGGGCGTACGGCGTGATCCGCGAGGCCGAGCAGGAGCTCGACGTGGAGCACCTGGACCCGGTCGCGGCGATCCGGCGGCTGGCCGAGGTCACCTTCGACCACCACGAGCAGCACCCGGACTTCATCCGCCTGGTCAGCATCGAGAACATCCACGGCGCCGTGCACATCGCCGCCTCCGAACGGCTCGGCAAGATCGGCTCGCCCGCCCTCGACGTCATCCGCCGCATCCTCGCCACGGGCCAGGAGTCGGGCCTGTTCACGGCCGACGTGGACGCCGTCGACCTGCACGCGATGATCAGCTCGTTCTGCTTCTTCCGGGTCTCCAACCGGGCCACGTTCGGCGCCCTGTTCGGCCGCGACCTGGTCGCCGCCGACCGGCGCGCGCACTACCGGGCGATGCTGGGCGACATGGTGATCGCCTACCTGACGGCGGACCGCGCGGCGCACTGAGCCGGCCGGGCCGGACCGGCCTCGCCCGACGGGCCCCTCGACGCATCCGCCGACGACGAACCTCTTGACAGCGGGGAAACGCGCACGCAACATCCCTACCCATCGGGACTAACTACCCAGTGGGTTAATTAGCCGGGCTCACGAGATGAGATCCGGCAGGTCTCCCTCCCCGCCGCTCACTCCGCTTACGTTGGAGTTCGTTCCCCTCGAAGGAGCACGCCGTGGCTGAAAGTGTCACGCCCCGCGACCCTGCCGAAGCCGTCGGGCAGCCGAAGAAGGCGGCCACCGCCGCCTGGATCGGCAGCGCGCTGGAGTACTACGACTTCTTCATCTACGGCAGCGCGGCCGCGCTGATCTTCCCGAAGATCTTCTTCGACGAGTCCGATCCGGCCACCGCGACCCTGCTGTCGCTGGCCACCTTCGGCGTCGCCTACGCCGCCCGCCCGGTCGGCGCGCTCTTCCTGGGGCACTACGGCGACAAGCTCGGCCGCAAGAAGATCATGGTCTTCACGCTGATCCTGATGGGTGTGTCGACGTTCCTCATCGGCTGTCTGCCCACCCGCGACCAGGTCGGCACGCTCGCCCCGGTGCTCCTCGTCCTGTGCCGGGTGCTCCAGGGCATCTCCGCGGCCGGTGAGCAGGCCAGCGCGAACTCCATGACACTCGAACACGCGCCGGCGGACCGGCGCGGCTTCTTCACCAGTTTCACCCTCAGCGGCACGCAGGGCGGCCAGCTCCTCGCCACCCTCGCCTTCATCCCGATCGCCGCGCTGCCCGAGGACCAGCTGCTGTCGTGGGGCTGGCGGGTGCCGTTCTGGCTGAGCATCGCGGTCGCCGTCGTCGGGTACGTGATCCGCCGCAAGCTGGACGAGACGCCGGCGTTCGAGCAGCAGACCGCGACCGAGGGGGTCGTGAAACTTCCGCTCGCGATCCTGCTGCGCCACCACTGGGCGGACGTCCTGCGGGTCGTCGGCGGCGCGCTCATCGCCTCCGTCTCGACGATCTTCACGGTGTGGGCGCTGGCGTACGCGACCAGCGACGCGGTCGGCATGAGCCGCTCCTCGATGCTGTGGGTGGGCGCCCTGGCCAATGTCGCCGCGCTCGCCGCGATCCCGCTGTGGGCCACCCTGTCCGACCGCATCGGCCGCCGCCCGGTCTATCTGATCGGCGCCGTGGGCAGCGCGATCGCGATGGTCGCCTATCTGTGGGCGATCTCCACCGGCAACTACCCGCTGATCCTGGTCCTCGGGATCGTCGCCTTCGGTGTCGTCTACAGCGCCGCGAACGGTGTCTGGCCGTCCTTCTACGGCGAGATGTTCTCCACCCGCGTCCGGCTGTCCGGCATGGCCATCGGCACCCAGATCGGCTTCGCCGTCGCCGGTTTCGCGGTCACCTTCGCCGCGCAGATCGCCGGCCCGGACGGCGACGACTGGTTCGCGGTCGCCCTGTTCACCGCGGCGCTGTGTGTCCCGCCGGTCGTCGCCGCCCTCACCGCCCGCGAGACGCACCGCGTCCCCACGGAGCTGCTCGGCGAGCGCGAAGCGCAGACCCCGGCCGAGCGGGCGACCGTCGCCGTCTGACCTCACCCCCGCGCGTCCCCCGGGTCCCCGTCCGCCTCCGAGGCGGGCGGGGACCCGCCTTCTCGTGCCGGACCGCCTCGGGCTCAGCGGTTGGACCACGCCCGCTCGCACAGCACCAGCCGGTACCCGTCCGGGTCCTCGACCGTGACCCCCCACTCGTTCCAGTACGGGTTCGGCGACGGCACGCGCCGCCCGCCGTGCTCCTCCAGACGGGCGACGAGCTCGCCGGGCACCGGCCCGTCGACGTAGATCACCAGGAGGTCCTCCTCCGTCGGGCGCGGCTCGACGGGACGGTCGGGTTCGTGGACGAGTTCGAGATGCCAGTCGGCCTCCGCCCACCCGACCATGAGGAGGTGGTGCTCACCGGGCCCGGGACGCTCCCCGGTCCGCCACACCACCCCGAGTCCGAGGCCGCCGGCCCAGAAACGCTCCGCCGCCGCGAGATCGCGGGACGGACGGGCGACACGGATATGACTACGGCCGTTCACGGGCATCGGAAACCTCTTCTCACCAGCGGCTCTGCCCTCCGCAGCCTAGGCAGCGCCCCCTCCCGCCACCATCGGCCGTCCGTCCTGCGCCCCGGGTCCTAGGACCGCCCGCGCCGAAACCGGCGTCGTGGTTCACCCTCCTGGGAGATTCACCTGCCGCCCTGTCCGTGGTACGACGTCCAACACGGCACCGACCGGGGGGCGGCCCCCGCGCGTACCGGCCGATTTCAGGGGCGGCCGGTGCGCGCGGTACGGCCGCCCGGCCGCCGCCCAGGACTTGCGCAGCACCCCTAGCCCTGGGGAATCCCGTACGCCCGGTCCACCTTCAGGCGCAGCACCAGGCGGCGGTCGCGGACCATCGCGGCGCGGTAGTCGTCCCAGTCGGGGTGCTCGCCGAGGATCGCGCGGTAGACCCGGACGAGTTCCTCGACCGTCTCGTCGTAGGGGTCCCGGGCCACGGGCGTGAGGTCGGCGCTCCCCTCGGCGACGGTGTACGCGCGCCGGTCGGCGCTGGTGACGTGGTACGAGGCCCGCGCGTCGCGCCGCAGGTTGCGGGTCTTGGCGCGGTCGTCGGTGAGCGAGACGCGCAGGACGCGCTCGTCGGGGTCGTAGGCGTGGCTCACGTTCGAGAGCTGGGGGCGGCCGTCCCGCTTGAGGGTCACGAGGACTCCGCCGTGCCCCGTGCCGAGCAGGGCGAGCAGAGCGTTCTGGTTCGCGTCCTGAGTCATGTTCCGCGTCAACCGGCCCGAGGGGCACGGGCATTCCCGGGGCCGTCGCGGGCGGGGCTGCGCCGGGACGTTTCTGCCCCGCAGGTGTCGATTCCGGCAGGACGGTGAAACGTGAGCGTATTCCTGAGCGACGATGAGGTCTGAGGTGGGTCCGACGGGGTATGCCGGATCGCATCTCGCCGCAAGCGATCGGAGGAGAGCCATGGCAGAGCTGCGACAACAGGTCGATCCGGGTGAAGTGGGGCTGGACCCGAAGGCGTTGAACCGTCTCGACCAGCATTTCGCCCACGACGTCGACGAGGGACGGCTGCCGGGCTTCCTGGTGTCGGTCGCGCGCGGCGGCCGGGTCGCGCACCTGTCCGGCTACGGCCGCCGGGACGTCGCCGCCGGGCTGCCCGTCGAGCCCGACACGCTGTGGCGGGTCTACTCCATGACCAAGCCGGTCACCGCGGTCGCCGCGCTGCTGCTGGTCGAGGAGGGCAGGCTGTCGCTGGACGACCCCGTCGGCCGTCACCTCCCGGCGTTCGCCGAGCCGCGGGTGCACGTGCGCGGCACGGGCGCCGACCTCGTCACCCGGCCCGCCGAACAGCCTCTGCTGATACGGCACTTGCTGACCCACACCGCCGGGCTGACGTTCGCGTTCTACCACGCGCATCCGGTCGACGCGCTGTACCGGGAGGCGAACCTGGACTCGTCGGTGGTGCCGGGTTCGACGCTCGCGGAGACCGTCGACGTGTACGCGAGCCTGCCGCTCCAGTTCGAGCCGGGCACGCAGTGGAACTACTCGGTGGCCACCAATGTGCTCGGCCGGGTCATCGAGGTGGTGTCGGGCCGGCCGCTGGACGAGTTCTTCGCCGAGCGGATCTTCCGCCCGCTCGGGATGACCGACGCCGGGTTCCAGGTGAACGACGAACAGGCGCACCGGCTGGCCGAGTTGTACGGTGACGCGGACGACGGCGGGATCAGGCCGATCGCCGGTCTGCCGCTGTTCGGGCGCCCCCGGTTCCTGTCCGGCAGCGGCGGCATGGTGGCCTCCGCCCACGACTACCACCGGTTCATGGAGTTCCTGCGGCGCGGCGGCGAACTGGACGGCACCCGGCTGCTGTCCACCGGCAGCGTCGACCTGATGCGGTCCAACCTCCTGCCCGGCGGCACCGATCTGGCCGCCTTCGCCAGCCGTCCCGCGCACGCGGAGTCCGCCCATGACGGCGTCGGCTTCGGCCTGAACGTCTCCGTGGTGATCGACCCCAGCCGCACCAAGGCCCCGGCGGGCCTCGGCTCGTACGGCTGGAGCGGTGTCGCGACGACCACGTTCTGGGTCGACCCGAGCCGTGATCTGACGGTGCAGTTCATGACGCAGCTGCGACCGAAGGGCTCGCACACGACGATCCCGGAGCTCAAGCGCCTCGTGCACGAGGCGGTGCTGGAGTGAGGCGCCTCAGGAGCCCTCGTCCAGCGTGAACCCGATCCCCTCCGCGGCGAGTTCACCGAGCCACTCCTGCGACCGGGCCGCCGTCTCCGCGGCCCGGGACAGGCCCGCCGGCAGCGAACCGTCCAGGATGTGCCGTACGCCGAGCGCGAGCGTCCGGGAGACGCAGCGGGCCATCGCGCTCTCCCGCGCCTCGCCCGTCATGTCGAGCAGGCAGCGGCCCGCCCAGGTCCGTCCCGCCGGGCCGCGCACGTCCAGCGACACGACGAGCACGACCCGGTCGCGGTCGGCGTCCGTGGTGGGGTGGGCGGCGGCCAACTCGTGCGCCAGGGCGGTGATCCGCTCGTCGTCGCCCCGCTCCAGCTCCGCGAAGACGGCGTCCCAGGCGCGCAGCCAGCCGTCCAGGCGCAGGGTGCCCCGTACGAACGCCGACGGCTTCCAGGTGTCCGGCAGGCCGTACTGGGCGACGAACGGCAGGCTGTCGCGGTTCGGGTAGACCTCGAAACGCTCCGCGCCCACGGCCTGCGTCCGGGTGGCCTCCCACGGTCGCGGCGCCGTGGTCTCGGCGCCGTCCTCGATGTAACGCGCGGGCGAGCGGAGGGCGTTGAGGACACCGGCGGGTGCCCAGCTGAAGCGGTAGCGGAAGTCGTTGGGGACCGCGGGGATCCCGCCGCAGTAGGAGGTGAGGGCGTACGTGGCCGCCGTGTCCGCGCCGATCGCGTCCCGGGCGCGGGCGACGAGGCCGTGCGCGAACAGGTGGTCGATGCCCGGGTCGAGACCGGCCTCGGTGAGGACGACGGTCCCCTCCCGAACGGCCGCGGGCACGTGGGCGAGGACGGCGTCGGACACATAGCTGGAGCAGGCGAAGTGGGCCCGCCCGGCCACGCAGACGGCGAGGATCGCGGCGTGTTCGGCGGCGGGCAGCATCGACACGACGACGTCACCGGGGGCGAGTTCGCGCCGGAGGGCGTCGAGCGTGTACGCGCGGGGTTCGGCGCGCCCGGTGAGGCCGAGGCGGTCCAGGGCGCCGGCCGCGCGCTCCTCGGTGCGGTGCCAGACCCGTACCCGTCCGGCCGTGTCGCACAGGCGGGCCAGGCCGCTGCCGGTGGACAGGCCGGTGCCGATCCAGTGGACGGTGCCGCTCGCCGCCCTCGCCCCGGGTTCAGCCATGGGTCGACTCCCTTTCCGCGAGGCCGTGTTCACGGCACGCCTGGTGGAACCGGTCCAGCGAGCGTCCCCAGGGCCCGCCGGTGCCGAAGTCGAGCAGCAGGGGCAGCAGGGCCGCCGAGAAGTCGGTGCTGGACTCGCCGGGGAGCAGGGACGGCAGGTTGTCGATGGCGATCAGGTCGAGCGGGGGCTCCTCGCGCAGCCGGCGCACGGGGGCGGTCCACTCGGTGGTGCGGTCGTAGACCGGCAGGACGTTGAGGGGTGAGCCGACGTCGCAGGTGACGTCGGAGAGGGTGCGCAGGCGGCGGGCGGGGTCGTCGAGGTCCTCCTCGCGGAGGAAGGGCGGGACGGGGCCGGTGGCCAGGACGCAGTTGACCAGGACGTCGTGGCCGAGGAGGGCCTTGCGGTCCAGGTTCCGCGTCTCGTCCAGGTCCCAGCGGGCGGGCGCGACGCCGGCTGCCTCCAGGGCGACGACGGCGCCGCGTCCGCTGCGGCCCAGGGCGCCGATCACCAGGGCGTCGAACCCGGTGTCCCCGGCGACGGGCCGCAGGAGGGCGTCGAGTTCGTCCTTGCTGGTGGGGGTGAGCGGGGCGGTGAGCCGGCCCCGGTGGTGCAGGACGGCGAGCGCGGCGCCCAGATAACCCGCCCAGTATCCGAAGGCGGCCAGGCGGCGCCCCCGTTCGTCCTCCAGGTACTCCAGGTCCAGGAGCGTCCCTCCCCCGGCGGTGAACCGGCCGAGGAGGCCGGCGGCGCCCGGCTGGCCCTTGTAGGCGTGCCCGAAGAAGATGTGCCGGTGCGTCAACCGGCGCGGCTCCGGGGGGAGTTCCTTGAGGCCGAGCACGACGGCGTCCTCCGGTGCCGTCGTCCAGGAGCCCGCGGGCGCGATGCGGGCGCCGGCCGCCTCGTACTCCTCGACGGGGAAGATCCGCTGCGGGGAGTCCTCGACGGTGAGGGTCACCCCGCTCTCCACGAGGCGGCGGGCGTCGGCCGGGACGACGGGGGTGCGGCGTTCGGTGGGACGGACCTCGTGGCGCAGCCACAGACGGAGCTCGGTCATACGCGGTTGGCCTCCGGGCGCGGGGCGTCGGCCGCGAACCGGCCGGCGTTCAACGGGCTGACGTCCACGAAGGGTACGCGGCCCAGGTACAGGTCGCGGACGACCTCGCCGACGGCCGGGCCCTGGAGGAAACCGTGCCCGGAGAAGCCGGTCGCGTACAGGAAGCGGGACACGGCCGGCGCCTCGCCGATCAGGGCGTTGTGGTCCGGGGTGACCTCGTACAGTCCCGCCCAGCCGCCGGTGCGGCGCAGGTCGAGGAGGGCGGGGGCGCGCCGCTGCATCGCGGCGGTGAGCCGCGGGATCCAGCGGTCGTGGGTGTCGGTGCCGAAGCCGGGCCGTTCGTCGGGGTCGGACATGCCGACGAGGAGGCCGGGGCCCTCACCGTGGAAGTAGAGGCTGCTGGAGAAGTCGATGGTCATCGGGAGGTTCGGCGGGAGGCCCCGGACGGCCTCGGTGACGGCGATCTGGCGGCGCAGGGGCTGCACGGGCAGATCGACGCCCACCATGGCGCCGACCGCGCGCGACCAGGGGCCCGCCGCGCACACGACCGTGCTGGTGGCGATGGGGCCGAGGGTGGTCGCCACGGCGGTGACGGTGTCGCCGTGCCGTTCGACGCCGGTGACCTCGGTGCGGCGCAGGACGCGGACGCCGAGCGCGCGGGCCGCCGCGGCGTAGCCGTGGACGACGGCCTCGGGGGTGCAGTGGCCGTCGTCGGGCGAGTAGGCGGCGGCGAGCAGACCGTCGGTGCTGATCAGCGGGGAGAGCTTGCGGGCCTCCTTCGGGGTGAGCATGCGGCTGCGCACCCCGAGCGCGTTCTGCATCCGCACGCTCGCCTCGAAGGAGGCTACGTCCTCGGGCGTCGACAGCAGGAAGAGATAGCCGACGCGGTGCAGGCCGATGTCGTACCCGGTGTCCTGCTCGAACCGGTCGAAGCTCTGGAGGCTGCGCGCGCCGAGCAGGACGTTGAGTTCGTCGGAGAACTGGGCCCGTACCCCGCCGGCCGCCTTGGAGGTCGACCCCGAGGCCAGTTCGCCGCGCTCGACGAGCACGACGTCACGGACACCGGCGGCGGCGAGGTGGAAGGCGATGCTCGTGCCGATCACTCCGCCGCCGATCACGACGACACTTGCCTGCATTCTCACGCGGGGACCTCCGGTGGGGGGTTGGGTCGGTCACCTGTTCCTGTCCCCCCTCAGGCGCCCCTAATCAGGACAGCTGCCCCACCGCGTCCAGGTGCGGCAGGTGGTGGTCCAGGCGCTCCTTCTTGGTGCGCAGATAGGTGATGTTGGACGCGCACGGCGTGATCAGCAGCGGCACCGTCTCCGCCACCTCGATCCCGTGGTGCACCAACGCCGCCCGTTTGTCGGGGTTGTTGGACATCAGCCGTACGCTCTTCACGCCCAGGTCGTGCAGCATCCCGGCGGCGACACCGTAGTCGCGGGCGTCGACCGGCAGGCCGAGCGCGAGGTTCGCCTCGACGGTGTCCAGGCCCTCCGCCTGGAGCGCCATCGCGCGCAGCTTCGCCAGCAGTCCGATGCCGCGGCCCTCGTGGCCGCGCAGGTAGACGACGATGCCGCGGCCCTCGGCGACGACGGCCCTCATCGCCGAGTCGAGCTGCTCGCCGCACTCGCAGTGCCGGGAGCCGAAGGCGTCACCGGTGAGGCACTCCGAGTGCAGCCGGGTCAGGACCTCTTCCGCGCCTATCTCCCCGTAGACCAGGGCGACTTGCTCGTCCCCGCGGTCGTGGTCGAGGTAGCCGATCGCCCGGAATTCCCCGTACACGGTGGGCAGCGGGGCATTCACGACGCGTTCCACACCGGTGCGCTGCGAGGACTTCTTGCCAAGTACGCCAATGTTGTCTGTCATGATTCCTGAGTCCTGATTTCCTATGCAGAGACGAAAGGCCGGGAAAGAATGAGCGGTTCGGATACGCGGTCGGCGGCACACGGTCCATTGCCGGCGGACACCACACAGGACGTACGGGCGCGCGGCGCGGATCTCTCACGACAGGTGGCGGTGCTTCCCGTCGGGAGCTTCGAACAGCACGGCGCGTACCTTCCGTTGACGACGGACACCCTCGTCGCCTGTGCCGTGGCCCGGGAGATCGCGGCGGCGTACCCGGTGCACCTCCTTCCTCCCGTGACGATCTCCTGCTCGCACGAGCACGCGGGGTGGGCGGGAACCGTCAGCATCTCCTCGGTGACCCTTCACGCGGTGATTAGTGACATAGCACGCTCCCTGCGCCGGTCCGGGGTCGACGCCCTGGTGGTCGTCAACGGTCACGGCGGGAACTACGTGCTGGGCAACGTCGTCCAGGAATCCTCCTCCCGTGGTGAGCACATGGCGCTGTTCCCGGCGCCGGAGGACTGGGAGTCGGCGCGGGAACGGGCGGGGGTGGAGACCTCGCTCCTGACCGACATGCACGCGGGAGAAATCGAGACCTCCATCCTTCTGCACGCTCATCCCGAATTCGTCCGACCCGGTTACGAGACCTCCGATTTCGTCGCCGACGACCGTCGTCATCTGCTCACCCTCGGTATGTCCGGCTATACCGATTCGGGTGTCATCGGGCGTCCTTCGCTGGGTTCGGCGGAAAAGGGCAAGGCACTGCTGGCGAGCCTCGCGGATTCCTTCGGCGCGTATTTCTCGCTGCTCACCTCCGACGGGTCCGCGGACGATTCCGCCCGCGGATAGCGGGCGAGGAGGACGAGTACCCCGGGCAGGCTGGCGACGAGGCTGAGCACCCCGTACACCACGGCGACGGCCAGCCCGCTGCCCGCGCCGAGTCCGGCCGCGGCGAACGCCCAGGCGGTGACGCCTTCCCGGGGACCCCAGCCGCCGACGTTGAGCGGCAGCCCCATGGCGAGCAGCGCGAGGACGGCGATGGGGAGCAGGACGGCGACGGAGGCGCCCGATCCGGCGACCCGGGCGGCGACAACGAACATCGCGATGTGCCCGGCGAGGACGAGGAGCGAGGACAGGGCGACACCGGGCCCGTTGCGCCGCGACATCAGCCCCTCGCGCATCTCGCCCAGCAGCCGCCCGTACCGCGAGGGCCGACGGGAGGCGCGGTTCATCCGCACCGCGACGACGACGGCCACCGCGCCGACCGCCGCGAACAGCAGGGGCGCCGCGAGGGTCCGGGCCCGGTCCTGCACCGGTGACGGCATGGCCAGCAGCACGACGACGCCGACGACGGCCAACGCGAGCTGTCCCGCGACCCGTTCCAGGACGACCGCGCGGACGCAGCGCCCGAGGTCCTTGGCGCTGCGCCCGTGCCGCACCGCCCGGTGCACGTCGCCGAGGACGCCGCCGGGCAGCGCCGCGTTGAGGAACAAGGAACGATAGTAGGCGGCGACGGCGGGCCCCAGCGGAAGCCGGATGCCCAGGCCGCGGGCCACCAACTGCCAGCGCCAGGCGCTCAGTACGGTGGTGACGGCACCGATCGCCAGCGCCACGGCCACCGACGCGCCGTCGATCCGGCTGAGTCCGTCCAGGAACACACCCGTACCCAGCCGCCACAGCAGGACGGCGAGGATGACGACCCCGACGGCACTGCCCAGGTGCTTGCGCAGCCCCGGCGCCTTGAACAGCCGTGTCCGGCGGGACCGGCCGGCGCCCTCGGCGGCGCGCGAGGCCGCGCCTGGGCAGGAGGCGGCCCCGGTGCGCGGGGCGGAGACGATCACACCGATGCGGGAGCCGGAGACGGCGACGGGCGGCGGCGGAACGGCCTTGGCGGGCGGCAGGACCGCGAGCCCGGCGGAGGGCGCGGCGACGGGGGCGGACTCCCCGGCGGGCCCCTGGCCGGAGACGGCAGCGGGCCCTCCGGTCGGGGCGGGCGCGGGTCCCGCGGCGGAGGCGGGCGCGGGTCCGGTCGCACCGGTCGGCGCAGAAACGTCCCTGCCCACCCCGGCCGGAACCAGTTCCACCGGCACGGCGGACGCGCGTACCCGGGCGGGACGGCCCGCGGGCCGCTTGCCGTTCCCCGCCGGCACCCGCGCCACGTGCGCCGGTACCGTCTCCACGCTCATGACGCCCCGCCCGTCGGCCGGCTCAGTGCCAGCAGGTCGGTGTGGTGGACGACGACCGTCAGCTCGCCCGCCTCGCACGCCTCCAGCCGCTCACGGAGGTAGCGGTCCGCGCGCTCGCGCAGGTCGGGGCGCTGCTCGACGGCGGCGCCGACCCAGCCGCGCAGCCACTGGGCGGTGAGCGCGGCCTCGGCGGGCCCGAGCCGCCAGGCGCTCGGGTTCAGCCGTACCGTCGCGCCGCGCTCGGAGAACGCCTCGCAGGCCGCCGTGACCGAGTCCGGGCCGAGCAGGCCCGAGCGGCGCTGGTGGGCGTTGAACGCGTCGGCGATCTCCGCGTCCATCGGGTCCTCGGGGGTCAGTTCCACCCGGCCCGCGACCGACAGGGTCAGCAGGGCGGGGCAGCCTGCGCCGGCGCAGGCGGCGGCGAGGATGTCGAGCTCGGCGCGGGTGAGGACGTCCAGCAGCGCGGACGCCGTCACCAGGGACGCGCCGGCGAGGGCGTCCGGGGTGAGCCGGGCGACGTCGCCGCGCCGGGTCTCGACGGTGACACGGCTGCCGTCGGCGGCGGAGCGCGGGGAGGCGACGGCCGCGAAGTGCAGCAGATAGGGGTCCCGGTCGTGCAGCACCCAGTGCTGGGGGCCGTCGAGGCGGGGGGCGAGCCAGCGGCCCATCGAGCCGGTGCCGCAGCCGAGGTCGTGGATGACGAGCCCGGCCCTGCCCGGCAGGTTCGCGAGCCGGATCCGCAGCGGGTCGAGCAGGTCGAGCGAGCGGGCGTCCGCGTCCGCGCCCTCCCTCAGCTCCAGCCACTCGGGGGCGTACCGGGGCTGCTCCTCGGGTCCGTCCTCGCGCAGCCGGACGGTGGGGCGTTCGCCGGGCCGTACGGCGGCGGGACCCGCGCCGGGGATCACGGAGTCGTCCGGCGCGGGGAGCGGCACCGTGGTCCGCTCCGCCGCGGCCTGCGGTCCCGGCTGGGCCGGAACCTTGCCCCCGACCTGCTCTGCGGTCCTGGTCATGCCACCCTCCTGGGTTCGGGTTCGCTCGGCAGCCGGCCCAGCACTCCGGCCAGGCTGCGGGCCGTGGTCGCCCAGCCGTCCAGGGCGGCCCGCCGGCCCCTGGCAGCCGCCTTGAGCCGGCGTCGTACGTCCGCCTCGCCGAACCAGCCGCGGAGTTCGGCGGCGAGGGCGGCGGGGTCCTCCGGCGGGACGAGGATGCCGGGCACCCCGCCGTCGGGGGCGCGGCCGACGGCCTCGGGGAGCCCGCCGACGTCGGTCGCGAGGACCGGGATGCCGCGGGCGAGGGCCTCGGTGACCGCCATGCCGTACGTCTCGGCGTAGGAGGTGAGGACCATCAGGTCGGCGGCGGCGTAGCTGGCGTCGAGTGCGGCGCCGGCCCGGGGTCCGGCCAGCTCCAGCCGGTCCTGAAGGCCGTACCTCGCGATCAGGGACCGCAGTTCGCCGACGTACTCCGGGTCGTGGCCGAGACCGCCGACACAGACGCAGCTCCAGGGCAGGTCCCGCACCGCGGCGAGCGCCTCGACCAGCCGGTGCTGCCCCTTTCGGGGGGTCACGGCGGCCACGCACAGCAGCCGGGAGACCCCGTCGGTGCCGGAGGCGAGGGGGGCGATGTCGGCGCCGGGGGCGGCGACATGGACCCGCTCGGGGGCCAGGCCGTGGTGGGAGACGAGCCGTCGCACGGCCCAGTCGCTGGTGGCGACCACCGCGGGCACCGCGCGGAGCACCGCGCGCTCCTTGGCGTCCAGTTCGGCCGCGAGGACGGGGTCGAGTCCGGTCTCGTCGCCCAGCGGAAGGTGCACGAGCACGGCGAGCCGCAGCCGCTGCGCCTCGGGTACGACGATCTCGGGCACCCCGCAGGCGACGAGGCCGTCCATCAGGACCACCGTGTCGTCGGGCAACTCCCGCAGCACGCGGGCGAGTTCGTCACGGGCGCCGGTCCCGGGGCGGGGCCACTCGCCCGACACGGCGTGCTTGTGCACCTGCCAGCCGAAGCCGGACAGGTCCAGGCTGACGCGCCGGTCGTAGGCGTTGCCGCCGCTGGGGGCGGCCGGGTCGTCGACGCCGCCCGGCATCACGAAGTGCACGGAGCGCAAGGACATGGGGATGATTCCGGCGTTCTTCAGCGCGGAGTGCTGCACGGGCACATAGCCGAGCCCGGACCGCCGGGGGGCCTTCTCCAGGGTCACCTCGGTCACAGCGCACGCTCGTAACTCGCCCACGCGACATGCGACTCGTGGAGCGTGACGGCGATCTGGGCGATGCCCCGGGCGCCTTCGCCGAGCGCGCCCTTCTCGATGCGTTCGACGAGCCGGTCGGCGACGACCTTGGCGAGGAACTCGGTGGAGGTGTTGATCCCGTCGAAGTCCGACTCGTCGTCCAGGTTTCTGTAGTTCAGCTCAGCGACGACGGCGCCGAGTTCCTGGGTGGCCAGTCCGATGTCGACGACGATGTTGTCGTCGTCCAGCTGTTGGCGCCGGAAGGTGGCGTCCACGAGGAACGTCGCTCCGTGGAGGCGCTGCGCGGGCCCGAAGACCTCACCGCGGAAGCTGTGGGCGATCATGAGGTGATCGCGGACGGTGACACTGAACAACGGACGACCCTCCAGGTGCGGCACGTCTCTTTCCCTCCGGCTGATCGTCGGCGGGTGTGTGCAGTAATACGGCTGTCCGGTTCCCCGTGTTCAGTCGTCTCTCACTCTTTTCTCAGGTCAGGCGCTCGCGCCGTACCTGACGCGGTGACACAGGGCCGGAATCTCGCCCGCCGCGAGGCGCGGCAGCACCTCCGGAAGCTCTTCGAACGCGCTTTCCCCCGTGATGAGTGCGTCGAGCGCCGGGTCGGCGAGGAGTTCGAGGGCGAGCGCGAGCCGGTCGGCGTAGCTGCGGCTGCCGGCGCGGGCCGGGGAGACGGTCCCGACCTGGCTGCTGCGCACGACGAGACGGCGCGAGTGGAAGGCCTCGCCGAGCGGCAGAGCGACCTGCCGGTCGCCGTACCAGCTCAGTTCGAGGACGGTGCCCTCGGGGCGCAGGAGTTCGAGCGCGCGGGCCAGGCCCTGCTCGGTGGCGCTGGCGTGCACGACGAGGTCGCAGTCGCCGAGGGCGTCGCCGGGCAGCGCGAAGTCGGCGCCGAGCGCCTCGGCGGTCCTGGCCCGGTCCGGATCGGCGTCCACCAGTTGCAGCCGCACTCCGGGGAACCGGGCCAGCAGCGCGGCGACCGAGCAGCCGATCATCCCGCCGCCGACCACCGCGATCCGGTCGCCGACCAGCGGCGCCGCGTCCCAGAGCGCGTTGACGGCGGTCTCGACGGTGCCGGCGAGGATCGCCCGGGAGGCGGGCACGCCGTCCGGTACGACGGTCACGGCGGCGGCGGGCACGACGTACCGCGTCTGATGGGGGTACAGGCAGAAGACGGTGCGGCCGACGAGGTCGGCGGGGCCCTCCTCGACCTCGCCGACGCTGAGGTAGCCGTACTTCACGGGGGCGGGGAAGTCGCCCTCCTGGAAGGGGGCCCGCATCACCTCGCGCTGGCTCTCGGGGACGCCGCCGCGGAAGACGAGGGTCTCGGTCCCGCGGCTGACTCCGGAGTACAGGGCCCGGACGAGGACCTCACCCTCCGCGGGGGCCACAAGGGTGACCTCCCGTATCTCGCCTTCACCCGGACTGCTGAGCCAGAACGCGTTCGCCGTGCGGTTCATCGGCATCCTCCTGAACGATCGGGAAGTGGTTCACGTACCGAGGTGTGCACAGGTCGCGCACAGTACGCGGCGTTGATCGACTCTGTCACACGGCCGGAGGATGTTCGGTGGCCCTGAACAACACTTACGACGCAAGGCTGGTACAGCAGGAGACCGCTGTCGGAGCGGGTGTCCAGATCCTGTTGCTGGCCCTGCTCGGCACCGCGATCGGCCTCGGCCCGGCGGGCTGGCTCACCGGGCTCGCCTTCGCCGTGGCGACCTGGGCGGTGCTCTCCCGGGCCCTGCACCGCACCCGGCCGTGCTCCTTCGGGCCCGCCAACCGGGTGACGCTCGGCCGTTCCATCCTCGTCGGCGGGGTGACCGCGCTGGTCGCGGACTCCTTCGAGAGCGCCCCGCCGGTCACGGTCTTCGTCGGGCTGACGGCCGTGGCGCTGATCCTCGACGGCGTCGACGGCAAGGTCGCCCGCGCCACCGGCACCTCGACGCCGCTCGGCGCGCGCTTCGACATGGAGGTCGACGCGTTCCTGATCCTGGTGCTGAGCGTGTACGTGTCGATGTCGCACGGCCCGTGGGTGCTGCTGATCGGCGGCATGCGGTACGCGTTCGTCGCCGCCGCCCGGGTCTGGGCCTGGCTGAACGCCCCGCTGCCGCCGAGCACCGCCCGCAAGACGGTGGCCGCGCTCCAGGGTGTCTTCCTGCTGCTCGCGGCTTCGGGCCTGCTTCCATTCGCACTGGAGTTCGCAGTCGTCGCGACGGCGCTGGCGGCACTGGTCTGGTCGTTCGGCCGTGACGTGCTGTGGCTGTTCCGGACCTCCCGCACCTGGGAGACCGAGGTCGCGGAGCCCGAGGTCCGCGAGCTGGTGGCGTCCTGAACCCCGGCGGACGCCCTGCGGCACCCCGCGGACTCCCCCACCGCGCACCCCCGTCGCGGCGGAACCCGTCGGCGGCTCGCTCCCGTCACGGCCTCGGCCTCGGCAGCAAGGCGATCGCCGCCAGCGGTACCGCCGCCAGGATCAGCCACGGAAGGGCCGGGGGAAGGCCGGGGGCCAGGAGGGTGCCGGTGGCCGAGGTGCCGATGAGGACCATGAGGCCGGAGACCGAGGACAGGGCGCCGGTGTAGAGGCCGAGACGGTTCGCGGGGGCCAGGTCGGGAAGCCAGGCGCGGGCCACGGGGGCGACGAGCATCTGGCCGAGGGTGAGCAGGACGACGAAGCCGGCCGCGGGGAGCAGCCCCGCCGTTCCGGTCCAGTGGGCGGGCCGGGCCAGTGCCACGACCGTGAACCCGCCCGAGACGAGGGACAGTCCGGCGGCCATGGAGCGGCGCGGGGAGAACCGGTCGCCCACCCAGCGGGTGACGGGCAGTTGGGCGGTCACCACGAGCAGCGAGGACAGGGCGAACAGCCAGGCCAGCGGCGCCTGGGAGCCGGTCGCGCGGTCCACCTCGGCGGGCAGGGCGAGGTAGAGCTGGTTGTAGGCGAGCAGGTAGGCGCCGTACGCACCGCACAGGCCGAGGAAGCGCCGGTTGCGGATCAACTCCCCGGCCCCGCCTTTGAGTCGGACCCGTTCGCGCCCCGGGACGCGCTGCGGGAGCAGCCACGCGTGTCCGGCGAGGACGAGGACGAAGATCCCGGCGCCGGCGAGACAGACCGTGCGGAAGTCCACCGTCAGCAGCAGCGCGCCGAGCAACGGGCCGATGAACGCGCCCGCTTGGCCCGCCACCGTGAACAGCGCCAGCACCCGGGTACGGGGGCCGCCGCCGGACTCCTCGTGGAGGACGGCCTGCCGGGCGACCTCGGACTCGACGGCGGGCGAGAACAGCGCGGCGGCGAACCCGATGAGCAGGACCGCCCCGATGACCGCCCAGGTCCGTGTCGCGTGTCCGAGCCAGCCGAACCCGGCGATCCGCAGGGCGCAGCCGGCGAGGACGACGGGCCGGATGCCGTAGCGGTCGGCGAGGGCGCCGCCGACCACGAACAGCCCCTGCTGGCTGAAGGTCCTCAGCCCGAGGACGAACCCGACGAGCCAGCCCGCCATGCCCACGGCCCGGCCGAGATGCTCGGCGAGGAACGGCAGCACGGCGAAGAAGCCGATGTTGAAGGCGAGTTGGGTGAGGATCAGCAGCCGGAGCAGGGGCGTGAGCCGGACGCCGGCCGGGCGTGGTGGACAGGTCACCGGCCCGCTCATCATCCGGATCTCACCAACTCCCTTGCACGCAAAGCCTGTTGATGCCTGTCGACCGGCCCTCGCCTGCGCCTCGACCGGCGTACCCCGCCCGCCGCCGTGACGGCCAGCGCGCCGAGGAGGGCGAGGAGTGCCGCGGGGGCGAGGACGGCCCAGGGGGCGCGTTCGGCGTAGGGCTGGTTCTCGGCGAGGAGCAGACCCCATTCCGGGGAGGGCGGCTGGGCGCCGAGGCCGAGGAAGGCGAGGGAGGCGAGGGCGAGGGCGATGCCGGGCAGCCGCAGCAGCGCGTGGCGCACGACGGGCGGCAGGACGGCGGGCAGGAGTTCGTGCCGGAGCAGGTACCGGGGTCCGGCGCCCAGGCCGACGGTGGCGGTGATGTGGAGCGCGGCGCGTTCCTGGCGCAGGAGCGCGGAGGTGTGCGCGGCCAGGGGCGCCCAGGCGACCGCGCCCACGGCGAGCGCCGGGGTGGCCGCGCCGCCCCCGGCGACGGCGGTGACGAGGAGCGCGACGAGGACGGGCGGCAGCGCGGTCACGGTGTCGACGAGCGGCCCGGACAGCCGGGGCGCGAGGCCCAGCAGGACGCCGGTGACGAGGGCGGCGGCACCGATCGCGAGGGCGAGGAGCAGGGTGTCGAGCGCGCCGTGGGCGACGCGGGCGAGGACGTCCCGGCCGAGGGCGTCGGTGCCGAACGGGTGGGTGAGGGAGGGGGCTTGGAGACGCGCGCCGGTGTCGAGGGCGAGGGGGTCGCGGGGCAGGCCGAGGGCGACGACGAGCGCGAGCAGACCGCCGTACACGAACGGCTGGGTGCTGGGGGCGGGCGGTTTCGGGCCGTGCGGGGAGGGCAGGGCGCCGTCCTTGAGGGCGGTGCCGACGACCAGGCGGGTGGTGAGGGCGGCGAGAGCGGCGAAGGCGGCGGCGAGCAGGACGAGGGCGAGGGTGCCGGCCTGGAGGACGGGCAGGTCCTGGGCGAGGGCGGCCTGGAGGGTGGTGCGGCCGAGGCCGGGGATGTCGAAGATCTGCTCGACGGCGACGGAGCCGCCGGTGAGTCCGACGGCGAACAGGCCGGTGTTGGGCAGCAGTGCGGGCAGGCAGCGGCGGACGGCGTGGCGGGCGACGGTCCGGCCGGGCAGTCCGCGGGCGGCGGCGGCCAGCGCCCAGGGTTCGGCGAAGGCGCCGGGCAGCAGGTCGCCGAGGAGGCGGCCGAGGACGGCGCCGGCGGGCACGCCGAGGGCGAGGGCGGGCAGGACCGTCCACCGGGGGCCGTACCAGCCGAGGGCGGGCAGCCAGCCGAGCTGGACGCCGACGACGGTGGCGAGGACGGACGCGGTGAGGAACTCGGGCAGCGCGGCGAGCATCGCGGAGACGGCGCCGCCCGCGCGCCGCCCGCCGAGGCGCCGGCGCGCGCCGAGCCACAGGGTGCGGGCGCAGATCAGCGCGGCGGTGACGGCGGCGACGGTGAGGGCCGCCGCCATCAGCAGCAGGGACGCGCCGAGCGCCTGGAGCACGGCGGGGGTGACCTCGGTGTCCGAGATCCAGGAGCGTCCCGCGTCGCCGCGCCACAGCCCGCCGAGCCAGGTCCCGAGGAGGTGGAACGGGCCGTCGTCCAGGCCGAGTCCGTCCCGGATGTCGGCCAGCACCCGCGGGTCGGGGTTGCGGTCGGCGGAGCGCGCCTTGAGGATCGTCAGCGCCGGGTCGGTGCGGGTCAGCCAGGGCAGCAGGCCGATGCCGCACAGGAGGGCGCCCGCGATCCCGGCGCGCCACAGGAGCGTGGCCGCTCGGTACCGCACGGGTCAGCGCCGGGTGCCGGTGCCGACGAGGGTGCGCTCGTACGGGTCGAGGAGCGCGCCGCGCACGCCGGTGCCGACGCCGGTGATGATCTCCTGGTGGACGAGGGGGACGACGGCGTCGGTGCCGAGGATCCGTGCCTCGGCGGCCATGGCCGCGTCCCGCCGCTCGTCGGTGTCGGTCGTGCTCTCGGCCTTCTCGACGGCCGCGTCGACGCTCTTGTCGCAGAGCCGCGCGAGGTTGTAACTGCCCTGGCAGGTGTAGTCGCTGGCGAGGACGGAGACGGGGTCGCCGGTGTCGACGAGGCTGTTGCGGGCGCCGACGAACGCGTCGAACTTCCCCGCCAGGACGTCGCTCTCCAGCCGTGAGTACTCGCGCACCTGGAGTTCGACCTCGAACCCGGCCTTCTCCAGCTGCTGCTTCAGCACCTGGGCGACCTCGGGGAGTTCGGGCCGGTTGTCGTAGGTGGCGAGGGTGATCGTGGTGCCGTCCGGGTCACCGGCGGCGGCGCGTCCGACGGGTGCGGTCCGCTTGCCGTCGGCCCAGGTCATGGCGGGTCCGTAGAGGCCGGCGCCCGGGTCGGCGTACCCCTCGTAGACGTCGTCGGCGAGTGCGGAGGTGTCGATGGCCTCGCGGGCGGCGGCCCGGAGGGCGGCGCTCTTGAACGGCCCCGAGCCCGTGTTGAGCTGGAGGCTCGTGGTGCGGGTCGTGGCGGTCGCCTTGCGGACGGCCTTGTCGAGGCCGGCCGCCTGGGCGACGGGGACGGCCTCGGCGAGGTCGACCTGGTCGGTGCGCAGGGCGCTGGCGCGGGCGGTGCCGTCGGCGATGAACTTCACGTCGATGCCGGAGGCCTGGGCGCGTCCGCCCCAGTAGTCGTCGTACCGGTCGAGGGTGACGGCGGTGGCGCCCATGACCTTGGTGAGGGCGAAGGGTCCGGTGGCGTGGCCGACCGGATCGACGCGGTCGGCGTCGGCGTACGCCTTCGCGGAGAGGATCGCGAGGCTCGGGCTCGACAGGCGCAGCGGCAGGACGGGATCGGGGTCCTCGGTGGTGACGCGGACGCCGGTGTCGCCGTCGGCCCGCGCGGTGAGGGTCACGCCGGACAGGGCGGCCGGGGCGGGCTTGGCCGCGGTGGCGCGGGTGAGGGCGGTGACGACGGTGGCCGGGGTGACGGCGGTGCCGTCCTGGAAGGTGGCCTCGCGCAGGGTGAACAGCCAGGTCCGGTCGTTCTCGCGCTGCCAGGAGGCGGCGAGCGCCGGGGCCGCGCTGCCGTTGGCGTCGAGTGCGGTCAGGCCCTCGGTGACGCCGAGGCGGCTGAGGATGGTGGCGTCGGCGCCGTACGGGGAGAGGTTCTCGGCGGGCGGGAAGGCGAGGGCGGCGCGCAGCCGGGTGCCGTCCCCGGCGTCGTCGGCGGAGCCTCCGCCCGAGGCGAAGCAGCCGGTGAGGAGCGGGGCGAGCAGCAGGGCGGCGAGGAGGCGGGCGCGGTTCATCCGGTCATCGCCCCCAGGGCCAGCTCGACGTGGAGGACGCCGTTGCCGCTGTCGGCGTCGGCGCGTTCGTCGTGCACGACGGTGCCGAGCGAGCGCCAGAAGGCCTCGGCGCCGGGGACGGCCGGGTCGGTGTGCAGATAGACGGAGCGGTATCCGCCGTCGGCGGCGGCGAACGCGAGGAGGTCGGCGACCATCCGGCGGGCGAGGCCGCGCCTGCGGTGCTCGGGCCGGACGTACACGCGGCGCACTTGCGCGGTCTCGCCGGAGGGGTAGCGCTCGGCGACATGGCGCGGGTTCGGCGGGTGGGCCGGGCCCCGGGAGTCGAGGGCGGCGGTGGCGACGACGGAGCCGGTGCCGGGGTCGAGGGCGACGAGGAGGGTGTGCCGGGCCGGGGCCAGGTAGGCGGCGGCCGGGTCGATGATGTCGCCGTGCCAGCGGGGCACGTACCCGGACCCGAAGTCGCGGTAGACGGTGTCGAGCATCACGGCTCGCGCACCTTCGAGGTCGTCCGGGCCCGCGGCCCTGATGCTGTATTCACGCACTTGCACATCATATGCATTAAGAGGAACCCGTCGATCACCGGGGCCCGACCTGGGGAACGAGGACGGCGGCGGGGCGATTTGACAGTGATCGGCGACACCCCTAAAACCTACCGACATGACATCCATTTTCAAAAAGCCCTTACGGCGACGACGGGCGGGGTGCTGATGCGCATCGCCTTCGTCGGCAAGGGCGGCAGCGGCAAGACGACGCTGTCGGCCCTCTTCTCCCGCCGCCTCGCGGAGTCCGGCGCCCCGGTCCTCGCGATCGACGGCGACATCAACCAGCATCTCGCCGAGGCGCTGGGCCACGACGGTCCGCCGCCGGCCGCCCCTCCCCTGGGCGCGCACCTCACCGGCATCAAGGACTACCTGCGGGGCGCCAACCCGCGGATCGCCTCGGCCGAGGCGATGATCAAGACCACGCCGCCGGGCCGCGGCTCGCGCCTGCTGACCCTGCTGGACGACGACGAACTGCACACCCGGCACGTCCGCCGCGTGGGCGGCGTCCCGCTGATGGTGACCGGCGAGTTCGACGAGAGCGACCTCGGGGTGGCCTGCTACCACTCCAAGCTCAGCGGCGTGGAGCTGTACCTCGGCCATCTCGTCGACGGCCCCGGCGAGTACGTCGTGGTCGACATGACGGCCGGCGCGGACGCCTTCGCCTCCGGGCTGTTCACCCGCTTCGACGTGACGTTCCTGGTGGCGGAGCCGACCCGCAAGGGCGTCTCGGTCTACCGCCAGTACCGCGACCACGCCCGGGAGTTCGGCATCCGGATCGCGGTGATCGGCAACAAGGTGACGGGCGAGGACGACCTGCTCTTCCTCAAGGAGGCCGTGGGAGACGACCTGCTCACCCACGTCGGCCACTCCTCCTGGGTCCGCGCCGCCGAACAGGGCCGGGACAGCGGCGCGCTGGAACGGGAGAACGTCCACGCCCTGGACGTGATGCGCGACGCCGTGGACGCCGTCCCCCGCGACTGGGCGCGACTGCACGCCCACGCCGTCGAATTCCACCTCCGCAACGCCCGCGCCTGGGCGGGCGCGGACCTGGCGTCCCAGATCGACCCGGAGTACGTACCGGGCCCACAGCCGCAGTCCGCCGACTGAACGCCCCTCTCCCCCCTTCCCCTTTCACCGCACAGACAGGAACCGCACCGTCATGTCTCTCGACGTCTCCCCGAAGCTGCTCGCCGAAGCCCAGCAGGGTGACATCAGCGAGGCGGACTTCGTGGACACCGTCCGCACGTCCCTGCCCTACGCCTACGACCTCGTCGCCTCCCTCGCCGCCGAACTGCGCGACGGCACCGCCGAGTTCACCGACAACCAGACCCCTCCCCCGTCCGAGCGCGAGCGCGGTCAGCTGCTGCGCGCCCTCGCCAGTGACGCGATCCGCGGCAGCCTGGAGCGTCACTTCGGCGTGAGCCTCGCCTTCCAGAACTGCCACCGGGTGGCGGCCTTCCGCCCCGAGGCCACGGACGGCGCCAGCTACGCCCGGTTCACCTCGGTCCGCTCCCAGATCCTCAACCAGTCCCCGGAGTTCAGGGACTGCTGACCGGCACCGCCCGCTCGATCTGCGCACGGATCGACCTGTCCGTGATCCCCGTGTCGTCCGCCAGCAGGATCGCCTTGCTGAGGATCACGGACAGGCGGTCGTCCTCGAACGGCAGGAAGATCCTGGGCGTCACCTTGGGCCGGGTGGCGACGACACAGAGGTAGGAGTCGTCTGGTTCCATCAGGATGTTGGCCGAGCCGAGGTGGATGCGGTACGTGCGCAGGTCACCGCGGACGACGAGGAAACGGCCGTCCAGGGTGCAGCGGTCGGCGATGCCCAGCCGGGGCAGGACGCGGGCGAGGGCGTCGCGGCGGGCCTCGGCGGTCTCCGTGAGGTCGCCGAACCCGGCGCGGCGCCGGTAGGCATGGGCCGGTCCCTCCTCCGTCCAGTCGGGGTCGGCGGCGAGGGAGGTGACGCCGACGAACAGGTCCACGTCGCGCATCGCCTCGCTGAAGACCAGCGGGGGCACCTCGGCGAGCGGGGCCGGTGTCCAGCCGGTGTCCGTCCGGCGGTCGAAGCGCACCCGGTCCGTCGCGGCCACCGCGTCGCCGTCCGCCCCGTCCACGTAGGCGTGCGCGAAGCGGGCCCGCCAGCCGCCCGCGACCAGTGTCCGGGTGGCGTCCTCGCTGTCGCCGCCGTCCCAGGGGCCGAGGAACCTGCTCGTCCAGCCGCGGGCCCGGAACAGGCCCGACAGTCCGCGGTAGTGGACGAGGTGCGCGGCGAACCGGTTCGAGTGCAGCCGGGTCTCCTCCTCGGCCGGGGTGAGCCGGTAGATCTCGCGGAACGCCTGCTTGAACGGCTGCCGTATCTCGGCGTCGACCAGCCGGTCCCGCCAGGCCCGCACCGACTCCGCCTCGGCGCGGATCGGATGCCACAGCCGTACGCGGGTGTCGTCGGGCACGTCCGGCCCGGTGTCGCCGTCGGCCACCGGGAGGACGGCCCGCCACTGGCCCGGCGCCGTCTCCAGCTCCCAGATCAGCCGGCGCACGACGGTCCGGGCGAGGGGATGACGGGCCAGCCGCTCGCGCCACCGGTCGTGTCGGTGGACGGTGTCCACGGCGAGGCCGCCCTCCAACGCCCGCGCGAGTGTGGAGAGATGTGCGTCCACCCGCTTGACGAGGTCGCGCAGTTCCTTGACCAGGCCGCCGTGGTCGCGGCGGACGGGCGCGGGAGTGCCGCGAAGAGCGCGGCCGTCCTTCTCCCAGATCAGTTCGGCCGTCTCGGTGACGGTGACGACGGCCGTGTAGCCGTCGCCGGTGTCCCGGCGCAGGACGCCGTGGTCGTCGAAGCCCAGGGACGGGAGGCGCAGGGCCACGTCGGTGCGCTGGGCGAGCGCCGCCTCGACCTGCTTGAGCTGCTTGTCGAGCTGTTTGTGCACGGCGGCGTTGCGAGCGGCCCGGCGTGCCGCGCGGATCGCGGTGACGGCCTCGGGGGTCGGGAAGTCGCGGGCGGCGCGGACCAGTTCGTACAGGAGCGCCTGCGACGGCACGGTCTTCGCGGCCGTCGGCGCGACCGCCGTACCGGGCAGCAGCCGGTCGCACACCTCCGGGAGCCACGGCTCGTCCCGCAGCAGCGCCACCCGGGCCGCCTGCCCGAGGACGGCGACCTCCCGCCCGGTGAACGCCTTGTCGGCCCGGTACGGGATCCGGCCGGCCCCGATCGCGTCGACCCGGTCGGCCGCCTCCTCCAGCGCGCGGCGGGCGAAGCCGACGTAGGCGGGCAGCTCCGCGAGCCTCCACCACACGTCCGGGGCGGTCTCCTCCGGGGCGAACGAGTTGAGCCGGTCCAGCCCGGCGAACAGCATCCGCCGCGCGGGCGGCAGCGCCAGGACGACATCGAGTTCGGCCGCCGCGATCGAACCGTCCGCGAGTCGCCCGACGACCATGCGCAGGGTCTCGTCACCCGCGAGCCCGGCGACGGTGAGCAACGCGTACGGGTGCGGGACGCGCTGCGCCGCCAGTGCCGCGGCGGTCAGCGCGGCGGCGGGTCCGGACAGTTCCGGCCAGGGTTCCCCGCAGCGCGCCAACGCGTCGGTCACGCGCGGCAGATCGGGCGTGAACCCACTGTGCGCACTGTCCCGCACGACGTCCTCGAAGGCCCGGCGGCACGCCTCCGGGGCCGCCGGGTCCGGGGCATGGGCCCCGGAGCGTCCCGGATCGGCGGGCGTCTGCGGCACGTCGTCGTGAACCATGCTTCGGAGCATGCCAGGCGCCACTGACATCACGGTCCGCCGCCGGGAACGCCCCTGGGTCCGGGCCCGTCAGCCCTCGAGGAACGCCTCCACCGCCGCCGTGAAGCGCGGGCCGTCGTCCAGCCAGGGGAAGTGGCCCGCGCCGGGCTGGACGAGAGCCTTCGCGTGGGGGAACAGGCCGGCGTACTCCGCTGTCGCGCGTGGCGGGGCCGCCACGTCCGTCTCCCCGGCGAGGACCAGCACCCGGCCGGGGAACGCGGCGAGGGCGGTGCGGGTGGCGTCCGGGGTGAAGGCGCCGTCGGAGGCGTGGAGCGCCGCCGCCTCGTCGTTGCGCTGCTCGGCCTCGGCCGCGTGGACGGCGCGTGCCGTGTCGTCCCAGCGGCCGTACCAGAAGGGGACGATGTCCTCCCAGGCGTCGGGGGTCGCGCGGCCCTCGGTGACGGCTTCGAGGGACGCGTACGCCCGCTCGAACCACTCCTCGCCCTTGCGCAGACGCGCGGTGGCGAGACGGTCCTCGGGCGTGATCGGGATGCCGACCGCGAAGACGCTCGGGGTGACCAGGACGAGACGCTCCACGCGCGCGGGGTGCCGTGCGGCGAACAGGGCCGCGAGGTTCGCGCCGGCGCTGTGGGCGAGGACGTCCGCGCGCTCCAGGCCCAGCTCCCCGTACAGGGCCTCGACGTCGTCGACGAGCCGGTCGCAGCGGTACGACGACACGTCTGCCGGGGTCGCGGAGTCGCCGGTGCCCCTGAGGTCGAGGCGGACCAGGGTGCGGCGCGCGGTCAGGCCGCCCAGGTCGCCGAGGTAGACGGAGGCCTGCATGGGGCCGCCGGGGAGGCAGATCAGGGGCGGTCCCTCGCCGGTGACGTGGTAGGCGAGGCGGGTGCCGTCGGGGGCGCTGAAGGTGGGCATCCCCGGAGGCTCGCAGCGGGCGGGGTCGCCCGGCAACGCATTAACGGCCCTCCACGCGCGCGTGGAGGGCCGTCGCGGACCGCTCGGCGCGGCCCCGCTACTGCTTCTGTTCCACCCGCACCCAGTCGATCTCCGCCCGCGCTCCCCCGGCGGCGACCTTGTCCACGCTGGACTGCGGCAGTCCCCAGTACGGGCTGGTCACCTGGTTCCAGCCGGCCGGGTAGGCGCCGCCCAGAGCGAGGTTGAGGATCACGTACTGCTGGTGGTCGAAGACCCACTGGCCGCGCGTCGACTCCAGCTTGTTGCGGGTCGTCTCCTGGACGAGGACGCCGTCGACGGAGAACCGCATGCCCGTGGGCGTCCACTCCACGGAGTAGGTGTGCCACTGGTCGGCCGTGCCGCCGTTCGGGAAGGTCCGGCGGGCGCCGATGTTGCCGTCGGCCGAGTAGCCGGGGCCGTGCAGGGCGGTGCTCGTCCAGTCCGCGTAGCCGATGTTCTCCATGATGTCGGTCTCACCGGACGCGGGCCAGGACACGGACGGGTCGTCGACGTTGCTGCCCAGCAGCCAGAACGCGGGCCAGAAGCCGTCCCCGACGGGCAGCTTCATACGGGCGCTGACCTTGCCGTAGGTGAAGTCGAACCTGGTGTTGGTGTCGATGCGCCCGGAGGTGAAGTCGTACGTCCCGCCGCCCGCCTGGGTGCAGTTGTCGCAGTACTTCGCGGCGAGGACCAGGTTCCCGTTCTCCGTGCGGACGGTGTCCGTGGAGTCGACGTACGCCTGCGACTCGCCGTTGACCGGGCCCATCTCCGTTCCGGTGCGCACCACACGCCACTTGGAGCGGTCGAGGGCGGTGCCGGTGAAGTCGTCGAAGAACGTGGTCCGGTACGTGCCCGACTGCTCGCCGGGGAGGGCGCGATAGGCGGCGTTCGCGCTGCCTCCCGTGCCCCACACCTGGAACTCGTAGAGGGAGTAGCCGAACTGGGCGGTGTAGGGCGCCGGGTTGTGGAAGCTGCGGCGTTCCTTGCCGAGCATACGGACGTAGCGGCCGGTGGCCGGGGTGGCGAGGGTGACGGTGTCGTGGCGGCCCGTCGCCTCGGCCGGTGACCTGACGTCGGCGCGGCGGGCGGCGACCTCGGCGGCCGAGGGCTGGTACACGGTGCGCCAGGTGGCGTTGTCGTCGGAGACCTGGAGCTGGTAGTCGACGGCGTAGGCGGCTTCCCAGTACAGGTCGACGGAGGAGATCGTGGAGGTCGCGCCGAGGTCGACGGAGACCCAGCGGTCGGCGTTCCAGTCGCTGGACCAGCGGGTGACGTCGTCCTTGAGGTTGGCGGGGTAGCCGCCGTCGGTGACGAACGCCGGTGAGTTCCCGGCGTGTTGGTAGACGTTCGAGTAGGCCGGGTGGTTGAGGGCGAGGTTGGCGCGGGTCGTGGAGGCGGGGGCGGGCTCACCGCCGTAGACCTTGAAGTTCCACAGGGAGTAGCCGTAGGGCGTGGCGCGTTCGAGGCCGCGCAGGCGGACGTAGCGGCCGGTGACCTCCTGGGGGTAGGTGTGCGCGGTGACCGAGCCGCCGGCGCCCGCGGTCTCGGTGTAGAAGGGGGTCCAGTCGGTGCCGTTCCTCGACGCCTCCAGGACGTAGCGCCTGCCGTAGGCGGCCTCCCAGTCGAGCGTGACCCGGTCGATGCGGATCGTGGCGCCGAGGTCGACGCGGATCCAGGCGTCGTCGGCGAAGTCGCTGGACCAGCGGGTGGCGCCGTTGCCGTCGAAGGCGAGGCCGGGGGCGGTGCCGGCGTTCTCGGAGCCGGAGGCGGTGACGGCGGCCGGGTCTGCGGCCCAGGCGCCGCCCGCCCGGTCGGTGTCCCAGGTCGCCGCCGCCGAGACGTCCGCGGCGGCGGGCGCGGCGAGGGCCGGGGTGGCGGCGAGCAGGGCGAGGCCGGCCAGAGCGGCCAGGTACGTGCGGGTGCGGGTCTTCATGCGGCTCTCCTGACGGGAGTCCGGAATGGCATGGTCATGACATTCATGGAATGAGAGCGCTCTCCGGACGGGCGTGCGTCCCGAGGCGCCCGGGAGGTGGACGCGGGCCCTCACCCGCGTCCACCTGTCACACCGCGCCGCCCCCTGACATCAGGCGGCGCGCCGGACCCGGTTGCCGTGTTCGCGCACGATGTCCGCGTACCGGTACCCGGTGCCCTTGATGGTGCGGACCTGGGTGTCGTAGTCGACGTGGACCAGGCCGAACCGCTTCTCGTAGCCGTACGCCCACTCGAAGTTGTCGAGCAGCGACCAGGCGAAGTACCCGGCCAGCGGGGCGCCCTTGCGGGCCGCCGAGGCGCAGGCGGCGAGGTGCTGGACCAGGTACTCCTGGCGCTCGGGGTCGTCGATCGTGCCGTCGGGGCGCACGACGTCCGGGAAGGCGGAGCCGTTCTCGGTGACGTACAGGCGGCGCGCCCCGTACTCCTCGGTGAGGCGCAGCAGCAGGGTCTCGATGCCGCTCGCGTCGATCTCCCAGTCCATGCCGGTGCGCGGGACGCCGATGCGGCGGACCGAACGGGCGTGGGGGGCGGGGCCGCTCGGGTCGTCGGCGACGGTCTGCGGCATGTAGTAGTTCAGGCCGTGCCAGTCCAGCGGGGCGGCGATGGTCTCCAGGTCGCCCGGCCGTTCCGGGAGTTCGACGCCGTAGACCTCGCGCATGTCCTGCGGGAAGCCGCGCCCGTAGACCGGGTCGAGCCACCAGCGGTTGGTGTGCCCGTCGGCCCGCCGGGCGGCCTCGACGTCCTCGGGGCGGTCGGTGGCCGCGTGGACGGTGGAGAGGTTGGTGACGATGCCGACCTGGGCGTCCGGGGCGGCGGCGCGGATCGCCTGGGTGGCCAGGCCGTGGCCGAGGAGCAGGTGGTAGGAAGCGCGGACGGCGGCCGTCAGGTCGGTGAGACCCGGGGCCATCGTGCCCTCCAGATGGCCGATCCACGCCGAGCAGAGCGGCTCGTTGAGCGTCGTCCAGTGGCCGACGCGGTCGCCCAGCCGCTCGGCGACGACCGAGGCGTACGCCGCGAAGTGCTCGGCGGTGGCGCGCTCGGGCCAGCCGCCGCGGTCCTGGAGCACCTGGGGCAGGTCCCAGTGGTAGAGGGTGACGGACGGGGTGATCCCGGCCTCCAGGACGGCGTCGATCAGCCGGTCGTAGAAGGCGAGGCCCTTGGCGTTGACCGGTCCGTCGCCGCCGGGGACCACCCGGGGCCAGGCGATGGACAGGCGGTAGGCGTTGGTGCCGAGCCGGCGCATGAGGTCGATGTCCTCGCGCCAGCGGTGGTAGTGGTCGCAGGCGATGTCGCCGGTGTCGCCGCCCGCCACCTTGCCGGGGGTGTGCGAGAAGGTGTCCCAGATCGAGGGCGAACGGCCGTCCTCCGCCACGGCTCCCTCGATCTGGTACGAGGCTGTGGCCGTGCCCCACAGGAAGTCGTGCGGGAGTGCGGCGAGGTCGATGGTCACAGATGTCCCTTCAATCCTGAGCATGTCGTGCTCGTGTGGGGGAAGTTGTCGAGCGGCGGTGCGGGTGGGGTCTCGAACGGCCTTGCCGTGATGCTCACTTGACGGCTCCGGCGGTCAGCCCGGCGACCAGGAAGCGCTGGAGCAGCAGGAAGCCGGCGACCACGGGCACGCTCACCACCAGTGAGGCGGCCATGATCTGGTTCCAGTACACGTCGTAGAGCGTGGAGTAGCCCTGGAGTCCGACGGCCAGGGTGCGGGTGGTGTCGTTGGTCATCACCGACGCGAAGAGCACCTCGCCCCAGGCCGTCATGAAGGCGTAGACGGCGACCGCGACGATCCCGGGGATCGCGGCCGGCACGACGACCCGGAACAGGGCCCCGAGCGGCCCGCAGCCGTCCACGAGCGCCGCCTCGTCCAGGTCGCGCGGCACCGAGTCGAAGTACCCGATCAGCATCCAGATCGAGAACGGCAGCGAGAACGTCAGATACGTCAGGATCAGCCCGCCGCGCGAGCCGAACAGCGCGATCCCGGTGGCGTTGCCGATGTTGACGTAGATGAGGAACAGCGGGAGCAGGAAGAGGATGCCGGGGAACATCTGCGTGGACAGCACGGTGACGGTGAAGACGCGCTTGCCGCGGAAGGTGTAGCGGCTGACCGCGTACGCGGAGAACACCGCGATGACGACCGAGCAGATCGACGCCGCGCCCGCCACGATCAGGGAGTTCACGAAGTACCGGGCGAGCGGGACCGTCGACCAGATGTCGATGTACGGCCGGAAGGTCACCTCGCTCGGTATCCAGCGGAACTTGCCGGTCACGTCCTGGAGCGGCTTCAGCGAGCTGGAGACCATGACGTAGACGGGCAGCAGCACGAACCCGGCGAGGAGGGTGAGGAAGATCCGCCGGGTCCAGACGAAGGACTTGGGCGGGGCCATCGGGGAGCTAGACATGGGGGGTCCTCCGTCCGCGCGAGGTCACGGCGAGGTACACGCCGGTCACCAGGAGCAGGAACAGCAGCAGGAGCACGGACATGGCGGAGCCGGTGCCGAAGTTCCAGGTGACGAAGGAGGCCTGGTAGATGTGGACCGAGATGAGGTCCCCGGCGGCCGGGGCGGTCTTGCCGAACAGCACGTAGGGCGTGTTGAAGTCGTTGAACGTCCACAGGAACAGCACCAGGATCAGCACCTGGTTGACGGCGCCCAGCGACGGCAGGGTGATGCGGCGGATCTGCTGCCACACCCCGGCGCCGTCGAGGGCTGCCGCCTCGTACAGCTCCTTGGGGATGTTCTGGAGTCCGGCCATCACGATGAGGAAGGCGAACGGCCAGCCCTTCCACACCGACACGACGAGCAGCGCGATGAAGCTGTTGTCGCCGATGAGCCAGAACGACGGCTTGTCGGTGATGCCGAGCTGGTCGTGCAGGACGTGGTTCACCAGGCCGTTGTCGTGCTGGAACATGAACACCCAGGTGATGACGGCCGCGTAGACGGGCAGCGCGTACGGCACCAGGAACAGGGCGCGGAGCAGGCCCCGGCCGCGGAACATGTCCTGCATGCAGATGGCTGCGGCCGTGCCGATCAGCCAGCACAGGCCGACCGAGAGCAGGGTGAAGGCGACCGTGACGAGGAACGAGTGGAGCAGCGCCTCGCCGACGGGGGCGTCGAAGTCCACCGACATACGGAAGTTGTCGAGGCCGGCCCACGGGGCGGCGCCCCAGTCGCGGATGTAGAACTGGGTGAGCTTCTTGAAGCTCATCACGATCCCGATGACCATCGGCACGAGATGCACGAGGAGTTCGAGGATCAGGGCGGGCAGCAGGAGCAGGTAGGGCAGTCCGATGCGGCGCAGCCGGCCGGGCAGGCGGCGGCGCGGTCCGCGCGCCGACGCCGTGTCCGACTCTCCCTTGCGCACCGGGAGTTCGACAGTGCTGGTCATCTGGTCACGCCGCCGGCATCTGCGCCTGGGCCTTCTCCAGGGCCGCCTTCACCGAGTCCGTGGTCACCGCGCGGCCGGCGGCCGCGTCGGCGAACAGCTCCTTGATGGCGGTGCCGACCGCCGTCTCGAACTGCGACTCGTCGGCGACCTGGGGGGCTGCGACGGCACTGGTGGCGAGGGTGTTCTTCAGGACACCGTTCGCGGGGGTGTTGAAGGCGGCGTCGGACTGGGCGCCCTTGACCGGCGGGATGGAGCTGTAGGCGGTGTTGAGGATCTTCTGCTCGGCGTCGCTCGTCATGAACTTCACGAACTTCTTGGCGCCGTCGAGGTTGTCGGAGTTCTTGAAGACGGAGAGGTTGATGCCCATCACCATCGAGTTGACGCCGGTGCCGGTGCCGGGGGTACCGGACTGGACGGGCACCGGGGCGATCCCGAAGTCGTCCTCGTTCATGCCCTGCGAGACGAGGTTGGCGGACGCCGACTGCCACAGCAGCATCCCCGTCTTGCCCTTGGCGAAGTCGCTCACGGACTGGTTCTGCGCGTACTCGGCGTTGCCGGGGGCGATGACCTTGTCCTTGGCCATCAGGTCGACGAACTGCTTGACGCCCGCGACGGCACCGTCGTTGGTGAAGTCGGCCTTGCCGTCGGCGGTGAAGAAGTCGCCGCCGTGCTGCTTGGCGAAGACGACCGCGTGGTGGATGTTCTCCGACGGGTTGGAGCCCTCGACGGCGATGCCCCACTTGCCGCCCTTGGACAGCTTCTTGCCGTCCGCGACGAACTCGTCCCAGGTGGCGGGCGGTTGGCTGATGCCCGCGTCGGCGAACATCTTCTTGTTGTAGTAGAGCGCGTAGGACATGGAGTACAGCGGCACCGCCGCCGGGTCCTGGCCTGCCGCGCCCGTCGAACCGAGGGCGGAGTCCACGAAGCGGTCCTTGCCGCCGATCGCCTCGAAGTTCTTGGCGTCCCAGGGGAGCAGCGCGCCGGTCGCCTGAAGGGAGGCGCTCCAGGTGTTGCCGATGTTGAGGACGTCGGGGCCCTGGCCCGAGGTGGTCGCGGTGAGGATGCGGTTGAGCAGGTCGGACCAGGGCACGACCTCCAGCTTCACCTCGATGCCCGTCTGCTTCTTGAATTTGTCGAGTTCGGGCTGGAGGACCTTCTTGTCGATCTCGACGCTCGCCCCCTGGTTGGAGGCCCAGTAGGTGAGGGTCTTCGGGGAGTCGTTGGACCCGCCCTCCGTCGACGAACCGCCTCCGCAGGCCGTCGCGGCCAGGGCGAGAGACATGGTGACGGCGCCTACGGCCGCGGCTCGGATGCTGCGCATGGCTCCTGGTGTCCCTTCAGGGAATGCACTCATGACTTAATTTAGGACGTGAGTTAAACGGGGCGGCTCCGACTCGTCAAGGGGTTGAACAGCACTTGTTGAACTCGGGCCGCACCTCTTGACGAGTGCGTTCACGACACTGAAGCATCCCTCCGCAGAGAGCGCTCCCATCCCCCCGCACGTTCACTTCCTGAACAAGGAGCCGCGCATGACCTCGAAGCACCTTCGCCGCAGAACGGTCCTCGGCGCCGCCGTTCCCGCAGCCCTCGCCCTGTCCGCGACGCCCGCCTTCAGCCGCCCCCAGGCCCTCCCCGGGGGCGGTGACCTCGGCCCGAACGTCATCGTCTTCGACCCGGGCACGCCCGGGATCCAGGCCCGGCTGGACGCCGTCTTCGCCCAGCAGGAGTCGGCCCAGTTCGGCACCGGCCGCTACGCCCTGCTGTTCAAGCCCGGCACCTACAACGGGCTCAACGCCCAGCTCGGCTTCTACACCTCCATCGCCGGCCTGGGCCTGTCCCCCGACGACACGACCATCAACGGGGACGTGACGGTCGACGCGGGCTGGTTCAACGGCAACGCCACCCAGAACTTCTGGCGTTCGGCGGAGAATCTGGCCCTGGTCCCGGTCAACGGCACCAACCGCTGGGCGGTGGCTCAGGCCGCCCCGTTCCGCCGGATGCACGTCCGCGGCGGCCTCAACCTCTCCCCCGACGGCTACGGCTGGGCCAGCGGCGGCTACATCGCCGACAGCCGCATCGACGGCCAGGTCGGCCCCTACTCCCAGCAGCAGTGGTACACCCGCGACAGTTCGATCGGAAGCTGGCTCAACGGCGTCTGGAACATGGTGTTCTCCGGCGTCGAGGGCGCCCCCGCGCAGAGCTTCCCGAACCCGCCGTACACGACCCTCGCCACGACACCGGTCTCCCGCGAGAAGCCGTTCCTGTACCTCAACGGCAGCGAGTACCGGGTCTTCCTCCCGGCGCTGCGCACCAACGCCCGCGGTGTCACCTGGGGCAACGGCACCCCGCGCGGCTCCTCGCTGCCGCTGACCCAGTTCTACGTCGCCAAGCCCGGCGTCTCCGCCGCCACCCTGAACCAGGCCCTCGCCCAGGGGCTGCATCTGCTCCTGACGCCCGGCATCTACCACCTGGACCAGCCGATCCAGGTCAACCGCGCCGACACCGTCGTCCTGGGCCTGGGGTACGCGACCCTGATCCCGGACAACGGCGTCACCGCGATGAAGGTCGCCGACGTGGACGGCGTGCGCCTGGCCGGCTTCCTCATCGACGCCGGACCGGTCAACTCCCCCACCCTGCTGGAGGTCGGGCCGACCGGAGCCTCCCGCAGCCACTCGGCCAACCCCACCACCGTCCAGGACGTGTTCGTCCGGATCGGCGGGGCCGGCGCCGGAAAGGCCACCACCTCGATCGTCGTCAACAGCCGCCACACGATCGTCGACCACACCTGGGTGTGGCGCGCCGACCACGGCACGGGCGTCGGCTGGGAGACCAACCGGGCCGACTACGGCGTCGTCGTCAACGGCGCGGACGTCCTGGCCACCGGCCTGTTCGTCGAGCACTTCAACAAGTACGACGTCCAGTGGTTCGGCGAGCGCGGGCGCACGATCTTCTTCCAGAACGAGAAGGCGTACGACGCGCCCAACCAGGCGGCGATCCAGAACGGCTCGGTCAAGGGCTACGCGGCCTACCGGGTGGGCGACGCGGTCACCACCCACGAGGGCTGGGGACTGGGCAGTTACTGCTACTACAACGTCGACCCGACGATCGTGCAGCACCACGGCTTCGCCGCGCCGAACCGGTCGGGGGTGAGGTTCCACGACCTGCTGGTGGTCTCCCTGGGCGGCCAGGGACAGTACGAACGCGTGATCAACGACATCGGGTCGCCGACGTCGGGCACGTCGACCGTGCCGTCGACGATCGTCTCGTACCCGTGACGACAGGCGTGCGGTGCCCCTGACCGGATGGTGGCTCCTCCCCGCATGCGGGGAGGAGCCACCGACCGTGCTACCGCCGCCTGGCCGGTGCCGGCGCGGGCGTCGACGCCGGTGCCGGCGCGTAGCCGACCGGGCGGGCCGTGAAGGTGCCGCGGCCCTGGGTGCGGCTGCGCAACCGGGTCGCGTAGCCGAACAGTTCGGCCAGCGGCACGGTCGCGGTGACGACCGCCGAACCGGCGCGCGCGGCGGACGCGGTGACCCGGCCGCGGCGTGCCGCCAGGTCGCCGAGCACCCCGCCGACGGCTGCCTCGGGCACGGTGACCGTGACCTCGGCGACCGGCTCCAGCAGGCCCAACGCGCAGGCACGCAGGGCCTCACGGAGCCCGAGCCGGCCCGCGGTGCGGAACGCCGTGTCGGACGAGTCCTTCACATGCGTCGCCCCGTCGGTGAGCGTGACGCGCAGCCCGGTCACCGGGTGACCGCCCAACGGGCCCTGCGTCAGCGCCTCATGGCACCCGGCCTCGACCGCGCGGACGTACTCCTGCGGCACCCGGCCGCCGACGACGGCCGAGCGGAACTCGAACCCCGCTTCGGGACCGAGGGGTTCGACGTCCAGCACGACATGGGCGAACTGCCCTGCCCCGCCGTCCTGTTTGACGTGCCGGAACACCAGCCCGCTCACCCCGCGCAGGACCGTCTCCCGGTAGGTCACCCTCGGCGCACCGGCGTTGACGTCCAGCCCGTGGTCGCGCCGCATCCGCTCCAGCGCCACCTCCAGGTGCAGTTCACCCAGGCCGGACAGCACCGTCTGACCGGTCTCGGGGTCCGTCCGCACGACCAGCGACGGGTCCTCCTCGGCCAGCCGGGCGAGCGCCGTGGCCAGCCGGTCGGTGTCCAGGGACCGCACGGCCTCGACCGCGACCGAGACGACCGGATCGGCGACACCCGGAGGCTCCAGGACGATCGGGGCGTCCGGCGCGCACAGGGTCGAACCGGCGCGGGCCGACTTCAGCCCGACGACGGCCACGATGTCCCCGGCGACCGCGCGCTCCAGCGGGACGTGCCGGTCGGCCATGACGCGCACGATGCGGCCGACGCGTTCGGTGCGCCGCGCGCCCGGGTCCCACACGGTGTCCCCCTTCTCGATCGTGCCCGAGTAGACCCTCAGGCAGGTGAGCCGCCCGGTCGGGGTGGCGTTGACCTTGAACACCAGCCCCGCGAAGGGCGCCGCGGGATCGGCGGGCCGCTCCTGCCCGTCGCCCTCGCCGGTGCCGCGCACGGCGGGCACGTCGAGGGGCGAGGGCAGGTACGCCACGACCGCGTCCAGCAGCGGTTCGACGCCCCGGTCCCGGTAGGCGGACCCGGCCAGGACGACCACGCCGTCCCCGGTCAGGGTGAGGTCGCGCAGAGCGCCGGCGAGCGACCGCGGCGACAGCGTGGACCGCGCGCAGAACTCCTCCAGCGCTCCGGCGTGCAGCTCGGCCACCGCCTCCTCCAGCACCCGACGCCGCCGCACGGCCTCCTCCAGCAGCTCCCCCGGAACCTCCCCTACGACGAGGTCGCCCCCGTCGGTCCAGGTCAGCGCCCGCATCCGGACCAGGTCGACGAGCCCACGGAAGCCGTCCTCGGTCCCGATGGGCCACTGCACGACCAGCGGCGCCGGGTGCAGCCGCTCCCGGATCGACGCGACGGCAGCGTCCAGGTCGGCGCCCGCCCGGTCGAGCTTGTTGACGAAGGCGATCCTCGGGACGCCGTGCCGGTCGGCCTGACGCCAGACCGACTCGCTCTGCGGTTCCACGCCGGCGACGGCGTCGAACACCGCGACCGCCCCGTCCAGCACGCGCAGGGACCGCTCGACCTCGTCCGCGAAGTCGACGTGCCCCGGAGTGTCGATCAGGTTGACGCGATGGCCGTCCCAGGCGCAGCTGACCGCCGCCGCGAAGATCGTGATGCCCCGGTCGCGCTCCTGCGGGTCGAAGTCGGTGACGGTGGTGCCGTCGTGGACCTCGCCGCGCCGGTGCGTGGCGCCGGTGAGGTACAGGATGCGTTCGGTGACGGTGGTCTTGCCCGCGTCGACATGGGCGAGGATGCCCAGGTTGCGGACGGCGGCAAGGGGGTTGGTGTGGGTGCGCACGGCCTGTGGCCTTTCGAGCTGTTCGGTGAACAGGGCAGCGCGATTCCCGTACGGCACACCGCAGGTGACGGAACGTCAGACGGATCGGTGGCGCATCACGGGCATCCGGTACCGGCCGCGCGGCGGGCACCGGACGGACCAGGACACGAGGATCACCTCGTAGCGGGCAGGGGGAACGACGGCGACGGTGCGCTCACACACGGCCGGGCTCCCCTCACTGGTCACTGATCGATGCCTGGCGAGTGTAGGGAGAGGGGGGCGGGGTCAGCACGCGAATTAACCGGGGACCGCGCGCGGGACCGACGCGGGAAACGCGCGAGGCCCCTGCTTCCGCAGGGGCCTCGCGTCTTGTGTCCGAGGGGGGACTTGAACCCCCACGCCCGATAAAGGGCACTAGCACCTCAAGCTAGCGCGTCTGCCATTCCGCCACCCGGACAAGGTGTCCGCCGCCCGGCCGGGGGTGTTCCCCGCGGCGACATGGACAACAATACCAAGCTTTCGGAGCGCCTTTCACCTGCATATCCGCTGGCCGGGAGGGCGCCGCGTGGCCTTCGCGCGCTGGGTGACCGGACGGCTACTTCTCGCGCTCGTGGTACATCTTCCGCGTCTGTTCGGTGTGGGCGCGCATGACCTCGGTGGCGCGCCGCTCGTCGCGGTCGGCGATGGCGGCGATCAGCTCGCGGTGCTCGATCCAGGACTGACGGCCGCGCTGCCGGGCGACGGGGGTGTAGTACCAGCGGACCCTGCGGTCGACCTGGGCGGCCAGTTCCGCGAGGACCGTGTTCCCGGCGAGTTCCATGATCTTGGCGTGCAGGCGGGCGTTCATGGCGACGGCGCCGTCCACGTCGTCGGCCGCGACCGCGCGCTCGCCCTCCTCGCAGATCTCCTCCAGCGCCTTGATCGCCGAGGCGCCCGCGGTGGCCGCGGCGAGCCGGGCCGCCTCGGCCTCCAGGAGGGTGCGCACGGTGAGGAGCTGGTCGGCCTCCTCCTCGGTCGGTTCGTGCACGAACGCGCCCTGGGCCGGGCGCAGATCGACCCAGCCCTCGGTGCTGAGCCGCTGGAGCGCCTCGCGCACGGGCTGCCGGGAGACCCCGAGATGGCCGGCGAGCTCGCTCTCCACGAGATGGCGGCCGGGCTGGAGGGCGCGGGTGGTGATGAGTTCGAGGAGAGCCTCGTAGACGCGGTCGCGCAGCGGGCCGGGGCGTTCGAGTTTGGGCACGGCGCCCTGCGGCAGGCCTGTCGTCGACAACATCACGGCCCTCCTCGGCAACATCGTCGCGGTACGCGGGGACCCAATTATGAATTGGCTTTCGCCTACAGTCTACGGCGCACAAACGCCCGGATACGCGGGAGTTGGGGACGCCGGACTGCGGACAGGGGTACGTCAGGACTCTTGCTGGCATCATTCCCATCCTGTAGACAATATTTCGTCGACAGATCTCGGGGCCTCCCCGAGGCGCGCCATGAACGTGCACGCGGGACAGGACCGCATGGCCCCGAGGGCAGCGGCCACCTGAGGGCTGACCGGGCCACCCGCTGCACGGCGGCGGGACCCCTACGCGGCGGGGAGCGCCCCCTGCGCCGCGGGGGTCCCGCCTCTGCCACCCGCCACCCCGCCCCCGCCACCCATGCACTTCTCTGGATTCTGTATACACTCAGTCTGTATACTCTCGGCGTCCGATGGCCCCGGCTCGGAGGCGACATGGAAGCTCTGGATCCAGCGGTGGTACTGGGCATGGCAGCCCAGGCACCCGACGGCATAGTGATCATCGACGGCGAGGGACTGATCCGTTACTGGAACCGGGGTGCGGAGCGCATCTTCGGGTTCGCGGCGGACGACGTGGCAGGCCGCAGTCTGGACGTGATCATCCCCGAGAAGCACAGGAAGCGTCACTGGGACGGATTCGAGGAGGCGCTGGCACGCGGATCCTCCAAGTACGGAGACGCCGACCTGCTCGCCGTACCGGCGCTGGCGGCGGACGGGCGCCGGCTGTCCATCGAGTTCAGCGTGCTGATGGTGCCGGCCGCCGACGGCACGATGTACTGCGGGGCGGTCATCCGGGACGTCACGGCGCGCCGTGAGCGCGAGCGGGAGCTGATGCGGCGGCGGGCCGAGGCGACCACCGTCTGAGCCGGGCCGTTCCGCCGGCGAACGGGAGAGCGGCGGCCGGGGCTTGGAAGCCCCGGCCGCCGCTCTCCCGTTCCCGCTCGCGCCGCCCGCTAGACGATGACGCCGCTCTCCTTCAGCCGCCCGATCGTCTCCTCGTCGTAGCCGAGTTCGACCAGGACCTCGGAGCTGTGCTCGCCGAGCAGCGGGGCGCCGACGACGTCCGGCTTGAAGGAGGAGAACTTCACGGGGCTGCCGACCGTGAGGTAGGTGCCGCGGCCCTTCTGCTCCACCTCGACGACGGTGCCGCTGCGGCGCAGGTCCTCGTCGTAGGCGATCTCCTTCATGCTCATCACGGGCGCGCAGGGGACCTCCCACTCGCGCAGGATGTTCACCGCCTCGTACTTGGTCTTGTCCGCCAGCCACTTCTCGATCTCCTCGAAGATCTCGAAGATGTGCGGCTGGCGGGCGCGCGCGGTGGCGTACTCGGGGTCGTCGGCCCACTCGGGGTGGCCGATGGCCTCGGCGGTGCGCTTCCAGTTCTGTTCCTGGACGGTGAAGTAGATGTAGGCGTTGGGGTCGGTCTCCCAGCCCTTGCACTTCAGGACCCAGCCGGGCTGGCCGCCGCCGCCCGCGTTGCCGCCGCGCGGGACGACGTCGGTGAACTCGCCGTTGGGATACTGCGGGTACTCCTCCAGGTAGCCGACCTTCTCCAGGCGCTGCTGGTCGCGGAGCTTGACCCGGCAGAGGTTGAGGACGGCGTCCTGCATGGACACGGAGACCTTCTGGCCCTTGCCGGTCTTGGCCCGGTCGATGATCGCGGTGAGGATGCCGATCGCCAGGTGCATACCGGTGTTGGAGTCGCCGAGCGCGGCGCCGGAGATGGTGGGCGGGCCGTCCCAGAAGCCGGTGGTGGAGGCGCCGCCGCCGGCGCACTGGGCGACGTTCTCGTAGACCTTGAGGTCGTTCCAGGACGACTCGTCGTTGAAACCCTTGACCGAGCCGAAGATCAGGCGCGGGTTGAGCTCCTGGATGCGCGCCCAGGAGAAGCCCATGCGGTCGAGGGCGCCGGGGGCGAAGTTCTCCACCAGGACGTCCGCGTCGGCGATCAGCTTCTCCAGGACCTCCTTGCCCTCGGGGGTCTTGGTGTTGATGGCCAGGGAGCGCTTGTTGCTGTTGAGCATCGTGAAGTAGAGGGCGTCCAGGTCCTCGATGTCCCTCAGCTGACGGCGGGTCACATCGCCGCCGTTGGGGCGCTCGACCTTGAGGACGTCGGCGCCGAACCAGGCGAGCATCTGCGTGCAGGCGGGGCCGGCCTGCACCCCGGTGAAGTCGATCACCTTGATTCCGGCGAGCGGCTTTTCACTCATGTCTGCTTCCTTTTCGTGAACGTACGCGTACGGAGCGGGAGTTCGAGGTCGGTACGGGTGCGGGCCGGGGTCACTTCTTGGCCGGCGTGATGTTGCCGACGGTGATGCCCTTGGGGTTGAGGTGCGCGATGTGGCCGCTCTCGGTGCCGGCGGAGGGGTCGATCACGCAGTCGATGAGGGCGGGGCCGCCGGAGGCGAGGGCCTCGGTGAGGGCGGCGGTGACCTCGGCGGGGGTGGTGGCCCGGTAGCCCTTGCCGCCGAACGCCTCGATGAGCAGGTCGTGCCGGGCGGCGGCCATCAGGGTCGTGGGCGAGGGGTCGTCGTCGTAGGGGTTCTCGTCGACACCCCGGTAGACACCGCCGTTGTTCATGATCACGGTGACGACGGGGAGTCCGTAGCGGCAGATCGTCTCGATCTCGATGCCGCTGAACCCGAAGGCGCTGTCGCCCTCGACGGCCACGACGGGCTGTCCGCTCTCCACGGCGGCGGCGACGGCGTACCCCATGCCGATGCCCATCACGCCCCAGGTGCCGCTGTCGAGGCGGTGGCGCGGCACGTGCATGTCGATGACGTTGCGCGCGATGTCCAGGGCGTTGGCGCCCTCGTTGACGAGGTACGTCTCCGGGCGCGCGTGGAGGACGTCGCGCACGGCCTTCAGGGCACCCATGAACTGCATGGGGTGCGGGTCGGCCTTGAGGCGCTCGGCCATCTTGGCGACGTTCTGCGCGGAGCGCGCGGCGAGTTCGTCCCGCCAGGCCGAGGGAGCCTGGATGCGGCCGGGCTTGGTGCGCTCGGCGAGCACGTCTAGGACCGACTCGATGTCACCGACGAGCGGGGCGGCGATGGGCTGGTTGCTGTCCATCTCGCGCGGGTCGATGTCCACCTGGATGAACTTGGCGTCCGGGTTCCAGCCCGTCTGGCCGTGGTTGAGCAGCCAGTTGAGGCGGGCGCCGACGAGCATCACCACGTCGGCCTTCTTCAGCGCCAGCGAGCGGGCGGTGGCCGCGGACTGCGGGTGGTCGTCGGGCAGCAGGCCCTTGGCCATCGACATCGGCACGTAGGGGATGCCGGTCGACTCGATGAACTCCCGTACCCGGTCGTCGGCCTGCGCGTACGCCGCGCCCTTGCCGAGCACGACCAGCGGGCGTTCGGCGCCCGCGAGGAGCTCGATGGCACGGTCCACGGCCTCGGGGGCGGGCAGTTGGCGCGGGGCCGGGTCGACGAGCCGGCTGAGCGTCCGCGCGCCCTCCTCCTTGGGCATGATGGCGCCGAGCACCGCGGCGGGGATGTCGAGATAGACACCGCCGGGGCGCCCGGAGATCGCGGTGCGCAGGGCGCGGGCGATACCGCGGCCGATGTCCTCGACGCGGCTGACGCGGTAGGCGGCCTTGCAGAACTGCTGCGCGGCGGCGAGCTGGTCCATCTCCTCGTAGTCGCCCTGCTTGAGGTCGACGAGGTGGCGCTCGCTGGAGCCGGAGATCTGCACCATGGGGAAGCAGTTGGTGGTCGCGTTGGCGAGGGCGACCAGGCCGTTGAGGAAGCCCGGCGCGGACACGGTCAGCGCGATGCCGGGCTTCTTGGTGAGGTATCCGGCCGCCGCTGCGGCGTGGCCGGCGTTGGACTCGTGCCGGAAGCCGATGTAGCGGATGCCCTGCGCCTGCGCGAGGCGGGCGAGGTCCGTGATGGGGATGCCGACCACCCCGTAGATGGTGTCGACGTCGTTCATCTTCAGGGCGTCGACGACCAGGTGGTAGCCGTCGGTGAGCTCGGTCGGTACGTCGGCTGCTGCCGCGGTCTCCAGGGGTGAGGGTGCGGTCATGGTCCGAGGTCCTCCTTGGGCAGGTCCTGCCGGAGCGGCTACTTCTCTCACCATCCGCAGCGCGCCGGACCGCGTCCAAGACCCATCGGCGACCAGCCGATAACCAGCGTCTATCGACGGCAGGTGAGGGGCCTCCCGGCTCGCTTGATAGACGCTCGCTATCGGCCGTTCGCCAGTGGGTATTGGACGGGCCCGACGGGCCGCCCCACGCTCGCAGAGGACCGCTTCATCGAAACCGGCGCTGGGGGGTGGGGACATGGCCGCTGTGGCGGCGCGGCCCGTGCGCGGCACGGACCCGTACCGGCCTCCGGCGCTCACCGGCCTGGCCGATCTGCTCGACCGGCAGGTCCGCGAACGCCCGTACGCCCGGGCCCTGGTGGTGACCGGCGAGCGGGTGCCGCTGTCGTACGGGGCGCTCGCGCGGCTGGCGGACGACGTGGCCGTGCGGCTGCGCGGGAGCGGGCTGCGGCGCGGGGACGCGGTGGGGCTGCTCGCGGCCAACAGCGCGGAGTTCGTCGTCGCGTTGCTGGGTGCGGCGCGGGCCGGGCTGGTGGTGGCGCCGCTGGATCCGGCGCTCCCCGGGTCCCAGCTGACGGCTCGTGCGGCGGCCTTGGGGGTGGGGGCGGTGCTGGCCGGGCCATCCGCTGCCACAGGTCCGCTGAACGTGCCGGTGTGGCCGCTGCGTGTGGCCGCCTCCCGCGCGGGGACGGCGACGGTGACGCTGCGGCCGGGGCCGGTCGCGCGGTCGCGGGGCGCTGCGGGCGAGTTGACGGAGCGGGACGCGCTCGTGCTGTTCACCGCCGGGACCACGGACCGCGCGAAGATGGTGCCGCTGACCCACGCCAATGTCGCCGCCTCCGTGCGAACCATCTGCGCCACCTACGAGTTGGGGCCCGGCGACGCGACGGTCGCGGTGATGCCGTTCTTCCACGGGCACGGGCTGTTCGCGGCGCTGCTGGCGTCCCTCGCGAGCGGCGGCTGCGTGCTGCTGCCGGAGCGGGGGCGGTTCTCCGCGGGCACGTTCTGGCCCGACATGCGGGCCGTGTCGGCGACCTGGTTCACGGCCGTGCCCGCCATCCACGAGATCCTCCTGGACCGGTCGGAGCGGGAGTGCCCGGACGCCCGGTCGGCGCCCTTGCGGTTCGTGCGCAGTTGCTCCGCGCCGCTGAACCCGGCCACCCAGCGGGCCCTTGAGCGCACGTTCGGCGCGCCGCTGCTGTCGGCGTACGGGATGACCGAGTCCTCGCACCAGGCGACCAGTGAACCGCCGCCCGGGCGGGGGGCGTTGAAGCACGGCTCGGTCGGCCGGGCCACGGGCGTGGAGGTCGGCGTCGTGGACCGGGACGGGGTGCCGTGCCCGCCGGGCGTCGAGGGCGAGGTGTGGGTGTCGGGGCCGACGGTCGCCCGCGGCTATCTCGCCGACCCGGACGCGACGGCGTCCACGTTCGTCGGGGACCGGCTGCGCACCGGCGATCTGGGCATCCTGGACGAGGACGGGTATCTGTCGCTGACCGGGCGGATCAAGAACCTCATCAACCGGGGCGGCGAGAAGATCTCCCCCGAGCAGGTCGAGGACGTCCTCGTGGGCTGCCCGGGGGTCGCGCAGGCCGCCGTGTACGCGCTGCCGGACGCCGTGTACGGGCAGCGGGTCGGGGCCGCCGTGGTCCTGCGGGACGGGGAGGGCGTCGAGACCGGGGAGATCCTGCGGCACTGCCGCGACCGCCTCGCCCCCTTCGAGGTCCCGGACCGTCTGGAGCTGGTCGCCGCGCTGCCGTACACGGCGAAGGGCGGCCTGGACCGCAAGGCACTCCAGGCGCGGTACGCGCCGGGGCCGGATGCGGGGCACGCACCTGACCCTCCGGGCTAGGTCGCGTCCGCGAAGCCCCGCCGCCCCCGGGCCGGTGTGACTTGGCAGACACGGCCCCCGGGCCCGTCGGAGGGCAACCGGAACGCGGGCACAAGTGTGACCGCGGAGTCCCGTCGTCCGCATGGAGGGCGGCCCCCAGTTGGGTGTCCGTCCGCATGGAGGGCGGCCCCGAGTTGGGTGTCCGTCCGCATGTCCGGGCCGAACGTCCCGCGCCGGGTGCGCGGGAACGGCGGCGCGGGGCGGGCGGGACTTCGCCGGGCATGCCCGAAGGGCCCGGCCGCCCGGTTCAGCGCACCCCGTGGCCCGCGGGCAGCGGACGGGCGAAGAAGTCGTCGAGGGAGAGGCCGGTCGCCGCGTTGACGAAGGCGCGGGCCGCGACGGGGCCCGGGGTGGCGGCGTGGATCGCGACCGACACCTGGGCGCCGGCCTCGGGGTCCACCAGCGGCAGCGCCCTGATGCGGCCGACCACGGGCATCGCGCGCAGCCAGGTGTGGGGCACGATGCTCGCCCACTCGCCGCCGCCGACGTGCGCGTACAGGGAGGCGATCGAGTCGGTCTCCACCTGCGGGGTCACCACGAAGCCCTTCTCGGCGAAGACGGTGTCGACGATCTGCCGGATGCGCATGTCGGGCGTCAGCAGCGCGAGCGGCAGTTCGGCGGCGTCGGCCCAGCTGACGGTGGCGGACTGGGCGGCCAGATGGTCGTCCGAGACCAGGAGCATGTACCGCTCCTGGTAGAGGGGGACGATCTGGAGGCCCTCCTGGTCGTCGGGGTCGAAGTGGGCGATGGCCACGTCGAGTTCGTAGTCGCGCAGCTGGCGGTGGAGTTCCTTGGTCGACAGCCGGGAGCGGACCTGGACCTTGGCGAGCGGGTGGGCGGCGCAGAACGCGGCGACGGGGAGCGCGAGGGTCGTGGAGGCGGTGGGGTCGGTGCCCAGGCGCAGGGTTCCGGTGATGCCGGACTGCACGGCGGCCACCTCGGCCTTGAAGGCGTCCTGTTCGGCGAGGATCCGTTTCGCCCAGACGACGAGGCGCTCCCCCTCGGGGGTCAGGCCCTGGTAGGTGTGCCCCCGGTTGATCAGGGTGACGTTCAGCTCCCGCTCCAGCTTGGCGATGGCCGCCGAGAGCGCGGGCTGGGACACGTAGCAGGCCGAGGCCGCCCGGGCGAAGTGACGTTCCCTCGCCACGGCCACGAAGTACTCCAGCTGCCGGAACAGCATGCGCGACTCCTCTCCCTCCGAACATCTCCATACTGTATGCAGTATTTGGAGTTGTACAGAGGGAGAACAGTCGTCTTCGCTGCCGAGCGGCGATCAGTACGGGAGGACCATCAGTGCGGGAGGACCATCAGTGCGGGAGGACCATCAGTACGGGAGGACGATCAGCGCAGGAGTTTCACCGCGTCGGCCACGAGCGGGTCCAGGCCCTCCGCTCCGGCGTCGGTGAACGCGTACAGCCGCGCCCGCATCCGCGGGTCCCAGAATCTGCCGATGTGGCCCGCGATCGCCTCCACGGCCTCCTGCTCGGGCAGGTGGCGGAGGTTGGCCGCGATGTCGTTCGCCATCCTGAGCTCGGACGGCACGGTGGCCGTCATGACCGCTCCACCGCGGTGACGAGCCCGTCGTGCTCCCGTTCGGCGTCGGCGCCCCGGTCCGGGCGGGCCAGGCCGACCTGGACGGCGGTGACCTTGTACTCGGGGCAGTTGGTCGCCCAGTCGGAGTTCTCCGTGGTCACCACGTTGGCGCCGGTCACCGGATGGTGGAAGGTCGTGTAGACGACCCCGGTCGGCATCCGGTCGGAGATCTGCGCGCGCAGCGTGGTCCGCCCGACGCGGCTGGCGAGGGTCACCATGTCGCCGTCCACGATGCCGCGGTCCTCGGCGTCGTGGGGATGGAGTTCGAGGATGTCCTCGGGGTGCCAGGCGACGTTGCCGGTGCGGCGGGTCTGGGCGCCGACGTTGTACTGGCTGAGGATGCGCCCCGTGGTGAGGACCAGCGGGAAGCGCCGGGTGCTGCGCTCGTTGGTCGGCACGTACGCGGTGACGACGAACTTGCCCTTGCCGCGCACGAATTCGTCCACGTGCATGATGGGTGTGCCCTCGGGGGCCTCCTCGTTGCACGGCCACTGCACGCTGCCGAGCTTGTCGAGCAGGTCGAAGGAGACGCCGGTGAACGTGGGGGTGACCGAGGCGATCTCGTCCATGATCTGCCCGGGGTGGTCGTACGCCATCGGGTAGCCCATGGCGGTGGCGATCTCGGCGACGATCTGCCATTCGTGCTTGCCCGTCTTCGGTTTCATCACCGCGCGGACCCGGTTGATGCGGCGCTCGGCGTTGGTGAAGGTGCCGTCCTTCTCCAGGAAGGAGGCGCCGGGCAGGAAGACGTGCGCGAACTTGGCGGTCTCGTTGAGGAACAGGTCCTGGACCACCACGAGTTCCATGGCCGCGAGGGCGGCGGTGACGTGCTTCAGGTTGGGGTCGGACTGGGCGATGTCCTCGCCGTGCACGAACAGGCCGCGGAAGGTGCCGTCGATGGCCGCGTCGAACATGTTGGGGATGCGCAGTCCCGGCTCGGCCAGCAGGGTTCCGCCCCACAGGTCCTCGAAGACGGTGCGGACCGCGTCGTCGGAGACGTGCCGGTAGCCGGGGAGTTCGTGCGGGAAGGAGCCCATGTCGCACGAGCCCTGGACGTTGTTCTGGCCGCGCAGCGGGTTGACCCCGACGCCGTCGCGGCCGATGTTGCCGCACGCCATCGCGAGGTTCGCCATGCCCATCACCATGGTGGAGCCCTGGCTGTGCTCGGTGACGCCGAGGCCGTAGTAGATGGCGCCGTTGCGGGCCCCCGCGTAGAGCCGTGCGGCGGCGCGGAGTTCGGCCGCCGGGACACCGGTGACCGGCTCGACGGCCTCGGGGCTGTTCTCGGGGCGGGCGACGAACTCGGCCCACTCGTCGAAGCCTTCGCATCGGGCGTCCACGAACTCCCGGTCGGCCAGGCGCTCGGTGACGACGACGTGCGCCATGGCGTTGACGACGGCGACGTTGGTGCTGGGGCGGAGCTGGAGATGGTGCGCGGCCTCGATGTGCGGGGAGCGCACGAGGTCGATGCGGCGCGGGTCGACGACGATGAGCTCGGCGCCCTCGCGCAGACGGCGCTTCATCCGAGAGGCGAACACCGGGTGCCCGTCGGTGGGGTTGGCTCCGATGACCATGATGACGTCGGATTCGGCGACCGAGCGGAAGTCCTGGGTGCCGGCCGACTCGCCGAAGGTCTGCTTGAGTCCGTAGCCCGTCGGGGAGTGGCAGACCCGGGCGCAGGTGTCGACGTTGTTGTTGCCGAAGGCCGCGCGGACCATCTTCTGGACGACGTACACCTCTTCGTTGGTGCAGCGCGAGGAGGTGATCGCGCCGACCGCGCCCGAGCCGTGCCGGTCCTGGATCTCGCGCATCCGGCGGGCGACGGTGCCGATGGCCTCGTCCCACTCGACCTCGCGCCAGGGGTCGGTGATGCGGTCCCGCACCATCGGCTTGAGGACGCGGTCGGGGTGGGTGGCGTACCCGAAGGCGAAGCGGCCCTTGACGCAGGAGTGGCCCTCGTTGGCGCCGCCGTCCTTGTAGGGGACCATGCGCACGAGTTCGTCGCCGCGCAGCTCGGCCTTGAAGGAGCAGCCGACACCGCAGTACGCGCAGGTGGTCACGACGGACCGGGTGGGCATGCCGAGTTCGACGACCGAGCGCTCCTGGAGCGTGGAGGTCGGGCAGGCCTGGACGCACGCGCCGCAGGAGACGCACTCGGAGTCCATGAACGACTCCCCCGCGCCCGGCGACACCTTGGAGTCGAAGCCGCGGCCCTCGATGGTGAGCGCGAACGTGCCCTGCACCTCGCCGCAGGCCCGCACGCAGCGGGAGCAGGCGATGCACTTGGCCGGGTCGAAGTCGAAGTAGGGGTTGGAGGTGTCCTTCTCGGCGTCGAGGTGGTTCTCGCCCTCGTAGCCGTAGCGGACCTGGCGGAGCCCCACCACCCCTGCCATGTCCTGGAGTTCGCAGTCGCCGTTGGCGGGGCAGGTGAGGCAGTCCAGGGGGTGGTCGGAGATGTAGAGCTCCATGACGCCCTGGCGGAGCTTCTCCACCTTGGGGGTCTGGGTGCTCACCTTCATGCCGTCGGAGCAGGGGGTGGTGCAGGAGGCGGGGGTGCCGCGCCGGCCGTCGATCTCGACGACGCACAGCCGGCAGGACCCGAACGCCTCCAGGCTGTCGGTGGCGCAGAGTTTGGGGATGTCGACCCCCGCCTCGGCGGCGGCGCGCAGCACCGAGGTGCCCTCGGGCACGGTCACCGGCAGGCCGTCGATCTCGACCGAGACCGTGGCCGGGCCCGGTCGCTCCGGTGTGCCGAAGTCGGGTTCCTTGAGGAGCGTCATACCGTGCCCTCCGTCCTCGTGTTCACGGGGTGGATGTCCAGGAGTGTGCGCCCGCCGAGGAAGTCGTCGGGGAAGTGGCTGAGCGCGCTGCGCACGGGCATGGGGGTCAGTCCGCCCATCGCGCACAGCGAGCCGTCGGTCATCAGGTCGCAGAGATCTTCGAGGAGCGCCAGGTTCTCGTCCCGGTGGGTTCCGGCGACGATCCGGTCGATGACCTCGACCCCGCGGACGGCGCCGACGCGGCAGGGGGTGCACTTGCCGCAGGACTCCTCGGCGCAGAACTCCATGGCGAAGCGGGCCTGCGCGGCCATGTCGACGGTGTCGTCGAAGACCACCACGCCGCCGTGCCCGAGCATCGCGCCGGCTTCGGCGAACGCCTCGTAGTCCATGGGGAGTTCGAACATCGACGTCGGCAGGTAGGCGCCGAGGGGGCCGCCGACCTGGACGGTGCGCACCGGGCGTCCCGAGCGGGTGCCGCCGCCGTACTCCTCGACGAGTTCGCCCAGGGTGATGCCGAACGCGGTCTCGACGATGCCGCCGCGGGCGATGTTGCCGCCGAGCTGGAAGACCTGGGTGCCGCGGGAGCGGCCGACGCCGAGGTTCTCGTACGCCTTCGCGCCCTCGGCGAGGACGACGGGGACGGTGGTCAGGGTGAGGACGTTGTTGACGACGGTCGGCTTGCCGAACAGGCCCTCGATCGCGGGGATCGGGGGCTTGGCCCGGACCATGCCGCGTTTGCCCTCCAGGCTCTCCAGCATGGAGGTCTCCTCGCCGCAGATGTACGCGCCCGCCCCGACGCGTACGTGCAGGTCGAAGTCGAGGCCGGAGCCGAGGACGTCCTCGCCGAGCCAGCCGTGGGCGCGGGCGATGTCGATGGCCGTGCGCAGGGTGGCGATGGCGTCGGGGTACTCGGAGCGGACGTACACATAGCCCTCGCGCGCGCCGACCGCGTACGCCGCGATCGTCATGCCCTCGATGAGGAGGAACGGGTCGCCCTCCATCACCATGCGGTCGGCGAAGGTGCCGCTGTCGCCCTCGTCGGCGTTGCAGCAGACGAACTTCAGCTCGTCCGGGCAGTCCAGGACGGTCTTCCATTTGATGCCGGCCGGGAATCCGGCGCCGCCCCGGCCGCGCAGTCCGGACGCGGTGACCTCGGCGACGACGTCGGCGGGTGCGAGGGCGAGCGCGGCGCGCAGGCCGGTGAGGCCGCCGTGGGCGAGGTAGTCGTCGGTCGACAGGGGGTCGGTGACGCCGACCCGGGCGAAGGTGACCCGGTTCTGGCGGGCCAGCCAGGGCAGTTCGTCGACGAGGCCGAGGCGCAGCGGATGGTCGGCGCCGTCGAGGAGTCCGGCGGCGAGAAGGCCGTCGACGTCCTCCGGGGCGACCGGTCCGTAGCCGACGCGGCCCTCGGGGGTGACGATCTCGACCAGCGGCTCCAGCCACAGCATGCCGCGTGATCCGTTGCGCACCACGTCGAGGTCGACATCGCCCTGTTCGGAAGCTTGTCGGAGGGCCTGCGCCACCTCGTCCGCGCCGACGGAGCGGGCCGCGGAGTCCCGGGGGACGTAGATCGTGGCCCTGGTGTGCGGGGAGTTGTTCATGAGGAGACCGTCCCGTCGAGGATCGCGCCCAGCCGGGCCGGGCCCACGCGGCCGTACAGCCGCCCGTTCGCCTCCACCGCCGGTCCCAGCGCGCAGTTGCCGAGGCAGAAGACCTGCTCCACGGTGAGCGCGCCGTCGGCCGTGGTCTCCCCGAGGGAGAGTCCCGACTCGCGCACGTGCTTCAACAGGCCGTCGGCGCCCTGGGCCTGGCAGGCCTCGGCGCGGCAGATGCGCACCGTGGTGCGGCCCGCGGGCTCGCGGCGGAAGTCGTGGTAGAAGGTCACGACGCCGTGGACGTCCGCGCGGGAGAGGTTGAGCGCGTCGGCCAGGACCGGTATCGCCTCCTGGGGCACATGGCCCAACTCGGCCTGCACCGCGTGCAGTACGGGGAGCAGGGGACCTCGGTGGCCGTGGTGCTCGGCCACCACTCTTCGGACCACGCTCTCGACCGTCACATCGCTCCCGCTGGTCGTCATGATCGCTTCGCCTTCCGTCACACGGGTCCCCGGCGAGGGGTGCAGGAGACTGGAACGATACCCCATACAGGCTTCTGTATACAGTAGTCAGACGCGAGGACGGAGGGGGCCTCACGCCATGTTGCATACCAAAACCTGTATGCTGACGGCGCCGTCCGCAACCCTCCCGGCGGCCTCACTTGGCAAAGCCGTCGGCTCCCCGGCCGGGCGGCGGAACGGGAAGACCATGCGCGAGGCACTCACCGCCGCGGCGACCCGACGCGTCGCCCGCCCGGCACCACTGCGTCAGGCCGTGTACGACGCCCTGACCGAACTGATCGTCAGCGGCTCGCTCAAGCCCGGCCAGCATCTGGTCGAGGCCGAGCTCGCCGAGCACCTCGGGGTCAGCCGCCAGCCGGTCCGCGAGGCCCTCCAGCGGCTCCAGACCGACGGCTGGGTCGATCTGCGGCCCGCCCAGGGCGCCTTCGTGCACTCCCCCACCGAGGAGGAGGCCGCCCAGCTCCTCGGCGTCCGCTCGGTCCTGGAGACCTACTCGGCCCGGCTCGCCGCGCAGAACGCGAAGCCCGAGGACGTCGAGCGCCTGTGGGAGCTCCAGCAGAACGGCGTCGACGCGCTCACCACGGGGGACGGGGAGGGTCTGGTCACGGCCAACACCGCCCTGCACTCCTTCCTGACCTCGCTGGCCGCCAACGACGTGCTCACCGAGATGCTCGCGCAGGTGGGCCAGAAGGTGCGCTGGTACTACACGCCGATCGCCAAGCCCCGCGGCAAGGAGGCCTGGAACGAGCACGCGCAGCTCATCAAGGCCATCGCCAGGGGTGACGCCGACCGCGCGGCCGACGTGATGCGCAAGCACACCGAGCGCACGACCGACTTCTACCGCCGCCGGCTCGCCGCCAAGGACTGAGCCGGCGGCCTCGCCAAGACCCCCCGCTCCGGGCGCCGTTCACGACGCGGCCAGCGAATCCGCGGGCCTGCGGGCCGGGTCGACCTCCACGGCCGCCCGGCGCGGCGTCTCCAGCCCCGCGGCGGCCCGCAGTTCGAGCAGCCACGGCAGCACCCTGCGCAGGACGGCGTCGAGTCCGGCGCCGTCCTCGCCCAGCATCGCGTCGGACGGCACCAGCACCGGGTCGGCGCACACCGTGGACGTCGCACTGCCGTCCGGCCCCGCGCCGTCCGGCCGGGCCGGTACGAACAGGTCGGGAGCGTGCGCCGGGACCAGCCACAGCGTCAGCCCGCCGGGCGCGGCCAGCGGCCGGGTGGACCAGACGTAGCTGTCGGCCTCCCCCGCCGCGACCACCTGGCGCTTGCGCCCGCGCAGGGCGACCACGTCGAGCGAGCGGGCCGCGCCGGCGCGGGGCATCAGGAGCTGCGCCTCGACGCCGGGCCAGGCACCCGCGGCCCCCTCGGCCGCCTCCCCGGGCGTTTCCGCCAGGGCCAGGCTGCTCAGGTGGCGGCCTGCGCCGATCTCGCCGCGCACCCACCGGCCGCCGTACGCCTCGATGACGGCGACGGCCGCGTAGTGCGACTGGAGCACGGCCGCCGTCGCCGGGCAGACCCGCGCGGTCCGGGCGACCACCTCGGCGGCCTCCGGCAGCCCCAGCCCTCCTCCGCCGAACTCGGTGGAGACGGTGAGCCCCAGCAGCCCGGAGCGCCCCAGGGCGGTCACGGCACCACGAGGGAACCGGCCCTGCGCACGGGCCTTCGGGGCTGCGGGGACAACGGCGTCGGTCAGGACTTCTGAGAGAGCGGAGCGGTACGGCACGGGGCGACCCCCTGGGAGCGGCTTCTCGTCCACGGTCGAGCAATGATTGCATACAGTATTCTGCATTCGAAGCTGTGCGCCAGAGGGAACGGGCGGTCAGTTTCCGGGAGTTCCCGGCGCGGGGGCCGGTCCACGGCCCGGCAGCGGGCGTTCCGGCGGGGTGATCTCCCGCAGCAGGCCCGTCGTCACGTCGAAGACGAACCCGCGCACGTCGTCGGTGTGCGGGAGGAACGGCGAGGTGCGCACCCGCTGGATGGACTGCCGCACGTCCTGGTCGACGTCGCTGAACGACTCGACCGCCCAGGCCGGGCGCTGGCCGACCTCCAGCTCCAGTTCGTGCCGGAAGTCCTCGGTGAGTGCCTGAAGTCCGCAGCCCGTGTGGTGGATCAGCACGACGCTGCGCGTACCGAGCGCCCGCTGGCTGATCGCCAGGGAGCGGATCGTGTCGTCGGTGACCACACCGCCCGCGTTGCGGACGGTGTGGCAGTCGCCGAGTTCGAGGCCGAGCGCCTTGTGCAGGTCGATCCGGGCGTCCATGCAGGCCACGACCGCGACCCGGAGCACCGGGCGGGCGTCCATGCCCGGGTCGGAGAAGTCGGTGGCGTAGGCCCGGTTGGACTCCACGAGACGGTCGATGACCGAACGGGACTCCTCCGACGCGCTCCGGGCTGGTCGGTCGAGACGGGGTGCTGACGTCGACATGGTGGCTGCCTCTCCGGTCGGTGGTCGCTGACGCATGCCTCAAGCAGGGCGGGGCCGTCGCCCTCTCAGATGACGCCCGCCTCCTTGAGACCCGGCAACTCGGCGCTGGACAGCCCCAGTTCCCGGACGTAGATGTCCTCGTTGTGCTCCCCGAGGAGCGGCGAGGCGGTGATCTCCGCGCGGGAGTCGGAGAGTTTGATGGGGTTGCCGACCGTGACGAACGTGCCGCGTTCGGGGTGGTCCACCTCGACGACCATCTCGTTGGCGACCAGGGAGGCGTCCTCGATGATCTCCTTGGTCGAGAGGATCGGCCCGCAGGGGATGTTGTGGGCGTTGAGTTCCGCGAGGACCTGCCACTTGGGG
>NZ_JBIVDS010000007.1:248953-585974 GCF_044747265.1 Streptomyces sp. NPDC090106 | reverse complement strand
ACACCACCTACACCATCGGCAAGGACGGCGTCATCAACCTCGGCAAGCCCACCGTCTTCAACAAGGACAACATCGACCAGTTCAACTTCTGATCCGTCTCGCCCCAAGTGCCCTGACGTGCGCGGGCGGTTCGACCGCCCGCGCTTCGTCGGTCCGTGGAGGACGGCACGTGACACGTCCGACCGGCGTCCCCCGACGGGGGCGCCGTGCACCGTTTGTGGAGGTTCCAGTCCGATGGCCCAGTCGGTGGGTATCAAGGACGTCGCCCGTGCCGCCGGAGTCTCCGTGGGCACGGTCTCGAACGTCATCAACCGCCCGGAGGCCGTCGCCGACGAGACCCGGTCGCGGGTCCAGTCGGCGATCGACCGTCTCGGCTACGTCCGCAGCGAGTCGGCACGTCAACTCCGCGCGGGGAGCAGCAGGATCATGGGCCTGCTCGTCCTCGACATGGGCAACCCGTTCTTCGTCGACGTCGCCCGCGGCGCCGAACGGGCCGCGCGGGCGGCGGGGATCGGCGTCATGGTCTGCAACAGCGCGCAGAACCCGAAGGAGGAGGCCGAGTACCTCTCCCTCTTCGCCGAGCAGCGCGTACGGGGTGTCCTGCTCACCCCCACCGATGTCAGCGGCGCCAACATCACCGCGTTCCGCCGGCACGGCATTCCCTTCGTCCTGGTGGACCGGGTCGCGGAGCGGGTCGACGGCTGCTCCGTCTCGGTCGACGACGTGGCGGGCGGCGGTCTCGCGGCCCGGCATCTCCTCGACGGCGGTCACACGTCGATCGCGTACGTCAGCGGGCCGCCCGAGCTGAACCAGGTCCGTGACCGGCGTACCGGTGTCCTGAACGCCCTCGCGGAGGCGGGCCTCGCCCCGGACACCCTGCGCGAGCTCCCCACCGAGCGCCTGGACGTCGCCGCGGGGCGGGACGCGGGCGCCCGGCTGCTGGGCCTCGCGGACCGTCCCACCGCCGTCTTCTGCGCCAACGACCTCCTGGCCCTCGGCGTCCTCCAGGCCCTGTACGCGGCCGGGGTGCGGGTCCCGGACGACATGGCGATCGTCGGCTACGACGACATCGAGTTCGCGGCAGCCGCCGCCGTTCCCCTGACGTCCGTACGGCAGCCCGCGGTGACCCTCGGCGCGATGGCGGCGGAGCTGCTGCTGGCGGAGACCGCCGAGCGCCCCGCGGTCCCGCACGAGCACCGGCAGGTCGTGCTCCAGCCCGAGCTGGTGGTGCGCCGCTCCACCCTCGGCTCCCGCTGAACGGACGCGGTACGGCGGGCCGGTGCCCCTCTCGTGCCGACGGTCCGTCAGACCTCGTGCGGGGCGAAGAGTTCGAGGTGTCCGCAGACCGTGCAGCGGTAGGCGTCGATCTGGAAGCGGGGACGTCCCCAGCGCTTGGCGCCGCCGAAGATCCCCCGTTCCAGGGGGCCGGGTATCCAGCGCGAGTATCCGCTCGCGTGGTCACCGCCGTCCTCGACGAATCCCGGTTGCAGGTCGGACGACGGGCACTGGGTGCACTTGATCTCCACGGGCGCACTGTAGGTCAGCCGGGTGAACCACAGGACGGCGGACGCGCCGCCCGGGCAGGAGGCCCGGGCGGCGCGTCGATCTCGTCGCTCAGCTCAGGGTCGAGCCGAACGTCCAGTGGCCCGAACCGACTTGGTAGAAGGCCTCGGTGTCCGTGGCGCCGGTCTTCCGGGCTCCCTCGGGGGCGGTGGCGTGTCCGTCGTCGGCCGGGACGTGGATCTCGGCCGTGCTGCCCGCGGGGACGTCGACCGTGAGCCGGAAGGCGTCCGAGGTGCGGGTCCAGTCGGTGCGGGCCAGCCCGTAGGGCGTGCGGTACGAGCCCGCGGCGGAGGTCAGGTCGCCCTCGACGGCGGGGTCGATGAGCAGTTCGCGGTAGCCGACGGAGTCCGCGGTCTGTCCGATGCCGGCGACCCGGCCGGTGAACCAGGAGTCGATCGCGCCGAGCATGAAGTGGTTCTGCGACTGGCCGGGGCCGCCGTCCCAGGACTCGCCGAGCGCCGTGTTCCCCGCGAGCACCTGGTAGCCGTAGCTGGGGCTGGTGGTCTGCGTGGCGATGCGGTGGACGATGTCGTCCCGGTCGGCGGCGGACAGCACCCGGAACGCGGACGGCAGGGAGATCTCGCCGAGTTGCAGATGGAAGCCCGCGGTCTCGATGGAGCCGGTGAAGTGGGCCAGGAGACGGTCCCGCTCCCCCGCCGGGTAGGCGCCCATGTCGAGGGCGAGGGCCTCCGCGCCCTGCCCGCCGCCCCCGAAGGTGCCGTTGGCGGTGTCGTAGTACTTGGCGGTCAGGGCCTGGGACGAGGTCTCGGCCTTGGCACGGTAGTCGGCGGCGGCCGTGTCGTCACCGAGGACGCCGGCGATCCGGGACAGGGCGTCGACGACACGCCAGTAGCCGTACGTCCCGGCGACGGCGCGAGGGAAGGTGCGGTCCGGGGTGAACCAGTCGCCCAGGCCGTAGTCGAGGATGCCCGCGGAGACCTGGCTCTCCAGGAACGCCGCGTAGCGCCGCATCTCGGGGTAGTAGGTGCGCAGGGTGTCCTGGTCGCCGTAGGTGGTGTAGAGCTGCCAGGGGACGAGGACGAAGGCGCCGCCCCAGTTGGAGTCGTTGCGGTAGGCGCCGGGCAGGCTCGTGTACTCGGGGACGGTGCTGGGGATCAGGCCGTCGGTGGTCTGCGCGTCGGCCATGTCCCGCACGATCTTGCGGAGTTGGGCCTGCATGTCGTAGTTGGCGGCGAGGGCCGGGAAGACGAGCTGGTCCTGTTCGAGCCAGCCCAGTTTCTCGCGGCTGGGGCAGTCGGTGAGGACGCTCATCATGTTGCCCTCGATGGACCGCCGGATGATGCCGTGGATGCCGTTGATGAGCGGGTCGGAGCTGGTGAAGTCGCCGACCGGGTTGTTGTCGGTGCGCAGCACCCGGCCGCGTACGGAGACCTTCGCCCCCTGGGGCAGGCCCTTCAGCTCCAGGTAGCGGAAGCCGTGGTAGCTGAAGGTGGGGTGCCAGGTGGCGGTGCGGTCGTCGCGGGTGGTGTAGCTGTCCCACAGGGGTGAGCCGACGTTGCTGATGGACTGGAAGGCGTGCCCGTCCTTCAGGCTCTCCGCCGGATAGACGCGGACCTCGGTCCCGGCGGGTGCGCTGACGGTGATCTCGGGCCAGCCGGCGATGTTGCGCCCCAGGTCGAAGACGCGGCTGCCGTCGGCGCCTTCGACCTCCTTGCCGGTGAGGGTCTCGACGACCCGGATGGGTTCGGTCTCGCGGGCGCTGAGCGCGGCGGGCGTGTCGGCGGTGCCGGGGGCGGCGACGGTGACGGCGTGGTCCCAGGTGCGGCGGTCGCCCTTGGGGTCGTCCCAGTGCGGGATCTCGCGGCGGGCGTCGTGGTCCTCGCCGCCGTACCAGTTGCTGGAGGTGGTGGGGCCGAGCGTGGTGCGCCAGTCGTCGCCGCTGGTGACCGTGCGGCGGCTGCCGTCGGCGAGGGTGATCTCCAGTTGGGCGAGGAGCTTGGGGTCGCTGATGTTGCCGTAGAGCTTGCGGTAGCGGTCGGCGGTGCTGACGACGTTGGACATGCCGTTGCCGAGGGCCACCCCGAGGGTGTTGGCGCCGGTGCGCAGCCGGTCCGTGACGTCGTAGGTGGCGTACTGGACGCGGTCGCGGTAGTCGGTGTTGGCGGGTTCCAGCACGGCGTCGCCGACGGGTTCGCCGTTGAGGGTGGCGTCGTAGATGCCGAGTCCGGCGATGTAGAGCCGGGCGCTGCGGATTCCGCGCGGGAGGGTGAAGTCGTCGGCGAGCAGGGGCAGTCCGGCGGGCAGGTAGGGCTTCGGGGCTTCCTGGCCGGTGACGTGGGTGAGGTCCGTGAAGGGGCCGGTGGCCGTGTCGGAGGCCGAGAGGGCGTAGTCGACGGGGAAGTTCGGGACCTCGCCGTCGGCGGTGAGGACGTCGGCGCGCGGGTAGAGCGCGATCTCGTTGAAGGTCTTGGCCGACTTCAGGTCGAGGGTGAGGGTGACGGGGGTGGCCGAGGTGTCGTCGGAGGTGTGGGCGGCGCTGGAGTAGCCGGCGGCGGTCTGGAGGGCGCTGTTGGTCAATCCGTCGACGGCGAGGGCGGGTTCGTAGGTCTTGCGGACGGTGTAGGTCTCGGAGGCGGTGACGGCGGCGCCCTTGGCGAGTCCGGTGCCGGCGGTGGCGGTGTCGCGTACGTCGATCTCGCCGAGCTGGAGGCGCCAGGTACGGGCGTCGACGCTCTCCTTGAGGGGCAGGCCGAGCTTCGTCACGTCGAGCCGGACGTAACGGGCCGTGGTGCGGGGGACCTTGACGACGGCGGGCTCGATCCGCCGTTCGCTGAGCCGCCATTCGGGGTGGGTGATCCACCGGGCGTCCCAGTCGGCGGCCTTGGTGAGGCCGGTCTCGAAAACGGCCGGGTCGCTCCAGCCGGAGTCGCCGTGGCCGCCGGACCAGAGCTGGACGCGCCAGTGCACGCGGGTGCGGGAGCCGAGGGCGCGGCCCGCGTAGGTGGTTTCCGGGGTGCCGGAGTCGACCTTGCCGGAGTCCCACAGGTCGGGCCGGCCGGAGCGCAGCCGTGCGACGGAGGTGGCGGCCTGGACGCGGTAGGCGCGTTGGACGGTGCCGGGGGTGCGGGCGGTGGTTCCCCAGCTCAGTACGGGGGTGGTGTCGTCGATGCCGAGGGCGGCGTCGAGGTGCTGGGTGCGCAGGTGGACGGGTTCGATGGTGCCGGTCGTCGCGGCGGCTGCCGGGACGGTCACAGCCATCGCGGTGACGAGGGCGGTCAGGGCGGCGGGCAGCACGGCGATCAGGCGTCTGCGTCCGGGTCGGGGCATGGTGGTCCTTCCGGAACGGGGAACGGCGGTCACAGGCGGTCCAGTTCGACGGTCACGCGGCGCTTGAAGCGCAGGGTGACCGGGCCGAGGAGGCCGGACGGCAGGGGCTTGTTCCGTTCGTTGGACAGGGTGTTGGAGACGCGGACGGCGATCCGGTTGGTGCCGGGTCTGAGGAGCCCGGTCACGTCGGTGACGAACGGCGCCCACAGCAGCGGGTCGAGCGCGGTGCCGTTGACGGTCACTCCGGCCACGTCCCGTACGTCCCCGAGGTCGAGGAGCACGCGGCGTCCGTCGAGGACGGCGCGGTCCACGTCGAGGTCGCGGGTGTAGGTGCCGCTGCCGGAGAAGAGGCTGGCGTACTGGGTCCAGCTGCCGAGGGGGCCGGTGACCGGGGTGTCGCCGTCGCGCTCCAGGGTGAGGGTCCAGTCGCCGGTGACGGGGACCGGGGTGAGCGGGTCGTCGACGCGGAGGGTGCCGCGGTAGGTGCGGCCCGCGTCGGTTCCGGTGAGGGTGTGGGTGCCTGGGCCGGTCACCTCGGCGGTGGCGCGCAGGGCCCGCCCGTGGCGTTCGACGGTGAGGACGTCGACGGGGGCGTCGGTGAGGTGGGGCGGGTCCGTGGCGTGGGCGCGGACGAGGACGACGCGCGTCTCGTAGGGCGCGAGGGCCAGGGGGACGTGCAGGCCGCGCTTGCTCTCCCGGTACACGGGCGCGGTGCCGGTGGCGCCGGTCGTCGGCTCCCACAGTTCGGGGACACCGGTGGCGGGCAGGACGGCGGTGGTGGTGAGGGCCGTGCCGCTCTCGTTGTTGAACACGAAGGCGGTGTCGGCTCCCCGGGTGACGCGCAGGGCGCGGACGCTGTCCTGGGCGGGTTCCAGGACGGCCGCGGCGGCTCCGGCGTCGTGCGCGGCGGCGCCGAGGCCCGTGACGTCCGTGACGCGCACGGCGTGGCCGCGGCCGAGGGCGCGGCTGCCGGGGAGGGTGTCGCCGAACAGGTCGCCGAGGGCGCGGCTGAGGGAGCGGTCGTTGCCGTCGGCCTCGTCGGCGGGGAGCGCGCCGACGGCGACGACGGTGCCGCCGGCGCGGACGAACCCGGTCAGGGCGCGCACGGTGACGGTGTCCAGGGTGGGGGTGACGGGCAGCACGACGAGGTCGTAGCGGGCCTCGCCCACCGCGAGACGTCCGGCGCGCACCCGGGCGTGGGCGAGCAGGTCGGGGTCGCCGGTGAGGGCGCCCTCGTGGAGCAGGTCGAAGTCGACCTGGGCGCGTTCCAGGGCGTAGGCGGCGTCGCTGATCGCGCCGTCGACCTCGCCCTGCCGCGTGGTGCCCGACCACTGTTCCGCCGCGCGCTGCGGCTGGAGCAGGGCGGTGCGGGCGCCGGAGGTGCCGCGGACGGCTTCCATGACGCGGCCGATCCACTCGGCGAGGGGCCGCATGGACCACCACCAGGGGGCGCGGGGTCCGAACGGCGGCGGGAAGTAGACGACGGCCTCGTCGGTCCACAGGGCGTGCAGCACCGTCAGGTTGACGCCGCGGGCGGCCTGGGCGCCGACGGTCGCGTGCACGAACCCGGGTGTCACCTGCCAGCCCATGTTGCCGAACATCTCCATCAACGCCCGTTCCCGGCCCATCTGGTGGGCGACGGAGACCGGGTTGCGGGGCAGCATGGTCTGCTGTCCGGCGACGTACTCGGCGGTGATGATGTCGCCGCCGGGCACCTGTGCCCACTGGTTGACCTTGTGGAGGTCGCCGGTGGTGGGGACGCGCTTGGACGGCGCGGTCTCGTCGTAGAGCGGGTTGGTGATGAGGGCGACGCCGCGCTTCTCGCACCACTGGGCCTGGGTGCGGAAGTAGTGGGCGAAGCGGTTGGAGACGGCCTGCCAGTACAGGCCGCGGGTGATACGGCCGGTGCGGCCGAGGTCGTCGAAGGCACCGGCGTAGGCGATGCCGGGTGCGACGCCCACCGCGCGCAGCGCCTTGTCGAGGGTGGGTGACCAGGGCAGCCGCTTGAAGTGGGCCTCGGCGGAGGCGAAGAACGGCTCGTCGTCCCAGAAGCCGGGCACGACGGTGCCGAAGTACCGCTTGAAACGGCGGTGGTACTCGCCGGGGACGATGTCGAGGAAGAGGCCGACGGGTTCGTCGTCGAGGAGGTCGACGTAACTGCGGCTGTAGCCCTGGGAGTCGTCGATGAGCGGGGTTCCGCCGAACAGGTCGATCTGCCAGCGCCCCGCCGGTACCTGCCAGTCGGCGCCGTCGGTGAGGCGGGCGGTGAGGTCGACGACCTGGCCGGCGTCGGTGGCGCCCACGGGGCGGGCGGACGCGGCGGCGGCCGTGACGGGCAGTGCGTCGCGCTCGGGGAAGCCGCCCGCGTCGGCGGCGTCGTCGAAGGTGGTCGTGCGCAGGGTGGTGCCGTCGGGCGCGGTGACGGTGAGGCTGTCGAACAGGCCGCGTTCGTCGCCGACCGCGCGGACGCCCACTCCGCCGGAGGGGTAACGGTCGTCGGTGGCGGTGCCCTTGGCCCGGCCGTCGAGCGTCACGGTGAGGTCGGAGCCGGTCAGGGTGACGGCGAGGGTGTGGTACTTGGTCTTGTTGAAGCCGTCCGTGCGGGTGCTGCGCAGGAGTGGGACGGGGTCGGCGTCGCGGGACAGGCGCAGGACGGTGACCACGCCGGTCTGGTCGAAGGTGACGGCGTATCCGTCGAGGCCGTCGGCGGAGCCGCGCACGACGATCCCGGCGGCCGTGTGGTCGGCCTTGGCGCTGGTGGTGACGGTGAGGTCGGTCCAGGTGTCGCCGCCGCGCAGCACGCTCGCCCCGGCGAGCACGGCGGCGTCGGCGACCAGGTGGGCGGCTTCGACGCCGACGCCGGTGGTGCGGCGCAGGTCGGCGCGGACCGGGCCCTCGACGACGGTGGTGGAGCGCCACAGGGCCTTGAGCCGCAGGTCGGGGCGGGGCGTGTAGGTGCGGTCTCCGACGGTGCCGCCCTTGACGACGTACTCGCCGGCCCGGCCGCTGGGGAAGTGGTCGTCGTTGAACAACCAGACGCGCATCCCGGTGCGTTCGGCGGTGCTGAGGACGTGTCCGACGATGTCGAACCATTCCTCGGTGAAGAAGACCGGTCGCATGGCGTCGTTGTCGAAGGAGAAGAGGATGACCTCGTACATGCCCTTGTCGCGCAGGTCGGCCATCTGCCGGTCGACGAGTTCGGGGGTGACGGGTCCGTTCCAGTACCAGTAGACGGTGGGGCGGCTGTCCTTGGGCGGGTCGGTGAAGCGGCGGGTGGTGAAGGCCGCGGGGGCGGCGCCCGGAGCGGACCGGTCGGCGGGGGCCGCGGCGGCGGGCGGTACGGCGAGTCCGAGGCCGGGCAGGCCGGTGGCGAGGGCGGTGCCGACCCCGGCGGCGGCCACGAATCCGCGTCTGGACAGGGGGTTTTCGGGCATGCGGAAGCTCCTGTGCGATGCGATGAGTGGGGTGCGGGAGGAGATGAAGGGCGCGGTGGCTCAGCCGGTGGCGAGCCGGGTGATCTCGGCGGCGCTCAGGACACGGTTGTTGATCCGCAGGTCCCGTACGGCGCCTTGGAGACAGGGGTGGGTGCTGTTCTGGGAGCGGCCCAGGAAGGAGCGGGTGGTGACGCCGAGCAGCAGCGGGCTCGCCACCATGGCGGAGTTGCGGCCCACTTCCTGGCCGTCGAGGTGGAGGACGCCGGTGCCGGAGCCGAGGGTCAGCGCGACATGCGCCCAACGCCCGACCGGGAGTGGGCCGTTGCCGTCGATGACGTCCTCGCGTTCCATACCGGCGATCTTCAGAGCGGCGCGGGCCCGTCCGGCTCCGGTGACGGCGGCGAGGAAGAGGTAGGTGTCCTTGTGGTAGCCGAAGTCGAAGACGCGGGCGGAGGCGGCGAGCGCGTCGACCCGGACGCGGACGCTGATCGTCAGCTCGTCCTGTCCGGCCAGCAGCCCCGCGGGCAGGGCGAGATGACCGCTCTTCCCGTCGAACCGTACGGCGGGTCCGGTGCCGTCGTCGGCCCACTCCGCGCCGGGGGCGAGTGTGGCGTCCGCGAAGGCGCCGGTGGTGTCGGCGGTCGTACCAGCCAACGGGTAGTGCGCGAGGTCGCGTTCACGGGTGCGGGGCGGGGTCACCGCCCAGTAGACGTTGTAGCGCTGGTGCTGGATCTCGTGGAAGGGCCGCAGGGTCACCGCCTGTCCGTCGGCGAGCGCGGTGAACCGGGTGCCGGTGCCGGTGACGGGCCGAAGTGAGCGCGGCTGGATCAGCGGGAGGGTGGCGAGGCCGGTGTCCCCGTACTCTCCGGCCAGGACGAGCGGGCCGTAGGACAGCGTTGTCACCTGGCGGTTGTCGGGGGCCGGGGTCCACACGGGGCGGCGCGGGAGGGTGAGGTCGACGGTGTCGCCGGTGCGCCAGGTCCGTTCGACGCTCGCGTAGGTGCCGGGGCGCGGACGGGCGGTGACGGGGCGGCCGTTGACCTTCAGCGTGGCGTCGCGGCCGGTGTCGGCGACCCAGGCGGGGATCCTGAGGTGCAGCGCGAAGCGTCCGTGGCCCTCGGTGACGGTGAGCCGGGTGTGCCCCTCCTGCGGGTACCGCGTCTCCTGACGCAGCGTCACTCCGCCCTCGTTCCAGCGGACTTCGGAGGGGATGAAGAGGTTGACCCAGAGCGCCGGGGAGCGGTGGCCGGCGGAGCGGAAGTAAACGGAGTCGGCGAACTTGGTGTGGGTCTCCAGACCGGTGCCGTGGTCGCAGGAGAAGTTGTCGTAGTCGCCGCTGTAACTGCCGGGCGCGGAGCCGAGTCCGCCCTTGGGCTCGCGCCGCGACCCCGCCCACAGCCCGGTGTAGTAGGTGACGAAGCCGTGCGCGGAGTCGGGGTCCTGCTCCCCCAGCATCTGGTTGTAGAGGGTCCACTCGTAGTGGTCCATGTACGCGGCCCGGGCGGGGTCGTGCAGGAAGAGGTGGCGGCCGAGCTTGAGCATGTTGTAGCTGTTGCAGTTCTCGCAGGTGACCTCGGAGAGCCTGCTGACGATCTCGTCGGGCGGGCCGAAGAGTTCCTGGTTGGAGTTGCCGCCGATGGCGTAGGAGTGGTGGCGTACGACGGTCGTCCAGAAGGTGTCGGCGATGTCGAGGTAGCGGCTCTCCCCCGTGGCCTCGTACGAGGGCACGGCGCCGACGATCTTCGCGATCTCGGTGTTGGCGTGCCGTCCGGCGAGTTCGTCGCGTCCGGCGGCGAGCGGCGCGTACAGCTCCTCGTGGTCGAAGCGGCGGGCGGTGCGCAGGTGTGCCGGGTCTCCGGTCTCCTGGTGGAGCCGGGTCAGGACGTCGTTCATGCCGCCGAACTCGACCTTGAGCAGGTTCTGCATCCGCTCGTACGACAGCGGGGCGGTGCGGGCGTCGGCCCAGGCGGCCATCTCCCGCAGGACGTCGAGGGCCTGCCGGTTGCCGCTGAGGCGGTACTGGTCGAGCAGGCCCGCCATGATCTTGTGCAGGGTGTAGTAGGGCGCCCAGGGCTTGCCGCCCGCTTCCAGCTGGTCGAAGACGGACTCGGGGAAGGCGGAGAGGTAGCCGGGGGTGAACCCGGCGGCCGGGGCTGCCTGTTGGCATGCGGCGAGGGCGGACACCAGGGCGCGGCCCCGGTCGGCGTAGGCCGGGTCGCCGGTGTTCGCGTGGGCCTGCGCGAGGCCGCTGAGGAGGTGGCCGGTGGTGTGGCCGCGCAGTTGGATGTTCGGGGCTTCCCAGCCGCCGCAGGGTTCGGCGGTGGAGGGGAGCCCCACGGTGAGCCGGAAGGTGTGCAGCAGCCGGTCGAGGTCGACGAAGAGGAGATAGGCGCAGGTGCGGCGCATGTTGGCGAGGAAGGGGCTCTCCAGCAGCCGGACCTCGGAGAGTGCGAAGGCCGCGAGGGCGGGAGCGGCTGCGGGCGGGGTGCCTCCGGCGGTGGCGCCGGTGACGGGGGCGCCTGCGGCGGGGGCGGCGGCGAACGCGGGGGTCACGGCCCCGGTCGCGGTGACGGCCGCCGTGGCGGTGGCGGTGAAGAGGATCTGGCGCCGGGACAGGGCGGCGTGGTCGCGTGGGGCGGACAACGTGCGGGACCCCCTAGGACGGGACGGCTGACACACGCGGCCGACGAACGACCCGCCTGGGGCCCGAGCGCCGCGCCGCGCTGATTGAATCGTTTTTACTGTGCAGGCGCAGACGCTAAGCTCGGCCACCATCAACGTCAAGACTTCTCACAGGTATTGAATGAAGCCCAGGCGGCGGGAAGAGTGAAATGCCTGATGGGGGCGGCTGGTTCGAATGATCGAACCAGCCGCCCCCATCCGCCTCCCCCCAACTGCCGGAGCAACAGAGGGATTTGAAACGTTCAATTCACGGGCGTTCGGACGCGCCCCGTCAACGCCCCGTCAACGCCCCGACGACACCGGTTCGTCGGCCTGGTTCTCCGTGCGCAGCCAGATCGTGCGCCGCGGGAACGGGATGTCGATACCGGCGCCGTCGAGAGCCACCTTGACCCGGCGGCGCAGCTCCCGGGTGACGCCCCACTGCTGCTGCGGGACGGTCTTGACGGCGATCCGCACGACGACACCGTCGGCGTCCAGCGACTGCACGCCCCACACCGAGGGGTCCTCCAGGAGCAGGTCCGCGAAGGCGGGGTCCTCACGCAGCTCACGGCCGGTCTCCTCCAGCACCTGATGGACGGCGTCCAGGTCGGCCTCGTGGGCCACGGCGACGTCGAGGACGGCACGCGCCCAGTCCTGGCTGTCGTTGCGCACCCGCAGGATCTCCCCGTTGCGGATGTGCCACAGCCCGCCGTTCAGGTCGCGGACGTGCGTCAGCCGCAGGCCCACGTGCTCGACCTCGCCGACGGCCTCACCGAGGTCGACGGAGTCCCCGACGCCGTACTGGTCCTCGATCATGATCAGCAGACCGGACAGATAGTCGGCGACCAGGCTCTGGGCGCCGAACCCGATCGCCAGGCCGACCACTCCGGCGCTCGCCAGCAGCGGCCCCAGGGCGATACCGACCTGGTCGAGCACCATGGCGACACCCACGAGCGACAGCATGATCGTCACGGTGCTGCCGAGCACCGTGCCGATCGTGCGGGCCCGCTGCTCGCGCCGCTGGAAGCCCCGGGAGCGGTCCCGCTGGAGGACGGTCAGCCCTCGGCCGGACCGGCGGGCCGGCCTCGGCTCGCCCTCCCCCGAACCGGGTTGCAGCACATGCCGCACGATGCGGGTGATGGCCCGCCCCGCCACCCAGCGGACGACGGCGAGCACCACGATGATCAGGACGATGCGCAGCGGTATCTCGATGAGCGCGGCACTGTGGTCGCCGATCCAGTCGGGCCACTCCACGGCCAGCGGAACCACCGCGTCAGGGGTGGCGAGAAGGGGTGGGTTCGGCATCGGCACGGGGACTCCGTTCGTAGGCTTCGCGCTGTCGTCGGACGCGCCTACCCACTGCGCCGAAAAGCATGATCGTCAGCCGGGACCGCCACCGGCCCTGACCGGGACCTGCCCGGTGGCCCGTCCCCACGGGTCCAGGAGACGCCCCATCCGCTTCACCGAGTGCAGGACGACGGTGCGCTCCCTGACCTCGACGTCGGGAAAGCGCGCGGCGAGCAGCTCGTCGAACGGGCCGACCGCGTCCAGACCGTGCAGCCAGGGCACGAAGAGCAGATTGTCCGGACCGCTCACGGACGCGCACATCCGTACCTGCTCCAGGCGGGCCAGCGCGTTCCCCGTCCGGGCCAGCCCGGCGTGGGGCACGGCGGCCCGGTAGATCAGCACGGCGGGCAGCCCGGCGAGCCGGTGCGCCAGGTCGCAGCGCAGGACGACGTCCCCGTCGCGGATCATGCGCTGGACGCGGCGCCGCGCGGTGTGCTCACCGGTCCCGGTCCGTGCCGCGAGCTCGGTCCAGGGCAGTCTGCCGTCCTCGGCCAGGGCGCTGAGCAGCGCCTGCTCCTCGGGCGGTCTGCGGTCGTGCGTGCGGGCGCTGAAGGAGTACGGACCCGCGGGCCGCGGCTGCGGGAGCTCGGCCCGGCCCGAGGAGTCCATGGCCCGGGTCCGCCAGCTGCTGCTCTCGCCGTACTGCGTGATGCCGACCGCCGTCCGGACCGCCCGCACGCCCCGGAGACCGCCGATCTCCTCACGCACCGCGCGGCCGAGTGCGGGCAGGTCGGTGGCCAGCAGGGCCAGTGCGAGGTCGTGGTCGCCGTCGGTCTCGTCGACGCCGAAGACCCAGGGCAGCCGGGCCACCGCCGCGCTCACCGACGCCGCGTGCCGGGGTGCGCACCGCACCCGCGCATAGCCGACCGTCGCGGTCCCGACCCCCTCGTGCGCCGTGATCCAGGCGAGCCCCGCGCGGCGCAGCCGCTCCCAGCGGCGGGCTGCGGTGGTCCCGTCCACGCCGAGGGCACGCCCGATCCTCGGCCAGGGGGCGCGCGGGGAGGTCTGGAGCGCGTCGAAGAGGGCCAGGTCGAGTTCGGTGAGCGCGGTGGCGGGAGGCGCCGCGGCCGTGCCGGAATCCGGCATGTGCAGGGATCCTGAGTCGTTTTCCGGCGTTGTACCGGACTTCCGGGTCATTTGTCGGAGTGTAGTGACGAGCGAGCCGCGACCGGCGTGGCCTGTGGACGGCCGGATCGGCCGGGAGACGGAGGATCGGACTCATGCGGGAGGGAGACGGCGCGGCGCGAGAGGCCGCCCGGCGCGAGATCGCGCTGCTGGACGCCTGGGGGCCGCGGTTGACGGGCAACGACGCCCATGGACGGCTCGTCGGGCATGTCGCTCGCCGGTGGACGGACCTGGGGTTGCGTGTCCAGGAGGACGTCCACACGTTCACCCGCTGGGACGCGCCCACGGCGCAGGACGGACTGCGGCTCACCATCGGCGACGGGCCCGCCGTGCTTCCCTCCTCAGCCTTCCCCTACTCCGGCGCGACCGGCCCCGACGGTGTGCGCGGCCCGCTCCGGCTCCTCGGCGGCCCGCTCCCCCGCTGGTCGAAGGCGCGTGACGGAATCGCGGTGGTCGAGCTGCGCAACCGTCCGCTGCCCGTGGGCCGACTCGTCCGCACCTGGGACGGCACCGAGGGCTGGGGCCCGCGCTCCGTCCCGCTGATCAGCGCCACCCTCGCGGGCGCCGGACTGGCCCGGACCCGGAAGGCCGGGGTCCGCGGGGTCGTGTTCGTGTGGCGGGACATCACCCCGGACAACGCGCGCGACCAGTACGTCCCGTTCACGCTCCCCTACCAGGACCTGCCGGCGGTGTTCGTCGCGGGGCCGGAGGCCGACACCGTCCTCGACGCGGCGCGCGACGGCGCGGCGGCCACGCTGGTCCTCGACGCGCGGCTGACCCCGCGCGTCCCCACGCGCACGGTCTGGACGGTGATCGAGGGCACGGACCTTCCGGACGAGACGGTCCTGGTCGTCAGCCACAGCGACGGCACGAACTCCGTGGAGGAGAACGGGCACATCGGGCTCGTCGAACTGGCCCGCGCGCTCTGCGCGGCCCCGCCCCGTCGCACCGTCGTGTTCGTCCTGGCGACCGGGCATCTGCGCATCCCCGCGGTCACGGACGAGGGCCAGGCGACCACCCGCTGGCTGCGCGACCACCCCGAGTACTGGTCGGGACCGCGACGGGCCGTCGCGGGGCTCGCGATCGAGCACCTGGGCGCGGTCGAGTACCGCGACGATCCCACGACGGGCCGGTACGGTCCGACCGGCGCCGCGGAGCCCGAACTGCTGTACGCCACGACACGGGAGCTCAAGCATCTGGTCGACCAGGAGTGGCACGGACCCGAGCCGGGCCCGATCCGCGTCTCGGCGCCCGGCCCGATGGTCCACTTCGGCGAGGGCGAGCCGCTGTACCAGCACGGTATCCCGGCCGTCTCCCTGGTCACCGCCCCGCAGTACCTCCTGTCCACGCGTCAGGACGCCTACGTCGACGTCGATCTGCTCCTGCGTCAGCTCGACGGCTTCCACCGCCTCCTCCGCCGCATCGACGCGGCGCCCGCCGACGGCCTCGGCACCGTGACCCGCCCAGGGCGCGTGAGCAGGACACTCGGCACGGCGGCAACGCTCGCGAGCTTGTTGCGGCACCGACGCTGAGGCACGGAGCCCGGACCGCGCGCACCGGACCTGGGCGAGCGGCTCGGGCCGACGTCTCCGCGGCACACGCACCGACCAACGAAAAGGCCCCGCCCATCCAGCAGCCGACACCGGGACGAACCCCACGAACGCAGCCGACGCACAGGCCCCGTCCCGACCGCCGGACCGCCCACCACCCGGCCGCCTCCGCCGGACCCGGACCCCGGGCGGCCCGGCGCGCCGGACCTGACTCGTTCCGGCGCCCTTCCCCCGCATCGGCCCGGGTCCTGGCGGACGGTCAGTGGGCTAGCGGTGCGGAGTCGTCCGGGTCGGAAGGCGTCCCGTCGCGCAGCCACTCCCCCAGCGCCGCCAGCGCGTCCGGGGCGATCGTGTGGCCGACCGGGTCGCGGCGGGCGGTCGTCACGGCCCCGGACCCGACCGAGAGGAAGTCCCAGGTCCGGTCGAGGAGTTCGCGCGGGATGACCTGGTCGTGGTCGCCCTGCGCGACGAAGACACGGGCACCGTTCAGCGTCCCCGGGCCGGTGCTCAGACCGGCGTCGAAGGGCAGGGTGCCGGAGAGGACCGCGGTGCCCGCGTAACGCGCCGGGTCGTCCAGGAGCAGTCCGCCCGCGAACGCGGCACCTCCGCTGAACCCGACGAGGAAGACGGGACGTCCCTGCGGGGCCACGCGGTCGAGCCAGGCCCGGAACCAGTCCATGGTCTCGCGCAGCGACGCGGCGACCGGACGTCCGATGCCCCGGTTGGCGAACCAGGCGAAGCCTCCGTGCTCGGCGATGGGCGCGCGGACCGCCGTGTAGTCGAACTCGGGCGGAAGGGCGTCGGCCAGCGCGATGATCTCGCTCTCGCGCGAGCCGCGGCCGTGCAGCAGGACGACGAGAGGGCGGCCGGAATCACCCCGGGTGGCGACGACGGGCGGAACGGTGAAGGTCACGGGGCGACTCCGGTGCGGGAATTCGGGACGGGACGGGTGGGGCGGGGCAGTGACGGCGTCGGCCTGGGTGGTGGACGCCGTCACCGCGCGCGTCAGTTCCGGATGAGCAGGACGAGTCCGGCGATCACGGCCGCGAGGACGACGGCGGCGGCGCCGTACAGAAGGCGGTGTGCGCGCAGCACCGGCAGCAGGCGGTCGACGGCGAGGCGGCCGGGCCCGGTCAGGGCGAGGCCCGCGGCGGTGGCCGCGAAGAGGAGTTCGTACTCGACGCCGGCGGGAGCGAAGAAACCTCCCGCCCACTTGACGGCCATGGCGTTGATCATCGTGCCGAGGACGGCGGCCCCGGCGAGCGGGGTCAGCAGGCCGAGGACGAGGCCGAGGCCACCGAGCGTCTCGCTCAGGCCCGCGACCAGCGCCATGGTCCGGCCGGACGGGTAGCCGCTCATCTCGAAGAACTGCCCGGTTCCGTCCAGTCCTCCGCCGCCGAACCAGCCGAACAGCTTCTGCGTGCCGTGCGCGGCGGCGGTCAGGCCGAGCGTGAGCCGGACGATGAGCAGGCCGACGTCGTAGGCGTGCGGGGAGGCGGCGGGGTGTTCGGACGCGGTGACGGGGTGCGGGGGGACGAGGGTGTTCGTCATGGGGTCCTCCGGTGTGGGGTCGTCGGACGGCAAGAGGGCGGTGCGTCGAGTGCGTTCAGCGCATTCGGCCGGCCCAGCGGTTCATGGGTCTTTGAATGTTCAAGCGATCTCGACCCTAACCCACTCCGTGAAACTTCAACAAAACCGGGGGCCCCGCGACCGCCTCACCGACCCTTGCCCGGGACACCGCCGCTGTTCCATGATCTGGCGCACGCATTCACGCCGTTCCCCGGCGGAACGGGCCGTCGTAGCGCCGGTCCGTCCTCTCCTACGCCCTCAGGACGCCCGTGCCCGAGCCGTCACCCTCCCGGCCGCTGCCCCCGGACTCAGCCGGACCACCGGCCGCCGCACCGCCGCTGCCGCGTGCCGTACGCGTCGGATACGGCCTCGGCTCCCTGGCCACGGGCACCTTCGGCACGGTGCCGGGGCTGATCCTGCTGTACTACCTGACCGACGTCCTCGCCGTCGGAACGGCCGTCGCCGGGGCCGCCGTCTTCCTTCCCAAGGCGTGGGACGTGCTCATCAACCCCCTGGTCGGGGCAGCCGCCGACCGCAGTCGCGCCCGGGGCGGTTCCCGCAGACCGTTCCTCCTGGCCGGCGCGCTCACGCTGCCGCCGCTGTTCGCGCTGATCTTCGCGGCCCCGCCGGTGCGCGGCGCGGGCGCGGCCGTCTATGTCGCGGTGCTGTTCCTGCTGGCCGCGACGGCGTACGCGGTGTTCCAGGTGCCCTATGTGACGATGCCGGCCGAGATGACGGAGGACCCGGTGGAGCGCGGCCGGGTGCTGGCCTGGCGGGTCGGATTCCTCGGTGCGGCCATCCTGCTGTCCGGTGCGGTGGCACCGGCGATCGCGCACGCCGACGGGGACACCCCGGCGAGCTATCGCACGATGGGCGCGGTGGTCGCCGTCCTGCTCGCCGTCGGCATGCTCGGCGCCTGGCGGGCCACCCGACGGGCGCCGGTGGTGGCCCGCAGCCGGGCCGAGGCGTCCCTGCGCGCCCAGCTCTCCGCCGCCCGGGGCCATCCGGCGTTCGCGGCGCTGCTCGGCATGTGGACGCTCCAGGCGCTCGCGGTGGGCGTGATGCTGGCCGGAGTGCAGTACTTCGCGACCTACACCCTCGGCTCCCCCACCGCCGTGACCTGGCTGTTCATCTGCATGATCGGGCCGATGGCGGTGGTGATGCCGCTGTGGAACCGCCTCGCCCGCGCCCGGGGCACGACGTCGGCCCAGTGGTGCGCCTCGGTGCTGTTCACCGCGGCGGCCGCGTCCCTGAGCCTGACCCCGTACGCGCCGTTCGGACTGTGCTACATGTCGGTGGCCCTGGTCGGTGTCGCCTACGCCGGGCTCCAGTTGCTGCCGCTGACGATGCTGGCCGAGACCCTCGCGGCCGACGTGGCGGCGACCGGGCGGCGGCGGGCCGCGACCTTCACCGGACTGTGGACGGCGGCGGAGACGCTCGCCCTCGCCCTGGGCAGCGGGCTGTTCGCGCTGGTCCTCACGGTGACGGGCTTCCGATCGTCCGACGCGGCCGAGGAGGCCGTCCAGCCCGGGGCCGCGCTGACCGGGATCACCGTCGGCATGAGCCTGCTGCCCGCTCTCGTCGCGCTCGGCGCGCTCGTGCTGCTGCGCCGCTACGGCCGGGAGGAGGGTGTCGCCGGGAGCGGCGCCGCCGTACCCGGTCCGCCCACTGGAGAGGAAGAGATCCGCCATGCCCCCTGAACCCTCCGGACCGCCGGACCCCGTGCCGCCCGCCGGGCGGACCGCCGAGGACGTGCTCGCGGAACTGCGGACCATGAGGCGGAACGACGCCCCGACGCGCGGCGGACGGACCTTCGCCTATGTCTACGACGCGGCGCTGCCGGGGCTCGACGACCTCGCGGCGGACGCCTACCGGACGTTCGCGAGCGTCAACGCGCTTGATCCGACGGTCTTCCCGAGCGTGGGCGTGCTGGAGAACGACCTCGTGGGCACGGTCGCCCGGGTGCTGGGCGGCGGTCCGGGGACGCAGGGCACGTTCACCAGCGGCGGCACGGAGTCGATCATGCTGGTGGTCAAGGCCGCCCGGGACCGGGCCCGCGCCGCCCAGGGCGTGGACCGGCCGCAGGTGGTGCTGCCCGCCACCGCGCACGCCGCGTTCCACAAGGCCGCGCACTATCTGGACGTGGAGGCGGTGGTGGTGCCGGTCGACCCGGTGACGTTCCGGGCCGTGCCGGCCGCGATGGACGCGGCGACGACCGAACGGACCGCTCTGGTCGTGGCGTCGGCGCCGTCCTACGCCCACGGGGTGGTGGACCCGGTGCCCGAGATCGCCGCCGCGGCGGCGGCCCGCGGGGTGCTGTGCCATGTGGACGCCTGCATCGGCGGCTGGTACCTGCCGTTCCTGCGGCGCACCGGGCGTCCGGTGGAGCCGTTCGACCTGTCGGTCCAGGGGGTGACGTCGCTCTCCGTGGATCTGCACAAGTACGGCTACGCGGACAAGGGCGCCTCCGTGGTCCTCTACCGTGACGCCGAACTCCGCCGCCACCAGTACTTCGCCCACGCCCGCTGGCCCGGCTATCCGGTGGTCAACCCCACTGTCCAGGGCACCAAGCCGGGCGGGCTGCTGGCGCAGGCGTGGGCGGTGCTGAAATACGTCGGCGAGGAGGGGTACACGGCGCTCGCCGCCCAGGTGGCCGACGCCGCCGGACGTCTCCTGCGAGGGCTGCGGGCGACGCCGGGGGTGCGCGTGCTCGGTGAACCGGCGGGCAGCCTGGTGGCGTTCACCGTCATCGATGCCGACGGCACCCCGGACGTGGGGCTCGTCCTGCACACCGCCGACGAGATGCGCGCACGGGGCTGGTACCTCCAGCCCCAGCTGTCCTACGGAGATCTGCCGCCCAACCTCCATCTGACGCTCACCCCCGCCACCGGCGGCCGGGTCGGGGACCTGCTCACGGACCTGGCCGCCTCGCTGGACGCGGCCCGCGCGCTGGACCCCGTCGCCGTCGACCCCGCACTCGCCGCACTGGCGGCCGGGCTGGATCCGGACAACCTGACCCCGGAGGAGGTCGCGGGACTGCTGGCGTTCGCCGGGCTGGGCGGCCGGGACGACCGGCTGCCGGACCGGATGGCGCCGGTCCTCGCCCTCCTGGACGCGCTCGCTCCGAGGCTCAAGGAGCGGCTGCTGGCGGAGTTCGTCGGAACGCTGTTCCGCGTGTGACGGCTCGTGGACTCCCCGGGGCCCGGGCGGCGGGCGGCCCGGGGTGCCGTCCTCCGTACGGGCCCCTTCGCGCGCCGCCTCGCCGTCGCGGGTCGTAAGTCGGCGGTCAGCGGGTATCAGGGCTGCGATCAGCACCGACGCCCCGCCCGGGAGGACCCCCGATGACCGACGACGCCTACCTCGTTCTGCTGACCGACGCGGCACCGACGCTGGGGGTGCCTCCCACGGCGGTGGGCGAACTGGCCTGCATGGAGACTCCGGCCGTACGGGCGTGGCTGCACGCGCAGGGGGTGTCCGCGACCTCGCCCGATCTGCGCCTGCTGCCCCCGGAGGAGACGGCCGCCATCCCCGAGGACGCCGAACGCCTGCCCGTGCCGCTCGGCGACGAGGAGCTGATCCGGCTGCGGCACGAGCTCGCGCCGGTCACCCTGGCCGGACTGGAGGAGGACCTGCTCGCCTACCGCTCCCGCGTGGACGGCCGGGACGCGCTGCTCACCCGCGCCCTCGCCGCCGGGGTCCCGGCACACCGGGTGGCGGAACTGACCGGCGAGGACCTGGCCGTCGTCAAGGGGATGGAGCAGCACTGAGAGAAGCCCTCCGGGCCACCACCCGCCGAGACCCACCGGCGCCCGCCGGCACCAGCCGACACCGGCCGGCGGCCACCGGCACCCACCGACGCCCGCGCGTCGAACACGGCGCCGCCCCACACACCTGCGGGCCACCGCCGCGCACCCTCCCTCCCGACCCGTGCCATCATTCCTACCCGGCAGTAGCTTCAGGTCCCCGACGGGAGGCGGCACCGTGGCCCGAGTGTTCACCGTGAGCAGCAGCATCCTCATCGACGTTCCACCCGCGATCGCCTACCAGGCGGTGAGCCGTCCCGAGCAGATGGGGCGCTGGAGTCCGGAGAACCTCGGGATCTCCGGGGAGGCGGCGGGCGGCCCGGCGGCCGTCGGCGGGACCTTCACGGGACGCAACAAGCGCGGGCGGTTCCGCTGGGTGACGCGGTGCACCGTCACGGCGGCCGAACCCGCCCGCCGCTTCGCCTTCCGCGTCCACGCGATCGGCGCCCGCACGCCCCGGCTGCGCGGACCCATCGCCACCTGGGAGTACCGCTTCGAGGCGGTCGACGCCGGCACGCGGGTCACGGAGACCTGGACGGACGACCGGCGCCGGTGGCCGGACTTCGTCGCCAACGCCTTCGACCGGCTGGCCACTTCGGGCCACACCTTCGCCGCCTTCCAGGCCCGCAACATCGAGACGACCCTGCGCAACCTCAAGCGCGAGCTGGAGTCGAAGGGCGCCTGAGCGCGGTCCGCGCGCCCGGTGCGGCGGCACGGTGCCGACGGGCATCGGCATCGACCGCCCCGGGCGCGCGGCTCCCCCTGACTCGGTCCCCGGAGAGACACGTCAGCCCTCGGAGAGACACGTCACCCCTCAGCGGACACGTCGGCCCGCGGAGGGGCACGACCCGCTTCAGCGAAGATCCTCCCGCCAGTCCAGATACCGCCCCCGCCCGGCCCGCAGCGCGTACCGCGCCCGGCCGCCCGGCCCGTGGGCGCCTATCTCCGTGCGCAGTTCCACCCCCGCGCGCAGTTCGGGCTCGGGTCTGCCGGTGATGTCGAGCAGCAGCCCGTCCAGCGGTCCGCCGACCAGTTCGCCGTAGACCCGGTCGGGGCGGGGCCCGGCGTCCTCGTGGTCGGCGCCGTAGACACGCCCCCGCATGACCTGTGTCCAATCCGCCCATTCCATACGCGTCAGCGTCGCATCCACCACTGACAACGGCCGCCCGACGGCCGCGCGACCGCCGCTCACGGAACATCCCGACTGTTCTTACTTACTCAGGGGTAGGCTCAGCACGAGTGCTTGTTATACGTTCCGTCTAACAACGCGGCGGAGGCAGCGATGCCACCGGGACGCGGGGATGGCTCGCGCCCACGGGAGGCCGCCGGACCGCTCCCCCGCCGATCCGATCCCCCGCGGCGGAGCTGTTCCGTTCCACTTCATTCCCCTTCGTTCCGTTCCGTTCCGTCACTCGACACCGAGGAGTTGGGAGCATGGCAAGCAGCACGGTCAGGCCGGGAGCCGAGATCGACGCCCAGGCCGTCGAAGTCGCGGGCCGACTGCTCGACTCGGCCCGGCAGCTCTCCTACGACCCCTTGACCGAGGTGGACTGGGAGACGCCCCTGGACGAGGACTTCCACGGCGCGAGCCCCGAGTGGAGCACCCTGTACGGGACGTCGTACTGGGCCGAGCTCACCGAGGCGCAGCGCAAGGAGCTGACCCGGCAGGAGGCCGCGTCGGTCGCCAGCACGGGCATCTGGTTCGAGATGATCCTTCAGCAGCTCATCCTGCGGGACGTCTACTCCAAGGACCCCACCGACGAGTCGGTGCAGTGGGCGCTGACCGAGATCGCGGACGAGTGCCGCCACTCGATCATGTTCGCCCGCGGCGCCAAGAAGCTCCGGGCCCCCGCCTACCGGCCGCGCAGGATGGCGTTCGAACTGGGCCGGGCGTTCAAGACGTTGGCGTTCGGCGAGGCCGCGTACGCGGCGATCCTCGTCGCCGAGGAGGTCCTGGACGTCATGCAGCGGGACTGGATGCGCGACGAGCGCGTCGTGCCGTTCGTGCGGACCATCAACAACATCCATGTGGTCGAGGAGTCCCGCCACATGAAGTTCGCCCGCGAGGAGACCCGGCGCCATCTGGCGAAGGCGGGCCGGGTGCGCCGACACATCCACGCGTTCGTCATCGCCGTCGCGGCGTACGTCATCGTCACCAGCATGGTGAACAAGGACGTGTACGCGAACGCAGGACTGGACTCCAAGCGGGCGATCGCCGAGGCCCGCGACAACGAGCAGCACAAGGCGATGCTGCGCTCCAGTTGTGCCGGCCTGATGGAGTTCCTCGCCTCGGCCAAGCTGCTGACCCGGCCCGCCCTGGCGTTCTACAAGCGTGCCCACCTGATCTGACCGACCCCCCGGCAGCGTTGCCGAGCAGAGCGGACACCATGACCTACGCGATCACCCAGACCTGTTGCGCCGACGCCACGTGTGTCGCCGTCTGCCCGGTCAACTGCATCCATCCCACGCCGCAGGAGCGGGAGTTCGGCAGCACCGAGATGCTCCACGTCGACCCGCGGGCCTGTATCGACTGCGGCGCGTGCGCCGACGCCTGCCCGGTGGACGCGATCTTCCCCGTGGACCGGCTGACGGGCCCGCAGAAGGCGTACGCCGAGATCAACGCCTCCTACTACGACGGCACTCCCGCGCCCGCCCCCGCGGCGGACAGCCCCAACTTCCACGCGTGGGAACGGCCTTCGTTCGAGCGGGTCCTGCCGGCCGACTTCCGCCCGCTGCGGGTCGCGGTCGTCGGGACGGGGCCGGCCGGGATGTACACGGCCCAGGATCTGCTGCTGCACACGAACGCGGAGGTCACCCTCGTCGACCGGCTGCCGGTCGCGGGCGGTCTGGTGCGCTACGGCGTCGCCCCCGACCATCCGACGACGAAGAAGGTCGGCGACACCTTCGCCCGCTTCCACGACCACCCCCGGGTGCGGATGCTGCTGGGACTGCGGGTCGGGGAGCAGGTGACGGCGGAGGAACTGTCCGCCCACCACGACGCGGTGGTGTACGCGGTGGGTGCCTCTGCCGACCGGCGGCTCGGCATCCCGGGCGAGGACCGTACCGGCAGCGTCTCCGCGACGGAGTTCGTGGCCTGGTACAACGCCCATCCCGATGTCGCGCCGGACGCGATCGACCTGTCCGCCGAGCGGGTCGTCGTGGTCGGCAACGGCAACGTCGCCCTGGACGTGGCGCGCATCCTGGTGTCCGATCCCGAGCGGCTCGCCGGGACCGACATAGCCGACCACGCGCTGCGGGCCCTGCGCGGGTCCGCCGTCCGCGAGGTCGTGCTCCTGGGCCGCCGGGGCCCCGAGAACGCGGCCTGCACCCGGCCCGAACTCCTCGCGCTCACCCACCTCCCGGGCGTCCGGCTGGTCGTGGACGACCACGACCCGCGCGTGGGCGCGGCGATCGACTCGGCCGCGCCGGGCGAACTCGCCGCCCTGCTGCGGGAGGTGCCCCGCGAGAAGGTCGACTGGTCACGGACTCCCGGCGAGGACAGGCGCGTTGTGCTGCGCTTCCACTCCGAGCCGAGGGAGATCGCGGGCGCCGACGGCGAGGGTTCCGGGGGCAGGGCGACCGCCGTACGCGTCAGTGGCGCCGACGGTGACGTCCTGCTGCCCGCCACCACGGTCCTGCGGGCCATCGGCTACCGGGGAACTCCCGTGCCGGGGCTGCCGTTCGACGAGGCGACCGGGACCGTCCCGCACGAGCGCGGCCGGGTCGCGGGGCTGCCCGGCACATATGTGGTGGGCTGGATCAAGCGCGGTTCGTCGGGCGGCATCGGCGCCAACCGCACCTGTGCCGCCGAGACGGTGGGCACGCTGATCGCCGACGCGATCGAGGGCACGCTGCCCCGTCCGGAGCCCGCGCCGAAGGCGTTCGCGCGACTGGCCCGGCGCCGGGCCCCGCACGTCGTGGACGCGCGCGGCATGGCGGCCATCGACCGGGCGGAGCGCACCCTCGGCGACCGCGACGGCAGGCCGCGCGCCAAACTCGCCACCGTGGGCGAACTCGTCAGTGCCTCCCGACGCCGTGTGACGCGCTGACCTCGGGACGGGGCAGGGCCGTCGGCTCTCCCGCGTCCCCCTCCGGCGGGCGTTAGGCTTCGCCGGGGGTACGGAAAGAACGGGGGCGGATCCATGCAGTCCGACGAGATACCGCGGTGGGCTTCGACGCTCGACGGCGTCGTGGTGTACGCACGCGGCGCGGTGTGCGGCCGGCTGGCGCGGGGCACCGTGCCGCCGGACGGCCGGGTCCGGGTGACGGGGCTGCCCCGCACGCTGGACCCGGGTTCCGTGCGGGCCCGGGTGGTGGACGGCTCGGGGACCCGGGTCACCGAGGTGCGGGTCGCCGTGGACGCCGAACCGGCCGACGCGGAGCCCTCGGACGGCCTGCGCCGGCGCGTGGAGGAGCTCTCCGACCTGTGCGTCGCCACCCGGGAACGACGTGACCGTCTGCACCGGCGCATCGCGACGGTCGGCGGCCTCCAGCCGGTCGCCCCGCCCCGCAGGCGCGACGATCCCCACCGCCGTACGCCCGTCGAGGCGTGGCTGGCCCTCACGGGTTTCGTCGAGGACCGGCTGACGCGTCTGCACGGCGAACTCACCGCGCTGGAGGAGGAGTTGCGCGGCCAGGAGCACGACCTCGAAGTCGCCGAGGACCGCCTGCGCCGCGCCTCGACCGGCACGCCCTCGGGCCGGGTGCGCACGGAGGTCGGCGCCACGGTGACCCTCGACGGGACCGGTGAGGTGGCGCTGGAGATCGAGTACACGGTGCCCGGCGCCGTATGGGTGCCCGCCTACCGGCTCACCTACCGCCAGGGCGACGGAACCGGCGCCCTCGTGCTGCGCGCCTCGGTCGCCCAGCGCACGGGCGAGGACTGGAACGGGGTGCGGATCGCCCTGGCCACCGCCGATCTGCGGCGTCAGACCGCGGCACCCCGGCTGCGCTCCCTGCGGATCGGGCGCAGCCAGCCCGCCCCGGAACCGGCCGGCTGGCGCGAGCCGCCCGCCGGGCTCGACGACCTGTTCACCGCGTACGCCACGGCGGGACCCCGCCCGCGCCCGCAGCCCGTCTCCGGCCGCCCGGTCGCGGGCGGCGCGCCGCGCCCGCCGTCCCGGACGGGCGGTGGCCCGGTGCCCCCGCCCCTGCCGAGCCCGGTCCCCCCGCCGATGCCGGTCGCGGCACCCCCGCCGCTCGCCCCTCCGTCCTACGGCGCTCCCCCCGTGCCCGCCGAGCCGGGCGGCCTCGCGGGGGCGCCCGACTTCGCGCAGCCGGAACGGACGCGTGCCCGCAGGCCGTCGGGCGCCCGCCCGGCGACCCTCGAAGGGGTGCAGGCGTCCGCCTTCGCCCCTCCACCGGCGCCGCCCGCGCCCGTGACCGGGCCGCCGGAGCCCAGCGGCGCCGAACTCGACTACGCGGCCCTCGTCCTGGACGGCCCCGACGCGTCCGCGAGCCGCAGGGGCCGGCTGTTCCCCTCGGCGACGGACGACCCGGTCGCGCGGGAGCACCGCCTGCGCGCCGAGGCGGTGGCCGCGCTGCCGCTGCCCGGCCACGCCGTACGCCCCCGCGAGTCCGCCGGTTCCTTCGACCACCGCTACGACGCCGCCGCCCGCGCGGACGTCCCCTCCGACGGCACCTGGCACACCATCACGGTCACCGAGATCCCGATCGGCCTGCGCACCGAGTACGTGTGCGTGCCGTCCGTGGAACAGCGGGTCTACGGCACTCTGGTGCTCTCCAACGCGACGGGGCAGGCGCTGCTCGCCGGGCCCGTGGAGGTCGGCGTGGACGACGACTTCGTCCTCACCGCCGCGCTGCCCACCCTCGCGCCCGGCGGGGTCCGCCGGATGGGGCTCGGACCGGCGGAGGGCATCCGGGTCACCCGGCACACCAGCCTCAAGGAGTCGACGGCGGGCCTGCGCAACAACGTCACCGTGCTCGACCACGGCGTCCGCGTGGAGCTGGCCAACCGGCTCGCGCGGCCGGTCACCGTCGAGGTGCGGGAGCAGGTGCCGGTCACCTCGGACGCCGAGGTGAAGATCGAGGAGCGCGCCGACTGGACGGTGCCGGCGGAGACCGAGGGGCCCGAACTCCCCGCCCCCGGCACCCGCGTGTGGCGCGTCGACCTGGCCGCAGGGGCCACCGCCGGCCGTCAGGGCGGCTACGAGATCCGCATCCCGGCCGCGAAGGCCCTCGTCGGCGGCAACCGCAGGAGCTGACACACACGTGACCACGGACAACACCCCGCTCCCCCTGCCCGTCACCGCCGTCACCTGTCTGGAGGACCGCGCCCAGGTGGAGCGGTCGACGACGCTCGAACTGCGGCCGGGCATCCAGACGTTGAGGCTCGGCCCGGTCAGCGCCCTCGCCGTCGACCGCACCCTGCACGCCGAGGTCTCCGCCGAGCACCCGGCGACCGTCCTCGACGCCCGGATCGTCCGTACCTGGACGCCGCGCGGACCGGGGCCGGGCGCCGACGACTCGGCCCTGCGGCTGCGGCTGCACGCCGTCGAGGAGGAACAGACCGCGCTGGAGCGCCGGCGCGACCGGCTGCGCACCCGCCTGGGCCTGCTCGACACGCTCACCGCGGACCTGCTGCGCGAGATCGGCGAGGGCACCGGGTACGGCGAGAGCGACACCGCCCGCTGGACCGCCGAACTGGACCGGGTGGACGCGGAACACGACACCCACGACGGAGAACTGCGGTCCGCCGAGGCACGGTTGAAGGTCCTCGCCGAGGAACTCCAGGAAGCCGAGGAGGCGATCGCCCTTGCGGAGGAGCGTCCCGTCGAACTGGTCGGCCATGTCGTCCTGACCGTCGAGGCCACCGAGGCCGGTCCGGCCCGGCTGCGCGTCGGCCACCTCACCGCGTGCGCGCTGTGGCGCCCCGCCTACCGGGCGGTGCTCGACGGCGACTCGCTCACCCTGGAGACCGACGCCGTGGTCTGGCAGCGGACCGGCGAGGACTGGACGGACGTACGGCTGACCCTGTCGACGGCCCGCTCGGCGCTGTCCACCGAGCCGCCCCGGCTCGGGGAGGACAGACTGACGCTCATGGACCGCTCGCCGGAGGAACGCCGCACGGTCGCCGTCGAGTTGCGCGAGGAGGAGATCACGGAGCTGGGCCCGGCCGCCGTGCTCGGCCTGCCCGGCGTGGACGACGGCGGGCACACGAGGGTGCTGCACTCCCCCGCACCCGTCTCCGTCCCGGCGGACGGTCACGCCCACCGGGTGCCGCTCTCGGCGGCGACCACCGCCGTCACCAGTGAGTACACGTGCTCGCCCGAACTGTCCCCGCTGGTCACCCGGACGGTGCGGTGCGCCAATCCAAGCGGCCACGCCCTGCTGGCGGGTCCGGTGGACCTCGTCGGCCCGGGTGGGTCCGGCGGGCGCGGCACCCTGGACTTCACCGCTCCCGGCGCACCGCTCGAACTCGCCTTCGGCAGCCACGACGACTGCCGGGTGCTGCGCGAGGTGGAGGAGCACCGCGAGACCGCGACGCTGACCCAGCGCACCACCCTGACCCGTACCGTGCGGCTTCATCTGTCCCGCTTCTCCGCTCCCGGGCACGAGAACGACCAGGTGATCACCGTGCGGGAGCGGGTCCCGGTGTCCGAGATCTCGGCGGTGGAGGTGAAGCTGCGCAAGGAGGGCTGCTCCCCCGCCCCCGACACGGTCGACACCGAGGGCATCGCCCGCTGGGACATCACCCTGCCGCCGGACGGCCGCCGCACCCTCACCCTCGTCTACGAGCTGTCGGCGAGCGGGAAGGTCACCGGCCTGTGACCGGCAGTCCCGCGGCACGCCGCAGCACGGGGTGAATCGCTTCACCCTCACCTCGTCGTGACAGCACAGCTGCCGCCGGACGGCGACGGCTGTGCCGCTCATCATGGGGCGCAAAAACAGTGCGCACTAGGCTTTTGCAAAGTGGCGCAGATCACACAGCGAGCGCTCCCCGGTTCGACCGGCCGACCGACGGCCACGGATCGGCGACCCCGGCGAGCCCTCCGGGAAGCAGCCCACCAACCCGCTCTGGCCTGCGACTTCACGAAGCCCCGACCCCACCCCGCCGATCGCACGAGCGGCACTCCCCATCGGGGGGGGTGATCACCACCCTCCGACAACACCCGCCCTCGCCATGTGACTTGGGTCACGCATCCGCAGGGCTGGCGCACCCCTTCCGACTCGGCCACCATCTGCCGCAATCCATGGAGCACAGAACGGTGATTCGACACCGAACACATTGAAACGATTCATTACCCGCACAAGGAGTTCACCCATGGCGACCAACCCCCAGGACACCTCCCGCAGATCGGTTCTGGCAGCCGGTGCGGCCGTCGCCGCGGCGGGCGCCGTCGGCTCCGTCGTCCCGGCCGGTTCCGCGGTGGCCGCGCCCCGGGCGGCCGGCGCGAGCACGGCCGACGGCACCTTCGCCGTACCGGAGGCGGCGCAGCGGCCGGCCTTCCGCTACTGGTGGCCGGGGGGCGGTGTCACGCCCCAGCAGATCGCCAAGGAGGTCGGCGCCATGGCGGACGCCGGTTTCGGGAGCTTCGAGATCGCCGACGTCCGCAACAGCGAGACGGCTCCCATGCCCGTGAACGCCTACGCCTGGGGCTCTCCGACGTGGAAGGCGGGGGTGATCGCCGCCCTGCGCACAGCGAAGGCGCGAGGGCTGCGGGCGGACCTCACCCTCGGCCCGTACTGGCCCTCCGTGGTCCCGGGCCTGCGTCCCGACGACGACGCGGCGATGAAGGAACTCACCTACGGCCAGACCGTGGTGGACGGCGGCAGCCGCTTCGACGGGGCCGTGCCCGCACCGCACTCGACGCCGAGCGGGGTCAAGTCGGGTCTGCCCGAGGTGACCGTGACCCCCGTGCTGCAGGCGGTGCACGCCGCCCGGGTGGTGGGCAGCGCCACGGCTTCTCCGGTCGTCCTGGAGGACGGCACGCTGACGGACGTGACCGGCCAGGTGCGGAACGGGCGGCTGGCCTGGACCGCGCCCGCGGGCGGCCGGTGGGTGCTCATCGCGAGCTGGTCCCGCGGCACGGCCATGATCGAGCGGCAGGCCTACTACGAGGGGTACTTCTACTCGTTCACCGACCCCCAGGCGTACGTCGTGGACCATTTCGGCGCCGCGGGCAGCCAGGCGGTCGTGAACTGGTGGAAGCGTGACCTGCTCACCGGGGAGATGCGTTCCCTGCTGCGGTCCGTGGGCGGCGACTTCTTCGAGGATTCCCTGGAGTTCCTCACCGAACTGCACTGGACGCCGAGGATGCCGCAGGAGTTCGCGGCCCGGCGCGGCTACGCGCTCAGATCCCGACTGCCCCTGGTCCACGGCCAGTCTTCGGCGGTGTACGTCCTCCAGGACGCGGCCGTGGGCAAGCGGGTGCGCTGGGACTACTTCCAGACCCTGAGCGACCTGTACCTCGACCACCACGTCGGCGTGCTCGACGACTGGGCCCGCACGCTGGGCATGCGGCTGCGGATCCAGCCCTACGGCGCCCCCGTGGACACGGGGCTGGCCGCCGCCAGGGCCGGTGTGCCCGAGGGCGAGTCGCTCGCCTTCGGATCGGAGCCCGACTCCTTCCGTGTCCTGGCGGCGGGGCGCGACCTGGGACGGCGGGGCAAGGTGCTGTCCAGCGAGATGGGGGCCGTCGTCAACGGCGCCTACCGGCTGAGCCTCGGCGACCTGGTGACCACCGCCAACCCCGGCTACGCGCTCGGCGTCAACCAGGTCCGTATCCACGGCTTCCCCTACGCCACGTCCCCCTCGGGCCAGTGGCCGGGCTTCAACCCGTGGGCCCCCATCGGCGCCCCCATCAACTTCGCCGAGGCCTGGGGACCGCGCCAGCCGCAGTGGCAGCACATCGACGGCACCGCGGGCTATCTGGCCCGCGTGCACAAGCTCCTTCAGTCGGGCACCGGCAAGGTCGATCTCGCCGTGTACCGCGAGGAGTTCGACTCGGCGGGCGAGCAGTTCGACGGGGGCGCCCTGACCGACGCCGGCTACTCCTACCAGCTCGTCGACTGGGGCCTGCTGGGGCTGCCCGCGGCGCGTGTCCGGGGCGGCAGACTCGACGCCGACGGCGCGGCGTACAAGGCGCTGATCGTGCCCGAGCGGGACACGCTGCTGCTGGACAGCGCGCGGCGCGTCCTGGCCTTCGCACGGGCGGGTCTGCTGGTGGTCCTGGTCGGCGAACTCCCCTCCGCCGGGACGAGTTTCACCGACGTGGCCCTCCAGGACAAGGAACTGGCGCAGGTGCTGGGCGAGTTGGCGCGCCACGGCAGGACCGTCCGGGTCTCCTCCCCCGCCGGTGTCCCCGCCGCCCTGAAGCGGTGCTCGGTGACGGGATCCGCCGTGCCCGACGGGTTCGGCGGTCTGCTGCACGTCCGCCGCGCCGACGGCTCGGGCTCCCGGTACTTCCTCCTCAACACCACCGCCGCCGCGGTCAAGGGCACAGTGAGCCTGGAGGGCACGGGCCGGCCGTACCGCGTAGACCCGTGGACCGGGCAGGTCACCGCGCTCGCCGTCTACGACTCCCGCGAGCGCGGGCGGGTCTCGGTGCCCGTCGAGGTGGGCGCCGGGGAGGCGGTCGTCCTCGCCGTGTCGGAACGGCAGGAGTACGGCTGCCGTACGAGCGAGTTGCACGCCGTGTCCGCCGACACGGAGGTGCGGCACACCTCGGGCGGTCTGGTCGCGCGGGCGACGGCGGCGGGCACGTACACGGCGCGGCTGAGCGACGGCCGCTCGGCGTCGGCACGGGTTCCGGCCGTGCCGACGGCGCTCACCCTGTCGTCGTGGCGGCTCGACGTGGAGGACTGGCGTCCCGCGCATCCGGGCGAGACCGGTACGGCGGCCACCGCGACCGTCCGGAGCGAGCACAGCAAGTCCCTTGCGGAGCTGGTCTCCTGGCAGAGGATCGACGGTCTGGAGGACGTCTCGGGCGTCGGTGTCTACACCGCGTCCTTCACCCTGCCGGCCGGCTACTCCTCGGCCGCCGGGGCGGTGCTCGATCTCGGCGCTCTCGGCGCGGGCAGCGTCGAGGTGCGGGTCAACGGCAAGGACCTTCCGCCGGTCAACCAGGTCAGCCCGGTCGTCGACCTCGGCGACCGGCTGCGCGTCGGGTCCAACACGCTCACGGTCACCGTCGCGACGACCCTGCTCAACCGGCTGAAGGCCACCCGCCCCGACGCCTTCGTCCAGCCCAGGCAGGACTACGGTCTGCTCGGCCCGGTCACCGTCACGCCGTACGCGCAGGCGGCGCTGCGCACGACGGGGTGACCGCCGGCACGCCGTACGGCACCGGACTCTGACGGGTCGTCAGAGTCCGGTGCCGTCGGGGGTGATGGTGCGGGCGATGCGGTCGGTGTGCAGCCGGACGGCCTCCACCAGGTCGAGGGTGCCCCCGGAGATCACCCACTGGAGCTGGAGGCCGTCGCTGACGGCGATGCACTCGCGGGCGACGGCCTTGCAGTCGGTGTCGGCGCGCAGACTGCCGTCGTCCACGCCGCGCCGCAGCTGCTCGGCGAGCTCGTCGATCGCGCGCTCGTAGCGTGCGGCGAACAGCGTGTGGGCGGCGCTGTCGGCGTCGGCGGCCTCCGCCGAGATCAGGACGAAGAGTTCGATCAGACCGGGCTCGGTGAGGTGGCGTTCCGTCGCCGCGACCATCGCCCGCAGGGTGCCGAGGCCCGTCATCGGCTCGGGCAGCCGGCTCCACCACTCCTCCTCCGAGACGAAGCGGTGCTCCATCACGGCGAGCAGCAGATGCTTCTTGGAGCGGAAGTGGTGCAGCAGACCGCCCTCCGTGATGCCCACGTCCTGGGCGATCAGGGTGAGCGGGGTGCGGTGGTAGCCCTCCTGTGCGAAGCGCAGCGCCGCCGCTTCCACGATCTTCGCCCGGCGGGCCAGGCCCACCGCGTAACTGCCCCGGGGCCCTCGGTTGTTCCTGGTCATACGGTCACCGTAGTCAATGGCGCGGGAGCCGGTCCGGTCACCCGGCGGTCGGCGCCGCCGTGGCGACGGTGCGCCGGGGCAGCTGCTCGGCCAGGGCGTGGGCGCCCCGGGAGGCGAGAGCGACGGAGGTGAGGGTCGGGTTGCAGGCGGTGGCGGTCGGGATGACGCCGTTGCCCGCGACCCACAGTCCCTCGGTGCCCCACACCCGGCTGTGGGAGTCGCAGACGCTGGTGCCGTCGTCGGCGGGGCCCATGCGGGTGGTGCCCTGGTAGTGCAGCGAACTGCCGGCGGGCAGCAGGAACGGCTCGCCGCCCAGCGGGTCGCCGAGCGCCGCACCGGCTTCGGCGACGGCGTTCCTGGCGGCCTCGATGGTGGCGAGGTCCCGGTCGGTGCAGCGGTAGCGGATGCCGATGCGCGGCATGCCGAACGCGTCGGTCTCCGTGTCGGAGAAGGTGACGCGGTCCTCGGGGTCGAGGTCCTTGGCGCAGAACCAGCCCAGTCCGACGATGCTGCCGGGCCGGACGGTGTCCTCGTCGGCGAGCGCGACGGGCGAGGCGTCGAGCTGCATGACCTGGCCGTGGAAGGGGTGCTCGTCGGTGAACGGGACCCAGCTCACGCCGCTCTGCGGGACGATGCCGCCGTCGTCCTCGCGGGTGCGGCCGGTGACCTCGTCGTGGGCGGCGACGACGTCGTCCGGGAGGCGGACGGCGTGCACGATCTGCGGCTGGTCGTTGAGGTAGCGGCCCAGGGCGGCCGGGCGGATGCCGGAGGCGTGCAGGACCTGGGGGGTGCGGAGCGCGTCGGCCGCGACGACGACCGCCGCGGCGGTGACCGTCGTCTCCCGGCCGCTGTTCAGGTCGCGGACGGCGACGCCGGTGACGGTTCCGGCGTCGTGCAGGACGCGCAGGCACAGGCAGGTGTCGGCCAGTTCGACCCGGGGATCGGCGGCGGCCGGGCCGAGGATCACGTCGGTGCCGCTCCAGGCGTGGGTGCCGTCCGGGCGGGTGGTGACCGCCAGCGGCATGGGCGCGACCCTGCGGGAGACGGGGCGTCCGGCGTCGAAGCGTGCCGCCAGCCGCTGCCGCACGACATCGGCGAAGGGCGCCCGGTCGAAGGCGTGGGAGGTGACGTGGAGGAGTTCCTCGGCGCGGGTCAGATGGCGGTCCATCTCCGCGTCCGGGACACAGGGGATGCGTTCGCTGTCGCCGGGCCGGGGGCAGGCCGCGGTCCAGTGGGCGCCCATGCCGCCGACGTTGGTGGAGATCGCGGCGGCGGGCAGGTCGGGGGTGCCGAGCAGCCGGGTGCCGGGGCGGCCGGGGGCGGCGGGCGCCGGGCCCTCGGAGGCGCGCTGGGCGCGGGCGCGCGGCTCGTCGCCGTCGATGTTCTTGACGTGCCCGCCGGGCGGGTCTCCGAGTTTCGGTCCGGCTTCGAGGAGCAGGATCCGGGCGTCGGGACGCCGCTCGAAGACCTCGCGGACGTAGGTGCTGCCGGTGGGACCGCTGCCGACCACGACGACGTCGTAGGAGGGGGCGAGGGGAAGAGACATGGAGGGCTCCTGGATCTGGGGTCGTGCGTCGGCCGACGGGCGGGGCGGGGGCGGGGGCGGGGTATGACCCGAGGGGCGGGGCGAGGTGCGACCCGAGGGCCGGCGGCCGACGAGCGGGCACGGGTCGGACCGGGGCGGTCAGCCGATGACGAGCGGGCGCAGGGTGTGGTGGGCGATGGACAGGCCCTGCCAGACCTTCTCCGGGGTGCCGCCCCACAGGGGGTCCTCGTGTTCCACGGACAGGGTCCCGGTGAAGCCGGACTCGTAGAGGCGGTCGACGACGCGGGGCCAGTCGACCTGGCCGCGTCCGGGCACGCGGTAGCGCCACCAGCCGGTGGCCCACGGGTCGCCCTTCTTGTCGGTGGTGCCGAAGAAGCCGTACCGGTTGCGGGCGACCGGGTCGATCTCGATGTCCTTGGCCTGGGCGTGGGCGATGCGGTCGGCGTACGGGGCGATGGTGGTGAGGGGGTCGATGCCGAGCCACATCAGATGGGAGGGGTCCCAGTTGAGGTACAGGCCCAGGGAGAACATCCACTCCCACAGCTCGGGCGAGTAGGCGATGTTGCCCGGGTGGCCGTCGGGGTGCCAGCCCTCCATCACGCAGTTCTCGATGACCAGGCGGACGCCGCGCTCGCCCGCGTAGTCGACGAGTTCGGGCAGGACGCGCTCGGCCTCGCGCTGGTTGTCGGGGACGCCGCGGGCGGGGTCGCGGCCGATGAAGGTGCCGACGTAGGGGACGCCGAGGGCCCGCGCCGCGTCGACAGCGTGCTTGAGGTGGGTGCGGACGGCCGCCCGGTGGCCGGGATCGGGGTGAAGGTTGTTCTCGTAGTAGGCGAGGGCCGAGATCTCCAGTCCGGTGCGTTCCAGCACGGAGCGCACCCGGTCCTCCTCGCGGGTGCCGAAGGCGGCGACGTCGATGTGGGCGGCCTCGAAGTCGCGGCTGCCCGTGCCGGGCCAGACGGCGACCTCCAGCCGCTCGTATCCCATGGCGGCGGCCCGGTCGGCGACACGGTCCAGGGACCAGGTGGGCAGGCAGGCGGTGAGCAGGCCGAGGTTCACGAGGGGATCTCCGTCCAGGTGGAGCCGTTGGCGGCGGAGCGGACCACGGCGTCGGTGAGGTGTGCGGCGCGCAGGCCGTCGGTGAAGGTGGGCAGGCCGTCGGGTGCGGCGCCGCGGATCGCGGCGTGGGTGTCGGCGACGAAGTCGGCGAAGCACTCGTGGTAGCCCTGCGGGTGCCCCGCGGGCAGCGCGTCGGGCCGTTCGCCGGGCCGGACGGGGTCGCGCAGCAGGACGCGGTTCTCCTCCCGTCCCCCGATCCACAGGCGCTCGGGGTCCTCCTGGTCGAAGACGTAGGTGGCGTCGGGGCCGTCGAAGGAGAAGGTGAGCCGGTTCTTGCGGCCGGCGCTGGCCTGGCTGACGACGACGGTGCCGAGGGCGCCGGAGTCGGTGCGGAAGCCGACCACCGCACCGTCCTCGGTGGTGCTGGGCCGGCCGGCGCGGACCGGGTGGGCGGTGCCGAGGGTGGCCTGGAGGGCGGTGATGCGCTGCCCGGTGACGAACTCCATGAGGTCGCACCAGTGCACGCCGATGTCGCCGAAGGTGCGGCTCGCGCCCCCTCGGGCGGGGTCGGTGCGCCAGTTGTCGGCGGCGGGATCGGCGAGCCAGTCCTGGAGGTAGGAGCCGTGCAGGAGCCAGGGTGCCCGCGGGCCGGCGGCGATCCGGGCGCGGGCCTGCCGCACGGCGGAGTAGAAGCGGTACACGAACGGCACGGTGGCGACGGCGCCGTTCGCGGCGGCGAGGCGTACGAGGTCGGCGGCCTCGGCCGGGGAGACGGCGAGGGGCTTCTCGCACACCACGTGCTTGCCCGCCTCCAGCACCTGGCGGGCCATGGTGTGGTGCAGGTGGTTGGGGGTGCACAGGTGCACGACGTCGACGTCGGAGGCGAGCACCTCCTCGAAGGTGGCCGGGACGGCGTCCGGGACTCTCGCGGCGAGGGCCTTGGCCCGGTCGGCGGTGGATCCGGCCACCAGCGGCACCCGTCCTCCCGCGGCCAGGGTGGCCCGGGCGTGGACCGATCCCATGAATCCGGTGCCGACGACGGCGGCGCTGACCGGTGCTGTCATAGCGGGCGTCCTCGCTCTGCGCTGCTCTGCGCTGCTGCGGGCCGGGGAGCGTCCGGTGCGACGCTCCGATGAACCCCGCCACTATTGCACGCGACATACAAAAGTAGTCAAGGGTCTCCCGGTCTTCCGGCAGAAGTGCGCGATGATGCATGGCATGACTCGTCGCCCTCCCACCGCCGTCGACCACTTCGACGCCCTGTCCGCAGTCGTGCGGATGGTCCGCTCGGGCCGCGCCCGCACCCGGCCCGAGCTCGGTTCGGTGTCCCTGCTGGGCCGCACCGTGATCTCCCAGCGGGTCGACCAGGCCATCGACCTCGGCCTGCTGGAGGACGCCGAGACCGGCCCGTCCACGGGTGGGCGCGCACCGCGCCAGCTGCGCTTCAACGCCCGGCGGGGCCTCGTGCTCACCGCGGTGCTGGGCGCGGCGGCGCTGGACGTGGCGGTCACCGACCTCGACGCGCGCGTGCTGGACCACCGCCATCTGGAGTGGCCCGTCGCCAACGGCCCGCTGGAGACCCTGGAGACGCTGCGGGCCCAGTTCGACGAGCTGCTGGCGCCCCGCCGGGACACGCCGCTGTGGGCGGTGACGGTGGGGCTGCCGGGACCGGTCGAGTTCGCCACCGGACGCCCCTCGCAGCCGCCGATCATGCCCGGCTGGGACGGCTTCGACCTGCGCGGGCACCTCCAGGAGCACCTGCGCGTGCCGGTCTGGGTCGACAACGACGCCAACCTGCTGGCCCTCGGCGAGGCCCGCGCCGCCGGCCCGGCCGACGAGGACATGGTCTTCGTGAAGGTCGGCACGGGCATCGGGGCCGGGATCATCAGCGAGGGCCGGGTCCACCGCGGCAGCAAGGGGGCGGCCGGCGACATCGGGCACGCGCGCGTGCTGGAGGACAACACGGTGATGTGCCGCTGCGGGCGCACCGGGTGCCTGGAGGCGCTGGCGGGCGGCTGGGCGCTGGCGCGCGACGCGGTGACGGCGGCCCACGAGGGGCGCAGCAGGTACCTGAGCGAGATCCACGCGGAGCGGCGCGGGATCACCCCGGCCGACGTGGGCCGGGGGGCCGCCCTGGGGGACGCGTGGTGCCTGACCGCGGTGGCGCGCGCGGCGGAGCGGATCGGCAGCCTGATGGCCACCCTGGTCAACTTCTACAACCCGGCGAGCCTGGTGTTCGGCGGCGGTGTGCTGACCGTCGGCGACGCCTTCCTGCGGGTCGTCGAGCACACGGTGCGCAGCCGTTCGCTGCCGCTGGCGGCGACGGACCTGGTCATCCGCGGTTCACGGCTGGGTGACCTCGGCGGTGTCATCGGCGGCACCCATCTCGCCGTCGAGGCCCTGCTGTCGGCCGACGGCATGGCGGCCTGGGCTCCGGCGGGAACCCCTGGCGCGGTCGATCCCGGGCGGCTGGTGGCCGGGGTGTGAGACACCGGAGGACGGGAGGCGGGATGCGCATGCGCCACGCACAGGTCGATGCGTCCTGGGACACAGGATGCCCCCAAGCCATTGACTTCCGCTCGCCACAAACATAAGTTCCGTCGACAAGCGGGCCGGGCCAGGACGAGTGCCCCGCCCGCCGTCAACGGCAGCCGCCCCGTCCCCGTCCCCGTACGACCCGACGGCGGTGCGCCCTCCCCATCGAAGGGACTCGACGATGAGTGCCGCATCCTCCCCCGCCACCGGACTGGCCGCCGGCGCCCACCCCTCGGGCCCCCGCCCCCTGGGACGCGCCGCCCAGTTCGGCTACGGCCTCGGCGACCTGGCGTCCAATCTCACCTGGACGACCCTCACCGCCTTCCTGCTGTTCTTCTACACGGACGTCGCGGCGCTGACCGCGGCCACCGCCGGAACGATCCTGCTGGTCGGCCGGATCGCCGACGCGGTCATCGACCCGGTCGTCGGCCTCGCCGTCGACCGCACGCGCAGCCGCTTCGGCCGGGCCCGCCCGTACCTGATCTTCGCCGCTCCGCTCCTGGCCGTGGCCTTCGTCCTCACCTTCACCTCGGCGGGCAGCGGCACGAGCGCCGTGATCTGGGCGGGCGTCACCTTCGTCGCCGTCGGCATCTGCCACTCGCTGGTCAACGTGCCCTACGGCGCGATGCTGCCGATGCTCACCGCCGACGACGACACGCGGCTGCGGATGAGCGGCTACCGGTTCGTGGGCGCCTCGCTGGGCCTGATCACCGTCTCGGTGGCGGTGATGCCCCTGGTCATGGCGGTCGGCGGCGGTGATCTGCGCCGGGGCTTCACCGGCATGGCGATCGTCTTCGGTGTCGTGGGCACGCTGATGTACTGGGCGGTCGCCGCCCTGTGCCGCGAGCGGGTCGCCCCCTCCCCCGTCACCACACGGGTGCCCACCGGTCGGGCACTGCGGGAACTGGTCCGCAACCGGCACTGGCTCGGGGTCTGCCTCGCCTCGCTCGTGGCCTTCGTCCGCATGGGGGTGATCACGGCCGGGGCCGTCTACTACGCCCGTGACGTGCTGCACGACGCCTGGTCCACCAGCTACATCCTGCTCGCCTTCGCCGTCTCCGCCCTCGTGGGTTCGCTGGTCACCCCCTGGGTGCTGCGCCGGGTCGGCAAGCGGCGGGGCATCGTCGCCGGGCTGGTCGCCACCGCGGTGCTCTACGCCCTGCTCTTCCCGCTGCACGGCAGCCCCGTCGGGTTCCTCACCGTGTTCCTGCTGGCCAACGTCATCGGCGGCTTCGGCTATGTCGCCGCCCCCGCCCTGGTCTCCGACACCGTCGACCACCACGAGACGATCGCCGGCCGCCGCGAGGAGGGCCTGCTCTACGCGGGCTACAGCTTCGCGACCAAGGTGGGCACGGCCCTCGGCGGCTCGCTGTTCGCCTGGGCGCTGGCCTGGGGCGGCTACCGGGTGGGCGAGGTGACCGCCCCCGCCGCGCAGGCCATCGAGTGGGCCTTCGTCGGCGCCCCGCTGGTGCTCTGCCTGATCCAGGCCGCCTGCATGTACCTGTACGACCTCGAACGCCCCGCCCAGGTCGCCGGCTGACACGGGCGCCCCCGCTCGACACCCCGTTCACGCGGGACGCATGGCCGGGACGGGCGTCCACCCCCGTCCCGGCCGGACCCGCACCCCCAGAAAGGACGAGCCCACCGTGCTCGAACGCTCCCTCATCCAGCAGCGCGGATTCCGCAACGTCACCGCCGCCGACGGCACCGTCACCGGATTCCAGCTCCGGCTGCGCAACCCCAACTACCGTGGCGTCGCCGGGAGTCTGATCGACGGCGTGCAGGTCGTCGTCGACGGCGAGATCCACCCGGCCGAGGCGTCGAGCTGGACCCTCCAGGGCCGTACCTACACCCTCGACGAGCTGCGCGCCTCCACCGACGTGCGCTGGCCGCTCGACGAGACCGCCACGGTCACCGTTCCGCACCCCGGCGGGCTGACCGCCGGAACCCACCGTGTCGAGGTGGCCGTGCACCTGCGCAGGCCCTACATCCCGGCGGTCGCCGGGCCGTCCGTCTTCCGGGCGAGCGCGACGGCGACCGTCGTCCCGGGCCCGGCCGCCGGTGACGGGCTCCGGTACGGCGTCTCCCTGTACAGCTACTCGGGCGACCTGTACACGTCGATGAGCCTGGAGGACGCGATGGCCGACATCGCCGACCTCGGCGCCACCGGCATCGAGATCCTCGGCGAGGGCAACATCCCCGGCTACCCCCGCCCTTCGGCGGACTGGATCCGCGACTGGCACCGCCTCCTGGACACCTACGGACTCACACCGACCAACTACGGCTCCTGGGTCGACACGGCCATGTGGCGCGACCGCGACCTCACGGCCGAGGAGGGCCGGGCCCAGCTGGAGACGGATCTGCGGCTGGCGAAGGACCTCGGATTCACCTCCGTGCGCCCGAAGTTCGGCGTCGTCTCCCCCGACCTCGAACCCCACCCGATCTGGCAGAGCGCCGTCGAGCGGGTCCTCGGCCTCGCCGCCGACCTCGACATCGTGATCTGCCCGGAGATCCACAGCCCGACCCCGATCAGGCACCCGGTGACCCAGGGCTACCTGGACTTCATCGAACGGACCGGCAGCAAGCACTTCAAGCTGCTCATCGACACCGGCATCTTCCAGACCGCCCCCGTCGACGACGGCCACGAGGGCTTCGAGGGCAAGAAGCGGCCCCCGTTCCTGGAGCCCCTGCACGTGCCGATGGCCGACCTCGTGGAGGTCCTCCCCCATGTCCACTTCATCCAGGCGAAGTTCTTCGAGATCGACGACCGCCTGCACGACCTGCACGTCCCCTGGGGCGAGATCGTCCCCAGGCTGCGCGACGCCGGGTGGAGCGGCTGGCTGTCGAGCGAGTACGAGGGCCGCCGCGAGCCCTACCGCGGCCGGGACCAGGTACGCCGCCAGCACGCCCTGCTGCGGGAGTTGGCCGGCTGAGCCGTTGCGCGTCGGCCCGCTAGACCTCCCGTGGCGGGGCGAACGGCCCGTGCAGGGCGGCCCATTGGAGGAGCAGGACGGTCTTGCCGTCGCGGATGCGGCCGTCGCCGGTCATGGCGAGGGCCTCGGTGAAGGGGAGTTCGAGGACCTCGATGTCCTCGCCCTCCTCCGCCACTCCTCCACCGGTGCCGATCCGGTCGGCCCGCGTGTAGGGGGCGGCGAAGAAGTGCAGGCGCTCGGTGACGGATCCCGGGCTCATGTAGGCGTCGAGGACCTCGGTGAGCGGGCCCAGCCTGACGCCGAGCTCCTCGGCGCTCTCGCGTCGGATCGCCGTCCGCGGGTCGTCCGCGTCGAGCAGTCCGGCCGCCGCCTCGACGAGCATGCCGTCGGGGTGGCCGTTCACGTAGGCCGGATAGCGGAACTGCCGGGTGAGCAGGACGCAGCCGCGGGCGACGTCGTAGGGCAGGACGACGGCGCCGTTGCCGCGGTCGTACGTCTCGCGCTGCTGGGTCTCCCACCGGCCGTCGCCGCGCCGGTAGTCGAAGGTGGTGCGGCGCAGGACGTGCCAGCCCTGGGAGGTGAGCTCGACGTCGCGGATCCGGACGCCGGGGTTGCGGTCGAGGTCGCGTCCGGCCAGATGCAGACCGGTGCGCCCCCGGTGATCGGGGACGTCGACCCCCGGGCGGCCGGTCACCTGGTCTCCCGCGCGACGCGGCGGGGGATCTCGGCGACGTCGTGGTAGACGGGCAGGCCGCGGCGGCGGGCGCCGGCGACGTCCCCGTCGGCGCCGACGGACTCGCCCGGCAGGCGCAGCACCGCGTCGCAGCGCGCGAGCAGCCGCTCGGCGGTCGGGTGGAGCACCTGGTCGGCGAGGGGGTCGGTGGGCCCCGCGCCGGCGGACCGCAGGACGGGCAGGGCGATCCACTCGCCGATCACCGGGAGGTGCCCGGCCTCGAAGACGGGCCAGGCCGCCGATTCGAGGCGGGCCAGGTTGTCCGCCATGGCCCGCGGGTCGCCGTTCGTACCGGATCGGTACGGGCCTGCGATCAGGATGAGCAGGGGCTTGTCGTGGGTCAGCGGTTGTTCGTCGTTCATGACCGCTAAGATACATGCAACATCGCGCAACACCCGGAAGGAACGTGCATGCTGGCTGCTGAACGGCGTGAGCACCTGCTGGATCTGCTGACCCGTACGGGAAAGATCGTCGCCAAGGACGTCGCCGCCGACCTGGGCATCTCCGAGGACAGCGTCCGGCGCGATCTGCGGGACCTCGCCGCCGAAGGGCTGTGCCAGCGCGTCTACGGCGGCGCGCTGCCGGTGTCTCCGGCCGTGGCGGACTACGACGCCCGGCGGGCGGTGGCCCCGGACGGCAAACGGAAGGTCGCCTCGGTGGCCGCGGGGCTGGTGCGGCCGGGCGGCTCGGTGATCCTCGACGGCGGCACCACCGCCCTGGCCGTGGCGCGGGCGCTCCCCAAGGACCTCGTCTGCACGGTGATCACCCACAGCCCGACGATCGCCGCGGCGCTCATCGACCATCCGGGGGCGGAGCTCTTCCTGATCGGGGGCCGCGTCTTCAAGCACTCGGCGGTCACCTGCGGGGCGGCCGCGGTCGAGGCCGCGCAGAACGTCTCCGCCGAGCTGTGCCTGCTCGGCGTGACGGGGGTTCACCCGGAGGCGGGCCTGACCACCGGGGACGCGGACGAGGCGGCGATGAAGCGGGCGCTGTCCGCGCGGGCCGCGGAGACGTACGTCCTCGCCTCGTCGGAGAAGATCGGCACGGCCTCGCCGTACCGCGTGCTGCCGTGGGAGAAGGTCAGCGCGCTGATCACCGACGCCGACCCCGGCGACCCGGTCGTCGGGCGGCTCGAAGGGCTCGGCGTGGACGTCCTCCTGGCCGGCTGAACACGGGGCGGGGCTCCGTCACACGGCGCGTTCCATGCACACCAGCTGCTCCCGCTCGTCCCAGGACTCGGTGACGGTGAAGCCGAGGCGGCCGTACAGGGCGATGGCCCCGGTCCGCCATCTCCACACCGACAGCCGCACGGTGTGCGCGCCGCTCTCGGCAGCCTGTTCGAGCGCGGCGTCGAGCAGGGTCGTCGCGACGCCCCGGCCGCGAAAGACCGGGTCCGTCCAGAGCCGCTTGATCTCCGACCGCCCGGCGTCGGGGGCGGTGACCACCACGCAGCCGACGGCGGCGCTCCCGCTGAGCGCGAGCAGCACCATGTCGTCGGCGAACGCGGTCGCCGGGTCGGCGATCTCCGCGCGGTAGCGGTCGGGCAGCGCGTCCACCTCGGCGACGGCCTCGCCCTTCTCGGCCTCCGTCCGCAGGTGGTAGGAGGCCAGCAGGGGGGTCAGCCCGTCCTCGGCCGAGAGCGTGCGGCCCGGCCGCCGGACGAGGGACGCCTCAGGTCGATCCGTCATGCGGCCAGCATCACACGGCACCGGCAGGACTTCGCCGCGAGCCCCTCGCGCGCGGATCACGCCGAGGCGCCGGGCCCAGGGCCCGTCCGGCGGACCATGCCGCGGACGCGGGGTCCGGTACCGCACTCCCCCACTGCCCCGAAGGCGTGTGGACCCCCGGCATCGCCGTCGTCACCCGCCGACGTCCCCCAGCCTCCGGCCGGGACGTGCCCCCGCCGCGCGGATCACGCCGGGGGCGCGGCCCTAGTCGGGTGTCGGCGGGCCCCAGGGCTGTTCGAGGACCGCGCGCAGGGCTTCGACGTTCTCGGCGCCGATGCGCCCGGCGAGCGTGCGCTCCAGTTCGTCGACCAGCGCGGTGGCCCGTTCGTGGGTGCGGCGCCCCTCGGCCGTGCGGCGGATCAGCTTGCGGCGGGCGGAGTCCGGGTCGGGGACCTGTTCGAGCAGGCCGGTCGCGACGAGACCGTGGACGGCCTGGTGTGCCGTCTGGCGGGTGACGCCCATGCGGCGGGCCAGCTCCGAGACGGTCGTGCCGTCCTCGTCGAGGACGGTGAAGATGTGCAGCTGGACCGTGGAGACGGGCGCTATCCGCGCCGCCTCCAGGGCCGCGAGCAGGCCCTCGTCGAACCATCTCCGGGCGCCGCCCAGCAGTTGCGGCATGTTGAGGCGTCCGGCGTCCATGCGCTCCTCGTCATCGGCCGCGGGGGCCGGTCGGTCGGCCACGTCGGGCCGGTCGGTCGTCCCCGGCCTTCGCGAACGGTCGGAGATTTCTGTGTCGCCAGCATAGCCACGTCAGGCAACCTGACGTTAATGTCAGGCCACCTGACATTCATCGCGAGCCGCCGAGGAGAGTCATGACCTTCGAGTACGCCACCCGCTACCGCCGCGCCTCCCACATCCCGCCCATGCCCGGAGTGCCCTACTTCATCGAGAAGGACCTCGGCGACCGGGCGCACCTCTTCAACGACCTGTTCACCGTCTACGCCGGCGCCGAGCAGACGGAGAACTCCTTCAACTTCTTCACCTGCGAAGGCCCCCGGGGCGAGATCATCCCGGCCCACATGCACGCCGACACCTACGAGGTCTTCTTCGTCACGGACGGCGCCGTACGGCTCTTCGTCGAGGACGCGGCGGGCCACCAGCAGGCCAAGCTGCTCACCAGCGGCGACTTCGGCTTCGTCCCCAAGAACTGCCCGCACGCCTACCGCATCGAACGCCACGGGAGCCGCATCGTCGGTGTCGCCGCCGGCCCCGGAGGCACCTTCGAGCGGTTCTTCGAGAACCTCGGCACCCCCACCGAGGCGCTCGGCCTCCCCCAGCGGCCCCACATCCCCGAGGGGCACAAGTTCGGCACCGTGCCGCAGGAGCACGACGTGCGCTTCCTGCCCGAGCACACCTGGCACGTCCAGTGACCGCCCACGACGACCTGCGCTCCCTCATCGCCGCACCCCACCCCGACCTGGCGCCCCTGCCCCCGGCGGCACCCGTGGGCGCGGGGGTACGGCTGCTGCGCGGCGTCCCCTACGCCGACGTCCCCGGGGCGCGGCCCCTGGAGCTCGACCTCTGGCTGCCCGAGAACCCCGGCCGGCAGCCCCTGCCTCTCGTGCTCTTCGTGCACGGCGGGGCCTGGCGCAGGGGCCGGCGCGAGGACATGGGCTACCGGACGCGGGCCTGGAACCCCGGCCCGTTCGCCCGTATCGCCGGCGCCGGGTTCGCCGTGGCGTCGGCCGACTACCGGCTCAGCGGCGAGGCCCTCTTCCCCGCCCAGCTCGACGACCTGCGGCAGGCGCTGAGATGGCTCGCCACGCGCGCTCCCGAACTCGGCGTGGACACCGCCCGCACCGTCGTGTGGGGCGAGTCGGCGGGCGGCCAGCTCGCCGCGCTGCTGGCCCTGGCCGACGACACACCCGGCGTGGTGGGCGCCGTCGTCTGGTACGCGCCGAGCGATCTCACCGAGGACGGCGACAACGCGCACAGCCCGGAAGCGCTGCTCCTGGGCGGCGCCCCCGCCACGGTCCCGGAGAACGCGGCCCTGGCCAGCCCCCTGCTGCGGGCCCACGCCGGGGCGCCGCCCATGTTCCTCGCCCACGGGGAGGACGACTCGATGGTGAGCTGCGACCACACCCGGCGCCTCGCCGCCCGCCTCACCGCACTCGGGGTGCCGGTCGAGTCACGTCTCGTACCGGGCGCCGACCATGTCTGGCACGGGCTCTCCGAGGAACGGCTGGACGAGGTGTTCCGGACGTCACTGACCTGGGCCAGACGGCGTGTGGAACGGCGGAGGGAGGCCCAGGAGCCGTCGCCCGCCTGACCGGATCGTTCCGGTACGGGCCCGGATCGGGTCTACGAACGGACCGTCGCCGCAGGTCACCATCTATGGCATGAGCAGAGCGCTGATCGTCATCGATGTCCAGGAGTCGTTCCGGGCCCGCCCCGAGTGGGCGCGGACGGCCGACCCCGAGATCGCCGGGCCGGTGAACCGGCTGGTCTCCCTCGCCCGCACGGCGGGCGACCTCGTCGTCTGGGTCCTGCACGCGGAACCGGGCACCGGCACCGTCTTCGACCCCGCCGAGGGGCACGTCAGGCTGCTGGAGGAGGTGACCCCGCCGGAGCCGGGCGAGCCCGTGCTGTACAAGACCTCGCACAACGCCTTCACCACGACCAACCTCCAGCAGCGGCTGACCGAGGCGGGCGTGCGCGAGCTCGTGGTCTGCGGCATCCGCACCGAGCAGTGCGTGGAGACCACGACCCGGGTCGGCAGCGACCTGGGGTACCGGATGGTGTTCGTCACCGACGCCACCACCACCGACCCCATCGGCACGCTCTCCGCCGAGGCGATCATCGAGCGCACGGAGGCGGTGCTGCGCGACCGGTTCGCCCGGATCACCACGGTGGCCGACCTGGCGGCGGAGCTGGCACCCTCGGCCACGTGAGCCTTGTCGTCCTCGTCCTGCTGCCCGGTGTCCACCTCCTCGACCTGGCGGGCCCGGCGCAGGCGTTCAGCACGGCGGCCGACTTCGGACGGCCGTACCGCATCGAGTACGTCGCGGAACGGGAGCAGGTGCCCAGCGCCCAGGGGCTGCTCCTGACCGCGCGGACCGACTGGCCGCGGCTCGACGCCGACGACCTGGTCGTGGTGCCGGGCTGGCGGGCCCGGACGCTGGCCGAGGGGCCCACCCTCGGCCCCGCCGGGTCACGGTGGCTGCACGACCACCACGCCGCGGGCGGCACCGTCGCCAGCGTGTGCGCCGGGGCGGAGGCACTGGGGCGGGCCGGGCTGCTGGACGGGCGCCGGTGCACCACCCACCACTGCCACCAGGACGAGCTGGCCGCCCGGTATCCCCGCGCCCACGTGGTGCGGGACGTGCTGTTCACGGCCGACGACCGGGTCGTGACCTCGGCGGGCATCGCCAGCGGCATCGACCTGGCGCTCCATCTGCTGGCCGTCCGCCACGGCCCCGCCCTCGCCGCCCAGGTCGCCCGCGACATGGTCGTCTACTCCCGTCGCAACGGCCACGAACCGCAGGCCAGCGCCATGCTGCGGTACCGGTCCCATCTGGACGACGCCGTCCACCGCGTCCAGGACCTCATCGACGCCCGTTTCACCGAGCCGCTGCCGCTCGCCCGGCTGGCCGCCGACGCCGGCGTCAGCGAGCGCACCCTCACCCGCCAGTTCCACCGCGCCACCGGCGGTCTGACCCCGCTGCGCTACCAGCAGACCCTCCGCGTCGAACGCGCCGAACACCTCATCGCCCACGGCGCCACCACGGAGTCGGCGGCCCACCAGGTCGGCTTCGAGGACGCCCGGATGCTCCGCCGCCTCCGCAACCGCACACCCCGCCGGCCCGCCACGGCCGAGGGCTGACCCCCTGCGGCCTCAGGGCCCGGCCGGGCGCATCCCCGCTCTCACCACGGCAATTTCGTCTCATCCGCAACCGAACCACCGCCCCGGACGGAACCGCTTACGGCTGGACATGTTCCGATCTCGGAGGCTCGTGGTGGAGGAAGCAGTGCGCGTCGGAGGGGTCTCCTCTGCCGGGGCCGACCTGGAGGAGCTCCTCCGCCGGGTGGCGCTGGGGGACGAGGAGGCGTTCGCGGGGGTGTACGACGCCGTCGCGAGCGGGGTCCTCGGGGTCGTGCGCGCCGTCGTCCGCGACCGGGCGCAGTCGGAGGAGGTGACCCAGGAGGTCCTGGTGGAGGTGTGGCGGACCGCCCCGCGCTACCGGCGCGACCGGGGCACGGCGATCAACTGGATCCTCACGCTGGCGCACCGCCGGGCGGTGGACCGGGTGCGGTCCGTGGAGGCCGCCGCGGCGCGTGACCACAAGGCCGCGCTGCTGGACCGGCTGCCGGAGTACGACGAGGTGGTCGAGCATGTCGAGCGGCGGCTGGAGCAGGAGCAGGTACGGCGCTGTCTGCGCACGCTGACCGAGGTGCAGCGGGAGGCCGTCGCCCTCGCCTACTACCGGGGACTGACCTACCGCGAGGTGGCCGAGACGCTGTCGCTGCCGCTCGGCACGGTGAAGACCCGGCTCCGGGACGGACTCATCCGGCTGCGGGACTGCCTCGGGGTGACCCTCTGACCGTCGCGCCCGCCCTCGTCACCCGGGGGGCAGCGGGCCTCCCTCGGACGCCCAGGCCAGCAGGGCGGCGGGTTCGCTCGTGGCGGCCCGGGCGAGAAGTCTCTCGTACTCCGTCGCGCCGAGGCGGTCCAGGATCAGGTCCTGGCACTGGTCGCGCAGGGGCTCCATCTCGGGCGTGCCGCGCTGCGGGTGGCCGACCGTCTCCCAGTAGCGCTGGGCCCCGCCGAAGGCGCACGCGGCGGCGCGCGGATCGTCCGCGTCGGCCAGGGAGATCGCGAGGACGTCCATCGCCATGGCGATGCCGAACGCGTCACCGATGCGCTGCTTGGACAGGACGGCGGCGCGGGAGTGCCGTACGGCGTCGCGTTCGCGGCGTTCCATGACGGCGATGAGGGCGAGTTGGTGGTCGAGGTAGGAGCGGGTCCAGTACTCGTCCGCCGCCACGCAGGCGTCCCGCAGTTCGAGGGCCTTGGCGCGGGCCTGCTCCAGTCGGCCGGACCCGGTCAGCGCGAAGACCTGGACGAGCCGGCACAGCGCGCCCGCGGCGGACGGCGGGCCTGGGTGGGGCGCGGCGGCGCGGGCCGCCGAGGGGGTGGCCAGCGCCACCCCGACCAGCGCCGGGACGACGACGGCCTCCGCGGCCAGGGGACGGCCTTCGAGGAGGTGCAGCAGCCCGTCCAGGTAGGCGGCGCGGCCCCGGGCCTCGGAGCCGAGGGCCTCGGCGGTGCGCCGTCCGTCGGCGGCGACGGAGCGGGCGGCGGCGTGCTCGCCCTGGAGGGTGAGGGCGATGCCGAGGCTCCACAGGCCCTGTGTCAGGATGCGCCCGCCGCGGACGCCGGACAGGAGCCGCATCGCCCGTTCCAGATACTGGCGGGCCTCGTAGAGGTAGCCGGAGCAGACCCAGTAGAAGGTGACCTGTCCGGCCATCTCCAGGGCGGTCACCGGGTCGGTGACCAGAAGGTGGTCGAGGGCGGTGCGCAGGTCGGGGTGGAGGGCGGCGATGCGCCGGTACCAGGCCGACTGCGCGGGGCCGAACCACTCGTGGTGGGCCTGCCGGGTCACTCCGAGGAGGTGGGCGACATGCCGGTCGGCGACGGCCCGCTCCTCGCCGAGTTCCGCGAGCCACATCCGGCCGTACTCCCGTACGGAGTCCAGCATCCGGTAGGCGCCGTCCCGCTCCGTGATCACCGACTTGTCACGGAGCGAGGCGAGCGCGGGGCGTACGGCGCCGGGGGCGAGGGGTCCCGAGCCGGCGACCTGGACGGCGGTGCCGGCGTCGAACTCGCCGGGCAGGTAGGAGAGCCGCGCCCACAGCAAGCGCTCCTGCGGGGTGCACAGTTCGTGGCTCCAGCCGATGGTGGTGCGCAGCGCGTCGTGGCGGCGCGGGGTGCGGTGCGGCTGCTGCGCGGGGAGGTCGACCAGGGAGCGCGGGCCGACGCAGAGGTCGGTCAGGGGCATGGTCCGCAGCCGTGCGGCGGCGAGTTCCAGGGCCAGCGGCAGCCGTTCGAGGTGGTCGCACAGGGTGGCGGCGAGCTGCCGGTCGGCGTCGTCCTTGAGGGGGTTCCCGGCCGCCGCGGCCCGGTCGGCGAATAGGGTCACGGCCTCGTCCCCGGAGGCCAGCGGTTCGATGCCCAGCACCGTCTCGCCGGAGGCCCGCAGGGGTTCCCGGCTGGTCGCGAGGACGCGTAACCCGGGGCATCCGGCGAGGAGTTCGTCGACCAGCGCGCGGCACTCGGCGGTGAGGTGTTCGCAGGAGTCGAGGACCAGCAGGATCTGCCGGTCGCCGACCCAGCCGCGGATCACGTCGGTGGGGAGCCGGGGCGTGTGGTCGGACAGGTCGAGCGCGTCGGCGACGGTGGCGGCGAGCAGGTCGGCGTTGCGCAGCGGCGAGAGGTCGGCCCAGGCGACGCCGTCCGCCGCGTCCACCCGGTCGAGTGACACCACGCGCCGGGCGAGGCGGGTCTTGCCCACCCCGCCCACTCCGGTGAGCGTGGTCAGCCGGGCGCCCTCCAGGGACGCGCCGACCAGGTCGATTTCCTGGGACCGGCCGACAAAAGAGCTCTCTTCCTGAGGAGTCATCCACACCACGCGGCAATTCTCCCGCAAGTGGAGCCCGTTGACCGCGGGTGGACGGACATGGCCCGGATTCGTGCCCGCGGTGTGCGACGCCTCGTCGTCAGCCGGTCGTCGTGAGCACCGCCGTCGTGCCGTCCGCCCTGGGGTCGGTCGCCGCGTCGACCGCGCCCCCGCGCAGACGTGCCGCCTGGACGTGGCCGGCCTCGTCGTGGGGTCCCGGCACCGTGTCCACGGCGAGCCCGAGCGCGCGGGCGGCCTCGGTGAGGCGTTCCTCGTCCGGGGTCGCCGGCTCCAGGACGAGCGTGGGCCGGGGACGGTTCAGGTCGCGGGAGCCGATCACCCAGCGGGGGCGGGCCAGCAGCGCGTGGGCGTCGGCCGTGTCGAGGAGTTCCCCGGCCACCTGGGACAGGATCCAGGCCTGGGCCCGGCCGCCCTGGCAGCCGAGGGCGAGGACGCGGTCCGGGGCGGTGGCGAGGGCCGGGCACAGGGTGTGGGGCGGGCGTGCTCCGGGGCGGAGCGCGCCGGGGTGGGCCGGGTCGAGGCTGAAGGCGGAGCCGCGGTTGTGCAGGACCACGCCGGTGGCGGGGTCGGCGATGCCCGATCCGAAGGTCTGGAAGACGCTCTGGATGAGGGAGACGGCGTTGCCCCGGTCGTCGACGGCGGTGACGGCGACCGTGTCCCCCGCGGGTCTGGGTCCCGAGGGCAGGGCGGTGGTGTCGCGGGGCGCGCGCAGCAGCAGCCCGTCGAGGTCGACGGGGCCGCAGCGGGGGTCGCCGAGCAGTGCGTCCCGGTTCAGTTCGGCCCGGCGGGCGGCGGGAAGCCGGTCGCCGTCCTGTCCGAGCACGGCGAGCAGACTGGCGCCCTGGCTGGGTGGTGGGGCGGCCCACCAGGTGACGCCGTCGCGGGTCAGGGCCAGGGGTTCGGTGTTCTGGGCGCGGTGGGCGGCGAAGTCCTCCTGGGTGAGGTGGCTGCCGCGGGCGCGCAGGGCGGCGACCAGGTGCCGGGAGGTGGGTCCGGTGTAGAAGTGGCGCCAGTCCTCGGCGAGTTCGGCGAGGGTCGCGGCGAGCGCGGGCTGTCGGAGGGTGTCCCCGGTGTCCAGGGGCTGTCCCGCCTTGTCGAGCAGGAGCGCCGCGAGGCCGGGGTCGGCCCGTACGACGTCCAGGCGGCTGCGGACGGCCCGGGCCAGTCCGGCGCTGACCGCGACCCCGGCGGCGGCCATCTCCCGCGCCGGGGCGAGGGCCCGCGCCAGGGGCAACCGTGCCCCGGCGCGGGCGAGTTCGGCCCATCCGGCGACGGCACCGGGGACCGTCACGGTCTGCGCGCCGCCGCCGGGCATCCGCTCTCCGGCCGCGCGCAGCGCCGCCGGGTCGGTGGCGGCGGCAGCGGCTCCGGCCGACAGGACGGCGCGTACGGTGCCTTGCGCGCCGTCGCGGACCAGGGCGACGAGGTCGCCGCCGAGGGAGCACTGGTGCGGGTAGGCCACCGTGAGCGCCGCCGCGGCGGCGAGGGCGGCGTCGATCACGCCGCCCCCTTCGGCGGTGACCCGGCGTGCGGCCTCGATGCCGGCGGGGTGGGGGGCGGCGATCGCGATCGTGGCCATGGTCAGTCCCGGGTGGTGAGGATCGCGCGGGCGAACGAGCCGTCGGCGCCGACCAGTTTGGTGGGGAGACAGGCCAGGTCGTAGACGCCGGGGGGTACTTGGTCCAGGTCGGCGTTCTCCAGGATGAGGACGCCGGCGCCGAGCAGGGCGTGGTGGACGTCCCAGGTGTCGGTGCGGTGGTGGCTCTCGATGGTGAGGTAGTCGATGCCGACGAGCTCGACGCCGTGCTCGATGAGCCAGTCGGCGGCCTTGGGCGACAGACCCACCCAACTGGGGGCCCGTTCGGTCTCCTTGAGCGGTCCGGCGGAGTTGGAGGTCTTGAGCAGGACGCGGGTGTGCCCGGCCGCGTCGGCCTCCTCCAGGTGGTGCGGTTCCACGTCGCCCTCGACGTGGGTGAGGTCGATGACGAGGGCGGGGCCGACCAGCGAGTGCAGGGACACCTCGTCGATGGGGGTGGCGCCGTCGCGGAAGTGGGCCGGGGCGTCGACGTGGGTGCCGGTGTGGGCGCCGAGGCGCCAGCGGGTGACGTTGGAGGCGTCGCCGCCGGCGAGGGACTCGACGATCTCCACCTCGGGCCTGCGCCCCCAGTGCAGCATCTCGGGGTGGATGGGGAGGGTGATGTCGTAGATCTTCACGCGGTCGCTCCGGGGCGGTGGGTGGGGTCGGGCCAGGGTTCGCGGACGGCGGCGGAGACCGCGCGGGCGGTGGTGAGCAGGCAGCGGTCGAACTCCTCGCCGCCGTGCTTCGCGTTGGCGTCGGCGACGTCGCGTCCCCAGACGCCGGTCTCGCTGACCTGGTCCATCCGGTAGTCCCAGAAGGAGTCCACGTCGATGTGCGAGGTGGCCTTGTCCATGTGGACGAGTCCGGGGTGGAGGTGGAGCATGACCGAGGTCTCGAAGAAGTTGGCGTGCATGAGCGCCCGGCCGTACCGGACGTGTCCGTCGACCTCCGGGCCGGGGTACATGGTCACGTAGCCGAGGGCGCGGACGCGGGCGTCGCGGTGGCGGACCCGGAGCTTCTCGGCGGACACGTCGAGCGCGCCGTTGTTCCAGATGTGCCCGTTGAGGAGGATGAACTGCCGTACTCCGGAGGCGTACAGGGAGTCGATGACGTCCTCGACGACGGCGATCATCGTCTCGGGGCGCAGGGCCACCGTGCCGCCGAAGTCGCCGTGGGAGGCGGAGACGCCGAAGCTCAGCGGGGGCACCACCGGGACGCCGGTGAGCGCGGAGACTCCGTCGGCGACGGCTTCGCAGATGAGGGTGTCGACGGCCAACGGCAGGTGGGGGCCGTGCTGTTCGGTGGCGCCGACGGGGATGATGACCGCGTCGTGGGCGGCGACCGTCGACTCGGCCTGCTGCCAGGTCAGTTCCTCCCAGCGCACGGGAGTTCCGGTGCCGCCGAGTTCGGCGGCGAGCGAGGTGACGTCGAGTCCGGTGGGGACGGTCACGGGTGGTGTCACGGGGTGTCCTCCTTCTGTGCGGGCGGCGCTCACCAGACGCGCCGGCTCTTGTCCGGCAGCAGGTCAAGGGCGCGCACGGGGACCACCGCGTCGTCCTCGACCGCGGTGATCCAGACGACGGCGTCGGGGCTGTAGTCGCTGATCAGTTCGCGGCACACCCCGCACGGGGCGATGACCCGGAACTGTCCTGCGGGCTTGATCTGGACGGAGACGACGGAGGTCACGGACAGGGGCAGGTCTCCGGGGTAGGCCGCGCGGGCGGCGCCCAGGGCGGCGCCCTCGCCGCAGATCGAGCTGCGGCGGCAGGAGCCCTCCAGATGGACCCCCGTGTGGACGGCCCCGTCGGCGGTGCGGACGGCCGAGGCCACCTCGTGACGGCCGTCGCGCCACACCTTGGCGAGCACCTCCTGTGCGAGGGTGAGGAGTTCGGCGTCCTCCTCACCCATGGCGGCGGGGACCGCGACGGGCCGGACGGCGCTCACGCGGTGATCCCGAGGAGGCGTGCCATGTTGCCGCCCTCGACGAGCGCGCGGTCCTTGTCGTCCGGTATCGCCTTGGCGATCTTCATGCGTTCCAGGTCGAAGTCGGAACCGGGCCATTCGCTGCCCATGAGGATCTTCTCCGGGCCGAGGCGCGCGTAGGCCCGCTTCACGTCGCTCATCAGGGTGGCCGAGGTCTCCAGGTACACGTGGGGCTGCCGCTCGGCGACGATGATCGCTTCGGGGACGTTCCACACCGCGCCCATGTGGGCGATGACCGTGGGGACCTCGGGGTGGTCGCGGGCGATCTCCTCGATGGCGAGCGGGGCGCAGAAGGCGTCGTCCAGGGCGTTGATCAGGACCATGAGGCCGCGCCGGGCGCAGGCTTCGAACAGCGGGTCCAGCAGGCCGTGGTCGGCGACGTGGTAGCCGTGCATGCTCGGGTGGAGCTTGAGGCCGACCAGTCCGGCGTCGGCCATCCGGTCGATCTCCTCGACGGCGTCGTCGGCCTGCGGCATGACCTGCCCGAAACCGAAGAACCGGTCCGGGTGGGCGGCGACGAGCCCGCTGATGAAGTCGTTCTCGATGCGCTGCGCGAGCGAGCAGACCATGGCCATGTCGACGCCGGCGGCGTCCATGCGGTCCAGGATGCGCCGGGGTTCGAAGGGGGTGTACGGCGGCGGGGCCTGCCCCTTGCGGACGCCGGTGAGGTAGTCCGAGCGTCCGCGGACGTCCTGGGTGGTGTTGTACGCGTCGATGATCAAGCGGGTTCAGCCTTTCTCAGGGGACACCAGCGGCAGATGGCAGCGCACGGTGCGGCCGGGCGCGATCTCGCGCAGCTCGGGCATCCGGGTACGGCACTCGGCCTCGGCGAAGGGGCAGCGGGTCTGGAACAGGCAGCCCTCGGGCGGGTTCGCCGGGTCGGGCAACTCGCCCTCCAGCAGGGGCCGTTCAGGGCGGTCACCGGGCCGCGGGGAGGGCACCGACGACAGCAGGGCGTCGGAGTAGGGGTGGGCGGGGCCGGCGAAGAAGTCGTCGCGTGAGGCGATCTCGATGATCTGGCCCAGGTACATCACGGCGACCCGGTCGGCGATATGGCGGACGACGCCCAGGTCGTGGGAGATGAACAGCATGGTCAGGCCGCGTTCGACGACCATGTCGGCCAGCAGGTTGAGCACCTGCGCCTGGATGGAGACGTCGAGTGCGGAGACCGCCTCGTCCGCGACGACCAGGCGGGGCGAGGAGGCCAGGGCGCGGGCGATGCCGATGCGCTGGCGCTGTCCGCCGGAGAACTCGTGCGGCTTGCGGCGGCCGGCTTCCGCGCCCAGGCCGACCCGCTCCAGGAGTTCCCCGACGACCGGCGCGGCCTCGGCGCGGCTCATTCCCCGTGAGCGCAGGAGGGGTTCGGCGACGATGTCGGCGACCCTGCGCCGGGGGTTGAGGGAGCCGAAGGGGTCCTGGAAGACCATCTGGAGGTCGGCCCGGGTGCGCCGCAGGCGGCTTCCGCGGAGCCGGGTGATGTTCAGGCCGAGGAAGTCGATGGTGCCGGAGGCGGGTTCGACGACCCGGAGCAGGGCGCGGCCGAGGGTGGACTTGCCGCAGCCCGACTCGCCGACCAGGCCGAGCGTCTCCCCCTCCTTTATCTCCAGGTCGATGTCGCGCAGGGCCCGCACCTTGCCGCCGGACCGGCCGCGGTACTCGACCCGCAGCTTCTCCGCGCGGATCAGCGGGGTGCCGGGCCGCGCGGCGGGAACCGGGGCGGCGGTGGCGGGTGTGGTGGGCGGGGAGGTCATGAGCGCCCCCTTTCCTTGGCTTGCGGCTGTCGTCCCACGGTGTCCGGGCCGCCGCGCGCGCCCGCCGGGCGGTCCGCCGCGGGCAGGACGCACGCGTCAAGGTGTCCGGGGCCGCCGTGGCGGACGCGCAGGTCCGGCTGCTCGGCGCAGGCGGGTCCGGCGTGGGCGCAGCGGGCGGCGAACGCGCAGCCCGTAGGGCGTTCCACGCCGGTGACCGGCTGGCCGGGGATGGCGGGCAGCCGGTCGAGGACGGGGCCGTCGAGGGGCGGCACGGAGCCCAGCAGGCCGACGGTGTAGGGGTGCTGGGGGTTGAGGAGCACCTCGTCGCGGGTCCCCTGCTCGACGATGCGTCCCGCGTACATCACGGCGACCCGGTCGGCGACCTCGGCGACGACGCCCAGGTCGTGGGTGATCAGCAGGACGGTGGTGCCGTGCTCGGCTCGTGCGCGGCGGAGCACGGAGAGCACCTGGGCCTGGATGGTGACGTCCAGGGCCGTGGTGGGTTCGTCCGCGATGAGGACGGCGGGGTCGTTGGCCAGTCCCATGGCGATCATCACGCGCTGGCGCATGCCGCCCGACATCTGGTGGGGCAGGGCGCGGGCGTTGGCCCGGGGGCTGGCGATGCCGACCTCGCCGAGCAGTTCCACGGCCCGTTCCATGCCCTGGCGGCGGGGTGTCGGGCGGTGGGCCCGCATCATCTCCACGACCTGGTCGCCGACCCGGTGCAGCGGGTTGAGGGCCGCGAGGGAGTCCTGGAAGACGACGGCGACGTCCTTGCCGCGGACGGCGCGCAGTTCCCGCTCGGTGGCCGCGACCAGGTCGCGTCCGGCGAACTCCACCTCGCCGTCGACATGGGTGCGCGGGCCCCGGTTGAGGCCGACGAGACTCATGGCCAGCGCGGACTTGCCGGAGCCGGACTCACCGACGAGGGCGAGGATCTCGCCGCGGTGCAGCGTCAGGTCGACGCCGGCGACGGCGGGGAGGCGGCCCGCGGGCACGTCGAAACCGACCCTCAGGCCGCGCACCGTGAGGACGGGCTCGGGCGGCACCGCGCGTTCTGGCCCGGTCATGGGGTGACGCCCACGGCGAGCGCGGCCGTGTGGATGAGGTCGGCCACCCGCCGCGGATGCACGAGCGTCGTGTAATGGCTGCCCGGCACGTGCTCGGTGACGGCTCCCGCGCGGGCCGCCATGTCGCGCTGTGCCTCGGGGCGCAGGGTGCGGTCGTCGTCGGCGACGAGGTACCAGCTGGGCAGGGTGCGCCAGGCCGGTTCGCCGGTGGGCTGGCGGAAGATGGCGTCCTCGGCCTTGCGGCCCTCCGCCTCGACGACGGCGCGGTGCTCGGGCGACAGATCGGGGCCGATCTCCGCCCAGAACCGCTCGCTCGGTTCCGACTTCCACTCGCCGGCCGGGCCGCGCCGCATGAACGCGGAGATCTCGGCGGGTTCGTAGCGCTCCACGATGCCGTTGACGGTCTCGCCCTTCTCCGGGACGAACGCGGCGATGTACACCAGCCCGCGGACGGCGGGGTGGCGGCCGACGTTGGAGATGACGGCGCCCCCGTAGGAGTGCCCGGCGAGCAGGACCGGCCCGCCCAGTTCCTCGACGGCGGCTCGGGTGTGCGCGACGTCGTCCTCCAGGGAGGTCAGCGGGTTGGTGACGGCGACGGTCCGGTGTCCCAGGGCGGCGAGCAGCGGCTCGACCTCCGTCCAGGTGGTGGGGCGTCCGCCCGCTCCGTGGACCAGCACGATGTCCATGCGGCTCAGCCTTTCCGTATGCGGGGGTCGAGGATCAGATAGAGGAGGTCCACGGCGTGGTTGACGAGGACGAACAGCAGGGCGATGGCGAGCGCGGCGCCCTGGACGACGGGGTAGTCGCGCTGGAGGACCCCCTGGACCAGCAGCCGGCCGACCCCGCCGTAGGAGAAGACGGTCTCGGTGATCACGGAGCCGCCCAGCAGGGAGCCGAACTGGAGGCCGAGGACCGTGACGATCGGCAGCCAGGAGTTGCGCAGGACGTGGCGGCGCACGACGGCGCTCTCGGTGAGCCCCTTCATGCGGGCGGTCCGGACGAAGTCGTCGCCGAGGACGTCGAGTACGGAGGCGCGCACGATGCGGGTGATGTAGCCGGCCATGGACAGCGCGAGGGTGGTGGCGGGCAGGATCAGGTGCTGGATCCAGGGGCCGATGAGTTCGGGCCGGTTCTGGAGGATCGCGTCGAGGAGCACGAAGTTGGTGGTCGGCTGGTAGTCCAGGGAGCTGGGCAGCCGTCCCAGGACGGGCAGCCAGCGCAGCCAGACCCCGAAGACGACGATGCCGATGACGCCGAGGGCGAACCACGGCAGGGAGAAGCCGATCGTCGCGACGGCGCGGATCGTGGTGTCGATCCAGGTGTTCTTGCGCAGGGCGGCCAGCACGCCGGTGCTCACGCCGAGCAGGACGGCGATGGTCATGGCGGCCAGGGTCAGTTCGACGGTGCCGGGCAGGGCGTCGCCGAGGAGGCCGAGGACGCTGTTGGAGCCGAAGAACGACTCGCCGAAGCGCAGGTGGACGAGGTCGTCGAGGTAGTGCGCGTACTGGGTGAGCAGCGGCTGGTCGAGGCCGAGGGCCTGGCTGGCGCGGGCCTCGTTCTGCGCGATCTGCTCGGCGGTGAGGTTGGTGCCGCCGCCGGAGAGCGCGGCGGTGGGTGAGCCGGGCAGCAGGCGCATGGCGACGAAGACCAGCGTGGCCAGGACGAACATGACGACGGGGATGCCGAGCAGGGTGCGGGCGACGGTGCGCAGGGTGTCGGTGTGCGCGGAGCGGGGGCGCCGCGCTCGCCGTAGGCGCGGGAGGGGGAGGGTGGTCATGCGGTGCCCTTCGGGTCGAGCGCGTCCCGCAGGTCGTCGCCGACGAAGTTGCAGGCGACGACGAACAGCAGGGTCAGGGCGGCCGGCAGGACCACGAGGCGGGGCGCGGAGTAGAGGAACTCCTGGCCCGCCTGGACCATGTAGCCCCAGTCGGGGGTGGGGGGCTGGATGCCCAGGCCCAGATAGGAGAGCCCGGCGGCGAATCCGGCGGCGACCGACAGGGTCATGACGACCTGGGCGACCATCGGTCCGGCGATGTTGGGCAGGATCTCCTGGACGAGGACGCGCGGGCCGCGGGTGCCGCCGAGGCGGGCCGCGACGACGTAGTCCCGGGCGCTCTCCCGGGCGGTCAGCGCGCGGGCCAGCCGGGCGAGGCCGGGGGCGAGGGAGACCCCGACGCCGATGACGAGGCTGGTGGTGCCCGGTCCCGCGGCGGCGACCAGCAGGATGACGAGAAGGATCGACGGGAAGGCCAGGGCCAGGTCGACGACCCGCATCAGCGCCTGTTCCACGACGCCGCCCAGGTATCCGGCGAGGAGCCCGATGCCGGTGCCGAGCGCCGCCGCCAGGGTGGTGGCGGCGAACGCGACGAGCAGCAGGGGCCGGGCCCCGTGGACCAGCCGGGCCAGTTCGTCCCGGCCGAGGTCGTCGGTGCCGAGCGGGTGGCCGGGCGAGCCGAAGGGCAGCATCGCGGAGGAGGTCTGGCGGACCGGGTCGGCCGTGACGAGCCAGGGACCGACGAGGGCGACGAGGACGATGACGGCGAGGAACGCCCAGGACACCAGGGCGGGCCATGAGGTGCCCAGGCGGCGGGGCCGTCTCCCGGTGGTGCGGGTGCGCGGGCGGGCGGGGGCCGCCGTCGCCCCCTGTGCGCCGCCGGTGGTGGAGCCGGCCGGTTCAGACACTGGCTTTCTCCATGAAACAGCGGTGGTTGCCGAGGGCCGGAGCGTTGATCTTCTTCACCTTCGCGCCGCTGACGACGAGGTTGGTGGAGCAGGCGAGCATGGCGATCACCATGTACTCCTCCGCCCAGCGCCGCTGGATCTTGGAGTAGGCGGCGGTGCGCTTCTTGCCGTCGGGGAGGTTCTTGGCCGTCACCAGGTCCTCGGCCAGGGAGTCGACGCCGTCCAGGGTGTCGAGGCCGGTGATGGTGGAGCCGTACAGGCCCGCGGGGTTGGCCATGGAGCCGACCATGTTGTTGGGGTCGGGGACGTAGGAGTTGCGTTCCCAGATCATCAGGTCGTGGTAGTCGTCGTCGCCGTCGCTGAGGCGGCTGAAGTAGGAGGCGGGGTCGACGGAGGTCGTCCTCACCTTGAAGCCGGCGTCCTCCAGGTTCTGCTTGACGATCTGTGCGGCCTTGGGGTGCCAGGAGTCGCTGGCCGCCATCAGCCCCAGTTCGCGGCCTTCGGCGCCGGCCTCCTTGAGGAGCTTCCTGGCCTGGGCGAGGTTGCGGGTGCTCAGGTCGGCGAGGGCGGTGTCGTAGCCGTTCTGGGCGGGCGGGATCGCGTAGCCCTCGGGTTCGCTGCCGACGCCGAAGAAGGCCTGCTGGACGATGGCCTTGCGGTCGATGGCGAGGTTGATGGCCTTGCGGACCTTGAGTTCGGGCACGCGCCGGGCGTCGATCATCAGGATGGCGTCGAAGCCCTCCTTGGTGTCGTACACGGTGACCGAGGGGTCGGACTTGAGCTGTTCGACGGCGGAGTAGGGGGTGAACTGGGTGGCGGATATGTCGCCGCTGAGCAGGGAGCTGACGATCGCGGAGGGGTCCTGGACCTGGCGCAGGACGAGGCGGTCGACGGGCGGCCTGCCGAGGCGGAAGTCGTCGAAGGCGGTGAGGGTGATGGCCTGGCCGGAGGTGGCGGAGGTGAACTTGAACGGGCCGGTGCCGACGAGGTGTTTGCCGATGTCCGCCCCGTACTTGTCGAGGGCCGCCTTGGAGATGACCCGGCCGCCGATGTCGGAGAGCTGGGCGAGGACCGTGCGGTCGGGCGACTTGAGGACGAGCTTGACGGTCAGGTCGCCCTCCGCGGTCAGCGAGGCGACGTTGTTGCCGAGGGAGGCCAGCGGTCTGGTCGCGCCCTTGGGCAGGGTCTTGTCCTCGGGGTCGAACTGCCGGCCCAGGCTCGCCAGGACGTCGGCGGAGGTGAGTGCGGTGCCGTCGTGGAAGGTGACGCCGTCGCGGAGGGTGAAGGTGTAGGTGAGCTGGTCGTCGGAGACGGTCCAGCTCTCGGCGAGGTCGGGCGCGGGTTCGTTGGACTCGAAGGAGATGAAGGTGAGGCCGCGGCAGATGCAGTCGACGGCCATCCAGTCGCCGAGCGTGGTGTAGAAGGCGGGGTCGTTGACGGCGCTGGTGGAGTCGATCGCCAGGGTGAGGGTGCCGCCCTTGCCGGATCCGCCGTCGGAATCCCCCGACCCGTCGTCGGCGACGCCGCAGGCGGTGAGCAGCGGGGTCAGTCCGAAGCCGACCCCGACACCCAGGAGTCCGGCGCCGCGCAGCAGGGAGCGGCGCGAGACCGGCGGTCGGGCCGGGTTGAGGGCGGGTGATCCCTGCGGCTGATCCGGCATGAGGGCCTCCTTGGGCACCATTCCTGAGAGAGGATGGATCACATCTTGAACTGATTGGATCCAATAGGATGCTGTCCGGCTCGCGATTCCGAGCCGTGTCCCAGGTGTTACGGGATGATGAAACGCCGATATTTAATGCTTTGTCATGACCCGCAGCAGTGCTCGGACTTGGCCGAGGGGTCGGGGATGTCCATCGCCGGATTCCGGTCGAAGAAGCCGTCGGGCTCCAGGACCAGGCGCACCCGGTCCACCGGCATGACCGGCCACTGCTCGGGACGCGGGAAGTGGTGGGTGCCCACCACCGGCCACAGCACCAGCTCGGCCCCGTCCAGCGAGCGGTCCTGCCGCTGCCACGCCTGCACCCCGTCCTCACCGGGCTCCGCCTGGTTGGGGTACCGCCCGCCGACGAACTGCTCGTCGGGATCGGAGGCGGTGGCCCACAGGTGCTGGTGGACGAAGGGCGCCCGGCGGGCCATCACCGACTCGGGCCGGGCGAACGGCCGGGTGGTGTTCGGCAGGAGCAGCCGGTACGCCGTCGGCTCGCCGTAGCGGTTGACCTGGCCGGCGCTCTCGACGCGCCAGTGCCGCTGGGTCGCCGGGTTGGTGCGGCGCGCGGCCTGCGCCTCGGACAGCAGCGGGGTGCGCACCATGCGTACCGCGTTGCCGTAGGGGTCGTGGCGCGGGTCGTCCTCGGCCTCCACGTTCTCCTCGACCAGCCGGTTGAGGGGACCGTCGACGGCGGTGTCCAGGCGCAGACCGAAGTAGTGCTGGTGGGTGGGGGCCTGGACGTTGCGGGAGACCACCCGGCCGTGCCGGACCTCCTCGCCCTCCTCTATCCCCGACGCGGACAGCATGCCGGTCAGCTTGATCTCCAGCTCGATCCGGCCGTCCTGGTAGAGCGACCAGTAGAAGCCGTAGTCGTAGTTGGCGACGGTCTGGAAATTGGAGACGATCAGCCGCCGCGAGCGGCGCACCTCGCTCACTCCGCGGCGCAGGTCGTTGTGCTTCCAGAGGATGCCGTCGTCCTCCTCGTGCATGCAGACCGCCTGGGCGACCTCCTGGGCGGTGCCGTCGCCCGCGAGGTAGGCGGCGTCGAAGTAGTGGATGACGCCCAGACAGTCGCAGCCCAGCGCGAGGGAGTTGGTGAGCGGGCCGGCGCCGTACTCACCCCAGTCGAAGAAGTTCTTGCGGAACTGCGTCGAGCTGGGGTCGAGGTAGGGCACGTACATCTCGTTGCAGGCGGCGCGCTTGAGCACCGAACGGCCCAGGAAGGACACGTCGTACAGGACGAGGCCCTCGCGGTGGGTGAAGCCGACCCGGAACTCCCAGCCCTGCCAGCTCACCCGGTGCCCGTCGACGGTGAAGCTCGGCCCCTCGGGCTGCACCACCTCCAAGGGCTTGAGCCCCTCGCGGTCCGGGCCGAACCCGCCCGCCGACAGCGGCCCCGCCTCCTCCGAGACGGGCACCACGCCGTGGTCCTCGACCTCCAGGACCTCCATCGTCGCCATGTCGATGAGCGGGATGACGCCCTGCACCGGGCGGACATAGGCGTTGTCGTCCTCGCTGACCCGGTGCCAGACCGAACCCCAGGTGAGCCTGCGGTCCTTGTACTTCTCCGGCACGAAGCCGCCGATGGACTCCGCGTCGATCACCGTCAGCGACACGTCGTGGATGCCGCGGCGGGCCAGCGCCTCACGGAACAGCGGGCTCGCCCGGCAGGCCTGGGCGGCGGCGCGCGCCTCCGCGGAGGTGATGCCGGGGCGCCGCACGTCCACCGGGCGCCAGTCCAGGCAGCGCGGTGCGGCGCCGAGCTGCACGTCGATCTCCCAGGCGCCCGGCAGGTCGTGGTCCATCGCGACCAGGCCCACCCGGACCTCGCCCGCCGGCTGACGGCCCGCCACGACCTCGCGGGCGAACGTCTCGTCCAGGACCGCGCCCCAGAACCGGGTCCGCTCACCGAGCCGCCCGTCGGCCCGTGCCACGGCGACGGCAGCGGCGATCTCCGCCGGGGACAGCGGGTCGAGCGGATGGGTCCGTTCGCGCTGTGCGTGGACCCGGGTACTGACGCTTCCGCACTGCTCGCTCATGCTGTCGCTCCGCTCATTCGCGCGGTCCGCCCCAGGGACGGACCCTTCTTTTGGATCCTGTTGCAGATAGAATGGATACACATCGCTGTACGGGGGCCGGTCCCGATCCCCCTCGATCCGACGGAGACCCCATGGACACCGCCCAGCCCTCCGACCCGGCCGCCCCGACTGGCAAGGGCAAGGCGCTCGTCGACGACACGGCCGCCGCGATCCGCGCGCGGATCCTGTCCGGCGAGATCCCCATCGGCGCCCAGCTCCGCCAGGCGGAACTCGCCGACTCGCTCGGCGTCAGCCGCACCCCGGTGCGGGAGGCGCTGCGCCAGCTCCAGGCGGGCGGGCTGATCGAGGTGCTGCCCCACCGCGGTGCCGTGGTGCGGGTCCCGGCGCCCTGGGAGGTCCGCGAGGCCTACGAGGTCCGTGCCGAACTCGAAGGGCTCGCCTGCGTCCGCGCGGTCCGTGAGGTCACCCCCGACGTGCTGCGGGAGCTGCGCGAGGTCAACGAGACGGTGCGCACGGTCAGCGGTGCTCCCGCCCCGGCCGAGGGCTCCTCCCCCTCCACCGCCGCCAACGACTGCTTCCACACGCTCATCCACACCGTCGCCGGCAACCAGCGTCTGGCCCGCGCCATCAAGGAGATCAACGAGGCCTTCCCGCGCAACGTCTCCGCGCTCGTCCTCCAGGACAACCCGCGCCACCGCGAGGACAACATCCGTGAGCACGAGCGGATCGTGGAGGCGCTCGCCGCGGAGGACGCCGAGCGGGCGCGCGCCGAGATGAAGGCCCATGTCCTCAGCGCCGGCGAGCAGTTGGCCCGCTGGTACGAGCAGCGCTCGGCGACCGTGTTCCGCGGCTGACGTCCCGCGCGGGCGGGTCCCGGCGCTCACCGGCCGGACTCCGCGCCGAGCCCCATGGCGGCCGGGGACAGGAAGTCCAGGTCCGGTCGCCGCCCGCCCCCGGCCAGGTCGGCGAGGGCCGCGCCGAGCGCGGGGCCGAACTTGAAGCCGTGTCCCGAGCAGGCCGCCGCGACCAGCACCCGGTCCTCCCCCGGGAGCGCGCCGACGGCGAACCGGTTGGCGGGGGCCATGGTGTACCGGCAGGTGATGCTCTCCTCCACCGGGCCGTCGGCGGCCGGGAGGAACCGGGCGGCGAGCCCGAGCAGCCGCTCGCGCTCGGCCTCCGTGACCGGTCCCGCGGTCACCGAGGGGTCCTCCGCCGGTCCGTGGTCCAGGCCGATCTTGACGCCCGCGCCGCCGAAGGCCGGGATGCCGTAGAGCAGTCCGATGTCGGGGACCTCCACGGAGAAGGCGCCCAGCAGCGGCGGCTCCAGCAGGTGGCGGCGGGAGGAGCCCAGGTGCAGGTTGACGATCCGCACCACGTCCAGCCGGGTGGCGAACGCGGGCAGCAGCTCGCCCGTCCAGGGACCCGCGCACACCACCAGCCGGTCGGCGCGCAGCACGCCCCGCTCGGTGTCGACGCGTACGCCCGCGCCCTCGCGGCGCCAGCCGAGCACGGCGCAGCCGTCCCGGCGGTCCACTCCCCCGGCCTTGCCCAGCGCGGCCAGCGTGCCCAGCGCGGCGGCGGCGTCGATGACACCCGCGTCGGGGTCGTGGACCGCCGAGAAGCCCTCGCACAGGCGCAGCCCCGGGAAGAGTTCGGCGGCGCGGGCGTGGTCCACGGTCTCGCAGCCGGGGCCGCGCAGCCCGCCCGGGGATGTCGCCGGCCGGGCGAACAGGCCGCCGGTGACCGTCACCAGCCGCCGCCCGGCGGCCAGTTCGAGTTCCTCCCAGGCGCCGTAGGCGGTGTCGACCAGTCCGTCCCAGACCTCGGCGGGGTAGGCGCGGCGGATCATCCGGGTCCGTCCGTGCGAGGACCCCTCGGTGTGGCCCTGCGGGAACCGGTCGAGGTGGATGACGCGGGCGCCGCGGTTGGCGAGGTGCCAGGCGGCCGAGGAACCGTGGATGCCGGCCCCCACCACGATCACGTCCGCGTGGTCCGCGTCGGTGGTGGCCGCGCCCCAGGGGGCGCCGTCGGGCCGCGGGGTGGGCACAGGCGCTGTCCCGGGCTCCGGGTGCCGGGCGGTGGGCGCCGACGGGCGGCGTCGGCGTTCCCGCCCCTCCAGGGCGGCCACGAGCGCGTCCACGTCGTCGGCGCTGTTGTACACGTGCAGGGAGGCACGGACGACCCGCTCCAGACCCCGGCTGCCGAGGTCCCACTGCCCGTGCGAGGCGGGCACGGTCGTCAGCCGGAATCCGAGGGCCCGCAGGTCGCGTACGGTCTCGCGCGGATCCTCGTCGTCCCTGAGGAACGTGACGATCCCCGAGGCCGCCGCGGCCGGGTCGGCGAGCCGTACGCCGGGGACGTCCGGCAGGGCGGTCCGCAGCGTTGCGGCCAGGGCCGTCACATGGTCGCGGATGCGCTCGACGCCGAGGCCGAGGGTCTCCTCCAGGGCGGTTCCCAGGCCCAGCCGCAAGGCGTGGGAGGACTCCCAGGTCTCGTAGCGGCGCGCTCCCGGCACGACCTCGTAGCGGTACGCGGACGACCACTGGGCGCCCCGCACGTCGGGCGCGGTCGGCCGGGCCCGCTCCCGTACGCCGGGCCCCACGTACAGCAGTCCGGTGCCGCGCGGTCCGCGCAGGAACTTGCGGCCGGTGGCGACGACGATGTCGCTGCGCGTCTCGCGGACGTCCACCGGGAGCTGGCCCAGCGACTGCGTCGCGTCGAGGAGCAGCGGTACGCCCGCGGCGGCGGCCAGCGCGCCCACGGCTGCGGCGGGTTCCACCAGGCCGGAGGAGGTGGGGACATGGGCGAGCGTGACCAGCGAGGCCGGGGTGCGCAGGGCGCGTTCGAGCGCGTCGAGGTCGATGCGGCCGTCGGCGTCGGCGGGCACGACCTCCAGCTCGATGCCGTGCGTCCGGCGCAGCTCCAGCAGGTGCAGGGCGGAGCTGACGTAGGTGGAGGAGGAGGCCACGACCCGGTCGCCGGGCCCCAGGCGCAGGGCGTCCATGGCGCGCTGCCAGGCGGTGGAGGCGCTCTCCACCAGGGCGATGTCGTCGGGCTGCGCGCCGAGGAGGCGGGCGGCCGAGCGGTACACCTGCTCGGTGCGGGGGGCGAGTGCCTCGGCCGCTTCGTAGCCGCCGAGCAGGGACTCCATGCGCAGGTGCTCGGTGATCGTGGCGAGCGTCGCGCGGCTGGGCAGCGCGGCGCCGGCGGCGTTCATGTGGTGGGCGTGGCGCATCCCCGGGGTGGCGGCGCGCAGGGCGGCGACGTCGAGGGGCACGGTGCCGGGGGCCGGTGCGGACGCCCGGAGCGGGACCAGGTCGGTGCTCATAGTGCGACGACCACCGCCTTGCGCTCGCAGTAGGAGAACAGGGCGTCGTCGCCGAGGTCCCGGCCGAGGCCCGAGTCGCCGAAGCCGCCGAAGGGCAGCGCCGGGTCGAAGATGTTGTAGGTGTTGATCCAGACCGTTCCGGCGCGCAGGCGGGCGGCCATGCGGTGGGCGCGGGAGAGGTCCTTGGTCCACACGCCCGCGGCGAGCCCGTAGGGGGTGTCGTTGCCGATGGCCACGGCCTCCTCCTCGTCCTCGAAGGGGATCACGCCGAGCACCGGGCCGAAGATCTCCTCACGGGCGATCCGCATGGTGTTGGTGACGCCGGTGAACAGGGCGGGCTCGACGAAGTAGCCCGGCCGGTCCGGGACCTGGCCGCCGGTGACGAGCCGGGCGCCCTCGGCGACGCCGGACTCGACGTACGACAGGACCTGTTCGCGCTGTTCCTGCGAGACGAGCGGGCCGACGGTGACGCCGCCGTCCAGGCCGTTGCCGACGGGGACCTTGCGGACCGCTTCGGCGAGGCGTTCCTCCATCTCGGCCAGGACCGGCCGCTGGACGAGGAGCCTGCTGCCGGCGGTGCACATCTGCCCGGAGTGGCCGAAGCTCGCGCGGATCGCGGTGGTGACGGCGGCGTCGAGGTCGGCGTCGGCGAAGACGATGTTGGGGCTCTTGCCGCCGAGTTCGAGGGTGAGCCGCTTGACGCCGGGGGCGGCGGCGCTCATCACGAGCCGGCCGACCTCGGTGGAGCCGGTGAAGGACACCTTGGCGACATCGAGGTGCGCGGTGAGCGCGGCGCCCACCTCGCCGTCGCCGGTGAGGACGTTCAGCACGCCGGGCGGCAGGCCCGCCTCCTCGCACAGCGCGGCGACGCGCAGCATGGTCAGCGGGGTCTGCTCGGCGGGCTTGACGACGACCGTGCAGCCCGCGGCGAGGGCGGGGGCGAGCTTGAAGCAGCCCGTCATGATGGGGAAGTTCCAGGGCAGGATCAGCGCGGCGACCCCGGCGGGCTCGGGCACGGTGTAGACGTGGTGCGCCGCGTCGAGGGGCACGACGGTGCCGGTGAGCCGGGTGGGCGCGCCCGCGAAGTGCCGGAAGGTCCTCGCGCTCATCGCCGTGTCGGCGCGGGAGCGTTCGATCGGTTTGCCGTTGTCGCGGGTTTCGAGGACGGCCAGTTCCTCAGCGTGTTCCTCGATGAGTCCGGCGATCCGGTACAGGATCCGGCCGCGCTCGGCGGGCGGCAGACCGCGCCAGCGGCCGTCCTCGTGGGCCGCGGTGGCCGCGGCGACGGCGGCGTCCACGTCCTCGGGCGTGGCCTGGGCGACGTGGGTCAGGACGGTGGCCGAGGCGGGGTCGTGGACCGGGAACGTGACACGGTCGCCGGGGGCGATCCACCGGCCCGCGACGAGAAAGGGCTCCAGCGGCTGGGGCTGGGCGTTGAACCGGGTCATGGCGTCTTCCAAGGAGTGCGGGCCGGTCGCGGGACCGGCGGGGCTGCCGGAGGACCGGCTGGGGGCGGTCAGACGAGGTCGAAGTACTCGCGCTGCTCCCAGTCCGAGACATGGGCCAGATAGCGGGCGAACTCCGCGCGTTTGATCGTGGTGAGCCAGGAGACGACGTCCCGTCCCAGGGCCTCGGCGAAGACCGGGTCCGCGTCGAGGGCGTCCAGCGCGCGTCCGAGCGAGGTGGGCAGGACGGGCGCCTCGGCGTCGTAGGGGTCGGTGACCGCGGGACCCGGGTCGAGCCGGCGGGCCATCCCGTCCATTCCGCTGACGACCTGCGAGGCGATGTAGAGGTAGGGGTTGGCGGCCGGTTCGCCGGAGCGGTTCTCCAGCCGGGTGGCACCGCCGCCCTGGGCGCCGACGACCCGCACCATGGCGCCCTTGTTGTCCTTGCCCCACACGACCCGGTCGGGCGCCAGGGACATCGGGAGGTACCGCTTGTAGCCGTTGACGGTGGGGGTGGTGAACACGGCGGCGGCGGGAGCGTGTTCGAGGAGCCCGGCGAGGTAGTGCAGGCCCGTCGGCGACAGCGTCTGCCCGGGCTCCGGATCGAAGACGGCCTCGCCGGTGACACGTGACCGCAGCGACTGGTGCAGGTGCCAGCCCGTCGAGGCGCTCTCCGCTCCGGCGGGGCGGGCCATGAACGTGGCGTGGTAGCCGTTCCTTCGGCAGATCTGCCGTACGGCGGCCCGCGCGAGCAGGGCGTCGTCCGCGGCCTGGAGCGCGTCGCGGGCGTCGAGGGTCAGCTCCAGCTGGCTGGGGCCGAACTCCAGCTCCAGGGAGCGCAAGGGCAGATCGAGGCCGGTGAGCCCGTCGTACAGGAGGCCGACGAGGTCGTCGACGCGGTCGAGGCCCTCCTCGTGCAGGAGTTGGGCGCCGCCGGTGAGGGGGTCGACCTCCGGCGCGGGGCCGGGGGCGCCCGGCCGTCCGGGCGCGGGCGGGACGGGGGCGCCGCCCGCCGGGCGGTAGACGTGGAACTCCAGCTCCACGCCGACCGTGAGGTCGTAGCCGTGGTCGGCGAGCGCGTTCAGCCGGTCGCGCAGGAGGCCGCGCGGGCAGAACGCGGCGCGGGTGCCGTCCGGGTGGTGGACGTCGCACAGGATCCAGCCGGTGCGCCGGGCCCAGGGCAGGACCCGGAACGTCGTCGGGTCGGGCACCAGGACGATGTCACCGGCCCCGGCGAAGCGTCCGGAGACCAGCGGGTCGCCCTCGGTGAAGACGGGGAAGACGGTCCGGCCCGAGGTGTCCTTGAGCAGGAGCGAGGACGGCGCGGTGATCCCGGAGCGCAGCGCGCCGGCGACCGCCTCCCGGGTCAGGGTCTTGCCCCGGAGCACGCCGTGCTGGTCGGCGAAGGAGAACCGGACCATGTCCAGGCCGAGTTCGTCCATCACCCGGCGCATCTGGCCGGCGGCGGCGTGGTGGCGTTCGTCCCACAGTCCGTGCCGCTCGACGAATCCGCCGGACTGGGCGGAGAGCAGCGGGCGGGCGCCGGGGCCCTGGCCGCCCTCGGCGCGCGGGCGGGCGTCAGCGCTGCGCATGCGGTACCTCCCGTCCGGCCCACGGGGACCGTGCGCGCCGCTCGGACTCCCGTGCGCGCCAGGCGGTCTCCCAGTCGTCGGCGGGTGTGATGGTGTCGATGGCGAGGGGGCCGGTGAGTTCCCCGGCCGCCTGTTCGTCGAGGGGCAGTCCGGGGACGGGGGCGCCGTTCTCGAACGCGGTGACGGCCTTCAGCAGCAGCCTGCGGTTGGCGGTGACGGCGCGGTCGGAGACGCCGAGCCGTTCGACGGTGCGGTCCTGGATCGGGCCCATGCTCTCCACCGCCCACTGGTCGTGGACGTTGATGTCCAGTCCCATGCCGGTGTAGGTCAGTTCACGCTGTTCGCGGGGGTCGAAGCCCCAGTCGTTGGCACGGTTGCGCAGCGGCCGGTAGTCGGGCAGCGACACCTCGGCGAGGCGCTGGGCGAGCAGGGTGTCCTGGTCGGTGACCTCCTCGAAGTCGTAGAGGATCATGAACCAGTAGTGGTTCTCGTCGTCGATGGGGACGTGCCACTGGCAGAACGCCTTGCCGTTGCCGAAGGGCACCACGAAGGCGTTGGGGAAGACCAGGTTGGTGATCCGCACATGGCGGACGTCCTCGGTCAGGTCGCGCAGCGCGAACACCCGCAGGCCGTGCTCGGCGCTCTCCACCTCGATGTCGGGGCGGAAGCTGGCGCCGACCAGTTCGGAGAGCTTCTTCCCGGTGCCCTCCACCTCCTCGCTGAACTGCTGCCCGTACGTCTCGCGCGGGTCCTCCCCGACGAAGCGGTGCAGGAAGGAGACATGGCTGGGGTCGATGCCGCCCTCCACGCCCTGGAGCCAGTTGCACTCCCACCAGCCCTTGAAGGCGAAGGTGTACTCGGCGGGTGCGCGGAAGCAGTCGTACGCCGGGAAGGGCGGCGGGTCGCCGGTGCCGAGGTAGGCGAAGACGATGCCGTTGCGCTCGGCGCAGGGGTAGCTGGGGATGCGCACCTTGGCGGCGAAGTTGCTGTGCGCGGGTTCGGCGGGCTGCTCGACGCACTGGCCGTCCGGCCCGTAGAGCCATCCGTGGTACAGGCAGCGCAGGCCGCCGTTCTCCCGGCGTCCGAAGGAGAGGTCGACGCCCCGGTGCGCGCAGTACCGGCCGACCAGGGCCCAGGCGCCGTCCGCCGGCGCCTCCGGGCCGTCCTCGCGCCGGAACAGGACCAGGTCCTCGCCCATGATGCGGACGGCCTTGACCGGGCGCTCCCCGGACATCTCCGAGACGAGTGCGACGGGTTGCCAGTAGGCGCGCATGAGCTGTCCGAGGGGCGTGCCCGGCCCGGTGCGCGTAACGCGCTCGTTGTCCTCGCGTCTGAGCATCGCTCTCCTCATGCATGCGATCGTCCTGGAATTGGATCCAATACTTGCACATCGGAATCCACTGCAACAGGGGGTGTTTCCCCTCGGGGGCCGCCACGCCCGCCCGCCGCCCTCCGCACACAGACGCAAGTTCCTTGATCCGTATACGAGTTGGGCAGGCAGCCAGGTCATGGCCAGGCGAGCATGATCGCCATGGCGCCGATCATGAGGGCGCCCCCCGACTCCCCCGCCAGCAGCACCCGTCGCGCGGGACGGGGGCCGGTCGGGCGGACCGGCCACGCCCGGGACACCAGGACGGCACCGGCGCGGGCCAGACCCCAGCAGCCGACGAGGACCAGCACGGCCCACGGCGTGACCGCGTCCTCCGCGACGGCGACGGACGCGGGATCGACGTGATGAGCCCCCTCGGCACCCACCGCGACGGCGGTCAGCACGGCCATCGCCGCCAGGTTCACCGACTCGGCGCATCTGCGGTACGAGCAGCCCATACGCCACTGCCACACACAGCCGGCACCGAGCGCCACGGCACCCGCCGACAGGACGTCACGGCCCGCCACCCCCGGGACCATGACGAGCATGACCGCCAGCGCGACCGCGTGCGGCAGCCACCACCGCACGGGTGAGGAGAGATGACCGGCGAGGCACAGCACGGCCCCGGCCAGTCCGGCGGCCCACAGCACGTCATGCACGGGGCCGGCCCGGGACGCCGCACCGGGAACAGGGTGACGAAGTGGCGCGCACGATCCTCCTGGTGTCTCCACCGCGGGCGGACGGCCCGGCGGACAGGACAAACGTGCGCGCTACATGTTTCAACGTTGAACGGCCTTGCGTTTCCCCTGGGTAACGGCTGGCCGGAGCCCTTCGGACACATTGAGCATCCGCGCGCCCGTTCCTGAGTACGCGCACTCAGGAGGCGGCGGCCGTCCGGCGGCGAGAGTGGGGGCACACCGAACAACAGGAGGAACTCCATGAACAGGCTCCGCACCGCCGGCCGCCCCACCGCCGCCTCGCGGCCCGTACGGGGGCGCGTCGCCGCCGCGCTGGCGACCGCCGCCGTGCTCGCGACGCTCACCGGATGCGGTGGCTGGGAGTACCGGGAGAACATCTGCGGCGGCGGTGAGTACCCGGTCCTGTCCGTGGGCTCGACCGGCCAGGCCTGTGTCGCGGACGGCGAGGAGCCCGAGGCGGGCTACGCGAGATACCCGAAGGGCAAGGTGCCCGAGGAGGTCGGCGACAAGTGGGACGTGTACTGGGACACCCACACGCTCGACGAGGACGGCAGGATCGTCGAGGTCCCCGCGGGCTGACCTCGACGGAGGCGAGGTGAAGGGCCGGTGGCCGCGGGCGTCGAACGCCACGTCACGTCGGCGGCCGGGCTTTCACCGGGACGAGGGAGCCGAGTGGACGCCCCGTGGGCCGATCGGTCACAGTGCGGGCCCGGGACGAATCCCGGCCGGCGCCACTCGCCGTCTCCACCCACGTCCCCTCAGGAGTACTCGGTGTTCTCTGGGTTCCGCTCGTTCCTCTTGCGCGGCAATGTCGTCGACCTCGCGGTCGGCATCGTGATCGGAGCCGCGTTCACCGCGGTCGTCACGGGGTTCGTGACCGCCTTCCTCACCCCGCTGATCGGCGTGGCGACGGGGGCGGTCGGCGACTTCAGCAAGCAGACCTTCACCGTCGCGGGGACGGCCTTCCCCTACGGCGCGTTCCTCAACGCGCTGATCAGCTTCCTGCTGGTCGCCGCCGTCATCTACTTCGCGGTGGTGCTGCCGGTGGGCCGTCTCCAGGCTCGTTTCCACCCGGTGAAGGACGAGCCGGTGGCCCAGCTGGACTGCCCCGAGTGCCTCAGCACGGTTCCCGCGGCGGCCACGCGGTGCGCCTTCTGCACCTGTGAACTGGCGGGCCGTCCCGGGTTCCCGGTCCAGGCGGGCACCGCCGCCCACTGACCGCCGGCGGACCACCGCGTACGACGGCCGCCCCCGCCCTCACCGGCAGGGGCGGCCGGGGTCGGTCAGGAACCGTCCACCGTGAGCACCAGGGTGGGCGGATTCGCCGTGTTCTCACGGGAGTTGAGGATCACGGCCAGGCCGGCGCTCTCTTCGGCGAGCGCCACACAGACGGTGCCGCCGAGGGCCGGGCCCACCTGGGCCGTCACGTCGAACAGCAGGGAGCTCTTCGTCGTCGTGGCGACGGCGGACGAGAGCACGTCGCCCAGGGCGGGCCTGGTGTCCCAGGTGAGCGCGGACTCCGTCCAGCCCGGGTCGGCGACCGCGTGGGCGGCGACGGTCGTGGTGTCGCCGCCGCTGTCGGAGACGTAGCCGTACACGGAGAGCGTGGCGGCGCTGATCGCTCCGAGCACCGGTGAGGTGTCGAAGGTCAGGTACGACTGCCGGGTGTAGCCGCTGCCGCTCGCGTTCTTCACGACCAGGGTGGTGGCGCTTCCGTAGCCGGTCGCCGCGTAGGAACCGTCCCGGACATAGCCGTCCGCCACCGGGGCGAGCACGGCCGAGGTGAGGGTGAAGACCGCCTCGCGGGTGGCGCCCGCCCCACCGGAGAGGTCGACGACGAGGGTGGCGCCCGGCGTCGACCGGGTCACGGTGATCCCGTCGTCGGCGCTCACCAGGTCACCGCCCAGCGCCAGTTGGACCGTGACGGTGGAGGCGGTGCGGGACGGGTCCGAGACGCCGACGACCAACTGCCCCTGTGCCTGGCGGGTGATGACCGAGCAGGGCGCGGAGACCGTGATGCCTCCGGCCGAGCCCGCCGCGAAGAAGTTCGCCGCGATCACCCCGCTCGCGGTGTCCCGGACCGCCTGCACCGAGGCCGTGCGGGCGAGCACGGTGACGGTGGGCGCGGCGGCGCGCGCGGCCGTCCGAGCCTTGCTGAAGCCGGGCAGCAGCACGTAGGCGTACGCGTCGGACGAGGGCGCGGTGCCGTGCGACAGGCACAGGGAGAGGTACCGCCGGGTGAGCGTGTCCGTCGTGCCGGACACGGTGTTGATGTCGCTCCAGGCGCCGGTGCGGGCCGTGCGGGCGGCCTGGACGGTCGCGCCGTCCGGGAAGAGATAGCCGCCGACGTCCTCCAAGTGGGCCCAGGAGTCGACCTGGAGGGTGCTCGCCCAGCCGGTCGTGGCGGGCTGGGCGGTGCCGTCCACGGTGAGGACGTTGGCGCCGTCGGCGTGCAGGTTGCGGTTCTCGACCGTGGTGACCACCTCCGCGCCGCTTCCCCCGCCGATCCCGGCGCCGAGGCAGACGACGGAGTCGTCCAGGAAGAACCACGACTTCCTCGCGGTGAGCGTGGACCCGTACTGCCGGAAGTCCATGCCCAGGCAGCCGTAGGTGCCCGACAGGCTCGCTCCGCCGACCCAGGTGGCGGCGGAGCGGGTGCCGGTGCCCGCCGCGTCGGCCAGCGCGAGGGTGTCGACGGTGGTGCCGGGCAGCCGGTACGGGTCGGCGGTGGGCCAGTAGCCGTCGGTGAAGTGGCCCGGGTCGGAGGCGAGATAGAGGTAGCCCATGCCGTCGCCGGTGTGCCAGCCGTGCAGGTTCTCGCCGTTGATCGACTCGTAGCGGGCGATGCGGGCCGAGGACAGGGAGAGGGCGAAGGCCCAGCCGTCCCCGCGGTGCACGGCCCGGTCCATGGCCGGGAACTGGAGGTGCCCGCCGGCCTCCTCGGCCGGGGTGACCGACGCGTCGTCGAGTACGGGCCGCGCCAGGGCGATCCCGGCGACGGTCGCGGTGCCCGCGAACGGCGCGTAGTCCTCGCCGCGCGTGATCCAGCCCTTGGCCAGGCTCCTGAAGTGGGCGGCCTGCGTGGCGGTCCCGGCGGACTCGGCGGCGCGCAGCACGGACTGGATGACGAGGTTGCCGTCGTAGAAGTCCGTCTCGGCGACCCGGCTGACCGCTCTGCCGCGCACGGCGTCCATGCACAGCCCGTTCCACATCCAGGGCCGGAAGGCGGTGTCGACGGAGGTGTGCACGTGGGCGGCCGACGCGTCGGTGATCTCCCACGTGGAACCGTCGAGGAGCTGGAAGAGCGCGGCGAGACCCCGCAGCAGGACCATGCCGTATGTGCCGGTGTACGGGATGCAGGTGTGCTGGACGAACGACCCGTCGGCGTACAGGCCGTCGCCGGAGGTGACGTACGGGAAGACGTCCGAGAGCGCGGCGACGGCGGTGGCGACGCGCTCGTCGTCACCGCCGAGGATGCCGCGCACGGCGACGACCTGGCACAGGTCGACGCGGTTGGCGCCGGTGGAGGTGGAGCGGGAGGTGCCGTACTTGTTGAGGGTCGGGTCCGGTACGAAGTGGTCGACCGCGGCGAGGAGTTCCGCGAGCTGCGCCGACGACAGCAGCGGACGCACCAGGACGGCCGCGTTGGTCAGCGCGACGGGCGAACCGATCTCCCACTCCCACCAGTTGCCGGACTCGGCGGTGTCGGCGTTGTACACCTGCGTGCGGACGAAGTCGAGGCCGGAGACGACCGCCGCGCCCAACTGCGCGTTGCCGTACAGGGTGCGCCCGCTGCCGTCCGTCGCAGTCGTGCCGGCAGTGGCGTACGCCGTTGCCATGGAGGCCAGTTGCTTGCAGCTGGCCGTCATGTTCGCGGGGGTGCCGAGGGTCAGTCCCGGCCAGAGGGAGCCTGCCGTGGCGTCGGCGGCGAGGGAGTTCCACAGGTCGGTGGCGGTGGTGGAGAGGCCGGTCAGGGCGGTGGCGTAGGTGTCGTCGGCGGGGTCGATCGAGCCGCCGGTGAGGATGTCGGTCCACAGGGCGCGCAGGACGGCGTGGGCGTCCTCGGCCCGGGCGGGGGCCGCGCCGGGGCCGAGCTGGAGGGCGCCGGTGAGGCCGCCGAGGGCGAGGGCGGCCGCGGTGAGGAAGCCGCGGCGGCCGATGGCCGGGGCGGTGGAGGGGGCGGTGGTCGGGGGTGTGGGGTCGTGCACGGTGTTCCTCCGCTGGGGACGAGGTGTCGGGGGACAGGGCGAGGGACGTGCGGCATCGCGGTGCGTCGGGTGGGACCGTGCGGGTCGGGTACGGGGGCGGCCCGGGTGGGCTCGTCGGGGGTGTCCGGTGGGTCAGGCCGAGCGGGCGCGCCGCTCGGCGGTGGGGGCGTGCTCCCGGGGTCGGCGGTCCTCGGCGAGGTCGAGCGCGAGGAGCGCGGCGCCGCGGCAGCCCGCCTGGTCGCCGAGTCGCGCGGTCAGCAGCTCGGGCGGCCGGTGGAAGGCGAGGCGGGCCGCGAGCGCGGAGCGCAGCGGATCCATCAGGGCCGCCCCGGCGCGGGCCAGTCCCCCGCCGATCACGACCGTGCCCGGATCGCACAGCACGGTGTACGCGGCGAGACCGTCGGCGAGCGACGCGACGGCGCCGTCCCAGACGCGCCGCGCCACGGGTTCACCGGCGGACGCCCTCGCGCAGACCTCCTCGGCGGTGACTGGGGCGGCGGGTGCGGCGGCGGATGCGGGAGAGCGGCTCTCGGCGCCGGCCGCCGTCCCGGTGTCCGCCGCGCCGGTCGCCCGCGCGTACCGGCGTGCCACCCCGGACGCCGATGCCAGCGTCTCCAGACAGCCGCGCCGACCGCAGCCGCAGCGCGGTCCGCCGCGACGGATCGTCAGATGGCCGAGTTCCCCCGCGCCTCCCCCGTCGCCGTCGCGTACGGACCCGTCTCGGACGTGCGCGGCGGCGATCCCGGTGCCGAGGGCGACGAACAGGAACTCGTCCCGGCCCCGGCCCGCCCCCAGCCGCCCCTCGGCCAGCGCGCCGGCGCGCACGTCGTGCCCCAGGGCCACGGGAAGACCGAGCCTGCGGGCCAGGACCGCGCGCAGCGGCAGGTCGCGCCAGCCGAGGTTGGCCGAGTAGCGGGCCACTCCGCGCACGGTGTCGACGAGTCCGGGTACGGCCACGCCGACGGCGAGCGGGGGCACGCCGGTGAGGGCGCGGCTCTCGGCGGCGAGGGCGGCGGCCGTGTCGGCCACCGTGTCGACGACGGCCCCCGGTCCCCGTTCCCGGCGGGTCGCCCTGCGCTCGGTGCGCAGGACGCTGCCGTCGCGCGCGACCAGCGCGGCCTTGATGCCGGTGCCGCCCAGGTCGACGGCGACGACGTGACCGGGCGGAGGGCTGCTGGCGACGTTCATGGGTTCCGGGTCCTTTCGGGCGACGGCGACGCGGCACCGGGGCCTCGCGCGACCTGGGTGAACTCGTCCCGGGCGGCGTACCGGAGTGCCTCCGTCAGCGCGGGCGCCCGCGGGAACCACCGTTTCTCCCACTCCAGGCAGAGCCACCCCCGGTAGCCGACGGCGGCGAGGGCACCGGGCAGCTCGGCGAGCGGCACCGCGCCGGTCCCGGGGAGCCGGGGGTGCGGGTCGTCGCGGGCGGCGACGTCCTTGAGCTGCACGTGGCGCAGCCAGGGCGCCAGGACGCGGGCGGACTCGGCGGGGCTCTCCCCCGCGCGCCAGGTGTGCAGCACGTCCCAGACGGCGCCCACGGCCGGGTGGTCGACGGCGGTCAGGACCCGGGCCACGTCCGCGGCGCCGGGGTGCGAGTCGTGGGTTTCCAGGAGCAGGTGTGTGCCCGCCCGGGCGGCCCGGTCCGCCGCCGCGCGCAGGCGGCGGGCCGCGCGCTCGTCCGCTTCGGGGCCCGGCCGGGACGCGCCCGGGAAGACGCGGACGCCGAGCGCTCCCAGGTCGGCGGCGAGGGTCAGCAAGGCGTCGAGCCGGGTCCGGCAGTCGGTGTCCTCGATGCCGTCGTCCGCGACCCGTACGTAGGAGGCGAGCCACAGGGCGCGTACCCCCGCGGAGGCCAAGTGGGCTTTGACAGAAGCGCGTTCGGCCGGTGACGAGTGCGGGGTGAGGAGCCCTTCGGGCGGGGCGCAGCGCAGTTCGACGCCGGTGCAGCCGTGGGTCCGGGCGAGGCGGGCCACTTCGTGGACGTCCGCGTCGGGGCAGCCGAGGGTGCTGAACGCCCGTTCCCAGTGCGGCGTCCTGGGCGGGTCAGGCAACGGACGCCTCCGCCCGGTCCGGGACGGCGACCCGCTCGCCGGTGGCGCACGCGGCGTAGACGGACTCCACGGCCTCGATGACGCGTCGCCCGTGGGCGGCCGGGATCACGGGCGGCTGTTCACCGCATACGGCCGCGGCGAACGCGGTCAGTTGGTCGAGGAAGGCGGTGGGCACGTCGTCGTCGGACTCGTCGGCGAGGACGACCGGGTCGCCGTCGTCGGGGTGGAGGACGGCGCCGGTGCCGCGGGCGACGCGGATCGTGCCGCGTTCGCCGATGACGGTCAGTTCGTCGCGGGCGGGCAGCCGGGTGCTGGTGACCGTGATGTGCCCGGCGATTCCGTCGTCCAGTTCGAGGCGGGCCAGGACGTCGGTCTCCACGAGCAGGTCTCCCCGGTGGACGGCCGTCGCCGAGACGGCCGTCGCGCGCCGGCCGGTGAGCCACAGCAGCCGGTCCACGCAGTGGGTGCCGATGTTGATGAACACGCCGCCGCCGGAGACGGCCGGGTCGAAGAACCAGGCGGGCCGGCTGCCGGGGCGGTAGTCGGTGCTGCGCCAGTCGTGCACGGCCAGGACGGCCCCGACGGCGCCCGCGTCCAGGGCGGCCTTGGCGGCGGCCACGGGCGGCAGGAAGTGCTGGATGTGGCCGACGAAGAGGACGACTCCCGCGTCGGCGCAGGCCCGTTCCATGAGGGTGCAGTCCTCGGAGCGGGTGGCCATCGGCTTCTCGACCAGGACGTGCAGCCCGGCCGCCGCGGCGGCGGTGACGATGTCGGTGTGCAGGGCGTGCGGGGTGTTGACGACGACGGCGTCCACCAGCCCGGAGGCGATGAGTGCGCGGTGGTCGGTGAAGACCGCGGCGTTCAGCGGTGCGGCGACGCGGCGCGCGGTGTCGGCGACGATGTCGCAGACGGCGGTCACCCGCACGCCGGGGATGCCGGTGGCGGCGTCGGCGTGCAGCACGCCGACGGCGCCCGCGCCGATCAGGCCGAGCCTTATGGCGGTCACGTGGTGTTCTCCTTGGGAAGGACGGAAGCGGAGTTCTTCAGGGAGGCCCGTGCGGCGCCCTGAGCCGCCCCGCAGGACTGGCGGACGACGATGGCGGGGCGCAGCAGGACGCGGCTGCGCGGGAGTTCGGGATCGTCGAGGCGGCGCAGGAGGGTCTCGGCCGCGGTCTTGCCGAGGTGCCGCTTGGGAGGGGCGACCGCGGTCAGGGGGACGTCGGCGACGTCGGCGATCTCGTCGTCGTACGCGACCAGGGCGAGGTCACCGGGCACGGTGAGACCGGCGCGGCGGGCGGCGCCGAGCAGGAGCGCGGCCTGCCGGTCGCCGAAGCAGACGGCGGCCTTCGCCCCGGCCTCGCGCAGTGCGGCGAGGCAGCGGTCGGCCGCCGCCGGGCTCCATTCCTGGCGGGCGGCCCGGAACTCGACGGTGGCCAGGCCCCGTTCGTCGGTCGCCTGGTGGAAGCCCTCGGCCACGGGTCCCGAGGTGGGGCTCGGGTGGCGCAGGACGAGGCCGATCACCCGGTGGCCGAGGTCGGCGAGGTGGCGGACGGCGTCGTACGCTCCGGCCTCGTGGTGGGTGCACACGTATTCGTTGGTGTCGGCGAGGGAGGCGTGGCGCCGTTCGACGAGCACGGTCGGGACCGGCAGGGCCGCGAGCCGGGCGAGGTAGTCGCGGGCGGGCTCGGGTCCGTCGAGGGTGGGGACGACGAGCAGGCCGTCGACCCCGGCGTCCAGCATGTCCCGCAGGTCCTTGGCCTCGCGTTCCTGGTCGTAGCCGGAGCAGGCGAAGAGCAGGCGGGCGCCGGCGGCGGAGAGGGTCTCCTCGATGCCCTGGAGGACCTTCGGGTAGTAGAAGGCGGTGTCGGGGACGCTGACGCCGACCAGGGCCCGGACGGGGCCGGGGGCGCTCGGGGGGACCACGAAGGTGCCCGAGCCCTGCCGGCGGACGACGAGTCCTTCGGCGACGAGTTCGTCGACGGCGCGGCGCACGGTGCTCACCGAGGTGCCGCTGCTGTCGGCGAGTTCCTTCTCGGTGGGCAGGCGGCTGCCCGACGGCCACACCCCCTGCTGCACCTGCTGCCTCAGCTCGGCAGCCAGCCGGCGGAACTTCAGGTCACGGACTCCGGTCACGACGGTCCTCAATCTCGCTGCGGCTGTGCTCACTTGACGGAGCCGACGGTCATTCCCTCGATGATCCGGCGGCCCAGCCACACATAGCAGGCGAGGACGGGAAGGACGACGACCGCAACACCGGCGAACAGGCCTCCCCAGTCGGCGCCGTTGTACTGCATCTGCTGGAGGAAGCCGAGCAGGGCGAGCGAGAGGGTCTGGTGGTCGGTGGTCTGGATGAAGACCAGGGCGAAGACCGTCTCTCCCCAGTGCTGGATGATGTTGAGGATGAGGACGGTGACGAGTCCGCCCCGCGCCATGGGCAGCATGATCTGCCAGAAGGTGCGCAGCGGGGTGGCGCCGTCGAGTGCGGCGGCCTCCTCCAGCTCCACCGGGAGCGTGGAGAAGAACCCGGTGAGGAAGAACACGGCGAACGGCAGCGAGGTCGCCACGTACACCACGATCAGCCCGAACAGGCTGTTCACCAGACGCAGTTGGTTCATGACCACGAACAACGGCAGCATCACCACCTGGGCGGGGATGCCGAGTCCGAGGGCGAAGAACAGGGTGAGGCCGGAGTTGAACCGGGTGGTGATGCGGCTGAGGACGTAGGCGGCGGGGGCGGCGAGCAGCAGGGTGGCGAGGGCGGTCCCGGCCACGACGACGACGGTGTTGACGGCGGCCTGGCCGAACAGTCCGTCGGTCCAGGCCCGCGCGTAGTTGGCCCAGTTGGGGGCGGACGGGAGCCGCCAGGGCGAGCTGAAGATCTCGTCGCCGGTCTTCAGCGACGACAGCAGCAGCCACAGTCCGGTGAGGACGTTGAAGGCGGCGAGCAGCCAGACCAGCGGTACGCCGACGATCCGGGCGGTGGTGAGCCGGCGCAGCCGGCGGGCGAGAGGGCCGGGCGGGCGGCCGGGGCTGGCGACAGCCATCGGGGCTGACCTCCGTGACGGGGTGCGGAAGGTGTGCGGGGGGGGGCGGGTCACGTCCGGTGCGGGCACCCGGCGTCAGTACTGCACCGTGTCGCGGCGCATGAAGCGGCGGATGAGGACGACGAGGACGCCGACGAGGGCGAGCATGACCACGGCGCTCGCCGCGGCGGAGCCGTACCGGGGGACGCCGCCGGAGGCGAACGCCTCGCCGTAGGTGTAGAGGGCGGTGTTCCACACACCGGTGTCGGGCATCTGTCCGGCGGCGCCGGCGAAGGCGTAGACGAACTCGAAGACCTTCACGGCGGAGATGGTCCACAGCACGGCGCACACCCCGACGACGTCCCACATCAGCGGGAGGGTGACGTGCCGGAACTTCTGGAGCGCGTTCGCGCCGGCGAGTTCGCAGTCCTCGTACAGCTCGGGCGGGATCTGGTCGACGGCGGCCATCAGGATGGTGGTGTAGAAGCCGGTGGAGGTCCACACCAGGCCGATCAGGATGACCTTGAACAGGTTCTCCTGGCCCAGCCAGTTGACCGCGGGGAGTCCGGCGGCGCGGGCGAGGGCGTCGACGAGTCCGTCGTGCTGGAAGAGGAAGCCCCACAGGATCGCGATGACCACGCTGGGCACGATGTTGGGGAAGAAGAGGATGGACCGGGCCGCCTTACGGCCCCGCATCTCGCGCAGCACCATGGTCAGCGCGAAGGAGAACAGGAAGGTCAGTCCGCCCGCGCCGAGGATGATCCAGAGGGTGTTGGTGAAGGAGTGCCGGAACGTCGGGTCCTGGAACAGCCGTTGGTAGTTGTCCAGGCCGGTGAAGGTCATGGGGCCCGCCCCGGCCCATTCGTTGAGGCTGAGCCAGAGGGTGAACAGCGACGGGCCGGCGAAGAAGACGACGTACACGAGGACGGCCGGGAGCAGCATCGGCCAGAAGAGTCTTCTGCGGCGGGCGGCGAGCGGGCTGGGCCGGGTGGCCCCCTGCCCGGCGGCGGACCGGCGCCGGGCAGGGGTGGCGGTGTCGGCGCGGGGCAGGGTGTCGGTGGCCGTCACGAGGCCGTCTTCCAGTAGGCGGCGGAGTCGGCCGAGAGCCGGTCGGCGAAGGACTTCGCGGTGAGACCGCCGGTGAGGAACGTGGTGTTGAGCGGCAGGAACACCTTGGTGTACCACTCGGCGGCGGTCTCCTTGACCCCGTCCAGGGTCTTCACGACGGTGCCGTCGGTGAGGGCCTTCTGGGCGTCGGCGAGTTCCGCGGGGGCGTCGATGTCGGCGCGCGGGGTGATGTTCTTGGCCTCGGTGGCGATGCCCTGGAGGTGTTCCTTGGCGAGGAAGTAGGCGATGAACTTCTGTGCCGCGACGGCGTTCCTGGCCTTCTTCGGGATGGAGAAGCCGATGAGGGAGATGTCCTGGGAGGTGTCGCCGCCCGCGGTGAAGGCGGGGACGGGCATCGACCGGTAGGTGAAGCCGGAGGCGGCGAACTCCGCGGTCTCGCTGGGCGCGAAGGTGCCCAGGAGCAGGAAGTCGGACTTGCCCTTGGCCCACTTCTGCTGGACGGCGGGCCACTTGGAGCCGTCGTAGCCCTTCGTGAAGGCGCCGCCCGAGACGAGCTTCTCGACGTGGGTCAGCGCGTCGACGAATCCGTCCGCCTTCAGCAGCGCGCCGCTCTTGTCCGTGGCGGCCTTGCCGAAGGCGCCGGGGCCGAGGCCGCGCAGGACGGCGTAGTACGTCCAGTAGGCGGCGTAGTCGGGGATGTCGCCGTCGAGGGCGAGGGGGCCGTCGCCGCGCCCCGCCCGCAGCCGGGTGAGCAGGTCGGTGAACTCGTCCCAGGTGGCGGGCGGTCGGGCGGCGACGTCGGGGAGGGCGTGGCCGTCGTACCAGAGCTGGGTGGTGATCACCTCGTACGGGATCTGCCACAGCGTGCCGTCGGTCGTGGACAGGTCGCGGTACTTGGCGGGGACGACGCCGCCGACCGTGTTGCCCTTCTCCCCCGGGACGGCCAGGTCGAGGACGGGGGTGAGGTCGAGGGCCTGGCCGGTGGCCTGGAGCTGGGCGAAGGCGAAGCGGTCGGCGGAGTCGACGAGGTCGGCGGGGACGTTGGCGGTGTTGAGGGTGGGCGCCAGCTGCTGGACGACCTGGCGGCCCTTCCACTGGACGCTGACCTCGATGCCGGTGTCCTTGGTGAACTGTGTGATCGCGGCCTGGACGACCTTGGCCTGGGGCTCGTTCTGCTTCCACATCGACCAGTAGGTGAACGAGGAGGAGCCGTCCCCGGTGGACGTGGCCGCGGCCCCGCAGCCGGTGGCGGTCAGCCCGGCCGCCGTGGCGAGCAGCGCGCCGAGCACGGCGCGACGGGAGGGGAGGCGACCGGGCTCGGTGCCGGTCGTGGACTGTCTGGCAGCGGACATACCTGCGCTCCTCGGGAGGCGATGACCTGGGCGGGGGGGGACGGCGTGGCCACATGATTGCCCTTGATTCATCGGCGTATCAACGGGCTCCAGAGGTAATGAATTGCAGATGAATCACGCCGTGATCGCGCTTTCACCGAGCAGTACGGTTCGGTCGGCGAGAGCTTCCCCCAAGTCATAGGTGATTCATTCCCTGGGAGCGATTGACTCGTCCGGTCATCGCCTCCGACCATGTGGGCACTCCGACCACCCGCCCCGTCAGGCCCGGGAGAACCATGGCAAGCCGCGATCCGGACCGTCCCAACGTGTTGCTGATCCTGTCCGACGACCAAGGCCCCTGGGCCCTGGGGTGCGCCGGCAACCACGAGATCCACACCCCCCGGCTGGACGCCCTGGCCGCGAGCGGTGTCCTGCTCAGCCGCTTCTTCTGCACCTCGCCCGTCTGCTCACCGGCCCGCGCCTCGCTGTTCACCGGCCAACTGCCCTCGCAGCACGGCGTCCACGACTGGCTCTCCTACCATCACGCCGGCCGCACGGGCGTCGACTTCCTGGCCGAGCGGACCCTGTTCACGGATCTGCTCGCCGACGCCGGCTACCGGCTCGGCCTCAGCGGCAAGTGGCATCTAGGCGCCAACGACCGCCCCCGCAAGGGCTTCGTGCACTGGTACGCGCACGAGAGCGGCGGCGGCCCCTACCGCGGCGCGCCGATGTACCGGGACGGTGTGCGCACCGAGGAGCCCGACTACCTCACCGACGCCCTCGCCGCGGACGCCGAACGCTTCCTGGCCGCCGAGGCGGAGCGCGACGAACCCTTCCACCTCTCCCTGCACTTCACCGCGCCGCACAAGCCGTGGAAGGGCCAGCACCCCAGCCGCTACACCGGCTTGTACGAGGACTGCGCCTTCGAGACCTGTCCCCAGGGCCCGCCGCACCCCTGGCAGCCGCTCGACGAGGACGGCGCCCCGGTCGGCGGCGAGTCGGACACCCGGCAGGCCCTCATCGGCTACTTCGCGGCGACGACCGCGATGGACGCCGCCGTCGGACGCGTCCTGGACCGGCTCGACACGCTCGGCCTCACCGGCTCGACCCTCGTGATCTTCACCAGCGACAACGGCTTCAACGCCGGCCACCACGGCATCTGGGGCAAGGGCAACGGCACGTTCCCGCAGAACATGTACGACAGTTCGGTGCTGGTGCCCTTCATCGCGGCCCAGCCCGGCCGCCTTCCCGGCGGACGCGTCCGGGACGAACTGCTGTCCCAGTACGACGTCCTGCCCACCCTGGTCGAGCACCTCGGCCTGGACCACCGGCCCGACCCCGCGCTGCCGGGCCGCTCCTTCGCCGGACTGCTCGCGGGCACCGACGACACCCACGGCCACGACCGTGTCGTGGTCTACGACGAGTACGGACCCGTCCGCATGATCCGCACCCGGCGGTGGAAGTACGTGCACCGCTACCCGCACGGCCCGCACGAGCTGTACGACCTCACCGCCGACCCCGGCGAGGAGCGCGACCTCTCCGGCTCCCCCGACCACGCGGAGACCCGTACCGCGCTCGCCGCCCGCCTCGACGAGTGGTTCGCCGTGTACGTCGATCCGGCCCTGGACGGCGCCCGCCTGCCCGTGTCCGGCGGCGGCCAGCGCACCCCGGTGTCCCCGGGAACGCTGGCCACGGCGTTCGAGGCGCCGCCGGGTGGGCCGTCCGGCACCCCGGGCCGGCCGTCCGGGACCGCGCGGCCGGTCTCAGGGCTCCTGGGTGTCGAAGGCGACGAACCGCAGCTCTGAGGTGTAGCGCCGCCCCTCGTCGTCGGTCAGCCAGGTCTGTTCCGGGGTGGGGAGCATCTCGGTGAACGTGGCCGTGCCGTGCGGGTCCTTGCGGGCCAGCCGGCGCAGGGCCTTGGCGAGGATCGTCACGTAGACCGGGCTGTCGAAGTCCACGTAGAAGGGGCGGGACTCGGTCGGGGAGACGACGAACACGAAGCGGGGCAGGCCCAGTCGGGCGCGCCAGCGCCGTGCTTCCACGAAGCGGCGGGCCTCGTCCTTGTCGTCGGCGAAGGCGGCCTCCGCGGCGGGCAGTTGCCAGGTCTCACGGGCCACGACCATGCGGTCGAGGGTGACGCGCGGGGTGTGGGGGGCGGGCGCGAGGAGCCGGAAGAGGTCCATCGACAGCGTGGTCAGGACGTGCGAGAAGACGTCGGCCACCGGGAACTCCGCACCGTCCGGGAGGCGCACGACCAGCCCGCCGCCGCGTTCCTCGACGACGGCGTCGGCGCTGCGCACGGCACGCGGCCGGGCGGGGTCCGCGGTGAAGTCGGTGAGGGCGACCTGGTAGTCCTGGGGCCGTACCAGGGTCTGCCGGACCCGGGCGGACAGACGCGCCCGATGCTCCTTGGGGATCAGGGGCAGCAGGCGCGGCCCGGGATGGTCCCGGTCGGTGAGCGCGAGCAGTTCGTCGACGTCCGGGTGCTGGTGGGTGAAGAGCGAGGCGCCCAAGGTGTTGGCGGCGAGGTGGAGTTCGCCCAGGACGAGGGTCAGCTCACCGCGGGCCGCCGCCTCGGGGCCGTCGGCGGCGGCCATGATGTCCGGGCTGAGGTAGCGGGCCGCGGTCCAGCCCCCGCCGCCCTCGAACTCGCGGCTGACGGCCGCCGCGATGTCGGCGGTGCGCGCGCTCACCCGGCGCGCGCCCTCGGGCACGTCCAGGACGCGCCGCCAGCGTGCGGTGAACTCCCGTTGCAGGTCGTCGGCGGCGGTGCGGGCCGTGCCGTGCAGGACCGGCAGGCAGGCGAACCAGAAGGAGGCGAGGTCGACGGGGCCCTCGGCGGCGAGACGGTCGTGGACCGGGCGGATCCCGGCGGCGACGGCGGCGGCCAGCCGTGAGGTGAGCCAGCCCGCGCTGTCCATCAGAACGCGCAGCGGGGACAGGGCGTCCAGGACCGCGGGGCCGAGCCGGGCGGTCGCGGAACGCCGGGTGTCGCTGTAGACGAGCGCGCGGCAGGGCGCCGTGGAGGAGGACTTCTCCCGGACGGCCGCGGTGTCGGTGAGGCGCGTGAAGTCGCGCTCCAACTCCTCCATCGCGCGCACGAGTTCGTCCTCGCCGTCGGCGGCGGCGACCTTCGCCCGCCCGGCCTCCAGGAGGTCGAGGGCGGCCAGGGCCCGTCGCCGCGGGTCCGGTGCGCCGACCCGTTGCGCCCAGGCGCGCAGGGCGTGTTCGGGGTGCGTGCCCGCGGGGATCTCCAGCCGCCAGGTGACCCATCTGCGGGACACCAGGTCGGCCAGGACCCCGGGGACGTCGGTGCCGGGCAGACCGGCGGCGATGTCGCGGGCCGGGCGCACGCCGTCGCAGCGGGTGAGGACGGCCGCCTGCGCGGCGGACACGGCGGTCGGGCGCCGGCCCGGCACCCGCACCCGGTCCCCGTCCAGCACCACGAAGGGCACACGCCTCGGGGCGATCCATCCGCGCAGCTCCGGATCGGCGTCGAGGATCTTCGCCAGCGCGTCGATGCCCCAACTGGCCCAGTAGACGGTGGAGTCGGCGATCAGCCCGGTTCCCGTGTCGACGGTCGCACCGGACACGGAGGCGTCCCAGCGGCCCCAGCCGACGGGGCCGAAGAAGCCGATGGTGTCGTTCTTCACGCAGAACCGCTGCCAGTAGTGGGCGACCAGTTCCTCGCGCTGGCGCGGCATGCTGCTGCGGGCGTCCGTGCCCGGCCGCCAGCGCAGGAACGGGGCGATGCCGGTGCCGAGCACGGGCCGGTTCTGCCAGGCCAGTGCCTGCCGGAACGCGGGGGTGCGGGCGATGTCCTGGAGGATGTGCGCGGTCTCGACGGCGGCGGCGGACAACTCCTTCCCGAAGCCGTCCCATTCGGGGCCGGACAGGTCGGTGCCGGGGCCGAACTTGTCGGCGGCCTCGGCCAGTCCGGGCGGGGCCAGGCGCAGCACGCCGTCGGCGGGGAAGCCGGGGCCGCGCAGCGCGAACTGGTTCCACAGGCGCCAGCGGCCGAGGGACGGAACGAGGTCTTCGGTCATAGCGGCACTCCTTGGCGCGCGCGGGGCGGGGACGAGGTGAGGGGTGCGGCGGGACGCGGCGGTGGGGGTGGCCGCCTGCGCCCCGGCCCTGTGCGGCGGACGCCGGAGGGCCGGGGGACGGACGGGCGGGCCACGGCGCCGGTCAGGCGCGGCCGTAGTCGGCGTCGACGACCTCGGCGAGGTCGCGCGGGGTCGGGTAGGCGAAGACCAGGGAGACCGGGATGTCGTCGACGCCGAGGATCTCCTGGAGCCGGCCGGTGATCTGGAAGGCGGTCAGGGAGTCGCCGCCCGCCTCGTAGAAGTCGGTGTCCGCGGTGAGTCCGGCGAAGCCGAGGACGTCCCGGAAGACGTCGACGAGCAGGTCGAGGGTGCCGGCGGCGGTCGCGGTGTTCTCGGTCATGGCGTGTGCTCCTCGGGGTGTGCGGTGGTGGTGGGTGGTGCGGTGGTGGTGGGTGGTGCGGTGGGCGGGCGGTGCAGGGCGCGCAGCCGGGCCGGGGTGTTGCCGCCCGAGACGACGGCCACGGCGTGTTCGCGGCGGCCCGCGCGCAGGGCCCCGGCCAGGGCGACGGCCCCGCTGGGTTCGGCGTCGACGCCGTGCCGGCGCAGCAGGTCGGCGGCGGCGATGATCTCCGCCTCGCCGACGGCGATCAGGTCGTCCACCCGGTCCCGGACGATCGGGTAGGTGACGTGTCCGGGGCGCTGGCCGCGCAGCCCGTCCGCGACGGTGCTGCTCGGCGGCAGCTGGACGGGGTGTCCGGCGGCCAGGGAACGGGCGTAGCGCGGAGTGAGGGCGGGTTCGACGCCGACCACGCGCACCGGACGGCCCGCGGCGGCGAGGCAGACGCCCGCCAGGAGACCGCCGCCACCGACCGGGACGTAGAGCGTCCCGGTGTCGGGGGCGTCGGTGAGGATCTCGGTGCCGACCGTGCCCTGACCGGCGACCACCAGGGGGTGGTCGGAGGAGGGGACGAGGACCGCGCCGGTCGTCGCGGCCAGGGCCGCGGCGTGTTCCTCGCGCTCGGCCACGCCCCCGGCGACCCGGACGGTCTCGGCGCCGAGGGCGCGGATCGCGGCGGCCTTGGCGGGGGCGGCGCCCGCGGCGAGGACGACGGTCAGCCGCAGTCCGAGCGTGCGGGCGATCCGGGCCAGGGCGATGCCGTGGTTGCCGGACGAGCCGGTGACGACACGGTCGGCGTCCAGGGCGAGGACGGCGTTGGCGGCCCCCCGGGTCTTGAACGAGCCGCCGAGCTGGCGGTGTTCGGCCTTCAGCAGCAGCCGCGGGCCGTGCGCGGCGGTGACCGGGCCGCGCAGCAGGGGGGTGCGGACCACGTACGGGGCGATGCGGGCGGCGGCGGCCGTCAGATCGGCGGTCGCGGGCAGGACGGGTACGGACGTCGCGGCGGTCGTGGTGCTCATGCGGTGCTCCCGGCGACCAGGCGGCGGCGGTCGGCCTTGCCTCCGCGGGTGGTGGGCAGGGTGGCGTGGCGGTGGAAGTGGCGCGGCATCAGGTGGGGCGGCAGGGTGCGCGCCAGATGGGCGCGCAGGGCGGCGTCGGTGGTCGCGCCGTCGCCGGTGAGGTGGGCGGCGAGAAAGACGCGGCCCCGGCCGTCGGTGCCGGGCGTGACGACGGCGCCGGTCACCGCGGGGTGAGTGAGCAGGGCGCCCTCGATCTCGGAGGGGTCCACGCGGTAGCCGCGGATCTTCACCTGCCGGTCGCCCCGGCCCTCGTAGCGCAGGCCCTGCGCGGTCCACCGGCCGAGGTCGCCGGTGCGGTACATGCGGGAGCCCGGCGGTCCGTAGGGGTCGGGGACGAAGGTGCCGGCCGTGCGGGCGGGGAGGCCGCCGTAGCCGCGGGCGACGCCGGTGCCGCCGATGTAGACCTCGCCCACGGTGCCGTCGGGGACGGGCACGAGAGCGGCGTCCAGGACGCGGACCGTGGTGCCGGCGCGGGGGTGGCCCACGACGTCGTCGGCCGGGTCGGGCACGGCGGGCACGGAGTGGCGGGTGGTGGTCATGGTGCATTCGGTGGGGCCGTACTGGTTGACGAGGCGCCCCGGGACGAGACGGCGTCCGCCCGCGGCGAGGAAGGGGCGCAGGGACTCGCCGCTGGAGGCGACGAGGGTGACCCCGGCCAGCGGGTCGGGCAGGTCGGGCTGTCCGGCCAGGTGGGTGAGGAAGGAGGGGGTGACGCTGAGCAGCGCGGTGACGTGGTGCTCGCGGACGGTGCGGGCGAACTCGGCGGGGCGCAGGAGCCGGGCGCGTTCCACGAGGACGAGGCGGGCGCCGGCCAGCAGGGGGGCGAAGGTGTCGCGCAGGGAGGCGTCGTAGCCGAGGGGCGCGGTCTGCAGGACGACGGTGTCCGGCCCGAGTCCCAGGGCGTGGGCGGTGTCGCGCAGGTAGCCGTCGAGGGCGTGGTGCTCGACGAGGACGGGGCTGGGGTCGCCGGTGCTGCCGGAGGTGTGGCTCACATAGGCGAGGGACCGGGGGTCGGCGGGCGGGAACGGCGGGTCCTCGTCGGGCGCGGGCCGGTCGAGGCGGAGGACGGGGACGCCGAGGTCGAGGGCGGGGGCGTGGGCGGCGGTGGTGAGCAGGAGGCGGGCGCTGGCGGTGCGGACGAAGGACGCCAGCCGGTCGCGGGGCTGGCCCACGTCGAGGGTGAGGAAGGCCGCGCCGCAGCGCAGGACGGCGGCCATGGCGGCGACCGCGTCGCGCCCGTGTTCCACCGCGACGGCGCAGACGGTCTCGGGACGGACGCCGTGGGCGTGCAGCAGGCGGGCCACCTCGCGCACACCGGCGTCGAGTTCGCGGTAGGTGACGGGGCCGTCGGGGGTGTCGAGGGCGATCCGTTCCGGGTGCCGTGCGGCGTGGGCGGCGATGTCGTCGGCGAGTGTGCGCATCAGAGCTGCTCCTCGCCGGTGACGGTCCGGTCCACGGCGACGAACCGGAGTTCGGAGGTGTAGCGGTGTCCGTCGTCGTCGGTGAGCCATGCCTGTTCGGGGGTGGGGAGCATCTCGCTGACCTTCAGCCGGGCGGCGGGGTCCTTGCGGGCGAGCCTGCGGGCGGCCTTGGCGAGGATGGTGAGGTAGACGGGGCTGTCGAAGTCGACGTAGAACGGGCGGGGTTCGGTCGGGGAGACGACGAAGACGAACCGCGGCAGGTCGTGCCGGCGCTGCCAGTGGCGGGCCCGGACGAACCGTGCGGCCTCCGTCTTCTCGTCGGCGAAGTCGAGCTCGGAGACGGGGAGTTGCCAGGTCTCACGGGCCAGGATCATGCGGTCGACGGTGATGCGCGGGGTGTGGTCGCCCTCGGGGCGCAGCGTGAAGCGGTCCATGACCCGCTGGGTGAGGGTGTTGGCGTAGGCGTCGAGGAGGTCGTAGCGGGTGCCGTCGGGCAGGACGGCGGTCAGCCGGCCGTCGGTGTCCTCCACCAGGACGTCGGCGCTGAGCGCGGTGCGCGGGCGGTGCGGGTCCCCGGTCTGGTCGACGAGTGCGACGTAGTGGTCCTGGTCGCGGTCGAGGGAGGGGCGGCTGCGGGTGGACCACTTCAGGGGGAGTTCCTTGGCGAGCATGGGCAGCAGCCGGGGTGCCGGGAAGTCGCGGGTGGTCTCGGCGAGCAGTTCCTCCCGGTCGGGGTGCTGGTGCACGAAGAGGGAGGCGCCCATGGTGTTGAGGGCGCAGTGCATCTCGCCCAGGACGAGGTCGACGTCACCGCGGGCCAGGGCCGCCTCGTCGTCGGCGACGACCAGGACGTCGGGGCTGAAGTAGCGGGCCAGGGACCAGCCGTCGCCGGGCTCGGCGAACTCCTCGCGGACCCGGTCGGCGAGGTCGGCGGTGGTCAGCCGAACGCTGCGCGCGCCGGGCGGGATGTCGAGGAGGCGGGTCCACGCGGCGCGGAGTTCGGCCTGGACGGCGTCGGCGAGGTCGCCGGCCTCGGGGTGCGGGGAGGGCAGGGTGTGCAGCCACAGGGTGGCGAGGTCGACGGGGGCGCCGTCGGCGGCGAGCCGGGCGTGCACGGTGCGCAGGCGGGCGCGGATGCCGTCGGCGAAGCGGTTGGTCATCCAGCGGGCGGCGGTCAGGCACAGCTGGAGGGGTTCCATGAGGGCGAGCAGGCCGGGTCCGGCGGTGGCGGTGGCGGCGCGCCGGGTGTCGGAGTAGACGAGGCCGCGGCAGGGCGCGGTCCTGGCTCCCTTGGCGCGCTGGGCCTCGGTGTCGGTGAGGGCGGCGAAGTCGGCTTCGAGGGCGGCGATGGCGGCGCCGAGCGCGTCGGCGTCGTCACCGGCGTCGCGTACGGTGTCGCGGCCCGCCTCCAGGACGGCGAGCGGGGCCAGCGCGCGGTCGCGGGCCGCCCGGTCGGGGACGCGCTCCAGGATGGCGCGCAGGGCCTGGTCGGGGTGGGTGGCGGCGGGTACCTCCAGGCGCCACTGCACCCACCGCCGCCGTGCCAGCTCCCGTACGGTGTGCGTCACTTCGTCGACCGGCAGGTCCAGTGCGGCGGCGACGGCGGCGACGGGCCGGGTGCCGTCGCACAGCTCCAGTACGGCCGTCTCGCGCTCCCCCACCGGCTGCGCGGGGCGGCCGGGCACCCGTACGGTGCCGTCGGCGGCGCGGACGATGGAGACGCGGCGCGGCGGGATCCAGCGCATCAGCTCGGCGTCCTCGGCCAGCACCTTGGCCAGGGCGTCGATCGCCCAGCCGGAGAAGTAGACCTCTCCCGCGGCCAGGAAGCCGTGTCCGGCGGTGGTGGCGACGGCGTCGCCGGCGTCGGGGTCCCAGCGGCCCCAGCCGACGGGGCCGAAGAAGCCGATGGTGTCGTTCTTCACGCAGAACCGCTGCCAGTAGTGGGCGACGAGCTCCTCGCGCTGGCGCGGCATGCTGCTGCGGGCGTCCGTGCCCGGCCGCCAGCGCAGGAACGGGGCGATACCGGTGCGCAGCACGGCGGGGTTCTGCCAGGCCAGCGCCGCCTGGAAGCGGGGGCGGGCGGCGACCTCCTGGAGGCGGCGGGCCGTGTCCACGGCGGCGGCGGCCAGCTCCTCACCGAACGCGTCCCATTCGGGGCCGGACAGCGCGGTGCCGGGGCCGAACTTGTCGGCGGCCTCGGCCAGTCCGGGCGGGGCCAGGCCCAGCACGCCGTCGGCGGGGAAGCCGGGGCCGCGCAGCGCGAACTGTTCCCACAGCCGCCAGCCTCCGCCCGGCAGCAGGACAGGTGCGTGCTCGTCCGACATCGCGTGCTCCTTCCGGAAAGGGGGGTGCGGGAGGCGACCGGCCCCGGGGCGGACGGTGGTCCGCCCCGGGTTCGCCGGGTTCTCCGGCCGGACAGCACGGTCCCGCGCCTCGGGGCCGGGCCGACAGAGAAGATCCGGCAGCAACGCGCGCCGCGGGTTCGGCGCGTTCGTCCCTGACCCCGGCCGTGGGGTCCGGGGCACGCTGTCGGCGTCGGCCGTGACCTGCGGCCGGTCCCATCACCCGCGGGAGGTTCACCGTGACGCAACCCGACTCCGGACACGGCGCGGACGCCGACGAGGTCCGTGCTCACACCGACGAGGAGTACCTCGTGGTCCGCAACGACGAGGAGCAGTACTCGATCTGGCGGGCGGACCGCGAACCGCCCGCCGGCTGGCACCCGGAGGGGCTGCGCGGCAGCTGGCAGGCGTGCCTGGACCACATCGGCGTCATCTGGACGGACATGCGTCCGCTCAGCCTGCGCCGGCGCCTGGCAGGGGCCGATGCCTGAGCGGCTCCCGGGCCGCCTGCCGGGCCCGTCGGCCCACGACCCGCCGGGAACGGCGTCGCGCTCCTCGCTGCTCGTTCCCCCGCCGGAGCAGGCGCTCGCGCCGCGGCTGTGTCCGGCGGTGCTGGACCTGTCCGCGCTGCGGGCCGGGGCGGGTCCCCGGGGGCCCCGTGCCCTGCGCGGACCGCTGGAGCTGTATCTCGCCCGGGTCGCGGAGCAGGACGCGCAGGCGCTCCGGGACGCGGGCGAGGTCCTGGACGAGGAGGAGCGGGCCCGGGCCCGCGCCTTCCGCCACGACCGGGACCGGGACGCCTATGTGGTGGCCCACGCGGGGCTGCGGGGTGTGCTGAGCGTCGTGCTCGGGGTGCGCGCCGAGGCCCTTCCGCTGGCGCGCGAACCGTGCGCGGGCTGCGGCGGACCGCACGGGCGGCCCGTGCTGCGCACACCCGGGGTGCACTTCTCGCTGTCGCACAGCGGCGGGCTGGTGCTGGTGGCGCTCGCGCCGGCGCCGGTCGGCGTCGACGTGGAGGAGCTGGCCACGGTGAAGGTGATGCTCAGCGCGCAGGCCGCGCTGCACCCGGCCGAGGCGGACGAACTGGCTCGGCTGCCCGCGTACGGCCGTCCGGCCGCGTTCACCCGGGCCTGGGTCCGCAAGGAGGGCTATCTCAAGGGCCTGGGGACAGGTCTGGTGCGCGATCCGGCGCTCGACTTCCTGGGCACCGGCCCGACGCCGGCCGATCCGGCGCCGGGGTGGTCCGTACGGGACGTCCTCGTGCCGTCGGGCTACGCGGCGGCGGTGGCGCTGCGCACCCGCTGAGCCGCTCGCGGACCGCCGGCGACAGCGCGGCGGGGACCGGTGGGACACCGGTCCCCGCCGCGCTGTCGGCTTGTTCCGCGGGCGTCCGACCCACGCACCGCCTTCACTTCTCGCGCACCCTTTCCGCCAGGGCCGGCGGGATACGATCACGCGCGTGACAGCGCCCGAACCGACCATCCTCGCCACGTCCGGCGGCCACCGCCCCGGTACGCGCACCCGGGTGCTCTTCGACTCCCTGGTCCATCACGCGGTCGACCTGTCCGGCGTCCACGGCAGGCGCCCGCGGATCCTGCACGTCGGCACCGCGGTGGGGGACGCCGAACACGTCACGGCGCGGGTCTCGGAGGCGGCGCGGGTGGCGGGCTTCGACCTGACCCCGCTGTCGCTGTTCCCCATGCCCAGCGTCGAGGACGTCGAGGGCACGGTCCTGGGCCACGACGTGGTGTGGGTGGGGGGCGGCTCGGTCGCCAATCTCCTCGCCGTGTGGCGTGTGCACGGTCTGGACGAGGTGCTGCGGCGCGCCTGGCACGCCGGGGTGGTGCTGGCCGGGGTGAGCGCGGGCTCGATCTGCTGGTTCGAGGGCGGCACCACCGACTCCTTCGGCCCCGAACTGCGGCCGGTGACCGGCGGACTGGGCCTGCTGCCGTACGGCAACGGCGTGCACTACGACTCCGACGCGGGCCGCCGCCCGCTGATCCACCGTCTGGTCGCCGACGGCGTCTTCACCGAGGCCCACTGCACCGACGACGGGGTGGGGCTGCTCTACCGGGGCACACGGCTCGTCGAGGCGGTGGCGGAGCTGCCGGACAAGGCCGCGTACGTGGTGCGGCGGGAGGACGGGCGCGCCGTGGAGGAACGCCTCGTCCCGCGCCGCCTGCCCTCCCCCTGACGGGCGCCCCTCCGTCCGGCTGCGGGCACACGACCGCGCGGGGCGACGGGTCCGGCGCCCGGTGCCCCCGCACCCGGTCCGTGTTCCCGTGCCCCGCGTCGTGGACGTGGGCCCGCCCGGCTCAGACCAGGCCGTGACGTACGGCGTGGGCGACCGCGTGGGCGCGGTTGCGGGCCTGGAGGCGGGCCATGATCTCGTAGATGACGTTCTTGACGGTGTGTTCGGAGCAGCTCAGCAGCAGCGCGATGTCGGCGTTGCCGTAGCCCTCGGCCATCAGCAGCAGGACCGAGGTCTGCCGTGCGGTCAGGGCCGGGGTGCCGGTGGCGGACAGCGGCTCGCCGGGGTGCGGGCCGGTGGTCAGCAGCCGGGTCAACTCCGGGTAGGGGATGCTCGGATGGGGGTGGACGGCCCGGTCGACGGCGGTGCTCAGGGTGTCCTCGGTCAGTTCGGCGGCGCCGACCACGACCGCCCCGGCGCGCAGGGCCCGCAGCCGGCCGGCGCGTCCGACGGTGTCGCAGACCAGGAGCAGCGGCCCGGGGGCTCCGACGCCCCGCAGGGCCCGGTCCGGGTCGGCGGCCACGACGACGGTGACGGTGAGCGTCCTGGCGGACGTGTGCTCCCCCGGCGTGGGGAGGAGTCCGGCCCGTTCGGCCAGCGCGCGGACCCGGTCCGCCCCCGGACCGGGTACGACCCGCACGGCGACGGCGGGCGCGGGCATCGGCGCGGGGAGGGCGGGGGCGGACGGCGGGGCCGTGAGGGCGGTGGTCACAGCAGACCCGCCCGCAGCGCGTAGGCGACCGCGTGGGCGCGGTTGCGCAGCCGGAACCGCCGGGTGATGTCGTGGACGACCGTGGTCACGGTGCGGGGCGAGTAGGCGAGCCGCTGGGCGATCTCCGCGGTCTCGTGCCCGTCGGCCACCAGACGCAGCACGGAGCGCTCCCGGTCGGACAGCATGCCGTCGCTCCAGCCGCCGGCGCCGCGGACGACGGTGTCCGGCCGGTCCAGGAGCTGTTCGAGCAGGCCGGGTGGCAGGGTGCAGTCGTCGCGGGCGGCGGCCAGCACCGCGTGGGCGAGCCGCGAGGCGTCGGCCTCGCGGCGCAGGAGCAGTCCCCGGGCGCCGGCGGCGAGTGCGTGCACCACGTCCCCCGAGGCGAGCGTGCCCGCCACGAGGACGACGGCGGGGCGGTGGGGCTGGGTGCGGGTGGCGCGCACCATGTCGAGTTCGGCCGGGCCGAGCCGGTCCACGGTGAGGACCGCGACCCGCGCGTCGGCGGGCTCGCACACGGTCAGTTCGGGGCGGACCTGGAGGGTGGTGCGGGTGCCTGCCTCCAGCACGGGGTCGAGGGCGACCACACTGACAGGTACGGGTACTCCCATCTGCTGCTCCTTGGAAGGTCGTCCGCCCGGCCTGGGGCTCATCGGGCGGTCCGGCATGGGGACTTGGGTCCACCGTGCCGTCCGCGGCGGTGCGGCGGGATCGGTAGACGGCCCCCACTTTTCCGCCGGGACGGGGGCGGGCCGGCGGACCTGAGCCGTCCCGGGGCCCCGGGAGTGAGGGCGGGCGCCCGGGAATGGGGGGACGGACGCCGGGGAACGGGGGGCGGACCCTAGGAAGAGGAAGGCGGACCCTGGGGAACGGGGGGACGGGCCCCAGGGAACGGGGGGACGGGCTCTCCGGAACGGGGGTGTCCGTGGGGGACGTACGCCCTTCCCCGGCGCCGGGCGGGGCGGTCTGGGGGGTGCGGGGCCGCCCGCGCCACCCGGACCGGGTGGTTCCGGTGGCCGTCGCCCCGGTGCCACTCCCTGCGCGATCCCCCACGCGCACGGCTCCCGCCTGCGGTTTCTCCGCCCCTCCCCCCATGTCCGCACGGGTGGGTAGGGCCTCACCGAGAATATGGGGGACGGTTACCCATGTGGGCGCGCACGGGGGTCTGCGACCTTCTTCTCGTGACCGACACCGCAAGCCTCCCGACTCCCCGGAGCGCCGGACTCCCCGCCAGCTGGTGGGCCCCGGCGCTGACCCTCACGGAGCGGCTCGCCGCCCCCGGGCTCCCCGCGGCGTCCCCCTCGGCCGCCGCTCCGGGGCCGCTGCCCTGGACCGCCGGGGACACGGAGGGCTTCGCGCTGCGGCTGGACCGTCTCGGCGTCGGCGCGGACACGGTGGCCGCGCTGGCGGCCGAGCCGGCCGAGCGGCTGGCCTCCCGGGTGGCCGAGCCCGACTGGGCGGAGTACGGGGAAGCGGTCCTGGACACAGCGCCCGACGCCCTTCCCGAGGTCGAGGTCGCAGGCGAGGGTCCCGACGCGTTCGCCGCGGTCGTCAGGCCGGTGGTCGCCACCGCCGCCGCCCGCCTCGCCGACCTGCTGACCGAGGTCCCGGCGGCCGAACAGGCCGTCTGGCTCGACGGGTTCACCCAGCGGCTGACCCGCCAGCTGGTCCGCCAGGCCGCCCGCACCCTGGTCCACGAACTCCAGGCGGCGCGGCGCTCCGGGCGCCTGGCGGGGGCCGGTCCGCGGGAGCGGTTCGCGTCCTTCGCCGCGGCCACCGGCAGCCGGGCCGGGCTCACCGAACTGTTCGCCGCCTACCCGGTGCTGGCCAGGATGCTCGCCCGCACCGCCCTGGACGCCACGACGGCCGCCGCCGAGCTCGTCACCCGCTTCCAGGCCGACCGGGACGCCCTGGTCGACAGCCTCCTCGACGGCCGGGCGCCCGGCTCGCTGGTCCGGGTGGACCTCGGCCGCGGCGACGCCCACCAGGGCGGCCGGTCCGTGGCGGTCCTGCACTTCGCCGACGGCACCCGGATCGTCCACAAGCCGCGCCCCCTCGACCAGCACGCCCTGCTCGACACCCTGGTCGGCTGGCTCAACGCCAAGGTGCCGGGACTGGACCTGCGCACCGCGCGCACGGTGCGCCACGAGGCCTACGGCTGGCTGGAGTTCATCGAGCACCGCTGGTGCGGCACGGTCACCGAGACCGACGCGTTCTACCGCCGCCAGGGTGCCCTGCTGGCCCTGCTGTACGCGGTGGACGGCGCCGACATGCACTACGAGAACGTCATCGCCCACGGCGACCAGCCGGTCCTCGTGGACGCCGAGACGCTGCTGCACACCGGCCTGGGGCAGGTCCTGACGGCGGGTGCCGACCCGGCCGCGGACGCCCTGGCCGCCTCCGTGCACCGCACCTGCCTGCTCCCCCATCTCCTCATCGGCGAGCACGGCGCCCTGGACATCTCCGCGCTCGGCCGGGACACCGACGGCACCTTCCCCGGTGAGGGGCTGCGCTGGGAGGACAGCGGCCGGGACACCATGCGGGCCATGCGCGGCCCGCTGCCCAGCCCGGCCGCGCAGAACCACCCGCTGCCCGCGGGCACGTCCCTCGCGGGCGCCGACCACACGGCCGCCCTGCTGGAGGGATTCCGCACCGCCTACACGGCGATCGCCGCGCACCGCCACGAACTGCTCGGCTCCGACGGCCCGCTGGCCCGCTGGGCGGACCGCCCGGCCCGGCTGATCGCCCGCGCGACCCGGCTGTACGCGACGCTGCTGGAGGAGTCCACCCACCCTTCCCTGCTGGGCGACGCGCTCGCCAGGGAAGGGGTGTTCGCGGTGCTGTGGACCGAGTCCGAGCACGACACGGCGCGGGAGCGGCTGACCGAGCACGAGACGGCCTCCCTGTGGCGCGGCGACATCCCCTTCTTCACGCACCGGCCCAGCGGCACCGCGGTCCGCTCCGACGCCGGCACCACGATCCCCGGCGTTATGCCCGTGGCCGCGGTGACGGCGGTCCGGGAGAAGATCGGCCGGATGGACGAGGTCGGCTGCCACGACCAGGAATGGATCATCTCGGCCACCCTCGCGGTGCGCGGCGCGGGTTCCCCGCTCGACCGCCCGCGGTCGGAGCTGGCGGTGGCGCCGGTGCCGCCCGTGGCGCCCGAGGCGTCCCGGCTGCTGGCCGCCGCGTGCGGCATCGCCGACGAGATCGCCGCCCGCGCGGTCCGCGGCGGCTCACGCACCAACTGGATCGGCCTGGAGCGGGTCGCGGGACCCCACTGGGCGGTGCTGCCGATGGGCGCCGGCCTCGCCCAGGGGTACTGCGGAGTGGCCCTGTTCCTGGCCCACACCGACGCCCTGACCGGAGCAGGCCGGTACGCGGCGGCGGCCCGGGAGGCGGTGCGCCCGCTCCCCGCTCTCCTCAAGGCGCTCGCCGACGATCCCCAGCTGGGCGCGGCGGCCGGCCCCGGCGCCTACGACGGTCTCGGCGGCATCGTGTACGCGGTGGTCCGGCTGGCGGCGCTGCTCGGCGACGGGCTGGAGGCGTGTCTGCCGCACGCCCTGACCGCGCTGGGCCACGCCGCTGCCGCCTGCCCCGACCCGGGGCTCGCCCAGGGCAGGGCCGGGGCGCTGGCCGCGGCCGTCGCGGTGCACGAGGCCACCGGCGATCCGGCCGCGCTGCGGCTGGCGGACGCCGTGGCGGACCTGCTGCTCAAGGCCGCGGGTGACGGCACGGACGGCCGGGTCCTCGCGTCCTCCACGGGTTTCGCCGACGGCACGGCCGGAATCGCCTGGGCGCTGCTGCGCTACGCGGCCCTCGGCGGAGAGCGCGCCGCGCGTGCCGCCGGGCCGGCCCGGGCCCTGCTCGGCCAGGTCCCGGCGACCGACGACGGGGCGGACCTGTCCTGGTCGCGGGGGCTGGCCGGACAGGCCGCCGCCCGGCTCCACCGGGTCACCGCTCCGCTTCCCGGCTCCCGGCTTCCCGAGGCCACCACCGCTCTTCGCGCCTCCCGACGCCCCGGGACCGCCACCCCTCGTCCCGCCTCCGAGCTCCCCGAGACCGCCGCCCCTCTCCCCGACGCCCTCGCCGGCCGTCTCGCGCAGGCTCCGGTCGCCCCCGACCTCAGCCTCGCCGGAGGCGCCCTCGGCAGGCTGGAGGCCCTGACCGCCCTGGCCGAGCACGGCAGCGCCACGGCACGGTCGGCCCTGCACCGGCACAGCGGGCAGGTCCTCGCCCTCGTCGAGGCCCAGAGCCACCGCTGCGCCACGCCCGACCACGTGCCCTCACCGGGGCTGATGACCGGGCTGTCCGGCATCGGCTACGGACTGCTGCGCCTGGCCCACCCCGAATCCGTTCCGTCGGTCCTGCTCCTGCGTCACCCGGCCCGACGATCCGACCGCACCTGAGTTCTTCCGCACCACGGCACCTCCCACCTCCAGAACGTGCCTCCCGCACGGGACATCAGAAGGGGACCACCGTCATGGACCAGAACCTCATCGCCGCCGACTCCGCCGAGACCGCCCGCGTCGACGCCGCCGCCACCGAGCAGGACGCGGCGGGCGGCATCACCCTCTCCGGCCGCAACCGCGCCTGCGCCCGCGCCCGGGTGCTGGCCGGCATGGTCCTCACCAGCGGCATCGTCATCACGCTCAGCACCCTGGACACCTCGGTCTCCGCCCCCAACTGAGGTCCACCACCCAGTCGTCGCGCGTGATGGCGCGGGCCCGCCCGGCGGGCCCGCGCCGCGGCGTTCCCGCAGGCCGTACCGGGACGCCCCTCGCGGCCCCGCGCAACCGCCGCGAACGGCATCGCGGTCGATCAGGACCCGGGCGATCTGCCCCTGGCTCACATATGCCGATTATCATCAGCGTTCATGCGTTCCCATACGCCTTCCCTGGTCGGGCGGGACCCTCAACTCACCCAGCTCGAACGCGCCATGGCCGAGGCGAGGCAGGGCCGGGGCGGTGTCGTCTTCCTGGTCGGCGAGGCCGGCGTCGGCAAGTCCCGGCTCGCGGCGGAGGCCGTGGGCGGCGCACTGGACCGCGGTATGCGGGTGCTGCGCGGACGCAGCAGCACGACCGGCCCCTCCGTGCCGTTCCGGCCGCTGACCGAGGCCCTGATGTCGCTGTTCCGGGGCGGCGAGCCGATGGACGACCTCCCGCTCGGCCCCTACCGCACGGTTCTCGGGCGGCTGATCCCGGACTGGGACACCGGGGAACGCGACAGCAGCTCCATGGTCATCCTGGGCGAGGCCGTCCTGCGTCTGCTCATCGCCACCGGGCGCGGCCAGGGCCAGTTGCTGTTCCTGGAGGACCTGCACGACGCCGACCCCGAGACGCTCGGCGTCCTGGAATACCTGGTCGACAACCTGGAGTACACGCCCGTCCTGCTGGTGGCGACCGTGCGCACCGACATCAGCGACGCCCTCGACCTCGCGCAGTCCGCCCGCCGCCGGGGCGCCGCCGCGCTGGTCGAACTCGCGCCGCTCACCCGGCCGCAGGTGCACGAGGTGATCGCCGCGCAGCTCGGCGCGGACGGCCCCGACGCCGTCCCGGCCGAGGTGCTCCAGCGGCTCTGGGAGGACAGCGCGGGCAGCCCGTATCTCGTCGAGGAGCTCCTCCAGTCGATGATCGGCTCCGGCACTCTGGTGCAGGGACCCGAGGGCTGGCGCGCCGTCGGGGACCTGCGCCGTGACGTTTCCTCTACGCTGGCCCGCGGCATCCTGCGGCGCATCGACCGCCTCGGCGCCCAGGGCCTGACGCTGCTGTCGGCCGCCGCCGTGCTGGGCCGGCGCTTCCCGCTCTCCGTGCTCCAGCGCATGACCGGCGTCGACGACCGCGCCCTGCTCGGCCATCTGCACGCGAGCGTCGCCGCCCGTCTGGTCGTGCCGGACGAGCCCGCGCCCGACTGGTACTCCTTCCGGCACTCCCCCACCGTGGAGGCCCTGTTCACCCAGATGACACCGGGTCAGCGGGCCGACCTGGCCCGGCGGGGCGCGGAGGCGGTCGAGGAACTGCACCCGGGCCTGGAGGCCGACTGGTGCGCGCTGGCGGCCGGGCTGCGCTGCGAGGCGGGCGACCGGGTCGAGGCGGGGCTGCTGTACGCCGACGCGGGCGGCCGTGCCCTGTCGGCGGGAGCGCTGAACTCCGCGGTGACGCTGCTCAGCCGGGCCGAGGGACTGCTGGCGGAGGGCGGGGACCCGCAGGCACGGGCCGCGGTGCTGGAGAACCTGCTGCCCGCGCTCGCCGAGGCCGGTGACTTCGCGCGCGCCTTCGACCTGGTGGACGACCTCCACGCGCTCGACGGCGCCGGCCTCAGCGCGGTCCGTCTGGCCACCCTGCACGCACGGCTGGCCAAGGTGGCGCACACCGCCGGACGCTGGAGCGACGGCAACCGGCAGATAGCGCGCGCCCGCGAGGTCCTGGCGGGTGCCCCCGGAGAGGCCGCCGAGACGGCGGAGGCGACCACGGCCGCCGTGGACGTGACGGCCGCCTATCTGGCCCTGGACACCCCCGGCCCGGACCGCACCCAGCACGCCGAGAAACTGGCCCGCTCCGCCGCCGACACCGCCGAACGGCACGGTCTGCCCGTCGTCGCCTGCCAGGCGTGGGAACTGCTCGCCACGGTGGCCCGCGAACGGGACCCGCGGGAGTCGGCGGCCATGCTCCAGCAGGCCCTGACCACCGCGGAACGCAACCGCCTGCCCTTGCAGCGCATGTACGCGGCCACCCGCATGGGCGGCAACGCCTGGCTCGCCGAGGGCGACACCTCGGGACTGCTGGCGGCCCGTCAGGAGGCGCTGCGCCTGGGCTCGGTGAGCATCGTGCACACCGTGGACGGCATCCTCGTCCTGGACGCCGTCCTGCGGGGCGAGGACGCGTCCGCGCGGGCGTCCGCCGAGGAGTGCCTGGCCGTGGTCCGCCGGCTGCGCCTCGCACCCGCCGTGCGCTACGTCCTGATGGCGCGGGCCACGCTGGAGGCGCATCGCGGGGACCGCGCCGCGATGGAGTCGGCGCTCGCCGCGTTCGCCGAGTGGGACGGCGCCGGCTCCCAGGAGGAACCGCTGAGCCTGGGGCTGGCACGGGCCTTCTGCTCCCTGCTGGAGGAGGACCGGCAGTTGGCCCGGGCGGAGTTGGGGGCGGTGCTGGCGCTGGAGGCGGACAACCCCTCCACGTACCACCTCAGCGGCACCCACGGTCTGGTGCTGCTGCTGGACGTGCTGGCCGGGGACGCGGACCGGGTGCGGCACGAGGAGATCGCAGCGACCGCGATGGCCCGGATGCGGTGGAACCGGCAGTTCGTGCACCTCGCCGAGGCGGTCCTGCTGGGGCGCGAGGGCGCCGGGGCGCGGGCGGCGGCGGCCGTGGAGTCGGCGCTCGCGGTGGCGGAGCCGTATCCGCTGGCCCAGCACCTGGGGCTGCGGCTGATCGCGGACGCCGCGCACGAGGACGGCTGGGGCGATCCGGTGGGCTGGCTGCGGCGGGCGGAGCACTACTTCCACGAGCGGGACGTCGCCGCCGTCACGGGGGCCTGCCGGGCGGGCCTGCGCCGGCTGGGCGCGCCGGTGCACCAGCACCGCAGCGGCACCAGCGGCATTCCCGAGCACCTGCGCACACAAGGGGTGACGGTGCGGGAGTTCGACGTGTTCCGGCTGCTCGCGGAGCGGCTGACCAACAAGGACATCGCCGACCGGCTGTTCATCTCCCCGCGCACGGCGGAGAAGCACATCGCGAGTCTCATCACCAAGACGGGAGCGGCCAACCGCGCGGATCTGTGCGCGCGGTCGGCCGCTCTGCGGGACGGCTGAGGGAGGACGGCCCGGAGGTCAGCGCATCTCCCGCACCGCCCGGGAGGCGAGCACCGCGAGGCCCGTCACGGCGAGGACCGCGGCGACGACCCCGAACAGGGCGAGGTGTCCGGTGCCCGCGAGCGCGCCGCACAGGATGAGCGAGAGCGGGGCGGCGGCGTACCCGAGGACCATGTCGACGGAGACGACCCGGGTGAGGACGTCCTGCGGGATGTTGCGCTGGATCCAGCTGAGGCCGAACACGCCCTGGTAGCCGATGGCGAAGCCCATGGCGAGGACCGTCACCACCACGACCGGGGTGCTCTCGGCGAGGCCCAGGACGGCCATGCCCGCCCCCAGCCAGCCGGCGAGCGCGGCCACCAGCAGCCCCACCCGGGGCCTCCCGCCGACCGCGCCGCCGGCCAGGGTGCCCAGCACCGCGCCCCCGGCGAGCGCCCCGTTGAGTACGCCGAGAGTGGCCGAGCCGCCGCGCAGGACCTGGTCGGCGAGGGTGGCGAAGCCGACGGTGAAGGGGCCCGCGTAGCAGAAGTTGACGGCCGTGTCGAGGGCGACGATGGTCCGCAGGCGCGGGTCCCGCAGGGTGTAGGTGACGCCCTCGCGGATGCGGGCGCCGAAGGAGGGGCCGGTCTTCGCCGGTGTCTCCTTCGGGGTCTCGGGCCGGGGGCGGGTGCGGATGCGGGAGACGAGCAGACCGCACAGGGCGAAGCACACGGCGTCGACGAGGAAGGCGACCGGCGCCTGGGTCAGCGCGATGACCGTGCCGCCGACGGCGGGGCCCACGACGGCCGCGGTGCGCGCCCCGGCGCCGAGCAGGGCGTTGGCCGGGGCGAGCAGGTCCTTGTCGACGACCGAGGGGAGGATGGAGACGCGGGCGGGCTGGAAGAAGGCGTCCACGGCGCCGAACGCGGCGGCGGCGGCGCACAGCATCCACACCGTGAGGTCCCCGGTGAGCCCGGCGACGCCGACGGCGGCCATCAGCGCGGCGCGGGTCCAGCTGGAGGCCACCATGAGGGTGCGGGTGGAGAAGGTGTCGCCGAGGGTGCCGCCGACCAGGGTGAGCAGGGCGCGGGGCACGGCCTGGAAGGCCAGGACGTAGCCGAGGGTGAGGGTGGAGCCGGTCAGGGTCAGGGTGATCCAGGAGAACGCGACGACGCTGAAGCCGTCGCCGAGCAGGGAGAGCGCCTGTCCCGTCCACAGGAGGCGGAAGGAACGGTGCCGGGCGGGCGCCCACAGCCGCGGGCGGTCCGCGGCGAGGGTGGTGGCCATGGGGTGCCTTTCGTCGTTCGGCCGGGTCGGGCCGGTCAGTAGCGGACGGGCAGGGCGGTGAGGCTGCGGTTGAGCAGGGACGGCTGCCAGGTGAGCCGGTCGGGGTCGGTCAGGGTCAGCCCGGGGCGTTCGCACACCAGGGTGCGGACGGCACTGACGGCGACGAGCCGGGCCAGGGCGGCGCCGATGCAGAAGTGGGCGCCGAAGCCGAAGCCGAGGTGGGTGGCGCCGGTGCGGGTGACGTCGAAGCGGCCGGGGTCGGGGAAGCGGGCGGGGTCGCGGTTGGCGGCGGCGGTGACGAGGAAGATCCGGTCCCCGGCGCGCAGGGTGTGGCCGTCGAGGTCGAGGTCCCGGGCGGCGGTGCGGATCGACATCTTGGACGGGCCGTCCAGCCGCAGGGTCTCCTCCACGGCGCCCTGCGCCAGGTCCGGATCGGCGCGCACGGCGGCCAGTTGGCCGGGGCGGGTGTGCAGGGCGAGGATCGTGTTGGCGATGAGGTTGCTGGTGGTCTCGCCGCCGGCGAACGCCATCTGGGTGAGCATCCCGACGAATTCCTCCTCACTGACGGAGTCGCCGACCCGGCCCTCCTTGAGGACCTGGCTGATCAGGTCGTCGCCGGGCGCGGCGCGCCGCCGGGCGACCAGGTCGCCGAGGTAGTCCTCCAGGCTGACCAGGGCCTGGAGAGAGGCGCGGTACTCGCTCTCCTCCTGCGCGGTGCCGAGGACGAGGTCGGCGACACGGGTGTTCCAGTACCAGAAGGAGGGTCCGTCGGTGGGCGGGATGCCCAGCCAGCGGGCGAAGACCAGCGCGGGCAGCGGCTTGGCGACGTCGGCCATGAGGTCGCCGGCGCAGCCGGGCACGGCCTTGCGGGCCAGCACGGCGCGGGTCGCCTTCTCGGTGAAGGCGCTGTAGCGGGCCACGGCGCGGGCGGCGAACGCCTCCTGGAACACCTGCCGCAGCCTGCGGTGCTGGGGCGGGTCGTTGAACACCATCCAGCGCGACAGGATGCCGAAGGCGCGCTCGGCGTCGTCACGGGCGCCCTGCGGGACGGCGTCCATCAGCGGCCGGACCCGGTCGGCGGAGACGGCCCGGTCACGCAGGCAGCGCATCACCTGGTCGTAGCCGGTGACGAGCCAGGCGTGGTGCAGCGGGCTCCACTGCACGGGCGCGCCGTCCCGGAGGGAGTCGAGGTGGTCGTAGGGGTCCGCGACCATGTCGGGGGCGAGCAGGTAGCGCTCGACGCGGGCGGGGGCGGTGGTCATCGGGTCTCTCCCGGGTCCGTGCGGGCGGGGGCGGCGGCCGTCATCGCGGCTCCCCCTGTTCCAGGGCGGTGAGCAGGTCGGCGATCCCCGTGACGCGGGGGGCGGCCATCATCGACATGTGGTCGCCGTCGCTGATGTGGAGGGTGAGGCCGTCGCGTGCGGTGGCGCGCCAACGGGCCACGTAGGTCTCGTAGTCGACGTCGAGGCCGGGCATCGCGACGCCGCGCGGCAGCCCGGCGGCCTCGCTGCCGACGACCAGGTGGAGGTGGCCGGGGTAGGGCCGGACCTCGTAGGAGGCGAGGGCGGCCAGCAGGGAGTGCCAGACCTCGATGGGGGCGTTCTCGACGAGGGCCGCCTCGGCGGGGCTCATGCCGGCGCCGAGGAGGGTGGCGGTGAGCTCGGCGGTGGCGCGGTCGCGCTGCGGTGAGGGCGGCAGCTCGCGCAGCCGGTCGCGCAGGCGCAGGGCTTCGCGCAGGTCGCGGGTGACGCCGTCGAGGCGGGCGCGGGCCGCGGGGTTGGGCAGGTAGGGCTCGACGAGGACGAGCGGGGCGACGGGGTGTCCGGCCTGGTGGAGCTGGGTGGCCATCTCCAGGGCGATGTTGGCGCCCATGGACCAGCCGAGGAGGGCGTGCGGGCCGGGCACACCGCGATCGGTGATCTCGGCGGCGTAGTTGGCGGCGATGCCGGTGACGGTGCCGGGGTCGACGCCGCCGAGGAGGCCGCGGGCCTGGAAGGCGTGGACGGGTCGGCCGGGCGGCAGGGCCCGGGCGAGCGGCACGAACCAGGCGGCGCTGCCCCCGGTGGGGTGCACGCACCACAGGGGCTCCCCCGTGCCTTCGCGCAGCCGCACCTCGGAGGTGACGGCGGCGGGCAGGGTCCGGCCCGTCACCCGGGTGGCGTGGGCGGCGAGCCGGGCGAGGGTGGGGTGTTCGATCAGGTCGCCGACGGTCACGGTCAGTCCGCGGCCGGCGGCCATCAGGGAGACCCGGACGGTGGACAGGGAGCTGCCGCCGATGCGGAAGAAGTCGTCGTGGACGCCGATCCGGGAGAGGCCGAGGACCTCGCGCCAGATCTCGCCGAGGACGCGCTCGGCGGGGGTGGCGGGGGCGACGTACTCGGTCCCGTCCTGGTCGAGTTCGGCGGGTGGCAGGGGCAGCGCCCGCTTGTCGGTCTTGCCGCTGCGGTTGACGGGCATCTCGTCCAGGGCGACGAAGCGGGACGGCACCATGTACCCGGGCAGGCTGGTCCGCAGGGCGCCGCGCAGCTCCTCGGGCGTGGTCCGGCCGGTGCCGGGGTCGGTGACGAGGTAGGCGACGAGGGCGGGTTCGCCGCCGGGCAGGTCGGTGCGGTGCAGGACGACGGCCTGGCGGATGCCGGGCAGTTGGCGCAGGGCGTGCTCGATCTCGCCGAGTTCGATGCGGAAGCCGCGCAGTTTGACCTGGGCGTCGCGGCGTCCGAGCCACTCGACGGTGCCGTCGGGCCGGTAGGCGCCGAGGTCGCCGGTGCGGCACAGGCGCTCGCCGGGCTCGCCGTAGGGGTCGGGGACGTAGGTGGCGGCGGTAAGGGCGGGCCGGCCCAGGTAGCCGCGGCCGACGGCGAGTCCGCCGAGGTGGATCTCGCCGGGGACGCCGACGGGGACGGGCTGGAGGTCGTCGTCGAGGACGTGGACGCGGGTGTTGCGGATGGGGGTGCCGATGGGCGGGCGCCCCTGGCCGGGGGTGAGGTCGGCGGCGACGGACCAGACGGTGGTCTCGGTGAGGCCGTAGACGTTCTGGAAGCGGCGGCCGGCGGCCCAGCGGTCGGCGAGCTCGGCGGGGCAGGCCTCGCCGGCGACCTGGAGGACGCGCAGGTCGGGGAAGGTGTCCTCGCCGAGGACGGCGAGGGCGCTGGGAGGCAGCATCCCGCCGGTGATCCGGGCCTCGCGCAGGGTGCGGGCCAGGTCCGGTCCGGGGCGCAGGTCCTCCTTGGGGGCGGTGACGAGGCGTCCGCCGTTGGCGAGGGACCAGGTCAGTTCGAGGATGGAGGCGTCGAAGCCGAAGGAGGCGAACTGCAGGACCCGGTCCTCGGGGGTGGGGGCGACCAGGTCGCGCTGGCCTTCGAGCATGTTGGACAGGCCACGGTGGGCGATGGCGACGCCCTTGGGGACGCCGGTGGAGCCGGAGGTGTAGATGAGGTAGGCGAAGGTGTCGGCGTCGGGTGCGCGTCCGGGCACCGGTCCGAGGGGTTCGGCGGGCTGGTCCAGGTGGATCGTCGGGCCGTCGAAGGGGACGGCACCGTCGAGGGCGCGCTGGGTGAGCAGGACCCGCATGCCGCTGTCCTCGGCCATGAACGCGAGCCGTTCGGTGGGGTGCTGGGGGTCGAGCGGGACGAAGGCGCCGCCGGAGCGCAGCACGCCGAGCGCGGCGCGCACCCAGTCCGGGCCCCGGTCGACGCAGATGCCGACCACGGTCTCCGGGCCGACGCCGAGCAGGCGCAGCCGCCGGGCGATCTGCTCGGCCTGCTCGTGGAGCCGGGCGTAGGTCAGGGTGTCGCCGCGGTGTTCGACGGCGACGGCGTGCGGGGTGCGGGCGGCCTGGGCGGCGACGTGCTCGTGGAACAGCAGGGGCGAGGGGGCCAGTTCGGGGCCGCTCGCCCAGTCGAGGACGGTGGCGCGGGCGGCGCCGGTGGCGGCGGGGCGGGTGACGCGGGCGTGCGGGTCGGCGGTCATCGCCTCCAGCTGGGCCACGTACACGTCGGCGACCTGTTCGGCGGTGACGGGGGCCACGTACGCCGGGTCGACGTCCAGGGTGAAGGCGTTGACGCTCGCGTTGACCAGCAGCGGGAACATGGTGCGGGCGATCTCCAGGGAGTCGTCCCAGGAGTCGTGCGCGAGGCGGTGGAAGTTGACGTAGTTGAAGACGGTGTCGGTCAGGTTCGGTTCGGTGGGGCGCAGCCGCGCGATGCGGACCAGGGGGACCCTGCGGTGCGGGAGCATCTCCTGCTCGGCGGTGAACACGTCGCGCAGGTAGGCGAGCCAGTCGCCGCGCGGGCGGTCGACGCCGAACGGGACGGTGTTGAGGAACAGTCCGCGCATCCGGTCGGCGCCGGGCAGTTCGGGGCGGCCGTTGGTGACCAGGCCGATGCTGTGGCCCTGGACGCTGTCGTCGCGCTCGGCGAACAGGCTCATGGTGTGGTGGAAGGCCGTGACGAGCACGGTGCGGCGGGGCACGCCGGCCTCCTTGGCGAGGCGGCCGATGCGTTCGGCGAGGTGGGCGTAGGAGCGGCGTACCTCGTGCACGGGCGGTTCGCCGGCCGGGACGGTCCCGGTGCGGCGGCGCAGGGTGACGGGGCGCAGGGCGGCGAGCCGGTCGTGCCAGTGGGCCAGGGAGTCCTCGCTGTCGAGGGCGGCCCGTTCCAGGGCGACGTACTCGGCGAAGGCGGGGACGCTCGGCGGGCGCGGGGCGGTGTGCTCGGTGACGGCCTCGCGGTGCAGGGCCAGCAGGTCGGCGACGAGGGAGGTCAGGCTCCAGCCGTCGAGGACGACATGGCAGTCGGTGAGGACCAGGCGCAGGTCGTGGTCGGTGACGTGGTGCAGGTGGATGCGGACGAGGGGGGCGGTGGCGAGGTCGAAGCGGCGGTCGAACTCCTCGTCGACGAAGCGGCGCAGCCGGTCCCGCTGCTCCTCGCGGGGCAGTCCGCGCAGGTCGGTGTAGCCGACGGGCAGGTGGGCGGCGCGGTGCACGAGCTGGAGGGGTTCGCGGTAGGTGACGAGGTCGACGGAGGTGCGCAGGATGGGGTGGGCGGCGACGAGCGCGTCGGCGGCGGCCTGGAAGGCGGCGGCGTCGAAGCCCTCGGGGACGGTGATCTTCAGGTCGGTGACGTTGTGGTAGGCGCCGCGCCGGGGGTCGGCGAGCATCTCGTGGAGCATGCCGGCCTGGAGCATGGTCAGCGGGTAGGCGTCGGCGAGACCGTCGGGGAGCCGGCCGGCGTCGGCGGGGTCGATCAGCGAGAAGGGGGCGACCGGTTCGGGGGCGTCGGCCGCTTCGGTGACGAGGCCCGCGAGGTCGGCGAGGGTGCGGGCGCGGAAGACGTCGGCGACGGTGAAGGCGAGTCCGGCGAGCCGGCCGACGCCGACCAGCCGCAGGGCGAGGATGGAGTCGCCGCCGAGGTCGAAGAAGTTGTCGGTGCGGCTGACGTGTTCGACGCCCAGGACCTGCCCGAACACCTCGGCCAGGGTCCGTTCGGTGGCGCCCTCGGGGGCGACGTGCGCGGAGCGTCCGGCGGTGGTGGGGCGGACGGCGGTGAGGGCGGCGCGGTCGACCTTGCCGTTGGCGGTCAGGGGCAGCCGTTCGTGGCGGACGAAGAGGGCGGGGACCATGTACTCGGGCAGGGTCAGCCGCAGCCGTTCGCGCAGGGCGGGCGCGTCCAGGGGGCGGCCCTCGGGGGTGACGACATGGGCGACGAGGCGGGCGGTGCCCTCGTCGCGGCGGGCGACGACCGCGGTGTCGGCGACGCCGGGCAGGGCCCGCAGGGCGGTCTCGATCTCGCCGGGTTCGATGCGGTAGCCGCGGATCTTGACCTGGTGGTCGGCGCGGCCGACGTAGGCGAGTTGTCCGTCGGGCAGGACGCGGACGAGGTCGCCGGTGCGGTACATGCGGGTGCCGGGGCCGGCGAAGGGGTCGTCGAGGAAGCGTTCGGCGGTCAGCTCGGGCCGGTTGCGGTAGCCGCGGGCCACTCCGGCGCCGGAGACGTGGAGTTCACCGACCGTGCCGTGCGGGACGAGGCGGCCCCAGGTGTCCAGGACGTAGCCGTGGGCTCCGGTGAGAGGGCGTCCGACGGGTGAGCGGACGGTGCCGTGGACGTCGTCCTCGGTGAGGGTGCGGATCGTGACGTGGACGGTGGTCTCGGTGATGCCGTACATGTTCACCAGGGCCGGGCGGGGGCCGGGGGCGGTGAACCAGTCGCGGTAGTCCCGTACGTCGAAGGCGTCGCCGCCGAAGACGACGGTGCGCAGGGCGAGTTCGGAGAAGTCGGCGCCGGTCTCCCGCAGATGGGCGCGCAGGCCCTTGAACGCGGCCGGGGTCTGGTTGAGGACGGTGACGCCGTCCTCGCGCAGCACCCGCAGCACGGCGGCCGGATCGCGCACCTGGTCGGCGGTGAGGACGGCGACGCGGCCACCGGTGGCGAGCGGGGCCCACAGCTCCCAGACGGAGAAGTCGAACGCGGGCGAATGCATCAGGGTCCACACGTCGGCGGGCCCGAAGTCGAAGTGCCGGTCGGCGGCGGCGAGCAGCCAGGCCAGGTTGCCGTGGGTGATCTCGACGCCCTTGGGACGGCCGGTGGAGCCGGAGGTGTAGATGACGTAGGCGAGGTCGTCGAGGGCGGGGACGGTGTCCTCTCCCACGGGTGCGGCCTCGGCCGGGTCGGCGGCGTCGAGTTCCAGGAGCCGGGCGGGCAGGGCCTCGACGGCGTGGCGGGTCGCGGTGTCCGTGACGATCAGTCCGATGCCGGAGTCGGTGACGGTGAACGCGCGGCGGGCCGTGGGGTGGGTCGGGTCGAGGGGGAGGTAGGCGGCTCCGGCGCGCCAGACGGCGAGGAGGGCGACGGCGAGGTCGGGGGTGCGGTCGAGGCAGACGCCGACGAGGTCGCCCGCGGTGACGCCCGCGGCGCGCAGGCGGCGGGCCAGGACCGTGGCGCGGGCGTCGAGTTCGCCGTAGGTGAGGGAGCGTCCCGAGCCGGTGACGGCGACCGCTCCCGGGGTGCGGGCGATGTGGTCGGCGAGGCGGTCGGCGGCGGTGCGCGGTGCCGGGCCGCCGCCGGTGACGGCGCGGGCGGGGCCGTCGGGTCCCAGCAGGTGGTCGCGGTCGGCGGCGCTGAGCGGGTCGACGGTGCTCAGCGGGGCGTCGGGGGCGGTGTGGAAGGCCTCCAGGAACCGGACGGTGTGCCGGGCGAGCGCGGCGACGGACTCCTCGCTGAACAGGTCGGGCCGGTACACGAAGGCGAGTTCGGTGCGCCCGGCGCCGTCGCGCAGGTCGAGGGTGAGGTCGAACTTGGCGGTGGTGAGCCCGATCCGGTACGGCGTGCCGCTCGCCGCGCCGAGCGCGAGGGTGCCCGAGCCGGTCTCGGTGTGCGTGTAGAGCACCTGCACCAGCGGGTTGCGGGCGAGGTCGCGCTCGGGGCTGAGCGCGTCGACGACCTTCTCGAACGGCAGGGACTGGTGGGAGAACGCCTCCAGGACGCGCTCGCGGGTGCGGGCGAGCAGCACGGTGGGGGCCGGGTCGTCGGAGAGGTCGCCGCGGAGCACCAGTGTGTTGACGAAGAAGCCGACGACGTGTTCCGTCTCAGCCCGTTCGCGGTTGGCGACGACGGTGCCGACGGCGATGTCGTGCTGTCCGCTGTGCAGGGCGAGCGCGGCCTGGAAGGCGGCCAGGACCGTCATGTAGGGGGTCGTGCCGGCCCGGCGTCCGAGGGCGGCGAGGGCGTCGCTCAGGCCGGTGGGCAGGGTGACGGTGTGGGCGACGCCGCGGCCTGACGGGGTGTCGGGGCGCGGGTGGTCGGTGGGCAGGTCGAGCGGGGTCAGTCCGGCGAGCCGCCTCGTCCAGTGGTCGAGGGCGGCGCTCTGGTCGTCGGCGCGCTGCCAGATCGCGTAGTCGGCGTAGTCCAGGGGCAGTTCGGGCAGGTCCGGGAGGCGCCGTCCGGTCCTGGCCAGGTACAGCTCGGCCAGGTCGCGGACGAGGAGGTCGAGCGACCAGCCGTCGGAGACGATGTGGTGCATGCCCAGGACGAGGACGTGGTCGTCGTCGGCGGCGCGGACGAGGGTGGCCCGGAAGGCGGGTTCGGTGGCGAGGTCGAAGGGGCGCAGGGCGGCGGCGTGGACGGCGGCGTCCAGGTGCCGGGCGCGGTCCTCGTGCGCGGGGCCGCCGACGTCGACGACGTCGAGGACGGCGTCGGCGGCGGGCAGGACCCGCTGGTGCGGGACGCCCTCGTGCTCGGGGAAGACGACCCGCAGCTGCTCGTGGCGGGCGACGAGGTCGGCGACGGCGCCGCGCAGGGCCGGGACGTCGAGGGGCCCGGTGAGCCGCCAGGCGGCGGGCATCAGATAGGTGGGGGCCCGCGGGTCGAGGCGGTCGAGGAAGTACAGGCGCTGCTGGGCGGCGGACAGCGGGATGCGCTCCGGCCGGGGCAGGACGCGGACGGGACCGTCGTCGCGTACGGCCGACCGGCCGCGCAGCCGCTGTTCCAGCAGGCGCCGGGCGGCCGGGGAGAGGCCGCCGTCCGCGAGGTGGGGACCGGGGCGTACGTCGGACGTGGTCATGGGGGCACTCCGAATCTCGGGTCGGCGCGGGGTGGCGGGGTGCGGGCGCGGGCCGCCGGCGGGGCGGCCCGCGCGGCCGGTCACAGGTCGGCGGTCAGGGACAGGTCGATCTCGTCGTCGCTCATCTGGGAGATCAGCTCCAGCAGACGGTGTTCCACCTCGGCGGCGAGCCGCTCGACGGTGGGGTGTTCGAACAGGTCGCGGACCTGGAAGGGGCAGTCGAAGGCGGTCCGCAGCCGGGAGGCGACCGAGACGGCGCGCAGGGAGTGCCCGCCGAGGGCGAAGAAGTCGTCGTGGACGCCGACCCGGGGCAGATCGAGAACCTCGCACCAGATCTGGGCGACGACCGTCTCGGCGGGGGTGCGCGGTGGTACGAGGGTGTGCGGTTCCCGGGCCGTGGGCTCGGGCAGGGCGGCGGTGTCCAGCTTGCCCTGGACGGTCAGCGGCAGGGCGTCGAGCAGGACGAACGCGGACGGCACGAGGTAGTGGGGCAGGTGGGCCCGGCAGTGACCGGCGAGGGACTCCTCGGAGAGGCCGTCGCCGGCGACGTACCCGACGAGGGCGGGTTCCCCGTGCGGGGCGCGGACCAGGACGGCGGCGCCGCGCACGCCGGGGTGGGCGCGCAGGACGGCCTCGGCCTCGCCGGGTTCGACGCGGAAGCCGCGGATCTTGACCTGGTCGTCGTTGCGGCCGAGAAACTCCAGCTCGCCGGAGGGCAGTCGGCGTACGACGTCCCCGGTGCGGTAGAGGCGTCCGCCGGGTGCGCCGTGCGGGTCGGGCACGAAGCGTTCGGCGGTCAGGGCGGGCCGCTCCAGGTAGCCGCGGGCCAGTTCCGGCCCGCCGACGAGGAGTTCACCGGGGACGCCGTGCGGGGCGAGGTCACCGCGGGGGTCGACGACGTAGGTGCGGCGGGCGCCGAGGGCGCGGCCGATGGGCACCCGGCCGTCGGGGCGGACGCGGAGGGTGTGCGCGGTCGCGGAGACGACCGTCTCGGTGGGGCCGTAGGTGTTGACGACGGGCACGCCCGGCAGGTGGGCGAACCAGCGGTCCAGCGGGTCGGCGGGCAGTGCCTCTCCCCCGGTCACCAGCAGCCGCAGCGTGGCCAGTCGTGGAGCCAGCGCGTCCAGGCGGGCCACGAGTTCCGCCCAGTAGGAGGGGGTGAGTTCCATGACGGTGATCCCGGTCGCGGCGACGCGGTCGGCGAGTTCCTCCGGCGCCCAGATCTCGTCGGGCCGTACGACGACGCTCGCGCCGGTGCTCAGCGCGGGCAGGATCTGTTCGAGGGAGGCGTCGAAGGAGGTCGAGGCGAAGGTGAGGACCCGGTCGTCGCCGGTCAGCTCGAACAGGTCGCGGGCGGTGGCCACATGGGCGTCGAGGGCGTGGTGCGGGACGCCGACGGCCTTGGGCCTGCCGGTGGATCCCGAGGTGAAGACGACGTAGGCCAGGTCGTCGCCCGCGGGGGTGTGGCGGGGGCCGTCGGGCAGCGGCGGGGCGGCGTCGGCGCGGACGGCCGGTACGCCGAGCGCGGCGACGGTGTCCTCGGTGCGGGCGTCGCACAGCACGTGTCCCACGCCGGCCTCCTGGAGCATGTGGCGCAGGCGCTGCCGCGGGAGCCGGGGGTCCAGCGGGACGTACACGCCGCCGGTCCGCCACACGGCGAGCATGGCGGCGACCGCTTCCGTTCCCCGGCCCACGCACACGCCGACCCGGTCGGCGGGGGACGCGCCCGCGGCGGTGAGGGCGGCGGCGATGCCCGCGGTGCGGGCGTCGAGTCCGGCGTAGGTGAGGGTGGTGTCCTCGCAGACGACGGCGGTCGCGTCGGGCCGTCCGGTCACCGTGAAGGGCGGTGCCGGTTCGGTGGCGCGTCCGGCGGCCGTGAGCAGGTTCTCGCGTTCGTCCGCCGAGAGGAGGGGCGCTTCGTCGACGCGGACGTCCGGGGTGTCGAGGAGGGTGCGCAGGACGCGGCCGACGTGGTGGGCGAAGCGGGTCGCGGTGGCCGGGTCGAAGAGGTCGGCGGCGTACTCGACGTTGAGGGCGAGAGCGCCGTCCCGGACCACATAGGTGGCGGTGAGGTCGAACTTGGCCGAGTTCCACGGGAGGGCGAGGTCGGTGGCGTCGAGGCCGGGGAGCGCGGAGCGGCCGGTGGAGGAGTCCTGGACGTCGACCATGACCTGGAAGAGCGGGTTGCGGGACAGGTCGCGTTCGGGGCGCAGCCGTTCGACGACCTTGTCGAAGGGGACCTCCTGGTGGTCGAAGGCGCCGAGGACGACGTCACGGACCCGGTCCACGAGGGTGCCGAGGCGGGGGCGGCCGGAGAGGTCGGTGCGCAGCACGACGGTGTTGACGAAGAAGCCGACGAGGGGCTCCAGTTCGAGCCGTCCGCGTCCGGCGACGGGGGTGCCGACCGTGATGTCGCTCTGGCCGGTCCAGCGGGCCAGGACCGCCTGGGCGGCGGCGAGCAGCACCATGAAGCGGGTGGCGCCGTGCGCGCGGGCGACGGTGTCGACGCGGTCGACGAGTCCGTCGGGCAGGGCGATCTCGACGGCGCCGCCGCGCCCGGTGAACGCGGCGGGACGGGGCCGGTCGGTGGGCAGCTCCAGGACCGGGGTGTCCTCCAGAACCCTTTCCCAGTAGGCGAGTTGGGGTTCCAGGGCGCCGTTGTCGACGCGGTCGCGCTGCCAGGTGGCGAAGTCGGCGTACTGCACGGGCAGCGGCGGCAGGGCGGCGGGGTGGTGCCGGGTGCGCGCGTGGTAGTGCTGGGCGAGTTCGTCGAGCAGGACGCCCTTGGACCAGCCGTCGGTGACGGCGTGGTGCAGGGCGATGAGCACGACGTGGTCGTCGTCGGCCAGTTCCCACACGCCGGAGCGGAGCAGGGGCGGCCGGGCGAGGTCGAAGCGGCGGGTGGCGAAGGCCGCGGCGGCGGGGCGCAGTTCCTCGACGCGGTCCCGTCCGTCGGTGCTCTCGGGCAGGCGTTCCCAGTGGAGCGGGATGCCGACGGGTTCGCACACCTCCTGCACCGGGCGGCCGTCGGTCTCGACGAGGGCGGTGCGCAGGACCTCGTGGCGGGCGACGAGGTCGTCCAGGGCCTGCTGCCAGGCGGAGCGGTCGAGGCCGCCGCGCACCCGCCAGCAGTACCACAGGAGGTAGGAGTCGCCCCGGTCGGAGGTGCGGTCCAGGAACCACAGGCGTTCCTGGGCGAAGGAGAGCGGCAGGGGCCGGTCGCGGTCGACGGGCACCACCTCGGTGCCGCCGCCGGCGCGGGCCGCGGCCACGCGCGGGGCGAATCCTCGGACGGTGGGGTGTTCGAAGACGGTGCGCAGTTCGATCTCGCGGCCCAGGCGCTGGGCGATCCGGGAGACGGCCATGGTGGCGAGGAGGGAGTGCCCGCCGAGGTCGAAGAAGCTGTCGTCGAGTCCGACCCGCTCCAGGCCGAGGACGTCGGCCCAGACCTCGGCGACGATCCGCTCGGTCTCGTCGCGGGGTGCGGCGTAGGCGGGGCCGGTGGCGCTGCGGGTGTGCTCGGGGTCGGGCAGCGCGGACCGGTCGAGCTTGCCGGAGACACCGACGGGCAGGGCGTCCAGGACGACGAAGTCGGAGGGGACGGCGTGGTGCGGGAGGTGGCGTGCGCACCAGGCGCGCAGCGCGGCCCGGTCCGGTGCGGCCGGGGCGTCGGGGGCGGGCACCACGTAGCCGGTGAGGCCGCGTCCGGTGGCGCGGTCGGGGCGGGCGGCGGCCTGGGCGACGAGCGGGCAGGCCCGCAGGACGGTCTCCACCTCGCCGAGTTCGATGCGGAAGCCGCGGATCTTGACCTGGTCGTCGCGGCGGCCGAGGAACTCCAGGTCGCCGTCGGGGGTCCAGCGCACGATGTCCCCGGTGCGGTAGAGGCGTCCGCCGGGCGGGCCGTAGGGGTCGGGGACGAAGCGTTCGGCGGTCAGGGCGGGGCGGCCGAGGTAGCCGCGGGCCACTTCGGTGCCGCCGATGAGGAGTTCGCCGCCGACGCCCACGGGGGCGGGCTCGCCGTCGGTGTCGACGACGTACACCCGGCGCTCGCCCAGCGGCCGGCCGATGGGCACGGTGTGGGCGGGCGGGTCGTCGGCGTCGTAGGTGGTGGCGGTGACGGTGGTCTCGGTGGGGCCGTAGGCGTTGACGACGCGGACGCGGGGGACGGCGGCGCGCCAGGCGGCGAGGGTGTCGGGCGGGACGGCCTCGCCGCCGAGGACGAGCAGGCGCAGGGTGCCGAGGGCGGCGGCGAGGCGGCGGTCGAGGGAGAGGGTGAGTTCGGCCCAGTAGGTGGGGGGCACGTTGACGACGGTGAGGGCGTGCCGCTGGACGATCTCGGGGACCTGGGTGGGCAGCCAGGGTTCGTCGGGGCGCATGACGACGGTGGCGCCGCCGGTGAGGGCGGGCAGGATCTGGTCGAGGGAGGCGTCGAAGGAGAAGGACGCGAAGGCGAGGACGCGGTCGGCGGCGGTGATGCCGAAGCGGGCGCGGGCGGCGGCCACGTGCGAGGCGAGGGCGGCGTGTTCGACGCCGACGGCCTTGGGGTGGCCGGTGGAGCCGGAGGTGAAGATGACGTGGGCCAGTTCGCGCGGGTGCGGGTGGTGGCGGGGGCCGTCGGCGTCCGGGGCGAGGGTGGTGACGTCGATCCGCGCGGGGGCGAGGCCGTCGGCGGCGGAGGCGGTCGCCGGGTCGCTGAGCACACAGGCGAGGCGGGCTTCCCGGGCCATGAACCGCAGTCGCTGCTCGGGGAGTTCGGGGTCGAGGGGCACGTAGACGCCGCCGGCGCGCCAGATCCCCTCGACAGCGGCGACGGACCACGGTCCGCGGCGCAGCAGTACGCCCACGGCGTCGCCCGGTGCGATGCCCGCGCCGTTGAGCGCGGCGGCGAGTCCACCCGTCATGGCGTCGAGGCCGGCGTAGGTGACGCTGTCGTCGCCGCAGCGCAGCGCGGTGGCGCCGGGGCTGCCGCGGAAGGCGAGGGGCGGTGCGGGGGCGGCGGGGTGCTCGGGGGCGCGGTGCCAGTCGGGGCGGGGCCGGGCCAGGGTGCCGGGGCGCGGCGGCAGGGTGCGGGCCAGTTCCCGCAGCGGGGTGTCGGGGGCGGCGAGGACGGCCCGGACCAGGGCCGTGTAGGCCTGGGCGAAGACCCGCATGGTGGCGGTGTCGAACAGGGCGGTGGCGTACTGGAGCAGGGCGGCGATGCTGCCGTCGGCGCGCAGGGTGAGGTCGAGGAAGACGTCGAGCGGGGTCTCGGCCAGGGGCGGTTCGACCAGGGATACCTCCAGGTCCGGCATCCGCACCGGCTGGATCGGGGTGTTGAGGAGGGTGAACGAGGCCTGCGCGAGGGGGTGGCGGGACAGGTCGCGGGAGCCGCCGAGGGCGCCGACGACCAGGTCGAAGGGTGCCTCGGCGTGGGCGAGGTCCACGGGGACACGGCCGCGCACCCGGTCGAGGAGGGTCGTGAAGGCGGGGCGGCCGGTGAGGTCGGTGCGCAGGACCACGGTGTTGACGAGCGGGCCGATGAGGGCGGCGGTGCCGGGGCGGGCGCGGTCGGCGAGGGTGCTGCACACGGCGATGTCGTCGCGGCCCGCCCAGTGGCCGAGGAGCGCCTGGTAGGCGGCGAGCAGGACCATGTAGCGGGTGGCGCGGCGGGAGCGGGCGAAGCCGTCGACGGCGGTGACCAGGTCGGCGGGCAGGTCGAAGCGGACGACGTCGCCGGAGCCGTCCCAGGTGCGCGGCCGGGGCCGGTCGGTGGGCAGGTCGAGGGGGGTGAGGCCGGACAGGCGCTCGCGCCAGTGGCCGAGCAGCCGTTCCAGGCGCGGGCCGCTGAGCCGTTCGGCCTGGGCGCGGGCCAGGCCGGAGTAGGTGAGGGCGGGCGGGGCCACGGGGTCGCCGCGGTATCCGGCGGCGAGTTCCTCCAGCAGGACGCCCCATGACCAGCCGTCGACGGCGATGTGGTGCACCTCGACCAGCAGGAGGTGTTCGTCGGGGGCGACGCGGGCGAGGACGGCGCGGACGGGCGGCTCGGTCGCGAGATCGACGGGGCGTCCGAGGCGGCGGGCGTACAGGTCGTCGGGGCCGGTCGCCTCGACGCGCTCCAGGGCGATGCCGCGCGGGGCGTCGACGACCGGGACGGGTTCGCCGTCGACGGCGGTGAACCGGGTACGCAGCACCTCGTGCCGGTCGGCGACCGCGGACAGGGCGCGGTGCAGCCGGTCCGGGTCGAGCGGGCCGCGCAGGCGCAGGACCAGCGGGAGCATGGACCCGCTGGAGGAACCGGCGAGCTGGTCCATGAACCACAGTCGGCGCTGCGCGAAGGATGCGGTGCGGGTGTCGACGCCGTCCAGGGCCCTCTCGGGGGCCGGTCCTGCTGTCACGTTGAGCCTCCAAGCCGTGTTTTGCAGCAGACTGCCGCCGGCGGCCGGGGGCCCATAGGGAAGAAGACGCAGCACCGCGCGCAGAGCGGGCTGCCGGAGCGGCTGTGCGCAGGTCGGGGGCGTGCGAGCGTCGGGCGGGAGAGCCCCGGCCGATATGCTTGTACCGTACACACACAGGCCCGCTCGGCTGCGGGACCGTCGCACGAGGAAGCCGGGTACACGAGGCGTGAGCAGCAACGTCGGGCAGCACGAGGACCGACCGGCCCGGCGCGGCCCGCGCGCAGGGGCACGGACCCTGGCGGAGGCGGCCTGGTTCCCCGCGGTCCTCTTCCTCGGCTTCCTGACCTGTTTCGCCCCGGCCCTGCACGCGCCCGAACCCCACCACGCGCCGGTGGTGGTGGCCGGTGCCGACGCGGCCCGCGAGGTGGACGCCCTGCTCGAGAAGAGCCGGCCGGGCGCGTACGACGTCACCGCCGTCCCCGACGCCGCGCACGCCCGTCAGGCCGTGCGCGACCGTACGGCGGTGGCCGGGTTCGTCAGCGGTGAACGCGCGGTGCTCTTCGTGGCCAAGGCGAACGGCGCCTCGCTGGAACAGGCGCTGACGACCACGTTCACGGACGTCACGGCCGAGCGGTCGCAGCACCTGTCCGTCGACGACGTGGCCCCCACCGTGGCCGCGGACCGCATGGGCACCACGGTCGTCTACTTCGCCATCGCCTGGAGCGTGCCGGGCTACATCCTCGCCACGACCCTGCTGCGCGCCGTCACCTTCGACCGCCGCCGCAGGTTCCTCGCGATCCTCGCCGTCTCCGCCGTCTTCGCCCTCGTCGGCTACGGCGTCGGCGTGGGCCTCGGCTATCTGCCGCACGACCCGGCGACGCTCCCCGTGGCGTTCCTGCTCACCACCGCGGTCGCCACGTCCGCCTCCGGCATCGCGCCCTTCACCCGCCAGTTCTTCCCCGCGGTGGGCATGACCCTGTTCATCGTGCTGAGCATCCCCACCAGCGGCGGCGTGGCACCGCCCGTCATGCTCCCGCCGTTCTTCCAGTACGTCCACGCCGTCATGCCGCTGGGCAACGCCGTGGACGCCCTGCGGTCGGCCCTGTACTTCGACGGCGCCGGACTGCTCCGGCCGCTGCTCGTGCTGTGCGCGTGGATCGCCGCGGGCGGGGCGCTGCTCGGTCTGGACGCCCGGCTGCACCGGCTCCGCCCGCTGCGGGAGGCGGAAGGGGACGTGCCCGAGCCGCCGGTGGACGATCCGGCCGTGGAGTCGCCGGTGCCGACCCCGCTCCCCGTCCACCCGCACCACTTCGGGGAACCGGCGCCCGACCTCGTGGGCACCGTCCTCGACGCCGGGGGCCGGCCCGTGCGGTACGCGACCGCGGCCGTGCTGTCGCCCGGCGGACGCCATCTGGTGTCCACGTCCACCGACGCGCACGGCGCCTACGCGGTGACGGGTCTGCCCGAGGGCTGGCTCGACATCCTGGTGACCGCCCCCGGCCAGGAGCCCGTCGCCCTGCGCCACCGGCTCCGGGCGGGCGAGGTGATCCGCGCCGACGCCACCATGACCACCCGGGCGCCCACGCCCACGGAACCGACGGCGTAGCCGCTGCTCAGGCGGACCGGGCGGTCCGCTCGTCCTGGACCTGGCCCGGACGGGCGAGCCCCGCACCGCGCTGGTGGAGCGCCTCGCCGGGTGGAGCCGCGCGAGTGCGGGGAGCAGGGAAGTCGCCCTCGGAGAAGGCCGGTTCCGGGTGCCGGCGGCAGCCGAGCAGGATGGTGCGTTGCGGGTGTCCGCCGGGCGTGGTTGGCTCGCCGGATGGATCTTCTGCTGACATCGAGCGGTCTGCGCAACGACACCCTGCGGGACGCGCTCCGGGACATGGTGGGCAAGCCCTTCTCGTCGGCGAACGTGGTCTACGTCCCCACGGCGTCCGTGGCCGAGCCCGGTGACCACGGCTGGCTCCTCTCGGACATGAACCGGATGCACGCCCTGGGCTGGCGGGAGTTCGACATCCTGGAACTGAACGGCCTGCCGCGGCAGTCGGTGCTCGACCGGCTGTCGCGCGCCGATGTCGTCTACGCCAGTGGCGGCAACCACTACCACCTCGCCCGCAGCATCAGCGGCAACGAGCTGACCGAGGGCTTCCGGCAAGCACTGGAGGACCGGGTCTACGTCGGGTTGAGCGCCGGATCGATGATCTTCAGCCGGAACCTCACCGCGCACTCCGCCGACGTCATCGGGGACACCGCGGACCTCCACGCCCTCGGCACGACGACCGTGGAATCCCCCTTCAACGCCTTCGACTGGTACCTCAAGCCCCACCTGTACTCACCGGACTTCCCGGAACGCGACGACGCCTGGGCCGACCGCATCGTCACGCGGGCGGACTTCCCGATCTACTTCATCGACGACGACACGGCGATCCGCGTCCGCGACGACGAGGTGGACGTCGTCACCGAGGGCCGGTGGCGCTTCCACCCGTGAGCGCCGCGATGGCGGTGTCGAGCGCTGAGGTGACCGCCTCCTGTGGGCCGGGCGGGCCCCTTGCTAAGGTGCGCCGATGTCAACGATCAAGCAGTTCCAGGTCACCTTCGACTGCGCGGAACCCGCGCGTCTCGCCGCCTTCTGGTGCGAGGTCCTGGGGTATGTCGTGCCGGCGGTCCCAGAGGGGTTCGCGACGTGGGAGGAGTACCACCGGTCGCTGCCTCCCGAGAAGCAGGTCGCGTACTTCGCGTGCAGCGATCCCTCGGGGGTGGGTCCGCGGCTGCTCTTCCAGCGGGTGCCCGAGGGCAAGGTCGTCAAGAACCGGGTCCATCTCGACGTACGGGCCGGTACCGGGCTCACGGGGGCGGAGCGCCTCTCCGTGCTGGAGGCGGAGTGCGCCCGGCTGATGGCGCTGGGGGCGTCGCACGTGCGGACGCTGTACGCCGATGAGGACAACGAGTCGTGCGTCGTGATGCAGGACATCGAGGGCAACGAGTTCTGTCTCGACTGAGGCTCCGTCGCCGGGGGGCGGTGGCGGACAGCGGCCGTCCGCGGGCCGCGGTCCGCCGGTGGCGGCCACGTCGGTGCAGGGTGAGCAGGGTGACCAGCGCACCGGCCAGGACGCAGCACGCCGCGAGACGCAGGCCGAGGTCGTAGCCCGCCAGGAACGCGGCGCGCGGTTCCGTCCCGGCCCGCAGCGCGGAGCGTTCGCGGCGGGTGAGCACCACGCCCACCAGGACCACGCCGAAGACACCGGAGACCTCGCGGGCCGCGCTGAGCAGGCCGGTGGCCATCCCGGTACGGCGTTCCGGGACACGCAGAAGGGACCGCACCGTCAGCGGCGTGGTGAACGCCGAGCCCGCGCCGATCAGCAGCAGGCCCGGCTGGACGTCCCAGTACCCCGCGCCGAGTCCGGCGCCCGACACGTGGAGCAGGCCGAGCGCCACCACCGCGAGGCCCGCGGCGATCGACACATGTGTGCCCAGGGTCCGCGCGGCGCGCTCCGACAGCGGGGTGCACAGCAGCAGCGCGCCGGCCAGGGGCAGGAACGCGAGGCCCGCCCGCGTCGGTGAGAAGCCGAGGACGCGCTGGAGGTAGAGGGCCGTGAAGAAGAACACCCCGTTGACGCCGATGCCCCACAGCATCTGCGCGAGCACCCCTCCGGTGAGGAACCGGTCGCGCAACAGCCTTAGATCGACGAGGGGTTGGGCGGCCCTGACCTCCACGGCGACGAACACGCAGGCCGCTGCGGCGGCGACGCCCAGGCAGAGCGGTACGGGCGCGGCGGTGAAGCCGTGTTCGCCGCCGCGCACCAGCCCGTAGGTCAGCAGGTACAGCGCCAGGACGGACCAGCACACGCCCGGCACGTCCAGCCCGCCCCGAGGCGCACCGCCTGTTCCGGCAGCCGGGATCGCGGGTACCAGGAGGAGCATCAGCAGGCCGAAGGGGACGTTGAGCGCGAACACCCAGTCCCAGGACCAGCGTTGGGTGACGAACCCGCCGACCACCGGACCGAGCGCCAGCGCCACCGCGAGGGCCGACGTCCACAACCCGACGGCCATGGACCGCCGGTGCGCCGGGAGGTCCGCGGCGACGACGGCCAGCGAGGCGGGGATGACCAGCGCGGCACCCACCCCCTGCACGGTGCGCGCGGCGATGAGTGTCGCCCCGCTGTCCGCGAGCGCCGCCGCGGCCGAGGCCGCCGTGAAGACCACGATCCCGGTGGACAGGACGGGGCGGCGCCCGAGCAGGTCGGTCAACCGCCCCGCGGGCAGGAGCAGCGCGCCGAAGCTCAGCACGTAGCTGCTCGCCACCCACTCCAGGTCCGCTACGGAGAGGCCGAGTTCACGCTGCACGGTCGGCAACGCGACGTTGATCACCGTGTTGTCGAGCGTCGTGACGAATCCGGTCAGCATGAGCAGCACCAGCAGCGCGCTCAGTCGTCCACGTTCCACCGTCACCCCCTTCGCCGCGGACGGAACGGGCGGTACGGAGGATTCTTGGGGGTGACGGCGGGGCGGGGCTCTGCACCGGGGCGCCGAATCGGCGCCGTTCTTTGTCATCTCGGCGACAACACCGACCGGTCGCGGTCCCCGGCGGGCGGCTACGTGCGCGCGTGGTGGTGCATGACGTGCTGGGTGCGGGAGCAGTCGTCGAGGGCGTAGGCGGAGAGGTCACGGCCGTAGCCGGAGCCCTTGAAGCCGTCCCAGGGGACCTCGCTGGACAGCACGAGGTGGGAGTCGAACCAGACGGTGCCGAAGTCGAGGCGGGCCGCGACCGCGTGGCTGCGGCGGGCGTTCTCGGTCCGCACCGAGGCGGAGAGGCCGAGCGGGACGTCGTTGGCGCGCCGGACGGCCTCGTCCTCGTCCTCGTCCTCGTCGGTGAAGGTCTCGACGGTGACGACGGGGCCGAAGATCTCCTCCCGGGCGGCGTCGGCGCCCTCGGGCACGTCGACCAGGACGGTCGGGCGATGAAGCGGCCGGGGCCGTCGAGGGGTCCGCCTCCGGTCACCGCCCGCAGGCCCTGCTCCCTCGCGTGCTCCAGGTGTCCGGCGACCCGCTCGAAGTGGGCCCGCCGTCCGACGCGCCGCGCGACGACTCCCCCGGCGCGCCCCTGACCACCGATCCGGCCGTCGGGCTGCTCCGCGGGACCCTGCTCACCGGGGGCCACCGGCCGGGCGACCGGGTTCCGCAGGCCCCGCTGGCGCTCCGGCTCGGCCTGTCCCGTCGCGGGGTGCGTACGGCGCTGCACACGCTGGCCGAGGAGGGCATGCTCGACCTGCTGCCGGGCGGCGCGACGGCGATCCCGGCCGTGACCGCGAAGGACGTGCTGGACCTGTACGCCCTGCGCGCGAGCCCCGGCGCGCTGCTCATGCGGCGCGTCGCCATGCTGGGCCGCGACAACCTCGCCCCCGCCTCGGCGGCGCTGGCGAAGGTGCGGGCGGCGGCGCGGGCCGACGCCCATCGGCGTATCCGTGAGGTGGACCTGCGCTACCAGGACGCGCTGCTCAGTGCCGACGGCAACGAGGCGGCCCGTCTGTGGCGGGTGAAGATCGAACGCTGCGTCCGCTACATGGTCGCCCAACTGCCCGAGGACGACGCGGCACCGTATCTGTGGACCACCCTGGCGGGCAGACCGCGCATACGGCCGGGCGGCCGACCCAGGGGTTCCGCGCACTGAGGCGGCGCGTGACCGGCACCCGGGTGCGACCGCCGGGAAACGGGCACGCGGCGGTCACACCGCACCGGCCCAACGGGCAGACCCCCGCCCCTTCGACGCGCTCTCCGCGGCCCCTCGCTGGGAATCCCCGTCCGGGGAAACGGGCACGTTCGGTCACGAACCGCGTGGCGCCGAACCTGGCTGGCACGGGCGTTCCCCTTGTAGAAATTTGGCCACCGAGGCTCGCAGGGACCGGACTTCGGGAAGAGCCGCCGCGGCAACGCGCGCAGAGCCGTGAAACGGAGGTGTCGCCGTGGACGCCGAGGAACGAAGACGGGGAATCCTGGAGACGGCACGCCGGTCGGGATCGGTGGACGTCGTCCGACTGGCAGCGGAACTGGGCGTGTCCAAGGAGACCGTCAGACGCGATCTGAATCTGCTGGAACGGCACGGCCTCGTCCGCCGCACGCACGGCGGGGCCCATCCCGTGGAGAGCGCGGGTTTCGAGACGACGCTCGCCGCCCGCACCCTCACGCACGTCAACGAGAAGGCCCGTATCGCCGCCGCCGCGGCCGGACGGCTCGGGGACGCCGAGACCGTCTTCATCGACGAGGGCTACACGCCGCAGCTCATCGCCGCCGCCCTCCCCCGCGACCGGCCGCTGACCGTGGTCACCTCCTCGCTCACCACCGCCGGTGACCTGTCCCGCGCCGCGAACATCACCGTGCTGCTGCTCGGCGGCAGGGTGCGCGGCGGGACGCTGGCGACGGTGGACCACTGGGCGACCCGCATGCTGTCCGGTTTCGTCATCGACCTGGCGTACGTCGGCGCGAACGGCATCTCCCGCGACCACGGACTGACCACGCCCGATCCCGCGGTCAGCGAGGTCAAGGCGCAGGTCCTCAAGGCCGCCAGGCGCCGTGTGTTCTCCGGTGTGCACACGAAGTTCGGCGCCGTGAGCTTCTGCCGTTTCGCGGACGTCACGGAGTTCGAGGCGATCGTCACCGACGCCGGGCTGCCCGCCGCGGAGGCCCACCGCTACTCACTGCTGGGACCCGAAGTCATCCGGGTCTGAGCCGCGTTCACCTTCTCACCTCCTCTTTTCCCGCACGCCCGTGGGCCTGGTTCCCCATGCCCTCGCAACATCCTGGAGTCAGTCATGCGCACACGGAGAACGATCCAAGTCCTCGCCGCGGCGACGGCCGCGAGCTCGCTGCTGGTCGCCTGTAGCGGGGCGGGCGGTTCGTCGGGGTCCGGTGACGGGGGCAAGTCCATCAACGTCCTGATGGTCGGCAACCCGCAGATGGAGGACATCGCGAAGCTCACGAAGGACACGTTCACGAAGGACACCGGGATCAAGGTGAACTTCACGATCCTTCCGGAGAACGAGCTGCGCGACAAGGTCACCCAGGACGTCGCGACCCAGGCCGGCCAGTACGACGTCGCCACCGTCGGCGCCTACGAGATACCGATCTGGCAGAAGAACGGCTGGCTGCACGAGCTCAGTTCGTACGCGGCCAAGGACTCGGCCTTCGACGAGGGCGACCTGCTCAAGCCGATGGTCACCGCGCTGTCCGGCACCGACGGCAAGCTCTACGCGCTGCCGTTCTACGGCGAGTCGTCGATGCTCATGTACAACAAGGACGTCATGGAGGCGAAGGGCGTCACCGTGCCCGAGCGCCCCACCTGGCAGCAGATCGCCGACATCGCGGCCAAGGTCGACGGCGCCGAGCCCGGCATGAAGGGCATCTGTCTGCGCGGACTGGCCGGTTGGGGCGAACTCGGCGCGTCGCTGACCACGGTGGTCAACACCTTCGGCGGCACCTGGTTCACGAAGGACTGGAAGGCCCAGGTCGACAGCCCCGAGTTCAAGAAGGCGACGAACTTCTACGTCGACCTGGTGCGCGAGCACGGTGAGGCGGGCGCCCCGCAGGCCGGGTTCACCGAGTGCCTCAACGCCATGAGCCAGAAGAAGGTCGCGATGTGGTACGACGCGACCAGCGCCGCCGGGTCCCTGGAGGACCCCGCCTCGAGCAAGATCGCGGGCCATGTCGGCTATGCCTACGCGCCGACCGTCGAGACCAAGAGCAGCGGCTGGCTGTGGAGTTGGGCCTGGGCGATGCCGAAGACCACGAAGAACGCCGACGCCGCCTCGCAGTTCATGCTGTGGGCCTCCAGCAAGGAGTACGAGAAGCTGGTGGGCGAGAAGCTCGGCTGGTCGCGGGTCCCGGCGGGCAAGCGGGCCAGCACGTACGAGCTCCCGGAGTACCAGAAGGCCGCCGCCGCCTTCGGTGACATCACGCTGAAGTCCATCGAGGGCGCCGACCCGGCCGACCCGGGGATGCAGCCCCGGCCGACGGTGGGTGTCCAGTACGTCGCCATCCCCGAGTTCCAGGACCTGGGCACCAAGGTGACACAGGAGATCTCCGCCGCCATCGCCGGCAAGACGAGCGTGGACAAGGCGCTGGAGGACGGCCAGAAGCTCGCCGAGGACGTCGCCGAGAACTACCGGTGACCGTCGTCGTCCGTCGCCCGGCCGGGTCGCCTCTCCCGCCCCGGCCGGGCACCGCTTCTCCCTGACCGGCCGTCCTTGGCGGAGGAAAGTCCATGACCACGCTCACCGTTCCCCCTCGCACCACGTCCCCACCACGGCGTCCGGGCGCGTCGACCGGCGTCGGCAAGTGGCGGCGCCGCGTCCCGCTCCTCCCGGCACTCGTGTTCACCATCGTCGTCACCCAACTCCCGTTCGTGGCCACGATCGTGATCTCCACGCTCCAGTGGAACGTCCTCAAGCCGGGCGAGCGGCACTTCGTCGGGCTGTCCAACTTCACGTTCGTCTTCACCGACGAACGTCTGCGCACCGCCGTCCTCAACACCGTCGTCCTCACCGCGTCCGTGGTGCTCGTCAGCGTGCTGCTCGGCCTCGGCCTGGCGATGCTGCTCGACCGCAGGTTCATCGGCCGCGGTCTGGCCCGCACGATGCTCATCGCACCGTTCCTGGTCATGCCGGTCGCGGCGGCGCTCCTGTGGAAGCACGCCCTGTACAACCCCGACTACGGTCTCCTCAACGGCACCCTGAACGCCGTCTACCGTCTCTTCGGCGCCGCCAACGGGCCGACCGTCGACTGGGTTTCGTCCTATCCGATGCCCGCCGTCGTGCTCTCGCTGGTCTGGCAGTGGACGCCGTTCATGATGCTGATCCTGCTCGCGGGTCTCCAGGCCCAGCCCGGTGACGTGCTGGAGGCGGCGCGGGTCGACGGGGCCTCGGCCATGGCGACCTTCCGGTACATCACCCTGCCCCACCTGCGGCAGTACATCGAACTGGGCGTCCTGCTCGGCACGATCTACGTCGTGCAGACCTTCGACGCGGTCTACACGATCACCCAGGGCGGCCCCGGCTCCCAGACGACGAACCTGCCGTACGAGATCTATCTGACCATGTTCCGCAAGTACGAGTACGGGCAGTCGGCCGCCGCCGGTGTGGTCGTCGTCCTCGGCTCGATCGTGATCGCGACGTTCGCGCTGCGCACCATCGCGTCGCTCTTCCGCGAGGAGGTGTCCCGATGAGCGCTCACGCGACCACCGCCGCGCCGGGCGCGAGGCTGAAGAGGTTCGTACGGCGACGTGACGAGCAAGGCGGCTCCGGGGCACCGAAGTTGTCGCCGCTGTGGACGTTCGTCGCCTGGCTCGCCACGCTGGCGTTCTTCGCGCCGGTGGCGTGGATGGTCCTCACCTCGTTCCATCAGGAGGCGGACGCGGCGACGAACCCGCCGACGCCGTTCGCCCCGGTCACCTTCGACCAGTACCGGCTGCTGTTCAGCCGGGACATCACCCCGTTCCTCCTCAACTCGACGATGGCCGGCGTGATCTCGACGCTGCTCGTGCTGGCCCTCGCGGTGCCGGCGGCCTACGCGCTGTCCATCAAGCCGGTCGAGAAGTGGACCGACGTGATGTTCTTCTTCCTGTCCACCAAGTTCCTGCCCGCCATCGCGGCGCTGCTGCCGGTGTACCTGATCGTCAAGGACGCCGGGATGCTGGACAACGTGTGGACGCTGGTCGTCCTCTACACGGCGATGAACCTGCCGATCGCGGTGTGGATGATGCGCTCGTTCCTCGCCGAGGTGCCCAAGGAGATCCTGGAGGCGGCCGAGGTCGACGGCGCGAACCTGCTGACCGTGCTGTGGCGGATCGTCGCGCCGGTCGCCATGCCCGGTCTCGCGGCCACCTCGCTGATCTGCTTCATCTTCAGCTGGAACGAGTTCATGTTCGCGGTCAACCTCACCGCGACGAACGCCTCGACCGCACCGGTCTTCCTGGTCGGCTTCATCACCAGCGAGGGCCTCTTCCTCGCCCGGCTGTGCGCCGCCGCCACGCTGGTGTCGCTGCCCGTTCTCATCGCCGGTTTCGCCGCCCAGGACAAACTGGTCCGCGGCCTGTCCCTAGGAGCAGTCAAGTGAGAGCCGCCGTCATCGAAGCCCCCGGCAAGGTCACCGTCACCACGGTGCCCGACCCCACCCCCGGGCCGCGCGACGTCGTGGTCGAGGTGGCGGCCTGCGGGCTGTGCGGGACCGATCTCCACATCCTCCAGGGCGAGTTCGCCCCGAAGCTGCCCATCGTGCCCGGTCACGAGTTCGCCGGGGAGGTCGTGGGACTCGGCAGCGAGGTCACCGAACTGCGGGTCGGCGACCGCGTGGCCGTCGACCCCTCCCTGTACTGCAACGAGTGCCACTACTGCCGTCTGGGCCGCAACAACCTCTGCGACCGCTGGCAGGCCATCGGCGTGACGCGCCCCGGCGGGGCCGCCGAGTACGCGCTCGCGCCCGTCGCCAACTGTGTCCGCCTGCCCGACCACGTCGACACCCAGGACGCGGCCCTCATCGAGCCGCTGTCCTGCGCGGTGCGCGGCTACGACGTACTGAGCGCCCGCCTCGGCGCCCATGTCCTGATCTATGGCAGCGGAACGATGGGCCTGATGATGCTGGAGCTCGCCAAGCGCACCGGCGCCGCCTCCGTCGACGTCCTCGACATCAACCCGGAGCGGCTGGCCACGGCGGAGAAGCTGGGCTGCTCCCGATCAGCGCTGTCCGCGGACGAGTTGGGACGCCCGGCCGGCTGGGACGTCGTCATCGACGCCACCGGCAACGCCGCCGCCATCCAGGACGGCCTGGAACGGGTCGCCAAGGCCGGCACGTTCCTCCAGTTCGGCGTCTCCGACTACGCGACGACGGCCACGATCTCGCCGTACCGCATCTACAACCAGGAGATCACCATCACCGGTTCGATGGCGGTGCTCCACAGCTACGAGCGGGCCGCGGAACTCTTCGCCGGCGGGGTGCTCGACCCGCGGGTCTTCATCAGCCACCGCATGCCGCTGGACCAATACCCGCAGGCACTCCAGCAGTTCGCCGCCGGCCAGGGCCGCAAGATCGTCGTACTCCCCTGACCCACGCGCCGCACCCCAGGACGGTCACCACGCCCATGTGACGGCCGTCCTGGCTCGGCAGGTCGTTGTTAGGGTCGTTCCCAGCGGTGGTGTGGTGGAGCCACGTTCCGTCTCGGCGAGGGGGACAGTGGTCGGGTTCGAGGAGGGGGCGTCCGGGTGCTTGCCTCGCGGGTGATCGTGTTCCTCGTGTCGGCTGTGGCGGTTCTCGGCGTGTCCGGCTGTTCTGCCCCGTGGGGTTGCTCCGACACGGCCACGGAGCGCGGCAAGGCCGGTGCGAGGGTGCAGGTCGTCAACGTGTACGGGCAGAAGGTCGGTGTCGTCGCGAAGGTCGTCGACTGGCGCCTTCAGCCTCATCCGCAGTCACCGGACGAGGGCGACCGGGTCCATTTCCACTACCGCTTCGACGACGACGCCTTCGGCTCAGAGCACGCGGTGGACGTCTGCGCGGTCGACAACGAGCGTGTCGCCCTGGGCTGCCAGATCGTCTCTTCCGCGGGGGCGTTCGGGCCGGGCGGCATCGACACGGGCGACGAGTGGCTCTCCGTCGAGGACCCGTCACAGGTGGCCGCGGTGCTCATGATCCCCAACGACCAGTCCTACCTGGGGCGGAGCTGCGCCCAGGACGCCAAGGACGGCGGCGGGCCGCATCCCCCGGCACCGGCCGGCGTGGGCGATCAGCTGTGAGCCGTGCTTTCCGGGGCGGCGGGCCCACCGGTCGTGAGGACCGTGCGGGGAGGCGCCGCCCCGGTGGGCGGTCAGGCGCCGTTCCCGGCCCCGGAATCGGTTCCGGATCCGGTCCCGGAATCGGCCGCGCCGTGCTCCTCCGCCTTCTCCCGGACATCACGCGGTGTGGGCGCGGTGACATTCCGCTGTTCAGCGGAGCGCCGCCGCGTCTCGCCGTCTTTTCGAGGTGCTTCCTTGTCGCCCGGATTCTTCATCGGATTCTCCTCCTCGGATGCTCGGGTCCTGAAGTGGGCTACTGAGACTTCGCCCGTACGCCGTCGGCGATGCGTTTGCCGATGCCCTCGTCGATGTTCGACCAGTACGTGAAGGCACGTTCGAGGACGGGTTCGCTCACACCGTCGAGGAGGTGTCCGACGACGTTGTCGACCAGCCGGTCGCGGGCCGCGTCGTCCAGGACCTCGCGCACCATCGTGCCGGCCTGCCCCCAGTCGTCGTCCTCGGGATGGCTGACGTAGGCCGCGCGGACGATCGCGCCGTCGGCCTCCCAGCTCGGCGGGGAGTAACGGTCGGGGTCGGCCGCCGGACCGCCCTTGGAGTTCGGGGCGTAGACCGGGTCGGTCGTCTTCCGGTACGCCATCGCGCCGTCCTTGGAGTACGAACGGACCTCGGCGACCGGGGCGTTCACCGGGAGCTGCTGGTAGTTGCCGCCGATACGGTGGCGGTGCGCGTCCGCGTACGAGAAGAGGCGCGCGAGCAGCATCCGGTCCGGGCTCGGCCCGATGCCGGGGACGAGGTTGTTCGGCTGGAACGCCGCCTGTTCGATCTCGGCGTGGTTGTCCGTCGGATTACGGTCGAGGGTCATGCGGCCGACCGGGATGAGCGGGTAGTCGCCGTGCGGCCACACCTTCGTCAGGTCGAACGGGTTGAAGCGGTAGCCGGCCGCCTCTTCGTACGGCATGACCTGCACGTACAGCGTCCAGCTGGGGAAGTCTCCGGCACGGATGTGCTCGAAGAGATCCCTCGTGTGGTAGTCGGTGTCGGCGCCGGCCATCTGGTCGCCCTCGTGCTGGGTGAGGAACTCGACGCCCTGGTCGGTCTTGAAGTGGTACTTGACCCAGAACCGCTCACCGGAGGCGTTGATCCACATGTAGGTGTGGGAGGTGTAGCCGTTCATGTGGCGCCAGCTGCGCGGGATGCCACGGTCCCCCATCAGCCAGGTGACCTGGTGCGCGGACTCCGGGGAGAGCGTCCAGAAGTCCCACTGCATGTCGTGGTCGCGCAGGTTGTTGTCCGCGCGGCGCTTCTGGGAGCGGATGAAGTGCTGGAACTTCATCGGGTCCTTCACGAAGAACACCGGCGTGTTGTTGCCGACCATGTCGTAGTTGCCCTCGGCGGTGTAGAACTTCACCGCGAAGCCGCGCGGGTCGCGCCAGGTGTCGGGGCTGCCGCGCTCGCCTGCCACCGTCGAGAAGCGGGCCACGAGGTCGGTGCGGGCGCCCGGCTGGAAAAGGGCGGCCTTCGTGTAGGCGCTGACGTCGTCGGTCACCTCGAAATGACCGAAGGCTCCGCTGCCTTTCGCATGGGGCTGACGCTCGGGAATGCGTTCCCGGTTGAACTGCGCCATTTGCTCGATCAGATAGGCGTCCTGGAGGAGGATCGGCCCGCCGGGACCGAGCGTCAGTGAATGCTCATCGCTCTCCACCGGAGCGCCGGAGTCGGTTGTGGTGACGTTGCGTATATCCGCCATGACAATTTTTCTCCTTCGCCGGACATCGTATTCGAGGTGCGGGACGAGCGCAGAAGAGGCGGATTCCGTTCGCTCGCCCGCGGAGCCCACTCCACGCGTGACCCGGAGAGACCGAACCAAACGTCCCGCGCACAGCGGGGGGGCGGCCACGGGCGGTTCCCGAGGACCGGGTCGAGGACCGGATCGAGGACCGGATCGAGTTCCGGGCCGCCCCAGGGCAACGGTCGGGCCGGTTCGGCAGTCGAAGGGGGTGACACACACCTGTGTCCCGCTTCCTGGGAGGGTCCATGAGCCGCTTCACCACCCCGTCCGACACCAGACCCGGCGGCGGACGCGCCACGCGCCGCGGTGTCGTGGTGGGTACCGTCGCCGTCGTGCTGGCGGGGGCCGGCACCTCGGCCGGTGCCGTCTCCGCCGACGCGTCCAGCGAACCGGTGGTCAGCGGTGCCACCGTCAACTCCGGGCACGACGTCATCGTGGGGATCACGAAGGACGTCCGGTTCCCGGTCACGGTGACCGGCTCGGACGACTCCGGTCTGTCGTTCGTCGACGTGGACCTCAAGGGTCCGAACGGCGGTTTCTACACCACGGACGCGTTCTGTGAGACGGCGACGGCCTGTACGACGGCGTTCACCGTCAACGCCCACCTGTCCCCCGGCGGCGACGACCCGGTGGACCTCGCCAACGCCGACGCGGGCACGTGGTCGGTCGACGCCCTGGTCGACGCCGAGGACGGCGGCTCCGTCTACGCCCCCGGCGTCGGCTCGTTCGGTCTCAAGCGGGCCGCGCGCCTCACCGTCAACGCGGCACCGGAACCGGTGGCCAAGGGCGCGACCATCACCGTCACCGGCAAGCTCGTACGGGCCAACTGGGACACCTACCGGTACGCGGGGTACACGGGCCAGGCCGTGAAGCTCCAGTTCCGCCCGAAGAACAGCAGCACGTACACGACGGTGGCGACGGTCGGCACCAACAGCACCGGGAACCTGCGCGCCACGGTCAAGGCCGTCAAGGACGGCTACTGGCGGTGGAACTTCACCGGCACCAGGACCACCGGTCCGGCCAAGGCCGCCGGTGACTTCGTGGACGTCCGCTCCTGACCCGAGGCAGCGCGGGCACCCGCCACCCACCGCCCGCCGACGGCGCCCTGTACTCCGTATAGGGTGCTCCGGTGGAACGGATCCTGGTGGTGGGTGTCACCGGCGCGGGCAAGTCGACCCTGGCCCGGGCGCTGGGCGCTCGCCTCGGCCTGCCCTACCACGAGATGGACGCGCTCTACTTCTCCGGCCCCGGCTGGGCCGTCAACGAGAACCTCACCGAGGACGTGTCACGGCTCGTCGCCGAGCCTCGCTGGATCATCGACTCGGTCGGCTACCCGGAGGTCCGTGACCTGCTGTGGGACCGGGCCGACGCCGTCCTCTGGCTGGACTACCCGAAGCGGGTCGTCATGCCGCGCGTCCTGCGCCGGTCCCTGAAGCGCACGGTCACGCGCGAGGCCGTCTTCGGCGGCAACCGGGAGACATGGAGGGGCTGGCTGAGCCGGGAGCATCCGGCCTGGTGGTCCTGGTCCCAGCACGGGACGCGCCGCCGCGAGATCGGACTCCGGGTCCGCGATCCCCGCTTCGCGCCGCTCGGCGTGCACCGCTTCGCCCGCCCCGAGGACACGGCCGCCTGGCTCGCGGCGCTCTGACCCCTTCACCGGTGTCCCTCGTATCCGCCGGAGGGGGTCCGCCGTATCCGTCGTAAGGGGGTCCGGCCGGACTACGTCGGATCTCCCCCCTCGCGTGACCTCTCGTACGCCGCCACGGCCGTCGGCAGGGTCGGGAAGAACAGGGGCGGGTCCGCGGAGTCGACGAGGCCGTAGGCCCTGAGGTCGTTCATGAGGTCCTGTTTGACGCGGGCCAGCGCGAACACGACGCCCCGGTCGGTGAGTTCGCGGCGGAGTTCGTCCAGGGCGTCGAGCGCGGTGATGTCGACCTCGACGTTGGCCTCGGCGTTGAGGACGAACCAGCGTACGGGGGTGTCCTGTTCGTCGACGGCGGCGAGGGCACGCCGGTGGAAGTCCTCGGCGTTGGCGAAGAACAGGGGCGAGTCGTAGCGGTAGACGACCAGGCCGGGGATGGTGCGGGCGGTCGGGTAGTCGTCGACGTCGTGCATGCCGGCGAGCCCGGGGACCAGCCCCTGGACGGCGTCGTGGGGACGGGCCACGCGGGTCAGGAGCTCCGCCACCGACAGACCCACGGCCACCAGCACGCCGTACAGGATGTCCAGGGCCAGCACCCCGGCCAGGCAGCCGACGGCGAGCAGGAGTTCGCGGTGCCGGAAGGAGGCCAGGCGGTGGAAGCCGGAGAGGTCGATCATGCGGACGGCGGCGTAGACGACGAGCGCGCCGAGCACGGCGGAGGGCGTGTCGGCGAGCAGCGGGCTGAGCAGAAGCAGTACGGCGAGGACGGCCGCCGCGGCGACCAGGGAGTACGCCTGGCTGCGGGCTCCGGCCGAGGAGGCGAGCGCGGTGCGGCTGGCGCTGCTGCTGACGGGGAAGCCGTGCAGGAAGCCGGCGCCGAGGTTGGCCGTGCCGAGCGCCAGGAACTCCTGGTTGGCGTCGAGTTGGGGTCCGTCGGGGCCGTCGCCGTCGGCCTTGCCGGTGTTGAAGGCGCGCGCGGTGAGGATGAAGTCCGTGTATCCGACGAGGAGTACGCCGATGGCCGGCAGGACGAGACGCGGCAGCTCGCCGAAGTCCGGCCACAGGAGGCCGGGAAGGCCGGAGGGGACGTCGCCGATCACCTTGACGCCGTAGCGGGTGTCGAGGTCGAGGACGGCCACGGCGATCGTGGCCAGGACGACGACGATCAGCGGGCCCGGGATGGTGTTGGTGGAGCGCGCGACGATGAACAGGACGACGATCGCGGCGGCGGACAGCAGGACGGTGGCCGCGTGGGCGTCGGTGAGGTGCGTCAGGAAGGACCACAGTTGCGGGAAGAAGCCGCTGCCCGTCGTCTCGATGCCGGTGAGCTTCTCCAGCTGGTCCACCATCATGATCAGTGCCACGCCCGCCAGGTAGCCGATCAGCACCGGCCGGGAGAGCAGGTCCGCGAGGAAGCCGAGCCGGACCGCCCGCGCGACCAGGCACAGCAGGCCGACGGTGACCGCGAGGGTCGCCGCCAGGGTGGCGTACCGCTCGGAGTCGCCGACGGCGAGCGGCGCGATCACGGTGGCCGTCATCAGCGCGGTCGTGGACTCGGGGCCGACCGAGAGCAGGCGCGAGGAGCCGAACAGCGCGTACAGGACGAGGGCGGGCAGGATCGCCCAGAGCCCGGCGACCGGCTGGAGGCCGGCGACACCCCCGTAGGCCATGACCTGCGGCACCAGATACGCGGCCACGGTGACGCCCGCCAACAGGTCCCCGCGCAGCCAGCTCCGCCGGTAGCGGAGCAGGACCACCGCTCCGGGAAGCAGTCGGCGCGTCATCAGCGCCGCCCCTCCGCCCTCACCACGTGCCATGACCAGCCTCTCGTCCGTCCGGCCCCCAGCATCCACCGGGCGGAGGGCGTGCGCGAGACGCCGCTCGGACGACACACCGCGAGTCGGGCGGACCGGGGGAGAATTTCGGTGTCCCGCGACCGGCTCGCAGTGATAGACACCCGGTGTGGCAACGACACTTGACCTCTCCGACCTGCTGAGACTGATCGACGAACGGTCCGTCGCCTTCCGTTCCGCGGTCGCCTCCGCGCCCAGCCTCGACGCACGTGTGCCGACCTGCCCCGAGTGGACGCTGTCCGACCTGGTGCGGCACCTGGGGGGAGGTGACCGTTTCTGGGCCACGATCGTCGGGACGGGCCCCTCCGACACGCTGCCCGAGCGAGCCGCAGCGGAGCGCGCCGCCGTCGCCGTACCGCACGAACGGGAGGCCCTGTCGGCCTGGTTGGCCGAGTCGACGGGGCTGCTGCTGAGCGCGCTGCGGGAGGCGGGCCCGGAGCGCGGCTGCTGGACGTGGTGGGGTGCCTCGCAGTCCCCGCAAAACGCCGCCGCCGTCGCCCGGCACCGGGTCCAGGAGACCGCGGTGCACACCTACGACGTGCAGGTCGCCCTGGGCGGCCCGCGGGCGTTGCCGGAGGACGTGGCGCTCGACGGTGTCGACGAGTTCCTCTCCACCTGCTGCGCGACGACGTCCGCCTGGCCGCACCAGCCGGCCGCGTTCGACTTCCACGCCGTCGGGGGCGCCTCCTGGCGGCTCACCGTGGACGGCGACGGCGCCCGCTCCCGACGGCTTCCCGCCGGCGGCGCCGAGGGCCGGGACCGGGCCGGTGTCTCCGTCGGGGGCACGGCCGGTGACCTGGTCCTCTACCTCTACGACCGCGTCCCGTCGAACTCCCTGCGGATCGACGGGGACCCGGAGCTGCTGGACCTCCTCCGGGCCTGGGAGCCGGAGGAGTAGTGCGCGCCCGCTCGGGCCCGTGAACGCGGAGGGCTGCCCGGCCCGTATGAAGGGTCGAGCGAGGGGAGTCACCTCATGTCCTGGAGCCCTGCCCGCATACGGCTGCTGCTCGTCCTGGCCATCGCCGACCTGGCGCTGCTGGCGGCCGTGGCCGCGACGGACACCGACGCGACGAGCCCGCCACCGCGCGACGGACGCACGGCGGCGGGCCGCCAGCTCGCGGAGCGGGGACCTGGCCAGTAGGTCGGACGCGGCAACTCAGGGACGGCACGGTCGTCGCGGACCACGTCCACGGACCCCGCGACACCGATGGTGACATTCCTTCATCGCTCCTGTTCCCCTCGCGCGCGCTCAGCGCCACCCTTCCGCTTTCGTCGGGGAAATCGATCCCGCGCGGCGTTTCGCCGACCTCGGCGGGATTTCAATGAAGTGTCATTTCGAGCAGGCACCGTTCGCGGCCCGGGACAAAGGAAAGGGCAAGGAGAAACCTCTCCTTGCCTCTCTCAACTTATAGCTCACCCAGGGGCTTGCCACAAGGCCCCCCGGGCGGCGGAGAATCGGCGGCCGAAGCCACAGCCCGCGGAAATGGGAGCACGACGTGCGTGTTGAGTTGCAGGTGCCGGAGCCGGTCGCGGAGGTGGCGTGGTGAGCCAGCGGCATGTGCTGGATCTTCGGGAGGTGGACGAGACGCGGGGCGCGCTCGTCGGCGGCAAAGCCGCGCGCCTGGGCGCGCTGGCAGGACTCACAACGTCCCCGGGGATGCCGGGAGTTCACGTTCCTGAGGGCTTCTGCGTGACCACCGAGGCCTTTCGCGATGCCGTGGCGGACGCGCCCGCCGTACGGGAGCTGATCGGGCGGCTGGCGCACGTGGCACCGGACGACCACGACACGATCCGCACGCTCGGCGCGCGTCTTCGGCAGACGATCGAGGAGATCCCCGTGCCGGAGGACATCGCGACGGCGATCGCTCACGCGCTCCGACGGCACGGCGCGGAGGCCGCGTTCGCCGTCCGGTCCAGTGCCACGGCGGAGGATCTGCCGACGGCGTCCTTCGCCGGGCAGCAGGACACGTACCTGAACGTCGTGGGAGCGGCGGAGGTTCTCCGTCACGTCAGCCGCTGCTGGGCCTCGCTGTTCACGGAGCGGGCCGTGTCGTACCGGCGGCGGCACGGTATCGAGGACGGTGCGGTCCGCATGGCCGTGGTCGTGCAGCGGATGGTCTTCCCGGACGCGGCGGGCGTGCTGTTCACGGCCGACCCCGTGACGGGGAACCGGAAGGTCGCCACCGTGGACGCCGGGTTCGGGCTCGGTGAGGCGCTCGTCTCCGGGCTGGTGAACCCGGACGTCTACAGGGTGCGGGACGGCGAGGTCGTCGCAAGGTCGATCGCCGTGAAGGAGCGTGCCGTTCGGGCCGTACCGGGTGGCGGGACCCGGGAGGTGACGGTCGACGAGGGGCACCGGGAGCAGACCGCCGTCACGGACGCGCAGGTCGTGCGGCTCGTGGAGCTGGGGCGGCGGATCGAGGCGCACTTCGGCGCTCCGCAGGACATCGAGTGGTGTCTGGTCGGCGACGCATTCCACATCGTGCAGAGTCGGCCGATCACGACCCTCTTCCCCGTTCCCGACCCCGTTCCCGACCCTGGCCCTGGCAGCGGCTCCGGCTCCGGCTCCGGCTCCGGCTCCGGGGATCAGGGCAATCGCGTCTATGTCTCCGTCGGTCACGGCCAGATGATGACCGACGCCATGAAGCCGCTGGGGCTGTCCATGTGGCGGCTCACCGCGATGGTGCCGATGCACGAGGCCGGAGGGCGGTTGTTCGTCGACGTCACCCCGCGTCTGGCGTCGCCCGCGAGCCGCGCGGGCCTGCTGGACGTGCTGGGACGGGGCGATCCGCTCGTCAGGGACGCGCTGGAGACGGTGCTCGCCCAGGACGGTTTCGTGCCGACCCCGCCGGAGGCCGCTTCTTCCTCGGGGGCGGACAGCGAGGCCGCACGGGGTGCCGCCCCGGTGGCCGAAGCCGCCACGGTCACCGTGGCCGACCCCGCGATCGTCGCCGAGCTGATCGCCCGCAGCGAGGCATCCGTCGCCGCGCTGGAGCGCGAGGTGCGGACGAAGAGCGGACCGGCGTTGTTCGACTTCCTGCTGGAGGCCTTCGAGGAGCACAAGAGGGTGGTCGGTGACCCGCTGAACATCCGGGCGATCATGGCGGGGATGGAGGCCACGTGGTGGCTCAACGACCATCTGCGCGAATGGCTGGGCGAGACGAACGCCGCCGACACCCTCACGCTGTCGGCGCCGGACAACATCACGTCCGAGATGGGTCTCGCGCTGCTCGACGTCGCCGACGTCATCCGTCCGCACCCGTCCGTCGTGGAGTTCCTCCGGCAGGTCGGGGACGGTGACTTCCTGGACGAGTTGGCGAAGTCGGCGGGCGGGCCCGAGTCGCGCGACGCCATCGAGGCCTACCTCGACCGGTACGGCATGCGGTGTGTCGGCGAGATCGACATCACGAGGCCGCGGTGGCGCGAACGCCCCGACACCCTCGTCCCGGTGATCCTCGACAACGTCAGGAACTTCGAACCCGGTGCGGCGGCGCGGCGGTTCGAGGAGGGACGGCGGCGGGCGCTGGCGAAGGAGCAGGAGGTTCTGTCGCGGCTGCGTGAACTCCCGGACGGGGAACGGAAGTCCGAGGAGACCAAGCGGATGATCGACCAGGTCCGTGCCTTCATCGGGTATCGGGAGTACCCGAAGTACGGGATCGTCAGCCGCTATTTCGTCTACAAGCAAGCCCTCATGGAAGAGGCCGCGCGACTCGTCGGCGCGGGGGTGCTCGGCGACGCGGAGGACGTCTTCCACCTCACCTTCGAGGAGTTCCACGACGCCGTGCGCTCTCAGCGGGTGGACGAGCGGCTCATCGCGCGGCGCAAGGAGGCGTTCCGCTCGTACCGGTCGCTCACGCCGCCTCGGGTGCTCACCTCGGACGGTGAGGCGCTGAGCGGGGCGTACCGGCGCGACGACGTGCTGCCCGGCGCCCTGGTCGGTCTGCCGGTCTCCGCCGGGACGGTCGAGGGGCGGGCCCGGGTCGTCCTCGACCTGGCGCGGGCCGATCTGGAGGCGGGAGACATCCTCGTCACGGCGTTCACGGACCCGAGTTGGTCGCCGGTGTTCGTCGCGGTCGCGGGCCTGGTGACCGAGGTGGGCGGGCTGATGACGCACGGCGCGGTGATCGCCCGGGAGTACGGGCTGCCGGCCGTCGTCGGTGTGGAGGGCGCGACCCGGCTGATCCGCGACGGGCAGCGCATCCGCGTGCACGGCGCCGACGGGTACGTCGAGTTGCTGACCTGACCGGCCGTCCGGCCGCCGCCCGACGCGGGGCGGCAGGCGGGCCGATGGTGTGCGCGTCGGGCGCGCCCTGGGCACGGTGCCCGCCGACGCGTCCTCGACGGACTCAGGGACGACGAGCCTCCTCCGCCTCGTCCAGGAGGTCCATCAGGCTCGCGCGTGCGCGGGCGACGCGCGAACGGACCGTGCCGATGGGGCAGTCGCTCACCTCGGCGGCCTCCGCGTACGGCACACCGGCCAACTGGGTGAGGAGGAACGCCTCGCGCCGCTCCTCGGGGAGCGCGGTCAACAGGTCGAGGAGGGCGATGCCGTCGTCGAAGCCGGGCAGGTCGCACGGCTGGGCCCGCTCGACGGCCGACTGCCAGTCCGGTACGTCGGACAGGCGGGGCCGGGCGGCGGCGCGGCGGTAGCTGTCGATGACGGCGCGGCGCGCGATGGACAGCAGCCACGCGCGCGCCGAGGAACGTCCCTCGAACCGGTGCAGGCCGGCGAGCGCGCGCAGGAAGGTGTCCTGGGCCAGGTCGTCGACGGCCTGGGCGTCACCGCACAGGTGGGCGACGTAGCGCTGGACGTCACGGTGCAGGGCGTGCACGAACCGTTCGACGGCGTCCGGGTCGCCGCCTCGGGCGGCCAGAGCCCAGGCGGTTATCGACTCGTCCATCAACTGGTCTCGGCAGGAAGCCGATTCGTCCGTCTCGGCGGGCGGGTCAAGCAGGGCGGAGGTGGTCACCTGGTGTCCTTCTCGGATCCGTGGTCCGGACCGGGTGCGCGAGGGCACGCGGCGGTCCGGTGAGTGGGGAACCGGCCTTACGACACGCGGACGCGGAGGCGCTCAGCACGCATCGCTGCAGAACCCCATGGGACGGTAAGGAGCGGTACGGATCGGTGCTGAGGCGTCACGGCGCTGGTGCGTGCACGCGTACGACCGGGGCCCGGGGCGCGCAGGGGCGGCCTCGGGAGTCCGGCTGTCGTCAGAGGACAGCCGTCCCCACCGGGGGTCCCCGGGAGGTGATCGCGTGGACGAGGAGGCGGAGGACCGGCGCTCTGTCCGAGCGGGGGCGACGCGGGCGGAGGCGAGGGCGGGCCGGGGCAACCGGAGCCGCGAGCAGCAGCCGCAGCGGAGCCGCGAGCCGAGCGGCGACGGCCCGCAGGATACGGAAGGCGGCCTTCTCTCCGTACGCCAGCCACAGTCCGGTCAGCAGCGCGGCGAGCAGGTGGGCGGCGAGCATGCCGAGCGACGAGTGCGTGCCGTCCATGACCATGTCGGTCACGCCCATGTGGCTTCCGCCCATGGCGGTTCCAGCCATGGTGGTTCCAGCCATGGTGGTGGCCCCCACCCCCATATCGGCGGCACCCATGTGATGGCTCATGTCCATGGCGTCCATGTGCATCACGCCCATATGCGCCCCGTCCATATGCGCCGCGCCCACGTGTGACGCGCCCATGTGCAGCGAGCCCATATGGGCCGAGCCCATGTCCATGGCGGCTTCCCCGCCCCCGCCCGTCACCGACTGGGCGAGCGAGAACGACTCGTGCAGCACCGTCTGCGCGGCGACCACGACCGTCACGACGGCGACCAGCCCACGCTCACGCCCCGCCAGGGCCCAGCCCACGGCGACGGTGGCGACCGCGCCGGCGGCGAGCGTCCAGGCGGGCACGTCGCCCCCGGACATCAGGACGTGGCCCAGGGCGGCGAGCAGCACGCACACGGCCGCGAACACCGCGGCCCTCACAGTGCGAGAACCCCACCCTGCTGTCATGGCGCCTCATCTTCACCTTCGGGCGTCGTCGTCACGCATGGGTACGGAAATCCACGGTCACCCGCTCAATCCGGCGCACAGGACGATCAAGAGGTCGGCGGGACGAGCACCGCGAGTGTCCTGATCGGGCCCGTGCGTTCGAAGTGCAGGGTGAACGCGACGAGTTCTCCCTCCCGCCATCCCTCGACGGGGCGCAGCGTCACGACCACGCCCTGAGGCGACATCGACAGCGCGCCGCCCGCGCGGACGGCGATCGAGGTGACGGATTCCCTGGACGCGGCCGACCCTCCCGTCATCCGGTGCCGGCTCAGTTCGACGTCGCCGCCGGTCTCGGTGGACGTCACCCGGAGCAACAGGTCGTCCGCGCCACCCGTGTTGGCGATGTCGAAGAAGGCCGCGGTGCGTGTCGTGTCGCCGTACGGCACGAACACCCGACCCGCTGACACGGTGATCCGGGGCGGGCTGCCCGCTCTCCCCGCCGTGGCCCAGGCCGTCAGGCCCCCGAGCGCGAGGCTGCACGCGGCGACGGGGGCGAGGGCGAAGTTGAGGGCGTCGGCGATCCGGCGCCGGTTCGGGCGCCACGGGTGCGGTCGGACGATCGGGTGCGGTTCGTTGCTCGGGTGCGGTTCATTGCCCGGGTGCGGTTCATTGCCCGGGTCCGGTTCATTGCCCGGGTGCGGCTCGGTCAGTCGTCGCGGTGCGGCGGTCATCGGGCACGCCTCCGGGCGGAAGAGGTCGGGAGCGGGTGCGACGGCGTGGGCCTCCAGGCCCGCAACCGCAGGCTGTTGGCCACGACGAGCACCGAACTGGCGGACATGGCCGCCGCGGCCACCATCGGGTCGAGCAGGCCGACCATGGCGAGCGGCAGGGTGACGGCGTTGTAGCCGAAGGCCCAGCCGAGGTTGGCGCGGACGGTGCGCGAGGTCCTGCGGGCGAGCCGGATCGCGTCGGCGAGTGCCTCGATGTCACCGCGCACGAGCGTGACGTCGGCGGCGCCGATGGCGACGTCCGTGCCGGTGCCCATCGCGATCCCGAGGTCGGCGCAGGCCAGCGCGGCGGCGTCGTTCACACCGTCCCCGACGACCGCGACCCGCCGGCCGTCACGCTGGAGCCCGCGCACGAGTTCGGCCTTCTCCTCGGGAGTGCAGCGGGCGTAGGCCTCCTCGATGCCCAGGCCCTGGGCGACGGCACGGGCGGGTGCCTCCCGGTCGCCGGTGGCGAGCACCGGTCGCACGCCGAGGCGCCGCAGCCTGTCGACGGCCCGGTAGCTGCCCGGCCGTACGACGTCCCCGACCTCGAAGAGGGCCTCGGCGACGTCGTCCACGTATGCCACCACCGGCGTGTACGAGGAGGTTTCCACCGCCGTGAGAGCGCCGGGCAACTCGTCTTCGGGGGCGCGGAGTTCGACCCGGTGGCCCTCGACCCGTCCCCGGACGCCGCGTCCCGGCAGCGCCCGGAACCCGCTCACCTCGGGCAGCGGCACGCCCAGTTCACGTCGCGCGTAGGTGGAAACGGCCCGCCCGAGGGGGTGTTCGGACCCCTGCTCGACGGCTCCCGCCAGCCGCAGTACGGTCTCTCGACCGATGCCGTCCGGTACGACGGTGACACGGGCGACGCTCATGTGGCCCGAGGTGAGGGTGCCGGTCTTGTCCAGCACTACGGTGTCGATCCCCTGGAGCTTCTCCAGGGCCTGTGGTCCCGTGACCAGGACGCCCAGTTGGGCGCCGCGCCCGGTCGCGGCCATCAGCGCGGTCGGTGTCGCGAGTCCGAGCGCGCAGGGGCAGGCCACGACCAGTACGGCGACGCACGCGGTGATCGCCGCCCGCGGGTCCGCGCCGGCGCCGAACCAGAACCCGAGCGTGGTGACGGCCAGTGCCAGCACGACCGGCACGAAGACCTCGGCCACCGAGTCGGCCAGTCGCTGCGCCTTGGCCTTGCCCGCCTGCGCCTCGGCCACCAGCCGCGTGATCCGGGCGAGTTGGGTGTCGGAGCCGCCCGCTTCGGCCCGTACGAGCAACAGCCCACCGGCATTGACGGACCCACCGGTGACGTTCGAGCCGGGGCCGACCTCCACGGGGTCGCTCTCGCCGGTCACCAGGGACAGGTCGACCGCCGAACTCCCCTCCGTCACCCGCCCGTCGGTGGCGACCCGCTCCCCGGGGCGTACGACGAAGACCTGCCCGACCCGCAACTCCGCGATCGGCAGCAGTCGTTCGGAGTCGCCGTCGCGTACCGCGACCTCCTTGGCGGCGAGTCGGGCGAGGGAGCGCAACGCCGCTCCGGTCCCATGTCGGGCCCGTGCCTCCAGGAACCGTCCGGTGAGCACGAACAGCGGTACGCCGACGGCCGCTTCGAGGTAGACGTGCGCCACGCCGTCGGCGGCGGAGGGCGCCAAGCCGAACGGCATCCGCATGCCGGGATCACCGGCTCCGCCGAGGAACAGCGCGTACGCCGACCAAGAGAAGGAGGCGGTCACACCGAGCGACACGAGGGTGTCCATGGTGGCCGTCGAGTGCCGCAGCCCTCGCGCCGCCCGCTCGTGGAAGGGCCAGGAGCCCCACACGGCGACGGGTGCGGCGAGGACGAAGCACAGCCACTGCCAGTTGCGGAACTGGAGCGCGGGCACCATCGACAGCACGAGGACCGGCAGCGCGAGCGACGCCGTGATCAGCAGCCGTTGCCGTTCCGCGCGGCGGGCGTCGGACTCGGCGTCACCGGCGGCGCCGTCCGGCTCCCCCCGCTCACCCGCCGGCTCGGGGACAGCCGCGGTGTATCCGGCCTTCTCAACCGTCTCGACGAGGTCCCTCGCGCTGATCTCCGCCGGATGGCTGACGCGGGCCCGCCCGGTGGCGAGATTGACGGTCGCCGTGACGCCGTCCAGCCTGCCGAGTCTCTTCTCGACGCGCCCCACGCAGGCGGCGCAGGTCATGCCGCCGACGGTGAGGTCGGTGGTCACGAGGGTGCTCGTGGGTTCGGAGCCGGTCACCGGTCCCCCTCGTGCGCGCCGCCGCCCATGTCCATGCCGCCTGGATCTGTGCCGTCGGTCCCGCCTCCGGTGCCGTCCTCGTGGACGTCACCGTCGCTCGGCGCGGTGCCGTGCAGGCCGGGTGCCACGGGACCGGCGGCGGCGCCGACGCCGTACGACACCGTGAACATCAGCGCCAGCAGCAGGAGGAAGCCGCAGAGCGCGGGCGGCGGCGCGAAGCCGCGCGGCGGGCCGCCCGCGCTCCCACGGGTGGGCGGGCGCCGGGTCGCGCCGGTGCTCGCTCGGCTGCCGGAGGGACATTTCCGGGGCTCGTCCATCAACCGGGACTCCAGGTCGTACGACAGGGCAGCGGCCGGATCGGGCCGTGCTGTCTCAGGAGTCGGCGGAATGCCCCGGAAAGTTCCCGGGTCCGGCGGATCGCTACGCGGGGCGCGCCCCGCCGGATCGTCCGCGCAGGACGGCGAAGACCGCCGCGGACAGCCCCAGCGCACCGACGACGAGCCCGGCGACGCCGAGTCCGCGGGCGGTCGAGTCGCTGCCCGCCGACGACGGGACGGCCACGGCGGCGGGGGTGCTGCCGCTCCCGGCCTTCCGCGGGGTGAGTGCGAGGACGGGCGCCGGGTTCTCCGGCTCGTCGTCCCCGGAGGACGCCGTCTCGATCCAGCGGACGGTCTTGCCGTCGGAGTACGTCTGGAGCGTCTTGAAGGTCAACGAACCCGTGTCCTCGGGAAGTTGACCGAAGGCGACGTCGAAGTCCTCGTACTGTCCGGCCCCGATCCGCCCGCCGGTCCAGGTGATCTCGGAGACGGCCTCGGTGATGGTGCCGTCGTCGGTCTTGACGGGTGTCGCGAGTTTCGTGGTGGTGACCTTGGCGGTCCATCCGTCCCGCGGGGAGACGAGCACGCCGAGGACCGGGTGGTCGGTGGGCAGGAAGACCTGCACCTCGGTCGTGTCCGCCGTGTCCTCCTCGTCGGGGACACGGAAGGTCAGAACGCCGTCGGTGGCGCCCTTGGCATAGCTCTCGGGGTGGACGGTGACGTGCGCGGAGGCGACGCCCGCGGCGGCCAGGACGCCGACGGCGGTCAGCGCGGTGACGGCACCGGCGCGGCGCAGGGTGTGACGTGCGAGGGACATGGCTGAGTGGCTCTCCGTACGGGGTGGGTGGTGCCCGGTCGGGCGATGACGGGGGGACGCCGGGTCGGACGGCGTGCGCGATCCCCGTCGGCGGCCCTCGCCGGTGCACGGCGTGACGCAGCAGCGCCTGCCGTGGCGGCGGTACGTCCCCGGTCCGCACCGGTACGGCCGTCGGCGCGTCCGGCGCGCGCCACGCGCCGCCCGCCGTCCGCCACCAGCCGGCCAGGCCGGGCACGAAGGTGGCGGCCCACCGCAGCAGCGACCACAGCGCGGCCTCACCGCACCGCAACCACCAGGTCAGGACAGCCGCGGCGCCCACGTGGGCGGCCGTGGCGTGCGGTGTCAGCGCGTGCGGGTGCGCGGCCATGCGCAGGACCCCGGTGTGCATCGCCGTGGTGGTGGTGTGCGGTCGTGCGACACCGAACAGGACGTGCAGCCCGCCCTGCGCGGCCGTCGTACCGCCCCCGATGCCGACGAGCGACCGCTCGCGGCCACCCAGGCCGTACGCGACGGCGTAGACGGCGCCGCCCCCGGCGAGCTGCGCCCACACCGGCGGTGCCACCCCTGCGGCCAGCGTGTGTCCGCCGGAGGCCAGGAGGACGCAGAGCACGGCGAAGACCGCCGCACGCAGACTCCGCACTCCCGGGGACGCCGTCACGGCACCCGATGGTGCCATGCCGCCGTCGGCGGCTTCACGGGCGGGACCGGCGAACCGGCGTCCACCGGCCCGTCAAACAAGGAACCCTCGAAGATCAACTGTTCGGCTCAGCAGTGAATCGATCCGCCGGGTGAACACCGACGACGATGATCCGAACCGCCGCCCGGAGCTGCGAGCCTGAGCCGGTCGGCGTTCGACGTTCCGAATCAGACGTTCGAGGTTCGAGGTCCGACGTTCGACGACCCGTCACCACGCACCGGGCGGCCCGGACTCCGCACTCGGAGTCGGATTCGGCTGCCCCTACCCTCCTGTGGAGTTCACCTTGCGCATCCGTCGCACCCTGACCAGCACCCTCGGTTCCGTCGCCCTCGTCCTCACGTCCTTCGGCGCGGTCACCGCGAGCGCCGGTACGGCCGCAGCGGACCCCTGCGGCTTCTACGAGACCGCCTCCGACGCCTACTACAACCACTGCACCTCGGACGGTTCGCGCATCGTCATCGAGATCGACGACTGGGGACCGAACACGGAGATGTGTGTCGGCCCCGGCGTGACCTGGATCGGCGCCGCCTCCGACGTGGACGGCGCCTGGTACACCGGCCGCCTCTGCTGACACGCGCGCCCGAGACCGCGTAACCGTACGGCGGAAACCGCGTGCGTCAGGGCCGGGACGGTCACGGGAACCCGACCTGACGTACGCGGCTCGCCCCCGGCCCGGTCATCCGAGTTCCTCGGCGAGTCCGACGACGATGCCCTCCGGCCCGCGGACGTAGCAGAGCCGGTAGACGTTCTCGTAGGCCACGATCTCGCCGACCAGTTCACCACCGTGGGCCCGCAGTCGGGCGACGACGTCCTCGACGTCGTCCACGGTGAACATCATCCGCCGCAGACCGAGCGTGTTCGCCGGCGCGACCTCCGGTTCCGGGACGATCGCCTTCGGCGTGTGGAACCTGGCCAGCTCCACCCGCCCATGCCCGCCCGGAACCCGCAGCATGGCGACGTCCTGCTGGACGTCCCGGAGCCCGATGACCCGCTCCGCCCCACGCCACTCCAGCGGACCCTTGCCCTCCAGCTCCATGCCGAGCGCGACGAAGAACGCGATGACGGCGTCGAGGTCCTCGACCACGACGAGGACGTTGTCCATCCGCCGGAGCGCCATGACGGGCCTTCTTCCTGTCGCCGGTGACCCGGCCATTCTGCGCCTGGGCGCCGCGATGTCCGGTGGTCCCGTGGAAGACTTCACATCCGTTTCGCCCACTTCCCTGTCCCATCATCCGCCCGATCGGCACAATGCTGCCTGTGCCGCACTTCGACTACATGGAGTTCGCGCTCGACGACGGTGCGTGCGTCCGTCTTGAGCTGTCGCCGGCCGGTGAGGTCGTCACGTCCTCGGCGGACGGGGGTGATCTGCCGGAGGGGATCGCCGGAGTGGCGCCCGTGGGACGCGGGGCGCGCGTCGGGGAGCTGGCCACGGACGCGCTGCGTACGGTGCTGAGTCCGCTGGGCCCCGTGCTCCAGGAAATACACGACTCGGTCCGCGGCATCGCCGATCCTCCGCAGGAGTTGACGGTGGGGTTCGGCGTGCAGATAGGCCAGGACCTCAAGATCGGCATCATCGGCGCCAACGGCCAGGCCACTCTGACCGTTTCGGCCACCTGGCGCTCTCCCGGGGCGGGCGCGTGACCTGGTTCATGGCGGCGGGTGACGCCGGGGCGACGGACGCCCGTGCGGCGCTGGTCCAGGTGCTGGTGAGGGACCAGGCACGGACGGCCGGCGCAGGCGTGTACCTCGCCGGACGGTCTCTGCTGACGTGCGCGCATGTCGTCAACGCGGCTCTGGGACTGCGGATGCTCAGCCCACGGGATCCCGGAGGCGTGGTCCTCGAGGTGGCGTTTCCCGCGCTGTCCGCCGGGAGGACATGGCGGGCGCGACTCGCGGCATGGATACCGCCTCGCCCGCACGGTCAGGGACCGGAAGGCGCCGGCTCTCTGAAGTGGGAGGGCGACCTGGCCGTCCTGGAACTCGAGGAGGAGCCCCCGTCACCGGTGGGTCCGGTGCGCTGGGTGGAGATGACCAGCGGCCAGGAGGTCAGGGCCTGGTACGGCGGCGGGCAGCCGTTCTCGTACGCCGATGTACGGGTCGCCGCGTACGAGGACGGCATCGGCTATCTCGACGGGCAGTTGTCGGGGGCGGCCATCGACGACGGCTACAGCGGTGGACCCCTGTGGTCGACGGCCGAAGGGGCGGTCGTCGGTCTGGTGATGGGCCGGATCGTCGCACCGGGTCCGGCGTTCGCGGCGCAGCACACCGTACGGCGCAGCTGGGGCCTGGGATGGCAGTCGGTGATCACGGAATTGCGCCGGGCGGGTGCGGTGCCCGACGAGCATCTGCGTGCCCTGTGGGCGAGGCCCTCGGTCCTCGGGGTGGACGAGTCGGTGCGGGACATGATGGTCGGCCCGTTGCACACGCTTCTCGGGGATCCGAAGGAGCGGGCGGCGCACGCGGGAGCGCTCGCCGCCCAACTGGGCCTGCGGGTCCCGGAGAACCGTTCGGCGCCTGCCGTCGAGGAGTTGGCGCAGTTGCTCGCCGCCACGGAGCGGGCCTTGCCCACGCTCACCGAGTCCCTGGCGCCCAAGGTGGCGTACGACGCTCGGGGACGGGCCGAACTCGACCGCCTGCTGGCGCTGGGGCGGCTCACCGAGGCGGCGCGGCTGCTGTCGGTGGCGGAGCACCGTGTGCTGCTGGGCAAGACGGAGCACCTGGTGCGGCTCGATCCGGGGCTGCTTCCGCGCGCCGCGCATGCCGCCCTGCCCTACCTCGATCTGCCGCAGTCCCTCCAGGCGGCCAGGCTCGCGCCGTCCGCGGTGCCCGGGGTGCTGCGTGAGCTGGAGTCCTGGCACGGTGACGGCTCACCGGTGCCCGAGGAGACACCGCGGCTGCCCGCGCTGCTGCGCGTGGTGGAGTACCTGGCCGCGGAGACCGGTGGCATGGCGTGCGCGGCGCTCCAGGAGTGGAGCCGACGCGTCGCCGCGCGCCTGGGCGTGCACCCTTCGGCGCTGCACGAGCGGCGAGCCGACGCGGAACGCTGGTCGCGGCGGACCGCTCCGCCCGGGGCGCGCATCCTCGTGGAACTCGACCGGTACGCCAAGGATCCCGCGGACCACTACCGGTGCTCGGTGTGGCGGCTGCGGCCGGACGGCACCGCCGCGCGCGCCGTCACCAGCTCCGAACGGCCGCGTACCGGACCGGAGATCGCGCGGCTGATCCGTGAGGTGGCGGGCGGTGGCGACGCGTCGGGGGACGGGGTGGCACTGGTCGCGGTCTCCGTCCCGCCGGACGCGCTGGAGCTGGCGGTGGACGAGTGGGACGGAGCCGGACCCGACGAGGTGATTCCCGCGCCGCTCGGCGAGGACTTCCATCTCGTGCTGCGCTGCCCCCGGTTGCGTATGCGCTCGCGTACCGCCGTCTCGGATCTCAAGCGGCGCTGGAAGGCTCGCGCGCACAGTCCTCCGCTGCTGGCCGACCGGTCCTTCGGCGGGCGCGCGGCGCTGATCGGGCTGCTGAAGACAACCCACCGGGACAGCGCGCGCGTCTTCGTGGAGGGTGACGCCGAGCGCAGGGGCGAACTGCTGCCCGTCTGCCTGGTGATGGGGGTCCCCATCGTGCTGTGGGACCGCGAGGGCGGCACGGGCCTCGCGGTGCGCGGGCACGACGGTGTCGGCGAGGAGCCGGGCCTCGACGCCTTGCTGACGCATGGTCCGGTCGATCAACTCCCGGAAAGGCTGAGGCACTTCCGGGTCCGTGTGCACGCTGACGACACGCGGCCCGAGCGCCCTGCCCTGGTCTGGGAGAACGCCGAGCTGCCCTTGCCCGACGAACTCCAGCTCGCTGACCCCGCGGAAGAGACGGAGCGGCAGACATGACGAACGGTGACGGGTGGCGGCTGTTCCGCGGCGACGGAGTCGCCCGAGAGGTCGCCTTCCCCGAGGCTCCTCCATGGCGGCAGTTCGCGAGTGCCCCCGACGGCGAGGTCCAGCGGAGCCCGTATCTCATCGGTCCGACCGAGGCGGACGTGGTGAGCGCGGCTCTGCATCTGCGCCGCCCGCTGCTGGTGACCGGGCATCCGGGGACGGGCAAGTCGTCCCTGGCCCATGCGATCGCCCACGAACTCAGCCTGGGGCCGGTGCTGCACTGGCCGGTCAACAGCCGCTCGGTCCTCAAGGAGGCCCTGTACGGCTACGACGCGATCGGCCGGCTTCAGGAAACCCATCTGCGCAAGGAGCAGGGCGACGCCGAGCCCGACATCGGGACCTTCGTCCGGCTCGGCCCTCTGGGCACGGCTCTGGTTCCGCGCGATCGGCCACGGGTGCTGCTCGTCGACGAACTGGACAAGGGCGACGTGGATCTGCCCAACGACCTGCTGACCGTCTTCGAGGAGGGCAGGTTCGAGATTCCGGAGCTGTCCCGGCTGCCCGAGGCGCAGTCGGAGGTGTCGCTCCTCACCTTGGACGGTGACCGGGTCACCGTGCGCAGGGGGTTGGTGCGGTGCGACGAGTTCCCGGTCGTGGTGATCACCAGCAACGGTGAGCGGGATTTCCCGCCGGCCTTCATGCGCCGCTGTGTGCGCCTCGCGCTGCCCGATCCGGACGAGGTGCGTCTGCGCGGGATCGTGGCCGCGCATCTGGGCGAGGACGCGCTGCGCGGTGTGGACGACCTGTTCCACACGTTCCTCAACCGCCGCGCTCCGGGCGAACTCGCCACGGATCAGCTGCTCAACGCGGTGTTCCTGCGCAAGGGCGGGATGGAACTGAACGACGGTCTGCTCGACTCGGTGCTGCACCGGCTCGGCGGGACCGTCTAGATGCCGCCCGACGGCACCCGCCCCGAAGCTCCGGCAGAGCCGGACGGCGGTGACGGGCCCCGGCGCTCGGCGCTGGCCAGGCTCGCCCGGCTGACCGGGCACGACCTGTCCATCCACGAGTTGCTCGACACGCTCTGGCTCGCGGCCCGCCTGCCCGCTGACGCCGACGCACCGCTGGCCCGCTCACTGCGCGGAGCCACCACGGCTCCGCCCCGGCCGGGAACGCCGGACGCCTACGCGGCTCTCGGCGACTCGGCGGGTACCGGTCCCTCCCGCGACACATGGCCCGCCCCGGTCGTGCCGCCCCAGCCGCCTCCGCCCGACCAGTTGCTCGGGGCGCTGCACGCCGCCGCGGCGCTGCGCAGCGCTCCCGAGTTCGCCGAACTGGGCTCGGACAGTGCCGGGAGAGGGCTGCGCGCGGACGGCCGCAGGGGTGCGATGCCCGTCAGGGTCCCGGAGGAGAAGGCGCTCGGCGAGGACGAACTGCGTTTCGGACGAGCGCTTCGCTCCTTGAAGCAGCCTCAACCGGACCCCTTCAAGGCGGAGTTCGACGAAGAGGCCACCGCGGCGGCGCTGGCCGAGACCGGTCTGCCCGACCTGGTGACCCGGCCCGCGCGTCAGCGGTGGCTCAGCCTGGTCCTGCTCATCGACGACGGCATCTCCATGCTGCTGTGGCGGCGTCTGGCCTCGGAGTTGCGTGTCCTGCTGGAGCGGCTGGGCGCGTTCCGCGACATCCGCGTCCACGGCCTGGACGCCCGGTCGGCGCGAGCGCCCCTGTTGCGGACCCGCCCGTTCGACCTCCGGGCCCCGGCCCTGTCCCCCGGCACGGTCGTCGATCCTTCGGGCCGCACGCTGGTCCTGGTGATCAGTGACGGCATCGGGGCGTGCTGGCGGGACGGGCGCATGATCAAAGCTCTGGAGCGCTGGGCGCGTCAGGGACCGACGGCGGTCATGCACACCCTGCCCGCCCACCTGTGGGACGGCTCGGGGATCCGCTCGGAGCCCTGGCTGGTGACGAGCAGACGGCGAGGCGCGGCGAACGACACGTGGGAGGTGACCGACGCCCTCCTGCCGTCCGAGCTGTGCGACGACTTCACGGGCGTGCCGATCCCCGTCCTGGAACCGTATCCACCGGCGATCGCCACCTGGGCCGGTCTGGTCGCCTCCCCCGGGGCGAGCGTGGAACTGCCTCTGATGCGGGCGCCCCACGAGCGGACGCCCCGTACGGGCGCCGACACGCGGGGTGCGGACGCACCGGACGCCGTCCTGCGGTTCCGTGACGCGGCGTCCCCGGAGGCGTACCGGCTCGCCGCGCACCTCGCCGCCGTGTCCCCGCTCACGGTGCCGGTGATGCGGCTCGTCCAGGCGGCGGTTCCCTGGCGCGCCGACACCGCACATCTCGCCGAGGTGTTCCTGGGTGGTCTGATGCGCCAGATCGACCGGGCCGACGAGCGGCTTCCGGCGCAGCACCGCCGGTTCGGCTTCCCCCGGGACGCCCAGGAGATCCTGCTGGACACGGCGTCCCCGATGGACCTGCTGCGCACGACCCGGGCCGTCACCGACCGGCTGCGCACACTGGTGGGCCACTCGCCCGACTTCCCGGCCTGGCTGGCGCACCCGGTGGGCACCGGTGAACTGCTGCCCGGTACGCGTCCGTTCGCCTGGCTGGAGGACCGTCTCCTGACCCATCTGGGCGCGCGGCCGATGACTCCCACGCCCGAGCGGGTCGTCGAGTACGAGGAGATCCGTCTGCCCACGGGGCTGGAGACGTCGCGGGCCTGGCTCCCGCTGCGCCTCCAGGACCTGCACGCCCTCGGCCCGTATCTGCTGCTCCAGCGTGACGGATCGGGTGGGAAGCCCACCGCCTACATCGGTGCGGACGAGGCGGGACGGCAGGTGCTCCTGCGGGTGTCCTCGTCGTTCGACTCCCCCGTCGGGCAGGAACTCCTGGAGATCGAACGACGCGCGCTGCACCGCATGGAGGGGGTCTACGCGCCCGCGCTGCTGGGCAGCGATCTCGGCACCGCACCCACGCCCTGGCTCGCGCTGCGCCTGGACACCCTCGCCGACGGCCGACCGGCCCCGACGTTGCGGGCCGTGCTGGACGCGGCCGGACCGCAGCCCGGCACGCCCCTGTTCACCTGGCTCGGCTGGCACCTGGCACGCGCGGTGACCCGCTGCCACCGCCGGGGTATCGTCCACGGTTCGCTGACCCCGGGCACGATCCTGCTGACCGAGTCGACGCTGCACATCATCAGTTGGACCTCGGCCCGTATCGACGGCGCCTGGAGCGCGTCGACGGCGTCCGTGCCGGCCAACTCCCCCTATCGCGCGCCTGAAGTGACCTACTGGGGCGAGTCGCGCATCGCGGCCGGGGACGTGTACTCCCTGGGCGCCATCCTGCTGCACGCCGTGATGGGCCGCGTGTGGCACGTGCACGAGCGCGGTGCGCTGGAGTACCAGCGGGAGTTCATGGAACTCGATTCGCCGTTGCGGGAGTTGCTGCTGCGCTGTGTCTCGATCCGGCCCGAGGACCGGCCGACCGCCGAGGAGGTGACCGAAGCCCTGGCCACCAGGCTGCCCGGGGGCGTGGAGTGGGCCGCCGTGGAGGAGGAACCCTGGAGGCCCGCGGAACCGGGTTCACCGTCCACCGAGGAGGAGACGGAAGCCTCGGAGGCCGGCACCGAGGAGTGGGTACGGACGATCCGCGCGCCGCTGCGACACCGGATGCGCATCGCGGTCGTGGGAGTGAAGGAGGGGGCCGGGTGCACCACGACCACCATGGTCCTCGGCGCGGTCCTGGCCGACCAGCGGCAGGAACCTGTGCTGGCCATCGACGCCGACCGGCACGCGGGCGGCCACATCCGGCTCGTGCGGCGTCTCTTCCGGGACACCCTGGAGGGGCTGTCCGATCTGGCCGGATCACTGCACGAGGTGAGCAGCTTCGAGGATCTGCGGCTGTTCCTGTCCCCGCACAGGTCGGGGCTCACCGTCCTGGCCAACGACTCGATGTCCCACCCGTCGGCAGGGCTGCAGTTCACCGACCCGGACTTCGGCAGGGTGGCACTCGCCACCCAAGCGCACTTCCCTCTCACCCTCGTCGACGCCGACACCCCGCTGCCCGTGGTCCTCCAGTACGCCGATCGTGTCGTCATCGTCTCCCGGGCCGACCCCGCGGGACTCACCCAGGCCCAGCAGTCCATGGACCGCCTGGTGACCGCGAACCGTCCCGATCTGGTACGGGAAGCGGTCGTCGTCCTCAACCACAGCCGCCCGGCGGCGGGTTGGACGCTCGACCCGGCGGCCAAACGCGCCTTGAGTTCCCGCTGCCGCGGCCTCGTCAGCATCCCCCGTGACGGCCACCTCGCCATGGGCAGCACCGTCGAACTCTCCTGGCTGACGCCCGAGGTGTACACGGCGTACCTGCGGCTCGCCGCGCTGCTGCTCGGACCACGCCCGATCTTCCCGTGACGGTGTCCGCGGCCCTACGGTGAGCGTCATGAGTGATGCCCCGGAGGCACCTGTCAGACCGGTTCCGGCCTTCGACCCCCCTTACTACATGGCCGTGTTCACCACGGTGCGGAGCGAGGAGCAGAGCGGCTTCGGTGAGACCGACGCGCGGTTGGAGGAATTGGTCAGGGGTATCCCCGGGTTCCTGGGGGCGGAGCACGCGCAGAATCCCGGTGGGCTGGGGATCACTGTCGCGTACTTCCGGGACGCCGACGCGCTGGCCCGGTGGGGTGAGCACGCCGAGCACCGGGCGGCGCAGAAGCGGGGTCGGGAGCAGTGGTACGAGAGTTACACGCTCCATGTGGGCAGGGTGGAACGGAGCAACGAGTTCGTTCGCGCCGCACCGAATCGAGGGACGCATGACCGATGACTGGCAGACGATCACCCGCCTCGCCCGCCTCCTGGAGGAGCATTCCACGCGTCCCAGGGAACAGAGCATCCTCGTGCAGCTCCTGAAGATCCAGGAGGAGGCCGGTGAGGTCGCCGAGGCGGCGATCGGCGCGCTGGGGGCGAATCCCCGCAAGGGGCACTCCCATACGTGGAAGGACGTCGAGGACGAGGTGTGCGACGTCATCGTGACCGGGATGGTGGCGCTGCTCCGGCTGAACCCGGACGCCGAGGCCGTGTTCGCCCGCCATGTGAAGCGGATCGCCGACCGGGACCTGCCCGCGGAGGGGGAATGAGCGGCCCCGTCCTGCGGGCGCGGCCCGGTCACAGGGAGGTGCGCATGAGGCGGGTCAGTTGGCTGCGATGGTCGTTGAACGCGGCCCGGGCCGCCTGCACTTCGTCGGACTCGTAGGGCAGGCCCTGGGCCACCGCGTCCCGGTACACCCGTAACAGGGCGACGGCCTCGGTGACTTCGGCCATGATGTCGTCGGGGGCGACGAGGGCCAGTTCCAGCCTCCGTGACAGCACACTGCTGTCACGGAGGACCGTCCCGGCGCGGCCCGTCGTGTCCTCGGCCCGGTCGTGGCCGCGGGCGATGTTGACGAGGGTCTCGCTCGCCTGGGCCGTGGCGTCGAGGAACGCCACGTATCCGGCGCGGCGCTCCTCACGGGCCCGCTGGGCGCTCTCCCGGGACCATCGCCGGTGCTCGACGTAGGCGGAGGTGCCCAGCGCGATCACCGCGCCGAGTGCCGTGCTGAGAATCCCGGTCCATTCCACTCCCCTACCTTGCTCACCGCCGCCCGCTCCCAACCCGCGGGCTTCCGGGGAATCAGCGGGTGGGGGTGAACGACACCTTCAGGGACTCCAGGCCGCGGAAGTTGAGGCTGCGCAGACGGCTCGGCTCGGGGCCGTCGAGGCTCCAGCCGGGCAGCCGGGTGAGCAGCGCCTCCAGGACGACGACGCCCTCCAGGCGGGCCAGCGCCGCACCGAGGCAGAAGTGGGGTCCGTAGCCGAAGGCGACGTGCCGCCCGCCGGGGCGCTCGAAGTCCAGTACGTCGGGGTCGGGGAAGACCGCCGGGTCACGGTTGGCGGCGCCGCACACGAGGAGCACCGTCTGTCCGGCGGCGACGGAACGGCCCGCGAGGTCCAGGTCGTGCCGGGCGCGGCGGAGCATGAGCTGCACCGGGCTGTCGTAGCGCAGGAGTTCCTCGACGGCGGCGGGGATCAGTTCGGGGCGTTCGCGCAACTGGTCGGCCGCCTGGGGGTGGTCGAGGAGGGCCAGTGCGGCGTTGCCGATGAAGTGGGTGGTGGTCTCGTGTCCCGCGATGAGCAACAGGGCGCTGTTGGCGAGGAGTTCGTCGACGTCCTGACCGGGGTCGTCGGTGCCGGTGGCCAGCAGGGCGCGCAGGGTGTGGGGCGCGGGCGGGGCGTCCTTCCGGGAGAGGAGCGTCCTGAGGTAGGCGAGCATCTCCTCCATGGCCTCGGAGGCCGCGCGGCTGTCGTCCGCGTCGAGGCGGGAGTTGCCGATGGCCGCCGCGACGGGGTCGGACCAGGCGGACAGGGCGGAGCGGTCCTCCTCCGGTACGCCGAGGAGGTCGCAGATGACGGCCAGGGGCAGCGGGCGGGCGAGGTCGGCGACGATGTCGAGCCGGCCCGTCGGTGCGGCGTGGTCGAGGATCCGGTCGACCGCTTCCTGGATGCGGCCACGCAGCGTCGCGACCGCGCGGGCGGTGAAGGCCCTGCTGAGCAGAGCGCGCAGCCGGGCGTGGTCGGGGGCGTCGCTGTACAGCATCTGTCGGCTCAACACCCGGGCCAGCGGGCGCAGTTCCTCGGAGACCGCGTCGATGTCCGGGTACCGCACGGAGGAGAAGCGCGGGTCACCGGCGGTGGCGCTGACCACGTCGTGGCTGGTGGCGACCCAGGCGTCGAGGTAGCGGTCCCAGTGGAGTTCGTCGGCGCCGCGGAGGTCCGCGTAGAGGTCGTAGAGGCGGTCCTGGTTCTTGGGGCGGAGTGCGAACAGCAGGGACGCGGGTCTCGCTTGAGTGGGCACCGCCGCACGTTAGCACCGCGGTTCGCCCTCCGACGGCGGGTACCGGAAGCACGGTTGGCCGCTCGGTGAAGGGGGGCACCACGGTGGTCCAGGTCGGGAAAGAGACCTTTACTTCTCTCGCTTCTCCTCATCTACGCAGGTAGAGTTGAACGAAATTCATAATGTGGGGCCCATGCCGGACGCCCGTCGAGTAACGCATCCGCGGCCCTCGGCGCTGAAGTAGTCGACAAGCCCGTACGGCCGGAGGATTCATTTCCGGCCAGAACGCGGTCGGATGTCCTGGACCGGACCTCTCTCCGGTGAAAGCGTCCGCACGTGATAGCGGTTTCGTGGCCCACTCGTGCAGATCCTGTCGGCTTTCCGTGGGCGGCCGGACCGTTCTGCGGCCGTTTAGGCTTCTACGTCCCTGACGGCGGGCCGCCGTTCACCCTCTTTGCCATGTTTCAACGCATTGCCCGCACAGCAAAGAACTCCCTGTGATTGCGCTATCTTTCGCGCCAGTCAGAGCGCGCAAGGGAGCCGACAATGCGGGAGTTCTCCGTTTCCCCCTCGGAATTGGTCCGCCCACTGGGCGGGTTGGCCGACACCGTCTTCACACGCGCCTCCGAACATCCCGAAGCGGTCGCCCTCGGCCGGAAAGACGAAGACGGCGTATGGCATGACGTCACGGCCGCCGAGTTCGCCGCGGAGGTACTGGATCTCGCCAAAGGGCTGCTCGCCACCGGCCTCCGCTTCGGCGACCGGGTCGCCATCATGTGCCGGACCCGATACGAGTGGACACTGTTCGACTTCGCGCTCTGGACGATCGGCGCCCAGGTCGTTCCGGTCTATCCGACGGCCTCCGCGGACCAGGTGAGGTGGATCCTTCACGACGCCGAGGTGACGGCGGTCCTGGTGGAGGACGAGGACAACGCCATGACCGTGGCCCGGACCATGAACCAGCAGCCCCGGCTCCGCCACCTGTGGCAGCTCGACGCGGGAGTTCTGGCCGAGCTGACGCTGCTCGGACGCACCGCCGGCATCGGCGACGGCACGGTCCACCGGCAGCGGCAGGCGGTCACCCCGCACACGACCGCCACCGTCATCTACACGTCCGGGACGACGGGGCGCCCCAAGGGCTGTGTCATCACCCACGGCAGCCTCATGTACGAGACGGACACCGTGGTCAGCCACTGGGACCCGGTGTTCCACAGCAAGAAGAACGACCAGGCGTCGACGCTGCTGTTCCTGCCGCTCGCCCACGTGTTCGGCCGTATGGTGCAGGTCGCCGCGATCAGGGGCGGGGTCCGGCTCGGCCATCAGCCGGAGCTGACCGCGTCCGCGTTGCTCCCCGATCTCGCGGCGTTCCGACCGACGTTCATCGTCTCCGTCCCCTACATCTTCGAACGGATCTACAACGCGTCCTGGCGCACGGCCGACACGGCGGGCAAGGGTGCCGCCTTCGAACGCGCCGCGGCCGTCGCCGTCGAGTACGCGCAGGCCGCGGAGGCCCAGGCCTGGGGAACGGGTCCCGGCCCGTCCACCGCTCTGCGGCTGCGGCATCAGTTCTGGGACCGGCTCGTCTACGCCAAGCTGCGCGCGGTCATGGGCGGCCGGCTGCGGCACGCGCTCTCCGGCGGCTCGGGCATGAAACGCAGCCTCGGCCTGTTCTTCGCGGGCGCCGGCATCGCCGTCTACGAGGGGTACGGCCTGACCGAGTCGGCCGCGGCGGCCACCATCAACCCGCCGGAACGCACACGGTACGGGACGGTCGGCCGGCCCATCCCGGGGACCACGGTACGGATCGCCGACGACGGCGAGGTGTGGGTGGCGGGCCAGACGCTGTTCGACGGCTATCTCAACGACGACACGGCGACCGCGCAGGCGTTGACCGACGGCTGGCTGCGCACCGGTGACCTGGGGTCCCTGGACGCCGACGGCTACCTCACCATCACGGGCCGCAAGAAGGAGATCATCGTGACGTCCGGGGGCAAGAGCGTCTCCCCCGTTCCGCTGGAGGAGCGGGTGCAGGATCATCCGCTCGTCGCGCAGTGCGTCGTCGTCGGCGACGACCGCCCGTACATCGCCGCGCTCGTCACCCTCGATCCGGAAGCCGTCAAGCACTGGCTCTCCATGCGCGGACAGCCGATGCTCACCTCGGCCGAACTCGTCGACGACCCGGATCTCGAAACCGAGATACGGCGTGCGGTCATGGCCGCCAACACACTGGTGTCGCAGGCCGAGTCGATCCGCACGTTCCGGATTCTGGCCCGCCCTTTCACCCCGGAGCAAGGGCTCGTCACCCCGTCGCTGAAACTGCGGCGCAATGCCGTCGCCGAGGCGTACGCGAAAGAGATCGAGGCGCTGTACCGGAAGCGAACCTGAGACAGGACGCACCGGCGGCCCACCACACTTCGCACCAGCGACGCCCCTATTTCGCCTTCCACCTTTCGCCTATCGCGTATTCGCCATTCGCGCTACACCTTGTCGCCCTGCACCCCTTCCCCCCTTCACTCCTCATCCCCTTTCACTCCCCGCCCCTTCGCCTTTCGCCCGAAAGGCGAGCCGTATCAGCCGTGTTCGAAGAGGAACTCCCACCTTGTATCAGACTGACGCCAGGCACGGTCTCACCACCCTCACCGACCAGGACGAGATCGCCGCCTGCCTCCCTGACGTGACGCAGCTCTATCTCGACGCCTCCGCGGATCTCACCGCGTTCGCCGGGCTGCTGCCGCCCAGCGCCTTCTTCGACCTGTACCGCGGCGACCTGCGTTCCCCCGGCGCGCGACTGGTGAAGGCCGAACGGGGCGGCCACGTCGTCGGGTTCGGCTTCGGGACGCTGCTGCCCGCCGACACCACCTGGTGGCGGAGCCTGGTCAGCTCCGCCATGCCCGACTCCTTCACCCACGAGGACGGGCGGCGCACCTTCGTCATCAGAGCCGTCGTCGTGCGGCCGGCCTGCCAAGGACTCGGCTACGGCACCGCCCTTCATGACGCGCTCCTGCGCGGCACCGGCACCGAGCGCAGCACCCTGATGGTGAGCCCCCGGATCAGGCCCGCCCTCGCGCTGTGCGAGGCGTTGGGCTACCTGTTCGTGGGCGCGGCCCGGCCGGAGGGCACGGACGCCACGTATCTGAGCATGGTCCGCTCCGAGGGCTCCACAGCGTTCCACCGGCGGCCCCGCCGCCGGTGAAGCGGGGCTCGCGCCGGTGGCCTCAGCGGCGTTCGGCCAGGTCAGGCTCGGCCGGGAGGAGGGACGTGGTGCGCCGGCCGGGCGTGGGGGTCGTCGTGGTGGGCTTCTTCCCGCAGAACGCGGCCTCCAGCGTGCCGCCGAGCGCGGTGTTCGCCGAGCCGTGGTTGGAGGTGTTCGCGACCGAGGAAAGGGCGCGTCGGCCGTCCCGGGTGGAGAAGGCGTACGTGTAGTAGCCCTGGACGGTGCCGGTGTGGCCGTACACCTGTGTGCCGCAGGACAGGTCGTAGCGGCGCAGACCCAGCCCGTAGAAGCGGGTGTCGGTGGTGTCGGTCGGGGTGACGGTGGTCATCGCTTCGAGGGTCCGCGGGGAGAGGAGCCTGCCGCGCATCAGCGCCGTCATGAACGTGTTCAGGTCGGCCGGGTCGGAGATGACCGCGCCCGCCGACTGCGCCCAGGAGACGGTCTGTTCGGTGGAGTCGACGAGCGGCTGCCCCTCCTCGTCGGGGTGGAGGTAGCCGCGCACGCGCAGTCCGGCGATACGGGTGTCGGGGTGGACGTAGGAGGTGTGGCGCAGCTTCAGCGGGCCGATGACGCGGCGCTGGTAGGCGTCCGCGACCGGCTTGCCGGTGACCTTCTCGATGAGCATGCCGACGACCACGAAGTTCGTGTTGGAGTACCGGTACGACACCCCGGGCTCGGTGGTGCGGGGCTCGGCCAGCGACAGGTCGACCAGCTCCTGGTAGGAGAAGACCCGGTTGCGCACCGCCTCGAAGCCCGGCACCGTGTGCTCGAACATCGCGTCCGTGTAGTCCGCCAGTCCGCTGCGGTGCGTCAGGAGATGGCGCACCGTGATCCGGGCGTCCGGCAGCAGCCCCGGCAGGTACCGGTTGACCGGCGCGTCCAGCTCCACCCGCCCCTCGTCGACGAGTTGGAGCAGCACCACGCTGGTGAAGGTCTTGCTGACGCTGCCGATGCGGAAGCGGGCGTGGATGTCCATGGCGGCGCCCGTGGTCCGGTCGCGGACGCCCTCGGTCCGGGCCCGGACTCCGTCGGGTCCGGTGAAGCGGGCCATCGCTCCGGGTGCGCCCTCGGCCATGGCGGCCTTCAACGCGGCGCTCACGCCCTCCATGTCGGGGGCGGGAGCAGGGGTGGTGCGCACGGCCGTGGGGACGGCGGGCGCGGCGTACGCGGTGGTGGCGGTGGGGGCGACACCGGCCGCGAGCGCGGCGATCAGGGTGGCGCCGGCCAGCGTGCGGCGGCGGTTCGACAGGGTCACGGCGGTTCCTCGGCTCGACAAGCGGTAAGGGCGGCGGTCGGGAGCGGTCCGACGGGTCAGGGGCACTGCCTGATCTGCTGCTTCCAGACGGCGGAGTTGCCGGTGTTGAGGTACCAGTCGTTGACGTAGCCGGAGTAGCTGTTGCCGACCTCGACGCGCATCCAGTAGCGGTAGTTCGGGTTGTCCACGGCGCCGTCGCCCGTCGTCCAGCAGGTGATGCCGACCTGGTTGCCGTTGTAGAGACGGCTGTACGCCTCGGCGATGGGGCCGTAGCCGTAGCCCGGGCCCGTGCGGACCTGGAGCCAGGAGCCCGGGTCGATGCCGGTGACCGTGGTGCAGGGGATCGTGGAGTCGGACATCCGGCACGGGTAGACGTCGGCGCTCGCCGGGGTGGCCGTGGACAGCAGGGTCCCGGCGGTGAGGAGAGCGGTGGCGAGGGCGGTGGCGGCACCGAGGATCTTTCGGCGGGCGGTGTTCATGGGGTTCCCCCAGTTCTGTGCGGGTGAGGTGGCCGGGCGCGGGATGTGTGGTGCGGGGACGAGGTTCCTCAGCAGTGCGGGAGCCTCTGCTGCCACACCGCCGCGTTGCCGGTGTCGAGGTACCAGTCGTTGACGAAGCCGGAGCGGATACCGGTGTCGACCTGGATCCAGTAGCGGTAGTTCGGGTTGTCCGCGGCGCCGTCGCCGGTGGTCCAGCAGCCGAGGCCGACTTCCTCCCCGTTGTCCAGGCGGCCGTGGGCGACGTCGGCGTAGCCGTAGCCGGGCCCGGTGCGCATCTGGAGCCAGGAGCCCGGGTCGATGCCGGTGACGTAGGCGCAGTTCGTCCGGTCACCGGAGATCCTGCATTCGTGGACGGCCGCCTCGGCCGGTGTCACGAGGCCCACCGTCGCCGCCAGCGCGGCCGTCCCGGCGAGCAGCCCGGTGCCCGCACGTCGTCGAAAAGTCATGCGCTTCCCCGATTTCTTCGCGATTGCTGCGCGGGGGAACGGCGCTGTGCGCGAGCGCGCACCCGGATGGTCAGCCGCCACCGTCCCCCGTGGTCGGAGCCAGTCTGGGCAATGCCGGGGGCGCGGCCCAGCATTTCGAGAGGCTTCGAAACGTGTCCCCCGAGGACGGCCCGCCGGTCCCGCCCGCCCCGGTCGGCGGGGGCTCTTCACCCGGGCCGGCGGAAACCTTTGCCGAAACCTGTGCGTCCGAGAGTGGGGAAGGTACGTCTACGGGGGAGTGTTCATGGCCCGGTTCTCGGAGTTGCGACTGGGGCCGCTGGAAACGTTGCCGGTGTCCGTCGTCGCGCAACCGGGCGTCACGCTGATGTCGTTGGTCGCGGACGCGCTCGGCGGGCGTTCCCAGGGGGTGCATCCCTCGTGGCGGCGGGTGCTGTCGGCCGCGGTGCCGGGCGGGTCGGGTGCCGTGCTGCGGCCGTTGTTCGCCCGTGAGTACTCGATGGTGCCCGACTGCCTCACCCCCACGGCGCCGCTGTGGGAGACCGACCTCACGGTCCAGCTGGAGCGTCTGGCGGACGTCTCGCCGCAGGTGCTCCTGGCCGAGCTGGAGCGGGATTTCGAGGGGACGGTCCCACGGCAGTGGCAGTCGGTCGTCGACCGGCCGAAGACCTTCATCCACGCGTACGCGGCGATCCTCGCCTCCGTGTGGGAGGCGTTCGGGCCGATGTGGGCGCGGGCCGCCGCCCTGCTGGCCCGGGAGACGGAACGCGTGGGAGTGGCGGCCGTCAGCAACGCCCTGCCGCTCGTGCTGACCGGGCTCGCGCCCAAGGTGCGCTTCTGCGAGGAGACGTTGTACGTGCCCGACCCGCACCCCGAGACGTTCGAGCGGGGCGCCCGCCGTATGGTCCTGGTGCCGATCGTGTCGGGGCACGGCGCCTCGGTGTTCAGCTTCGACCGCTCCGACGCCGTCTGGTTCGGGTATCCCGTGCCCGGCCTCGACACGCTCTGGGGCAGCCGGGAGGTCGCTCCCGGCAAGGACCGGCTGAAGCTGGTCGTGGGCTCCCTGCGGGCGGGCATCCTGCGTGAGCTGGTCCACCCGGGCACCATGGGCTCGCTCGCCTCGGCGCTCAACTGCACTCCGGCGACGGTGACCTACCACTGCGGCCAGCTGGAGTCGGCCGGTCTGCTCACCCGGGAGCGCAGGGGGCAGCACGTGGTCGCCCGGCGCACGGCGGCGGGCGTGGCGCTCGTCCAGCTGCTGTCGGAATGAGGTGCCGGGGCGGGGGCGCGGTCGACGACCCTGACATCCGTCAGGACCGCCGGTGCCTCCCGCCTTTCTAAGGTTCGAGTCGTCTTCCAGGCCTCGGCTCCGGCACGGGGCACCCTCCACAGACAGGAGAGGACGGCCCTCATGCGCCCACCCCGCCCGCCCCGCCCTTCACTCACCGGCGTCCCCGGCCCCGTCGCTCACGACAGCGTCCGCATCACCCGCGCGCACGCCTCGATCCTCTTCAGGGAGCCCGTCCAGTGAGACTCCGTCTTCTCGGCGCGGTCGCCGCGCTGCTGCTGGTCTGCGGCGTGGCGGGGTCGGCCGCCGCCGACACGCCCTCCGAGCGGCCCGCCGCACCCGCCGGCACGCAGGCCGCCGCATCCGTGCAGGTGCCCGCCGGCGTCACCGCCGGGGTCGCCGTGTTCGACCGGCAGACCGGCACCTTCACCGAACAGCTCAACACCGGCACGCAGTTCCGGTCCGCCTCCGTCGTCAAGCTGCTGCTGGCGCTGGACTACTTCTGGGACCGGGCCCCCGACTACAGCGTGCCCGCCGCGGACCGGGCCTGGCTGGAGCCGATGCTGCGGAGCAGCGACGACAAGGCGGCCAGCGCCTACTGGTCGGACCACGGTGGCCCGGCCATCATCACCCGCATGGTCCGCACCGACCGTCTCGGCCTGAGCGACACGGCGCCGCCGCCCGCCGGGTACGAGGGCTACTGGGGCTACACGGCGCTCTCCGCCCGCGACACCGTGACGATCTACCGCTACCTGCTGGACAAGGCACCGGCCCCGGTGCGCGACTTCGTCATGGGCAACCTCCGCCAGTCGACCCGCTGCGCCTCGGACCACTTCGACCAGCACTTCGGCATCGCCGGGGCGTTCGACAAGCCATGGGCGGTGAAGCAGGGCTGGTCGGGATCGTCCTTCGAGAAGGGAACGTGCGGCACGCCCGGCTCGTTCGTCGCGAAGACCGACCCGACGACCGGCACGACGACCGACTCGACGACCGGCACGACGACCGATTCGGCCGGCACCTCCGCTGCTGCCGCCGCCGCGAGCGTGGATCTCGCCCGCCCCGCCCTGCACAGCACGGGAACCGTGGGCGCGAACGACCGCTCGATCGTGGCCGTGCTGACCCTGCACCCGACCGGTACGTCGTACGGGAAGGCGTACACGGACCTCGGCCGGCTGACCCGCTCGCTCGACGTCCCGGGCGGCGTCCGTCCCGCGGGCTGGTGGTACGGCACGTGGAGCGACCATGTGAACGTCCGCCCCGGCCCTTCCACCGCCAACCCGGCGCTCACCCAACTCCCCGCGGGGGTCGAGGTGTTGGTGGGCTGCCAGAAGCAGGGCCAGCGGGTGGACGTGCCGCCGTACAGCAATGACTGGTGGGCGTATCTGCCCCAGTACGGCGGCTGGATCTCCAACATCTACATCAGCACGCCCGACAACCGCATCCCGGACGTCAGGGACTGCTGACCGCCCCAGCCTCCGTCTCCGTCTCCGCTCCGTCTCCGCTCCATCTCGCGCTCCGTCCCCGCTCCGCCTCCGCGTCGACTACCGCTCCTGGTAGTCGGCGAGGAAGCGGAGCACCGTCGTGACGTGCGGCTGTACGCGTTCGGGGACGCCGCGTTCCTCGATGACGGTGCGGTCGCTCGTGCGGTATCCGGCGGCGATCAGCGCGGGCAGTTCGTCGGCGGGCAGCTTCGCCTTCTTGAACTGCTGGTCGAGCCAGCAGATGTAGAGACTCATCGTGGAGATGGCGTCCGGCGGGGACATGTAGTCCTTGTCGCCGTCCCCGTCGCCGTCGACGGCCCAGGCGCGGAACACCGACGGCGTCCACATGGCGATGCCGTACTCCTCGCTCTCGGGGCGGGTCGCCTTGGTGTCGAAGCCGCTCTCCGCCTTGATCATGGCGGCGAGCAGCGCGGGGGTGACCTCCGCGTCGGTGCAGCGCTTGGCGGCGGTGACGATGACGGGGCGCAGCGCCTCGGGTACGTCGGAGTCCTCGGGGATGTCGCCGGCGGCCTGGCTGTGCGCGCCGGTGACGACGACGGGCGTGCCGGTCTTCGAGGCTCCGGCCTGTTCGTCGTCGTCCCCTCCCCCGCCGAGCAGCGCGGCCCCGGTCGCGACGGCCGCGGCGGTGACGACCGCGACGGCGATCGGGAGCAGCCTGCGTCGCACGCGTGTGCCGGAGAGCCGCTCGATGCGGGTCACGAGGCTTGCCGCGGTGTGGCGTTGGCGTGCCGCGTGGTCCGGTGCCAGGCAGTCCTCGATGAGCCCGCGCCAGCCCTCGGCGAGTCCGGCGTCGAGCCGCAGCGCCGCGGTGCCGCGGGCGTAGGACTGGGCCGCGAGCGAGCGGGCGCGTGCGGTGGCGCCGGGGAAGGGGTGCAGGCCGCCGGTGAGGACCTGGTGGGCGAGGACGCCGAACGCCCAGATGTCGGCGGTCGCCCGCACCACGGCCCCCTCCGCGCCGGTGCGCTGGGACCACCACTCGGGCGGCAGGTGGTCGAGGGTGCCGAGCGGCGGGACGTAGGCGTGGGTGCCGTCGAGTTCGGTGGCGAGGCCGAAGTCGGCGAGCCAGACCTCGCCGTGCGCGCCCCGCAGGACGTTGGCGGGTTTGAGGTCGCCGTGCACCCATCCGGCGCCGTGCATGTGGGAAAGCCCGGCGGCGACACCGCGCAGGACGCGCACCGCGTCGGGGATAGGGCGGCCGGTGGGCTCGGCATCCAGCACCTGGCGCAGGCTGGCCTCGGCGCGGTCCATCACGAGGGCGATCGCCCCGTCCAGGGTGGGCAGTTCGGGTGCGTCGACGGTGCGCACGGCGTGGGTGCGGACGAGGTGGGGGTGGTCGGCCTCGGCGCTGAACCTGACCTCGCGGGCGACGAGTTCTCCGAGCGCGGCGCGCTGGCCGGGGGCGAGGGCGCCGGTCGGCAGGACCTTGACCGCGACAGTGGTGCCGTCGGCGACGGCGCGGGCCTCGTAGACCGTGCCCCAGCCGCCGGAGCCGATGACCTCGTCCAACTCCCAGTCCCCGATACGGAATCCGGCGGGCAGGCGCGGTGATGCGAGGGCGCTCTCCTCGGCGCCGGACGAGGTCATGCGCGGACCCCCTGCGGGGCACCGCGCCTGCGGGACGGCAGCAGGGCGAGGTGTTCCTCGCGCACCAGGCCGAACCGCAGGGCCAGGGAGGCGAGTCGGGCGCGCTTGACGCCGGTGCGGCCGGCGCCGTCCCCTCCCGGCTCGTCGCCGGGGTCCAGGCGGAGTTTCGCGAAGGCCAGGTAGTCGATGTGGTAGTTGACGGCGGAGCGGGTCAGTCCGCGACAGCTCTCCAGGGGGCGCAGCCGTTCCGCGATGTCACCGGCGCCCGGCAGCGCGGTGTCCGACGCGTCCCGCAGGCGGGGTTCGCACAGGGCGACGAGCACCAGGAAGTACTTGGCCGTCACGTCGAGGGCGTACGGGTGCACCGTCTGCTCGCCGGCGCCGGGTGCGGACCGCTCGTCCCGGTAGGCGTGCTGCGGCGCGAAGACCTTGAACTCGGCGGTGCCGTCGAGCGCGGGCAGGACGACCCGGGAGAACTCGAACGGCACCGGTGCGCCGAGCCGCCCGGGTGCGACGGTGATGTATTCGCCGGCGCCCTCCAGGTTCTCCACCACGTAGGCGGCGTCGCGGCTGAAGTTCGACAGCCGCCAGTAGTCCTCGGCCGCCTCCAGGCGTCCCGCCTGCCGGGAGATCCCGCGATCGGGCAGGAGGATGGCGACTCCCCCGCCGCCGGGCAGCCCCCGCCCGAAGTCGGCGACGTCCCCCGGCCCCATGTGCAGCAGTTCGGGCCCGCCCACGTCGACGCCCTCGGGCCGTCTGGACGGGCCCGGGGGCTCAACAATGATCGTTTCCATGTCGGCTCTCCCCCGATATGGTCGCCAAAAGTGCAGGGACGGCACCGCCCGCCCTCGGTCACCCGTCACATGTCGTGCCGTCGTCCTCGGCAGGTGTGGCGGGGTCGGGTCCACGCGTTCCCTCGCGATCGGCAGCGGGGGTCGGTCGCTGCGTCGCGGGAGGCGTGAAGTGACGTTCCGAAGGTGGGGGCGGAAGCCATGTCCCGTAGGACGATCAACGTATCGCGACGGTTCCGGGGCGCAATCCTCCGTATGAGGACTGGCCGGAACTGGTCTACACCGCTCGTCCCAGGCCGGAATCAGGCGTCACGCGGACGGTGCGCGGAGCTTGACGGCGATGGCGTCCAGGACCCAGTCCAGCCCGGTCGTGAAGGTCGTCTCGGCGTCGACGTCCGTGCCGTCGTGCACGACCCTGCTGACCGCCGGGAAGCGGCCCGTCTCCAGCATCCGCGTCATGTGCGGGCCGCGGGCGCGCTGCCAGTCGCGCTTGGACAGGCCCGTCGCCCGCTCGGCGCGCAGGTTCGCGATCTCGCGCCGGATCGCGCCGGTGGAGTAGGCGCTCACGGTCTCCACCGCGCGCATGACGGTGTCGACGTCGGTGAGGCCGTCCAGGGAGGCGAGCGTCGCCTCGGCCACGGCCAGGCCGTTGGGGCCCATGCCCGGACGGCCGCCGAGCAGGTCGGCCAGCCATTCGTGGCGCAGCGCGGTCCGCCGGGTGCGGTGGGCGATGCCGCCGAGCGCCTCGCGCCAGCCCTCGGCCGGTTCCCCGGGGAGGATCTCGGCCTGGACCTCGTCGACCATGAGGTCGAACAGCTCTTCCTTGGTGGCGATGTAGCCGTACAGCCGCATCGGGCCGGCGTTCAGGCGCGCGGCGACCTTGCGCAGCGAGACGGCTTCCAGCCCGCCCTCGTCGGCCAGCGCGACGGCGGCGGCGACGATCCGCTCCCGGTCCAGCGGTACGGGGCGAGTCGGCGGCTCCGGCCGGTCCCAGACAGTCATGACCTCACCGTACCGTTGCGATACAGGTCATCGAATCAATACAGTGTATCGCCATGAGACATCGCATCGCTCCACACTCCGCCTCACCGCACCCCTCCTCCCCTCTTCGCGCCTCCGCGCACCCCACCCCCGCCCCCGCGCGCGTCTCCTCCGCGCGCCGAGCCCTCCGGCGCCGCGTCGCCGTGGTCGGCGCCGGTCCCGGGGGCCTCACCTTCGCCCGTGTCCTGCACCGCCACGGCCATCCCGTCACCGTCCTGGAACGCGATCCCTCCCCGGACGCCCGTCCCCCGGGCGGCACGCTCGACCTGCATGCGGGACTGGGCCAACTCGCCTTGGAAAAGGCGGGGTTGCTGGCGGAGTTCCAGGCGCTGTCGCGCCCCGAGGGGCAGGCCCTGCGCATCCTGGACACGGACGGCACCGTCCTGCGCGACTGGCACCCCGACCCCGGCGAACGGGCCAATCCCGAGATCGACCGCGGGCAGCTCCGCGATCTGCTGCTCGGTCCGCTCGACGTCCGGTGGGGGCAGCGCGTGACACACGTGGAGCCGGGGACCGGCGACGGCACGGTGGTGCACTGCGCGGACGGCCACCGGGAGGCGTTCGACCTCGTGATCGGCGCGGACGGCGCCTGGTCCCGGGTCCGCCCGGCCCTCTCGCCGACGGCACCGCACTACACCGGCGTCACCGCGTTCGAGACCTCGCTGGACGACATCGACACGACCAGGCCCGACCTCGCCCGCCTGGTCGGCGACGGCTCGATGGCCGTCTACGGGGCCGGCCGCTCGATCGTCGCCCAACGCGGCAGCGGCGGCCACGTGAAGGTGTACGCCCAGTTCCGCACGCCGCTCGACCGGCACACGGACCCGCACCTGGACCTGACCGACGCGGAGGCCGTACGACGGCGTCTGCTGGACCTGTTCGACGGCTGGGCGGCCCCCGTCCTCGAACTCCTGCGCCAGGGCGCCGCCTTCGTGCACCGCCCCCTCCACGTCCTGCCCGTGGGTCACACCTGGACGCATGTCCCCGGAGTGACGCTGCTGGGCGACGCAGCGCATCTGATGCCGCCGTTGGGGGCGGGCGCCAACCTCGCGATGCTGGAGGGCGCCGAACTGGCCGAGGCCCTCGCCACCGGTTCCGGCGAACTGGACGACACCGTCCGCGCGTTCGAGGAACGCATGTGGGCACGGGCGGCCGGATGGGCGCGGCGCACGACCGACGGGCTGGAGCGACTCGTGAGCGACGACCCCTCCGAGGCGCTGGCCCTCTTCGACGAGGTCCAGCCGTCCTGACCGGCGACCGAAGCCATCACCGGCGCCCCCCGCCCGCGCCACCCCGGTACCGGTCGCCCCCGCCCTCGCCACCCCCGTACCGGCCACCCACGTCACCCGCCGCCCCGTTACCGCCCGCCCCCATCCACCAGCACGAGCCCCTCACGCGCCGGTTCGAGCCGCAGCATGGGCCGTGGCGTCATGGCGACGACCAGCGCGGCGGCGGCCGTCGCGGCGAAGGCGGCCACGGGGAGCCCCGCCAGCGCCAGCAGCGCCCCGGGCAGGAGGAGCCGCTCGAACAGGTGCCGGTCGACGGCCTGCCGCAGCCGGGCCTCCTCGACGGCGGGCCGCACCCGTGCCGCCGACAGCACGGCGACCGCGAGAGTGAGCCCGGCGCAGAGGAACAGCAGGAAACCGGCGGCCGATCCCCGCCCGGTCGACCACGGCGACAGCGCGGCGACGGCGTACGTGGCCGCCGACAGCACTCCGAGCGCGCGCACCGCGCTCGCGACGCCATGGCGGACCGGGAACGTACGGCACCCCGCCCGGCGGTCGTTGGGGCAGTCGTGGACGGCGAGGAGGAGGTTGCCGAACGCCCCCTGGAGTCCCAGCGCGAGGGCCGGCGCGACGAGCCCGGCGGGCGGCCAGGGTGCCGTCAGGCAGGCGCCGGCGAGGAGCGCGCAGGACCAGCCCGCGAAGCCGCTGGCCAGGTCGCCCCAGAGACCGCGGTCCTTCAGCCGGCGGCCGTACGCGTAGTAGGCGGCGGCGCCGAGAGCCACGAACAGCAGAGCGCGGACGTTCAGCAGGGAGGCCAGGACGACCGCGACGACGGCGGCGAGCGCGGCGGCCGTCTTGGCGGCACGCGGGGACAGCCGTCCGGAGGGAATGGGCCGGTCGGGCTTGGTCGCGAGGTCCTCGGCGCGGGTGAGGTGGTCGGCGGCGTACAGAGCGCTCGCGCAGGCCGCGGCGGCGCTCACCGCCGCCGTCGCCACGGCGAGCGGGGCGGGGTCCGGAGCGCCGAGGGCCGCACCCGAGGCGCCGACCAGCGCCACGACGACGAGGTCGTAGGGGCGCAGGGTCTCCACATGGCCGGACAGGCGTGGCCACTTGGGGCGGGCACCGGCACAGGACGCGTGGGGGGCCGTCACCGCTGCCCGCCCCCCGGGGCCGTGACGGGGCCGTCGCCGGTTCCGGTGACGACCCCGATCAGGTGGCGCAGGGTCCGGGTGTGCGGGCCGGGCGGAATGCCGTCGAGGGCCGCGTGGCAGTGCAGCGCGTACTCCTGGGCGATGATGTGGGCCTCCTTCAACGCGCCTGTCTCCTCCAGCAGTTCGGTCAGTTCATCCTGACGGTCCGGCCGGCCGTCCGCGAGCAGGCCCGCCAGCCGATCGCGCTCCTCCGGGCCGCCGAGGACGCCGGCGAGGAGCAGTGGCAGGCTGGGGCGGGCGTTGCGCAGGTCGCTGTCGTCGGGCTTGCCCTCGTGTGCGGCGGTGGAGGTGTAGGGCAGCAGGTCGTCCCGGATCTGGAAGGCGATCCCCAGCGCCTGACCGTAGTCGGCGAGCGCGCGGGCCTGGGCGTCGTCGCCGCCGCCGAGCAGGGCTCCGATCTCGCACGCGGCCCGCAGCAGCGGTGCCGTCTTGAGCCGGACCATCTCCGTGTAGTCCGCCAACGCCGTTTCGGGGCAGGTGATTCGGGCGACGGACGTCCAGGTGAGTTCGCGGGTCACGCCCTCGGCGAGGTCCCGGCCGGCGGTGGCGAGCACACCGATCGCCCGCCGGACCGCGGACACGGGGACGCCGCGCTCGGCGCACCGCGCGACCTGCTCGAAGGCGGCGCACAGCAGCCCGTCGCCGGCCAGGAGGGCGAGCGGCGCGCCGAAGCGCCGGTGCGCGGACTGGCGTCCGCGGCGGATGTCGTCGCCGTCGAGGATGTCGTCGTGCAACAGGCTGCACACGTGCAGCAGTTCCATGCCGACCGCGGCGGGCAGCACCCGCTCGGGGCTTGCGCCGACGGCGCGGGCCGACTCCAGCAGGAGGACCGGCCGGGTGAGTTTGCCCGGGGAGGCGAGGGCCCACGCGCCCACCTCGGTCAGCGGATCGCCGCCGCGCTCGGCCAGCCACTCCTTCAGAGCCCGGTGGACCGCGGCGGTCGCGTCGCCGCCACTCTGGAGGGGTCCGGCCCCCTGACCGGAAGCCGTACCGAACCGCTGCTCGTCGTCGCCCCTGCTCACCAGTCCGTCATCCGTTCACGCGAAGATCATTGAGGTTCGCGCGGAGAACGACAGGGCGCGGTCGCGGTCACACCCGCAGCGCCGGGAACACGGGACATCACTCCTTCGCAGCACCCGGCGCGCCCTCGCACCCGGGCGCGAGGGGGCGGTCCGCCAGGTGTCCGGTCGAGGCCGAAAACCTGCCCGGTCCGTACCAATTCTCCTGACTGGAATGGTCAATTCAAGCCGTTGCTTTGATGCTCCCATGACAATCCTGTGCACCGAGTGCCACTCTTCTGCGGAAGTTCACCGTTCGTTGACATGTTCACCACGCGGTGCGACCGCGTTTCCCCCACCCCCCACCTCCTTCCACCCGCATGCCGTGCAGCGCTCCGGACCGGCATACCCCGCCGCTCCGTCTCGTCCACGGCCCCCACCACGGGCCGATCAGCCGTATCGAAGGAGCATTTCGTTGTCCATGCGACACCGCGCCCTGAACCGGCGCAGACACTCGACCGCCGTCGCCCTCACGGCCGTCGGTTCACTCCTCGCCCTGGCGGCCCCCGGACTGGCCGCCGCGGCTCCGGCGGACCCGGGCCCCACACACATATCCGCCACCCCCAGGGCGGGCGCCGCGCAGGCCTCCCTCACCCCCGCCCGCCGTACCGCCCTGATCAAGAGCGCCCAGTCCGCGGCGGCCGGCACCGCCCAGCGGATCGGCCTCGGCGCCAAGGAGAAGCTCGTCGTCAAGGACGTCCTCAAGGACGCCGACGGCACCACGCACACCCGCTACGAGCGCACCTACGCCGGGCTTCCCGTCCTCGGCGGCGACCTCGTCGTCCACGACAAGAGCGGCCGTACGACGGTCACCGAGGCGAACTCGGCCGATCTGGCGCTGCCGACCCTCAGCCCGAAGATCACCGCCGCCGCGGCGGCCGGGAAGGCGCTCGGCGCCTCGAAGAAGGCCGAGGTCGAGGGTTCCGAGACGGAGCAGGCGCCGCGGCTCGTGGTGTGGGCCGGCAGCGGGAAGCCCGTCCTGGCGTGGGAGACCCTCGTCGAGGGCGTCCAGCAGGACGGCACCCCCAGCGAGCTCCGGGTCGTCAGCGACGCGGCGAGCGGCAAGCAGCTCCTGGCCGCCGAGCAGGTGCACACCGGGTCGGGCACGGGCCAGTACGCGGGTCAGGTCGAGGTCGGCAGCACCCTGACCGGATCGGCGTACCAGCTCGTCGACCCCGACCGCGCCGGGCAGAAGACGTACGACCTCAACCAGGGCACCTCGGGGACCGGCACGCTCTTCACGGACGACAACGATGTCTGGGGCGACGGCACCCCGTCGAACCGGCAGACCGCGGGTGTCGACGTGGCGTTCGGCGCGGCGGCGACCTGGGACTACTACAAGGAGAAGTACGGGCGCAACGGCATCCGCAACGACGGTGTCGCCGCCTACAGCCGCGCCCACTACGGCAACAACTACGTCAACGCGTTCTGGCAGGACTCCTGCTTCTGCATGACGTACGGCGACGGCTCCGGGAACACGCACCCGCTCACAGCGCTCGACGTGGCCGCCCACGAGATGAGCCACGGTGTCACCGCCGCCACCGCGGGCCTGGTGTACTCCGGTGAGTCCGGCGGCCTCAACGAGGCCACCTCCGACATCTTCGCCGCCGCCGTCGAGTTCTACGAGGACCTCCCGGCCGATCCCGGTGACTACCTCGTCGGCGAGAAGATCGACATCAACGGCAACGGCACACCGCTGCGTTACATGGACAAGCCCTCCAAGGACGGTGCGTCCCGCGACAGTTGGAGCTCGACGCTCGGCAGCATCGACGTCCACTACTCCTCCGGTCCGGCGAACCACTTCTTCTACCTGCTCTCCGAGGGCAGCGGCGCCAAGACCGTCAACGGCGTGGCCTACGACAGCCCGACGTCCGACGGGCAGCCCGTCACCGGCATCGGCATCGAGAACGCCGCCGCGATCTGGTACCGCGCGCTGACGACGTACATGACGTCGACGACCAACTACGCGGGTGCCCGGACGGCCACCCTCTCGGCGGCGTCCGACCTGTTCGGCGCGTACAGCCCGACGTACCTCGCCGTCGCCGACGCCTGGGCCGGGATCAACGTGGGCAGCCGGATCGCCCTCGGAGTGAACCTCGCCCCGGTCGCCGACCAGATCAGCGGCGTGAACCAGGACGTCAGCCTCCAGCTGGACGCCTACACCACCAACTCCGGGTCCGCCCTCACCTACGAGGCGACCGGGCTGCCCGACGGTCTGAGCATCGGCGCCGGCGGCCTGATCAGCGGCACCCCCACCACCCTCGGCAGCAGTGACGTCACCGTCACGGTCACCGACGGCACGGGGGCGACGGCCACGGACAGCTTCACCTGGCAGATCGCGTACGTGTACGCCAACTCGACCCGGGTGGACATCCCCGACAACGGGGCGGCGGTGGAGTCGCCGGTCACCATCTCCGGCCGTGACGGCAACGCCTCCGCGACCACCTCGGTCTACGTCAACATCGTCCACACCTACCGCGGTGACCTGACCGTCGACCTCGTCGGCCCGAACGGCACCGTCTACTCCCTGCTCAACCGCAGCGGCGGCTCCGCGGACAACGTCGACCAGACCTTCACGGTCAACGCCTCCGCCCAGCCGCTCAACGGCACCTGGAAGCTGCGCGTGCAGGACCGGGCGTCCATCGACGTCGGGTACATCGCGCGCTGGACGCTGTCCCCGTGACGGTCTGACCCACCCCGCGCACCGTGCCGCCGCCCGGAGGGCCAGTGACCTCCGGGCGGCGGTCGGGCCTATCACACCGCCCGGGACATCGTCCGCGCACCGGGAGCGACACGGCGCGGTTCACCCCATCAGGTATTGATCCTCTCCAGAATGTTTCCGCCGCCCGAGCGCGGGGAGATAGCTCGCGGGTCGCGCCGATAGGGACGCGACCGAAGAGACAAAGGGCTTGAAGAACATGGCGCAGGGCAGTGTGAAGTGGTTCAACGCGGAGAAGGGCTTCGGCTTCATCGAGCAGGACGGTGGCGGTCCTGACGTCTTCGTGCACTACTCGGAGATCCAGAGCAACGGGTACCGGAGCCTGGACGAGGGCCAGCGCGTCGAGTTCGAGGTCGGCCAGGGCAACAAGGGCCCGCAGGCCCAGCAGGTCCGCGCGGTCTGATCTCGCGCCCGCGCGGCACCCGACTTCACGACGGGAGGCCCGGACCGTACGGTCCGGGCCTCCCGTCGTGCCTGTCAGCCCTGGCGGGCCTTGAAACGCGGGTCCTTCTTGTTGATCACGAAGGTCACCCCGCGCCGGCGCACCACCTGGGCGCCGGGCCTGGCCTTGAGCGAGCGCAGCGAGTTGCGCACCTTCATCGCGGTCTCCTTGTTCTCCTCCGCGTCAGCGGCGGACGCCTGCGGTACGGCCGTAGCGGCGCTCGAAGCGCTCGACCCGGCCCTCCGTGTCCAGCACCCGCGAGGTGCCGGTGTAGAACGGGTGGCTCGCCGACGAGATGTCCACGTCGACGACGGGGTAGGTGACGCCGTCCTCCCGCACGACGGTGTCGTGGGTGTCGGCGGTGGAGTGGGTCAGCAGTTCGAATCCTGCCGCACGGTCACGGAAGACGACGGGGCGGGAGACGGGGTGGATGCCGGTCTTCATGGGTGGTGCCTCCTTCTGGTGCCTCGGCCGGCGGACGGCCGAGGCGGGTGTCAGCGCTCTTCGCGGAACAGGACGTGCCGCGCCGCCACCGGGTCGTACTTGCGCAGGACCAGCCGGTCGGGGTCGTTCAGCCGGCTCTTGCGCGTCACGTAGGTGACGCCGGTCCCGGCGGTCGACCTGAGCTTGACGACGGGCCGCGAGGTGCTGCGTGCCATGGGGTACTCCTTCCGCCACCACCGAGTTCTTTGACTCGGTCATGTCATGCACCCGGTGTAACGCGACCCCCCGCCCCCGCATTCCCGCCCCCGTGTGTCGGTCTTCCCGGGCGACGCGCCGGCGTCCCGGCCGTGGCCCGGGCGGCGGAGGAACGGGCGCCGGAGCCGTGGCAGGCCCCGGCGCGTTCCTGGCTCCGCTGGCCGCGGGGCGGGCTCACGCCACCTGTCCTCCGTGGAGGGCCGTGTAGGCGCCGCCCCGGTTCAGGAGCTCCTCGTGGGTGCCGATCTCGCGGATGCGGCCGTGCTCCATGACCACGATGCGGTCGGCGCCGCGGACGGTGGACAGACGGTGGGCGACCACGAAGGTCGTGCGACCGCGCAGCAGACGGGCCAGGGCCTGCTGGACGAGCGCCTCGGAGCGGGTGTCCAGGGCGGAGGTGGCCTCGTCCAGGACGAGGACCCTCGGGTCGCGGATCAGCGCCCGGGCGATGGCCAGGCGCTGGCGCTGGCCGCCGGAGAGCCGGGCGCCCCGCTCGCCGACCACGGTGTCGAGGCCGTGCGGCAGCTGGTCGACGAACTCCAGGGCGTTGGCGTCGCGCAGCGCGGCGCGCACCGTCTCCTCGTCGGCCTCGTCCTCCATGCCGTAGGCGACGTTCTCGCGGACCGTGCCGTCGAAGAGGATGGACTCCTGGGGGACGACCGAGACGAACCGCCGGTAGGTGCGCAGGTCCAGCTCGCTCATGTCGGCCCCGTCCAGGCACAGCCGGCCGCCGGTGGGCCGGATGAAGCCGATGACGAGGTTGAGGACGGTGGACTTGCCCGCGCCGGAGGCGCCCACCAGGGCGATGGTCTCGCCGGGGGCGACGTCGAGATCGAACTCCGCGACCGCCGGCCGGCCGCCGTCGTCGTCGTAGCCGAAGCCGACCCGCTCGAAGGTGACCGCGCCGCGGACGCCGGTCACCTCGCGCCGGCCCTCGTTCTCCTCCAGCTCGGGCTCCTGGAGGACCTCGCCGACCGAACGCACCGACTCCAGGCCCTTGGTGATGACGGGGGCCAGGCTCGTCAGGGTCGTCGTGGAGTTGGTGAGGGTGGTGAGGAAGGCGCTGAGCATGACGACATCACCGGCGCTGACGCCCCAGGCGCCGTAGTACGACACGAGGGCCGCGGCGGTGAGGACGGCGACGCCGATGACGTTCAGGACGACCCAGGCCAGTGAGCCGAAGCGGCCGTTGACCAGGTCCAGGCGCAGCCCCGAGGTAAGCAGGCGGCTGAGGGTGCCGTCCATGCGGCGCAGGGCCTTGCCCTCCAGACCGTGGGCGCGGGTGACCGGGATGAGCCGGGTCATCTCGGTGACCTTCGAGGACAGCGTCTCGACCTCGTGGCGGAAGTGCTCGTTGTGGCTGCGCAGCCGCGAGCGGAGCCGGGCCACGAGCAGGGTCGCCGCCGGGACGACGACGAGGAAGACGGGCAGGAACTGGGGGGTGCGGAAGCCGATGATGACCAGTCCGCCGGTGAGCACGGTCAGCGCGCCCAGGCCCTGCTCGGCGGTCTGCTGGACCATCTGCTCGACGGTCTCGACGTCCCGGACGACCTTGGCCTGGAGGACACCGGCACTGACCCGGGAGTGGTAGCCGATGGACAGTTGCTGCATGCGTGTGCAGAGCGCGGAGCGCAGTGTGGTGCCCATGCGGCGGACGCTGCCGTACAGGAGCCGGACGTAGAGCACGTGCAGCGGGTAATTGACCAGGAGGATCACCATGATCACCGTGACGGCGGTCCAGAGGTCGGAGATCGGTCCGTGCTGGACGACGGTATCCACGACGGACGCGGTGATGAGCGGCAGCAGCCAGATGGGGCTGTGTTTGACGGTGAACACGGCCACCGCCGCCAGGAGCTGGCGGCGGTCCGCGCGGAGCAGATAGGCGAGTGTCCGCACCGGGTGCTCACCCCGGTAGCGGTGGTCGAGCGGCCTTTCCTGCGTCGACGCCATCGGCGTTGATCCTCCCCTGTCCCCTGTCCTGGGTACCCCGCACGGCTGAGGGCGACCGGCCCGGCCACCCCCTCTAGCAACCGCTTTCTATACGTCTGCGTCACGCTACACCGGAAGACCCGGGCAGATCATCCGGCAGTCGTTCCTACCCAGCGGCGGTAGGTGTCCATGTCGACGTTGCCGCCGCAGACGACGGTGACGACGTGCCGCCCGGCGAAGCGCTCGCGGTCCTCCAGGACCGCCGCGACGCCGAGCGCGGCCGAGGGTTCCACGACGAGCCCGGCATGGTCGAGGAGCAACCGCATTCCGGCGACGATCGACTCCTCCCGGACCAGCACGGCGTCGTCGGCGACGAGCAGGAGGTCGTCCAGGACCTCCGGGATGGGGTACCGGCCGGCGACGCCGTCGGCGATCGTGTCCGTCGCGTCGGTCGTCACGACGCGCCGCTCGTGCCAGGAGCGGGTCATCGCGGGGGCGCCGAGCGGCTGGACGCAGATCACCTCCGTCCGCGGCGCCGCCTCCTTGAGCACATGCCCGATGCCGGTGGCGAGCGCGCCGCCGCCGAGGGCGATCAGGACGGCGTCGAACGGGGCCGCGGAGCCGAGCAGTTCGAGTCCGACGGTCGCCGCGCCCTCGCAGGTCTCCAGGTCCAGGCTGTCCTCGACCAGGCGGACGCCGTCGCGGCGGGCGAGGGCCGCGGCCCGCTCGCGCGCCGACTCGTGGTCCCCGTCGACTAGTTCGAGCTTCGCCCCCAACGCACGAATGCGGTCCAGCTTGGCCGCCGTCGCGGAGCGGGACGCCACGACCGTGACGTCCAGGCCCCGGGCCCGCCCGGACCAGGCGAGGGCCTGGCCGAGGTTGCCCGCGCTGGCGCAGACCACGGCTCGCGGGCCGTGCGCGGCGAGGGCGGTCGCGACGACCTCGGTGCCGCGCGCCTTGAAACTGCGGACGGGGTTGGCCGTTTCGAGCTTGACGCTCACCGCGCAGCCCAGGTGGGGCTCCAGCGCCTCGCAGCGGTAGAGCGGGGTGTCGAGGAACACCGGGTCGATCACCCGGCGGGCCGCCCGGATGCGAGCGGTGTCCAGACGGGTTCGCTGCATGGCAGGGGAGCGTAGTCAGGGCCGGGGCATCGCGGCGAGGGGATTATGTGTCCGCTGTGTCCCCGCGCACCTTCTGCCGGATGCGGGTGTCGCGGTCGTGCTCGTGGTGTTCCAGCATGCGCAGCCGGGCCGCCTCGGGGTCCTGGGCGCGGATCGCCTCGGTGATCGCCCGGTGCTGGGCGAGCGCCGCGTCGAAGGTGTTCTCCACCGTGCGGGTCCGCCACGGCGCGCTCGTCTTCACCTGGGCGTCGACGGTGTGCAGCAGGGACGAGACGGTGGTGTTGTGCGCGGCCGAACGGACCGTGTCGTGCCACTGGTTGAGGTCTCGCCGGATCTCCTCGGCGTCCGTCGCGGTGCCGGCCCGCTCGATGACGGCGTCCAGCTTGGCCAGGTCGACGGGGCTGCGCCTCAGCGCCGCCGCCGAGGCGAGCAGGGCGTCCAGCACGGCACGCAGCTCGAAGAGTTCGAGCATCTCCTCGTCCGTGCGCAGGCGTACGGCGAAGCCGCGCCGGGTGCCCACGAGGAGTCCGTCGCGCTCCAGCAGGGCCAGGGCCTCGCGGACCGGGGTGCGGGACACCTCGAACTCCTCGCTCAGGGCGAGCGGGACGAGAGAGGTGTCCTGGGGATAACTCCCTGAGGTGAGGCGGTGCTTGAGCTCGTCGTAGATCGTGTCCCGGGTGCTCTTCATCCGTCGTTCCCGCTCTCCGGGCCGACCGTCACGGGGAGGGTGGGGTCGGCGCGCCATTCCGTGAGCGAGCCGTCGTAGAGGAGCACGTCGTCGATGCCGATCTCGTGCAGGGCGAGGGCGAGGCCCGCCGCGTTGATCGCTCCGCCGCAGTAGAGGACCGTACCGTCTCCGGGCCGGACGCCGTGGGCGCGGGCGAGGTCCGCGGAGCGTTCGGCGCGCAGGGTGTTGTCCGGGCCGAGGAAGTCGGCGTACGGCAGGCTGCCGGTGCGGGGGATGTGGCCGGAGCGGGGTCTGGCGGGGTCGCCGAGGTACTCGGTGCGGCGCAGCGCGCACACCGCCGGGGTGGGGTCGGCGCCGCTCGCGATGCGTTTCATCCGCTCCAGGTCCACGAAACCCTCGCGGGCGGGGCGGTCGACGACGTCGCCCCGCGCGGGGGCGGGTTCGCGGCCGTCGGTGACGGGCAGTCCGGCGGCCTCCCAGGCGGTGAGGCCGCCGTTGAGGACGTGGACGCGGGTGATCCCGGCCGTGCGCAGCACCCACCAGACCCGGGCGGCCCAGGCGCCGCTGAGCCGGTCGTAGACGACGACGGTGGAGTCCTCGCGCACGCCGAGGTCGCGGGCGTACGCGGCGACGCGGGACGGGGGCGGGCAGGTGAAGGGGTGGGGTGCCGCCGGGTCGGAGAAGCCGGTGAGGAGGTCGGCGAAGTGGGCGCCGGGGAGGCGGCGTTCGGTGTGCAGGCCGAGTCCGCCGACGAAGACGGCGGAGCCGTCGGGGCCGGTGCGCCGGTCGACGGTGGCGTCGAGGACGAGGACGTCGCCGTGCCGTTCGCGGAGCCAGGCGGGGTCGACGAGGACGTGCGGTGCCGGGGTCACGGCCGCTCTCCCGTCGCCGGTGCGGCCCGGTTGCGCCACTCGCCGCGTTCCGGCCGGGCCAGGCCCAGGTTCTCGCGGAGGGTGGCGCCCGCGGGTCCGGTGCGCACGAGGCCGCGGCGGCGCAGTTCGGGGACGACGTGGGCGGCGAACTCCTCGAAGGCGGCGGGGACATGGGTGGCCTGGATCATGAAGCCGTCGGCCGCGCCGCTGTCCAGCCACAGTTCCATGGTGTCCGCGATGTCGGAGGCCGAGCCGATCATGTCGCCCTCGGTGCGCGCCCCGTACCAGCGGCCGATCTCGCGCACGCTGAGCTTCTCCCGTTCGGCGAACTCCACGACCTCCCGGTAGTGCCCCTCGACGCCGACCTCCTCCAGGGAGGGCAGCGGACCGTCGAGGTCGTATTGGGTGAGGTCCACGTTGACGTGGTACGCGAGCCGCGACAACCCGGCCTCGGGATGGACGAGTCGGGTGAACTCCTCGTGCTTGGCGAGCGCGTCGCGTACGTCGGTGCCCACGACGGTCGTCGCGGCGGGCAGGACCTTGAGCTGGTCGGGGTCGCGGCCGTGGGCGGCGGCGCGGGCCTTGACGTCGGCGTAGAAGGCGACGGCCGACTCCAGCGACTCGTGGCTGCAGAAGACGACGTCGGCCCAGCGGGCGGCGAAGTCCCGGCCCGCCGGTGAGGCACCCGCCTGGATGATCACCGGGTAGCCCTGGGGCGGGCGCGGCACGCTCAACGGACCGCGTACGGCGAAGTGTTCGCCGCGGTGGTCGACCGGGTCGACGGCCGCGGGGCGGCCGAAGACGCCGCTCTCCTTGTCGGCGACGATCGCGTCGTCCGCCCAGCTGTCCCAGAGTTGGGCGGTGACCTGGAGGAACTCCTCGGCGCGGGCGTAGCGTTCGCGGCGCTCGGGCAGCCTTTCCTGCCCGAAGTTCTGCGCCTCGGCGTCCTGGAAGCTGGTGACGACGTTCCACCCGGCGCGTCCGCCGAGGAGGTGGTCGAGGGTGGCCATGCCGCGCGCCACGTGGAAGGGCTCCTGGTAGCCCGTCGAGATGGTGGCGGCGACGCCGAGGTGGCGGGTCGCGGCGGCCATCAGCGTGATGACGGGCACCGGGTCCAGACGCGGGGTGCCGGTGCCCCAGGTGACGGCGGGGTCGAAGGAGCCGCCGAGGCTGCGGGGCACGGCGAGGGAGTCCGGCACGAAGGCGAGGTCGAATCCGGCGTCCTCCAGGACCCGGGCGATGTGGGTGTAGTGGGCGGCGGTCAGGAAGCCGTCACCGGCGTCGGGGTGGCGCCAGCCGACGGTGCCCTGCGGTCCCGCGTTGAGGAAGGCGGCGAGATGCATCCGGGGCCGGTCGGCCGGGTCGGGGGTGGTGCTCAAGGGGTGCTCCAGGGTTCGCGGCGGCCGTCAGCGGCCGAGCAGGGACAGCTCGTCGAGCAGCGCGACGGCGAAGGAACCGGTTCCGGTGGTCCGGGCGCCGGCCCGCTCGGCGGCGGTCGCGAAGGCGACGTGGGCGACGGCGGTGGCGGTGAGCGCGTCGGGGACGACCGCGAGGGCGCCCGCGATGAGCGCGCCGAGGCTGCATCCCGCCCCGGTGACCTGGGTGAGGCGGACGTCGCCGCCGGGCACGGCGACGGTGCGGGTGCCGTCGGTCAGGTAGTCGGTGGGGCCGCTGACCGCGACCACGGCGCCGGTCCTGCGGGCGAGTTCCTCGACGGCGCCGACCGCGTCCGCGGAGGACAGGGTCGTCTCGACGCCCTTGCCGGTGCTGTCGCCGCCGGCGAGGGAGACGAGTTCGCTGGCGTTGCCTCGGATCACCGTGGGCCGGTGGTCGAGGAGTTCCCTGACGAACCCGTCGTACTCGGTGGCGCCGGCGCCGGCCGCGACGGGGTCCAGGACCCACGGGGTGCCGGCCCGGTGCGCGGTGCGTGCCGCGTCGCGGACGGGTTCGGCCGGGTTGCTGATCAGCGCGGCCGTGTTGATCCAGACGGCTCCGGCGCCGGCCGGGAAGACGGTGGGGAAGTCGGCGGCGGCACCGATGGCGGGCCCGGCGCCGACCGCGAGGAGCACGTTGGCGCTCAGGTTGGCGGCGACGTAGTTGGTCAGTCCGTAGACGAACGGCGATCCGGACCGGATCGCGGCGAAGCCGTCGGCCATCGCGGGGCTGTCCCAGGTGAGTTCTTCCATGGCGGGGTGTCTCCGGAGGCTCGGACGCGAGGGGTGCGCATACGGGTGCGGGGCTCGCGTGTAGTGGTGCGGGGGCTCGCGTGGGGTGGTTCGGATGCTCGGGTGCGAGGAGAACGGGCCGATGGCTCCGTCTGCATGCAACTGTATGCATCTGATGCGACGGCTCCGCGGTTCGGAGGCCGCATTTCACGGAGCTGCAATGTTCACGGCCGGACGGCCCCCGGAGGAACCCCGCGCGCGGGGCCCGGTCAGGCTTCCTCTCGGCCCAGGACGTACAGGTGGGGGAGGTTGACGACGATCGCCTCCTGGGTGCTGCGGGCGATGACGACCACGGCCTCCTCGGAGGGGTCCGGGTTCTCCTCGCGGTGCGGCACGAACGGCGGGACGAAGATGTAGTCGCCGGGGGACGTGCGCACGCGGATCTCGGTCGGGGTGCCGTCGGGGTCGCCGAAGTCGTCCAGGAAGACGAACTCGGGGTGCCCGCTGACGACATGGATGGCGGTCTCGGACTCGCCGTGGTGATGGTCGGAGGAGGCGGTGGAGGGGGCGACGTGCGTCTGGCCCATCCACAGCTTCTCGGAGCCGACGGTCGTGCCGCTGATCGCGGCGAACCGGCGCATGCCGCCGGACTGGGCGGTGTCGCCGTCGAGTGCGTCGGCGCGGATGTGGTGCAGCCGGGCGCGCAGAGGCGTCGTCGGCCGGTCCGTGCCGTCGCCGAGATGGGGGTGGAAACCTTCACCGGGGGTGGTCAGCGGCTCGCTCATGACCGGGACGCTAAGGCGGGCCGAAAAAGGATGTCAAGAGGTGTCCATTGCGCTTCACCTGCGGCAATGTTCCCGCAATGAAGGAGGAGGAACTGCGGAAACCCTGGCCTGGGGGCGCTGTTCGGGCATCATGAGCGCATGCATATCTCCGCGAAGGCGGACTACGCCGCGCGGGCCCTGCTGGAGCTCGCCCGCGAACCCGACCGCCCGTTGACCTGCGAGGCCATCGCCTCCTCGCAGCAGATTCCGTTCCGTTTCCTGAAGTCCGTGGTGGGCGAGCTGCGCAGGGCCGGTCTGGTGCGCAGCCAGCGCGGCTGCGAGGGCGGCTACTGGCTCGGCCGGCCCGCCGACGAGATCACCCTGCTCGACGTCGCGCGGGCCGTGGACGGCGAGTTGCTCACCCTGCGGGGCGAGCCGCTGGACGGCCTCGACTACCCGGGCCCCGCGGGCGGTCTGCCCGGCGTGTGGCGGCGGATCGAGGCGGACGCCGCCGCCGTCCTCGGTGGCACGACGCTCACCGCGCTGCTGCCCGCGCAGGCGGACCGCAAGGGAGCGGCGTGACGGCCGGGGCCGTGGAGATCGTGGAGTACACGGACCCGCTCTGCCCCTGGTCGTGGGGTGCGGAACCGGTCCTGCGGGCGCTGCGCGCGGCGGTCGCGGGCCGGGTCCGCTGGCGGCGCGTGCACGGCGTCCTCTTCGACGACACCGACGATCCGGCACCGGACGCCGCCGCCGAGACCGCCTGGTACGCCCGCTACGTGCGGGACATCACCGGCCACACCCACGCGCCGATGGCCTCGGCGCTGAGCCGTGTCGCCGCGAGTTCGTGGCCCGCGTCGCTGGTCGCGAAGGCCGCCGAACGGCAGGGCACCGAGGTCGGCGAGCGGGTGCTGCGCCGGTTGCGGGAGACGGTCTTCGTCCTCGGCGAGCCCGCCGACACGACCGCGCTCGCGCTGGCGGCGGCCCGCGGCGTGCCGGGCCTGGACGCGGAGCGACTGGCGGCGGACGCCGCGTCGGCGGACGTACGGGACCTGGTGCGGGCCGATCACGCCGAGGCCCGTCGGCCGGTGCCCGAGGTGCTGTCCGTGCCCCCGGGCGACTCCCCGCATCCCGGTGCCGCCAAGGAGACGCCCGAGGGCGGGCACCGGTACGCGCTGCCGACGCTGCTCGTGCGCTCCCCCGCCGGGGTCCGGGCGGTGCCGGGCTGGCGGACCTACGAGGAGTACGTCACCGTGATCGGCGCCGTGCTGCCGGGTCTTCCCCCGGCGCCGGTCCGGACGGAGGCGGCGGAGGCGCTGGGGCTGCACCGCAGCCTCACCGAGCCCGAGCGGCGGCTGCTCGCGCACGGCGTGTGGCCCCCTTCCGGAGCCGTGCGGGTGGAGACGGGGAACGGGCCCCTGTGGCTGTCCGCCGAGGAGGCCGTGACGCATCCGGCCGTGCGGTCCGGGTCACCCACCGCACCGTGACAGGGCTCTGAGCAGCGGTCACGGACCGTCCCGCCGAATGAGACACCTTTTGGTGTCCATTGACAGCCGCCGATGAGCGGCCCCAGGATGTTCACCATGCTCACGACGCACCCCGGTGTGGTGTGCCGCTACGTGGACCTGCGGCGCACCTGTAGCGCTCTCTGTCGCTGACCGCCCGCCACCCGCGGCCCACAGGCGCCTGACCGCGCCCGCCACGGCCGGCCTCATGCCGCCCGGCGGCGCCGCGTCCCCCCAAGGTCGCGCCCCCTCCCTCCTCGCGCCCCGGCGCCTGCTCCTCCCCCGCCTTCCGGCCCACCGCACCCCTGTGCCGACGCCCCATGCCCCGGGTCCGGCATGCCTCCGCACGCAACGTGGCGCGCGGGCATGCCCGTCCCGCCATGCCCCACGGCCGTCGCCGCGTCCGCCGCCCCCGTGCCCGCAGCCCTGACCGGGCCGGGGCGCCCTCGAAGAAAGAACCGTCATGCCCCGACACAGCACGCCCCGCACCGGACCCGACCCGCGTTCCCGGCGCGGCACCCGGCTGCGCGCCGCCGCCCTGGGAACGGCCCTCGTCACCGTGCTCGTCCCTGCGCTCAGCGCCTGCGGCGGCGACAGCGCGTCGGCGAGCGGCGCCGCCACCCTGAAGTGGACCTCCTCCTACTTCCCCACCCACTGGGACCCGGTGGTCGGCGGCAGCGGCGCCCAGTTCCGTGAACTCGCCCTGGTGTACGCCTCGTTGACCCGCACGGACGAGACCGGCAAGGCGGTGCCCGACCTCGCCGAGAGCTGGGAGTACAACGCGAAGGGCGACGAGATCACCTTCCATCTGCGCTCCGGCCTGAAGTTCAGCGACGGCGAACCCGTCGACGCCTCGGCGGTGAAGGCGGCCATCGAACGCGCCCAGAAGCAGAAGAACTCGGCGCTCTTCGGTGACCTGACCTCGATCGGGTCGGTGGACGCGAAGGGCCTCGACGCGGTCCTCCACCTCACCCAGGTCGACTACCAGATCCCCCAGCTCCTCGGCGAGCGGGTGCTCCAGATCGCCAGCCCCAAGGCGGCGAAGTCCCCGGAGAAGCTGGACCAGAACCCGGTCGGCGCGGGCCCGTTCACCGTCACCCAGATCGTGCCGGGCACCAAGGCTGTCCTGAAGAAGAACCCCGACTACTGGGACGCCGACAACATCCACATCGACAACGTCGAACTCACCTCGGCCCCCGACGCCTCCACGGTCGTCTCCGGGCTCCAGACCGGCGTCTACAACTTCGCCGACATCGCGCCCAGTCAGGCGGACGCGGCCAAGAAGGCCGGCCTCGACGTCTTCGTCCAGCCGGGGTTCAACGCCTCCAACATCAGCCTCAACGTCAACAAGGCGCCCTTCGACGACGACAAGGTCGTGGACGCCGTCCGCTACGCCGTCAACCGCCAGGAGTTCGTGGACAAGCTGACCTTCGGGTACGGCGAGACCACCAACCAGCCCTTCCCCAAGGGATACGTGGCCTACGACCCGGCCTCCGAGGACGACTACGCCTACGACCTGGCCAAGTCGAAGAAGCTGCTCGCCGAGGCGGGATACAAGTCCGGTGACATCAAGCTCAACCTGGTGATCCCCGCGGAGGACCCGCAGGCGGAGATCGTCCAGTCGCAGCTCGGAGCGGTCGGCATCACCGTCACCATCAAGATCGACAAGAACTGGGCGACACCGTTCTTCGCCAAGGACCTGACCTTCTCGCTGTACGGCACCACGGGCCGGGACTCGGCGGTGCAGACCCTCACCGCGCACTTCGGCCCCGACGGTCCGCTCAACCTCAGCTCCCCGTACCAGCCTTCGGGCTTCGAGGCGGCCGTCGCCAAGGTCCGTGAGACCCCGCTGGACTCGCCCGACTACGCCACGGTGCTCCAGAGCGCGACCCGCGCCGGACTGGAGAGCCGGGCGCTGGTCTTCACCTACTCCCAGCCCAACCTCATCGCCAAGAGCAAGTCCGTGTCCGACCTGCCGAAGAACCCGGCCCACATCGACTGGACCGGCGTGACCATCGGCGCCAACTGACCGCCCGTACCCATCACTTCGAGAGGGGGCACCCCCATGACGACGACGCAGGCCCGGCCGCCGGCCGCAGCCCCGCGCACCGTCGCCACGGCCAGGACCCGGCACGCGCTGGGCCGCGTCCTGGCCACCCTCGCCCGGTCGGTCGCGATCTTCGTACCCGTCTTCCTGGTCGCGACGTTCGTGACGTTCGCGCTGCGCTCGCTCAGCGGGCTCAGCCCGGCGCGGATCCAGCTGGGCGAGGACGCGACACCCGAGGCGATCGCCCGGGTCGAGGCGCAGTGGGGCCTGGACCGGCCCTTCCTGGTGCAGTACGGCGACTGGCTGAGCGGCGTCCTGCACGGCCAGTTGGGCGCGAGCTGGACCAACGGCGCCGACATCTCCACCCTGATCGGCCTCGGTCTCGGGGTGAGCCTGTCGGTGGCGACCTTCGCGCTGCTCATCGGCGTGGTCGTCGGCTTCGCGCTCGGCACGCTCGCCGCGGTGCGCCGCACGACCTGGGTGGACCGCGCCGTCACCGGGTTCGTCACCGCGATCTCCGTGATGCCGGCGTTCGTCGTCGGGATCGTGCTGGTCGCCGTCCTCGCGGTCCAGCTCGGGCTGTTCCCCTCCGCCGGGTACGTCCCGGCGGAGCAGGGCTTCGGAGCGTGGATCGCCCACATCACCCTGCCCGCCGTCGCGTTGAGCTTCGACGTCGTCGCCGACGTCGCCCGCCAGCTGCGCTCCAGCCTCGTCGCGGCCTACCGCGAGAACTACGTCACCGGCGCGCTGGTACGAGGGCTGAGCCCACGCCGGATCTTCTTCGGGCACGTGCTGCGCAACGGCCTCGGACCGGCGCTCGCGACGCTCGGCCTGAAGTTCCCCTCGCTCGTCGGCGCGTCCGTCGTCACGGAGTGGATCTTCGGCCTCCAGGGCTTCGGCAGGTTCGCGAACGACTCGGCGCAGGCCGGTGACGTACCCGCCGTACAAGGAGTGCTCGTGGTGTCGATCGTCCTGGTCGTCGCGTTCAACCTGGTCGTCAACCTGGTGCTGGCGCGTGTGACGCCCGCGTCGCAGCGGGGGGTGTGAGCCGTGGTGCGCCGCGTTCTCTCCCTGCCCTCCGGCCGGATCGCCGTGGCCGTCCTCGCGGTGATCGCCCTGCTCGCCGCGTTCGGACCGCTGCTGGCCCCGCAGAACCCGCTCGCGACCAGCGACGACACGCTCGCCGCCGCGTCGGGCGCACACTGGCTGGGCACCGACTACCTGGGCCGGGACGTGCTGAGCCGGCTCCTCGACGGGTCCCGGATCAGTGTGCTGGGCTCGCTGGAGGTCGCCCTCACCGCGCTGGTCGTCGGGGTGGTCCCCGGCATCCTGTCGGTCTATCTGGGCCGGGCCTTCGAGTGGATCACCCTCCGGCTGGCCGACACCCTGGTCGCCCTGCCCTTCCTGCTGTTCGCCGTCGCCGTCGTCGCGCTGCTCGGCAACGGCATCACCCAGGCCATGCTCGTCACCGGCGTGCTCGTCTCCCCGCTGTTCTACCGGGTCTCGCGGGCCGCGACGCTGGCCGTGGCGCGCTCGCAGTACGTGGAGGCGGCGCTGATCTCGGGCGCCTCGCTCGGTTGGGTCGTCCGCCGGCACGTGTGGGTCAAGGTGCTGCCGCCCATCGCGGTGGCCCTCGCCCAGACCGTCGGCGTCGGCTTCGTCATCGTGTCGAGCCTGACGTTCCTCGGCATCGGCGTGCAGCCGCCCGCTCCCACCTGGGGCGGTCTGCTCGCCTCGGACCTCGGCTATCTCAGCCACCGTCCCTGGGCGCCGCTCACCCCGGCCCTGCTGATCGTCGTCACCGTCTGGGCCTGCAACCTCCTCGCCGACGCCATCCGGGACGTCTCCGGCGAGGCGGGCCGCGCGCTCCTCAACAGCCGCAAGGCCCGCGCCCGTCGGACCGGTCCGGCCGACCCCGTTCCCGCAGGAGGCGCGTCATGAGCACCCTGTCCCAGAAGCTCCCCGCACCCGCCGAGGCCCTCGCACCCCAGGGCGAGCCGACCCCGCCGGTGCTGTCGGTCCGGGACGTCCGCATCGGTGACCGGGCCGGTGACCGGGAGATCGTGCACGGCGTCGGCTTCGACCTCACCCCGGGCCGCACCGTCGGCATCGTCGGCGAGTCCGGCAGCGGCAAGACGCTGACCTGCCGGGCCGCCCTCGGCATCCTGCCCGCCCACTTCGAGGTCACCGGCGGCTCCATCGAGCTGGACGGCCGGGACATCACCGGCCTGACGCCCGCCCAGTGGACCGAGCTGCGCGGCTCGACGATCAGCGCGGTCTTCCAGGACCCCGCCTCCTACCTCAACCCCTCCATCAAGGTGGGCGCGCAGGTCGCCGAGGTCGTCCGGGTCAAGAAGGGCGCGAAACGGCGCGCGGCCCGCCACGAGGCGATCGAGCTGCTGCGCGCCGTGCACCTGCGCGACCCCGAGCTGGTCTACGGGCAGTACCCCCACGAGCTGTCCGGCGGCATGCTCCAGCGCGTGCTGATCGCGGCGGCCATCGCCGCCGGGCCGCGTGTCCTGATCGCCGACGAGGCGACGACCGCGCTGGACGTCACCGTGCAGGCCGAGATCCTCGACCTGCTGGCCGACCTGCGCGAACGGACCGGCCTCGCGCTCGTCGTGGTCTCCCACGACCTGGCCGTCGTCGCCCAGCTCTGCGACGAGGTCCTCGTCATGCGGCAGGGCCGGGTCGTCGAACGCGGGCCGACCCACGAGGTCCTGCACCACCCCCGCCACGCGTACACCCGGCTCCTCATCGACGAGCACGAGCAGTATGGGCTGGACAAGTTCCTCACCCCGCAGGAGGACGTGTGAGCACCGCCGGAGCACGTGAGGACACCACGACGGACATCCGCCCCGAGCCGGTCCTCGCCGTCGAGGGCCTGGAGGTGCACTACGGGCCGCGCCGCCGGCGACGGCGCGCCCTGCACGACGTCTCCCTGACCGTCGCGCCCGGCGAGACCGTCGGCATCATCGGCGAGACCGGCTCCGGGAAGTCCACGCTGGCGAGGGCCGTGCTCGGCCTGGTGCGCGCCTCGTCCGGCACCGTCCGCGTCGACGGCGAGGACGTCACCGGGCACACCGCCCGCCAGTGGCGGGCCCTGCGCCGCCGGGGCGTGATCCAGTACGTCTTCCAGGACCCGCTGCGCAGCCTCGACCCGGACCTCACGGTCGCCGAGTCGCTCGCGGAGCCCCTCCTCGTACGGGGCACCCCGCGCCAGGAGGCCGCCGCCCGGGTACGGGAGTTCCTGCCCCGGGTCCGGCTCACCGAGGACCTGTTGGACCGGCTGCCCGGTGAACTCTCCGGCGGTCAGCGCCAACGGGTCGCCGTGGCACGGGCGTTGGTCACCGAACCACGGCTGGTCATCCTCGACGAACCGGTCAGCGCCCTCGACTCCGCGAACCGGGTGCAGATCCTCCAGATCCTCAAGGAGCTGCGCGCCGACGGCGTGGCCCTCGTCTTCATCTCCCACGACCTCGGCTCCGTCGCCGGGGTCGCCGACCGGATCGCCGTGCTGTACCGGGGCGAGCTGGTCGAGACCGGGGAGGCCGCCGCCGTCGTGAACACCCCGGAGCACCCCTACACGCGGCTGCTCGTGCGGTCCGCGCCCACCCTGCACAGCGCTCCGGCCGACCGGGCCGAACGCGAGGCGCTGCGCGCCCTGTTGCACGCCTGAGCCCACCCGACAGACAGGAACAGCCATGCCCCGCACCATCCATCTCGCCCTGCACCCCTACGGCGTCGGCGGTCCCGGCCAGCACGGGCTGTGGAAGGACCCGCGCGTCGCGAAGAACTCCAGCATCGACATCGACTACTACATCCGGCTCGCCAAGGCCGCCGAACACGCGCTGTTCGACGCCCTGTTCATCGTCGACAGCCAGTTCATCAACTCCACCTACCCGGCGCACTACCTCAACCGGCTGGAGCCGCTGACCCTGCTGTCCGCGGTCGCCACCCACACCCGGCACATCGGCCTGGTCGGCACCGCCAGCTCGACGTACAACTCGCCCTTCAACCTGGCCCGGCGGTTCGCCTCGCTGGACCACATCAGCGGCGGGCGAGCGGGCTGGAACGTCGTCACCAGCTTCGACACCGGCACCTCCCGCAACTTCGGGTTCGACGAGCACCTCGACTACACGACCCGCTACGGCCGTGCCCTGGAGTTCGTGCAGGTCGCGCGGGGCCTGTGGGACTCCTACGAGGACGACGCCTTCCCCGCCGACGTCGAGCGAGGCGTCTTCCTCGACCCGGCCAAGCTGCACGCACTCGACCACCGGGGCGAGCACTTCACGGTCGCCGGGCCGCTGAACCTGTCCCGCTCGCCGCAGGGCCAGCCGGTGATCTTCCAGGCCGGGGTGTCCGAGGAGGGCCGTGACCTCGCCGCCCGGGTCGCCGAGGGGATCTACGCTCCCGGCGGATCGCTGGAGCAGGCGCGGGACTACTACGCCGACATCAAGCAGCGCACCGCCGCCTACGGGCGCGACCCCGACCACATCAAGATCTTCATCCACGGCGGGCCGGTCGTCGCCGCCACCGACGAGGCCGCGCGCCGCCGCGAGCGCGAGATCTTCGAGGAGGACAACGACTTCGCCGGCAACCTCGCGCTCCTCGGACGCTCCTTCGGGGCCTACGACTTCAGCGTCCACGACCTGGACGCGCCGTTCCCGGACGTCGCGCACCTGGCGGAGAAGGGCGGGCGCACGGGCGCCTCGGCGCTCATCGAGCGGGCCCGCGCGGAGAACCTGACGCTGCGCCAAGTGGCCCAGTCCGTCAACCAGTTCCGTCAGTCGCCGTTCGTCGGCGATCCCAACACGGTGGCCGACACCATCGAGCGCTGGTTCGACGCCGGCACCTTCGACGGCATCAACCTCGCCTTCCGCACCGAGGAGGAACTCGCCCTCTTCGTGGACGGTGTCGTGCCGCTCCTCCAGAAGCGCGGCCTGTTCCGCACCGAGTACGCCGCCGACACCCTGCGCGGCAACCTCGGCCTTCCGGTCCCCGCCAACCGCCACGCCCTCGCGGCGCGGCCGGCCCAGGACTGACGGCACCGCCATGACCCAAGACGGACCACGCCTGCGTCTGGGCTTCCTCACCCATGTCCAGGGCCGCGACGGCGACTTCGCCCGCACCTACCGCAACGCCCAGGAACTGTTCACCGTCGCCGACGAACTCGGCTTCGACATCGGCTGGGTCGCCCAGCACCACGTCCCGCTCGGCGGCGGTGGCCTGTCCTCCCCGTGGATGTTCCTCGCCCACGCGGCGGCCCGCACCACCCGCATCCGGCTCGGCACCGCCATCACGGTGCTGCCGCTGGAGAACCCGGTGCGTCTCGCCGAGGACATCGCCACCGTCGACATCCTCAGCGGCGGCCGGGTCGAGGTCGGCGTCGGCAGCGGCTCCAGCGACCTGGAGTACGCCGCGTTCGGCCAGGACCCCTCCCGCAGGCGCGAGTTGACCAGCCTGCACCTGGACATCCTGCGCGACGCCCTGGCGCACCGGGAGGTCGGTGCTCCCGGCTTCCGCGTCCAGCCCGAGCCGGGCGACTTCACCGACCGTGTCTGGCAAGGGGTGTTCAGCGCGCCGGGCGCCGTGTACGCGGCGGAGCACGGCTCGAACCTGCTGCTCAACCGGGCGGCGTACGGCTACGACGCGCCCACCGACGAGGTGCAGCGGCCCTGGGCCGACGCCTATCTCGGCGCCTGGGACCAGCCGCGCCGGCCGCGCATCGGACTGTCGCGTTTCGTGTTCCCGGCGCGGGACCGGCGCACCGCGCTGCGGCACATCGGGGACGACGTCCACCGGGCGGCCCTGCGCATGGCGGAACACGGCGCGTTCCCGAAGGACCTGGACGCGGACGACGCGCTGCGCCGCTTCCACTGCTTCTACGGCCATCCCGAGGAGATCGTCGCGGCGCTCGGGCAGGAGAAGGTGCTGCCCGTCGCCACGGATCTCATCACCCAGTTCAACCCGGCCGTGCCCGACCACGACGCGGCGCTGCGCGCCCTCGAACTCATCGCGACCCAAGTGGCCCCCGCGCTGGGCTGGACCCCCGCCCACCGGGCCGAGCCTCACACACCCGCACCCGCAGGAGTACGCACATGACCCAGTACAGCGACCACCACGGCCCCGAGGGCCTCCTCGTGCGAGGGACCGTCGTCGTGGTCCCCGGGCGGGGCGAGACCCGCGCGACCTACACCCGCCTCGGCCGGCGGCTCGCCGCGGACGCCTACCGCGTCCGTGTGATCGACGGCCAGGACCTCCACGCGGACGACCTGGACGCGTCCCTGGACGGGCTCGCCGCCCGCCTCACCGACGCGGTGGACGGCACAGCCGTGGACGGTCAGGTCGCCCTGCCCGTGGTGTTCGTGGGAGCGGACTCCGGCGCCGCCGCGCTCGCCGCGCTGCTCGCCCGGCCCGCCACGGCCGACGAGCGGCGGCCCGACGCGCTCGTCCTCGCCGGTCTGCCCGGAGGTGTCGCGAACCAGACCGGCACAGCGGCCACTTGGGACGACGAACTCGCCGTCCGCACCTCCTGCCCCACCCACCGGGGGGTGCTCAGCGACGACCCGCGGGTGCGGCGCGGCGCCCTCGACGAGGCCCTGCCGGACGCGCTGCTCGCCGCTGCGGACGAGGCCGCCGTGGACGTCCCGGTGCTGCTGCTCGCCGGTGACGCGGACCCTCTCGCGGACCACGAGGCGCTGGCCCGCGCGGCCAAGTCGCTGCCCCGCGCCCGGCTCTCGGTCGTGCACGGCGCGCACCACGACGTGCTCAACGACCTCCAGCACCGTTCCACGGCCGCCGAGGTCGTCACGTTCCTCGAAACGCTCCGCAACGAACTGCGCCCCCTGGTGACGGTGCGGTCGAGCGCGTGGTGAGCGACCACCGCGCGTCTCCGTCCCCCGACCACCGTCGCTGAACCCCTCTCCCGGAAGGTCCCCCGCATGGCCGTCGTCCTGTCCGTCTCCGGAAGCCCCTCCCCCACCTCCCGCACCACCCGTCTGCTGCGCCACCTGGACGACCGGCTGCGCCGGCAGGGGCACGAAGTGATCCCGCTGGAGGTCCGCACCCTGCCTCCCGAAGCCCTGCTCGGCGCGGACTTCGCGCATCCGGCGATCGTCGCCGCCACCGAGCTGTTCGCGCGGGCGGACGGCGTGGTGATCGGCACGCCGGTCTACAAGGCCGCCTACTCGGGGCTGCTCAAGTCGCTGCTGGACCTGCTCCCGCAGTACGCCCTCACCGGCAAGACGGTGCTGCCGCTGGCGACGGGCGGCAGCACCGCCCATGTGCTGGCCATCGACTACGCCCTGCGCCCGGTGCTCAGTTCCATGGGCGCGGCGCACATCGTGCCCGGCTGGTTCACCCTCGACCGGGACATCGCGGCGGAGGACACCTCGCTGCCGGTCGCCGCTGCCGCCGCCGAGGCGCTGGAGGAGGTCACCGACCGGTTCTCGGCCGCACTGGGCGGACGGACGCAGGCGCTCGCCGCGACCGGGTGAGGAGTACGGCGGACGCGGTTCGCCGACGGCGGGGTCCCCTCCCCGTCATCGGGGGCCTGCACCCGGCGGGCCCGCCACCGCCTCGGGGTGATCCGCAAGATAGGCCCGGACGACCGCCTCGAAGTCGGCGTCGGGCAGCAGGCCCAGGGCCGCGGCGCGCCGGCCGTCGAAGTCGGCGGGCCACGATCCGACGATCGCCTCGACGGCCGGATCGGGTGCCACGGTCACCAGGTCGGCGGTCGCGGCGCCCGCCACCTTCCGGAGCGTGGCGAGCATGTGCGCGACCGAGACGGTCAGGGCGGGCACGTTGACCGGCTCCGCCCCCTCGATCAGGCCCGGCCCGCTGCCGTGTCCGGCTCCCGCGATGCGCAGCAGGGCCTGGACCGTGGTCCGCGGCGACGCCAGGGCGACGGTCAGGTCCGGTGCGACGGGGCACAGGGCCGGCCGTCCGGCGAGGGGTTCACGGACGATGGCGGAGAGGAACCCGGACGCGGCGGCGTTGGGGCGGCCCGGCCGCACCACGACGGTCATCAGGCGGGCGACGCGTCCGTCGACGAAGCCGCGGCGGGTCATGTCGGCGACGAGATGCTCGCACATCAGCTTCTGGGTGCCGTAGCTGGATCGCGGGGCCGGCAGGGTCGTCTCGCTCACCGGCGGCCCGGGTTCCCCGCCCGGGGCGCGGCCGTAGACGGCGATGCTGCTGGTGAACACGGCCCGCACCACCGGCCCGCCGCCCCGCGCCTGTTCCCGGGCCGTCTGGAGAAGGGCGCGGGTGGTGTCCGCGTTGGCGCGCATCCCGAGGTCGAAGTCGGCCTCGCACTCGGCGGAGACCGCCGCCGCGAGGTGGAACACCAGGTCCACCGGCTCCGCGAACACGTCGGCGAGGACGTCGGCGAGATCGCCGGTCACCGTCCGTACGACGGGGTCCGCGCCGTGCGCCGGGAGGACACGGTCGACGAGCACCAGCCCGGTGACCGGGGCCCCCGCGCAGGTCCGGGTCCGCAGGAGCTCCTCGACGAGCAGGGTTCCCAGGAAACCGGACGCCCCTGTCACGACGATCCTCATGTGCCCCTCCTGCGGTCGGCGTTCGGTCACTCCGGCGTTCGGTCACTCCGGCGTTCGGCCGATGTCGTCGGAGCGTGTCACGAAACGGACGGCTCCCCCGGTCACCCGGTACAGGAATCCGCCGCTGTCGTCCTCGACCTGGAAGTACTGGGAGGCGGCGTCGAACCCGATCCGCCGGGTGATGCCCTGCCAGGGGGCGCGCAGCAGTTCCGAGCGCAGGGCGGACCGGCCGTCGTCGCCGACGGAGGCGAGGCCGTGGGCGGCGAAGCGGACCGCGTCGTACGCCTCGGCGGCCCAGGGGGTGGGCGCGGTGCGGTGGCGGGCCCGGAACGCGGCGGCGAACTTCTCGGTCCTGGGGTCCTCGTCCGCGTCGGTGTAGCTCGTGCCGATCCGCCATCCCTCGCCGACCGCGAGGAAAGCCGCGTCGAGGATGTGTTCGCCCGCGACCCGGGCGCCCTGATGGCCCGCGTCCCGCAGCGCGGAGGCGAGGGCGGCGGCACGGTCGGGGCGTACCCCGGCGAAGAGGACGGCGTCGCGGGGGCGGGCGGCGATGTGGCGGGCGAGCGCGGTGAAGCCGTCGTCCGCGGCGGCGTCCTGGACCTCCGTGTCGCTGTCGAGCTTGCCGTGGGTGGTGGCGATCCGGACGGTGGGCAGGCTGTCGGCCTCCGTGGCCCGGTCGTGGACGATCACCGTGCGCTCGGGTCGGACGACCCGGTTCAGATAGCGCAGGACCGCGTGCGGGCCGAGGGTCTTGGTGGAGCGCAGCAGGAGTCCGCTGGTGACGTTGAGGGCGTTGAGCTCCTCGCTGTCGGCGCGGGTGATGAGCAGCGTGAGGCGGGCCTTCGTGCAGGGTTCCAGGGCCGCGAGGACGGGTGCGTCGCCACCGACGGCGATCACCACGGACACGTCCGGGTCGGCGGCCAGCCGGGTGGCCGCCGCGAGGGCGCCCGCGGCGGTCCCCCGGTCGTCGGCGGTGCGCAGGGTGAGGTCGAGGGTGCGTGCCGGGTCCTGCGCGTGCTGTTCGACGGCGAGCCGTGCGGCGCGCTCCTGCGCCGGGTAGTAGGGGTCGTCGGGTGTGCCGAGCAGGGCGACGACATGCCGGGGGCGCGGGGTCGGACCCGCTCCCGCGGACGCCTTGTTCCTGCCCCACCGCCACCACACCCCCGCCCCGGTCACGGCGGTGACCCCGAGCGCGCTGCCCGCGACGAGCACCCTCCGTCGGGTGAGCGGCGGTCGGTCCTCCGGCTCGTCCGGGCCCGGCGGTGCGACGAGCAGGGTCGGTTCGGGCACCGGCAGGTCGAGCACCCGGGCGGCGCGCGAGGCGACCAGCGCGGGAAGCCCTTCGGGCAGCCAGCCGTCGGGGGTGAACGCGCCCAGCACGGAACGGAGTTCAGGCAGTCCGGGGCGCCCCTCCGGCTCCTTCGCCAGACAGCGCCGTACGAGGTCGTCGAGGCGGTCCGGTACGCCGTCCAGGTCCGGTTCGCCGTGCACGGTGCGGTACAGGACGGCCGCGGCGCCCCCGGTGCCGAACGGGGCGCGGCCGGTCGCCGTGAGGGCGAGGACGCAGCCGAGGGAGAACACGTCGCTCGAGGGTCCCACGGTGCGCCCGCGCGCCTGCTCGGGCGAGAGATAGCCGGGTGAGCCGACGACGGTGCCGTCCGCGGTGAGCGCGGTCGCGCCGACGGCCCGCGCGATCCCGAAGTCGATCAGGCGGGGGCCGTCGGCGGCGAGGAGCACGTTCGCCGGTTTGACGTCCCGGTGGACCAGCCCGGCGGCATGCACCTCCTCCAGCGCCTCGGCGAGCACACCGCCCAGACCGCGCACCTGCGCCTCGGGCCAGGGCCCTTGGAGCGCGACGGCCTCGGCGAGCGACGGGCCGGGCACATACGCCGTGGCCAGCCACGGGGAGCGGGCGTCGGCGTCGGCGGCGACGACCGGCACCGTCCACCGGCCGGTGAGCCGTCCCGCGAGCTCCGCCTCGCGGCGGAAGCGGGCGCGGAAGCCGGGGTCGGCGGCGTATTCGGCGCGGATCACCTTCAGTGCGCACCACGCGCCGTGCGGCGACCGGGCGAGGTAGACCACGCCCATGCCGCCCGCGCCGAGCCGCCCGGCCAGGCGGTGGCCGCCGATCGCGGACGGGTCGGAGGGCAGAAGCCGTTCCATGTCAGCCGCCCACCCGTCCCCCGGTCCGGCGCACCCGTTCCCCGATCACGCCGCGCCGTTCCCCTCGCGCCTCAACTGCCCTCCGCCTGCGCCTGTCTGACCAGGTCCGCGAGCGATCCGAGCTGCCGGAAGCGCCCGTCGCGGACCTGGTGGACGAACGTCTGCTCCGTCCAGCCCTCACCACTGTTGTCGTACTGGTGATAGTCGCCGAAGACGTAAGTCCGCGCGACGCCCTGGTACTTCACCTTCGCCAGCCGCTCCGCGAGGGCCGTCCGCGCTGGGCGGCCCCCTCCGGCCGGGACGGTGCGGGCGAACTCGGTGAGCAGCATCCGCGCGCTGTCGTACGCCTCGGTGGCGTACGGCTCCGGGACGGCGTCGTAGCGTGCCCGCCAGGCGGCGGTGAAGTCCTTGGCGGGCTTCGTCGTCAGGACGGAGGGGTCGACGGCCGCCGTCACGGCGTACCAGCCCTCGCCGGCGTCGCCCGCGAGCCGGGGGAAGTCCGAGCCGTAGAGCTGGTGCTGCATCCAGCGCGGCCCGGTGAAGCCGGCCGCGGCGAGGTCCCGCGCGGCGCGGACGGTGGCCTCCAGGGTGCCCATGTAGGCGAAGGCGTCGACGCCCTCGGCGAGCAGGTCGCGGACCGCGCGCGGGCCGTCGTCGGTGTCTTCGGCGACGACGGCGGGGACGACCTCGACGCCGATCCGCCGCAGGCCGTTGACCAGGGAGGTGCCCTGGTCCTGGACGACGGAGCCGCCCGCCCGGTCGATCACCACGCCGGTGCGTCCCACCTGCTGGGTGGCGTAGGCGTGGAAGGCCACCCAGGTGCCGATGGCGATGTGCGGGGAGGCGCTCTGGAAGGAGGTCGTGGGCGAGGTAACGAAGTAGTCCTGCTGGCCCGTGGTGCTGGACATGTGGGTCAGCCCGGCCTCGCCGTAGACGGTCGCGGCGGCCCGCATCGGGATCTCGCCGACGGGTCCCAGCACGGCGACGACGGCACGGTCGGCGGTGAACTCCCGGGCCACCTGCCGGGCGGTGTCGACGTCGCCGCGGTCGGACAGGACCTTCACCTTGAGGTCGTAGGCGCGCTTGGCCGAGGCGTTGTGCTGGGCGACCGCGAGCCGGGCCGCGCGCTCGGCGGAACGGCTGACGGCGCTGTCGGCCTCGGTGTCGGAGGCGTGCACGCCGAGGACGTGGACGGGGCGCCCGGGGGCGGACGGTTTCTCGTCGTCGCCCGTCGCCCAGACGGCGGCCCCGGCCCCGGCGCCCGCGAGGAGCAGCGCGCCGCCGGAGAGCAGCAGCAGCCGGCGTCGCCCGAGGTGCCGCGTCGGGGCGTCCCGCATCTCCCGCTCGTCGGGTTTGCCGACCTCCGTGGGCTCGATGTCGGGCAGCGCGAGGCTCTCGGCGGACCGCAGGGCGACCATGCGGGCGACCGGGTCGGGGAGCCAGCCGCCGGAGCCGTCCGGGGCGTCCCCGGCGAGTGCGGCGCGCATCTCGTCGGCGGTGGGCCGCGCCTCGGGCTCCTTGGCCAGGCAGCGTTCCGTCAGGGCCAGCAACTCGCCGTCCATGGAACCGAGTTCGGGCTCGTCATGGACCGTGCGGTACAGCAGGGCGTCCGGGGTTCCGGTGCCGAAGGGCGGAACGCCGGTCGAGGCGTACGCCAGCACGCAGCCGAGGGCGAAGACGTCGCTCGCGGACTCGGCGGGACGGCCCTGCGCCTGTTCCGGCGCGAGGAACCCGGGGGTGCCGACGACCATGCCGGACGCGGTCAGGGCCGTGTCGTCGGCGGCGCGCGCGATGCCGAAGTCGATGAGCCGGGGCCCGTCCAGCGCGAGCAGGACGTTGCCCGGCTTGACGTCCCGGTGCACCAGCCCGGCGCTGTGCACGGCGTCCAGCGCCTGGGCCAGCAGCCCGCCCAGCACCCGGACCGCGCCCGGGGGCAGCGGGCCGTGCGCGGAGACCGCCTCGGCGACGGAGGGACCGGGGACGAACGCGGTGGCGAGCCAGGGTTCACGGGCCTCGGCGTCCGCGTCGAGGACGGGCACCACCCAGGGGCTCTCCACCCGCCGCGCCAGGTCCACCTCGCGGGCGAACCGGGCCTGGAAGTCGGCGTCGGAGGCCCCTTCGCCGCGGATCACCTTGACGGCGGCGAGCGCGCCCGCGTCGGTGCGCCCGAGGTAGACGACGCCCATGCCGCCCGCGCCCAGTCGGCGCAGCAGCCGGAACCCCGCGATGCGGGACGGGTCGGAGGACCACAGTGCTTCGCTCACCGCTCCGTCCCCCAGCGGTCGATGTCGGCGGCGACGAAGCCCACGCCCTGGGCGAGGTCGCTGCTGACGGCGTTGTCCTCGTCCTCGGTGCGGCCCGCGCCGTGCCGGGCCGTCCCGGCCACGGTGACCGGACCGACCCGGTACTTGTACCAGTCGAAGGGGTGCCCCTTGGCCGCGCCGTCGGCCCGCCACTCCCCCACCTCGGCCAGGTCGTCCTCGGCGACCACGCTCCGCGCGTCGGTGTACGCGTCGACCCGGGAGAACAGGCCGCTGACCACGTCCGTGGCGTTCAGGCGCTGTTCGGGGCAGCGCAGCGCCGACTCCAGCGCGCCCGCCATGTCGCGCCGCGCGGCGGCGACGTCCTCGTGCACGGTGACGGTCACCGAGACGTACACCGGCCCCTTGCCGCCCTGTTCCGGCAGTTCGAAGGATCGGGTGAGGCTCGCCAGCGCGGTGCCGGCCAGCGGCTCGCGCCGCCACAGACAGTCCTCGCCGAGGACGGCCCACTCGGCCGGATCGCTCTCGAAGGGTTCGCGCTTGCGGTATCCGGCACCGAAGTAGTCGGGCCGCACGTCGAGTTCCCGCACGAAGGCGACCGCCTCCCGGCGCGTTCCCGGCGCCCGGTCCTCCGCAAGCGTGTACGGGTCGTCGCCCGCCGCGGACGCCGACGCCGAGGCGCCGGTGCTCGGACTCGGCTCCTTCTTCGACTCCCCCGCCGCCGGGCCGTCACCGCCCGACTCGCTCGTGCACCCCACCAGCAACAGCGTCCCCGCCGCCACACCTAAGACTGGTCTCCACCCGGCCATGCCCGACTCCCCTCCGACCCCCCGTACCCTGCAAGGCAGTCTGGCGCATCCGCAACAGGCGCCAACTCCCCTTGCGGGAATACCTAGTTACGGTTTCGGACGGCGGCACGGGCCGCTCCGGTTGCACCCGGCGGGGACTTCGGTGACGTGGTGTCAGGCCGGGCGCACCGCACCCCTGATGGCAGCCTCGCCCGCGAAGAACACCGACTCCTCACGGACCGCCGCTCCCGGCCCCGGCGCGTGGATCATCACGCCGTTGCCGGCCCAGACGCCGACATGGCCGAGGTCGTCCAGGAAGAAGATCAGGTCTCCCGGCCGAACCTCCGCCAGGGCCACGGGCGTTCCGATCGCCGACTGGGCGACGGACGTCCTCGGCAGGGTGACCCCGGCCATCTTCCAGGCGGCCTGGGTGAGCCCGGGAGCGTCGTAGGAGCCCGGTCCGGACGCGCCCCACACGCAGGGCCGTCCGATCTGCTCGCGCGCGAACGCGACCACCCGCTCGCCCTTGGTGCCGTGCGCCGCGCCTCCGGGCTGGGGGGACGCGACCCAGGGGGCGGGCGCCGGGGCGGCGGCGACCGGCTGGGGGGCGGGAGCGGGCGCCGGGGCGGCGGGCAGCCCGGCACCGTAGGAGGGGGTCGGGTCGGTGGGCAGCCCGGCACCGTAGGACGGGGTCGGGTCGGTCGTCCACCCGGTCCCGGTGGCGTACGGGGCGGGCGCGGGGGCCGCGACAGGGGCGGGTGCCGGAGCGGCGGCCGGGGCGGGCATGGGTGCCATCGACCCGGCGCCGTACGTCGTCATGCCGTTCGCCGGGAATCCGGGATCGGGCAGCCCCGGGGCGGGCAGAGAGATCGAGGGCTCCGGGACGAGGGCGGGGGCGGGCATCATCGGGGCCGGAGCGGCCTGGGGCATGGCCTGAGTCATCGTCTGAGACATTGCCTGCGGCATCACCTGGGGCATCGCCTGGGTCATGACCTGGGGCTGGAGATACTCCGGCTCGTTGTCCCGCAGGACGGGCTGGGGTCCCGAGTCCCACAGGCGCTGGCCATCACCGAACGTGCCGTCCATGGCCGAGGGAACGGGCTCGGGCGCGGGTGCGGTGACCACCTGCTGCGGGCCCGTGTTCCAGAGAGGATCTCCGGAGCCGAACGTGCCGTCCGGGACGGCGGGCGCGGGCGCGGCGAACTGCTCCTGAACAGGCGGCGGGCCCGACGGGGCCGGAGCGGCGGGCAGTTCGGGAAGGTAGGCGGTCTCCGCCATCGGCATGGCGGCGGCCAGAGGGGCGGCGGCGGTCATGGGGGCTGCTGCGGCCATCGGCGCGGCCGGGCCCGCGGTCAGCTCCAGCGGCGCGCCGCCGCCCGAGGACCCCCGGGCCGCCTTGGGCGCTTCGAGGGCGAGGGGCTCGGCGGAACGCCGCGGCTGCGGCGGACGGAACGACGGCTCACGGCCCGGCCGGGACACCGGGACGGTCGGACCGAGCTTGGCCCGGGCCACGTTGAACCACTGCCGGGTCAGCGCTTCCAGATCGCCGTCACCGCCCTGGGACCGGCCACCGCCGGCTCCGCCGCGCTGACGGGGGATCGAGCCCGCGCGCGTCGCGTTGAAGGTGCCCGTGTCGTCCTCGGCCCTGTCGTAGAGCCGGTTGACCCTCCGACGGACCTCGTCACGGCTCGGCCCCTCGGCTGCGAGGGAGTCAGCGGCCGAGGAATTGCCCTTGCCCGGGAGGCTGTTCGCTCCGGTGCGCGACGTTCGTTCCGGCGCCATGGGAACGTGCTCCTTCCGTACGGGACACACGAGCGACCTGTTCTTCCGAGGAAGTCGTGCGTGTAGACGCCAACTTAGCCAACTTGTGAGTCTTCCGTGAAGATCGAAGCGTTAAATGCCCGATACGCTTCTGTGACCTTCGCCCCATCTCCCGTTCCGCGCCAGTCCTTTGACCGTCAATTCGGAAACCGGGACGGCCGCCGCTACCGCGTCCCGCTCGGTTCCAGGTCGGCCTGGACGAGGTTGTGGTCGGAGTACTCGGTCGGGTGCACCTTCTGGTCGACCGCGGTGAAGCCGCGCAGGAAGACGTAGTCGAACTTGGCCTGCCAGTCGGTGGTCGTCGCGCAGCCCGCGGCGGGCGCGGGGTGGCAGTCGGGGTCCGCGTCGACGGCCACGTCCCACATGTCGGCGAGTTCGGCGGCGTCCGGGACCGCGTTGAAGTCGCCGAGGACGATCGTGCGGTCGTACCGGGCGACGACCGGGGCCAGGACTCGCGTCTGGGCGGCCCGGACCGGTTCCTGGCGCCGCTCGGCGAGGTGGGTGTTGAAGACGCGCACGGACCGGCCGGCCACGGTCGTGGTGACCGCCATGTACCCGCGGTCCTCCGAACCCCCGTCGGGGTACTCCACGTTGACGCGGCCGGTCATCGGCGCCGCCGAGAGGATCGCCTGGCCGTATCCGCCGGGCCGCCACGGCGCTCCCCCGCAGCGGCTCCAGTTGCGCAGCACCGCCCCGTACTCGACGTGGTAGTCGAGGCCGTACAGGCGCTCCAGATAGTCGCGGATCTTCTCCACGTCGCTGGAGCACGCCTCCTGGAGGCCGATGACCTGGGGCGCGTAGGAGGCGATCTCCCCCGCCCGGTCGGCGTTGCTCAGGTCACAGGGGTTGCACATGTTCCAGGTCATGACCCGGTTCGGTACGACCTCGCCGACGGCGTCGACGGGTGTCGACCGGCCGAAGAGAGGGCCGCCCGATCCGCCGGGGCCGCCGACGAGGCCCATGCAGACCACGATCACGACACCCGCGAGCAGCCCTTTGACCCGTCCGCGCACGATCGCCTCCTTGCTTCTGCCTGCCGTCAGGCGTTGAGCGCGGCGAGCACCACGGACCGCGCCTCCTCCTGGATCCGCCCCAGGTGCTCCGGGCCGTTGAACGACTCGGCGTAGATCTTGTAGACGTCCTCCGTGCCCGAGGGCCGGGCGGCGAACCAGGCGTTGGCGGTGGCGACCTTGATGCCGCCGAGGGCCGCGCCGTTGCCGGGGGCCTCGGTGAGGACGGTGGTGACGGGCTCACCGGCGAGGGTGTCGGCGGTGACCTGGCTCGGCGACAGCTTGGCGAGCAGCGCCTTCTCCTCACGGGAGGCGGGCGCGTCGACCCGGGCGTAGGCGGGTGCGCCGAAGCGGTCCGTCAGCGCGCTGTAGTGCTGCGAGGGCGTCCGGCCGGTGACGGCCGTGATCTCGGAAGCGAGCAGGGCCAGCAGGATGCCGTCCTTGTCGGTGGTCCACACCGAGCCGTCGCGGCGCAGGAAGGACGCGCCGGCCGACTCCTCGCCGCCGAAGCCGAGGCCGCCGCCGGACAGTCCGTCGACGAACCACTTGAAGCCGACCGGGACCTCCACCAGCGGCCGGCCGACGTCCGCCGCGACCCGGTCGATCATGCTCGACGACACCAGGGTCTTGCCGATCCCGGCATCCGCGGGCCACTGGTCACGGTGCGCGAACAGGTACGAGATCGCGACGGCGAGGTAGTGGTTCGGGTTCATCAGGCCCCCGTCGGGGGTGACGATGCCGTGCCGGTCGGCGTCCGCGTCGTTGCCGGTGGCGATGTCGTACCGGTCGCGCTGCGAGATCAGCGAGGCCATGGCGTACGGGGAGGAGCAGTCCATACGGATCTTGCCGTCCCAGTCCAGCGTCATGAACCGCCAGGTGGGGTCGGTGAGCGGGTTCACGACCGTCAGGTCGAGGCCGTGCTGTTCGCCGATGCGGCCCCAGTAGTCGACGGAGGCGCCGCCCAGCGGGTCGGCGCCGATGCGGACGCCCGCGGACCGGATCGCCGCCAGGTCCAGCACGTTCGGCAGGTCCGCCACGTACGTGCCGAGGAAATCGTAGCGGCCGGTGCCGGGGGCGGTCAGCGCGCGGGCGTAGGGGATGCGCCGTACGTCCTTGAGGCCGCCGGCGATGATCTCGTTGGCGCGGTCCTGGATCCAGGAGGTCGCGTCGGAGCCGGCCGGGCCGCCGCTCGGCGGGTTGTACTTGAATCCGCCGTCGGCGGGCGGGTTGTGCGAGGGCGTGACCACGACGCCGTCGGCGAGGCCCGAGGCGCGTCCCCGGTTGTGGGTGAGGATGGCGAGCGAGACCGCGGGGGTGGGCGTGTAGCCGTCGGTCTGGTCGATGAGGACCGTCACGTCGTTGGCGGCGAAGACCTCCAGGGCCGTGATCCGCGCGGGCTCGGACAGGGCGTGCGTGTCGGCGCCGAGGAAGAGGGGGCCGTCGGTGCCCTGCGCGGTGCGGTACTCGCAGATGGCCTGGCTGGTGGCGGCGATGTGGTCCTCGTTGAACGCCACGGCCAGGGACGAGCCGCGGTGGCCCGAGGTGCCGAACGCCACCCGCTGGCCCGGCTCGGCCGGGTCCGGGTGCAGCGCGTAGTACGCCGTGACCAGGCGGGCCACATCGATGAGGTCCTCGGGTCCGGCGACCTGTCCTGCTCGCGCGTCCTGCATCTCCCGGCTCCTCCACAAGGGTCGGTCATAGGGGTGGTCGAAGGGGTGTTCCCCGGGCCACCGTCCCATTCTCCCCTGTGGGGCCCTTGTGGGCGCGCACCGGCCGCCGTTGTGGCGCACGTCCCGTCGGTGCGAGGATGCGGGCCGGCGAACGAGGGGACACCGACGTGGCGCACGAGGACCGACGACCGCCCGCCGCAGTGCTGTTCAACGCGCTGGGCGCCGACTACGAGAAGGCGTTCGCGCACGCTCCCGCGCATCTGTCCGCGCTGGAGTGGCTGATCGAGCGGCTGCCGCCCGGCGCGCGGACGCTGGACGTGGGCTGCGGCACGGGGCGGCCGACCGCGGCCACGCTCGTCGCGGCGGGCCACGAGGTGCTGGGCGTCGACGTGTCGCCCGTCATGGTCGCCCTCGCGTCGCGTCAGGTCCCCGGGGCCGAGTTCCGGCAGGCCGACATCCGTGAACTCCCTCTGGAACCGGGGTCGTTCGACGGGGTGTGCGTGTTCTTCTCACTGCTCCAGATGACGCGCGCCGAGCAGTCCGCCCTGCTGCGCCGGCTGGCCGGGGCGCTCGCTCCGGGCGGGCATCTGGTGCTGGCCACCGTGCCCGCCGACGTGGAGGACCTGGAGCTGGCCTTCATGGGCCACCCGGTCCGCGCGACGAGCTTCGGCCCGGACGCGTTCGCCGCCGTGGCCGAGGCGGCCGGCCTGACGGTCCTGTCCCGCCATGACGCCCTCTTCACCCCCGACCACCCCGACGGCGGCCCGGAACCCCACCTCTTCCTGTACTGCCGCCGCGACACCGCACGGGACTGACGGTCAGCCGCCCTGCCGCGACCGCCGCCAGGTGCCGCCCCCGTCCTCGGAGATCCACAGCCCCTCGCCCTCGACCAGGTCGTACGACGGTGCCGGCGCGTCCGCGACGCCGTAGAGGGTGGTGCCGTCGACGGTCAGCGAGGTGAAGGCGGCCGGTGTCGTGACGCGGTGGAAGGCGAGGGCGGCGCGGTCGCCGGTGATCCAGTAGGGGCCGCCTTCCTCGCCGACGAGCAGCCGGCCGTCCGCCAAGGTGCGCAGGACCAGCGCCTCGGGGCCGCTCTTCAGGTCCTTCCAGGGCACGCCGCCGTCCAGGAGCGTCCGCCACGTCCCGCCGCCGTCCGTCGTGACCAGCAGTCCGCGCACCCGCTGGTGCGTGTCGTCGCCCCGGACGAGGGCGAGCGCCGCGCTGTCGCCTCCGGCGGCCAGCGCACCGCCGGTGTACGGCTCCGGGACGGCGACGGACCCGAGGGTGCGTCCCGCGCGCTGCCGTACGACGCGTTGCGGCGCGTCGGTCAGCGGCTGCTCCAGGCTCCACACCGTGCCCCGCTCGTCGAGGGCGAGGCGTACGGCGTCGTCCGGCAGTCCGGCGGGCGGCGCCGCGGTGCGGGTGGCGGAGCGGTGGACGAGCGCCGGTTCCGGGGCGGTGAGCAGGACGTCGCCCGCGCGGGTGCGCAGGGGCGTGTCCGAGACGCCGACGGTGTAGCGGTGGCCGCGTACGTCGAGGCCGTACACCCTGTCGACGCTCTCTCCCGACGGCACCCGCAGGAAGCCGCCGGGCACTCCGGTGAAGGTGACGCGTGCCGCCTCGGCGTCGGTGTGCTCCGCGTGCTGGGCGACGGTCCGGCCGTCCGCGCCGACGATCCGCCAGGCGAAGGCGGCGGGACCCTCGTCGTCCTCGACGTTCCTGACGTCGTACGTCAGCAGGAGTGAGCCGTCGCCCGCGCGGGCCACGCCGCTCGGCGCCCCGGCCGCCCGGACGACGTCGGCGGGGGCGGGGTGCGGGTCGTCGAGGACCTGCCGGTACCGGGTCTCGCGATCCGCCGAAGCGCCGCTCCCCGGACCGCTGTTCCCGGGCGCCCCCTCGGCGGTGCCGCCCGCGCCGCAGGCGACCGTGAGGGCCAGCACCGCGCCACCCGCCACCGCGAGCCCGGCCGGTGTCCGCCCGTATGTCCTCCGCCACACCATCCGCCGATCCTCGCACGGCCCCGCCGGGCGGGGCACGGGGACGGAATGCCGGAAGGCTCCGGCAGATGCGGGATACATCGATATGCCCTTGACACTCTCGGGGGCCGACGACGTACGTTGAACTCGCGAATCCCTGACGGGTGGAGGCCCTCGATGGACGTACCTGGCGCGGCACCGTGTGGTGCGTGCACGGGTGCGCGGCTGATCACCCGGCGGCATGTCGACTACTGCCGCACCTCCTCCGCGGTCTGTCCTTCCGTACACGTCTGATCCCCGCCGGCGCGTCCCGCCGGCCGTCTCGTCGTGGCCCCGTGCGCCGCGCGCCCCGGCGTGCCGTGCGCTTCGCGCCGCGTCTCCGCGTGTTCCTCGGAAGGATCCCCCTTGTCCGGCCCTGCCCTGGCTCTCGCCGTCGAACTCGACGGCGACGGCGCCCATCCCGCGGCCTGGCGCCGCGCCGCCCACTCCCCCGACCAACTGCTCACCCCGCGCCGCGTGGCCTCGGTCGCGGCCGTCGCGGAGAACGCCGGGTTCACCCTGGTGACGCTCGACGACGGCGCGCTGCCGCCCGACGCGTCGCCCGACCCCGTCGGCCGGATCGGCGCGGTGGAGCGGGCGGCGTTCGTCGCCGCGTCAACCAGCACGATCGGGATCGCCCCCGTCGTCCCCGTCACCTACGCCGAACCGTTCCATGTCTCCAGCCAGTTGGCGTCCCTGGACCACGTCTCCGGCGGTCGTGCCGGGTGGGTCGTCGGGGAGGAGGAGCGTCCCGGGGCGGCCCGTGCCTGGGGGCGGCCTCTCGTCGCGGACGCCGAGGGGCGGGCGCGGGAGTCACGGGAGGGGGTGGAGGTGGCGCGGGCGCTGTGGGACTCGTGGGAGGACGACGCCGTCATCAGGTCCGTGGCCACGAGCCGCTATCTGGACCGTGAGCGGTTGCACTACATCGACTTCACCGGGGAGACCTACGCCGTGAAGGGCCCGGCGATAGTCCCGCGCCCGCCGCAGGGCCAGCTCGTCGTCCTGGGGGCGCCGGACCGGGTGCCCGCGGCGCGGCTGGACGTCGCCCTCGTCGCGGGACGTGACCTGGCCGCGGTCGCCTCGGCCGCCTCCGGAGCGGGCACGCCGCGCGTCTTCGCCGAGGTCGAGGTCGCGCTGGACACGCCGGAGGCGACCGCCGCGGAACGGGTCGCCGACCTGGAGCGGCATACCCCGTGGACGGACCGGGGCAGGCTCCGGCACATCGGCTCGGCGGAGCGACTCGTGCGCCTGCTGGCCGAGTTGAGCCGCCACGTGGACGGCGTACGGCTGCGTCCGCTGGTCCTGGACGAGGATCTGGGGGTGCTGTCCCGGCTCGTCCTTCCGGCGCTGTCCGAGCGGCGGCTGCTGGTCCGCCCGCTGCCCGGTGCGTCGCTGCGCTCGGCGTTGGGTCTCGAACGCCCCGCCAACCGCTTCGCAACCGCGGCCGTGGCCGCCGAGGAGGACGCCCGATGACCCGCACCGATCCCCTCGACGTCCCCCGGCCGCACGCCCGGCTGCACTTCGGGGTGTTCTTCCAGGGCGTCAACCACTGGACCATCTGGTCGGCTCCCGACAGCGGTTCGCAGATCGACCCGGCGTCCTTCCGCAAGGTGGCCCAGACCGCCGAACGGGGCCTGTTCGACGCGTTCTTCCTCGGTGAGGGGCTGCGGCTGCGCGAGGTCGACGGCAGGATCCACGATCTCGACGTGGCGGGCCGCCCGGACGCGATCACCCAGCTCGCGGCGCTGGCGGCGGTCACCCGCCGGATCGGTCTCGTCTCGACGTCCAACTCGACCTTCAACGAGCCCGCCGACCTGGCCCGCAGGCTCTCCGGGCTCGACCTGCTCTCCGAGGGCCGCGCGGGCTGGAACGTGGTGACCACCGACAACGCGTGGACCGGTGCCAACTTCCGGCGCGGCGGCTATCTGGACCACGCCGACCGCTACCGGCGCGCCGAGGAGTTCCTCACCGTGGCCCGCGCGCTGTGGGACGGCTGGGCGGACGGGGCCGTCGCCGGTTCGGCGGGCGCGCCCGCCTGGTCGGCGCCCGGCGCGGTCCGCCAAGTGCGTCACCGGGGACCGCAGTTCGACGTCGATCTCGCGCCGACCCTGCCGCGCAGCGCCCAGGGGCACCCGGTGGTCTTCCAGGCAGGTGACTCCGGGGAGGGGCGCGACTTCGCGGCCCGCAACGCCGATGTCATCTTCTCCGCGCACGGCAGCGACTTCGACGACGCGCTGGCCTTCGCCGACGACATCCGCACCCGGCTGCGTGCCGTCGGACGGCCGGACGACGATCTGCGCATCCTGCCGGGCACCGAGATCATCATCGGGGCCACCGAGGAGGAGGCCGAGGAGAAGAAGCGCTGGATCCGCCTCCAACAGGTCACCCCCGCGACGGCGTTGGGCATCGCGACGCTGCTGTGGGGCATCGATCTGTCCGGCCGTGACGCCGACGGTCCGCTGCCTGAGGAGGACCCGGTCGTCGCCGAGAACGACGGTTCCTTCGGCGCGCGGCGGGTCGCCGACCCGCGCACGGTCGTCGCCGAGTGGCGGGCCAGGGCGGAGGCGAACGGCTGGTCGCTGCGCGAGACCGTCATCGCGCTCGGCCCGCAGCGCGGCCACGTCGGCACCCCGTCGGGCCTCGCCGACAAGTTCGCCCGCTTCGTCCGGCACGGCGCCGTGGACGGCTTCAACGTCACGCCGTACCTGATCCCCGACGGGCTCGACGACATCGTCGACCTGCTCGTCCCCGAGCTCCAGGAACGCGGGGTGTACCCCACGGAGTACGCCGGTACGACGCTGCGCGAGCACCTGGGGCTGCGGGCACCCCTGACCCACCGGGCCGCGGCCGACCGGACCGCGGCCGACCGGCGCCGCGCGGGCTGACCGCCGTCCACCGTTCCGTCCGAGGAGGATTCATGACGACCGAGGCCACCACGACCAAGGCCGGCACGACCGATCTGCACGCCTTCACCGAGAGCTGGCTGGAGTGGTACCGCGCGCAGGAGGCGCGGCTCTCCGCTCCGCACGGGTTCCTCGCGATCACCGGGCTGCACTGGCTCGACGAGCGCCCGCAGCGGTTCCCCGACGCGCCGGGCGCCTGGCACACCGGCCCCGACGGGGTCGTCGTCGCGCTCGGCGAGGGCGAGGAACTGGTCGTCGAGGGGCGGCCGGTGCGCGGCGAACACCGCTTCGGAGTGCTGCCCGAGCGGGGCGGCGTCGACGCGGTGTGGGGCGACGCGGTGATCGAGGTCGCCAAGCGCGGCGGCAACGACATCGTGCGGCCCCGGCACCCGGACGCGCCGCTGCGCACGGACTTCACGGGGACGCCCGCCTACGCGCCGGACCCGCGCTGGGCGGTGCCGGGCCGGTACGTCCCGTTCGAGACCCCGAGGCCGACCACCGTGGGCGCCGCCGTGGAGGGCCTTGAGCATGTGTATGACGCGCCGGGCCGGATCGAGTTCGACCTGGACGGGCGGCGGTTGTCACTGACCGCGTTCCCCGGGCACGGGGAGGGGCGGCTGCTGGTGCTGTTCACGGACGCGACCTCCGGCGTCACCACGTACGCCGCGAACCGGGCACTGGCCCTGGAGGCGCCCGGCGGCGACGGCACCCTCGTCGTCGACTTCAACCGGGCCGCCAATCTGCCGTGCGCCTACACCGACTTGGCGACCTGCCCGCTGCCTCCGGCCGAGAACCGGCTCCCGGTGGCGATCGAGGCGGGCCTGAAGATCCCCCGCGAGCGCGGCGGTTCGTGATCCGGCGCGTCTCACGCCGCGGAACCGTCGTTGACGTGATGTGAGACCGCTTCGTACGATCACTGACGGCATCGAGTGTCAGCGTCAAGCCCTGGCTCGCTGACCGGCAACCCTCCCGCGCGGTGGGGTGCTCCAGGTGAAGGCCCGGCGCGGATCGTGGTGATCCCCGCAAGCGCGTGGCCCCCCCTCGACGGGGGCGGAGACAAGGAGGACCGGTATGCGCCACAGCGGCGACCCGCGCGCCTCGTTCGCCCCCGCCACGGTGTTCTCCCGGCTCGCCCGCCGGCGCCACATCGATCTCAAGCGCTCGACCAGCTGTCTCTGTCAGGCCTGACACCCCCGTCGCCGGTCGTGATCCGGCACGCCCCGGTGGTCGTCGCAGCCGTCCACGGCTGCCTTCGCCGTCGCCCTCTCGCTGAACGACGGCCGCCCTCGTCCTCGCCGTGATCCTCGGGCTCCTTCGCCCGCCCTCCGGCCCACGGCTGCCTGCGCCTTCCCCCGGCCCCCTGTCTGCACAGCGCTCCCCGGCGCCGGTCACGCACCGGCCGGGGCCGCACACCCCCGCACGGCCGTGCCCCGAGCGGCACCGCCCTGTCCGGTGACCCGAGTAGGAGAATCCTCCGTGACAGCTCTTCCGGCTTTCAGATCCCCCCGATGGGCGGCGGCCACCGCCCTGTTCACCACCGGTGTGCTGTTGACCGCCTGCGGTTCGGGCACCGACGGCTCCGGCTCCGGTGGCGGCGAGCCCCGGTCCGGTGGCACCCTGACGTTCGCGGTGGGCTCGGACGCCGGGTGCGTCGACCCGCAGCAGGTCGCGAGCAACGACACCATCTACTCGGTGCGCCAGACCGTGGACTCCCTCACCGACCAGGACCCGGAGACGGGGAAGATCGTGCCGTGGCTCGCGAAGAGCTGGGACATCAGCGCCGACACGACCACCTTCACCTTCCATCTGCGCTCCGGCGTCACCTTCAGCGACGGGTCGAAGCTGACCGCGCAGGTCGTCAAGGACAACTTCGACGCCGTGCCTGAGCTCGGCGCCCTCGCGACCCTCGCCCAGGGCTATCTGAGCGGTGTCAAGAACACCACGGTGGTCGACCCGCTGACCGTCAAGGTGACCTTCGCGGAACCCAACGCCCAGTTCCTCCAGGCCACTTCGACGCACTCGCTGGGCATCGAGTCGTCGGCGAGCGTGCGGCGGACACCGCAGCAGCGGTGCAGCGAGGGCATCGTCGGGTCCGGGCCGTTCGTACTGAAGCGGTACGTGCAGAACCAGTCGATCACCCTGGCCAAGCGCACCGGTTACGCGTGGGGCTCCTCCCGCTGGGACAAGCAGGGCGAGGCCTATCTGGACCAGCTGGTCTTCAAGGTCGTGCCCGAGGCGGGCGTGCGCGCCGGCAGCCTCCGGTCCGGCCAGGTGGACGCGATCGGCAGCGTCGGCAAGGCCGACGAGACGGCCCTCAAGGGCGGACAGGTCAGCCTCCAGCGGCGCGCCAACCCCGGCGTGGTGTTCGGACTCGGCCTCAACAACGCGCGCCCCGCCCTCAAGGACGCCAGGGTACGCCAGGCGATCCTGGCCGCCATCGACCGCGAGGAGATCGCCGGCACCGTCTTCCCGACCGGGACCCGCGCGGCGACCAGCGTCCTGGCGCACACCACACCCGACTACACCAGCCTCGCCTCCGACCTGTCCTTCGACGCGGACAAGGCGAAGTCCCTGCTGGACGAGGCGGGTTGGAAGACCGGCGACGACGGCATCCGCACGAAGGGCGGCAAGAGGCTCGCCCTGACCGTCGACTGGGTCCCCAACTCGGCCACCAACCAGCCCGCGCTGGAACTGCTCCAGCAGCAGCTGAAGGCGGTCGGCGTCCAGGTGACCCTCAAGCAGCTCCAGATCACCCAGTTCGCCCCGATCCTCCAGGCGGGCGACTACGACGCGGCCTGGGGCAACATCACCCGGGCCGACCCGGACATCCTGCGCAGCTCCTTCTCCACGAAGCTCGCCAACAACTACCGCGTCCCGGAAGGGGAGCTGGACACGGCGCTGACCGCGCAGGCGGCGACCACGGACCCGGCCGAGCGCGCGGAACTGGTCGCCCGGGCGCAGCAGCTGATCGTGCGGAACGCCTACTACGCGCCCGTGGTGGAGCTCCAGACCCAGATCGGTGTGTCTAAGAAGGTGCACGACCTGGACTTCGACGCCTCCAGCCGGCTCCAGTTGCACGACACGTGGATCGGCTAGACCGTGCGCCGCTATGTGATCAAGCGTCTCGCGCAGGCGGTCGGGGTGCTGTGGGCGGCCTACACGGTCTCGTTCCTCGTGCTGGACTATCTGCCGGGCGACCCCGTCACGGCGATGGCGAGCGCGGGCATGGACTCGGGTGAGGTCGACCCGGCACGGCTCGCGGCGCTGCGCCATGAGTACGGCTTCGACCAACCGGTGCTGGTCCAGTACGCGGACTATCTGGGGCGGGCGGTGCACGGCGACTTCGGCGACGCGATCTCCACCGGCCGCCCGGTCACCTCGACCCTGGCGGACGCGCTGCCGCAGACCCTCCAGCTCACCGGTGCGGCGCTGTTGCTCGCGGTGGTCCTCGGCGGAGGTCTCGCGGTGGCGGCGACCTTCACCTCCCGGCGCTGGCTGCGGCAGTTCCTGCTGTCGCTGCCGCCGCTCGGGGTGTCGGTGCCGACGTTCTGGGTGGGGCTGCTCCTCGTCGACATGTTCTCGTTCCGGCTGAACTGGTTCCCGGCCTTCGGCAACGACGGCTTCCGGGGCCTGGTGCTGCCCGCCCTGACGCTCGCGGTCCCGACGGGGGCGCTGGTCGCCCAGGTGCTGGCCAAGAGTCTGCTGACGGCGCTGGACCAGGCGTACGTGGAGACGGCGCGGGCCAAGGGCGCGGGGCGCTGGCGGGTCCATCTGCGCCACGCGCTGCGCAACGCCTCGCTGCCCGCGCTGACGGTCGTCGGCCTGCTGGTGGGGCAGCTGGTGGCCGGTTCGGTGGTCGTCGAGACGGTGTTCTCGCGGGACGGGCTGGGCCGGGTCACCGCGGCGGCCGTCACCACCCAGGACATTCCCCTGGTCCAGGGGGTGGTGGTGTTCGGGGCGCTGATCTTCGTGACGACGAACCTGCTGGTCGATCTGGTCTATCCGCTCCTCGATCCGCGGATCGTGGTCGCCTCGGACAGAAGGGCGAGCTTCGCATGAGCCGGAACCAGAGCCTTGTCGACATCGGCGGTCCGCTCAAAGAGCCTCAGGAGGGGCCTCACGAGGGGCCTCATGGAGACCCGGTCGAGGCCCGCCCTGGCCTCCCGGAACCGGCGGACGGCACCGGAAAGCAGCCCGGCCGGGGGCGGCGCACCGGCCTGCGCAGGACAGGGCGGTTCCTGCTGCGCCGGCCCGGTCTGCTGCTGTCGGGGATCGTCGTCGTGCTGGTGGTGCTGGCCTCGTTCCGGCCCGGACTGTTCACCTCGCGGGACCCGCTCAAGGGGGTGCCCGCGGAGAACTTCCGGGGCCCGAGCGGCGCCCACTGGTTCGGGACGGACGAACTGGGGCGCGACGTGTTCGCCCGGGTGGTGCACGGCGCCCAGCTGTCCCTCAAGGCCACGCTGATCGCCGTCCTGGTCGCGTTCGTGGTCGGTGGCCTGCTCGGCGTGGTCGCCGGGTTCGTGGGCCGGTGGGTGGACGACGTGCTGATGCGGTTCGTGGACGTGCTGCTGGCCATCCCGGCGCTGTTCCTGTCGCTGGCGCTGGTCACCGCGCTCGGCTACGGGACGGTGAAGGTGGCCGTCGCGGTCGGTGTCGCGAGCGTCGCCTCGTTCGCCCGGGTGGCGCGCGCCGAGGTGCTGCGGGTACGGCAGGCGGTGTTCGTCGAGGCGTCACGTTCCTGCGGTGCCCGCTGGTACTCGGTGCTGGGCCGGCATGTGCTGCCCAACGCGGCGGGGCCGGTGATCGTGCTGGCCACGCTGGACTTCGGCGCCTCGATCCTCGCCGTGTCCGCGCTGAGCTTCCTCGGCTACGGGGCGCCGCCACCGGCCCCGGAGTGGGGCACGCTGATCTCCGACGGCCGCAACTACCTCGCCAACGCCTGGTGGCTGACCGCGCTGCCCGGTCTGGCGATCGCCGCGACCGTCCTGGCCACCAACCGCATCGCGCGGGCGCTGGACGGCGAATGGGCGGGGCAGCGATGACCGACGCGCGTCAAGAGGGTTCCAGGACCGACACACTTCGACCCGGTGAGAGCGAAGGGCCCGTGAGCACACCCCTGTTGGAGATACGCGGCCTGTCCGTGTCGTACCGGACCCGTGGCGGGACCGTGCCCGCCGTGCGGGGTGTCGATCTGGACGTGTGGCCGGGGCAGGTGACGGCCGTGGTCGGCGAGTCGGGCTCCGGGAAGAGCACGACCGCGCACGCGATCCTCCGGCTGCTGCCGGGCAACGGCGTCCTCGACGGGGGCACCGTCCGGTTCGGGCGGCGTGACCTCGCGACGCTGTCGGAGGCGGAGCTGCGGACCGTGCGCGGGGCGCGGATCGGGCTGGTCCCGCAGGATCCGACGGTGTCCCTCAACCCGGTCAAGCGGATCGGCGAGCAGGTCGCCGAGGTGCTGCGGGTGCACGGTCTGGCGACCCGGCGGGCCGCTCCCGCGGAGGCGGTGGCGATCCTGGACCGGGCCGGGCTGCCCGACGCGGCCCTGCGCGCCCGGCAGTATCCGCACGAGCTGTCCGGCGGTATGCGGCAGCGGGTGCTGATCGCCGTCGCGATCGCCGCGCGGCCGGATCTGATCATCGCCGACGAGCCGACGAGCGCGCTCGATGTCACCGTGCAGCGGGTCATCCTGGACCATCTCCAGCACCTCACCGAGGAGTCGGGCACCGCGGTGCTGCTCGTCACGCACGATCTCGGGGTGGCCGCCGACCGCTCCCAGCGCCTGGTCGTGATGGAACGGGGCCGGGTCGTGGAGGCCGGCCCGACCCGTGACGTCCTCGCCGACCCTCAACACCCATACACGCGGCGCCTGTTGGCCAGCGCCCCGAGTCTGGCCACGGCTCCGGCCCGCGTCCCGGTGTCCGCACCGGCCGCCACGGAGACCCCGCTGGTCGAAGTGCGGCACCTCGTCAAGGAGTTCAGGCTGCCCCGCACCGGGGGCGGGCCGCGGACGCTGCGCGCGGTCGACGACGTCGGCTTCACCCTGCACCGGGGCCGGACCCTCGCCCTGGTCGGCGAGTCGGGCTCGGGGAAGTCGACCACCGCGCGCCTCGCGCTCCGGCTCGCGGACCCGTCCGCCGGCCAGGTCCTGTTCGACGGCGTCGACGTCACCACCGCGCGGGGCTCCCGGGCCAGGGAGCTGCGCCGCCGCGCCCAGCTCGTCTACCAGAACCCCTACGCCTCGCTCGACCCGCGTTTCACCGTCGCCGAGGTCGTCACCGAGCCGCTGCGCGCCTTCAAGGTCGGCGACCGCGCCTCCCGGCTCGCGCGGGCCCGGGAGCTGCTGGAGCGGGTCGCGCTGCCCGCCGCCACCCTGGAACGGCGGCCGGCGGAGCTGTCGGGCGGGCAGCGGCAGCGGGTGGCGATCGCCCGCGCGCTCGCCCTCTCCCCCGACCTGGTGGTGTGCGACGAGCCGGTCTCCGCGCTCGACGTGTCCGTGCAGGCCCAAGTCCTGCAACTGCTGGCCGAGTTGCAGGCGGACACAGGGGTGGCCTATCTGTTCATCTCCCACGACCTGGCCGTCGTGCGGCAGATCGCGCACGAGGTCGCCGTGATGCGGTCGGGGCGGATCGTGGAGACGGGACCGCCGCAGGAACTGTTCACCGACCCCCGCCACCCGTACACGCGCGAGCTGCTCGCGGCGATCCCCGGCGACCGCGCCACCCGGACCACGACGAGCTGAGGCCCCGTTGAGCACTCCCCGCATCACCTCGCTGGCCCTGCTCACGCCGGGCAACTTCGCCGACGACGACCCGTACACCGGCCTGGAGGAGACGCTCCAGCTCTTCGAGCACGCCGAGGAGCTGGGCTTCGACGGGGCGTGGATCCGGCAGCGCCACCTCGAACACGGGGTGGGCTCGGCGGCCGTGTTCCTCGCCGCCGCCGGTCAGCGCACCCGGCGCGTCGAACTGGGCACGGCGGTCATCCCCATCGGTTACGAGAACCCCTTCCGCCTCGCCGAGGACCTGGCGCTGGCGGACGTGCTGTCCCGGGGGCGGCTCCAGGTCGGCTTCAGCACCGGCATGCCCCACGCGGACCTGCTCGGCGACCTCGTGCACGACGGCGACTGGCGGACGTACGACCTGTCGTACGGCCGGATCGCCCGGGTCCTCGACCACCTGCGCGGTGACTACCTGGGCGGCCCGGACACGGTCGTCCACTCCCCCGGCAACGTGCAGCGGCCCCGGCTCCAGCCGCACGACCCCGGACTGGCGCGGCGCGTCTGGTACGGCGGCGGGAGCCTGCGGTCGGTCCGCTGGGCCGCCGGGCGGGGGCTGAGTCTGCTGTCCGGGAACATCGTCACCGGCGAGGACACCGACGACTTCACCACCGCCCAGCTCGGCCTGCTGCGCGCGTACCGCCGCGAGCTGCCCTCCGACGCCTCGGCGCGGGTGGCGCTGGGCCGGGTGATCGTGCCGCTGGACGGCGCCGACGCGGCGGGCCGGGCCCGGTACCGCGCCTACGCGGCGAGCCGTCACGAGCGGACCCTGGCGCCGCAGGGCCCGAGGCGGGTGCTGTTCGCGCCGGACGTGGTGGGCACCGCCGAGCAGATCCTGGAGCGGCTGACCGCCGATCCCGTCCTCGCCGAGGTGTCGGAGCTGCGGCTGGAACTGCCGTACGAGTTCCACCGGGAGGAGTACGAGCAGATCCTGCACGACGTACGGCACCTGATCGCACCCGAGCTGGGCTGGCGTCCGGTCGCGGCGGCGGAGACGGTGCGGTGAGCGTGCGACCGGAGGTGCACGGGTGCGGCCGTGGCGGGGGTGCGCGCCCCGATGGTCGCGGTGCCGCCCGGCACGTACACCGGGTGGAACACCGTGCCCTGCACGAGTTCGGCGGCTCCACGTTCCCGTTCGCCGCGACGGAGGACGAGCGGGGGTACACCGGTGACCGGCGGCCGAGCGTGCGCGAGCGGTACGCGGACGCGGCGGACCGGCAGGCCCGGATCGGGTCCGCCGCCCGGGAGCCGGTGGCCCGCCGACTGCTTCTGGAGGAGGACGTGGAGCGCGCGGTGACGGCGGCGGCCGACTGGTCCGCACCCCGGCACCGCTTCGACCTGCTCTGACGCGGCGTCATGTCCGGTGCCGGGGAGGGCTCCTGGCATAGTGCCCGCATGCTCCGATGGATACGGCTCCCCAGACGTCCGCTCGTTGCGGCGGCGGCCCTCGCCGCCCTGCTCGCCGTGTCGCACGCGCCCGCGTCGGCCGCCGATCAGGTGGAGTTGAGGTTCGGCGTCCCGCCGGTGTTCGTGATGTACCGGGCGGACGAGGGCGCGCGGGCCGTGAACGGCGACTTCGTCCTCCCCGTCTCCGTGGTGCGCGGTGGCGGGGGTCCGGCCCGGAACGTCCGTGTGGTGGTGGACACTTCAGGGCTGAAGGGGGTCGCCACGGCGAGCGCGGGCACCGGCGGCAACTGCACCGGCGACGGGCCCGTGTACACGTGCCGGTACGGGGATCTCCAGAACGGCGACGGGGAGGCCACCCCGGCCTTCACCCTGCACGGCGTGGACGGCGTCGCGCCCGGCGACAGCGGGACCGTGACCTACACCGCCACCGCCGACAACGCCCCGTCCGTCACCGGCACCACCCGGATGACGGTGGGCCGCCCGACGCTGCACGCGCCCGACGAGACCGAGAAGGTGACGGGAGCGGCGCCGGGTGCCCCGCGGCGTCTGACGGCCAGGTTCGCCAACCGCTCCCGCTTCCCCGCGGACCGGGGCGTCGCGCTGCGCGTCGACGCGCGGGACGGTCTGCGGCTGACGTCCCGCCCCGGCAACTGCTGGTTCGCCTCCGACTCCGCCTCGGCCTGGTGCCGGTTCGCGACGAAGGCCGCGCCGGGCACCGCGTACGCCACCGCGTCCCCGCTCACCTACACGCCCGCCGCCGGGCAGTTGGCGGGTTCCCTCGACTACAGCTGGTCGTCCGAGCCGCAGCGCCCCGAGGACCTGCCCGAGCGCGGGACGGACGCACCGCTGGCACTGGAGCGGCTGACCGGCACGGCGGCGCGGGGGCTCGCGGGCGACACCGGACGCGTCGATGTCGAGACGACCGCGCAGGCCGACTACACCCCGGTCACCGCGACCGTGCGGGGGCGGGTCGGGGACACCGTGCGCGTGCGCCTGGGGGTCCGTGTCCTCAGCACCGGGCAGATGGCCTCCAGCGAGGCGATGGGCGGTTTCCGGGTGGTCCCGCCCGAGGGCACCACGGTCACCTCCATCCCGTACGTCTTCGAGGGGGACGAGAGCGACTGGGGCTGCGCACGGCCGCGGAAGCCCGGCGGCGCGTTCGACTGCCGGATCGGCACCGATGCGTTCTTCGACGACCGGCACCAGGACGGCACGACCACGATCGTCTTCCATCTGCGCATCGACCGTCAGGTCACCGGCGCGCAGGGCAGCATCCGCACCGACAACCCCTACGACCGCACCCCGGGCAACGACACCGCGGTCATCGCCGTGGACGCCTCGCCCGCACCGCTGTACCGGCGCCTGCACCTCGTCCCGGTCACGATCCTGGCGGTGGCCGTCGCCTTCGGGGCGCTCCTGTACCGGAACCGCCCGAGCCGCCGGCCGCGGCCCTGACCACGCCCGTGACCGGGATCGTCCCGTTGGCCTAAGAGGGTTCCCCAGGACGGGGCGGGAGAACGTTTCCGCTGTTCGGGGCCGCCCGCCCGGTGGACATGATCCTGACGCCCCGGCTCCGGGGCGCAGTTCCGTCCGGTCCCCGCGCCGCCGGCCCACGGCGGGCGCCGGGCCGTCCGAACCGGAAGAGGCACCGAGACATGAGACGTACCCCCACCCGCCGCGGCCTGGCCGCGGCCCTGCTCGTGGCGTCCGTGCTGGCCCCGATGGCGGCGGCCCCCGCCACGGCCGCGCCCGTACGCACCCCGTCGGTCACCGCCGACCGGTGCCCGAAAGCCGAGTGTCCCCCGCACGGACTCGACCGCAGGCTCACCGCACGGCTCGACAGGGCCATCGAGAAGGTACGCCGCCAGGCCTCTGTCCCTGGTGTCGTCGCCGGGCTGTGGATGCCGGGCAAGGGCAGCTACGTGCGGGCGACCGGCGTCGCGGACACCGCCACCGGCGCGCCCATGACCAAGAACGTGTTCGTCCGGATCGGCAGCGAGACCAAGACGTTCACGGTCACCGCGCTCCTCCAGCTCGTCGACGACGGGCGGGTCCGCCTGGACGACCCGATCTCCGACTACGTCCACGGCGTGCGCAACGGCCGCCGGATCACCCTGCGCCACCTCGCCGAGATGCGCAGCGGCCTGTTCCCCTACACCGAGGACGCCGGCTTCCAGCACGACCTGCTCAGCGACCCGCGGCGCTCGTTCACCCCGGAACAGTCACTGGCGTACGCGCACCGGCACAAGAACACCTTCGCGCCGGGCGCGAGGTTCCAGTACTCCAACACCAACCTCGTCCTGCTCGGCCTGGTCGTCGAGAGGGTGAGCGGGCGCAGCCTCGGTGACTTCCTGAACCGGCGGATCCTGCGCCCGGCCCGTCTGACCCGCACGTTCCTGCCCGAGAGCTTCGAGTTCCCCGAGCCCCACCCGCGCGGGTACACGAACCAGACCCTGTCGGGCGAGGTCACCGACAGCACCGACTGGAACCCCAGCTGGGCGTGGGCGGCGGGCGGGATGATCTCCGACCTGCACGACCTGCGCCGCTGGGCGCGGATCGTCGCCACCGGGACCCTGCTGCGGCCCGGGACGCAGGCCGAACGGCTGAGGATGCTGCCCACCGGCGTCCCGGGCACCGGCTACGGCCTGGGCATCTTCGAGAGCGGCGGCTGGATCGGGCACAACGGCTCCATCCCCGGCTACGAGACCGTGACGGTCTACCTGCCGTCGGAGAAGGCCACCCTGGTGCTGATGATCAACACCGACATCACCTACCAGGGCCAGGAGCCGTCGTCCCTGCTCGCACGGGCGATCACCGAGATCGTGACCCCGGACCACGTCTACGACCGCCCGAGGCCGCTCACGTAGTCCCGCCGGTCCCGGCGCCGGGCGGTGCCGGTTCCGTACGCTGGCTCGTATGCGCACCCGCCCCACTCTGCACTGGACGCCGCCCGCGGACCTGCCGCCGGGCACCACGGACCTCGGGCCGCTGGCCGGCGCGCTGGGCGCGGGCGGGGTGCTCGTGCTCAGCGGGGCGGGCATCTCCACCGAGTCGGGCATTCCCGCCTACCGGGGCGAGGGCGGGAGCCTGACCCGGCACACGCCGATGACGTACCAGGACTTCACCGGCAGCGCGGGGGCCCGGCGGCGGTACTGGGCGCGCGGGCACCTGGGGTGGCGGACCTTCGGGCGCGCCCGTCCCAACGCCGGGCATCTGGCCGTGGCCGCGTTCGCCCGGCACGGTCTGCTGTCGGGGGTCGTCACCCAGAACGTGGACGGTCTGCACCAGGCCGCGGGCAGCGAGGACGTCGTGGAACTGCACGGCGGGCTGGACCGGGTCAGATGCCTGGACTGCGACGCCGTCAGCGCCCGCGCCGAACTGGCCGTACGGCTGGAGGAGGCCAACGCGGGGTTCGCGCCGGTGGCGGCAGGCCTCAATCCGGACGGCGACGCCGACCTCACCGACGAGCAGGTCGCCGGGTTCCGTGTCGTGCCCTGCGCGCGGTGCGGGGGCGTCCTCAAGCCGGACGTGGTGTTCTTCGGCGAGACGGTGCCCGCGGCGCGGACCGAGCACTGCCGGCGGCTGGTCCGGGAGGCGGCCACGCTGCTGGTTCTGGGCTCCTCGCTGACGGTGATGTCCGGGCTGCGGTTCGTCCGGCAGGCCGCTCAGGCCGACATCCCCGTGCTCATCGTCAACCGGGAGCCGACCCGGGGCGACGCGCTGGCCTCGACGCGGATCACGCTCCCGCTCGGGGAGGCGCTGACCTCGGTGGCCGGGAGGCTGGGCGTCGCCGTCGAGGGGCGGACGGCCGGGCCGGGGAGCCGCTGAGCCCGGCGGCCCGAGCGCGCCGCGAGCCCCACCGGGTACGTCGTCTTGCCCGGGTCGACGACGGGTTCGCCGAGCTCGATCCGCCCTGTCTCCCGCAGTTCCTCGCACACGGCGGTCGGCAGCGCGGCATAGGCGCCGCCGCCTCCTGGTCCCGACCCCGCGGAGCGCCAATAGCCGTACCGGATGCGCCCGTTGGGCTGGACGGTGACGAAGACCGGGGTCCTGGGGTCGGCGATGATCCGCAGGACGTCGGCGGCGCGATCGCCCGGCCCGTCGAGGGGCGCGGACACCGGGGCGGGGCGGACTGCGTGCAGCATCGGCGCGGCTCTTTCCTGGGGGACGGTCGGGACACCGTTCCCCGCTTCGGGCCCGGTGTGGATCTTGCTCGCCGCATTCTCGCGCCTGCCACTGACAACGCGCTCGACGGGTCCTCCCCGGGCCGCTCCGGTCACCGGCCGGGCGGCGGCGCGGTGCTCTCGCGCAGCACCAGGCGGGTGGGGACGAGAGTGGTGCCGTGGGTGGCGTCGTCCTGGCGCATCTTGCGCAGCACGGCCTGGACGCAGAGCCGGCCGACCTCCGCGAAGTCCTGGTGGACGGTGGTGAGCGGGGGCAGGAAGGACGCCGACTCGGCGAGGTCGTCGAAGCCGACGACGCTGACGTCCTCGGGGACGCGCCGGCCGCGTTCGTGCAGGGCGCGCAGCAGGCCGAGCGCCATCTGGTCGTTGGCCGCGAACACGGCCGTGCAGTCGGGGTGGTCGGCGAGTTCGAGGCCGGCGCGATAGCCGGAGGTGGCCGACCAGTCGCCGCGGGCCAGCTCGGGGGTGGGGCGTCCGGCCTCGGTGAGGACGGCGCGCCAGGCGTCGGCGCGGCGCTGGGCGGCGAAGGAGTCGGCGGGTCCGGCGAGATGCCAGACCGTCTCGTGGCCGAGGCTCAGCAGATGCTCGACGGCGATACGGCTGCCGCCGGCCTGGTCGGTGTCGACGACCGTGTAGTGGTCGCCGGCGTCGGAGTCCACGACGAGGACCTGGACGTAGGGCGGGAGCGCGATGGTCGCGGCGTCCAGGAGGTGGACCTCCATGATGACGATCACCGCGTCGACGGCCAGCTCCTCCAGGCGGGTGAAAGCGCCGCTGACCTCGTCCTGGGTGGGCAGGGCGACCGGCAGCAGGGTGACGGCGTAGCCCTCCGCGGCGGCGGAGGTGGCGATGGCCTCCAGGGTGCGGACGTTGCCGGTGCTGGAGAGCGAGAAGGTGATCACGCCGATGGTGCGGAACTCGCCGCGCTTGAGGGCGCGGGCGGCGCTGTTGGGCCGGTAGCCGAGCTCCTTCATGGCGTCGAGGACCTGGCGGCGGGTCTCCTCGTTCACCCCCGCGTAACCGTTGGAGACCCGGGAGACGGTCTGGGAGGAGACTCCGGCGCGCTGGGCGACGTCGGCCATGGAGACGGTGGTGCGGGCACGCCCCCGCCGTTTGGGCGTGTCTCTGTCAGCGAGCTCCACGGTTGCCCCACCTCTCCAGCCGTTTTCGCCACGGCCTTCCCAGAAGACCCTTGACCGTCGTTAACAGGGCAGTGTAGACATGCCGCCATCAGATGTTTACGTAAACATAACAGCTCCGTCGAGCACCGCGGGCGGCGTATGTTTACGCAAACATCGTGATGGCGGCTACGCGCCGGAATCCTCCGTCCGCGCCGCCGCCGGTTCCACCACCGCACGAGCGAGGAACGACATGACGACGCTGCAACAACAGGCGGCCGCAGAACCCAGGCCGGCGCCCCCTCCGGCGCGACGAGACCGCCGCTCCTGGACGGGCTGGGGTTTCATCGGTCCCTTCGTGGCCGTGTTCGCCCTCGTCTTCCTCGCCCCGATCGTGTATTCGATCTACCTGAGCCTCTTCCGTGACCAGCTCATCGGCGGCACCACCTTCGTCGGCCTGGACAACTACACGCAGGCCCTCAAGGACGAGCAGTTCTGGGACTCGCTGGGCCGGGTCACCCTGTTCCTGCTGATCCAGGTCCCGATCATGCTCGGCATCGCCCTGCTGGCGGCCCTGGCGCTGGACAGCGGACGGCTCTACGGCAAGAGCTTCTTCCGCATCACGATCTTCCTGCCGTACGCGGTGCCCGCCGTGGTCGCCACCCTGATGTGGGGCTTCATGTACGGCACCAAGTACGGCCTGGTCGGCGACATCAACGGGGCCTTCGGCGTCACGCTGCCCGACCCGCTCTCCCCCGACCTGGTGCTCGCCTCCATCGGCAACATCGTGACCTGGGAGTTCGTCGGCTACAACATGCTGATCTTCTACTCGGCGCTCCGGGTCATCCCGCACTCCCTCTACGAGGCGGCGGAGATCGACGGCGCCGGGCAGTGGCGGGTCATCAGCTCGATCAAGCTCCCCGCGATCCGGGGCGCCCTCGTCATCGCGACGATCTTCTCGATCATCGGCAGCTTCCAGCTCTTCAACGAGCCGAGCATCCTGCGCCCGCTGGCCCGCAACGCGATCACCACGGACTACACGCCGAACTTCTACACCTACTCGCTGTCCTTCAACGGCCAGCAGCACAACTACTCCGCGACGGTGGCCATCATCATGGGCGTCATCACGATGGTGATCGCCTACATCGTTCAGCTTCGCGGCATGCGCAAGGGAGCCTGACCGATGAGCAGCCCTGCCTCGACGGCCTCCTCGGCCACGCCCGCGAGCGCCGCCAAGAGCGCGCCCCGCCTGCGCGGCAAGCGGGCGCACTCCCCGACCCGCCCCCGCCGCAGCGTCCTGATGACGGTGCTGGCCTCGCTGATCGTCCTGTACACCGTGGTGCCGCTGATCTGGCTCGTCATCAACGCGACCAAGACGCAGGCGGGCCTCGGCGCCTCCAACGGACTCTGGTTCGCCCACGACTTCGCGCTGTGGGACAACATCCGCGACACGTTCACCTACAACGACGGGGTGTTCGGCCGCTGGCTCCTCAACACCCTGCTCTACGTCGTGCTCGGCGCGGGCGGCGCGACCCTGCTGGCCGTGCTCGGCGGGTACGCGCTGGCGAAGTTCGACTTCCCCGGCAAGCGCGGCATCTTCGCCCTGGTCATCGGAGCCGTAGCCGTCCCCGGTACGGCGCTGGCGGTGCCCACCTTCCTGATGTTCAGCAAGATGGGCCTCACCGACACCCCCTGGGCGGTGATCATCCCGTCGCTGGTGTCCCCGTTCGGCCTCTATCTGATGTGGGTCTTCGCCACGGAGGCCATCCCCACCGAACTGCTGGAGGCCGCCCGGATCGACGGGGCCGGCGAGGCGCGCACCTTCTTCACGGTCGTGCTCCCGCTGCTCGCCCCCGGCATCGTCACCGTGCTGCTGTTCACCACGGTCGCCACCTGGAACAACTACTTCCTTCCGCTGATCATGCTGAAGGACCCGGACTGGTACCCGCTCACCCTGGGTCTGTCCGCCTGGAACTCGCAGGCCGAGACCATCGGCGGCGACGTGATCTTCAACCTGGTGATCACCGGATCACTCCTCACCATCCTGCCGCTGATCGCCGCGTTCCTGCTGCTCCAGAGGTACTGGCAGTCGGGTCTCGCCGCCGGAAGCGTCAAGGAGTGACCCCCGCGGCCCCGCGCCGCCCCACGACCCCACCTTCGCCCGGACCCCGGGTCAACGCACTCCCCCACCCTCACCTGTCCCACCCACGAAGAAGTGGAAGCACCGACATGCGCAGAAAGACCAGCCGCGTGCTGCGCGGCATCGCCCTCCTCGCCACACTCGCCCTCGGCGCCACCGCCTGCGGCGGCTCGGACGACGACTCCAGCACCAAGGACGTCTCCGCCTCCGACATCCAGGCCGCGCTGAAGAAGGGCGGGGACATCACGGTGTGGGCCTGGGAGCCCACCCTGAAGACGGTCGCCGCCGACTTTCAGAAGAAGTACCCCAAGGTCAAGATCAACCTGGTCAGCGAGCGGTCCGGCGACAAGCACTACACCGCCCTCTCCAACGCGATCTCGGCCGGCAAGGGCGTCCCGGACGTCGCCCAGGTCGAGTACTTCGCGCTCGGCCAGTACTCCCTCACCAAGGGCCTCGCCGACCTCGCGCCGTACGGCGCCGACAAGCTCGCCTCGAAGTACACGCCCGGCCCGTGGAACGCGGTGACCGAGGGCGACGCGGTCTACGGCCTGCCGATGGACTCGGGCCCGATGGCGCTGTTCTACAACAAGAAGGTCTTCGACAAGTACGACATCGCCGTCCCCACCACGTGGGACGAGTACCTGGACGCCGCGCGCAAGCTGCACAAGGCCGACCCCAAGGTCTACATCGCCAACGACGCCGGTGACGCGGGCTTCACCACCAGCATGCTGTGGCAGGCCGGTTCCCGTCCCTACCAGGTCGACGGCACCAACGTGAAGATCGACTTCGACGACGCCGGGGCCAAGAAGTTCGAGGCCGTCTGGCAGAAGCTGATCGACGAGAAGCTCCTCGCGCCGATCAACGGCTGGACCGACGACTGGTACAAGGGCCTCGGCGACGGCAGCATCGCCACCCTGGCCACCGGTGCCTGGATGCCCGCCAACTTCGTCTCCGGTGTCCCGGACGCCGCGGGTGACTGGCGCGCCGCCGCCATGCCGGCCTGGACCGCGGGCGACAAGGCCAGCGCGGAGAACGGCGGCAGCTCGCTGGCGCTGCCCGAGCTCGGCAAGAACAAGGAACTCGCCTACGCCTTCGTCGAGTACGCCAACTCCGGTGACGGTGTCGCCACCCGCGTGAAGGAAGGCGCCTTCCCGGCGACCAAGGCGGAGCTCCAGTCCACCGAGTTCCAGAGCAAGAAGTTCGACTACTTCGGCGGGCAGGAGGCGAACAAGATCTTCGCCGAGTCGGCCGCCAACGTCGCCGACAACTGGTCCTACCTGCCCTTCCAGCCCTACGCCAACTCGATCTTCAACGACACGGTCGGCAAGGCCTACGTCTCGGGCACCACGCTCGCCGACGGTCTGAAGGCCTGGCAGGACGCCTCGGTCAAGTACGGCGAGGAGCAGGGCTTCACCGTCGAGAAGTAGCCCTCGGCCAGCGGTACCTCAACGACGGGCGGCGCGGCGCGTGAGCCGCGCCGCCCCCGTGCACCACTTCGGAAGGAACGCCATGATCTCCACCCTCCAGTCCCGCATGCTCCGCGGGGCGGACGGTGACCCCGCCCCCCGCCTGGCCTACGGCGCCGACTACAACCCCGAGCAGTGGCCCCGGGACGTGTGGGACGAGGACATCCGGCTGATGCGGGAGGCCGGCGTCACCGTCGTCTCCGTGGGGATCTTCTCCTGGGCGCGCATCCAACCGGACGCCGACACCTACGACTTCGGCTGGCTCGACGAGGTCATGGACCTCCTGCACGCCGGCGGCATCGGCGTCGACCTCGCCACCGCGACCGCCTCCCCGCCGCCGTGGCTGTCCACGGCCCACCCCGAGATCCTCCCGGTCACCGCGACCGGCGAGACCCTGTGGCCGGGCGCCCGCCAGCACTGGCGGCCCACCTCGCCCGTCTTCCGGGAGCACGCGCTGCGCCTGGTCCGCGAGATCGCCGACCGGTACAAGGACCACCCGGCGCTGGTGGCCTGGCACGTCTCCAACGAGCTGGGCTGCCACAACGTCTACGACTACTCCGACGACGCGGCCCGCGCCTTCCGCACCTGGCTGCGCGCCCGCTACGGAACGCTGGAGAACCTCAACCACGCCTGGGGCACGGCGTTCTGGTCGCAGCGCTACAGCGACTGGGAGCAGATCCTGCCGCCGCGGCTGGCCGCCTCGCACCCCAACCCGACCCAGCAGCTGGACTTCAAGCGGTTCTCCTCGGACGCGCTCAAGGACTACCTGGTCGCCGAGCGGGACCTCCTGCGCACGATCACGCCCGGCATACCCGTCACCACCAACTTCATGGTGATGGGCAACACCAAGGGCATGAACTACCCGGACTGGGCGGACGAGATCGACTTCGTCTCCAACGACCACTACGTCCACCCCGGCCCGCAGGACCGCGACGAGCTGTCCTTCTCGGCCAACCTGACCAGCGGCATCGCGCTGGGCAAGCCGTGGTTCCTGATGGAGCACTCCACCAGCGCCGTCAACTGGCAGCCGGTGAACGTGCCCAAGCGACCCGGTGACCTCGCCCGGGACGCGCTGCTGCACGTGGCGCACGGCGCGGACGCGGTCTGCTACTTCCAGTGGCGCCAGTCCGCCGCGGGCGCCGAGAAGTACCACTCGGCGATGGTCCCGCACGCCGGCGCCGACAGCGACGTCTTCCGTGCGGTGGCCGCCCTCGGCGCCACCCTCAAGACCCTCGCCCCGGTGGCCGGTTCGGAGCGCGAGGCGGCCTCCGTCGGCATCCTCTACGACTGGGACTCCTGGTGGGCCAGCGAGCAGGACTCGCACCCCACCGAGCTGCTCGACTACCGGCAGGAGGCCCTCGACTGGTACTCGGCGCTGCTCGAGCTGGGCATCCGCGCCGACCTGATCACCACCCGCAACGACCTCTCCCGCCACCAGGTCGTCGTCGCGCCCGTGCTGCACGTCGTCCCCGCCGAACTGGCCAAGGAGCTGACGCGCTTCGCGGAGCAGGGCGGCCATCTGATCACCACCTACTTCTCCGGCATCGTCGACGAGAACGACCGGGTGTGGCTGGGCGGTTACCCGGGCGCCCTGCGCGAGCTGCTGGGCATCCGCATCGAGGAGTTCGCGCCGCTGCTCGACGGTGTGAGCGTGGGGCTGGACGACTCCTCCACGGGCACCCTGTGGACCGACCGGATCTCCGCGACCGACGCCGGCACCGAGGTCCTCGTCCGCTACACGGACGGCGAGCTGGCCGGGCTTCCGGCGATCACCCGCCGTCCCGCGGGCACCGGTTCGGCGTCCTACGTCTCCACGCGGCTCGGCGTCGACGGGCTGACCGGGCTGCTGCCGCGGCTGCTGGAGCCGGCCGGCGTGCGGAGCGAACTGCCCGCCGCGCTGCGTGGTTCGGTCGAGCTGACCGTGCGCCGCGGGGCCGGGGAGCGGTTCCTGTTCCTGGTCAACCGGACCGACGCGAGCGTCCCGGTGACCGATCTCGCCGGTGACGTCCTCATCGGCACGACCGGCCAGGACGGTGCCCTCGTCCTCGGTCCGCGGGAGGTCGCCGTCCTGCGGCAGCCGGCCGGCTGATCCGACGGCACCACGTCACACCTCACAACTCCACACCCACGACTCCTCGGCGCGGCCTCGGCCGCGCCGAGGGCCATCCCCTGGTGCCGGCACGGCGCCAGGGGCCCACCACAGCGACCGCACCGCAGTTGGGAGCATTGATGGCACGCCGTACCCGCAGCAGACGGACCTTGCCCGCCGCCGCGCTGACCGCCCTGGCGACCGGGGCCGCCCTCCTCACCGTCCCGGCCCAGGCGCACGCCGCAGCCGCCGTCACGGTGACGCCGGACCCGTCGTACGCGCACGAGAAGTTCGAGGGCTGGGGCACCAGCCTGGTCTGGTTCGCCAACGCGACCGGTGACTATCCGCCGGCGATCCGGGAGAAGCTCGCGAAGCTCCTCTTCGGCGACGACGGGCTCGCCCTGAACATCGCCCGCTACAACATAGGCGGCGGCAACGCCCCGGACGTGACGGACTATCTGCGGGCCGGCGGCGCCGTCGAGGGCTGGTGGAACGCGCCGGAGGGCACCACCCGCGAGGACACCGACTGGTGGAGCGCGGACGACAAGGCGGACTGGAACAAGGACGCGGACGCCACCCAGCGCTGGTGGGTGAACCGCATCAAGAACGACATCGACCACTGGGAGACGTTCAGCAACTCCCCGCCGTGGTTCATGACCGTCAGCGGCTACGTCTCGGGCGGTTTCAACTCCTCGGCCGACCAGCTCAAGACCGGGTCGGTCGACGACTTCGCCGCCTATCTCGCGGGCGCGACAAAGCTGCTGGAGAAGTCCGAGGGCATCAAGGTCGACACGATCGACCCGTTCAACGAGCCCAACACAAGCTACTGGGGCACCACCCTCGGTGCGGACGGCGAGCCGGTCGGCGGCCGTCAGGAGGGCGCCCACATCGGGCCCGCGCTCCAGCAGAAGGTGCTCGCCGCGCTTCCGGCGGCCCTGAAGAAGGCCAAGGTCAAGGCCGGCATCTCGGCGATGGACGAGACCAACCCGAGCACGTTCGCGACGAACTGGAACTCCTACTCCCAGGAGGCCAAGGACGTCGTCGACCAGATGAACGTCCACACCTACGGCACCGGGCAGCGCACCACCGTCCGCGATCTGGCCAAGGCCGCCGACAAGCCGCTGTGGATGAGCGAGGTCGAGGGCGACTGGGGCGACGGGCAGAGCTTCACCGACATGCGTCCGGGTCTGGGCCTGGCCCAGCGGATGGTCGACGACCTGCGCGAACTGGAGCCCACGGCCTGGGTGTTCTGGCAGCCGGTCGAGGACTACGACAACATGAAGCCGGGCGGCGAGTCCGCCAAGGGCGGCAACTGGGGTTCCATCCAGCTGCCGTTCAGCTGCACCTCCGCGGACACCCTGGAGTCCTGCCCGATCTACACGAACACCAAGTTCGACACGGCACGGAACTTCACGCACTTCATCAAGCCCGGCGACCAGCTGATCAAGGTCGACGACACCTCCAGCGCCGCCGCCGTGACGAAGAACGGCAAGGGTGCCTCGCTCGTCCACGTCAACTCGACCACCGAGGCGCGGACGGTCACCCTCGACCTGTCCAAGTTCCGCACGATCAAGCGGGACGCGACGGTCACGCCGACCGTGACCAGCGCCGACGGCAAGCTCCAGCGCCAGGCCCCGGTCAAGGTCGTCGACGGCAAGGCGACCTACACGGTCCCGGCGCAGTCGGTGACGTCGTTCGCCGTGAAGGGCGTCTCCGGTGTCGCGAAGGACGCCGGCCTGTTCAGCAAGGGCCACTCCTACACGCTGACCGGTGTGCAGAGCGGCAAGGCCGTCACGGTCGCCGCGAACGGCACGAACCTGGTCATCGGCGCGGCCAACGGCACGGTCGCGCAGGAGTGGCAGCTCGACGCGCGCCACGGCAGGACCGGCAACCGCCAGCGGTACGTGTTCGCCAACCCCGCCGAGGGCGAGCGGCTCGCGGTGCGGGACGACGTGCCCGTGGTGGAGCCCGACACCGGGGAGCGGGACCCGGCGACCGAGTGGATCCTGTCGTCGACCGGTGACGGCACCTGGACGCTGGTCAACGTGGCCACGGGACGGCTGCTGGAGGTCGGCGGCCAGGCCACGGGCGAGGGTGCGGCGGTCACCACCTGGCAGGCGAACTCCGGGTCCAACCAGCGCTGGCGGATCACGGACGTGACGGCCCCCTAGCGCCTCGTCCGGCCCCATGTTCCCGTCCGCGGTGCGACCTGTCGCACCGCGGACGGGGCGTTCCCGGGCCCGGCCGGGCGTTACGCCGTTCGAGTGGTGGGTTCGGGGCGGCCGTCGTAGCGTCGGAGGTGGACATCAGACGGCGATCCGCACCGGGGAACGGCCATGTACAGACGAGCGGGAATCAGCCTGGTCGCGTTCTGCGCCGCCGCCGCCCTCTCCACCGCGGTGGGCCCGCCGAGCGCCGCCGCCGCGGAGCAGGCCGCACCAGGGCGCGCCCCGCAGACCGTCCTCGTCGACTGCCTGTGGAACCCGGAGGTGCGCCCCTCCGACTTCATGCTGGCCTGCGGTGACGGCAACAGCCGCCTGGCCTCGCTGAAGTGGACGCAGTGGGGCACGGAGGCGGCGCGCGCCGAAGGCGTGAACTGGGTCAACGACTGCACGCCGTACTGTGCGGCGGGCCGCTTCCACGGCTACCCGGTGAAGGTGCTGCTGGACCAGCCGCAGTCGTGGAAGAAGCAGCCCGGGACGACCCACTACGCGCGGATCACCCTCGTGTACCCGGACGACAGGCCCGCGGGGTACGGGCAGACCATGTCCTATCCGCTCTGGGACTGAGCGGAGCCGGCGACCGGGTCCAGGGCCTGTCCGGACGGGGTGCCCGAGGAGGCGACCACGTCGGAGGAGCCCTCGCCCCGGTCCATGACGCCGCCCATCACCGCGAGCCCGATACCGGCCACGCCGAGCGCCGCGCCGACCAGGGCCGGTGAGGCCCAGCCCCAGCCGGCCGAGATGGCGAGGCCGCCGAGCCAGGCGCCACCGGCGTTGGCCAGGTTGAACGCGGAGTGGTTGGAGGCCGCCGCCATGGTGGGGGCGTCCTTGGCCTTGGACATGAGCAGGATCTGCACGGGCGTGGTGATCAGGGCGCCCATCGCGCCGATGAAGGCGATCGTGATCAGCGCGGGCACCGTGCTGTGGACGGTGAAGTAGAAGACGACCAGCGCCGACGACAGCAGGGCGAGGCCCGCGTACAGAGTCGGGCGCAGGGCGCGGTCGGTGAGAGGGCCGGCCAGCAGGGTGCCGAGGGTCATGCCGACGCCGTAGAGCGCGAGGACCAGGGTCGTCGAGGAGTCGGACAGGCCCGTCAGGTTGGTCAGCATGGGGACCAGATAGCTGTAGACGGCGAAGAACCCGCCGAAGCCGACGACGGCGGTGGCCAGGCCGATGAACACCTGCCGGTTGCCCATCGCGCGCAGCTCGTGCCGGATGCCGGCCTGGGCGCCCCGGGGCTGGTGGGGGACGAAGACGGCGAGCGAGGCGAGGGCGACGAGGCCGATGACGGCGACCGCGACATAGGCGGCCCGCCAGCCGAGCTGCTGGCCGAGCGCCGTGCCGGCGGGGACGCCCACGATGTTGGCGACGGTCAGTCCGAGGAACATCCGCGACACCGCGGTGGCGGCCCGGTCGGCGGCCACCAGGCGGGACGCGACGACGGCGCCGACACCGAACAGGGCGCCGTGGGGCAGACCCGCGAGGAAGCGTGCGGCGAAGAGGGTGCCGAAGCCGGGGGCGAGCGCGGAGGCGATGTTGCCGATGACGAAGAGCCCCGACAGGAGCAGCAGGAGGCGCTTGTGGGGGATGCGCGCACCGATGCCCGTCAGCAGCGGGGCGCCGACGACGACGCCCAGTGCGTAGGCGGAGACGATGTTGCCGGCCTGGGGCACGGACACGCCGATCCCGTCGGCGATCTGGGGCAGCAGACCCATGGTCGCGAACTCGGTCGTGCCGATGCCGAACGCGACAACAGCCAGGGCCAGGAGAGCCAGTGGCATGGCGCAGGTCAACCTTTCGGAGGTGGTGCGGGGAAAGTCCGTGGGCGGGGGCGGGGCGGGGCCGCGTCCGCGCGGCTCCTCGTGCCCGGCATCGTCGCCCGGCGCCCCCTGGGCATGGTGAGCCCGTAACCAGTGCAGCAGCCGCGCGGAGGCGGACATTCCAAGATCCCGCCCCGGCGTGCGTGAGCTGTGTCACTTCACCACCGCGGTCGCCCCTCCGAGCCCTCTGCGCCCTTCCGTGCTCCCGTGCGCCCGGTCGCCCGGCCTGTTTTCTGCCGCCGGTCGAGCATTCGTTCGGCCGGATGGGTATTCCTCCGGCATCGGCGGAAGCAGGGGCGCGGCAGGAACAGGGGCAGGGCAGGGCAACGGGACAGGCAGGGGGGCTTCACTGTGGCACGCCCGTCATGGACGTCCGATCCGGCTGAGGAACCGCGCCGTCGAAAACGGGACGTGGTGCGCGGGCTGCGCGCCCAGGACCGGTACGGGCCGAGGTTCCGCGATGTGCTGCCCGCGTTCATGGTGCTGACGGTGGTGGTGTGCTCGGTGGTGGCCGGGCTCGTCGTGGGGTCCCGCACGGTCGGGGTGGCCGTGCCCGTCGCCGCCGCCGGCGTCTTCCTGGTCGCCTTCTCGGTGGGGGTGCGCCGCCGCCGTCCGGGCGCCCGGCGCCGCAAGGGCCGCTACACCGCCCAGGAGCTGTTCGAGCTCGACATCCAGGGCCTGGCCCTCGCGGTGGCGCGGATGCTGCGCCGGGACCACTGGAAAGTACGCCTCTTACCCGCGCCGGACCGCCCCCGGCTGTGCGCCCGGCATCCCGACGGCCGCCGGCTCGACGTGGCGTTCCGGCCCGTGGCGGAACCCCTCCCCGACGAGGACGAACCCCACCCCCACACCCACAAGGGGAACCCCGACACCTTCCTCCACCTGGTCGTGCACCGCGGCACGTTCCGGGACCGCGACATCCGCTGGGCCCGGCGCGACGGGAAGACCGTCCTGCTGGACGGCTCGGCGTTACGGCTGTGGGCCGAGGGCGCGTCCCTGGACAAACTGCTCCCCCGCGGCAGATGACGGGGAACCACTACCCGGGTCGGCGGGAGGCGTGCGGGCGCAGGACGATCGCCGTCTTGCGCCGGCTGAGCCGGTGGACGGACCGGTACGGCCAGTCGGCGCCCACCGTGTCGAGTTCGCCCGGGGTGAGCGCGCCCCGGAACGCGCCCCGCCGCCTGCGGCACCCGGCGTCCTCGGTGCCGTCCCGCAGGTGCACCAGCGCGTAGAAGGCGCCTCCGGGGCGCAGCCAGCGGGCGATGTCCGGCAACAGACGCGCGTGCCGGAGGTACGGGAGGGCGTACCGGCAGGTGACCAGATCGAGGGTGCCGGCGGCGAGACCGGCGGGGGCGGGGTCCCGGTCGATGTCCCAGCGTGCGTAAGCGAGGTCCTCGTGGACTCCGGCGGCGGTGGCCTGGCGCAGGGCCTCGGCGGAGAAGTCGTAGCCGCGGACGGTCAGGCCCCAGGCGGCGAGCTGCCGGGTCCACTGCCCGTTGCCGCACGCGAGATCGACGGCGCGCAGGCCGGGCCGCGGGGCCAGGTGGCGACAGAAGAACTCGGCCTCCTTGCAGCTGACGACGAAGGGCAGCCCGGTGCGGTGCCAGTCGTCCCACTGGTCGGGCCGGGGCGGGGGCGATGACTCGGTACAGGGCACGGGCGGACACGTCTCTCGTGGTCGTGGGCGTGGTCGAGGGCAGAGGGCGTGGTCGAGGGCGAAGGGCGTGGTCGTGGGCGTGGGCGTGGGGTGCGGCCGGGGAGGGAGGGCACGGGAGCGGGGGCCCTCCGAGGCGAAGGGCACGGGCTCAGGGGCCGCCCTCCGTGGCGGGGGGCGCGTTCTCGGGTCCTCGCTGCGAGGTGGACGGCCCGTATGCCTGAGTCCCCTCCGCGGCGAAGGCCCGATCCGCGCGGGTTCCTCCTCCGAAGCGGAGAGCCGGGCGCGCACGTCCCCCTCCTTCTCGGAGAGGGGCACGGGCTCACGGGGCTCTCCCTCTCCCAGACGGAGGGCACGGGCTCGCGGGTGGCTCCCTCCGCAGCGGACGGCGCAGGCTCACGGGTCCTCTTCCAGGGCGAGGGCCCATGCGAACAGGTCCCTCTCCGCGGCGAAGGCCCCTTGCGCACGAGTCCCTCACTGAAACGGAGAGCCAAGAGCTCAGGTCCCCATCCGCAGCAGTGGGCACGGGCTCCGGAGGTCGCCCTCCGTGGCGGGGGGCCGTGTTCGCGGGTCCTCGTTCCGGCGGGGGACGGCCCATATGCGCGGGTCCCCTCCCAAACGGAGGGCCCAAGCGGAGGGTTCGTACACGCGGGTCCCCCTCCGAGGCGGTGAGCCGCGCACGCAAGCGCCCTCCGTAGCAGAGGGCACAGGCTCCGGCCCCCTCCGAGGCAAGGGCCCATGCGAGCAGGTCCCCCTCCGCGGCGCAGGGCCCACGCGAGCAGATTCCCCGCGGCGCAGGCCCCCTCCACCCGGTCCCCCTCCGGGGGCGGACCCGGTCAGTTCGGGGTTCGGGCTGCTGAGGGGGTCAGGGGTGACGGGGCCTCGCGGGGCTGGGGCGGGTTCGGTCGCCGTTCGCGTCGGCGGGCCTGGTCCGGGGTGTCGTCGGGTTCCTGGGTGTCGGCGAGGAGCTGACGGAGGTCGGCGGTGCCCCGGGGTTCGGGCAGCGCGGGGTCCAGGGCCGCGAGGACGCGGCGGGCCCGGCGGGCGGCGCGGCGGCCCCGTCCTTCGTGCCGGTCGAGGTGGGCCTGGGCGGAGCGGGCGAGGAGCGTGGCCCAGGCGTCGGTGCGGACGCTGGGGTGGGTGAGGGCGCGGCGGGCGCTGCGGCGGGCGTCCCGGGGTGCGAAGCGGGTCTGGGCGACGGCGAGGGCGGCGAGGCTGACGGCGGGTGAGGGGCCGCCCGGCGCGTGCGCGGGGATGGTCTCGGCGGCCTGCTGGAAGTGGAGGGCGGCGGCGCGGGCGTCGTCGTGACGCCAGGCCAGGGCGCCCTGGACGTGGGCGACGCGGCCGATGGCGGCGTCGTCGCCCGCGAGCACGGCGGTGCGCCAGGCGCGGTCGAGCAGGCGGCCGGCTCTCGCCAGGTCGGGGTCGGCGCACAGCCAGGCCGCCAGCCACCAGCCCTGGACGAGCGCGGGGCTGCCGGCCGGGCACAGCGGCAGCAGTCGCAGCAGCGCCTCGCGGCCCTCCTCGGCGTGGCCGTACACGACCCACCAGAACCAGAGGCCGACCACGGTCTCCACGGCCCACTCCGCGTGGTCGGGATGCGCGCACGCGTGGTGGAGGGCGGCCAGGAGGTCGGCGCGCTGGGAGCGGACGAGTTCGACGGCCTGTCGCTGGGAGCCCGTGCTCCACAGGTTCTCGGCGACCGCGGCCGTCTGCCGGGAGTGGAGCATGCGCCGCTCGGCGGCGACGGGCAGTTCGCCCGCCTCGGTGAGGCGTTCCAGGCCGAAGTCGCGGGCCGCGCGGGTCATCCGGTAGCGCGGGGCCCGGACGCCGCCCGTGTCGCCGAGGGGTTCCAGGACGCCCGAGGAGACCAGCCGGGCCAGGCAGACCGGGACCTGTTCGGGAGCGACCTCCCCGCCGGCGCACACGAACACCGCCGTCGGCTCGGTGAACGGCCCGGCCAGGACGCTCGCCCGGCCCCACACGGTGCGCGCCCCGTCCTCGCAGAGCAGGTAGTCGGCGCCGAGGGCCTCGCGCAGGGAGCGGTGACGGGGCACCGTCCGGGCGTCGCCGGTCAGCCAGCACTGGTTGCCGGCGAGCAGGGCGGGCAGGTCGGCGACCGGGTGGGCGGTCAGCTGCCGTGCGGCCAGGCCGATCGCGAGCGGGACGCCCTCCAGGAGGGCGCAGACCTCGTCGATCGCCCTCAGTTCCGGCTCGCCGGGGCTGAATCCGTCGACGACGGCGCGGGCCCGGGCGAGGAACAGTTCCGCGGCGGCGGAGGGGCCGTCGGGGTCGTGCGGTTCCCGGCAGCCGAGCGGGGTCAGGCGGAGCACCCGCTCCTCGCCCACGCCGAGCGCGCGGCGGGAGGTCACCAGCAGGCGCAGCGCCGGGGCCGCCATCAGCAGCCGCTGCACCACGCCCACGCACTCCAGGTGCACGGCGTCGACGTCGTCGAGGACGAGCAGCGTCGCCGCGGTGGGCAGGGCGGCGGCGGTCGCGGCGAGGTCCGTGCCGCGGGGCAACCCGCGTCTGCCCGCCAGTTCCTCGGCGACGCGCCGGCTCAGGGCGCCGGGGACGGCGGCGCCGCGTCCGCGCCAGCGCACCCGGACCACGCGCTGCCACGGTCCGGCGACCGAGGCCTCGCCCGCCAGGCGGCTCTTGCCCACTCCGACGGAGCCGGTGACCGTGACCAGCCGGTGTCCGGTCATGAGGTCCCGCAAGGCCGTGAGTTCCCGGGCCCGGCCCACCAGAGGGCCGTCCTCGGAGTCCCTGGACAGGGACAGGCGGCCTGAGCCGCCGACGGATGTCCGCACGTTCCACTTCTCCCCGTACCACTGTCAGCACATATCGAACAAAGAGCATCGAACACGGACACGGAAGGCGGGCGAAACAAGTGAAGAATCGTCACTGCAACCGCGTCACACGAGCTTCAACGCGCTCCCGGTACGCTGGGTGGCGCGGATGGGCGCCGATTCACACCCTCCAACGAACGTCCGCACGCCCATCCGTCCCACGCTCTTGCCACGAGGGCCCGCCACCCCGACACCCCCGGCGGGCCGCGCACCTGCATGGATGGCGGATACACACTTGCCAGAACATTAGGTAAGCCTTACCTTAATCAATCGCACCACTCGGGGCCGGCCGTCTCACGGTCCGCCCGCGGCGAGCGCTCCACCGACGCAGCCTGGCCGTCCGCTGTCGGACCCCGCTCCCTGGAACCGCACTTGAATCACGCCTCCTTCCCCGCGTCCGGTCTCCATGACCCCGCCCGCGACCACAGCGACTGCGGCGTCGGCTTCCTCACCCGCCTCGACGGGACACCGAGCCACGACGTCCTGCGCAAGGGCCACGAAGCGCTCTGCGCCATCCCCCACCGCGGCGGCAAGTCCGCCGAGGGCGTCGGGGACGGCGCGGGCGTGAGCATCGACCTGTCCGTGGAGTTCTTCGGCGCCCTCACCGGGGAGCCGCTGCGGGCCGGGCACTTCGGCGTCGCGAACTGCTTCGTGCCGACCGACGCCGGACGGCGCGAGCGGGCCGAGGAACTCGTCGGACGGTGCCTGACCGAGCAGGGCTTCGAGACGCTCCTCGTGCGCGAGGTGCCCGTCGACCACTCCGTCGCCCGGCCCGCCGCCGAGCAGTACCAACTCCCCATCGTGCAGTGGGTGTTCCGGGCCCCCACGGCATGGGAGCGGGCCGAGGTCGACGCGGCGGCCCACCGTGCCCTGCTCGCCGTCGAGGCCGTCGCCTACGCCGACGACTCCTGCGCCGGCCTGTACCCGCTGTCCCTCGGTGCGCGCACCCAGGTCCTCAAGGGGCGGCTCAACTCCGGTGAGGTCATCGGGTACTTCCGCGACCTCGGCGACCCCCGGCACTCCGTGCGGTCGCTGTACTTCCACACCCGGTTCTCCACCAACACCGAGCCGCACCCCACGATGGCGCAGCCGTTCCGGCTGATGGCGCACAACGGCGAGCTCAACACCGACCGCAAGAACCGGCTCAGCGACGAGGCCCTGGCCCGGGCCCGCACCCGGAGCATCGTGCGCCCGCCCGGCCAGTCCGACTCCAGCCGCCTCGACCAGACCCTCCAGAGCCGGGTGTTCGACGACGGACTCGACCTCGTCGAGGCGGTCGTGTCGCTGATGCCGCCCGCCTGGGAGAACGACCGCACCCTGCCCGACGCGGTCCGCGACATGCTGGAGTACTTCTCCCTGTACGAGGAGAAGAACGACGGTCCGGCCGCTGTCATCTTCAGCGACGGCGACGTCGTCGGCGCCCGCCTCGACCGGCTCGGGCTGCGCCCGCTGCGCACCGTCGAGACCGCCGAGTACCTGCTGGTGGCCTCCGAGGCGGGCCAGGTCGCCTTCCCCGACGACGAGGTCGTGCACCGGGGGCGCATCGAAGCGGGCGGCATGCTCGTCGTCGACCACCGCACCGGGAGCGTGCTGCGCACCCGTGAGGTCCTCGACGCGCTCGCCGGGCGCCGCCCCTACTCCCGGCTGCTCGCCGCCGCCCGCGTCGACCTCGACGACCTGCCCGCCCCCGGCTACCACCGCGGCACCACGACGCTCGGCTACGACGGCGACCTCACCCTCGCCGGACGGTACGTGGCGTACTCGCTGAACCAGGAGAGCTTCCGGTTCATGCTCGACCCGATGCTCGCCAGCGGGTCGGAGCGGATCTCCGCCATGGGGTACGGCAACGCGATCAACGCCCTCAGCGACACCGAGGGCGGCATGGCCAAGTACTTCTCGCAGCGCTTCGCGCAGGTGACGAACCCCCCGCTGGACAGCATCCGCGAGGCCGACGGCATGAGCATGCGGGTCGCGCTCGGCCCCAAGCCCGACGGGACCGGCGACACCAACGGCCGTCAGCTCGTGGTGTCCTCCCCCGTCCTCGGCCACCTCGACATGGTGCGGCTGCGCGACCAGCAGATCGTGCCGCTCGCCCGGTTCGACATGCTCTACGACCCGGTCACCGGCGACGAGAGCGCCAACGCCGACGCGTTGCGCGGCGCGCTGGAGCGACTCTGCGACGACGTCGAGCGGTTCGCCGCCGAGCGGGGCGGCATCGCGCTGCTCAGCGACCGGGCCGTCTCCTCGACGCGGGCGCCGCTGCCCGTCGTCCTCGCCGTCGCGGCCGTCAACCAGCGGCTCATCGAGACCGGTCTGCGGCTGCGCGTCTCCCTCGTCGCCGAGAGCGGCCAGCTCGCCTCCTCGCACCATGTCGCGACCGCGCTCGGCTTCGGCGCCTCCGCCGTCTACAGCCTCAGCGCCCGGCTGCGCGCCGAGGAGAAGTACCCGAGCGCACCCGCCCCCGCGGGCGAGACCACCGACACCGACCGCGCGCTCGCCAAGTTCCGCAAGGCCGCCGAGAAGTCCCTCGCCAAGACGATGGGCCGGGTCGGACTGTGCACGGCCGAGAGCTACATCGGCGGCGAGTTCTTCGAACCGAACTACCTCGACACCCGCGACGACGTGTTCGCGCGGATCTTCCCGCACCTGGACGCCCCGGTCGGCGGCGTCGGCTTCGCCCGCATCGCCCAGGCCGCGACCGACTGGCACGCACGGGCCCGCGCCGTGGAGAGCGAGCAGCAGATCCCGCTGCTCGGCCTGTTCAAGGAGCGCTCGGACGGCGCCGGGCACTCGTTCGGTGTCACCGCCGTGCGCGGTTTCGGCGACATGACCGAGGAGAAGGCCGAGTTCGCCCGCCCCGACGACCCGGACGCGCTGCGCCTGCTCACCCTCGGCCGGCTCGACGACGCGTTCGGCATCACCGACGCCGCCTACCGCAACACCGGGTACGACGCGCTGAGCGACGCCGAGATCGACGCGTTCCGCATCACGCCCGGCTACCGGGCCTTCCTGCGCACCACCCACGAGGAGCGCTCCCGGCGCCCCTCGGCGCTGCGGGACGTCCTCGCGCTCCCGGCGGACGTCACCGGGCTGCGCACCGCGGAGGACTTCGCCCGTGAGCTGGGCCGGTTCTCCACCGACGGCAACGCGAGCGTCACGGCCCGCGGGGTGGTCGCGACCGCCCTCGGCGACGACACGTTCCGGCTCCGCCTCACCTCCCCCGGCCCCGACGCGGCCGAGCGCCACACCGCCCTCGCCGAGGGCCTCGCCCGCCTCGGGACCGTCGAGACCCTCGACGTCGACGCGAGCGGCGTGACCGTCGCCGCCACCGGGGGCGCCGCCCGGCTCCTCACCCTCCTCGACGGCGCCCCCGACAGCGTCGAACTCGACGCCGTGCAGCCCGCGCACGAGATCACCCGCGCGCTGGCGTCCGGCGCGATGAGCCACGGCGCGCTGGTGGCGACCGCGCACGAGGCCGTCGCGCACGGCACCAACATGGTCGGCGGCATGTCGAACAGCGGCGAGGGCGGCGAGCACCACACGCGGTACGGCACCATCCGCGGCTCCCGCATCAAGCAGTTCGCGTCCGGCCGGTTCGGCATCTGGGCGGGCTATCTCGCCGATCCGATGCTCCAGGAACTGGAGATCAAGATCGGGCAGGGCGCCAAGCCCGGAGAGGGCGGCCAGCTGCCCGCACCGAAGGTCACCGTGGACATCGCGGCGGCCCGCGGCGGCACCCCCGGCATCGAGCTGATCTCCCCTCCCCCGCACCACGACACCTACTCCATCGAGGACCTGGCGCAGCTCATCCACGACTGCAAGGCCGCCCGGGTCCGGGTGGTGGTGAAGCTGGTGTCGTCCGAGGGCATCGGCACCATCGCGGTCGGCGTCGCCAAGGCGGGCGCGGACGTCATCAACGTGGCCGGGAACACCGGCGGTACGGGTGCCGCGGCCGTCACCAGCCTGAAGTACGCGGGCCGTTCGGCGGAGATCGGCGTCGCCGAGGTGCATCAGGCCCTCGTCGCCAACGGGTTGCGGCAGAAGGTCGTCCTGCGCTGCTCCGGCGCGCATCAGACCGGCGGTGACGTCGTCACCTCGGCGCTCCTCGGCGGCGACAGCTTCGAGTTCGGCACGACCGCGCTGATGATGCTCGGCTGTGTGATGGCGAAGAACTGCAACGTGAAGTGTCCCGCCGGACTCACCACCAACCCCGAGGTCTTCGAGGGCGACCCGCGCGCGCTGGCCCAGTACCTCCTCAACATCGCCCACGACGTACGGCAGATCCTCGCCCGCCTCGGTCTGCGCTCCCTGCGCGAGGCCCGGGGCCGCACGGACCTGCTCCAGCTCCTGGACCATCCGGCGAGCGTCGGCCGCCTCGACGTCCGGCGCCTGCTCACGCGCGTGCCGGAGAAGACCGTGACCGACCCGGAGTACCTGGAGAAGGACTTCACGACCGACGACGCCCTCATCGAGCGGGTCAGGACCGCGCTCGTGGACCGGCGCGAGCCGTCCGTCCTCATCGACGGCATCCGGCTCGGCAACAGCGACAAGTCGGTGGGCGGACAGCTCGGCATCGACGTCGAGCGCCTCCTCAACCACGCGTTCGACGGCGACGTGCCCGCCATCGTCTCCGACGACCGGGGCCGCCGACGGCTCGTCGACGACGCCGTACGGATCCGCACCAGCGGCTCCGCCGGACAGTCGTACGGCGTGTTCTGCAACGACGGCATCACCCTCGAACACACCGGCACCGCCAACGACGGCGTCGGCAAGAGCCAGAGCGGCGGCCGGATCGTCGTCCGCGCCCCGGGCGGCGGCAGCACCGAACGCGGCGGGAACGTCCTCGTCGGGAACTTCGCGCTGTTCGGCGCGACCGGCGGGCGGACCTTCGTGCAGGGCGAGGCCGGGGACCGGTTCGCGGTGCGCAACTCCGGTGCGACCGCGGTCGTCGAAGGGCTCGGCGACTTCGGCTGCGAGTACATGACCGGCGGCACCGTCCTCAACCTCGGCGGCTTCGGCAAGGGCCTCGGCAACGGCATGAGCGGCGGGTTCCTCTACCAGTACGACCCCACCGGCGAGTTGGCCGGACGGGTCAGCGCCGACTCACTGCTGGTGTTCCCGGTGACCGACACCGGCAACGGCGCCTTCCACGAGGAGGCCGTACGGCTGCTGCTCGCCTGGCACGTCGAGGCGACCGGATCGCCGCTCGCCGCACGCCTGTTGGAGAACTGGGACGACGAACGGCGGTACGTGTACTGCGGGATGCCCCGCGCGCTGCTGCTGTACCAGGACTCCACCGAGATCCTCGCGGCGGCGACCCGCTCCGAACTCCTCGACGAGCTGGCCACGTCCGTCGCCTCCGACAAGCTGCGCGCGTTCAAGGTCGACTACCGCGACCGGCGGGCCGTGCTCGGCGGCCGGGCCCCCGCCTTCGGCGACCAGGGCGACGACATGTTCTCGCTGCTGTCCTCGTACACGGTGCTCGCCGTCGCGCAGGACCTGGCGCTCCAGCGGGTGCCCGGCGCGAGCGGCCCGGACGACCCCCGGGTCGCCGAGGCGGTGCGCAACCTCGTGCTCACCGAGGACTTCTTCGTGCGGCAGCGGGTGGTGAAGTACCTGCGCGGCACGCTGGACCGGTTCGACGAGGGCGAGTTGGCCACGCTGATCGCGATGAAGCGCCTCGACGACTACAAGCGGGCGCTGCGACAGCGCAACAACCTCAGCGTGGACTCCCCCGGCACCTACGGCTGGATCGTCCACCAGACCGCCAAGAACGCGGGCCTCGCCCGCGCCTCCCGGTTCGACGAGCTGCTCGCCAACGCGGCGCTCACGGACCTCGCCACCCGCCGCGCCCCGCAGGCCCCCACCGAGACGGTGACCGCGTGACCCTCATGCCCCCGACCGGCTCCCTCATCCCGGCCGACGCCCCCTTCTCCGCCCAGCAGGAGGCCTGGCTCGCCGGGTTCATCGCCGGCATCGCCGCCGCCGCACGCCAGGACTCCGCGACCGACGCGGCGCCCTCGGCGACGGTCGACGTCCTGTTCGGCACCCAGACCGGCAACGCCGAGTTCCTCGCCGGTGAACTCGTCGCCGGGGCCCGCGCGCACGGCCTCGGCGGGCGGGCCACCGCGCTCGACGACGTCACACCGGACCACCTTGCCTCCCTGTCCCACGTCCTCGTCGTCACCTCGACGTACGGCGAGGGCGAGATGCCCGACAACGCGGGCCTGTTCTGGGAGGCGTTGGAGTCCGACACGGCACCGCGGCTCGAAGGGCTGCGGTACGCGGTCCTCGGCCTCGGCGACCGCGGCTACGACGACTTCTGCCAGGCGGCCAAGCTCATCGACACCCGCCTCGAGCAGCTCGGGGCGACCCGGCTGCACGAACGGGCCGACTGCGACGTCGACTTCGAGGACCCGGCCGCCGCGTGGACGGCGACGGTCCTGGAACGGCTCGCCGCCGAGACCGGCGCCTCCGGGGGCGAACCGCAGCAGGCCGCGCCCGCGAAGCCGCGGTCCCAGTGGAACAAGCGCAACCCGTACCGCTCCCGGCTCGCCGTGAACCGGCTGCTCTCCTCGCCGGGCAGCGCGAAGGAGATCCGCCACTACGAGTTCGACCTCGGCGACAGCGGCATCGACTACGAGGCGGGCGACGCGCTGGCCGTCGTCCCCGTCAACGACGGCGCTCTCGTGGACGCGCTGCTGGAGCGGCTGGGCGCGGGCGGCGACGAGGAATCCGCCCGGCTCCTGCGCGCCGAACGGGAGATCCGCACCCCGTCGAAGGAGCTGATCGCCGATCTCGTCGAGCGGGCCCCGGCCGGTGAGCTGGCGTCGGTCGTCGCGCACGGCGACCGGTCCGACCTCGACTCGTGGCTGTGGGGCCGGGACATCCTGGACCTGCTCCGGGACGCCGGACCGGCCGCGCCGTCGCTGCCCGAACTCCTGCCCCTGCTGCGCCCGTTGCAGGCCCGCCAGTACTCCATCTCGTCGAGTCCGCTGGCCCACCCCGGCAGCGTCCACCTGACGGTGGCGTCCGTCCGCCACGGCGCGGGCGAGCGGACGTACGGCGGTGTCGCCTCGACGTATCTCGCGGACCGGATCGGCGCGGGCGGGGACGTGGGGGTCTTCGTGCAGCCGAACGCGTCCTTCGGCGTCCCCGCGGACGACTCCGCGCCGATGGTGATGATCGGCCCCGGCACCGGCATCGCGCCGTTCCGCGGCTTCCTCCACGAACGCGCCGCGCGCGGGGCCACCGGCCGCAACTGGCTGTTCTTCGGCGACCAGCACCGGGCCACCGACTTCGTCTACGAGGACGAGCTGACCGGCCTCCGGGACAGCGGTGTGCTCACCGAACTCGACCTGGCCTTCTCCCGCGACCAGGCGGAGAAGGTGTACGTGCAGACCCGCATGCGGGAACGCTCGCGCGAGCTGTACGCCTGGCTGGAGGAGGGCGCGCACCTGTACGTCTGCGGGGACGCCACCCGGATGGCGAAGGACGTCGAGACGGCCCTGCTCGGGGTGATCTCCGAGCAGCGCGGGCGCGGGGACGACGACGCCGCCGAGTACCTGGCGGGACTGCGCCGGGCCAAGCGCTACGTACGGGACGTGTACTGAGCATGACCGACCATGAGGGATGCGCGTTCGAGGGCTGCTGCGGGCGGCGCGACAGCAGCGTGCGGCTGATCGACGCGCGGATGCCGGAGCTGGTGCGGTGCCTGACGCTGTTCCGGTACGTCCAGGCGGTCACCGGAGGGCCGGTCGCGCGGATCGACCAGGCGGGCAGCTACGCCGTGCCGAGCCTGCGCGGTGAGGCGTTCGCGGTGGCTCCGGGGGCGATCGCTCTGCGGCTGGACGCGGACGGCGTCGACTCGGCGGTCGTCGCCCGGGACCGGGGCACCGACGCGGTGTCCCTGCACCTGTTCGACGCCGACGGCCGGACCGTGCACCAGGGGCGGCTCCTGTCCGACGGCGACCGGCTGCTGGCGGGGCTCGTGGACACCGTCCACGCCGGGGCGCGCGAGCCGGGTGCGTCCACGCCCCCGGCCGTGCCCGACTGGGAGAACGGGGACCAGCTCGCCCAGTTCGACGCGATCCTCGCCGACGGCGGCCCCGCCCGGCGCACGGCCTTCCACCGGTACCGGGGCGAGCACCGGGCGATCGACGTCGATGTCCTGCCCGCCGTCCTCGACCACGTCTGCTCGGTGGGCCTGCCCATCGGCGTCGCCGTGTTCGCGCCCTCGGCCATGCAGGCGTGCGCGGGCCGGGTCCATGTCACCGACCGGACCGTCGGGGGTCGGCTCTTCGCGGCGATCGACCACAGCTCGGTGGAGATCGATCTGCCGTCCGTCCACGCCTGCCGCCTCGTCCGCTCGACGGCGGCCCACGGTCCCACGTCGGCGCTCGAACTGGACGACGGCGACGGCAACTGCGTCGCCGTCGTCACCCAGTTCGGGATCGTCGGCCAGGACGTGCACGGGGCGTGGGAGCACCTGACGGAGTCGCTGCCGGACGCGTAGGGGATCAGTCCTCGGCGGGCGTCACGTCGGTCACCTTGCCCTTGGGATCGGCCTCCAGGTAGCCGGAGCCGTAGTCGGTGGTGAGGTAGACCATCAGGTGCGCGGGGGTGTTGAAGGTCTCGTCGGGCACCTTGACGATGATGTAGCGGTTCTCGGGGTCGTCGACGTTCAGCTTGGCGTCCGCCTCCTTGAGGAGCGCGGGGACGCTGTCCCAGTCGAACTCGTCGAGGGTGATGGGCTGGTCACCACCGATGATGCTGCCCTTCATGCTGCCTTCCTCCACTCCCGTCCCCGGACGGTAGTAGTAGGTGTCGTATTTCTTGTCGCTGCCCTTGACCATCACCTCCGCCATCGCGAAGTCGTCGTACACGGTGAAATCGGCGTACCGGTTCCGGCCCGTGGCCTTCTCCAACTCCTTGATGACGGTACGGATGTTGGCCGGGGTGAGCAGGGAGGCCGTCGAGTCCACCGACGGCTGCTCGGCCTGCGGGGACTCGCCGGTGGACCGCGAGGCGGTCGGGTCGGGGCTGCTCGAACTCGACGTCGAGGAGCCCGGCTTGGCGTCCCCGCCACCGCCGTCGTCCGTCAGGGGGATCAGCCACCAGGCCAGGAGGCCGGTGAGCGCGACACCGGAGACGCTCCACAGGGCCGCCAGCCGGGGGCCGCGGCGGCCCGCCGTGCCCGCCACCGTCGTGGTCGGCTGGTGGCCGACCCGGACCGGCTCGGGGGCGATCAGCGGCGGCGGCCCGAACCCGGCCGGCGGGACGGTGGGCCGGGTGGTGGGGGACGGCGGGTTCAGCGGGTACGACGTGGGGGTCTGCGGCGGCGGGGAGGTGGCCGGGGCGGACTCGATCTCCGCCAGCAGCGCGTCCAGGCGGGCGGCGGACGGGCGCGCGGCCGGGTCCTTCACCAGGACGCCCATCAGGACGTCGCCCAGGGCCCCGGCGCGCACCGGCGGCGGGACCTCCTCGTTGAGGACCGCGGCGAGGGTCGCCAGGGTGGTGCCGCGGCGCAGCGGGTGATCGCCCTCGACGGCCGTGTACAGCATCATCGCCAGCGACCACAGGTCGGAGGCGGCGCTGCCGTCGTCGCCGGTGATGCGCTCGGGGGCCATGAAGTCGGGTGTGCCGATGATGGAGCCCGTGGCGGTGAGGGTGGTCGTCTCCCGGATCGCGGCGATGCCGAAGTCGGTGAGCACCGGGCGCCCGTCCGGACGCAGCAGCACGTTGGCGGGTTTGACGTCCCGGTGCTGGATGCCCGCGGCGTGCGCGGCGCCGAGCGCGGCCAGCACGCCCCGGCCGATCCTGGCCGCCTCCGGTACCGGCATCGGGCCCTGGGCGAGCCGGTCGGCCAGCGAGCCGCCGCTGACCAGTTCCATCACCAGCCACGGGTACGTGCCCTCGCCGCCGTCGACGATGTGGTGGATCGTCACCACGCTCGGGTGGTCGATCCGGGCCAGCGCCCGCGCCTCGCGCAGCACCCGCTCGCGCAGCATCGCCGCGGCCTCGGGGTCGTACTCGGCCAGGTCACGGTCGGGCGGCCGGACCTCCTTCACCGCCACCAGCCGGTGCAGCACCAGGTCCCTGGCCCGCCAGACGGTGCCCATCCCGCCGCCGCCGAGCCGGGTCTCCAACTCGAAACGCCCGTCGACGACTCGTCTGCCGGGCGGTCTGTCTGCCTCGCTCATGCGCCGGAGCCTACTGGCCGGGTCCGACATCTTTCACCGGCCCCCACCCCACCTCCCACCTGCGACGCCCTCGTGTGTCACTGGGGATCCCGTATGAGAGTGCTGTGAATTCTCGAGACGGTTGAACACGCGCGGCTCCGCGTCCGTACTGGGTCGGGGGATTTCCATGCTCGTACGGACGACAGGCGCAGGAGTACATCCGTGGGACGCAATAAGCGCAGACGGCCGAAAGCAGCACAGAGGGCGACCTTCGCCGCCGTGGCCCTGATGCTCGGCGGCAGCGGCCTGGTGGCGGTGAACGTGTACGCCTCCGCGACCGAGGGCGGCTCCAGCCAGCCGTTCCAGGCCAGTTGGGGAGCGGGCACGGTGGACTGCCCGGATGTGGGTGACGCGTTGACCAGCGTCCCCGACGAGGCGCGGGCGGAGGTCGACAAGGAACTCGCCGTACTGGACCAGCAGACGGCCGAGGCGTACCAGAAGTTGCAGGATCCGGCGGTCCAGAGCATCGAGGACGCCGAGAACGAGGTCATGGCCCCGCTGGCCGAGGACCGCGGCGAGACGGTGGCGCGGATCGCCGCCGCCCTGGAGCGCACGGGTGCGAGCTCCGAGGGCCTGGACCAGATGGCCACGTGCGAGATCCGCCAGAACTACGACCAGGCGGACGACCAGGGCGGCCAGGGCGACCAGAACGGCGGAGACCAGGACGGCCAGGACGGCCAGGACCAGGGCGACGACGGTCAGGACGGCCAGCAGCAGGGTGGTCAGGACCAAGGCGGTCAGGACCAGGGCGGTCAGCAGGGCGGCCAGCAGGGCAACGGCGGTCAGTCCGGCAACGGTCCGGTCGCCGCCGACTACGCCGACATCAGGAACGCTCCGCCCGCCGCGGCGGCTCCCGCCGCCGGTGGCGACGCCTCGCGCGGGAAGTTCGTCACGAGCTGCGGCGTCAACGCGAACGGCCTGTTCAACTCGGACAACGTGATCGTGGCCCCGGGTGTCTCCAACGGCGCCCACCACTTCCACGACTACGTCGGCAACCAGGCCAACAACGCCTTCGCGGACGACAACGAACTGGCCGCGGCCGACACGACCTGCGCCGACCAGCGCGACAAGTCCTCCTATTTCTGGCCCGTCCTGCGTCTGCAGAACGGCACCGAGGAGCAGGACGCGGCCTCTCCGGGCGGTGGCATCGAGGGCAACTCGGGTGAGATCGTCACGCCCAAGGCGGCCACCCTCACCTTCGTCGGCAGCCCGAAGAGCAAGGTCACGGCCATGCCGCGGCTGCTGCGCATCATCACCGGCGACGCCAAGGCGTTCGTCAACGGCACCGCGAACGCCAACGCCTCCTGGAGCTGCACCGGGTTCGAGGACCGTCAGCTCAAGGACAAGTACCCGCTGTGCCCTTCGGGCAGTGACGTGGTCCGTACGTTCAAGTTCCAGAGCTGCTGGGACGGTCGCAACATCGACAGCGCCAACCACCGCACCCACGTGGCGTTCGCGCAGGCCGACGGCGCCTGCCCGTCCGGGTTCCAGGCGATCCCGCAGCTGGTGCAGCGGATCGTCTACGACGTCGACGCGCCGAGCCTCCAGGACAACGGGCGCACCACGCCGCTGTTCGCCGTGGACTCGTTCCCGGAGCAGCTCCACAAGCCCATCACCGACCACGGCGACTTCATCAACGTCTTCGACGAGAAGCTGATGACCAAGATGGTCGGCTGCATCAACGACGGCCGGAAGTGCGGCGCGGGCCAGAACGAGCAGCCGCCCGGCGGCGGCAACGGCGGCAACAACGGCGGCGGTAACAACGGTGGCGGCAACGGGGGCGGTGACCAGAACGGCGGCGGTGACCAGGAGCCCGGTACCCCGGCTCCCTCCGAGACGGCCGGCGGTTCGGACGACGAGCCGACGCAGCAGCCGACCCAGCAGCCGACGCAGCAGCCGTCCCAGCCCGTCGACGAGAACGGCAACCCGAGCGAACCCCCGGCCTCGGGCGGCGACACCGGCACCACGGCGGCGGCCGAGCAGCCCAAGGCGGACGTCTCGCCGTCGGCGACCCGGCGGCCCTCGACGCAGTCCCCGGACGCCACCGCGTACCCCGAGGACCAGAACTCGGCGAGCGCGTCCGAGACCGGATCGTCGGGTGCGGTGGCCCAGCCTCCGGCCAACAGCTCCCAGACGGTTCCGCAGGGCGGTGACGGCTCCCTCGCGGAGACCGGAGCCCAGCTGTGGCCCGCCGCGGCCGGAGCGGTTCTGCTGATCTCCGGGTTCGTGCTCCTGCAGCGCACGAGGCGCCGCTACGCGTGACGCGACCCCGCTGAAACCCGCTTGATCACCCGGTCCCGCGAGCCGCTTCCAGGCTCGCGGGACCGATTGTCAGTGATCGCCGCTAACGTTCCCCTCATCGTCGCACTGGCGCCGGGATTGTCCCCGGTTGAACTGTGCTTTCTTCTTGCTGTCTTGTTGCGGAAGGCGGGGACTCGTGGGTTGGCTCTCGGCGGGTGACGGATATGAAGTCGCCCTGGTGGAAGGACGGGTGGCAGCGCGTGCCACCTCTGGGCGGGCGGCGGGACGGCAGCTGAAATCGCTGCCGCGCGCGCTGCGCGACCACCCGGAGGTGGACCGGCTGCGGCGGTTCGCCGAATGGCTGGACCGGCACGCCGCGTCCTGTGTCGCGCAGGTCGACTCCTGGATGGTGTCGTCGCTGCCCGTGCCCACCGGTCTGCTGGCCCGCGTGTGGCCGGACGAGGCCTGGCAGTCGGCCCTGCGCGACCTGGCCGTGGTCGGCGACGACCCGGACGAGGTCGGCTTCCTGCGCGGCGCCACCGAGGACGGCGAGCTGCGCGTGGTGAATCTGGACGGCGAGACGGTCCGGCTGTCCCCGCGCACGGTGGTGCTGCCGCACCCGGTGCTCCTCCCCGACCTGGACGACATCCGGGAGTTCGCGGCGGAGCTGGGCATCGTCCAGCGCGTCGAGCAGATCCACCGGGCGACCTGGCTGCGGCCCGAGGACCTCGACCCGAAGACCGCCGAGATACGCGACTTCGCCGGCGGTTCCTACCGCTCCCGTTTCGCGCTCGCCTCGCGGGCCAGCTCGCTCGGCTACCGCGTCTCCGGGGGGTACGCGACGGCCCGGGTCCGCGACGGCGGGCGCACGGTGGAGGCCTCCGTGTGGATCGGGGAGCCGTACTGGGAGGACACCGTGGAGACCGGCGGTCTGACCTGGCACGACGAGGACGGCCGTGCCCTGCCGCCGCGGGAGGTGGGCCCGGTGGCCTGGTCGGAGGGGATGCGGATGGCCGCGGCGCTGTACGCCGGGCGCGTGATCGAGGAGGGCAAGAACGCATGAGCGGGGGGACGCAGGTGTCGTACGAGGAGCTGCTGTCGGCGGGCGCGGTGCTGCCGCCGGACACGGAGGGGGCCGGGGAGCGCGCGGTGCCGCTGACGGCGCGCGCCTACCGTCACCCGGGGCTGGACGACCGGGTCGTGGTGCGGCTGGTCGCCGGTGAGCTGGGGGCGGCGGAGGATCTCGCGGCCGGGTTCCTCGGTCTGGAGCCGGAGGCCGAGCCCGCGGTGGTGGGGCTCGGGCTGCGGCAGTCGCTGGGCTTCCCGGAGTGGGTGCTGGTGCACCACCCGGAGGACGGGCACCACGCGCTGGGGGTCGTGCCGGATCTGGAGCGGGCGGCCCGGCAGGCGAAGTCCCGGCCGAAGGCCGCCCTGGACGCCTATCTGGAGCTGGGGCAGCGGCTGGCCGCCGCGGTGCCGCACTTCCTGCCGACCTTCTACGAGCAGGCCGGACGGGTGTTCCTCGCCGAGGAGAACGCCACCTACGCCTCGCAGTTGTTCACCCGGGCCCGCAAGGCCGAGGCGGAGCACGGCCTGGTGGTGGAGGAGGAGCGCCTGGACGCGGTGTTCCTGGAGTTCGCCCTGGCGGGCGCGCTGCCGGTGAAGGTGCTGTCGTCGTACGGCAAGGAGCTGTCCGCGCGGGTCTCCCCCGAGGAGGCGCTGCGCCGGTTCACGCGGCTGTGTCTGCGCCGTACGGCGGGCGGGCTGCCGCCGTCCGCGCAGATGGCGGGCGATCTGCGCAAGCTGGCCCGGGCCGCGGGCCAGGACGCCGACCGCGCCGAGCAGGACTATCTGGCCGAACTGCTGGGCCTGCCCGCCACGTTGCGGGCGGCGCCCGGCTGGTGGAAGGGGCACCGGGCCGCGCTGGTGGCACTGGCCGCGCGGGAGCGGCGGGTGCGCGGCGCCCTGCTGGACATGCTGCCCGCGGGCGGTGACGACGAGTTGCCTTCGATGTGGTTCGAGGTGTTGGAGTCGTCCGGCGCGACGGCGGGCCTGTGGGACGCGTCCGTGCCCGCGGAGGAGCGGCCCGCCGACGGTACGGCGGGCTGGCTGGACCGGTTCCTGACGTTCCGGGAGCGGGCCAGGTCCTGGCGCGGCTCGACCCGGATGCCGGAGCTGTATCCGCTCGTGGAGCGCGCGGCCGATCTGCTGCGCGGCGAACTCGCCGCCTCCGGGGGCGCGGTGAAGGTGCAGTTCGACCTGGACCTGGCCGATCTGCTGATGTCGCTCGACGTGCCGGTGGCCGCCCCCGTCAAGGACGCGGACCTGCCGCTGACGGCGTGGGCGCAGGGCGAGGGACACCGGGATCTGCTTCTGCTCTGCGGCGACGACCGCTTCCACGACGCGTTCCTGCGGGGCGCGGAGCGCTTCCACAACAGTGACCAGGCGCTGCGGGCCATCCGGGTGCTGGCCGCGTCCCCCGGCGGCCGTCCGTGGCTGACGGAATGGGTGAGCCTGGTCGTCAGCCGCTTCACCGCGGTCGGGCTGCCCGGTCTGCCGAACGCGCTGAACCGGCTGGGCTGGCTGCCCGCCGAGGCGCTGGCGCTCGCCGAGGACGACGTGCGTGCCGCCGTCGGCACCGACCTCGCGCCGGTGCTGGCCCGCACCCTGCACGCGGGCATCTTCGACGAACTGACCTGGCCCGCCTGGGAGGAGGCGACGGCCGAGCTCGTCCCGGCGAACCGGGTCGAGGACATCGTCGTCGCCGACGCCTGGCCCCACCTCGTCGTGGCCGGCAACGCCCAGGCCCGGGTCATCGGCGCCGAGGGGACCGTGCTCACCCACGATCTGCGGCTGCCCGCGAACGACGTGTCGGGCGACCCCGGTTTCCACCATGTCGACGGCGAACTCCTCGTGTACTGGAAGTCCCGCCGGGACGGCATGCGCGGCTACTGGCACTCCCGCGCCGACCGGGTCGAGTCCCTGAGCGGTGCGCTGCGCACCCGCGGCAGCGAGATGGACTGGTACCGGGGCGACTTCCCGATCACCCTGCCCCTGCCGGACGGCGGACGCACCACCGGCGCCGGTGTGCTGCACGCCGGGGACACCACGCTCCCCGACGAGCAGCCGGTCCTCTTCGACGGCTCGTCCTACTGGACGTGGTTCGCCAACACCGAGGACGAGGCGGAGCGCGGCTGGTACGAGTACGACCCGGCGACGAACACCCGCGGCCGGATGAGCCGCCCCGCCTTCCTCGCCGACGCCCTGCGCGGCGCCCCCGAGGGCAGCACGTACGCGGGCGGACGTCTGACCCTCGCCCCTCGCGCCGACGCCGCCCCGGCCTGCGCGCCCGTGGACGGGCTGGTCGGTCTGCGGGTGGTGGAGCTGCCCGACGGCTGCCGCCGGGCCGAGGACCTCGCCGGGAACACCGTCACCGTGCCCTCGGGCGTGGACCGGCCGACGGCACTCGTCGTCTTCCCCGGCGCCGAGCGGGCCAGTGCCGTCGTGCGCAACAACTGGCAGCTCGACGTGGTCGACGCGGACGGCGTCGTCACCTCCTGGGGCAAGACGGACCGCACCCCCGGCATCTTCGGCGAGGGCACCCTGCTGCTCCCGCCGGTGCAGTACTGGGCGTTCCTGACGCCGCGCGACGCGGAGGGCTCGAAGGCGCTGCGGTCCCTGGACCGGGACACGGCCGCCGCCCTGCTGGCCGCCGCCGCGAGCGAGGACGAGAAGGCGCTGCCCGACGCGATCCGCGCGCTCCTCCCGGTCACCGACGAGGCGCTCGTGAAGGGCATCGCCGGTGTGACGCGCTACGCCGCCGAGCAGCAGGCCGTGCTGGACGCGGCGGCCACCCGCCTCACCCGCGCCCTCGAAGAGGGCCTGGAGGACGAGGGCCCGGCCGGACCGGCCGACAGTCTGCTCAACGACGCGATGAGCGGTCTCGGTGTGGCCCACAGCTACTGGTGGAGCCGCGACGACGAGTCCACCACCACCTTCGGTGCGCTGCGGCTGATCGGCCGGGCCGCCGGGCTCACCGCTCCCGCCCTGCCCGAGCGTCCGAAGGGCCGGCTCCACCTCGACGGCCATGAACTGCCCTCCGGGCAGCCGGAGCTGGACTCGCTGCTGGACCGGACGGCCGCCCTGGCCTACCGGGCGGCCTGCGGCACCACCGGCGAAGAACACCGCGAGGCGCTGCGCGCCCTGCTCGCCGAGTTCGACCGGCTGGGACTCGCGCCGGGGTCGTCGGACCGCTGGCGCAAGGTGCGCCTGCGGCTGGAGGCGGGCCCGCTGCGCGGCGGCCCGTCCGGCGGCTGGCGCGAGGGTTCGTGGAACGCCGTGCTGCCGCTGCCGGACGGCGCCTTCATCGCCGTGACGGCGCACGACTCGCTCGGCGACGACGGCTGCTCCTTCACCGGCTACTTCCACGACCCGGCCGGGCGCTTCGAGGCGCCGGAGCCGTACCGGACGCTGTCGTCGGAGCCGCTGGGCGGGGACGAGGGACGGTTCGGCCGGTTCCTCGCGGAGCTGGCCGGGAACGGTGCGGCGCCCTGGTTCCCGCAGGCCGCCGAGGAGTTCGCCCGGCTGACCGGGGTCACCGAGACGCTGGCGCGGCTGATCGTGGCGGGCCTGCCGGGCATCGACGCCTACGAGCGGAGCTTCCTCGGCACCGAGGCGCGGACGCTGATCGGGGTGAAGGTCGCCGCGGCGGCGGTCGCCAAGGACGAGCTGCGCGGCCTCGACGGCGCGGTGCGGTGCGCGGTCGTGGGGGCGCTGCTGCCCGCCGACCCGGCTCTGCTGTGGACCGAGGGCCCGGACGTGGTGGCGGCGGCCGAGGTGTGGAACGCCCAGGTGGGCCGTCGGGTGGCCGTGCCCGAGGAGCTGATGGGTGACGCGATCCGCGCCTTCCGCCACACCCCGTGGGCGATCCGTGAGGCGCTGCCCGCGCTGCTGGACCCGGCGGCCTCGCCGCGGCTCAGCACGGATCTGGAGTGGGAGATCAACGGCGACCGCGCGCGGCCCGTCGGTGACAGCGGGAACGGGTTCACGGCGGAGACGCTGGTCGGCGCGACCGGTCTCGCCGCCTGGCTCGCGCACCGGCTGCCCGCGGGCGACCCGGTCCGGTCGGTGCTGCCTCCGGCCCTGACCGCCGTGCGCGACCGGCTCGCGGCCCCCGGCCTGATGCTCGACCTGGGGCGCTACATCAGCCTCCCGGAGTTCCGGAAGACCGCCGGCGCCCCGACCGAGACCGGCAAGGGCTTCGTGCGCTACGGCGCCGTCGTCCTCGCCACCCACGACGAGCAGCCCGCCCCGGCGATCCGGGTCGATCTCCTCGACGAGGCCGGTCAGGACCCGTATCTGCCCGCCACCCGCGTCGACGACCAGCGGCCCTACGCCGCCGAGGTGGCGCTGCGGCTCGTCCGCGACCAGCGGTTCGCGGCGCTCCTCGCCGACCCCGGTGAGCCGCTCGCGGGCGACCGGGACAAGGACGGCACGTGGTGGCCGCAGGACCCGAGCCGCTCGGTGCCCGAGCTGGTGACGGAGGCGGCCAAGGAGTACGGGCTGGGTGAGGACGCCGCGACGCTGTATCTGATGCTGCTCGCGATGCCCGACCCGACCGACCGTATGACGGCCCGGTGGACGGGCTGGAAGCCGGCCCGGCTGAAGGCCGCCCGTGCCGAACTCGCCGGCACCGACCTCGTGGTGGCGGCGACCCGTACCCGGGCCGGACGCTCCCTGTTCCTGCCCGGCGGCTGGGCCGAGCAGTCGGCGCCGCGCGTTCCGCTGGAGCGCTGGAAGCTGCCGCTGTTCGACGAAGTGACCGAGAACCACTCGCCGTTCGGCGCGATCGTGCCGACCGAACCGGCCGCGGACCTGTACCGCAGGGCGTGGGAGCGCGTGCGCAGCGGTGACGCTCCCCGGTTCGAGGAGCTGAAGGTGCGGCGGGGCCGCCGCCGCTGACGCACGGCGGCACGGGGCGCCGCCCGACCGGCGGCGCCCCTCCCTCCCCGCACCACCCCGCGACCCGTGCGGATCACCCGACCCGCCCGATTCTTCCGAACCACCCGATCCATCCGGACCACCCGATCTACTGAGCAAGGACACCCATGGCTCCGACCGACACGGTGACGGCCCTTCCGGCCCGGCAGACGCTGCCCGCCGAAGAACGCTTCGCCACCGAACTCGCCTTCCTCGCCGCCCATGACGACGGCCCCCGGCCGCCCGGCTGGCTGCTGACGCCCCGCGCGGTGATCACGTTCATCTGCGGCAGCGACGGCGAGCCGCTCAAGCTGTCCGCGGCCGACCCGACGCTCCCCGGCGAACTGGTCATAGCCCCCAAGTTCGTCGGCGAGCGCGCCCTGGTGGAGCGCTGTGTGGTCACCCTCGCCGGGGAGCGCGGGCTGCTCCTCGTCGGTGAGCCCGGTACCGCCAAGTCGATGCTGTCGGAGCTGCTGTCGGCGGCCGTCAGCGGCACCGGTGCCCTCACCGTGCAGGGCACCGCGGGCACCACCGAGGACGCGCTGCGCTACGGCTGGAACTACGCGCTGCTCCTCGCCCAGGGTCCGACCCCGCAGGCGCTGGTGGACTCGCCGGTGCTGGCCGCGATGCGCGCCGGGAAGGTGGCGCGGATCGAGGAGATCACCCGCTGTCTGCCCGAGGTGCAGGACGCGCTGGTGTCGATCCTGTCCGACCGGCGGATGAGCGTGCCGGAGCTGTCGGGCACCGTCGACGCGCAGGTGGCGGCGGTCCCCGGGTTCACGGTCATCGCCACCGCCAACCTCCGCGACCGGGGTGTGTCGGAGATGTCGGCCGCCCTCAAGCGGCGCTTCAACTTCGAGACCGTGCACCCGATCGCGGACGTCGAGGCGGAGACCGCGCTCGTCAAGCGGCAGGCGACGGCGGCCGTGGAACGGGCGGGCGCGGCGTTCGGCGTGGACGACGCGGTGCTCGACGTCCTGGTCACCGTCTTCCGCGACCTGCGCGCCGGACGCTCGGCGGAGGGCTGGGACGTGGAGCGTCCGGGGACGGTGATGTCGACGGCCGAGGCCGTACAGGTCGCCGCCTCCCTCGGGGTGGCCGCCGCCTATCTCCCCGGCGGGGACTCCCTCGACCTGGTCCCGGGTCATCTGCTGGGCGTGGTCCGCAAGGACGACCCGGCCGACCACGCGCGGCTGCTCGGCTACTGGGACGGTCCGGTGCGCCGCCGCGCCGAGGACGGTTCGGCGACCTGGCGCCGCCTCTGGGACCTGCGGGAGAACCTGCGGTGACACTCGTTCAGGAACCGCGGGCGGCGCTCACCGCCCTCGCGGACTCGGTGACGCCGTACCTGCTGGGGGTGCGGCACCACAGCCCGGCGCTGGCCGCCGTCGTGCCCGCTCTGCTGGACGCCGCCGGCGCCGAGGTCGTGTGCGTGGAGCTGCCGGTCGACTTCCAGCCGTGGCTGACGCATCTGGGCGCCCCGGGCACGATCGCCCCGGTCGCTCTGGCCGGGGCGGGCGAGGGCGGCCGGCTCGGCTTCTACCCGTTCGCCGACTTCTCGCCCGAACTCGCCGCGGTCCGCTGGGCCAGGGAGCGCGGGGTGGAGGTCGTGTGCTGCGACCTGCCGATGTCGGACGCCCGCTGGAGCGCCGCGACGGGCCCGGACGAACGGCTTCCGCAGGACGGGGCGCCGACCGCGTTCGCCGCCGCGCTCACCGCCGCCGGTACGGGCCGCGACGGGGACGACATGTGGGACCGCAGCGTCGAGGTGCTCGCCCCGGGCTGCACCCCCGAGGCGGTCCGCCGCGCCGCCCTGGGCGTGGGCTGGGCGCTGCGCCGTGACGCCGAGTCGGCGGGCGGGGTGCCGTCCGTGGACCTGGCGCGCGAGGCGCACATGCGGGACGTGATCGCCGCCGCCGGTGCCGGTGGGCGCCGGGTCGCGGCGGTCGTGGGCTCTTTCCACGCGGCGGCGCTGACCTCCGGGGGTGCTCCGCGGGACGGCGCGGCCCCGCGGGCTTCCGTGGCCGACGGCGAGGGTTCGACCGTCGTCACCTCGCTCGTGCCGTACGCGTTCGATCTGCTGGACTCCCGTTCCGGCTATCCGGCCGGTATCCGCGATCCGCGCTGGCAGCAGGCCGTGTTCACGGCCGGGGGCGACCCCGGGCTGCTGCACGAGGCGGCGGCGCGGGCGATCACGGACGTGTGCCGTGAGCTGCGGGCGGCCGGGCACGTGGCGGGTACGGGCGAGGCCCGGGAGACGCTGCGGGTGGCGGGCGACCTGGCCCGGCTGCGGGGCCTCGCCGCCCCGGGCCGCGGCGAGGTGCTGGAGGCGCTGACGACGGTGATGGGCCAGGGCGAACCCCTCGGCCGGGGCCGGGCGCTCGCCCAGGCGCTGGAGGTCGTGCTGGTCGGCACGGCACGCGGCCGGATCGCCCCGGGCACCCCGCGTTCGGGGCTCGGCCCGTCCGTCGAGGCCGAACTCGCCGCGCTGCGGCTGCCGGGCCCCGACGACCCGGCCGGGCGTGAACTGCGTCTCGACCCGCTGCGCTCGGCGCTCGACGGCCGCCGGGAGATCCTGCTCCAGCGGCTCGCCGTGTGCGGCGCGGGGTACGGCGAGCCGGTCCAGGTGGCGGGCACGGGTGACGCGGCGGCGCTCGGCACGCGCTGGCGGTTGTCGTGGAGCCCCGCGGTGCCTGTGCGGCTCGATCTGGCGGGCATCCGGGGGGTCACCGCGTCCCTGGCCGCCGAGGGCACCCTGCGGGAGACCTTCCGCAGGGAGTCCGCGGAGGGCGGGCCCACCACCGCGCTCGTCCTGGCGGGTCTGCGGGACGCCGCCCGGTGCGATCTGCCGGGGCTGGTCGCCGAGCGGCTGGCCGACGCCGCCGAGGTGCTGCCGGTCTGCGCGACGCTGCCCGAACTCCTCGGCGCCCTGGATCTGCTGGAGGCACTGCGGCGGGGCCATCTGCCCGGCACCACGTCGGGGACCCGCGAGGCGTCCGCCGCGCTGGCCGCCGAGCTGCTGGAGTCGGCGGTGCGGTCCCTGCCGGGCCTGGCGGGCAGTGACGACCCCGAGGACGCGAGCGCTCTCGTCGCGCTGGCGTCCCGCGCGGGCGAACACCGCCTGGGGCTGCGGATCGACGGTGCCCTCGACGAGCTCGCCCGCACCGGGTCGCCGCTCGTCCAGGGCGCCGCGCTGGCCGCCCGTGTGCTGCTGGACCTCGATGACGCGGACACCCTCGGCAACCGTGCCGCGGGCTGGATCGACACCGCCACGGGACCGGACGGACGACAGGCGCTGAACCGCCGGCTCACCGGTGTGCTGAGCGCCGCCGCGCCCTTGCTCCAGTCGGCGCCGACCGCGCTCGATCCGCTGCTCGACCGTGTCGAGACCCTCTCCGACCAGGGATTCCTGGCCCGGCTCCCCGCGCTGCGCGGTGGCTTCGACACGCTCAGCCCGGCGGGCCGGGACCGGCTCCTCGACACCGTCACCGAGCGCCTCGGCGACCGGCTCGACCTGTCGCTGGGCGCCTCACCGCACCTGCTCGCCCTGTGGACGGCGGCCGACACGGCGGGCCGTGCGGCGGTCGGGGCCTTGCGCCTGCCGCTGGGCACGGGCGAGGAGCCCCCGGCGAAGGCACCGGCCGAGCGGGCCCCGGCCGAAGTGCGCTCGCCGTCCCCCGCGGACGGCACCGCGCACCTCGCGCCGACCGACCGCTGGCGTCTGCTGCTGGGCCGGGAGAGCGAGAAGCTCCCGCAGAACGCCCGCCGTTACGCGCACGCGCTGGACGAGCTGTACGGCACCGGCCGCGGCGAGGGTTCCTCGGATCTCGGCCGGGTGGGCGGCAACCGGGGCGGTCAGGAGGCGTCCTTCCCGACGGCCCGCGAATGGGCCGAGGAACTCGACGCCCTGTTCGGCGCCGACGTCCGCGAGGAGGTGCTCGCCCGGGCCGCCGACCAGGGCCGCACCGACGTCCTGGCGGAGCTGGACCCTAAGGCGGTACGGCCCTCGGTCGATCTGCTGACGTCCGTGCTGTCGCTGGCCGGCGGCATGCCGGAGCAGCAACTGGCCCGGTTGCGCCCGCTGGTGCGCCGGCTGGTCGAGGAACTCGCCAAGGAGCTGGCCACGAAGCTGCGTCCGGCGCTGACCGGGCTGGCCACGCCCCGGCCGACGCACCGGCCGGGCGGCCGGATCGACCTGCCGCGCACCCTGCGCGCGAACCTCGCCCACACCCGCAGGACGGAGGACGGCCGCACGCTGGTCGTCCCCGAGCGCCCGGTGTTCAGCACGCGTTCGCGCAGGGAGGCGGACTGGCGGCTGATCCTGGTGGTCGACGTGTCCGGGTCGATGGAGGCGTCCGTCATCTGGTCGGCGCTCACGGCGGCCGTCCTCGGCGGGGTGCCCACATTGAGCACGCACTTCCTCGCGTTCTCGACGGAGGTCATCGACCTGACGGACCGGGTGGACGATCCGCTGTCGCTGCTCCTGGAAGTGCGGGTCGGCGGCGGTACGCACATCGCCGCCGGTCTGGCCCAGGCCCGTTCCCTGGTGACGGTCCCGAGCCGCACCCTCGTGGTGGTGGTCAGCGACTTCGAGGAGGGCTATCCGCTCGGCGGGCTCCTCGGCGAGGTGCGCTCCCTCGCGAACTCCGGGGTGCATCTGATGGGCTGCGCCGCCCTGGACGACACCGGCAATCCGCGGTACTCGGTCCCGGTCGCCCAGCAGCTCGTCGCGGCCGGGATGCCGGTGGCCGCCCTCAGTCCCCTCGCCCTCGCCCGCTGGGTGGGCGACCGTCTCCGCGGAGAGACCCGATGAACGCCGAACTGCCTCCCGTGGCACCCGAGGTGGTCGCCGCCGCCGTCGAGCACCTGACGTCCCGGCTGCGCAAGAAGCTGGACGCCGCGATCGACACGTACACGTCCCTGCCCGTCACCGCGGACGGGACGGTACGGCGGGTGCGCTGCGGGGAGGACGCCGAGGTCACCCTGTCCCCCGGCCCGTCCGGCACGGTCACGGACGACGATCAGGCGCGGTGCAGCTGCCTGCTGGCACCCCGGTGTCTGCACCGCGCGGGCGTGCTCAGCGCGGCGCCGGTCGCGGACGCCGTGCCGGAGGCGGCACCGGAGGATCCCGGAGCCCTTCCGAGTGGAGCCGCTGAGGCCGGAGTCCCTCAGGCCGGAGAACCTCAGTCCGGTTCCCCGGAAGGAGCTTCCGGTACCGGGCAGGACGTACCTGGCGCCGACCCGGCCGTCGCGGCGCACCCCGAACCGCCCGCCGGGCCCACCGCGGCCCAGGTGGCCGCCGCCACCGGGCTGTGGGCGGCGGCCTCCGCCGTGCTGGCCACCGGGGTCCCCGGTGCGGGCGCGGTGCCGCAGGCGGAACTGCTGCGAGCCGCGCACACGGCACGGCTCGCGGGACTCCACCGGTGCGAGGCGGCGGCGCTGCGCGTGGTGCGCGGGCTGCGGGCCGCACGGGCCCGGCACGACGGTCACCGGCTCGCCGACCTGCTCGCCTCCCTGCGTGAACTCCTCCTCACCAGCAACCTGCTGGCCGCCTCCGACCCCGAACCGGCCCTGATCGGCACGGCCCGGCGCGGCTACAGTCCGGGCGGCAGCCTGCGGGTCCACGGGGTGTGCCGGGAGCCGGTGATCTCGGCCACCGGGTACGGCGGCGTCGTCACGCATGTGCTGTCCGAGGACGGCCGCTGGTTCTCGGTCGCGGACGTCCGGCCGGGCGGCACGGCACGGGCGCGGGGTGCCGCCACGGCGACCGTCGCGCTGGGCTCCGGAAGCGTCGACCACGCGCAGCTCTCCCGGGGCGGGCTGCTGATCTCCGGCGCCACGATCTCCCCGGACGGCCGGCTCGGCGCGGGCAAGGGCGTGCGGGCCACTCCGCTCGCCGGTCTGTCGTGGACGTCGGGCCCGCTGGCCGCCCTGTTCTCACGTCCGCTGGCCGAGGCGGCGTCGGCACGGCTCGGGGGCGCGGCGTCGACCGACCCGGAGCTGGCCGGGCGGGCGGCGGAGGAACTCGTGGGCTGTGACGTGGTGGTCGTGGGGGCGGCCGAGGACCATCTCCTCGCGCGGGAACTGACGCCGAGGGGTCCGGACGCGGACGGATCGACGGACGAGCCGCGCGCGGAGGGCCTGCTGATCCGCCTGGTCCCCGCCAACGGCCACCCCGAGCTGGGGCACGCGGTCAACTTCCGCAAGCTGGCGGCCCGTCCCGGGCTGCGGTTGCGCGTGGTGGGGCGCCTGGACCCGGAACGCGCCGCGACGCTCCGGCCGCTCGCGGTCGGCCCCGTCCCGGACGGCACGGCGACGCTGCGGCTGCCGCCCGAGTGGGGCGGGCACGCCGACCTGGGCTACGACCGTCTCGAGGGCGCGCACTTCCCGCCGGCCGACGAACTCCCGTCCGGGGCGGGCCTGTCCGAGGCGCCGGTCGACCCGGTCGCCGAGGCGCCCCTGTGGCGGCTGCGGCGACTGGTCGAGGTCTCGGTGACCGGGGGCCGCCGGGCCGCCGCCGAACCCGCGCGCGCCGGTGACCGGGCCTCGGGGGCGGCGGCGCTGCGGCGCAGCGGCTTCCGGACCGCGGCGGCGCTCGCCGAGTCGCTGGCCGCCGAGGCGGACCGCCGGGACAGGGACGTCTTCGGCCGGACGCGGGAGGCCGATCCGGAGGGCTACGCGCGGGCGTGGCTGGCCGCGGCCGTCTATCTGTCCGGGACGGAGCGGGCGCTCGTGGAGGCGACCTGGCAGCCGCCGGCCGCGGCCTGAGCCGTCGGCGCCCCCGCCGGGAGGGGCGGCCCGGCTGCCAGGCGATTCACGCCCGCGGGATATTCATGGCCGATACACAGACCCGCCGTCCGGGCGTCCGGGTGCCGGTGAGAGGATCGAAGGGTGGAGAGCGGAGGAGCCCGACCCAGAGGGTCCTCCGTCTCCCCGGAAGGGGAATGAAGAGTGTCCGTGTTCCAGCGCATCCTCATCGCCGTCGATCCCGGCCCCGCCCGGCTCTCCGCCGTACGTCTGGCGGGCGACCTGGCCCGTCTGACCGGTGCCGAGGTGCGGGTCCTGCACGTCATCGCCTCCGCCGTGTCCCTCGCCGCCGTCGTCCCCCTGGAGGACGACGCCGAGGGCAAGGCCGTCCTGGACGAGGCCCTCGCGGTCCTCGCCGAGAAGGGCGTCAAGGCGGAGGGCGGTCTCACGCGTGGGCTGACCACCGAGGTGGCGGAGTCCATCACCGAGGCCGCCGAGGCGTTCGGTGCCGACCTCATCGTCCTGACCCCGCATCACCGGGGTTCGGTCGAGGCGTTGTTCAACCCCCGGGTGAGCGACGCGGTCGCGCACCGCACGGGGGCGGCGGTACTGCTCGCTCCGGAGGACCCCGAAGCGGCCTGACCCCCGCGCCGCACCAGGGCCGGCCACCAGCCGGACCGCGGCCGTACAGACCTGCGCCCGTCCCGGCATCGGCATCCGGGACGGGCGCAGGTGTCCTCGCGCTCGGGCGCTACCGCGCGGCCCAGGAGGCGGGGTCCCACAGTCCCGAGCGGCGCAGGGACTGCGGGCAGTGCAGGAAGATCTCGTCGATCTCCAGCAGCAGGGCGAGCAGGGGGCGTTTGCCGTTCTGGGCCATGTCGTCGAAGAACGGGGCGTCGGTGAGGATCGTCGCCCGTCCGTTGACGCGCAGGACCTCCTTGCTGCCCGGGATCAGATAGAGCAGGCCCGCGTGCGGGTTCTCCAGGATGTTGTGGAAGCTGTCGGCGCGCCGGTTGCCCGGCCGGTCCGGCAGCGCCAGCGTCGAAGGGCCGAGCACATGGGTGAAGCCCGGTCCGTCGCCGCGCGGCGAGACGTCGCAGCCGCCCCGCGCGTCGGAGGTGGCGAGCAGACAGAACGGCGAGCGGGCGAGCATGTCCTGGTCCGCGTCGGTCAGTTGGTCGTGCACCTTGTCGATGACCACCGGGTGCGGTTCGCCCAGCAGTTCTCGCAATTCTTCGACCGACTTCAAAGCCACCGTGTGGGACAAGCCGAACTCCCGGAGTAGGTACGCCACCGGACTGCGTTCACAGGCGATGACCAGCAAGTGTTAGCTTAGCCTCACCTAATCACACCGGAGGTAGCCCTCCATCTCCTAGGAACCGTCATGCCCGCGCCCCGTTCCGCCCCCGTGCCCTGTCGCCAGGCCCACTCGTGACCGTCGCCACGGGAACCGCCCGCCGCAGACCCGCGGCGCTCTCCGCAGGACTCCTGCTGCTCGCCGTGCTGCTGCTCGGTTCCGCCGCCCTGAGCCTGCTCGTCGGCTCGGGTCATGTCGCCCTCGGTGACGTCGTCCACGGCGTGTTCGGCCCCGACCGCTCGGTCCGCGGCCAGCTCGTCATCCAGGAGGTACGGCTGCCCCGCACGCTCGCGGGCGTCCTGGTGGGCATCGCGCTCGGCCTCGCCGGCACCGTGATCCAGGGGCTCACCCGCAATCCGCTCGCCGACCCGGGCCTGCTCGGCGTCAACGCGGGTGCCGCGGTCTTCGTCGTCCTCGCCATCAGCGTGTTCTCCCTGACCGCACCGGACCAGTACATCTGGTTCGGCTTCCTCGGCGCCTGCCTCGCCGCCGTCCTCGTGTACGGCGTCGGCAGCATCGGACGCGAGGGCGCCACCCCGGTGAAGCTGGCCCTCGCGGGCGCGGCCACCACGGCGGCGCTCGGCTCGGTGACCAGCGCCCTGCTCCTCATGGACAGCGGCACCTTCGACCAGTTCCGGTTCTGGCAGGTGGGTTCGCTGGGCGGCCGTGACATCGATGTCCTGCGCCAGGCGCTGCCGTTCGTCGCGGCCGGCGCCCTGCTCGCCCACTTCCTCGGGCCGCGCCTGAACGGACTCGCGCTCGGCGACGACGTGGCGCGCGGGCTCGGCCAGCGGCTCGGTGTCACCCGGGCGCTGGGCGCCCTGAGCGTGGTGCTGCTGTGCGGGGCCGCCACCGCCGTGGCCGGACCGCTCGGATTCGTCGGGCTCGCCGTACCGCACGTCGCCCGCATGATCACCGGCCCCGACCATCGCTGGATGCTGCCCTACAGCGCCCTGATCGCCCCGACGCTGCTGCTCCTCGCCGACGTCGTCGGACGGATCGTGGCGCGCCCCGGTGAGATCCAGGTCGGAGTGGTGACCGCGGCGGTCGGCTGTGTGCCGTTCATCCTCCTCGTCCGCCGCTCCACGCGGTCCGCGCTGTGAACGCGGTGAGCGCCGAGAAGGCGCCCCTCACCGCCGCCGAAGGGCTCGCACGGCTGCGCAGACGGCGCCGGACCCGCTTCGGCACCGTCTGTCTCACCCTGCTGCTCGTCGTCCTGGCCACTCTGACGGTGTCCCTGTGCACGGGTGACATCGCGCTGCCCGTGGGCGACGTCTGGGCGACCCTGCTGGGCGGCGGCGACGCCGGGACCCGCTTCGTCGTCATGGAACTGCGCCTGCCGCGCGCCCTGCTCGCCCTCCTGGTCGGCTGCTGCTTCGGCCTGTCGGGCGCGGTCTTCCAGTCCCTGCTGCGCAACCCGCTGGCCAGCCCGGACGTCATCGGCGTCAGCTCCGGCGCCGCTGCCGCCGCCGTCCTCGCCTCCCTGGTCCTCGGCGTCAGCGGCCTCGGTCTGTCGGCCACGGCGCTGGCGGGAGCGCTGCTCGCGGGTGCGGGCATCTATCTGCTGGCGTGGCGGCGCGGGGTGAACGGGCAGCGGCTCGTGCTGATCGGCGTGGGTGTCGGCACCGGGCTCACGAGCATCGTGTCGTATCTGATGACCCGGTCGGAGGTGACGGAGGCGCAGAGCGCGTTCGTCTGGCTGGCGGGAAGCCTCAACGGCCGCTCCTGGCCGCATCTGTGGCCGCTGGTGGGCGCCGCCGCCGTGCTGCTGCCGCTCACGTTCGCCGTGTCCAGGACGCTGCCCGCGCTGCAACTGGGCGACGGTACCGCCGCGGGACTCGGTTCGCGGGTGGAGCGGGACCGGCTCGCGCTGCTGGCCTGCGGCACCGCCCTCGCGGGCGTGGCGACGGCGGCGGCCGGTCCGGTCGGCTTCGTGGCGTTCGTCAGCGCGCCCGTGGCCCGGCGCCTGCTGCCGGGCCACGGCGCGGCCCTGCTGCCCGCCGCGCTCACCGGTGCGGCCCTGGTGGGGCTGGCCGACATCGTGGCCCAGCACGCCCTGCCGGGGACCCAGCTGCCGGTGGGCATCGTCACCAGCGTGATCGGCGCGCCGTATCTGCTGTGGCTGCTGGCCCGCGCCAACCGCGTGGGACAGGGCGGTTGACGCGGTGCCGCAGCCACTCCCCGCGCCCCGCCGCGTCCACGAGACATCCGGCCACCCCGGCTTCGACAAGGAGACCCCGTTGACCTCACCGCACACGCTGGAGGCCAGAGAACTCAGCCTCGGCTACGGAGAGCGCGAGATCGTCTCCCGTCTCGACCTGACGCTGCCGCCCGGCCGGATCACGGTCGTCGTGGGCCCCAACGCCTGCGGCAAGTCGACCCTGTTGCGGGCGCTGGCCCGGCTGCTGCCGCCCACCTCCGGTTCCGTGCTGCTCGACGGACGCGACATCCACCGGACGCCGACCCGTGAGGTGGCCGCCGCGCTCGGCGTGCTGCCGCAGTCGCCGGTGGCGCCCGACGCGATCGTGGTCGCCGATCTGGTCGGCCGGGGCCGCTACCCGCACCAGGGCTGGTTCCGTCAGTGGACCCGGGCCGACGACGAGGCCGTGGCGGCGGCGATGCTCGCCACGGACGTCCTCGACCTGGCGGACCGCTCGGTCGACGAACTGTCCGGCGGCCAGCGGCAGCGCGTGTGGATCGCGATGGCGCTGGCCCAGGAGACCGGCGTCCTGCTCCTGGACGAGCCGACCACCTACCTGGACATCACCCACCAGTTGGAGGTCCTGGACCTCCTCACCGACCTCAACCGTGCCCGGGGCGTCACCCTCGCCCTGGTCCTGCACGACCTCAACCTCGCCTGCCGCTACGCCGATCACCTGGTCGCGATGAAAGCGGGGCGGATCGTCGCCGAGGGGTCTCCCGGCGACATCGTCACCGAGGACCTCGTGCGTGAGGTCTTCGGACTGCGTTCGGCGGTCATCGCGGACCCGGCGTCCGGTACACCCATGGTCGTTCCGCTCGGCCGCCACCACGTCTCGCCGTCCCTCTGACGGCACACCCCCCAGAGAAAGAGTCACCATGTCCCCGCTCCCCTCCGTCCGGCGTGCCCGCGGACCGCTGCGCGCGCTGACCGGCGCCCTGCTCGTGACGATGCTCGGCACGCTCACCGCGTGCGGTTTCACCACCACCGAGTCCTCGGCGTCCGGCTCGTCCACGTCGTCCGGGTCGGACGCCTTCCCCGCGAAGGTCGCGACCAAGTTCGGCACCGTCACCGTGGACGCACAGCCCAAGCGTGTGGTGGCGCTCGGCTGGGGTGACGCGGAGACGGCGCTCGCGCTCGGCGTGCAGCCGGTCGGCGCCAGCGACTGGCTGGCCTTCGGCGGCGACGGCGTCGGCCCGTGGGCGAAGGGCCTGTACAAGAAGAGCCCGGAGAAGATCGGCACCCTGGAGCCGGAGTACGAGAAGATCGCGGCGCTCAAGCCCGACCTGATCCTGGACGTCAAGTCCTCCGGGGACCAGACCCGTTACGACACCCTCAGCAAGATCGCCCCGACCATCGGCGTGCCCGAGGGCGGCGACCAGTACAAGACGGGGTGGGAGAAGCAGACCACGATGATCGCCCAGGCGCTGGGCGTCTTGGACGAGGGCGAGAAGCTGATCGGCGAGAACGACGACAAGTTCGCCGCCGCCGCGAAGGCCCACCCGGAGTTCAAGGACAAGACGATCACGATCGGTTCGCGCACCTCCAGCGGCTGGGGCGCGTACGTGAAGGGCACGGACCGGGTGAACTTCGCCCAGTCGCTGGGCTTCGTCAACAACCCTAAGGTGGACGCCGAGGCGGGCACCGGGTTCTCCGTGCAGGTCTCCGAGGAGAACCTGGAGATGCTCGACGCCGATCTGGTCGTGATGGCGCCGATCGGCATCGAGGCGACGAAGATCTCCGGCGACCCGCTGTTCAAGTCGCTGCCCGCGGTGAAGGCCGGTCACTCGGTCGTCTTCGACGACAAGAGCCTCAGCAGCGCCTTCGCCACCAACACGGTGCTGTCCGTGGGGTACGCGATCGACAACGTCGTCCCGCTGTTCGCGGACGCCCTGAAGTAGAACGCCTGAGGTAGAGCGCCTGAGGTAGAGCACCTCAAGCAGAACGCCTTGAAGGAGAACGCCCTGAGAACGGTCAAGGGGTCGCGCCGGGTGCGCGACCCCTTGACCGAGTTGGTTCATACCTTTACCGTCGCGACACACCGGAGTTCACGGACGAACTCATCGTTCACGTAGGTGAATTCGTGGGATCGGGTGGCCTCCGGCCGCACCCCTCTGTCCTCCCCCACATCACGAAGGACGGCACGATGATCCGTACCGGAGTGCTCGCGACGGTGACCGTAGCGGTCACCGCCACCGCAGTGACCCTCCTCGGCGCGTCCAGCGCCGGGGCGGCCGACCCGGACGTCGCCCCCGGCGGCAACTTCGATCTGTCGGTCTGGCAGTTGCAGGAGCCGGTGGGCTCGCCCGGCAAGCCGACCACCGTCTCCTCGTCCCGGCTCCAGGGGGCGAACGGCTTCCAGGACACGTACTTCTACACGGACACCCGGGACGGCGCGATGACGTTCTGGGCGCCGGAGAAGGGGGTGACCACCCCCAACTCGAAATACGCCCGTTCCGAGTTGCGCGAGATGAACCGCAACGGCAGCGCGGCCGACTGGCCCCTCGGCGGCAGCCACCGGCTCAGCGCCACGCTGCGGGTGGTGTCGGTGACCTCCAACGTCTGCGTGGGACAGATCCACCTGGGCTCCGGCGGCAGTTCGACGAAGCCCCTGGTCGAGCTGTACTACCGGGCGAACGGCGACATCGTCGTCGGCACGGAGAACTCGCCCGCGGGCGGCCAGACCCTGCACACCGTGGGGCATGTGGCGGTCGGCAAGACCTGGAGCTACACCATCGCCGTCTCCGGCGGGAACACCATCGACCTCACGGTCAACGGCAGCACCACTCACTACGCGATACCGTCGTCGTTCTTCCCGTACAAGCAGTACTTCAAGGCGGGTTCCTACAACCAGTCGTCGTCCGACAGCACGACGAAGGGCGCGCGGGTGGCGTTCTACGGGCTGAACGTCTCGCACGGCTGACGGCTCCGCGAACCGGCCCCGGACACGCGACGACCCGGTACCTGGAGAGGTACCGGGCCGTCGCGCATCCCCCGGGTCAAGCTCTGGTGGGCAACATCGCCCACACCGTCTTGCCGATGAAGGCACGACGGGTCCAACCCCAGTGTTCGGCAAGGGCGTCGACGATGCGCAGTCCCCGCCCGTGCTCGCTCCACTGGCTCTCGTTCCGTGCGAACTCCGGAAGACCCCTGCCCGAGTCGGTGACGGAGCACACGAGATGGGCACCCCGAAGGGTCAACTTGAGCCACACGTCGGGCTCGTGGCCCGGTACTGCACCGTCCGGCCGTGCGTGAACCACGGCGTTGGCGACCAGTTCGGAGACGATGCTGAGCGCGTCGTCGCGACGATGGCCCAGTTCCCACTCGCCGAGCGTGCGCCGCGTGAACTCCCTTGCCTCACCGCACCCTTCACGGGTGCCGGGGAGGCGCAGCGTGGCGGCTCGCCGGGTCAGGGTTGCTGGGTGTGCGTGCGCGGACAACGACACAGCGGCTCCCTGAAAGGACGTCAGGACGGAGCACCAGCGCGAACGGTGGCGCTGGGGCTATTATCCACCCCGAGAGCAGTCTCGTGCAATTTCACGGGAAATTGCATGCACCGGAGCAGAGCAAGGAGAGCGTCGTGTCCTCTATACGGAACGGGGTGCGGGCGAGTTCGCTCGGCGTGGACTGGGTCAAGAGCCGGCACAGCAACGCCGAGGGCAACTGCGTGGAGGTCGCCGCTCTGCCCGGCGGGGACATCGCCCTGCGCAACTCCCGTGACCCGCACGGGCCGGCGCTCGTCTACACCCCGGCCGAGCTGGCCGCGTTCCTGTCCGGCGCCAAGGACGGCGAGTTCGACCGCTTCGTGTGACGCGCGGAACGACACCCCACTTCGGCCGGCACATGTGCGAAGGGACCGGACAGTGCCATACTGCACGGTGTCGTCGCCTGCCCACCCGGAGTCAGGATGCCCAGCGAGTCACCCCGCGTCTCCCGGCTCGAACCGTATCTGAATCGCGCCGAGCCCGCGCCCACGTTGCTGAAGATGCTGGTCGGAGTCCAGCTCGCCGGCCTGCGTGAGGACGCGGGCCTGCCGCAGGAACAGGTCGCCCGCGCCGTGGGGTTCAGCCCTGCCAAGCTGTCCCGGATCGAGGCCGGCAAGGGGCGCCGCCCACCCACCGAGAACGACGTGCTCGCGCTCCTCCAGCACTACGAGGTCCCCGAGTACGAGACCTCCGTGCTCCTCCAACTGCTGCGCCGCGCCGGGGAGCCGGGCTGGTGGCAGCGGTTCGACAAGCGGCTCATGCCCGAGTGGTTCGACCGTCTGGTGGGCCTCCAGGAGGCCGCGCAGGCGATCCGTACCTTCGAGATCCAGTACGTCCCCGGCCTGTTGCAGACCGCCGCCTACACCGAGGCCGTGGTCCGGCGAGGGCTGCCGGGCGCGCCCGCCCGCGAGGTGGAGCGCCGCGTCGAACTGCGCATGCGGCGCAGCCAGTTGCTGATGTCGCCCGACGCGCCCCGGTTCTGGGCGATCGTCGACGAGTCGGTGCTGCTGCGGGTGCTGGGCGGCGCCGAGGTGATGCGGGAGCAGCTCGACCATCTCGTCACGATGGCCCAACTGCCCCATGTGACGGTCCAGGTGGTGCCGCTGGACGTGACCGACGCGTCCGCGCCCGCCATACCGGTCACGTATCTGCGCTTCGGCGGGCTCGAACTGCCCGACATCGTCTACCTGGAGCACATCAGGAGTGCCACGTTCCTGGAGGACCGTGACGAGACCGAGGAGTACCGGGCGACCCTGGACCGGCTGGCCGACGAGGCCCTGAACCCGCGCGAGTCGCTCGAGCTGCTGCGCTCCACGGCGGCCACCCGGTACCGGGCCGGGTGACCGCGCGGTCCGCCGCTAGGGGAGTCGGCCCAGGCCGCCGAACTCGATCCACTCCTGGGTGAGTTGACGCGGTGCGACGTCGGTGTCCGGGCGCCAGGTGGAGACCTCCACCAGCCCGGGCTCCAGGATCTCCAGGCCCTCGAAGAGGGCGGCGACGTCCTTCTCCTGCCGCACCCGGCCCCAGTGGTTCTGGGTCGCCTGCGCCATGAAGTCGGTGACGAAGTCCCGGACCTTCTCGTCCTCGCTGACCAGCTGGCACATCACCAGATAGCTGCCGGGCGCGAGCCGTTCGGTCACGCGCCGGACGACCGCCCGCGGCCCGTCGGTGTCGCTGTCGGGGATGCAGTGGAAGACGGAGTTGAACAGCACGGCGACCGGCTGGGAGAAGTCGATCAGCCGCTGGGTCTCCGGGTGGCCGAAGATGCCCTCGGTGTCCCGCAGGTCCGCCTGGATGACGACGGTGCGCTCGTCCTGCTCCAGGAGGGCCCGGCCGTGCACCAGGACCATCGGGTCGTTGTCCGCGTAGACGACCCGTGACTCGGGGTCGACGGCCTGGGCGACCTGGTGGACGTTGTTCTGCGTGGGCAGGCCCGAGCCGTGGTCGACGAACTGGCGGATGCCGAAGTCCCGGGCCAGCGTGCCGACGACCCGTTGCAGGAAGCGCCGGTTGTTCAGCGCGAGCGGCCGGGTGCTGGGCACCACCTTGTCGAGTTCCTCGCAGGCGGCACGGTCGGCGGCGTAGTTGTCCTTGCCGCCCAGATAGTGGTCGTACATGCGAGCGGCTGTCGGAACTGTCGGATCGATCTGTGTCGACAACCGGTTCCCGGACTCCATCGTCTCCCCCACTCCCGAAGCGGACCCGGCGCGGCGGCGCACCAGGTCACCCATCTTAAGGACAACCCGCCGACATGGAACGCCACTTGATCCATCGTTCTCAGACGGCGCGCACCGGATGCCGCACCACGGCGTCGAACAGATACCCCTGGGTGTTGGGCACGGTCACCTCGGGCTGGGTGCGGCCGGCGCTGTCGGTGGCGCGGGCCAGCAGGTGGTGGGCGCCGGGGGCGGGCGGGCGCCAGTCGGTGGACCAGCGGACCCAGTCGTGGCGGCGCGGGGTGTCGTGGAGCCGGGCCCGGTGCCAGCGGGTGCCGCCGTCGGTGCTGACGTCGACACGGACGACGGCACCGGCACCGGACCAGGACCGGCCGGTGAGCCGGTGGGCGCGGTCGGCCGCCAGATCCGCGCCCCAGGGCAGTTCCCAGGCGCTCTTGACGGTCTGCCGGGTCAGCGGGGCGCTGCCGCCGGCCGGATGGGCGTCCCCGAACAGCCGGTAGAAGTCGGTGTTCCAGGGCGAGTACAGGGGCTGCGCCGACACCTCGATGTCACCGACCCACTTGATCGAGGCGATGCCGATCCAGGAGGGGACGACGAGCCGTACGGGATGGCCGTGGTCGTACGGGAGCGGTTCGCCGTTCATCTCGTAGGCGAGCAGCACGTCGTCGAGCGCCTTGGACAGGGGCAGGGGGCGGCGGACGCGCCCGAGGTTGGTCCCGTCGGCGGTCACGTAGTCGGGGTCGAGGCCGCGCGGCATCACGTCGACCGCGGAGCGGGAGAGCCCGGCACGGCGCAGGACGTCGGCGAGGCGTGCGCCGCGCCATCGGGCGGTGCCGATGGCGCCGAGGGTCCAGGCGGTGCCGGTGACGGTCTGGCCCTGCTGGGTGGTGAAGAGGCTGCGGCCGTTGCCCGCGCACTCCACGAACGCCGTGCGGGTGACCGGGGGAAGGCGCTTGAGGTCGTCGAGGCCGAAGCGGACGCCGTCGGCGTGGACGAGGCCGTCGCCGTGCACGGTCAGCGTCCAGTCGTCGGCGTCGATGACGGGGGTGGAGGTGTGGTTGCGGACGAAGAAGCGGTCCACCGGGGTGTGGTGGCCGGTGTCGGCGAGCGACGCGAACCGGGTCTCGGCGTTGGTGCCGCGGACGGTGAACCAGTCCTCGGGCAGCGGTTTGACGATGCCGGGGGACGTGGCCGCGGCGGCCGGTGTGCCGAGTCCGGCGGGGACGGCGAGCGCTCCGCCCGCGGCGGCGAGGAGTCGGAGCATGTCACGGCGCGGGACCCCGTCGGCGCGGGCCTCACCGGCCAGCCATTGGCGGAGTCTGCGGCGGTCGTAGGCGTTCTCGGACATGCGCATGGGTCGGCCCTTTCACGGAAGTGCCCTGAGGGCGGGAAGGTGCACGGAGCGCGCGGGACGGCGCGGCACGCCCGACCGGAGGGTCGGGCGCGGCGGTTACGCGAGAGGGATCAACAACAGCCGGACGGGACGAGCGCGCGGTACCGCGGGGCGGCGGGGCGGCGTCGGCTGAGGATCATGCGTGCCATCGTACGAGGGCGCGCGGCCCGGCGACAGGGGCCGGGGCGCGGGAGGGCGGGGCGGGTGGGGTCTCCCCGGTCTGCGGGTGGGGCCTCCCCGGTCAGCGGGTGGCCGCCAGGACGACCGCCGCGGCCCCCGTGCCGAGGACGGCGCCGGCGATCACGTCCCCGGGATAGTGCACGCCGGTGTGGACGCGGGAGTAGCCGACCGCGCAGGCCAGCAGGCCGAGCGGCAGGGTGGCGGCCGGGACGGCGGGTCCGACGGCCGCGGCGAAGGCGACCGCCGAGGCGGTGTGCCCGGAGGGGAAGGACGCCGACGCGGGCATGGGCACATGGCGGCCGGGGAAGGGCGAGTCCTCCGCGCGGTGCGGCCGGGGGCGGCGGACCAGCCGCTTGCCGAGGAGGTTCGCGGTGGCCGAGGCGACGCCGATGGCGGCGACCCCGGCGAGCGCGGCGCGGCGGGTGCTGCCGGGGCGCAGGGCGAGGAGTCCGGCGATCGCGAAGGAGATCTTGGAGTGGTCCGCCGCCGCCGACAACCGCCGCAGCGCGCTGTCCAGGGCGGGTGTACGGGTGATCGTCACCGCCTCGTACAGGGCCTGGTCGAGTGTGGCGAGGTCGCTCAGTACGCCCTGTCGTTCGCTCAGTGCCCGGCGTGGACGGTCAAGCATGGTCGTGCTCCTGACGGTGCTGGGGGGTGATGGTCCTTCGTGCGAGGGCGAGCCGGACGATGCGCCGCCAGTCCACGGACGGGGCGACGTAGGGGGCTCCGGGCCGGTGTCTGGGGACGCGGACCCGCAGGGCGCCGGGCCGCAGGACGCAGGTGACGGGCTGGGGCAGCATCAGTGCCTCTCCGTCGACCGCGACGGGGATCTCGGGGGCGTCGGCCTCCACGACCACGCGGCGGGGCGTCAGCGAGGTGACGCTGCTGGCCCGCTCGCCGCGCAGGGTGAGCTCGGCGGCCTGGGCCGGGCCCTCCACGCGGACGGCGATCACGCCGAGGCGCCCGCTGTCCAGGCGCGGGCGCCGGCCGCCGCCCAGGGGGTCGGCGCGGGCGTAGGGGTTGTTGGAGACGAGGAGGGTCTGCGGGGCGTGCAGCCGCTCCTCGTCGGCGGTGGCGACGAGATGGGCGCCGGCCTCGCCGACCAGCAGGTCGGGCAGATGGTCCAGCGCGGTGACGGCCTTGGCCTCGCGGTACTCGGGACTCTGCACGATCTCCGCGTACGCGCCGAAGGAGACGGTGTTGACGAAGGGGCGGCCGTCGACGTCACCGAGGTCGACGCGGAGCTCCACGCCGTCGGTGAGGGCGTCCAGGCCGGTGGACGGGTCGTCGCGGTCCAGGCCGAGGTCCATGGCGAAGTGGTTGCGGGTGCCCGCGGACAGCACCATGAAGGGGACGCCGTGCTCGACGGCCACCCCGGCGACCAGGGCCTGGGTTCCGTCGCCCCCGGCGACGCCGAGCAGGTCCGCGCCGTCGGCGACGGCCTGGCGGGCCAGTTCCACGGGGTCGGGGTCGCTGTCGAGGTCCAGGAGGATGACCCGGGCGCCGAGCGCCTCGGCCCGCTCGACGAGCCCGAACCGCTCGACCTTGCCGTCGCCCGAGCGCGGGTTCATGATCAGGACCGGTCTGCGGGGCGGCTTGGCCGACCGGGAGTGCATGCCGTGCGGCTTGCGCAGATGGCGCAGGGCGCTGCGCGCGCAGCCCAGGGCCGCCGCCCAGGCCGCCAGCGCGGTGGCGGCGAAGAGCCACGCGCCGGACACGGCGTACAGGACGAGGACGCTGACGGGTGCGGCGAGCGCCACCAGCGCGCCGAGGAACCGTGTCGGGCCGCGGTGCGCCAGGGTCCACCAGATGCCCGCCCCGGCCAGTCCGAGGCCGGCGAGGCCGAGCAGCAGCACCAGCCACTGTCCGGCACCGGCGACGACCGAGGCGACCGCTCCGGCCAGGAACAGCAGGGAGAGCCGGGCCAGGGCGCGGGCCGCGTGCACATCGCGGCCTGAGCCCTCCGGCTTCTTTCCGTCCTTCGATCGGGTCGCGTTCATGATGTCCAGGGCACCTGCCGGGGATTCCGAGTCGGCTGTCCGCCGTGCCATCGGGTTCCCTCCGCTCGGCCGATCGTGCCCGGTCCTCCCCTACATGGTCATCGCCGCCCTCGGATCCGGCATCCCGGCACCGCCCGCGAGGCGGTCCGGGCAGGCCGGAACGGCAACGATCTCATGCTGGGGCCGGGTACGGGGCGCCGGCCCGGGCCGCGGCGAGAGGCCGTGACCACCAGGCGAGTTGGCCGAGGAGGGTCTTGGCGTGTCCGGGGCTCCCGGGGGCGAGGGGGCGGCCGTCCCGCCACATGGTGAGGCGGTTCGGGAAGGAGGGGCCGTCCCGGACGGTCACCGCGTGGAGTCCGGTGCACACGTTCTCCGGACGCAGGACCGGTCGATGGTGCCGCTCCTCGCGCACGACGAAACGGCCGCCGCCGCCGAGGCGTTGCGGCGGCGGCCCCGTCGGGGCGCGCTCCGGGCCGTCTTCCGAGGTCCGGAACGCGCCGCGCGCGGCGGGTCAGCCCACCGTGCGGATGAGCTTCTTGTTGACGAACTCCTCGATGCCGAGACGGCCGAGTTCCCGGCCGAAGCCGGAGCGCTTCACGCCGCCGAAGGGCAGCTCGGCGCCCTCAGCGCCCACGCCGTTGACGAAGACCATGCCGGCGTCGATGCGGTCCGCGACCCGGGCGGCCTGCTCGGGGTCGGTGGTGAAGACGTAGGAACCGAGGCCGTAGGGCGTGTCGTTGGCGATGCCGACGGCGTCGTCCTCGTCGGCGGCCCGGAAGACCATGGCGACGGGGCCGAAGAGTTCCTGGCGGGCCGCGGCGTGCCGAGGGGTGAGCCCGGTGAGGACGCCGACGGGGAAGTAGGCTCCACGCCGCTCCCCCGCGCCGTGCAGGGTGGCGCCCTCCGCCACGGCCTGCTCGACCTGGCGGGCGAGGTTCTCGGCGGCGGCCGTCGAGGAGAGCGGGGCGCCGGTGGCGGAGTCGAGGAGCCGGGCCGTGAACTTCTCGACGAACGCGTCGTAGAGGTCGTCGACGACGACGAACCGCTTGGCCGCGTTGCAGGCCTGGCCGGTGTTGTCGAGCCGGGCGGCGACGGCGGACTCCACGACGGCGTCGAGGTCGTCGGTGGAGAGCACGACGAACGGGTCGGAGCCACCGAGTTCGAGGACGACCTTCTTCAGGTGCCGTCCGGCGATCTCCGCGACGGCGGCACCGGCACGCTCGGAGCCGGTGAGGGAGACGCCCTGGACCCGGGGGTCGGCGATGACGTCGGCGATCTGCTCGTTGGTCGCGTACACGTTGACGTACGCGCCGGCCGGGAAGCCCGCCTCGGCGAAGAGGCGTTCCAGCAGGGCGGCGGTGGCGGGGCACTGCGGGGCGTGCTTGAGGACGATGGTGTTGCCGACGGCGAGGTTCGGGGCGGCGAACCGGGCGACCTGGTAGGCGGGGAAGTTCCACGGCATGATGCCGAGCAGGACGCCCACGGGGCCGCGGCGGATCACGGCGCTGCCGGGTCCCGAGGTGACGTCGAGCGTCTCGTCGGCGAGGAACGCCTCGGCGTGGTCGGCGTAGTAGTGGTAGATGTCGACGCAGAAGTCGACCTCGCCCTCCGCCTCGGCGAGCGGTTTGCCCATCTCGCGCACGATGCTCGCCGCGAGGTCGTCGCGGTGCCCGGCGTGCAGGTCGCCGAGGCGGCGCAGCAGTGCGGCGCGTTCGGCCACCGTGCCCGTGCGGCCCCAGGCGCCCGCGGCGTGGGCGGCGTCGACGGCGGCGCGGACCTCGGTGTCGGTGGCGGTCGGGAAGACCTCCACCACCTCGCCGGTGGTGGGATCGGTGACGGCGTACATGGTGCCTCCGGTGCGGGGGGGGAAGGAAGGTCGGGCGGATCAGGGTTCGAGGACGGTGCGTACCCCGGCGTTGGCCCTGAGGTCGTCGAAGGCCTCGGCGGCCTCGCTCAACGGGCGGGTACGGCCGACGAGTTCGTCCAGGGGCAGCCGGCCGCCGAGGTAGAGGCGGGCCAGCTTGGGTATGTCGATCTCGCCGACGCTGGAGCCGTAGTTGCAGCCGAGGATACGTTTGCCCTGGTCGGCGAGGTCGAACAGGTCGAAGGAGCCGGTGGCGCCGGTGGCCGCCATGCCGACCAGGACGGCGGCGCCGCCGGGGGCGAGCATGCCGGGCAGCGTCTCGATGACCCGGGGGCTGCCGATCGCCTCGAAGGCGTAGTCCACGCCGCCGAGTTCGTCCCGGCACCAGGCGGCGACGTCGTCGCGGGCGCCGTCGAAGGTGTGGGTGGCGCCGAAGTCCCGTGCCACGGCCAGGCGTTCGGGCGAGAGGTCGACGGCGACGATCGGGTCGGCGCCGACCAGGCGCAGGCCCATCACCACGGAGAGGCCGACGCCGCCGGTGCCGATGACGACGGCGGACTCGCCGGGCCGTACGCCGGCGGTGTTGACGACGGCGCCGACGCCGGTGGTGACCGAGCAGCCGAGCAACGCGCCGATGGAGAAGGGCAGTTCCTCGGGCACCTTGACGGCGGCGGTCTCGGGGACGACGAGCCGGTCGGTGAACGCGCCGAGGCCGAGGTAGGGCCAGATCTCCTCGCCGTCGGCGCCGCGGAACGGGGTGGTGCCGTCGGGCAGGGTGTTGGCGACGGCCCGGGTGCCGGTGCACAGCCAGGCCTGTCCGGCGGCGCAGCGGCGGCAGCGGCGGCAGGGCGCGAACCAGGAGAGGACGACGTGGTCGCCGGGGCTCACCGAGGTGACGCCGGGGCCGGTGGCGGTGACCACGCCGGCCGCCTCGTGGCCGAGGACGAGGGGGCGGTCGGCGGGCCAGTCGCCGGAGACGACGTGCAGGTCGGAGTGGCACACGCCCGCGGCGCGGACCTCGATCTCCACCTCACCGGGTCCGGCGGCCCGGCGGGAGACCTCGCGGACGTCGAGCCCGGTGGCGGGGTCGAAGACGACGGCGGGAGACAGGGACGACGGCATCAGGACGTCTTCACCTCTTCGGTGGTCGGGCCCGTCGCCGCGGTGCCCGGGGCGGTCGCGGAGTCGGCGAGCTTGGTGTGGGGCTTGGCGACGACGACGTAGCCGACGCCCAGGAGGAAGAGGACCGAGAAGACCAGGACGACGGCCCAGACCTGGATCCAGCTGCCGCCGACGGGGGCGAGTTCGGTGCGCGGCCAGGCGATGTTGACGGCTTCGAACAGCAGCCACACCACCGCGAGGACGTTGACGACGAGGCCGGTCCTGCCGAGGCTGACCTGTCCCGCGCCGGGGTTCCAGCGGCCGGTGAGCCGGGCCACCAGGGCGACGACGGCGACGGTGAGGAAGATGAAGTAGAACCCGCCGGAGCCGAAGGAGATGAGGGTGGCCGCCGCGTTGCCGTTCAGTCCGAGCAGCAGTCCGAGGGCGGCGAGGACGGCGGTGACGATGAGCGAGACGTAGGGGATCTGGCGGGGGCCGACGGTCGCGAGGACCGGGGAGAACGGCAGCTGCCGGTCGCGGGCGAAGGCGTAGACGGCGCGGCCGATGTAGGTCTGGATGGAGATCGCGCAGGCGAAGAAGGCGATCAGGACGACGACGATGAACGGCTTCTCGCTCCAGCCGCCGAGCGAGGCGGTGACGGCCTCGAAGACGGGGTCCACGATCGCGCCGGACACGGCGTCCTGCGGCTTCGCCAGCGCGAGGGTGACGGCGAGGCCGGTCAGCAGGACGGTGAAGGCGACGAAGAGGTAGGCGCGCAGCAGGGCGCGGGGCACGTTGCGCCGGGGCTGCTCTGTCTCCTCGGCGACCTGGGTGGTCGCGTCGAAGCCGAGGAAGGCCCAGCCCGCGACGGCGAGGCAGGTCAGGAACCCGGCGGTCACCGAGCCGCCCGAGGCGTTCTCGGCACCGAGGGTGTCGAAGAGGATGCCGAAGCCGTTGTGGTGCGCGAAGAGCAGCAGGATCAGGCTGACGGCGATGGAGGCGACGCCCTCGGCGATGATGCCCGCGTTGAGGAAGTGCTTGACGGGGTTGACGCCGAGCAGGTTGATGGCGAGGGCCACCAGGACGAAGACCACGCCGAGCAGGACGTGGACGGCGGCGGAGGGCGCGCCGTCCGCGAAGAGCATCCACAGCCAGGTCGCGCCGAGGTAGGCGACGGTGGTCAGGGAGGCGACGGCCGCGGCGAGGTAGATCCAGCCGACCAGCCAGCCCAGGCGCGGTCCGGCGAGCCGCCGTACCCACTGGTAGACGCCGCCGGTGACGGGGAACTGCGAGGACAGTTCGGCGTAGACCACGGCCACGAGGAGCTGGCCGAGGAAGGCGACGACGACGGCCCAGATCCAGGCGGGGCCCGAGAAGACGAAGCCGAGCTGGACGACGGCGTAGATGCCGACGACGGGCGAGATGGTGGCGAAGCCGATGGCGAAGACGGCCCAGGGAGACAGGGTGCGTCTGAGCTCCTGCCGGTAGCCGTATTCGGCGAGTTCGCCTGCGTCGGTGCGCGGGTCGTCCACGTGGTTCTCCTGACGGTGGTGCGCCGGCCCGGCGTCCGGTTCCGCACGCGGGGCGCTGTGGACGGACGTGGGGGTGGTCCGGGAGGTAGTGGGAGTGCGCTGTCATCGGGTGTGACCGGCCGCCTCCGCCCCGGACCGCTTATTGGGCGCATGACCAATTGCTTTATTGGTCACGTACTCAATAACATTCACCGCATGACGTCAAGAGGTTCCGGCAAGCGCGTCCGCAAAGCTCCCGCCGAACGCCGTAACGAGATCGTGGGCACGGCGGCCCGGATCGGCCTCACCGAGGGCCTGGAGTGCGTGACCCTGCGCCGGGTCGCCGACGAGCTGGGCGTTCAGCCCGGACTGGTCGGCCACTACTTCCCGGCGGCGGACCAGCTGGTCGCGGAGGCGTTCACCAGCGCGACGATGGCCGAGCTGGACGCGCTGCTGCCGGAGCCAGGGAGCGAGGGGGCGGGCGGCCCGCTGGAGACGTTCCGCGCGTTCTTCGGGCTGACGTCCAGCGCGGACTTCGACAACATCAGCCGCCTGTGGCTCAACGCCCGCCATCTCTCCCGCTACCGGAGCGTGCTGCGGGACCACGTGGTGGCGCAGGAACTGCTCTGGTGCCGCCGCATCGAGGAACTGATCACCGCCGGCGTCACGAGCGGCGTGTTCACCTGCCCCGACCCGTGGGCGGCGGCGACCCGCGTCCTCGTCGCGATCGACGGCGCGAGCGCCTACGTCAACACCAGCGCGGACCACCGCCGGGAGCCGACGGCGGACATGGCCCGGGTGGTGGCGGAGGCGGAGCTGGGGGTCGGGCGGGGGGCCCTGGCAGGGGGGTGACCGGCGGGGGTCAGGGGTGGCCCAGGAGGGCGGAGGCCGCCTCGTCCCAGTCCAGGCGGGTGCCTTCCTCGCCCGGAGGGAGCGCCTCCCAGGTGCGGACCAGCCATGCGCGTACGGGCTGGGCGGGCAGGTGCAGCAGGGCCGCGCCCTCGTCGGTGCGGAGCAGCAGGGCGAGGTCCTGGCCACCGGTGGGCCGGCGGGTGGGGCGGATGAGGACGTCACCCGCGCCCGCGGGCCGGCGCAGGCCCTCTTGGAGCAGGTCGCGGGCGAAGTACCAGTCGTTGTGCTCCTCGTCGCCCGTCCCCGGCAGCCGGAGGCGGACCGCGAAGGGCTCACGGGGGTCGTAGGCGAAGGCGGCCGGGACGGCCACGCGCGCGTCGGGGCCGAGCATCACGTCGGCCGTGAGGCGCAGGGTGACGACGTCGCCGGGCGGCCGGGCGCCGTCACCGGCGGTTCGAGGCGCTGTCACGCCCCTCCTCTCGGGCATGCCCCCGGCCGGGCGGAGCGGGTGCTCCGCCCGGCCGGGACGGGGAGGCCGGGTCAGGCGACGGCGTCGACCGCGTCGAGGACGACCTGCGCGACGGCCTTCGGCTGCGAGACGGCGACGGCGTGCGAGGCGCCGTCGATCTCCACGACCGTCGCCGAGGCGCGTTCGGCGCCGAAGCGCTCGACCTCGGGGTTGATGGCCCGGTCGGCACCGGCGATCACGGCCCAGGAGGGCTTGGTGCGCCAGGCGGCGGCGGTGGCCCGCTCATTGAACGCGCCCAGGGCGAGCGGGCGCTGGGAGGCGGCGAGGACCTTCGTGACGTCGCCGTCGACGTCGGCGGCGAACACCGTGGGGAAGGCGTCCTCGGCGATGGTGACCTCGGTGGCCGGGGTGCCGTCCGCGGTCGGGTACGTCCACTGCCGGAGGTTGTCCACCAGGGGCGAGGCGGCGAAGCGGCCCTGGAGTTCACCGAGGCTCTCGTTCTCGTCCAGGACGTACGCGGCGACGTAGACGAGACCGACGACGTTCTCCGTGGCACCGGCCACGGTGATCAGCGCGCCGCCGTAGGAGTGGCCGACCAGGACGACGGGGCCGTCGATCTGGGCGGCGACGGAGGCGACGTACGCGGCGTCGGAGGCGAGACCGCGCAGCGGGTTCGGCGGCGCGACGACGGGGACGCCGGCGGCCTGGAGCTCCTCGACGACCCCGGACCAGCTGGCGGCGTCGGCGAACGCCCCGTGGACCAGGACGACCGTGGGCTTGCTCATGTTCGTGATCCCTTCGGGGATGTTCAGGCGCTGTGCAGGGCCGCGTGCAGGGTGCGGACGGCGAGTTCGATCGCGGCCTCGGCGGCGTGGGTCCCGCGCAGGGCGTTGAGCATCACGAAGTCGTGGATGATCCCCTGGAACCGCACCGCGGTCACCGCAACACCCGCCTCGCGGAGCTTGTTGGCGTACGCCTCGCCCTCGTCACGCAGGACGTCCGCCTCACCGGTGATGACCAGCGCCGGGGGCAGACCGGTCAGCTGCTCGGTGGTCGCCCGCAGCGGCGACGCGGTGATCTGCGCGCGCTCGCCCTCGTCGGTCGTGTACTGGTCCCAGAACCACTGCATGCCGTCACGCCGCAGGAAGTAACCCGTGGCGAACTGGTGGTAGGACGCCGTGTCGAACGCCGCGTCGGTCACCGGGTAGAACAGCACCTGCTGCACCAGCGGCAGCCCCCCACGCTCCTTCGCCATCAACGTCAGCGCCGCGGTCATGTTGCCGCCCACCGAGTCACCCGCCACCGCGATACGCGTCGCGTCCAGACCGTGCTCCGCACCCTGCTCCACGACCCAGCGCGCCACCGTGAAGTTCTGCTCGATCGCCACCGGGTACCGGACCTCGGGCGACAGGTCGTACTCCGGGAAGACCACCGCGGCCTCCGCACCGACCGCCAGCTCACGCACCAGACGGTCATGCGTGTGCGCGTTGCCGAACACCCAGCCCGCACCATGGATGTAGAACACCACCGGCAGCGGGCCCACAGCCCCCGCGGGCTTCACGATCCGCGCCCGGACACTACCGGTCGGGCCACCGGCGACCGTCACCCACTCCTCGTCCACCGCGGGCTTGTCGATCTCACCGGACTGCACCTCGTCGACCGCCTTACGGCCGTCCGCCGGAGCCAGATCGAACAGATACGGCGGATTCGCCGTCGCCTCGACGAACGCCTGAGCGGCGGGCTCCAGCACGGGTACCGGCGGCACGAAGGATTCGGACATGGATGTCTCCTGATCTCTGGACAAAGGGGAATCCGCTCATGGAGCGGAAACGACGGAAGGAGGACCTTCGGGTTCCACGCTAGGCGCGTGAGGATTCCCGGATGTCCTGTCCGTGCACCGCCGCGAACTCGGCAGTGCACTGCCATTCCTTCGGCGACATGCCGTACTCCTTCCGGAACAGACGGCTGAAATGCGAGGCGTTGGCGAAGCCCCAGGAATGGGCGACCGCCGCCACGGTGCGACTGCGTCGGCGCAGGTCGCCACGGCAGGCGTCCAGCCGGAGTCGTCTGGTCCAGGCACCCACCGTGGTGCCGTCGGCCTGGAACAGTTTGTGCAGGTAGCGGACCGAGATGTGGTGGGCGCGGGCGATCGACTCGGGGGTGAGTCCGGGATCGGCGAGGTGGTCCCTGATGTGGGCGCGGATCCGCAGGAGCAGGTCGTGTCCGGGGCCCGGGGCCTCCTGTTCACGGACGCGTCCGTCCGGTTCTCCCGCGAAGTCGCGCAGCAACTGCGCGACCAGTTCCGCGGGGACCCGGAGAAAGGCAGGTTCGTCGGTGTCGGACAGGACGATGCAGAGGGTGGATTCACCGCCTGCCGCCGTTCGTGTCACCGATTCCGTGACTGTCTCCGTCATCGCGCGCATTCCACGTTCCGGTCCGCCCCGGCCGGCCCGCCGGCGGTTTCCGCGCTCTCGTCGAGAAAAGCGCGCACCACCGCGTCGAAGGCCGCCGGATTCTCCAGGAACGGGACGTCCGAGCCGGCTTCGGCGGAAGGGAACACGTGCAGCCGCGCGCCCGGGATCGCCCGCGCGACGAACTCCTGGGAACGCGGGTCGACCTTGCCTCCCTCGCAGCCCAGGACCAGGGTCGGCCGGTCGATGCGGGGCAGGACGTCCCGCCAGTCCTGGACGCAGTGGTCGAACAGGAGCGGCACCGCGGCATCGGCGGGGGTCGCCCCGGCCCGCGCCCGGACGAAGGCGAGCAGCGCGGGCGGGTCGAAGAGGACCCCGGTCTCCCGCCGCTGCTCGGCCGTCATCCACGGCAGCGCCGTGACGGCGGCGGGCTGGTCGGCCAGGACGAGGCGGCGCAGCCGGGCGGTCCCGAACTGGTCGACGAAGCTCCACCAGACGGCGGCGCCCATGGACCAGCCGAAGGCGTCGCAGCGGTCGATCCACAGATGGTCGAGGAGTTCGATCACGTCCGTGGCGAGCCGGGCGACGCGCTGTCCGTGGCGCGGCCGGTCGGACAGTCCGTGGCCGCGGAGGTCGACGGTGAGGACCCGGCGCCCCGGGCCCGGTCCGGTGAGCTGGTGCCGGAACATCTCCTGGGACCGGCCCCAGCCGTGCAGCATGACCAGGGGCGGCCCCTCACCTCCGGTGTCCCGGTACGTCAGCCGTACGCCGTCGCTCGTCGTCAGCTCGCCCATTCCTCGTTCCCTGGTCATGTCCGCCGCACGGCACCTGTCCGGTGCGGGCGGTCCGTCGTCCGCGGAGCCGACGACGCTGTCCTCCGCGGTGCTGTGCCGATTCTGTGTCGGAGGTGTGCGCGCGGGCGACCGCGCTCTGTAGGGATCGCCCGGCGGATTCCGCGTCACTCTGTCGAAGCGTCGAGCACCACGAGGTCCCTGATCCGCAGGCCCAGATGGAGGGTGAGACGGTCGCCGCCGTCGTCGAGGTCGACGCCGGTGATCTCCTGGATCTGGCGGAGCCGGTAGTAGAGCGAGGTGCGGTGCACCCCGAGGGCCTGCGCGGTGCGGGGCACGGAGCCCGCGTGCTCCAGGAAGCAGCGCAGGGTGTCCTCCAGGCGCCGGCCCACCGGGCTCTCCAGCAGGTCGCGCAGCGGCCTGGGCAGCAGCGGGGCGCCGAGCGCCTCGTCGGGCACCTGCATGAGCACCGCGTACTCCCCCAGCGCGTCCCAGACGCCGACGCCGTCGAGGCGGGGCACCCGGCGGGCGGCGCGGGCGGCGGTCAGCGCCTGGCCGTGGGAGATCCAGGCGGCGGCCAGCCCCTGTTGCACCCCGCCGGTGCCGACCACCGGAGCCGCGGCGGGATCGACGTACGTGGTGAGGGTCTTGAGGAGGGCCGCGGAGTGCTCCGCGAGGTCCCGCTCGCCGACGGGGCGGGGGTGCAGTTCCAGGAGGATCGCGCCCTCGGGTGTGACGGCGCTGATCGCGGTGGCCGAGCGGGTGCGGCCGTACTGTTCGAGCCCGCCGCGCAGGGCGACCTCGGTCTGTCCTGGCGGCTCGGCGGCCGGGGCGAGCTGGACGACGCTGACGACGGCGTGCGCGGTGTCCGGGAGGAGTCCGCCGTTCAGGACGCGCTGCCGGGCCGAGGCGCGGACGGCGGGGTGCGGATCGAGGAGGTCGAGCAGGCACTCCTGGAGCGCGGCCTCCTGCGCGGTGGCGGCGAGCTGGTCGGCGTACATCTGGGCGGTGATGGCGGGGAGGGCCTGTCCGATGGCGGTGGTCTCCTCCTCGGTGAGGGTCCCGTCGGGGGCGACGACCATCAGCAGACCGACCAGGTGTCCGCGCTCGCGCAGGGGCGCGCAGTAGCGGGTGCGCAGGCCGAGGTCGTCGCGGCCGGCGATGAAGCCGGGGCCGGGCCAGCGGGTGACGCCCTGGTCGAGGACGTGCCGGATGGCGTCGTCGGGGGCCCGGCCCTGGAGGAGGCTGCGGATGCGCACCGCGTCCTCGTCACCGAAGTGCTGGCTCGAACAGACGAGCCTGACCAGCGGATCGTCGACGACCACCGCGCGGCGGAGCCGGGCCGCGAGCGTCTCCACCAGGTCCTGGAGGGCGTCGCTTCCCACCCGGACCCGCTGCCGCTGCTCGCCCATGAAGCTCCCCGCCGATCTCACCGTGCCCTGCCCTGCCGTGCCGCGGCCCGACGGCCGCCCCCCGGCACTCAGCCAAGCAGCGCGGGCGCCCGGTCTCCAGGCACAAGGCAGGCAGAAACCTCGGCACGGATGAGGAGTGCCGGTGGTGCGCTGACGGAACAGGGGTGTGCGCGCAGGGGACGACCGTCCCCCGGACCGGCGGCTAGAGTCCGGGGGACGGGTGGTTCTCAGCCCTGGGCGGCATCGAGTTCGGCCAGTCGCAGCCGGGCCCTGGCCACCCGCTCGGGGTCGGCGTCGGGCCCCAGCGAGACACAGCGCGTCAGGGCCTCACGGGCCCGGTCGGGTCGGCCGGTGGCGAACAGGGCCTCGCTGAGTTTGCCCAGCTCGCGGCTCTCCAGGGCGGTGTTGCCGCCGTCGCGGCAGATGGCGACGGCCGCTTCGAGGTGGGTGACGGCCTCCTCCCACCGCTCCAGGGCGCAGTAGGCCGTGCCCAGGCCGCCGTGCACGCCGAGCCGGGCCAGTTCGGCGATGTGCGGCTCGATCCCGTCGCCCACGTCCTGGAGCCAGGACAGCATCTCCCGGTAGGCCGTCTCGGCCTCCTCGTGACGGCCCTGCCGCTGCAGGATCACGGCGCGGTTGTGGATGCTCTGGAGGAGTCCGTGCAGATCGCCGGCGGCCTCGAAGAGCTCCACGGCACGCTCGTTGTGGTCGATGGCCTCATCGGGTCCGTCCAGCAGGCGGTACGCCCAGGCGCTGTACTGGTGGGCCCAGGCCTGCTGGACCAGGTCGCCCGCACGCTCGGCGGCGGCCAGCGCCCGGGCGGACCGGGCGAGGCTCTCACGGGGCCGTCCCTCGCACAGGATCAGCGCCCAGGCGTGGTAGTTCAGCTGGGTGGCCTCGATCAGGGGGTCGCCGAGCGCCCGGGCGGAACGGGCGGCGGTCTCGAAGATCTCGGGCCAGTGCCCCCAGAAGATCCACTGGTCGGAGAACCAGTGCAGGGACTCGGCGACCTCGACGACCGTGGAGTGGTCGCCGTCCGCCGCCGCGGCCCGGTAGGCGGCGAGCCAGTTGGCGCCCTCGGTCTGGAGCCAGTCGCGGGCCCGTTCGGCGTCGGACAGGTCGACGCCGCCCTCCCAGCCGAGGGGCGGGGCGCCGTGGTCGGGTTCGTACCAGCGGCCCGCGACCACGGCCGTCTCCAGCAGCCAGCGGTACAGCCGGGCGCGCGCCGCGTCGGCCGTCGCGGTGCCCTCCTCGGCCGTCTGCCGGACCCGCGCGTACAGGCACAGCAGGTCGTGCAGCCGGTAGCGGTCGCGGTGGGCGCCGAGGAGCCCGGCCTCGACGAGTTCCTCCAGGGTGTCCTCGGCGTCGAACAGCTCCTGCCCGGTCAGCCGGGCCGCCCCGGCGGCGCTCGCGTCGGCTCCGGGCACCAGGGACAGCCGCCGGAACATCCGGGCGGCGTCGGGGGTCAGTTGCCGGTACGACAGGTCGAAGGCGGCGTCGACCCGGACGTCGCCGGCGGACAGGGCGTCCAGGCGGCGGTCCTCCTGGGCGAGCCGGTCGGCCAGCCGTCCCACGGTCCAGCCGGTGCGCGTCGCCAGCCAGTTGCCCGCGACGCGCAGCGCCAGCGGCAGATGTCCGCAGCGCCGGGCGACCTCGGCGAGCGCGGCCGGATCGGCTCCGGCGCGCTCGGCGCCGACGAGCGCGGACAGGAACTCGGCGGCCTCCTCGGGGCTCAGCTCGCCGAGGGGCAGCCGGTGCACGCTGTCCAGGCCGGTGAGCATGCGGCGGCTGGTGACCAGCGTCATCCCGGCTCCGGCACCGGGCAGCAGGGGCCGTACCTGGGCCTCGTCCCTGGCGTTGTCGAGCACGAGCAGGCAGCGCCGCTCGGCGAGGACCTGCCGGTAGAGCCCGGGATGTCCGTCCGGTCCGGTCCGCGCGAGGTCCCGGTCGGGGACGCCGAGGGCCTTGAGGACCACGAGCATCAGTTCGGCCGGCGCGGGCGGTGCCGGATCGGTGCCGCGCGCGTCGACGACGAGCTGTCCGTCGGGGAAGCGGTCGCCCACCACGCGGGCGGCCTGGAGGGCGAGGGTGGTCTTCCCGGCGCCGGGCGGGCCGGAGACGGTCACCACGACCGGCGGGCTCGTCGTGCCGTCCGGTGTGCGCAGGGCGGCGCGGTCGGCGTAGGCGGCCAGCCGGTGCAGTTCCTCGCCCCGGCCGACGAAGTCGTCGACACCCCGGGGCAGGGCCCGGGTGCCCGTGGGGTGATACGCCGCGGTCCGTCCCCCGCGGGCGGCCGACAGGAGCCGTTCGCGCTCGCTGTCGCCCAGGCTCAGGCCGTCGGCGAGCGCGGCCACGGTACGGCGCTGGGGGGCGGCCCGGCGGCCCCGCTCCAGGTCGCCGATGCCCCGGACACTGAGGCCCGACGCCTCGGACAGTCCCTCGATGGTCAGCGACTTGGCCACCCGCAGCTCCCGCAGGAGCATGCCGAAAGCCGCCTCGTCCACAGTCACAGCACGCCCTTCCGGCTCTCGTCCCCTGCTCACCGGCGAGCATGATCGACACAATTCTATGGAACGCCCGGGGGTGGTCGCCGCCGAGGCCGGACAACGGGTGCCGGACGAGGGTGCGACGCGCGTGGGGCCGCCGCACGGCAGGGTGTGCCGTGCGGCGGCCGTCGTACGGGCCCGGTGTCCGTCAGGAGGTGTGCGGGCAGTTGCCGCGGGCCTCGGCGATCGTCAGGCTCGTCGAGGGGACCGGGCAGAGGAACTGCTCGTAGCGGGTGTCGTCGTCGATGAACCGCTTCAGCCAGGAAATGCTGTACTTCGCGATGGTCGTGTTCGAGGTGTTCGGCGTGAAGTGGGTGGCGCCCCGCAGCTCGATGTAACCGCGGTCGGTGCCGGCGGGCAGGGTCTCGTAGAAGGGCTCCGAGTGCGTGGCCACGGGGGCGATGGTGTCGCCGTCCGCGCCGAAGACGAGGGTCGGGGTGGTGATCTCGGGCCAGGTCTTGTCCAGGTTCCAGCCGGTCAGCGGGACGGCCGCCTTCAGCGAGGGCCGGGACTTGGCGGCCTCCAGGGTTCCGCCGCCGCCCATGGAGTGGCCCATCACACCGAGCCGCGTGGAGTCGATCCGGGTGCGCACGGAGCTGCTGTTGACCAGGTAGTCGAGCGCGGCCAGCAGCTGCCTGCCGCGGCTGTCGGGCTGGTCGGCGGTGGTGAGGGTGTCGATGGTGAAGACGACGAAGCCCTGGGAGGCCAGGCGCGGGCCGAGCCAGGCGATCGACGACTGGTAGGCGGTGTACCCGGGCGACACGGCGATCGCGCCGAAGGTGCCGTCGGCGGTGCTGGTCGGGTAGTAGACGGTGCCGCCGCCGAAGCCGCTGGCGGCGAGCCGCGACACCGTGGTCTCCGAGACCGCGTAGGAACCCCGGGCGGCCTCGATGCTCGCGGTGGTCGGGGCCGGGCCGCGCTCGTAGGGGTTGTCGGCGGCCTGGGCGCCGCCGGTGAGGGAGGTCAGCAGCGCGGCGAGGGCGGCGGCCGTGGCCAGTACCGAGGTGACCGCTCCCGGACGGCGCCGGCGGTGGCCGCGGGACGGGGCGTGCGGGGTCGTGGGGGCGTCGCTCATGAGCGCTCCTTCGAGGGGGGAGGCGGCCGGGTGCCGGCCGCGCCGGGGAGTCGGAGAGCAGCGCGCACGGAGGGGACGGGCTCGGTGCGGCCCGCGCGGTGCGTGCCGGACCGGGCGCCGGGGGTGGCGGCGCCGGGGTGGGGCACCGTCAGGTCGCTGACGGGGACGGTCCGTGACGGAGGTGGTCCGTGACGGAGGCGTGCGAACGGTTCCGTGCGGGGCTGCTGCTGCCGTGATGTCCGGTGACCTCGCCCGGGGGCGTGCCATGGGTCAGCCGGTGACGACCAAGGTAGGAGCGCCGCGGGCGCCGGCCATCAGGGGAATCACCAGTCGTGTGCCGGTGCCCCCGGGGCGGCGTGGCGTCGGGCCGGGCCGGGCGCCGGTGGGGCGGGCGGGATCTCGCGGCAGGTCCTGGGAGCCGGGGCCGGCCCACGGCGGGTCCGGACGGTCCCGTCGCCGACCCGGAGGGCGGGCCCCGCGGCGTCCGGTGCGCGCTCTCGGCGTGCCGAGCGCGAGGCCTCGTACCGGACGTACTCGGGCTCGCGTCCGGTACGGCGAGCGTACGTGCCGGGCGTCGCGGGGCGGGCGGGACTTCGCGGACATGCCCTAGTGCCGGTCCGGGGCGCCGTCGGTGCTCGCGAGCAGGTGGGCCAGGCCGGTGCGGGAGCGGACGCCCAGCTGCGCGAAGACGTTGCGCAGGTGGTACTCGACGGTGCGGATGCTGATGGAGAGTTCGGCGGCGACCTCCTTGTTCGTCGCCCCGTCGGCCACGTCCCGGGCGATGCGCTGCTGCTGGGGGGTGAGTGAGGACAGCGGGCCGGTCCCGGCGGCGCCGGTCGTCTCGCCCGCGGCGCGCAGTTCGGAGGCGGCGCGGCGCGCCCACATGGTGGCCCCGCAGCGTTCGAACGCCATGAGCGCGTCGCGGAGCTGGACGCGCGCCTCGGTGGGCCGGCGTCTGCGCCGCAGCCACATGCCGAAGGCGAGGTGGGTGCGGGCGTGCTCGTAGGGGCCGGGAGCCCGCTGGTGGTGGGCGAGGGCGCGGCGGTAGAGCTGTTCGCTGTGGTCCGGCGGTGCGACCAGCGCCCGGCACCGGTGCAGTTGGGCGGGGGCCTGCGGGTCGGCGCCGAGTTCGGTCCAGCCCGCGAACAGGTCGATCATCTCGCCCGCGTCGGGGGACCTGCCGGACAGGACGCACGCCTCGACGAAGCACGGCACGGCCAGGAACCACAGCCCGAAGTGCGCCTGCCGGGCGCCCGGCCGGACGAGCGGGGCGAGCCTGGCGGCGGCCCGCTCGACCTTGCCGCAGCCCAGTTCGGCCCGCGCCCGGGCCCAGGCGGCGAGGAACGCGGCCTGGGCCAGTCCGTGCGGCTGGGCGGTGGCGAGGACCGCCTCGATGCGCCGCTCGACGGTCGGCAGGTCACCGGCGATCGACTCCACGAGCGCGAGGACGGCCGCCAGTTCGGCGGCGACGTTGGCCAGGCCCAGCCGGTGCGCGAGCGCGAGCCCCTCCTCGGCGTGGGCGCGGGCCTGGGGGTGGCGTCCCTCGCGCAGTTCCGCGTAGGCGAGGTGCGCGAGGACCGCGGGGACGGTGTCCTCGTCGTGCGCGGAGCGGGCCGAGGCGAGGGCGAGGCTCAGCAGGCGGCGCGCGGCGGGGAGTCTGCCGAGCAGGAGGGCGGTGCGGCCGGCGTCGCCGAGTTCGTCCGCCCCGGCGTCGGCGGGCACGAGGTCGGCCCTGGGACCGAGGAGCCGCTTCGCGGACCGGAAGTCGCCGGCGAGGACGGCGTCCATGCCGATGCGGTAGGCCCGCCAGTCGCCCTGCGGGCAGGTGTCGGCGCAGGGCAGGTCCGTGCCGTCGGCGCCGCAGGAGTCGCACGGGCCCACGGCCAGGACCCGGCGGTGGCCGTCGCGGTCACCGGCGGCCCAGGCCGCGGAGGCGGCGGCGACCAGGGCGTGCCGGGCGGCGGGCGGGTCGGTGTCGCGCAGTCCGACGGCGGCGCGGTGCAGTGCCGAGCAGGCGTCCGCGACGGGGCCGTCCCGCAGCAGGCCGTAGCCGTGCGCGAGGGCGCGCCGGGACTCCTCCACCGTGGCGGTGCGGTCCCGAGGGGCGCCGCGGGGCTGGTCGTTCACGCGCGTCACCGCTTCCTTCCTGTGGCCGGGCGGCGGGGGTCGGGGGGTGCGGGGGCAGGAACGTGTTGTTGAAAGAATGTCCAACAGCGCCTCACGCGTCGACAGGCATTTCAGGACTGCCGCACACGGGCTCACCGAAGTCGGCCCACGCCGTCACGGAAGCCCGGGAGGAGAGCGACGGAAGGCCGGGGCCCTGCCATCGGAGACCGGCGGCCCTTTCCTGGCGGGCCTGGCGGAACGTCACGGACGTCCGGGCCGCCCCCTCTGGGGAGAGGGGGCGGCCCCTCCCGGAGGCCGGTCGGACCGTCGCGGAGGACCGAGCGGGCCTCCCGCGGGACCGGCGGACCATGGTGGGAGTCCAGGTGGCCTTTCCCGGAAGGCCGGCGGACCGTCACCGAAGCCCGGGCGGCGCGTTCCCCGACGGTGGTGGCCCCTCGGCCGGGGGCGGAGGACCGCTCCCCGGCGTTCCGGTACGGCGAAGGGCCCGGCGGTGGCCGCCGGGCCCTTCGTGTACTGCCGCGTGCGGGCCGCCGGCCGGGCTCACCCGTCCTCGGTGCGGCGGGCGACGGCCACGCCGGCGACCGCCGCGACCCCGGCGAGCGCGCACAGCGCCCACACCATGACGTAGCCGCCCTCGTCGGGGCTGCCGGAGGCCCTCGTGGTGAACCCGGAGAGCAGCGCGGCGACCGCTCCGCCGGTGACGGCGCCGCCGACGGTCTTGACGTTGTTGTAGAGCGCGGAGGCCACGCCGGTGCGGGCCGGGTCGGTGGCCTCGACGATGACGGTGGGCATGGCGCCGAGCGCGGCGCCGACCCCGGTGCCGCTGACCACCAGCGCCGCCACGATCTGCCACACCGCGGAGTGGAAGCAGGCCAGCGACGTGAACCCGACCGTCATCAGCGTGAAGGCGGCCATCAGCGTGCGCCGGTAGCCGAGCCGGCGGGCGATGACCGCGGTGGCGCCGGAGGTGGCCAGGGCGGCGAGCGTCGCCGGGAGGCTCACCAGGGCGATGTGCAGGGCGGACAGGGCGAAGCCGTAGCCGTCGGTGTCCGGATCGGCGGCCAGGAACGTGGAGTTGGGGGTCTGGCTGCCGAAGTACATGACGCCGAACAGGAACGACGTCAGGTAGAACGGCGCCACTCGGCGGCCCCGCATCGCGCGCAGGTCCACCAGCGGGTCGTCGCTGCGCAGTTCGTGCCGGGCCCAGACCGCGCCGACGGCCAGGGCGCCCGCCACCGGCAGCAGCACGCCGACGGACAGGCCGCCGTCCTCCTCCATCCGCGAGACACCGGCGAGCAGGCAGACCAGGGCGACGCCCAGGAGCACGGCGCCGGGCCAGTCGGGCCGCCCGGAGGTCTTGGGGACGCTCTCGGGGATGAACAGGAAGCTGACCGGCACGCACAGCGCGGCGAGGACGGCGGGCACGAGCAGGGCGACGCGGATGTCGCCGACGGACTTGGCGAGCGCGCCCATGACGACGGCGCCCAGGAGGGAGCCGAGGGTGAGCGCGCCGACGAGCCGGGCGATGGCGGAGCGGGCCAGGTCGGTGGGCAGCCGGTCGCTGACCAGGGCGATCTCCAGCGGCAGCAGCGCGACCAGAGCGCCTTGGAGCACGCGTCCGGCGAGCAGGGCCGGGTAGTTCGGGGCGAGCGCCACGAGGAGGGACCCGGCGGCGACGCAGGCGAGGGCGATGCGCAGCATCCTGCGGTGGCCGTGCAGGTCGCCGAGGCGGCCGAAGACGGGGACGAGGACGGCGCCCGCGAGGAGCTGGACGGACGTCACCCAGTTGAGGGCGGAGTCGCCGACGTGGTGGTGGTCGCCCAGCGAGGGCAGCAGCGGCACCAGTCCGGTCTGGAGGAATCCGCTGGTCAGCTCGAAGAGGACGAGCAGACCGACCACGGCGCGGACGGAGGCGGGGGCCTCCTGTCCGGGCCCGTCGGTCCGCTGTGCGGCCCGGACGCCGCTCATGCGCCGCTCCCCCTTGCGGATGCACCGGCGAGGCCGTCCGCGGCGGTGTCCGCGTACCGTTCCATGGCTCCGGTGGCGAGGCGGGCCAGGAGGGCGGCCTGGACGGGCAGGGCCGCGTCGTCGAACACGGCCTGCGCGGAGTGGTTGACGGGGGCGGTGGCCGGATCGGCGCCGGGCGGGCAGGCGCCGACGCCGACGAACGCGCCGGGCACCTCGTCGAGGACCATGGAGAAGTCCTCGGAGCCGGACAGCGGGGTGGGCACCTCGAACACGGCGTGCGGGCCGAGCAGTTCCCGCGCGGTGTCCAGGGCGTAGGCGGCCTCGTGGGCGGGGTTCACGGTCGGCGGGTACTGCCGGTCGTAGGTGAGTTCGACGTCCACGCCGTGGGCGAGGGCGATGCCCTTGAGGGTGCGTTCCACCAGTGCCTGGACCGCGACCCGGCCGGTCTCGCTGTAGGTGCGGACGGTGGCGCGGAACTCGGCGCGGCCGGGGACGACGTTGCGGGCCTCGCCGGAGTGCAGCGCGCCGACGGTGATCACGGCCGGGTCGTTGACGTCGATCTCGCGGGCGACGCGGGTCTGGAGCGCGGTGACCATCTCGCAGGCCGCGACGAGCGGGTCGCGGGTGAGGTGCGGCATGGAGCCGTGTCCGCCGCGGCCGACGACGACGGCGTCGAAGGCGTCACTGGCGGCGAGGAAGGTGCCCGCGCGGGTGGCGGCCATCCCGGTCGGCAGCTGGGTGGAGAAGACGTGCAGCCCGTACGCGGCGGCGACCCGTCGGCCGGCCGCGTCGAGCACGCCCTCCTCGATCATGATCCCGGCGCCGCCGTCGCCCTCCTCGCCGGGCTGGAACATCAGCACGACGTCTCCGGCCAGTTCCTCGCGGCGGGCGGCGAGCAGCCGCGCGGCCCCGACGAGTCCGGCCGTGTGCAGGTCGTGCCCGCAGGCGTGCATCACGCCGGGCACCTCGGAGGCGTACGGCAGTCCGGTGTCCTCGGCGACGGGCAGCGCGTCCATGTCCGCGCGCAGCAGCACGGCGGGGCCGGGCCGGCCGCCGCGGAGCACGGCGGTGACGGAGCTGAGCCGCTTCCCCGTGGTGATCTCCAGGGGGAGGTCCGCGAGGGCGTCGAGCACCTTGCGCTGAGTGCGGGGCAGGTGCAGACCGAGCTCGGGCTCACGGTGCAGGTCACGGCGGAGTGCGGTGAGCTCGTCGGCCAGGGGCAGGGCGTCGTCGTACGTGAACATGGCCGGTATGGTGCACCCGGAGCCGGCAGGCCCCCTCGGTGCGCAGGCATCCGCCACCCGGTGGACACTGGATGCAGGGATCCGCCGCTCCCCGGTGGGTCCGTGAGGGAGGTTCGGTGGCCGAGGCCGTGCTCGACGAGGTCGACTATCTGCTGATCACGGCGTTGCAGCACGCGCCGCGCGCGGACTGGCGCACGGTGGGGGCGCTGGTCGGGGTGGACGCGACGACGGCCGCGCGGCGCTGGGCGCGGCTGACCGGCGAGGGGCTGGCGTGGCTGTCCTGCCATCCGTCGCCGTCCGTCCTCGGGGAGGCGGTGGTGGCGTTCATCGAGATCGACTGCGTGCGGGGCCGTCTGCACGAGGTGTGCGAGCAACTCGTCGAGGAGGCGCCGCTGTTCAATGTCGAGCACACCACGGGCGCCCGCGATCTGCTGCTGACGGTGGTGCTGCGCAGCCGCGCCGACCTGGCGCGCTACGTCGGGTTCCGGCTGGACGCCCTGGAGGGGGTGGCGGCGACCCGGACGCAGATCGCCACCGCGCTGCACACCGAGGGCAGCCGCTGGCGGCTGGACCGGCTGCGCGGCGCGGCGCAGGGCACGCCCGCGCATCCCGAGCGGACCCCCGTCCCGGCCGCGCCGCTGAGCGACGCGGATCTGGAGCTGGTGCTGCTGCTGGCCCGGGACGTCCGGCAGAGCGTGGAGCGGCTGGCCCGGGACAGCGGCCTCAGCCCGACGACGGTGCGGCGGCGGCTGGCCCGGCTGGACGCGGCCCGTGCCGTCTCCTACCGGTGCGAGGCCGCGCGGTCGGTGTCGGGCTGGCCGGTGAGCGCGACCCTGTGGGCGTCGGTCCCGGCGGCCGATCTGTCGCGGGTGGTGGGGCAGTTGTCGGGGATGCGGGAGACCCGGATGTGCGCGTCGCTGTCCGGTCCGTGGAACCTGATGACGACGATGTGGCTGCGGTCGGTCGACGACATCCAGCCCTTCGAGGCGGCGTTGGTGCAGCGCATCCCGGAACTGGAGGTCAGGGACCGGTCGTTGACGCTCTGGCAGCTCAAGCACGCCGGTCAGATCCTCGACCCCGCGGGCCGGCTGCTGCGCTCGGTGCCCCTGTCGGACCGGTGGGACGACAGGGGCGCGGGCGCCGCCGAGGCCGCGCTGCTGGAGCGGCTGCGCACCGGGGGCCCGGGGAGCCCGGGGGGTATCTAGCTCCGGTCCTGGACCCGGGTGCGGTAGAGCCACAGCACCACGCCGAGGGCCAGCACACCGACGGCCACGGCCAGTTCGGCCGGTCCTCCGTAGCCGCTGACGGAGAAGCCGGTCGCGCCGACCACCAGGATGACGGTGAGCAGGGCGGCGAGGGTCCAGGCGACCGGGACCATGAGCGACGGCAGCCGGATGGGCCGTGCCGCGTCGGGCCGGTCGCGGCGCAGGAGGGCGAAGGCGGACAGGGCGAGGATGTGGGTGAGGATGTAGCCGAGGTTGCCCGCGACGATGATCGCCAGAGGTGTCCTGAGGACGGTCAGGGTCACGACGTTCAGCACCAGGGCGACGAGCAGCGCCCGTACCGGCACGCCGCGCCGGTCGAGGACGCCGAGCTGACGGATCGTGATGCCCTCGACGCCCATGGTGTGCAGGACGCGGGAGCCGTCGGCGAGCCCGCTGACCATGATCAGCAGCAGGGAGCCGATGAGGAAGACCACCATGAGGTCGGCACCGCCGCCGATCAGGTCCTGGAACGCCTTCACGTAGAACGTGGTGGGCTCCCCCGAGATCGGCCCCTCCCCCACGTAGCCCGCCAGGGAGAGCGGCAGGAGCACGAACACCCCGAGGCCGAAGAGCACTCCGGCGCGCAGGGCCCGTGAGGTGTCCTTGACCGGGTCGGCGTACTCGGGGGCGAAGGTGGCGCAGACCTCCACGCAGAAGCAGGTCCAGGCCATGATGTAGAGCCAGACCAGGGCCTCGTGGAGGCCGGCCGCCCCGTGCAGGTTCCAGTGCAGCCGGGAGGCGTCCCAGTCGCCGGTGACGAACGGGCCGACGATGAAGACCACGAGCGGGACGAGGAGCATCGCGCCGGTGAGGTGGACGATCCACATCGCCGCGTGCAGCCCGATCATGGCGGCCCCGAACAGCAGGGCGATGACGCCGAGCCCGACGACGACGGGGAAGGTCAGCTGGACGGGCCCGAGGTCGAGGGTCCAGCGCTGGCCGGGGAACCACTGTGCCTGGACGAGGGAGCCGACGATGCCCGAGTACACGGACAGGGCGGTCGTCCAGGAGAACCAGTAGCCGAAGGAGGCCAGCGGCCCGACGACGGGCGCGCGGCTCTTCCAGCCCTCGGTGGCGTAGTGGGCGATGCCTCCGGAGGAGTCGGGGAACATCGCGGCCAGTTCGGTGTAGATCCAGTTGGTGACCGCGGCGAGGACCATCGCGGTCACCCACAGGGCGACGGCGCCCCAGGCGCCGAGGCCGCCGATGGAACCGCCGAGGGAGGCGACGAGGGCCGCGGGCATGGTGAGGGACAGCGCGAAGCCGTCGTACCAGCGCATCTTCTTCTTCGCGGGCGCGGGGGCGGTCCCCTGGTCCCGGGCGGTCGGCTCCAGGTGAGGTGCAGCAGGCATGAGAGTGCCCTTCGGGGAAGTGCGCGGGAGCCGCGCTCACAGATCGAGGACGAGGCGTGCGTCCGCGCTGCGCGAGACGCAGATCATCATGGTGTCGCCGCAGGCCCGCTCGTCGGGGGTGAGCAGGTCGTCCCGGTGGTCGGGGCGTCCGGCGAGGACCTTGGTCTCGCAGGTGCCGCAGATGCCGCTCTCGCAGGAGGAGGCCACCGGGGTGCCGGCGGCGCGGACCGCTTCGAGGATGCTGCGGCCGGGCGGGACGGTCACCTCGGTGCCGGTGCGGGCGAGTTCGACGGTGAAGATGCCGTCGTCGCCGGGGGCGGGCGCCGGTTCGGCGGTGAAGCGTTCGGTGTGCACGGGGCCGGGGTGGAGCGCGCGGACGGCGTCGAGGAGTCCGGCGGGGCCGCAGGCGTAGACCGTGGCCCGGGGGTGGGGGGCCAGGTAGGCGGCGAGGTCGGGGCGGCCCGACTCGTCCTCGGCGACGACCGTGACCCGTTGGGGCGGCGGTTCGCCGAGGAAGGCCATGGTGGTGCGGGAGCGGCCGGCGTAGAGCATCCGCCAGGGGCGGCCGAGTGCGGTCAGCCGGGCGGCCATGGGCAGCAGCGGGGTGATGCCGATGCCCCCGGCGATCAGGACGTAGTCGGCGGCGTCCTCGGTGAGCGGGAACCGGTTGCGGGGCGCGGAGACGGGCAGTTCGGTGCCCGGCCGCAGTGCGGCGTGCACCCGCCGGGAGCCGCCCCGGCCGCCGGGCACGTCCAGCACCGCGATCCGGTAGTGGGACAGGTCCTGGGGGTCGGAGCACAGGGAGTACTGCCGTACGACGTCGCCGCCCAGGTGGAGGTCGACGTGCGCGCCGGGTGTCCAGGCGGGCAGGGGGCGGCCCGCGGGGTCGGCGAGGGTGAGGGCGACGACCCCGTCGGCGGCGTCGTGCCGGGTCAGGACGCGCAGCGGCGGCGGGGCGGGGCGGTCAGCGGGCCGGGACACGGTCGTACTCCGCGGGTTCCACCAGGGCCGCCGTGCGGCGCATCAACTCCGTGAAGGCGCGACGGTAGTTGAGGGTGAACAGGTCGGCGGGGGCCGAGAACTCCGGGACGTCGGCGTCCCAGGGCACCTCGCGGGGTTCGATGTGCGCGGTGATCGGGAGGTCCTCCAGGTAGACCATCTCCTCGACGCGCAGGCACTCCTCCAGGGAGGCTCCCTTGAAGTCCCGTTCGTTGGCGACGCCCCAGAAGATGCGCACCTCCTCGTAGGAGACCGGGGAGGGGAAGCCCGCGACGACGCGCAGGCCCGCGAGGTCGTAGTGGTAGCTGATGGAGGCGAAGCCGGGGGCGGTGCAGTGGTAGGCCATGAGGCAGTCGCCCTGGGCGGCCCAGTCGCCCGAACCGGCGTCCAGGTGGTGGTTCATGTGGACGTCGATGCCGTCGCGGCGGACCTGGAGGGGCTCGACGACCTCGGGGGTGGGGCCCATGGAGACCTGGTGGACGAAGGGGAAGTGGGCGACGTCACGGAAGTTCTCGATGGCGACGGCGACGCCGGTGGGTGAGGACAGGGGGTCGGCGGCGAGCCAGACGAGGTCGCGTCCGCGCCATTCCTCGGGGTCGTAGAGGTCGGTGACGGGTTCCTCCAGGACCGTCCAGACGTGGCCGAAGCGTTCGACGGCCGGGTAGGTGCGGATCGCGGCGCGGGGCGGGATGCCCGACTGGTCGGCGAGGGAGGGCACCTGCGTGCAGTGGCCGTCCGTGCCGTCGAAGCGCCAGCCGTGGTAGGGACAGCCCAGCGAGCCGCCGGTGACGGTGCCCTGGGAGAGGTCGGCGCCTCGGTGGGGGCAGCGCCGGGCGCTGACGCGGGCCGTGCCGTCGGCCGAGCGCCACACGACGAGCTTCTCGCCGAGCAGGGTGGCCGGCTGGGGCGTGGCGAGGTCGGTGGAGCGGGCGACGGGGAACCAGGAGTGGCGCATGGCGCGTTCGGCCTGGTCGCGTTTGCCGAGGGCGGTGGCAGAAGACATGGGGTTCCTCCGGGGGGGGACGGGTCAGATGCCGACGAGCAGGGCGCCGCCGTTGACGGGGATGGTCTGGCCGGTGATGAACGCGCCGGTGTCGGCGGCGAGGAACGCCACCACCTCGGAGATCTCGGCGGGGTCGGCGAGCCGGCCGATGGGGACGGCGGCGACCTCCGCCGCGTGGTTCTCGTCGGGCACCATGCGGGTGGCGACGGCGCCGGGGGCCACGGCGTTGACCATGATCCGCTCGCTCGCGAACTCCTTGGCGAGGGTCTTCATCAGTCCGAGCTGGGCGGCCTTGGAGACCATGTAGCCGTAGGAGTGGCCGTCGGGCACCTGTCCCCACTGGGAGGAGACGAAGACGATCCGGGCGGCCCGGCTGGCGCGCAGATACGGCAGTGCGGCGCGGGTCAGCCGCAGCGGTGCGCGGACGTTGACGGCGAGGAGCCGTTCGAAGTCGTCGTCGTCGGTGTCGGCGAGGCCGGTCATGGAGAACATGAGGCCGGCGTTGTGGACGAGGATGTCGAGGCCGCCCCACCGTGCGGCGGCGCGCAGGACGAGGTCCTCGGCGTGTTCGCGGGAGGTGATGTCGGCGATGAAGCCCTCGGCCCGGCCGCCGGCGGCGCGGACCTCGGCGACGGTGCGGTCGAGTTCGTCGACGTCGAGGTCGGCGAGGGCGACGGCGGCGCCGCGGGCGGCGAGCGCGAGGGCGTGGGTGCGGCCCATGCCGCGGGCGGCGCCGGTGATCAGGGCGGTGCGTCCGGCGAGGGAGCCGGTGGCGGGGGCGCTCACGCGTCGGCCCGGTGCGGCTCGGTGATGTCCCGGTGCGGCTCGGTGATGTACAGCATGTTGCCGTCGGGGTCGTAGAACGGGCGGTAGCGGTAGCGGACGCCGGAGGGGTGGGTCCAGACGATCTCCTTCCCGGTCACCCACTCCACGCGTCCGTCGAGTTCCGCGTGGGCGAGGTCCAGGTCGTCCACCTCGAACGCGAAGGAGTCGAGGCCGGGGGCGTTGTCGGCGTTGATCTCCGTGCGGCGCGGGACGTGTTCGCCGGTCTCGGAGGCGAACAGGTAGAGGGTGAGGTTGCCGAGGTCGAGGGCGGCCCACTGTTCCTCCGGCTCGTACGGCAGGTGGAAGCCGAGGCCGAGGACGCCGTGGTAGAAGTCCACGAGCCGGCCGACGTCGTGGGTGAGGATGTCCATGTTGTCGATGCGCTTGAGGTGGAGCATGTCGTTCCTCGGGTGGATGGGGATCGGTCAACTGCCGTCGCGGGGGCGGCGGCAGGGCGGTCCCGGACGGATGTCCAGACCGCGGGCGGTGAAGTCGATGCGGACGGCGGCGAGGGTCTGGAAGACGTCGTCGGCGCCGTCGGGCGCGTGCACGCACACGCCGCCTTCGTGGTCGCTGAGCGCGGCGAGCGCCTCGGCGCCGGTGAGGTCCCGGCCGCGCGCGTGCAGGGTGCGGCGCAGCACCTCGTAGCGCACGAGGGTGTCGGGGTCGGTGCGGGGTTCGGTGTCGCCGTGGGCGCCGGGCCGGCTCAGGAAGTGGTTGGTGTGCAGGAGCAGTCCGTCGGGGTCGGGCAGGACGTGGCCGGGTCCCCCGGGCCACAGTTCGGCGGCCACGGCGCTGCGGCCCGCGCCGCGCCCGCCGACGACGGTGATCGTGGTGGACGCGCCGGTCGCGGCCCGGCCGATGATCCGCAGGGCGTCGGTGACGGTGTCGGCCTCGTCGAGCAGCCGCCGGGCGACGACGTGCACGGGGACGCCGTGGGCGCCGGTGTCGGCGCGGTGGTGGAGGATGTTGAACAGGCAGGCCACACCGCGGTCGTTGACACCGATCTTGCCGACGATCCCGAACTCGGTGAGGGTCGTGGTGCGCCGTCCGTCGGCGTGCGGGATCTCCCACTCCAGCCAGTTCGCGGCGTGTCCGGCGTACCAGTCCCAGTTCTGCGCGGCCACGGGTTCGTCGTCGCCGTCGCGCAGGGCGACGATCGTCGAGCACTCGCCCCCCGTGCGGGTGCTCGCCAGGAGTTCGGTGCGGGCGTTGACGGCGGCGACGGTCTCGGCGGGCAGCGCGGCGCCGTCGGCGATGCCGCGGATCTCGGCGGCCAGGTACGGGGCCCACTCCTCGACGGCGGCCAGCGCGCGGGCGCCGGGGGCGGTGAGGTCGTGGATGCCGCCCCGGGCGAAGAGTTCGCGGTAGGCGTCGGCCGTCGCGGTCACGCGTTCACGCCAGGTCTCGCCGAACTCGGCTCCCCGGGCCCGGGGTTCGGTCCGGGTGGACACGAACCGGGGGTGGGCGGCGGGCCCGGTCACCGGCCCGCCGCCGCGGGGACGGGCAGCAGGGGGCGTACGTGCGCGGCGACGTCGGCGAGGGGGGCGTTCCATGCCTGGCCGTCCTCGGCGATGGCCTCGACGAGCCGGACGAGTTCGGCGAACCGCTGCGGGCGGCCGACGACTTCGGGGTGCAGGGTGTAACAGACGTGGCGGCGCTCGGTCTTGGCCCACGCGTACTCGGTGAGCCAGGAGGTGTGCAGTTCGCCGGGGGCGGCGGTGTTGCCGCCGGTGTCGATGTTCCAGCCGTAGCGCGGCCAGTCGTCGAGGGACCAGTGCACGGGCAGTTCGAGCAGGGACCGGCCGTCGTGGGTCTCGTAGTAGGGGCGGTCGTCGCCCATGCAGGAGGAGTCGTAGCCGAAGCCGTACTCGTCGAGCAGGGCGAAGGTCTCCGGGGTCAGTTCCCAGGAGGAGGAGCGGTATCCGGTGGGGACGGGTGCCCCGGCGGCGGTGAGGGCGACGAGTCCGCGCTCGATCTCGGCGCGCTGTTCGGCGGCGGAGACCTTGTCGCTGCGCAGGTGCAGATGTCCGTGGTGGCCGATCTCGTGGCCCGCGGCCAGGATGTCCTCGACGGTGCCCGGGTGCCGCTCGGCGGTGTGGCCGGGGACGAAGAAGGTGGCGCGGATGCCGTGGTCGGCGAGGAGCCGGAGGATGCGGGGCACGCCGCGGACGACGCCGTAGCGGCCCTCGGAGAGGCTGGTCAGCCGGCGTGCGTAGGACGCGTCCTCGCCGAGCCAGCCGGCCTCCGCGTCCACGTCGAAGGTGAACGACACGGCCGCCCGGCTGCCCGAGGGCCAGGCGAAGTCGAGGTCGGCGGGCGGGTGCGGGGTGGGTGCGGGCGACGGCATGTCCGACTCCTTGCGTAACCAGAAGGGCCTTGCTCTACGCAAAACAACACCCAAACGGATGCTGTCCTGCGCATTGCGTTAGTGCAGGACGTTAGAACCCGCAGTTCGTCAGCGCAAGGGGTTGGGGCTGCGCAATGCGTAAACGATGCGCCGTTCGTATACGCATTGCGGAGACAGGGGCCCGTCGCGGCACGGAACGCGTGACCGCGCACCGGCGGGGATCGCCTACCATCACGCCCATGGGCATCGAACTCGACGACCTCGACCGCGCGATCATCGGCGAACTGGAGCAGGACGGACGCCGCGCCTTCCGGGAGATCGCCCGGTCGCTCGACGTCTCCGAGGGCACGGTACGCAGCCGCTTCCGGCGCCTGGAGGAGGACGGCGTCCTCAAGATCACCGCCTTCGCGGAGCCCGGCCGCTTCAGCACGGCCCGGCTGGCGCTGCTGTTCCTGAAGGTGGCCCCCGAGCACCACGAGTCCGTCGTCGCACGACTGACCGCCTGCCGCGAGATCAGCTACGTCTCCACCACCCTGGGCCGGGCCGACGTCTTCGCCCAGGTCCTCACCGCCGACGACACGGCGCTGTGGCGGTTCCTCCAGGAGCGGGTGCGCCCCCTGGAGGGCGTACTGGAGACCGAGTGCACCCTCGAAGTCGCCGTGCACAAGCTGTGGTTCGACAAGGAGGGTCCCGCCCGTCCGGCCAACTGACCGCATCGGCACCGGACATGCGGGGCCCGGCGGTCCCGCGTCCGACCGATGAGACAGATCTTGTCAGGTACCTGCCCCTGTTGAACCATGGCCGGCATGTCCGATCACGCGTATCTGAGCCGTCGACTCCACGTCGACCTGGCCTACGCGTGCTCCGCGCTCTGTCGGACCACCGCCGTCTGACACGCGCCCGCCCGGTGCCTCGCGGCGCCCGGCACGTCTCCTGATCCAGGTCCGCCGCCGCCCGCGGCCGGCCTGTCGAACCCTGCGCCGGTGCCGCCCGGCGGTGCCGCTTCCCGATGGGACTCTGCCGATGACCCACTTCCGGCTCGCGCGCACCGGCGCGCTCGCCGCGTCCGTCGCGCTGCTGCTGGCCGCGGCGCTCTCCCCGGCCGGGGCCGCGGCCCCGGAGTTCACCCCGCTGCCACCGCACAACCCGTACGCCGGACCGGACGGCACGGCGACCATGCACGGCGACACCGGTTCCTCCGACGCCACACCCCTGCCGGGGCCGGGGGCGGGCGCCCTCTCCTCCCGCCGGATCGCCCTCCAGTCCGCGTGCCCGACGATCCTCGTCGGCGCCGACGGGTACCCCGTCGCGCTGTGCACCCCGATCCTGACCCGGGTGCCGACCGTGCGTCTGCTGGACCCGGACACCGGCGAGCCACTGGCACAGCTCTCCCTCACCAAGGGCTCGCTGCTGGGCGGGGTCTACGCCTATCTGGACCAGGACGACCGGCTGGTGGTGGTCGACGGCGACAACCGGCTGCTGCGCATCGGACACCACCGCACCACCGACGGGGCCTGGCAGCTGACGGCGGACCGTTCACTGCCGCTGAGCGCGGCGGTCCCGGAGGGCGACGCGGTGACCGGTCTCGCGCCCGACTGGCAGGGCAGGGTGTGGTTCGTCACCGGCGGCGGGACCGTCGGCACGGCGGACGAGGCGACGGGCACGGTGCGCACCCTGGCGCTGCCAGCCGGTGAGCGCGTGGACAACTCGATCTCCACCTCCCCCTCCGGGACGGCGATCGCCACCACCCACGCGACCTATCTGCTCACCGCGGACGCCGACGGCACGCCCCGCGTCGCCTGGCGGCAGCCCTACGACCGGGGTCCGGCGCGCAAGCCGGGTCAGCTGAGCCCGGGCACCGGATCCACCCCGACGTTCTTCGGCCCCGGCGACGGCACCGACTACGTGGCGATCGTCGACAACGCCTCCCCCACGGAGAGCCTGCTCGTCCACCGCACCGACACGGGCGCCGTCGTCTGCTCCGTGCCGGTACTGCTCGCCGGGGGCAGCGGCAGCGAGAACTCCCCCATCGGGGCCGGGCGTTCGGTCTTCGTGGCCAGCACCTACGGCTACCCGTACCCGGCGGTGCCCGACGACGCCGGGGAGAGCGTGCCGGCCTCGGCGGACTTCCCCGGCGGGCTGACCCGGGTCGACGTGCGCGCCGACGGCAGCGGCTGCGACCTGCGCTGGGACACCGTCGTACGGTCGGCCGCGGTGCCCCGGCTGTCGACCGCCGACGGCCTCATCCACACCGTGCTGCGCGGCTCGCTGCTGGCGGGGAGCGACGCGACCTCGCTCCTGGACCCCTACTACTACGCCCAGATCGATCCGGCCACGGGCGCGGTCGTGCGCACCCACTACCTGGGGACGTCGTCCCTGTTCGACACCCTTCAGATGGCCGGGTCCATCGCCCCGGGCGGTGTCGTCTACCAGGGCACCGTCACGGGGGTCGTGCGGATCGCGCCGCGATGACGAAGAGCCCGCCGACCGGAAGGTTCCGGTCGGCGGGCTCTGGACCGCGTCCGGCCGCCTACCAGCTGGAGTACGAGCCCGAGGTGCGGTTCATGTCCTGGGCCGGGTCCGCGGCGTGGGCGCCGCCGGGCGCGAGGGCCTTGTCCCGCGGGTCGTCCACGCCCACCATCATGTCCGGGTCGAACATCACGATGACGGCCGCGATCAGCAGCACGATGAGCGGGCCCGCCAGCATCATCAGCAGGAAGGACAGCAGGCTGGTGGAGGACTGCGTCGACACGACCTTGCCGGTGACGTCGACAGAGACCGCGGCCATGCCCGTGTAGTGCATGCCGGTGACCGCTATGCCCATGACGAGGCTGGCGCCGAGGCTGGACCAGACGCCGCTCACGGAGACGGCCGCCCACAGGGCCGCGGTCGCCGCGACCACCGCGATGACCACGGACAGCGCCACGACGGTCGTGTCGTAGCGGATCGCGCCCTGGGCGTGCATGGCCGCCATGCCGATGTAGTGCATGGCGGCGACGCCGACACCGGTGAGGGTTCCGGCGAGGCCCAGGTTGAGCCGCGAGGAGCCGCGGTAGCCGACGAGGAAGACCCCGACGGAGACCACGGCGATCGCGACGAGGAGGCTCAGCACGGTCAGCCGGGTGTCGTAACTGACCAGCGCGCCCTGGACGTTGAAGCCGATCATGGCGATGAAGTGCATGGTCCAGATGCCGCAGCCGAGCGCGATCGCGCCCAGCAGCAGCCAGCCGGCTCTGCGCTGCGAGCGCCGCAGCGAGCGGGTCGTACAGCGCAGACCGAGCGCGGCGCCGAGACAGGCCATCACGTAGGAGGCGACGGGCGTCACGGCTCCGTAATAGAAGTTGGATACATCAGCCATCGAGGGTTCCTTCAGCAGGCGGGACAGACGCCGAGGACGGGTGGGTCGGCGCGACCCGGCGGGCGCTGTACCGCGGGAGAACCCTCGTGGGGGGTGTCTGGGCAAGCTGGTTTCGGCCACCTGGCGTGTTCCACCCGTCCAGGTCTTTGCAATATCAACACATATTCGCGACAGGCTGTACCCAAATGACCACGGCTTCACCGAATCGCAACATCACGATCTTTCCCGGACACCGGAGCGACATCTGCCGACATGTAGGACGCAGGGCCCGGCGGACTCCCGCAAGGAGGGTCCGCCGGGCCCCGTCGGGCGCCGCCGCGTCCGGTCAACTCCGCGTGCGGATCAGCAGGTACAGGAAGTACGGGGTGCCGATGACGGCCGTCATCAGACCGGCGCCGAGCTGGGCCGGGGCGATCACGGTGCGGCCGAGGATGTCGGCGGCGCACACCAGGACGGCGCCGAGGAGGACGGCGACCGGGACGACCCGGCCGTGCCGGCGGCCGACCAGCGCACGGGCCGCGTGCGGCGCGACCAGGCCGACGAAACCGATCGTGCCGGCGGCGGCCACGGCCGTGGCGCTCAACAGCACACTCACGACGAGGAATCCGAGCCGGGCGGGCCCCGGTCGCAGGCCGAGCAGCGACGGCGTGTCGTCGTCGAGGGAGACCAGGTCGAGTTCGGCACGCCGGGTCAGGGCCACCACCAGCCCGATCACCAGGGCGCCGACGACGGGCAGCGCGTCCGGCAGGGTGCGGCCGTAGGTCGAGCCCGACAGCCAGGTGATCGCCTTCGTCGCGTTGAACGGGTCGGTGAGCACGATGAACAGGCTGATGAGCGCGCTGGTCGCGGCGGCGACGCCGACGCCGACCAGGACCAGCCGGTTCTGTCCGTAGCCGCCGCGTGCGGCGAGCCCGAACACGACGACCGCGGTGACGGCCGCGCCCGCGAACGCCGCTCCGGCCACGCTCCAGGAGCCCGCCGTCGACACCGAGGTGACGAACAGGACCGCGCCCAGGGCGGCTCCGCCGGACACACCGAGGACGGCGGGTTCGGCGAGCGGATTGCGGGTGACGGCCTGCACCAGGGTGCCGGACAGGGCGAGCGCCGCTCCGGCGAGGAGGGCGGCCAGGACCCGGGGCACGCGGGTGTCCAGGACGAAGGAGACGGACTGCGCCGCCCGGCCCTGGGCCCAGTTGACGACGTCCCCCATGAGCAGCTTGGTGTCGCCGAGGAGCACTCCGGCGACGCACACCGCGACCAGCGCCGCGACCAGAACGCCCAGCGTCGCCAGGTAGGCGGCACGGCTGACGATCCGCAGCCGCTCGGGCGCCCTGGCGGCGGCGGTGTCCCGCACCCGCAGCGCCATGGCGACGAGGAAGACGGCGCCGACGATGCTGGTGACGACGCCGGTGGGGACGGCGACGGCCGACTCGGCGGAGACCGTCGCGCGCAGCAGGACGTCCGCGCCGAGCACGATGCCGGCGCCGACGAGTCCGGCCACGGGCAGGTTCAGCCGGATGCGGGTGAACGGCCGCATCCGGCGGGCCAGGGGCCGCACCAGCGCGGGGGCGCACAGGCCGACGAAGCCGATGGGTCCGGCGAGGGTGACGGCGGCTGCGGAGAGCAGGGCCGCGAGCACGACGACCGTGATCCGGGTCGCCCGCACCGGGACCCCGAGCCCGCGGGCGGCGTCGTCGCCGAGCGCCAGCGCGTCCACGCGCCGGGCGACGAGCAGCAGGCCGACCAGTCCGACGAGGGCGACGGGCGCCATCTGGACGACGCCGTCGAAGCCGTTCTGGCTGATGCTGCCCTGGTTCCACTGGTAGAGGCCGTTGGTCTGCTCGGGGAAGAGCAGCAGCAGGCCCTCGGTGATGGAGGTCAGGCCGAGGGTGAGGGCGCTGCCCGCGAGGACGAGCCGGACGGTGCCGGTGCCCAGGCCGGACAGCGAGAGCACGACCGCCGCCGCGGCGAGGCCCCCGGCGAACGCGACGCCCGAGGAGGCGAGCAGCGGCAGGGACGCCCCGCTGACGGTGAGCACCCCGAGCGCCAGATACGAACCGGCGTTCACGGCCAGGGTGTCGGGGGCGGCGAGGACGTTGCGGCTGACGGCCTGGAGGGCCGCGCCCGCGATGCCGAGCGCGGCGCCGACGAGCAGTCCGGCGGCCATCCGGGGCAGCCGGGAGGCGATGACGACGGACGCGTCGGCGGGGTCGGCCCGTCCGGTGAGTGCCTTCCACACCTCGGACGGGCCGACGGCCGCCGTGCCCTGGGTGATGTCGACGACCGCCAGGACGGCGACGAGGAGGACGAGCACGGCCGTCACCGCGGTCGCGCCCGTCCGGGCGGCGACGGCCGGTGAGCCGGTGGTGGGTGCGGTTGCGGTGACGGTCATGGTGCTGTGTCGTCCAGTCGTCTGCTGTGGCGATGTCCGGTGGAGCGCGGGCCGGTGGGGCGGGGCCCGTGGGGCGGGGTCCGGCTACTTCGTCAGCGCGGCCACGAGCGCGTCGATGTAGGCCTCCATGGACTTCTGGCCGCCGAACATCCAGATGCCGTCGGGCAGCCGGTGCACGTTGTTCTTCTTCACGAAGGGCAGGCCCTTCCAGACGGCGTTCTTGGCGAGGTCGTCCGCGAACGGGTCGCTGGTCTCGCTGTCGCTGCCGATGTAGGCGAACTGCACGTCACCGAGGTCGGACAGGCCCTCGACGTCGGTGGTGGCCAGGCCGTAGTTCTCGTCGCCCTTGATGGTCCAGGCGTTCTTCAGGCCCAGCTCCTCGTTGACCGTGCCGATCAGCGAACCGCTGGTGTAGGGCCGGATGGAGACCTGGTTGGAGGCGACGTAGCCGTCGGCGAAGGCGATCTCCTGGCCGTCGAGACCGGCGTCGGCGAGGGCCTTCTTGCCCTCGGCGACCTTGGCGTCGAAGTCGGTCTTCAGCTTCTCGGCCTGGTCGGTGGTGCCGGTGGCCTGGGCGATGAGGTCGACGTTGGTCTCGATCTGGCCGATCTGGTCGGCGGCGTTGGCCGAGCGCACCTGGAGGACCGGGGCGATCTCGCGCAGCTGCTTGACCGCGGAGGCGGTCAGGTCGGTGGTGGCGACGATCAGGTCAGGGGAGAGCGAGGCGATGGTGTCCATGCTGGGCTCGCCGCGGGTGCCTATGTCCTTGGGCGAGTTGGTCAGCGGGGCGGAGGTGTCCCACGTCGTGTAGCCCTTGACGTCGGCGACACCGACGGGGTCGACACCGAGGGAGACGAGGTTCTCGACCACGTTCCACTCCGTGCCGACGACCTTCTTGGCCGGCCCGTCCAGCTTGACCTTCGCGCCGGAGGCGTCGGTGAGGGTGATGCTCTCGGCGGGCTTGGCGCTGGAGCTGTCCGCGGCGGGCTCGGTGGTGCCGCAGCCGGCGAGGACGAGGGCGCTGGACACGGAGGCGAGGACGATCAGAGGGCGTCTCATGAGGTGGTGCTGAGCCTTTCGGTGCGTGCGTGGTGGCGGCCGACGGCGCGGGTGCGCAGCCGGCCCGTGAGGGGGTCGGTGTCGACGTCGATACGGATGCCGTACGTCGCGGTCAGGCGCTCGGCGGTGAGGACGTCCTCGGGGGTGCCGTCGGCGACGACGCGCCCTTCGTGGAGCAGGGTGACCCGGTCGGCGACGGCGGCGGCCTGGTCCAGGTCGTGCAGGACGACGCCGACGGCGATGCCGTGCAGGTCGGCCAGATCCCGGATCAGGTCGAGCAGTTCGACCTGGTAGCGCAGATCGAGGTAGGTGGTGGGTTCGTCGAGGAGCAGCACGCCGGTGTCCTGGGCGAGGCAGCCCGCCAGCCAGACGCGCTGGAGCTGCCCGCCGGAGAGGTGCTCGGCACCCCGCTCGGCGAGGGGTTCCAGGTCGGTCAGGGCGAGCGCCCGGCCCACGGCCGCGGAACCCTCGGGATCGGCGCGGCCCCAGCGGCCCCGGTAGGGGTAGCGCCCGAACTCGACGATGTCCCGCACGGTCAGTCCGCTCGGCGTGGGACGGCTCTGGGTGAGCAGCGCGACCTGGCGGGAGAACTCACGTGCCGTCAGCGCGAGCGCGTCGGTCGCGGTGCCTCCCCGGTCGTCCAGTGTCAGCGTGGCCGTGCGGGCCTGCTGGAGCCGGGACAGCGTCCGCAGCAGCGTGGACTTGCCGCTGCCGTTGGGGCCGACGAGCGCCGTCACCTGTCCGGGCCGGAGCGTGATCGCCGCGCCGTGCACGACGTCCGTGCCGTCGTACGACACGGTCACGTCCCGTGCGGTCAGCCGCTGACCACGGGAGGGGGAGGGCTCGTTTGCTTCTTCACCAGAACTCACGAACGGAGATTAGCTTAGCCTTACCTAATTGCGTCAATCCCGTCTAAGGTTAGGCTAACCTTCAAGCATGGCGAAGATCCACCGGCTGATGCCCCAGCACCCGAGGATGTTCCGCGCCCAGGTCGTCCGCACCGAGCGCGTCTCCCCGTCGATCCACCGTGTCACCGTGACCGGCCCGGAACTCACCGAGTTCTCCTGGCAGGGCTACGACCACTGGTTCCGCCTGTTCCTCCCGCTCCCCCACCAACAGGGCCTGACGCTCCCGGAGTTCACCGGCGACCGCTGGTACAAGCCGTATCTGGCCATCCCGGACGACGAGCGCCCCCACTGCGCGAACTACACCGTCGCGGACTTCCGCCCGGCCGCCGACGACAGTGGCGAGGCGGACGCGGAGATGGACATCGACTTCGTCGTGCACGTGGGCCCGACCGGCGAACTGGAGGGCCGGGCCGCCATCTGGGCCTGCCGGGCCCGCGCGGGCGACACCCTCGCCGTCCTCGACCAAGGGCTGCTCTTCGACTGCCCGACGGACGCCTCCGAGGTCATCGTCGTGGCCGACGAGACCGGCCTGCCCGCCACCACCAACATCCTGCGCTCCCTGCCGCGCGACACCGTGGGCCGGGTCATCCAGGAGGTACCCACCGCCGCCGACCGGCGCGACATCGACGCGCCCCCGGGAGTCGACGTCACCTGGATCGTCCGCGACGACCACGCCACCGTGCCGGGGACCGACGCGCTCGCCGAACTCCTGCGCCACACCGCCGTCGACGCGGGCGGCTACGCGTTCGTCGTCGGCGAGTCCACGCTGGCCACCGAGGGGCGCCGCCATCTGCACCGGCAGGGCCTCGCCAAGGACCGCATCTTCTTCTCGGGCTTCTGGCGCCACGAGTCACGCCAGGCCGCGTGAACTCCTCGCCCAGCCCGGAACGACCGCGGCGTCCATGGGTCCGGCCGGCTGCGGACCGGCCCCATGGACGCCGCCTGCACGACAGGCCGTACGCGCCGCCCGACGGCCGCCGGGAAACCGGCCTGCGCCACCTCGTGCGGCGTGCTGAACTGTCCCGGTGACGCGTGGACGCGCAAGAGGACTGTTCGTCGGACTGGCCACGCTCGACGTGATCCAGCTCGTGGACCGTGTGCCGGGGCCCGACGAGAAGCTGACGGCCCGCGAGCAGACCGTGGCGGCCGGCGGACCGGCGGCGAACGCGGCGGCGACCTTCGCGCATCTGGGCGGCGAGGCCCGGCTGCTCACCGCGATCGGGGCGCATCCGCTCGGGCGGGCGGTGACCGCGGACCTGGAGGCGCTCGGGGTGACCGTGTGCGATCTGGCCGCGGGCTCGCTCCGGCCGCCCGCCGTCTCGTCCGTCCTCGTGACCGCCGCCAGCGGGGAGCGCGCGGTCGCCTCGACCAACGCGGCGGGCCGTCGTGTCGCCCCGCCGGACGGCCTCGACGCATGGGTGGCGGAGTGCGATGTGGTCGAAGTAGACGGGCATCACATGGAGTTGGCGCTCGCAACGGTCCGGGCCGCGCGGGCCGCCGGGCGGACGACCGTGCTGGACGGCGGCAGCTGGAAGGACGGGACGGAGGAGCTGCTGGCATCGATCGACGTCGCCGTCTGCTCCGAGGGATTCCGTCCGCCCGGCGCGGTCGACACGCTCGACTGGCTGCGCGAGCAGGGGGTCGTCTGGTCGGCCGTCAGCCGGGGCGCGGAGCCCGTCACCTGGGCGGGGCCGGACGGGGGCGGCACCGTGGAGGTGCCCGGGGTGCGGGTCGCGGACACGCTGGGAGCGGGTGACGTCCTGCACGGGGCGCTCGTCCGGTACCTCGCGGAGGGGCGGGACTTCGCGGACGCGTTGGAAGCCGCCGCCGCGATCGCGTCGCGGGCGTGCGCCTCGTTCGGCACCCGGTCCTGGATGCGGCGGAGTTGAGAGACGTCCCGCCACCTCGGAAAAGTTGCTGTTCGGCCTGTCGGACGTCGTTCGAAAACTATTGACGCGGCCATGTACACCGTTTGACACTCTCGCAACATCACGTCACACGGTTGAAACGGCGGTCTGCCATGGCGCACGTACGTCCCCTTCGCTGCCGCACGAGACGGAGGGCCGGCCGACTGGCCGGAGCACTGGCCGCCTCGCTCCTCCTCGGCCTCGCCGCTCCGACAACTCCCGCACAGGCGGCGGAAGTCGACGTCACCGACGGACTCGCCCTCTGGTACCCGCTCGACGGCGCGACGGGCACCACGGTCACCGACGCCTCCGGTCACGGCCGGGACGGCACGGTGAACGGCACCGCCGACTGGTCGACGACCGGCCAGGGGCTCGGCTTCAACGGTTCCGACACCTACGTCAAGGTGCCGAACGACGTGATGAAGGGCATGGACTCGATCTCCGTCTCGATGGACGTGCTGGTCGACTCCACCCAGAGCACGCCGTACTTCATCTACGGATTCGGCAACTCCAGCGGCAGCAACGGCAACGGGTACCTCTTCGCCACCGGCAACGCCCTGCGGACGTCCCTCGCGACCGGCAACTGGTCCACCGAGCAGACCACGAGGCCCGGCGACGCGCACAACCTCTCCCGCGCCGTGTGGAAGCAGCTCACCTACACCCAGACCGGGACCACCGGCGTGCTGTACGAGGACGGGGTGGAGGTGGGCCGCAACAGCGCCGTCACCATCACGCCGGGCGCGATCGGGTCGGGCACCACGACCGCCAACTACCTCGGGAAATCGGTGTACTCCGGCGACAAGCTCCTCAAGGGCCGGATGCGCGACTTCCGTGTCTACGACCGCGCGCTGGCCGCCGCCGAGGTCGAGCAGCTGTCCCTGCCCGTGGCCACGCAGGGCGTCGCCGACGACAAGGCCGCCCTCGACCTCGGTGACACCACCGCCGTCACCGCCGACCTGACCCTGCCCAAGTCCGGTACGGCGGGCGGTTCTTCCCTCAGCTGGGCCAGTGACAACACCTCCGTGGTGTCCGACAGCGGCGAGGTCACCCGCCCCGCCGCAGGACAGCCCGAAGCGCACGTCACCCTCACCGCGACCCTCAAGAAGGGCACGGTGAGCGACACCAAGTCCTTCGACGTGACGGTCCTGCCCGCCTTCGACGACCGGACGGCCACCGCGTACGCGGCCGAGGCCCTCGTCGTCCACAACCTCGACGACGCCCGCGGCAACCTGACGCTCCCGGCCACCGGTGCGTACGGCACCGCCGTCACCTGGTCCTCCGCGGACCCGGACGTCGTCAGCGCGGACGGTGCCGTCCACCGGCCCGGGCACGGCACCGGTGCCACCACCGTCGCCCTCACCGCCACCGTCACCAAGGGCGAGGCGAGCACGGCGCGCACGTTCACCGCCCACGTCCCCGAACTCCCGCGCCAGGAAGCGCTCAAGGGGTATCTGTTCAGCTACTTCACCGGCGAGGGCACCTCGGACGGCGAGCAGCTGTACGCGGCGCTCAGCAAGGGCGACGACCCTTTGAAGTGGCGGGAGTTGAACGACGGCGAGCCCGTTCTGACGTCCACGCTCGGTGAGAAGGGCCTGCGCGACCCGTTCATCATCCGCTCCCCCGAGGGCGACAAGTTCTACCAGATCGCCACCGACCTCAGGATCTACGGCAACGGCGACTGGGACGCCGCCCAGCGCTCCGGCAGCAAGTCCGTCATGGTGTGGGAGTCCACCGACCTCGTCCACTGGACCGACCAGCGGCTGGTGAAGGTCTCCCCGGACAGCGCGGGCAACACCTGGGCGCCCGAGGCGTTCTACGACGCGGAGCGCGGCGAGTACGTCGTCTTCTGGGCGTCGAAGCTCTACGCCGACGACGCCCACTCCGGGGACACGTACAACCGCATGATGTACGCGACGACCCGGGACTTCTACACGTTCAGCGAGCCCCGGGTGTGGATCGACCGCGGCTACTCGGTCATCGACTCGACGATGATCCGGCACGACGGCACCTACTACCGGCTGTCGAAGGACGAGCGCAACAACACCTCCTCGACGCCCAACAGCAAGTTCATCTTCCAGGAGAAGAGCGACTCGATCCTCGACCCGTCGTGGACGGCGGTCGCCGAGGGCATCGGCAAGGGTGCGATGAGCGCGGCCGAAGGACCGCTGGTGTTCAAGTCGAACAGCGAGGACAAGTGGTACGCGTTCCTCGACGAGTTCGGCGGACGCGGCTACATCCCGTTCGAGACGACCGACCTCGACTCCGGTGTCTGGACCCCGTCCACCGGGTACGACCTGCCGTCCGCACCGCGCCACGGCACCGTCCTGCCGGTCACCCAGGCCGAGTACGACCGGCTCCTGCGCGCCTATCAGCCGGACCAGCTGGTCGAGGGCGTCGAGGACGTGTCGGTGGGGACGAGGACCGGTCAGGCACCGGTGCTGCCCGCGACCGTGATCGCCACGTACGCCGACGGCGTCGCGCGTCCCGTCGCCGTCACCTGGGACGACGTACCGGCGTCGCGGTACGCCGAGCCCGGCGTCTTCACCGTGACCGGGAGCCTGCCGGACGGGGCCGCGATCCCCGTCCGGGCGGAGGTCACCGTCTCCGAGGAGGGTCCGGACGTCCCGGCGGACCTGCTGCTGCACTACGCGTTCGACGAGACCGGCGGCAGCATCGCCCGTGACTCCAGCGGCCACGGCAACCACGGGACCTACGTCCGCACGCCCGCGTTCGGCACCGGTGTCGAGGGCGGCTCGTTCAAGATGTCCGGCGACTCGTCCACGTCCCCGTACGTCAAGATCCCCAACGGCGTGCTGAAGGACGCCGACAGCGTCACCGTGTCGACGTACGCCAAGTGGAAGGGCGGCAGCAGCTTCCAGTGGCTGTTCGGGCTCGGCCCGGACAGTGACACGTACCTGTTCGCCACGCCCTCCAACGGCGGCTCCAGCCTGTACTCGGCGATCACCAAGGCGAGTTGGTCGGCGGAGTCGAAGCTGACGGCGGGCTCGCAGCTGACGCCCGGCGAGTGGCGGCACGTCACCGTCACCCTCGACGGCTCGACCGGCGTCATGGTCCTCTACCTCGACGGCGTCGAGGCGGCGCGGACGACGACGGGCATCAAGCCGTCCGAACTGTACGACGCGGCCAAGGACTACAGCGGCTACATCGGCCGGTCCCTGTACTCGGCCGACCCCTACTTCGGCGGCGAGGTCGACGACTTCCGCGTCTACGGCCGGGCCCTGTCGGCCACCGAGGTGATGGAGCTCAGCGGCAACACGGCGGGCATCGCCAGGGCGACCGTGTCCGGACTGAAGGTCGACGCCGTCGTGGACAACGCGGACGGCGAGATCACGCTGCCGATGAAGGAGGGCACCGATCTCACCTCGCTGGCACCGGAGTTCACCCTCGCCCATGGCGCGGCGATCAGCCCGGCCTCGGGCAGTGTCCAGGACTTCAGCGAGCCGGTGACGTACGAGGTGACCGGCTCCGACGGGAAGAAGCGCACCTGGACGGTGTCGGCGGTCGTCATGAAGAGCCCGGTCCTGCCGGGGCTCAACGCCGACCCGAACATCGTCCGCTTCGGCGACACCTTCTACCTGTACCCGACCACCGACGGCTTCGAGGGCTGGAGCGGCACCCAGTTCACGGCGTACTCCTCGACCGACCTGGTGCACTGGACGGACCACGGGGTGATCCTCGACCTCGGTCCCGACGTCTCCTGGGCGGACAGCAGGGCGTGGGCACCGACCATCGCCGAGAAGGACGGCAGGTACTACTTCTACTTCTGCGCCGACGCGAACATCGGTGTGGCCGTCTCCGACTCGCCGACCGGCCCGTTCAAGGACGCGCTGGGCCAACCCCTGCTCAAGGCAGGTCAGTTGAGCGGCCAGATGATCGACCCGGCGGTGTTCACGGACGACGACGGGCAGTCGTACCTGTACTGGGGCAACGGGCACGCGTACGTGGCGCCGCTGAACGCCGACATGACGTCGATCGACACCTCGAAGACCGAGGACATCACGCCGAGCGGCTACAACGAGGGCACGTTCGTCATCGAGCGGGCCGGCACCTACTACTTCATGTGGTCGGAGAACGACACCCGCGACGAGAACTACCGCGTCGCCTACGCCACCGGCCCCTCCCCCACCGGGCCCTGGACCAAGCGCGGCGTGATCCTGGAGAAGGACCTGTCGCTCGGGATCAAGGGGCCCGGCCACCACTCGGTGGTGCGGGTGCCGGGCACCGACGACTGGTACATCGCCTACCACCGGTTCGCGATCCCCGGCGGTGACGGGACCCATCGCGAAACCACCCTCGACAAGCTGGAGTTCGACGCGGACGGGCTGATCGAGAAGGTCGTGCCGACCCTCACGAGCGTGGACCCGGTGACCGTCGTGCGCGCCGGTCCGGACGCCGCGGGCCGGGAGGGCGACGCGATCGCGCTCCACGGCACGGTGTCGGGCGCCGGCCCCGCGCGGTGGACGGCGGAAGCGGGCGCGCCCTGCGCCTTCGCCGACGCCGGGTCCGCGGCGACGACCGTCACCTGCACGGACGACGGCACGTACACGCTCACCCTGACCGGAGGCCGCAGCACCGGCACGGCGACCGTCGACGTCACCAACGCGGCACCGGCGATCACCTCCGTGTCCTCGCCCCGCACGGCCGTGTCCGTCGGCAGGCCGGTCACCGTCACCGCCGGCTTCACCGACCCGGGCACGAGCGACACGCAGACCTGCCGGGTCGACTGGAAGGACGGCACCGCGCCGGCCTCCGGGACCGTCGCCGGGTCGGTCTGCCGGGCGGAGCACACGTACCGCAAGGCCGGCATCCGGCGCCCGGTGGTCACCGTCACCGACGACGACGGCGGCACGGACGGCACGACGCTCGACGAGCTGATCGTGTACGACCGCGCCGCGGGTCCGGCCCTCGGGGCGGGGGTCTTCGACTCCCCGGCCGGCGCCTGCCCGGCCCGCCCCGGGCTGACCGGCCCGGCCGTCTTCTCCTTCGCCGCCTCCTACGCGCCGCTGACCCGGCTCCCCCTGGCCAAGGTCGCCTTCGACTTCGGGGCGGCCCGGCTGAAGTTCCGCTCGACCGGCGCCGACTGGCTCGTGGTGAGCGGCGACCGGGCCGTCCTCCAGGGCACCGGCACCCTCGACGGCACCAGCGGCTACACCTTCCGCGTCACCGCCACCGACTCACCGGACTCCTTCCGCATCACGATCCGGAAGAAGTCGGGCGGCACCGTCGTCTACGACAACACCACCAGCCCGCACCTCAAGGGCGCCGTCTCCGTCAGGTCTGCGCCTGCCGCCAGACGGTGACGTCCGCCATCAGGAAGCTCCATCCGCTGTCCGGCAGCGAGTCCGACTTCACCGTGACCACCAGGAGGGCCACGGCCCCGGACTCGTGCCGGACACAGATCTCGGTCCCGGCCGCCACCGCCGCCAGCGGAATGCTGTGGCTCGTGGCGGCCTCGGCCATCAGGCTGCACTCGTCGTAGGTGACGCCCGGCTCGCCGTACATCACCACCATGGCGGTCCTGTCGCTCTTCAGCGAGCAGCCCTCGCCGGTGCAGCCGAACCGGATGTCGCCCTTGCGGTCGTCGCGGACGTCGGGAGTGACGAGGTCCAGGGAGTTCTGCTGGTCCAGCCGCTGGGCGGCGAGCGGGAAGGCCTTGAGGGACGAGGACGGGGACGCGGCAGGGCGGGACGCCGCTGCCGCTCCGTCGTCCCCGGTCACCGCGTCCCGCGCGTCGCCCGTCCCGTCGCCGGTCTCCGTCGCCGGGGCCGACGTCCGTCCGCCGGGTGTCACCGACGCGGTGGTCTCCCGCTCCTGGCGCCGGTCCTTGGCGTCCATGAACCGCCACACCGCGCCCGACAGCAGCAGCGCCCCCGTGGCGACGGCGGCGACGGTCAGCAGGACGGTGCGGCGGCGCCGGGCGGACCGCGCGGCCGGCAAGGTGAGCGGCGGCGGGCCGAACCCGGCCGGCGGCGGGGTGTGGACCTGCACCTGGGTCGGCATGGTGTGCACCGGTACCGGGGGCGGCACGGTGTGCACCGGTACCGGGGTGGCCACCGGTTCCGGTACGACGGGTTCGGGACCGGTGATCTCCCGCCAGACGGTCGCGCCCGCGCCGGTGTCCGCGCCGAGCTGCTCACGGCACCACGCGAGGACCTCGGCCGGGGTGGCCCGCTCGGCCGGTTCGGCGGCCATGCAACGGGCGAAGAGGGGCCGGAGCCGCTCGGGCAGCAACGACAGGTCGGGTCTTTCGTGCACGATCCGGTACAACAGGTTGACGGCGGGGCCGTCGCCGTAGAGCGGCTCGCCCAGCGCCGCGAACGCCGCCGTCTGGCCGAGCGCGAAGACGTCCGAGGCCGCCGTGACCTCACCGCCGGACGCCTGTTCCGGCGCCATGAAGGCGGGCGTGCCGATGGTGCCGCCCGTGGCCGTGTGGGAGGTGGCGTCGGCGGCGAGGGAGATCCCGAAGTCGATGACGCGGGGGCCGTCGGCGGCGAGCAGCACGTTGGACGGCTTCAGGTCGCGGTGCACGATCCCCGCGTCGTGGATGGCCTGGAGCGCCTCCGCCACCCCTGCCGTCAGCCACAGCACGGCCTGCGCGGGCAGCGGCCCGCGCCGCGCGACGGCGTCCGACAGCGACGGTCCCGGCACGTACAGCGTGGCCAGCCAGGGCGGGGCGCCGTCCGCGTCGGCGTCGATCAGCTCGGCGGTGTAGGCGCCCCGTACCCGCCGGGCCGCCTTGATCTCCCGGCCGAACCGGCGCCGGAACGCGGGGTCGTCGGCGAGTTCGGGACGCACCACCTTGATGGCGACCGGCCTGCCGCCCTGGGTGTGCGACAGATAGACCCGGCCCATACCGCCCGCGCCCAGCCGCGCGGCCAGCCGGTATCCGGCCACCTGGGGCGGATCGTCCGCCTGCAACGGCTGAAACACCTCGGTCGCGTTGTTCAACGGTTCTCGATCCCCCCTGATGGTCCGATGAATCGACCAACGGACGAAGCCTAGAGGGTCTGTTGAGGTTCCCGCCGCCCTCCCCCTGAGAAGATCGACGCCGCCGTCCCGTCGACCCCAGGGGTGAACCACATGATCGATCTGCTGCTCGGGCTCCTCGTGCTCGTCGCCATCGGCGGGTGCGTGTGCGTCTTCCGGGCGGAACGCGGCGGCCCGCGCTGGGTGCGGATCGTCGCCCGTCTCACCCTTGCCGCGAGCGACGCGGCCCGGGCCTCCGCCAAGCGGTCGAGGTCGAGCAGGAGCAGCAGCGGCGACGACTAGGCCGCGGGCGGACGACGTCCGCTCCGGACGCCACCGTGTGACATCCGGAGCGGACGCGTGCCCGGTGCCGCGGGCGGGTCAGCGGGTCAGGGCGTCGGCGCCGGCCTGGGCGTACTTCTCGTCCTGGGCGCCGGAGGGGGCACCCGCGACACCGATGCCCGCGACGGGGGCGTTCTGCGCGGTGACGGGGACGCCGCCCGCGAGGAACAGGGTGCCGGGGATGTCCTTGAGCTGGGGGGCCTGCTCCAGGCGCTCGGCCAGCTTGGACGTGGGCGCGTTCCAGGAGACGGCGGTGTACGCCTTGCGCTCGGCGGACTCGTAGGACTGCGGGCCCGCGCCGTCGCCGCGCAGGGTGACGACGGTGTTGCCGTTGCGGTCGACGACGGCGACCGTGACCCGCTGGTTCTCCTTCTCGGCGGCGTCGAGGGCGGCCTGCGCGGCCTTGGCGGCGGCGTCGATCGTCAGGTGGGTGGAGGTCGTGGTGGTCCTCGCCGGGGCGGCGGCGCCCACGGCCTCGGCCTTGACCGGCGCGGAGGCGTTCGCCGAGACCGTGCCGAAGCCGGCCAGCGCGACGGCGGCCAGGACGGCGCCGCCGGTGGCGACGCGGGCACGGCGGGAGAACTTCTTGTGCGCAGCCTTCATGACGTGTTCGACTCCTTCGCTGGGCGGCCGGCCCGGTTGCCGTCCGCTTGCTTCGCTCTCCACCCTCCGCCCGCGGCCGGGCCCCGACGGTCGGCGTACCGGCTCGTCCGCGGCGCTCTGACGGACGACACGAGGGTCATCCGATCGGTTGACCCACCCCTCTGCCCCGCCGGGTCACAATGGAGGTGTTTGCCCAGTTCAGCGCCTACGGGCGGGAAGGAGGCGGCCCCGGATGGGGAACCGGACCGACGAGCCGGACGCCGTGGACACGCGGTGGCTCGGCCTCGTGCTGCACGCGGCGTTCTTCCTGCTGCTGGGCGGGGCGCTCGCGCGTTTCCTCCAGCGGCATCCCGGGGAGCCGCGCACCCCGTGGGTCATCGGGCTGTGCGTCGCGCTCGTCGCGCTGCATCTGCTGGGCACCCGGGCCGTGCGGCACGGGGTGTGGCTGGGGCCGGTCGTCGTGGTGTGGATGGTGCTGGTGGTGCTCGCGCCGAGTTTCGCGTGGTGCGCGGTGCCGCTGTTCTACACCGGTCTGCGGACGCTGCCGGTGCGCGCGGCGCTCGCCCTGGTGGGGGTGCTGACGGTGTTCGTGGTGGCGGCGCAGCTGCGACTGGCGGGGCACTTCGACCCCAATCTGCTGCTGGCCCCGCCCGCGGTCGCCGCCCTCGCCACCGCCGTGTTCCTCCAGATGGAACGGCAGACCGACCGCCAGCGGGCCCTGATCGACGACCTGTTGCGCACCCGTCGTGAGCTGGCCGCCTCCGAGCGCCGCGCGGGCACCCTCGCCGAGCGCGAGCGGCTGTCGATGGAGATCCACGACACGCTCGCGCAGGGCCTGTCCAGCCAGCGGATGCTGCTCCAGGCCGCGGACCGGGTCTGGGAGGGCGAGCCCGGCAAGGCCCGCGCCCATGTGCGCACGGCCGCCTCGGTCGCCGAGCACAACCTCGCCGAGGCCCGCCGATTCGTGCACGACCTGGCCCCCGCCGACCTGGCCCGGGGCGAGGGCCTGGACGAGGCGCTGCGCGCGCTGGCCGCGCGGGAGTCCGGCGATCGGCTGACGGTACGGGTGCACGTCGACGACGACGGGCGCCTGCCGCGGCTGCCCGACCGGGTCCGTTCCGTGCTGCTGCGGATCGCGCAGGGCGCCCTGGCCAATGTGCGCGAGCACGCGGAGGCGGGCACGGCCACGCTCACGCTGACCGTCCTGGACGACGAGGTCGTGCTCGACGTGTCCGACGACGGCCACGGCTTCACCCCTGACGCCCCCACCGGCCCCACCGGCCCCGGTGACCGTCCGGCGGACGCCGCCCGGGGCCACGGTCTGCCCGCCATGCGCGCCCGGCTGCGCGCCCTCGGCGGCACCCTGACCGTCGAGTCCACGCCCGGTGAGGGCACCGTCCTGTCCGCCGCCGTCCCCCTGGAGACACCCCGATGACCGCCGCCGCCCCGCCGGGGGCTTCCCGATGACCGCCACCTGGACGCCGGAGGCTTCCCGATGACCGCCGCCCCCGTCCGCATCCTGGTCTGCGACGACCACGCCGTCGTACGGGCCGGACTGCTCGCCCTGCTCGACAGCGCCCCGGACATCGAGGTCGTCGGGGAGGCGGGCACCGGTGAGGAGGCGCTCGCGCTGGCCGCGAAGCTCGGTCCGGACGTGGTGCTGATGGACCTCCAGCTCGGCGAGGGCATCGACGGCGTGGAGACCACCCGCCGGCTCACCGCCGCCGAGGGTGCCGCGCCGCACGTCCTGGTCCTCACCACCTACGACACCGACGCCGACATCACGCGTGCGATCGAGGCCGGCGCCACCGGCTACCTCCTCAAGGCGGAACGCCCCGACGAGCTGTTCGCCGCGATCCACGCCGCCGCCGAGGGCCGTACGGCGTTGTCCGCGCCGGTCGCCGGGCGGGTCATGGCCCAGATGCGCCGCCCCCGGCCGACGCTCACGGACCGGGAACGGGACATCCTGGCCCAGCTCGCGCGGGGCATCGGCAACCGGGACATCGCCCGCGCCCTGTTCATCAGCGAGGCCACGGTCAAGACCCATCTGCGGCGGATCTACGACAAGCTCGGCGTCGACACGCGCGCGGGGGCGGTCGCCGTCGCCAAGGAGCGACGGCTGCTGCCCTGAGCGGCCGTGTCCCGGGGCGGCTGCTTCCCCAGGCGGCGGTCAGTCGCTGGTGAGGACGACGAGCTGCCGGGTCGCCCTGGTCATCGCCACGTAGTGGTCGACCGCGCCCTGGACGCCCTCGCCGTACAGGTGCGGGTCGACGAGGACGACGAGGTCGAACTCCAGCCCTTTCGTCAGCTCCGGCGCGAGAGACCGGACCCTGGGGTCCGCCGGCCGGTACGCCGGGGCGCCGATGACGCAGGCGATGCCCTCGGCGCGCTCGGCGAGCCAGGACGCGACGACGGAGTCCAGCTCGGCGGTGGAGCCGTGGACGACGGGCCGGCCGCCGCTGCGGATGGAGGTGGGCACGTTCGCGTCGGGCAGGACGGCACGGATGACCGGTTCGGCCTCCGCCATGATCTCCTCCGGGGTGCGGTAGTTGACGCTCAGGGACGCCAGCTCGATCCGGTCCAGACCGACCCGTTCCAGACGTTCCCGCCAGGACTCGGTGAACCCGTGGCGGGCCTGGGCGCGGTCGCCGACGATGGTGAAGCTCCGCGAGGGGCAGCGCAGCAGCAGCATCCGCCACTCCGCGTCGGTCAGCTCCTGCGCCTCGTCCACGACGATGTGCGCGAAGGGGCCCGCGAGCAGGTCCGGGTCGGCGGCCGTCAGTTCGGCGTTGTCCACCAGGCTGACCTGCGCGTCCTGGCCGCGCAGCATCATCACGAGGCCCTCGCCGTCGTCCATGTCGGCGCCGGAGTTGGAGACGGCCTCGACGAGGTTGTCGACGACCTGGGTCATCCGCTCGCGCTGGGCGGCCAGGACGGCCTCGTGGCGGCGCTTGCGGCGGGCGGTCTCCGGGTCGCCGAGCCGCTGCCGTGCCGCGTCGAGGAACGGCAGGTCGGAGACGGTCCAGGCCTGGCTGTCGGCGCGCTGGAGCCGGGCGGCGTCGGCGCGGTCGAGGGCGGGCGCGCACAGGCGCAGATAGGCGGGGACCGTCCACAGGTCCCCGACGAGGTCGGTGGCCTCCAGAAGCGGCCAGGCCCGGTTGAGGGCGGTGAGCAGTTCCCGGTGGCGCAGCAGCGCCCGGCGCAGGAGCTGCGGGGACACGTCCTCGCCGTCGTGCCGGTCGCCGATGATCGTGAGCAGTTCCTCCAGGATCTGGTCACGGGCCTCGTTGTGCGGGGTGCCGGGGTCGGCGGCCTCGAACGCCACGGCCCAGTCGTCGGCGCTCAGCCGGACCTCGGACCAGGGCGTGACGACGGTCATGGGCTCGGTGGGCGGTTCCTCGTAGAACCGGACGCCCTTGTCGATGACGCGGACGACGTCCATGGCGGCCTTGAGGTCGGCCGCCGTCCGGTCGGTCTCGGTCGTCGCGGTCGCCCCCTCGGTGACGAGGTCGCGCAGGGTGCAGGTCTGGACGCCGTCCTCGCCGAGTCCGGGCAGGACGTCGGCGACGTAGTTCAGGTAGGGGCGGTGCGGGCCGACGAACAGGACCCGGCCGCGGGTGTGGCCCAGGCGCGGGTCGGCGTACAGGAGGTAGGCGGAGCGGTGCAGGGCGACGACGGTCTTGCCGGTGCCGGGGCCGCCGTCGACGACGAGGGTGCCCTTGGACCCGGCGCGGATGACGGCGTCCTGGTCGGCCTGGATGGTGCCGAGGACGTCCCGCATGCGGGGCGAGCGGTCGCCGTCGAGGCTGGCGATGAACGCGGACTGGTCGTCGAGCGCGGCGTGGTGCCCGGCGAAGGCGTCGGCGGTGAACACCTCGTCCCAGTAGTCGCTGATCCGGCCGTCGGTCCACCGGTACCTGCGGCGGCTGGCCAGGCCCATCGGGTTGCCGTGGGTGGCGCCGAAGAAGGGTTCGGCGGCGGGCGAGCGCCAGTCCACGAGGAGCCGGCGGCCCTCGCTGTCGGTGAGGCCGAGGCGTCCGACGTACAGGGGTGCGCCGTCGTCGGCGCCGGCCATGTGGCCCAGGCACAGGTCCAGGCCGAAGCGGCGCAGGGTGCGCAGCCGGGCGGTGAGCCGGTGGATCTCCGCGTCCCGGTCCATGGCCTGGCGGCCCATGCCGCCGGGTGCCCTGCGTTCGGCGTCCAGCCGGGCGGACACCTCGGCGATCGTCTCCTCCAGGCAGCGCGCGACGGCCGCGAAGTGCCGCTCGTCGTCGGCGATCAGCGCCGGGTCGGCCTTGGCGGCGAGCTGCTCGGGCAGAGCGAAGGCGCTGGTGGTCGCGGGGTTCAATACGGTGACTCCAAAGACGGGGGCGACACGGATGCGGTGCGGTACGGACGAGGCCGACGGCGACTCAAGTGTGAACGACCGGGGCGGGTGATGTGCGTGCGGGCGGTGGCGGGCGGGGTGCGGGCGCGTGGCGGCGGGTCGTGCTCGGGCGGGTGGGGCGCGGATCGGGTGCGGGCGGCCGGGTGGTCCACCGGACACAGGCTCGCGAGCAGCCGGTCGGATTGCAGACCGGTGGGGCGGGGCGAGTGCGGGTGGCCGAGGCGGGGCTCGGGTGCCGGCCGGCGCGGGCCAGGTGAATTCGGGCGGGTGGGCTGGGGTGCGGGCCGTCAGGCCGTGGGGGCCGTTGGCCGTGCGGCGATCTCGTCGGTCAGCAGGTGTGCGGCGGTGGCCGCCCCGTCGGTGCGGACGGTGTCGGCGACGGCCGCGGCCCGGGTGCGGACCCGGGGCTCCAGGACCGCTTCGAGCAGCGCCGTGAGGACCGTCCCTCCGGGAGCCGGGCTCACGGTCACCGCGCCGATGCCCAGGTCGCTGACCCGTCGGCCCCAGTACGGCTGGTCCGCGAGCTGCGGCACCACCAGCTGGGGCGCTGCGGCGAGGGCCGCCGTGGTGGTCGTGCCCGCGCCCCCGTGGTGGACGACGGCGGCCACCCGGCGGAAGAGAGCCTGGTGGTTGGCCTCGCCGACGGCGAGCAGGTCGTCCTTTCCACCGCTCACGTCGAGATCGGCCCAGCCCCGGGAGACCAGGACCCGACGGCCCAGTTCACGGGCCGCCGCGACGGTCTCCTGGGCGGTGTCCCGGGAGCCGGGCGTCGCCATGCTGCCGAAGCCCACGTACACGGGCGGCTCCCCGGCGTCCAGGAACGCCTCCACCTCGTCCGGCAGCGGCCGGTCGTCGGTGCGGAACCAGGCCCCGGTCCGGACGACGTCCAGGTCGGCGGGCTCCTGCCACGGCGCGAGCGTGGGGTCGGCCGCCAGCCAGGGCCGGTCGGTGAGGACGTGGGCGCGGAAGTCGTCCACGGCGGGCAGTCCGTGCCCGGCCCGCAGGGTGTTGAGGCCGGGGCCGAAGACCTCGTGCGTGAAGCGCGCGTCGAGGTCGTGCAGGACCCGGTTGTCGGTCTCGCCCTCGGGGAACGTCTGCCCCGGCCGCAGATGCGGCACGTGGTACGGGGACGGCAGGTAGCTGGGGAAGAAGGCCACGAACCGGTAGGGCACGCCGAGCGTGTCGGCCGCGGTGCGCGCTCCGGCGGCGGCCGGGAGCATGCCGGTCCCCACGATCGCGTCGCAGCCGCCCCGGGCGGCGGCGGTGACCGCGTCGAACTGGGCGGCCGTCATCGCGGCGGCGCGCCGGGGCAGGCCCTGCTCCGGTGACACGGCCGCCGCCTGGGCGACCATCGCCCGCGCCGACAGGTCCACCGGTACGAACGCCACCCCGGCGGCGTCGAGCCGCTCGGCGAACTCCGCGTCCGAGGGGGCGCACACCGTGGCCTCCGCTCCCAGCGCGCGCAGTTCCACCGCGAGTGCCGCGAGCGGTTCCACATCGCCCCGTGACCCGTACGTGGACAGCACCACCCGCATCGCATGACCCCCTGTGTCTGCCCGGCTCCGCGCCTTGGCCCGGTGATTCTGCGCCACCCGGGGGGCCTTGCCGCAAGTCCCCCCGTGCGCTATAAGTTGAGAGTGGCGAGCACCGGGTGCTCGCCTTTTTTCATGGGGTCCCGCGTGGAGCGCCCCGTGGGTTTTTCCGTGGAGCCGATGATCGTCGCCGTGCTAGCGTCCGGACGCCGGCCGCGGGACTTCGGTGCGACTTCCGGAACGTGCCTTTGAAGCGATGATTCGCAGCTCGTGCCTCCATTCCCCGGCCGGCTTCCGAGGGGGGCGGGATGGAGTCGTACGGGGATCTGATCGCGGCCGATGACGTGCTGCTCTTCGTGAACGCCGCAATCACGGCGACCGGGCAGCGCGAGTTCCGTTCGGACGCCGACACCCAGCGGCTGTCACTGGACTTCCTGCACGCGTACATGCTGGGCAACTACCGCGCTCTGTACGCGGGTGTGCTGGCCCTGGACATCAACGACCACAACGCGACGCTGATCGTGCGCCGACTGCTCGAGACCGCGCACGAGGCGAGCGCCGAACAGCGGGTCGCCGAGGGCCGGTTGATCGCGGGACGGCTGGCGCTGCTGCCGCCGCAGCGGGTGTACGGGCTGTTCGGTGCGCTGCGCCGGTCCGGGGTGAACAACCGTCGCACCCGCGCCCTGCTGCGCGACTGGCTGGCCTCGCGGCCCGATCTGGCCTTCGACGCGGTGAAGTACCGCGCCGGGCTCAAGCGGGCGCTGCGGCACGCGCATCTGGTGCCCGGCGGCGGGGAGATCGGACCGTTCCTGTTCGCGCCGTTCAGCCGTCCCCGCTACGAGACGCCGATCCTGGAGGCCTGGCGGCGGGCGCACTTCGAGCAGGGCGCCGTGTACGAGCTGCCGTACACCGTGGCCGAGGGGTTCGCCGCCCGGCACGGCATCCCGCGCGCCGTCTTCCTGGAGCGCATCGCGCCCCGGCTGACGCGGCTGGAGGCGCTGCGGCTCCAGGAGGCGGGGCGGCGGGCGAAGGCCGGGGCGGTGGCGGCGGATCTGTCGCGGATGCCGCTGACCCGGCTGGCCGGGTACGTCCTGTCGCTGCCGGTGGCCGAACGCGTCGCGCGGCGGGCGGAGTTGACGGGTGCGCTGCGGGCGGCGGCGGGCCGGGTGGCGGGCGCGCACCGGGGGACGTGGGGGCGGGTGACCGCCGTGCTCGACGACAGTTTCTCGTCCTACGGCTCGGGGGTGAAGCGGCGTCGGCCGCTGGCGGTGGCACTGGCCTGCCACCATCTGCTGGAGGCCCTGGCGGGCGGCTACCGCGGGCTGTGGACGTCGGGGTGCCAGGACGCGCTGCTCGCGCATCCGGTGGGCCCGACGCCGCTGGGCGCGCGGATCCTGGACGCGCTGGAGACGGCGCCGGACCGGCTGGTGATCGTCTCCGACGGCTGGGACAACGCGCCGCCCGGGCTCGCCGGGGAGGTGCTGCGGGTGTGGCGCACCCGGCTCGACCCCGGGCACCGGACCGGCGTGGTCCATCTCAACCCGGTGTACGACGCGGAGGACTTCGACGTGCGGCGGCTGTCGGCGAGTGTGCCCACGGCGGGGGTGCGGGACGCGGAGGACGTTCCCGCACTGGTGGAGATCGCCCAGTTCGCCGCGGGGCGGACGGGGTTGGCGGAGCTGACCGCGTATCTGGACGCCCGTGCGCGGCGGTTGACCGGGGGTGGACGATGACGCGGGACGAGCGGACGCCGCTGGACGGGCTGGAGACGCGTCCGTCGCAGGTGTGGGGTGCGGTGCGGCTGGTGCCGCTGGTGCGGGCGGAGGCGGTCGAGGATCTGCGGCTGCATCCGCGGCTCCACGACGGGCCCGGGGTGGTGGATCTGGGCGGGCGGGTGCGGTACTGCTCCTACGTCCCGCACAGCTTCGTCGCGGAGTGGACCGACGACGGCTCGCCCGCCGCCGCGTTCGGCACCCAGCTCACGGCGCCGGACGAGACGGTGGCGGCGGCGCGGCTGCACTTCCACCGGCGGATGGTCCGCCGGGAGGACAGACGGCGGCTGCGGTTCCTGCCGTTGCACCTGGCGCTGGAGGGGTATCTGTCGCTGCACTTCGGCGGCCCGTCGATCGCGTGGGAGGAGTGGTCCCGCCAGGCGGTGCGGCAGGGCTTGTCACCGCGCGTGGAGGCGGCGTACACGGGGGCCGACGTACCCGGTCTCGCCGAGGCGCTGAGCGTGTTCGAGATCCATCCGGGACAGTGCGGTGTGCTCGTGCACCTGGCCGACGCGCTCGCCGCCGCGTTCGTGGTGCCGCACCCGGAGGACTACCGGACGCTGCACCCCACGCTGCTGAAGGACCTGTACGGCGATCTCGTGCACCACTACGCGACGTTGATGCCGGCCGTGCCGGACTTCCGGGCCCGGATCGACGCATCGCGGGTGCGGACCCTCGGTGATCTGCGGGTCGCCGCCGTGGAGCAGACGGCGCGGTGGGCGGAGTTCCACGACACGACGATGGCGGCGGGTCTGACGGGACAGGACAGCAGGTGGCAGGAGGTGCGGCGGATGGGCCGGTTCACCCTCGCGCGGTTCCTCCCCCGGTTCGTCCCCAAGGAGGAGAACCACATCGGCGAGGCGATCACGGACGAGCGGGGCAGGACCGTGTACCTGAAGACGTTCCGGCTGTCCGAGGCCCAGGTCAGGCGCGGCCATCTGCTGGACCGGCTCGCCGCGCACGACTGGCGTCTGGCGGACACGGCGGCCGGACTCGGCCTGGAGGTCGGCCAGTTGAGGCAGCGGCTGGACGCGGCCGGGTTCGGCCACCTGCTGCGCAACACCCCCTAGGGCAGGTCCTGCGTCGTCCGAGGGTCGCGTCGCATGATGACGTCGACTCCGTCCTCGCCCTCCGGGACGAAGCCGTGGCGCTCGTAGAGTCTGCGGGCGGGGCTGCCCCGGAGGACGTCGAGCCGGGTCGTGGCGCCCTCGCGGTCGCAGCGGTCCAGCAGGACGTCCAGGATCGCGGTGCCGACGCCCCGGCCCTGGACGTCCGGGGACAGCATGAAGTGCTCCAGCCAGTACGCCCCGGCGTCCGGCCGCAGGGCGACGCAGCCGGACAGGGTGCCGTCGATGTGGATCGTCCAGGTGTGGGCGGGCTCGAACGCGTCCCGCAGGCGCCGGCGGACGCGGTGCTCGTCGTAGCGGCCGAGCCGTTCGAGGTCCGCTCGCATGACCACGGCCCGCAGTTCCACGAGGGGTTCGATGTCGGCGGCCGTGGCCGGCCGCAGTTCCCAGTCCGCCATGACCATGATCATAGCGAGGGGGGGCTCAGCCGGCCGGAGGCGTCCGGATGGCGGCGATGTCCAGCTGGAGGCGCACCTTCTCGCTCACCATCGCGCCGCCCTCGGCGAGCCGGGAGCTGTAGTTGAGGCCCCACTCCGACCGGTTGATCGTCGTCGTGCCGTCGAATCCCACACGCTGGTAGCCGAACGGGTCGGTGACCTGTCCGATGTAGGTGAGTTCCAGGACCACGGAACGTGTGACGGCCTTGATGGTGAGATCGCCGGTCATGCGATAGACGTCGTCGCCGTGGAACTCCACACCGGTGCTGGTGAATCGCATCCGCGGGTAGTTCGCCGAGTCCAGGAACTCACGGCCGACGAGATGCGCGTCGCGCTGTTCCACTCCGGTGTCGACGCTGCCCGTGGAGACGACGATTTCGGCCTGCGAACGGGAGGGGTCGCGGCCGTCGAAGTAGAGCCTGCTGCGGAATTCGGAGAACGAGCCGCGCACCGTGGTCACCATCGCGTGCCGCACGGAGAACCCGATCCTGCTGTGCGTCGGGTCGATGGCCCATTCCCCGGTCAGGGCGGCCAGAGCGGGATCGGGCAGGGCCGCCGGGCCGACCTCCGGAGGTCCGGCCGGCCGGGGCGGGGCCGCGGGCTCCGGGCGGCGGGTAGCGCCGCGGGTGAACAGATTCATGATTCACCTGATTACTCCACGGGAGTTGCAGTGGCAAGTCGTCATCCGGTCTCCCGATATTCAGCCGATCGCGTCCACGTGGCGGCCATGCGCCGCGAACAGAAACTCCACAACTCGTGCCGACCGAACGGAAATAGCGTAAGGAAATCGAATTCCGCGCAGTTTTCCGGCGATCTGGCGGGTAGCGGGCGGACCCGGGGCCTCTCCCGGAGTCGGCGGCCGGCCCGGTCACCGGGTCAGGGCGCGGGCGGGCCGTCGTCGTCGCCTTCGGTCACCAGCGGGAGCACCAGCCGGAACGTGCAGCCCTCGCCGGGGCGGGTGTCGAGTTCCAGGCGGCCGTCGTGGGCGACGGCGATCGCGGAGACGATGGCGAGGCCCAGGCCCGACCCCGGCTCGGGGGCCGTGTCATGACCGCGTACGGGCTCGGCACGGTAGAAGCGGTCGAACACCCGGCGCGCGTCCGGCGCGGTGAGCCCGGGACCGTTGTCGGCGACCTCCACCACACAGGCCCTGGCCCCCGTGCGCAGCGGCGTGCCGACGCCGGTCCGGCCGGGACGGTCGGTGCCCGCGCTTCCCGCGTGGACGGTCAGGGTGCCGACCCGGACCTGGACGCGGGTCCCGGCGGGCGTGTGGACGCAGGCGTTCACGAGGAGGTTGGTGAGGATCTGGGCGAGCTGGTGGGGGTCACCGTACGTCTCGACGGTGTCGAGTTCCGGGCCGTCCGGGTCGTCGTCCTGGTCGGTGAGCGCGCCGAGGCCGATGCGCTGGTCGGTATGGCGCAGCGCGACGGCGGTGATGCTGTCGGCCGCCAGGGAGAGCAGTTCAACGGGCTCGCGCCGGACGACGGGGGCGTCGCTCAGCTTGGCGAGCTGGAACAGGTCGTCGACGAGCCTGCTCATCCGCTCCGCGTTGCGGACGATGAGCTGATGCGCCTCCTGCCGCCTTTCCTCGCCCATCTCCGGTTCGGTGAGCAGGAGTTCGGCGAAACCCTGGAGCGAGGTGAGCGGGGTGCGCAGTTCGTGCCCGGCGTCCGCGAGGAAGCGGCGCAGGCGCTGTTCGGACGCCTCGGAGCGGCGCAGTGCCGTGCGCAGCCGCTCCAGCATGGTGTCCAGCGCCCGTCCCAGATGGGCCACTTCGGTGACCGTGGGGCCCTCCGTGACGGTCAGCTCCAGTTCCCCGTCGGCGATCCGGCGCGCGGTGTGCTCGACCCGCCCGAGGGGGCGCAGACCGAGCCGGACGGCGACGCCGGCGGAGACGACGACCCCCACGGCGACGGCCAGCCCGACCGCGAGGCTGAACCACAGCATCGTCGACATCGCGTCGTCCACGGCGTTCAGCGGCAGCGCCACCACGACACGGACCCCCTCGGAGTCCTCCTTGGCGATCACCCGCCAGTGGCCGCTCCCGCCGGTCGACAGGACCGTGGTGGGACGTCCGTCGACCAGCCGCAGCTCCGTCTCCGACCTGGGCAGGTCCGGTGCGCCCTCGGTGTCCTCGCCGCCGCCGAGGGATCCCGCCAGCAGGGTCCCGGAACGGTCGTAGAAGTAGACCCGGTAGTCCGAGGGGAGCGCCTTGGGCGCGCTCTCGCCCGGCGCGGCCCCCTGTCCGCTCGCCTCCGAGGAGAGCTGCGGCACGGCCTGGAACCGGGTGAGCCGGGCGTCGATCTCGGCCGTCAGCCGGCCGCGCAGCACCGTGAGTCCGGCCCCCTGGCAGAGCAGCACGGCCAGGGTGGCCAGCACCGTCGTGACGACGACGAGCCGGGCGCGCAGGGAACGCGGCTTGCCGAGCCGGGGCATCCGGCGGCCTCGCCACCTCACGGCGCCGACGCTCCCGGCTCCGGGTCGGCGGCGCGCAGACAGTAGCCGACGCCGCGCACGGTGTGGATCAACTGGGGCTGCACACGGTCGATCTTGCGGCGCAGGTTGCGGATGTAGGTGTCGACGATGCGGGCGTCACCGGCGAAGTCGTAGTGCCAGACCCGGGAGAGGATCTCCTTCTTGTCCAGGACCCGCTCCGGCTGGGCCAGCAGGCAGGCCAGCAGCCGGAACTCGGTGGGCGAGAGACGGACCGGCAGCCCCGCCCGGTGCACTTCGTGCGTCTGCTCGTCCAGGACCAGGTCCTCGTAGCGCAGCGGGGCGGCGCGGCGGCTCTCGGCGGGGTGCGGCATGTGGGTGCGGCGGAGCACGGCGCGGATGCGCAGCAGGACCTCCTGCACGTGGAACGGCTTGGTGACGTAGTCGTCGCCGCCCGCGCTCAGCCCGATGATGCGGTCCTCGACGTCGGTGCGGGCCGTCAGGAACAGCACGGGTGTGTAGATCCCGGCGGCCCGCAGATGGCGGGTCACCGCGAAGCCGTCGGTGTCCGGCAGCCCCACGTCGAGGACGATCAGGTCCGGCTGGGCGCGGCCCGCCTCGAACATGGCCGCCTGTCCGGTCCCGGCGGTGACGACCGCGTACCCGGCGGCCTGGAGGGCGGAGGTCAGGAGGGTGCGGATGCTCGGGTCGTCCTCGACGACGAGCACGGTGTGTCCGGCGGACATGGCTGCTTCCTTCACTGGGGACCGGCCCTGCGGCCGGGGCGGGGCGCACCGGCGCCCGGACCGCGCGCCTCCTTCGGGTGGAGGCCGCTCGTCCGGGCACCGGCGGTCAGCCGGTCACCTCTTCGTCCTCGGCCAGGGCCTCGGTGCGTTCGGTGACGGTCGTACGGAGGGTCTTCACGGCGGAGTCGAGCGCCTCGCCGTCGGCGCCCGCCGCGGCGGCCTGGTCCGCGATGCCGTCGAGGCTCTTCAGCGCCGCGCCGGAGCCGAAGAACGTCTCGTACAGCTCGCTGTACGCCTTCTTGTAGACGGAGTCGAAGGCGTCCGACTCCAGGAAGCGCGACTTCAGCGCGTGGCCCGACATTCCGCCGAACCCGCCGCCACCGCCGGCTTCCCCGTCACCCTGATCGCCTCCCGTGGCTCCGCCCGGCATGCCCTCAGGCATTCCGGACGGCATCCCTTCGGGCATTCCCGACGGCATACCGGACGGCATGGCCTGGCCGGCTCCGCCGGTGGTGGCGCCGTCCTGGGCTCCGCCGTCACCGAAGCCGCCTCCGGCGCCCCCTCCCCCGCCGCCCATGCTGAACGAGTCGTCGGGACCCGCCGTCGCGTCGCCGGAGAAGGTGAGGTTGTAGTCCCAGCCGAGCACCGAGAACTTCTTGGTGCCGAGGTCGTACCAGAGCAGGTAGTTCTTGCCCGGGCCCGCCATGTCGTCGAAGTTCATCAGCAGGTTCTGGGCGGCGGCGTAGTGCGCGAGGGACTCGACGTCGACGTACTGGCCGAGGTCCCTCTCGAACTCCTCGTCGGAGGCCTGGGAGACCCACTTGATGAGCTTCATGACCGGCTCCAGGTCCTGGCTGCCGACCTTGTTGAGCTGCTTGAACGAGTCCTTGTAGTCGCTCGGGTCGTCGCCCACGTAGTCGAAGCTGCCGCCGGCCCTGGCCTTGTAGAGGACGCCGTTGCCGTCCTCTACGGCCTCGGCGTACTCGGTGTCGGGGTTCTCGACCATGAGCCGGGTGGCCGCCGTGCCGTTGTTGACCTGGACCGAGGTGAAGGCGTACCGCTCGGCCTGCGCGCCGGTGGCGTCGGTGAGGTCCAGCGAGAGCGCCTCGTTCAGCGGCACCTGGCTGTCGCTGCCGGGGCGGAGCGAGATCTCCCGCTCGCCCTGGTAGGCGCGGCCCTCCACGTACTCGTCGACCTTGATGAGCCAGGGCAGTTCCTGCGGCTTGTCCTCGGAGAGGTTGTACTGGGTCATCCCTCCCATGCCACCACCGCCCGCACCGCCCGCACCGCCCCCGCCGGTACCGGCACCGCCCGCACCGCCTTCGGCGGCCTGGCCGTCGCCGTCGGCCCGGCCTCCGCCGGTCCCACCGCCGTCGGCGCCCTGCGGAGCGCCCTGCGCGGCACCCTCGGGCAGGGTCCGGCCGCCACCGGCCCCACCGCCCGTGCCGGTGCCGCGCAGGGACATCAGGGTGGAGTTGCCCTTGAGACGGATCCCGACGTTCTCCAGGTAGACCCCGTCGATCGTGAGGTCGGCCTGGATGTAGTCCTTGGTCCCGTCGTCCCGGAACTCCTTCATCATCTTGGTGAAGTCGGTCTGCTTGAAATCCAGTTGGACGGAGTGGGCGACCGAGGTGTCGTACAGGCCGACGGAGCCGCGCACGTTCTCCGTGATGACGTCGGCCTCCACGACCGAGTCGGAGGTGACGTACGGGGAGATGCGGGCGTCGCCGAAGAACCAGACCATCACCGCCAGCCCGGCGCACAGGGCGCCGGCCGGCTTCCAGTGGTGCCGCAGCCTGACCGGTATCCGGTCCCGCAGCCGCATCACAGGTCGGTGGAGTCGTAACCGGTCAGCACGGTCACCCGCTGACCCGACGTCCGCTCCTGGAGGGCGGAGACGAGGTCGGCGGGTTCGGTGCCCTTCTTCATGCGCACGGTGTAGAACACCTCGGTCAGCGCGCCGCCGCGGATCGTCTCGGTGCTCACCAGCTCGAACTCGGACGTGTAGCGGATGAGGACGTCACGGATGCCGGGCGTGTAGTCGTCGCCCGCGGGGACCTGGACCTTGACGACCTGGCGCTGCACGTTCAGGGCGAACCAGTTGAACTTGAACATCACGACGACGACCACGGAGATCACGATCGCCGCGACGGCCGCGAGGGTGTAGAACCGGGCACCGCAGGCCATGCCGATGGCCATCGCCAGGAAGACGAAGCCGACGTCCCTGGTCTCCTTGATGGCGTTGCGGAACCGGATCACCGACAACGCGCCGACGAGCGAGAACGCCCGGGCCAGGTTGGAGCCGACGACCAGCATGATCAGCGCCACGACCATGCCGACGATGACGAGCGTCTGCACGTAGGACTGGCTGTAGGAGACGTTGCGGTGCGTGTAGCGGTACACATAGCCGATCACGGTGCTCAGGACGAACGACAGCGCCATGGCCACGACGACGTCCGTGACACTGAACGTGCCGCTGAGTTCCTGGAGATCGAGGTTCACTCTGTTCCTGCTTTCGAGAGCATGTCGTCGGGGACGTGGAAGACCGATCGCGGCGCGAGACCGAACGCCTCGATCGACTGCACGTACTTGGAGACCCTGATCAGGCTGAGGTTGCGGCGCGCCGCCAGATCGGTGATCCAGGTGGGGGTGCGCTCGTTGACCTTGATCTCCATCACCGACAGGTGCGGGGGGATGGTGAAGCGGTTCTCGGCGTTCTCGGTGGCGAAGTGGAAGTCCCGGTCCCGGCCGCGGATGCGCCGGTCGAAGGTGACCCGGAGCCCGGTGTCGGCATCGCGTCCGACGAGGGCCTCACGCTGGTACCCGGTGATCGCCATGGGCCTCAGGTCGAGCCGTACGACGAGTTCGAGGACCTCCTGGACGAAGGCGCTCTCACGTGCCGAGTGCTCGATGAGCCGCCGGTCGTCGCAGAGTTCGCGGGCCACGCCGTAGGGAAGCGTGATCCGGCGTTTCTGGGTGACGCGGTTGACCCGCTGCTTGATCTCGACGCACACCGGGGACCCGTCGGTGACGCCGTCGAGGTCGCCGTAGTGCCGGATGCGCAGCTTGCGGCGGAACTTGAGGCCCTCGATCTTCTCCCAGTAGAACCGGAGCTGCGGGGTGTCGTAGTACAGGCTCCACACGCCGTAGCCGCCGACGGGGCTGTTGAGGTCCCGGTCCATCCGCTGGGCCAGCTCGTCGCGGATGTCGGCGGCCTGCTCGACCGGGACGAGGTACTTCAGCTCGAAGCGGTTGAAGGCGTGGAGCCTGCTCGCCACATGCAGCGCCTCGTCCCCGGCCGGTTCCGTACCGCTGCGGGGCTGCTGCCGCGTGGTCACCGGTGATGCCACCATGCGCCTCCTCTTCGTGGGCCTGGTAGGTCGACCCCGCACACGAAACCGTCGGCACCTGAGAAGGCCCTGAGAATTACGAGGTAATTCCAGGAGTATTTGAGATGGCGTCCCGGTGAACTACGCGCGTCAAGCGATCACCGGCCGTGGGGGGGGGGGGGGGGGGGGGGCCCGCCCCCCCCCCCGGGGGGGGGGGGGGGGCGCCCCCCCCCCGCGGGGGGCCCGCCCGGGGGGCGGGGGGGGGGGGGCGGCGGGCCCGCGGCC
>NZ_JBIVDS010000007.1:0-248943 GCF_044747265.1 Streptomyces sp. NPDC090106 | reverse complement strand
AATGTGCTTGTTTTTTGTTAGCGCCTCCCGGTACACTACGCCCCCCACCCGGACCCGGGGCGGGGGCCGGTGGCCCCCGCCGCCCCCCCCCCCACGGCCGGTGATCAGGGAGTTCTCAGCCGCGCAGGCGGGACATCGCCGGGTCGAACAGGGGTTCCTCGGCGACGGCCGCCTCGATCCGCCGGTCGAAGTAGCCGATGTGCACGGTCGTGCCGGGGGTGGCGAGCTCCGCGGGGAGCCAGGCGTAGGCGATGCCCTTGCCGATCGTGTGGCCGTAGGCGGCGCTGGTGACGTAGCCGACGGCGCGGTCACCGTCGTAGACCGGTTCCTTGCCCATGACGACGGAAGCCGGGTCGTCGATGGTGAGGCAGGCGAGCCTGCGCCGGACGTCCGCCTTGCGGCGTTCGAGGGCCGCCTTGCCGATGAAGTCGCCCTTGTCGGGCTTGACGGCGAAGCCGACGCCGGCCTCGTAGGGGTCGTGCTCGTAGGTCATGTCGGTGCCGAAGGAGCGGTACCCCTTCTCCAGGCGGAGGCTGTTGAAGGCGCCGCGGCCCGCGATGATCCCGCCGAGCGGTTCGGCGGCCCGCCACAGGGTGTCCCAGAGTTTCAGGCCCTGGTCGGCGGTGGTGTAGAGCTCCCAGCCGAGTTCGCCGACGTACGACAGGCGCATCGCGGTGACGGGGACACTGCCGATGTGGGCGCGCTGGGCGCGGAAATACTTCAGGCCGTCGTTCGAGAAGTCCTCGTCGGTGAGGGGTTGCAGGACCTCGCGGGCGAGGGGGCCCCACAGGCCGACGCAGCAGGTGCCCGGGGTGATGTCGCGGACCTGGACGGTGCCGTCGGCGGGGAGGTGCCGGGTGAGCCAGTCGAGGTCGGTGTTGCCGTTGGCGCCGATCTGGAAGAGGTCGCGGGCGAGGCGGGCGACGGTGACGTCGCTGCGGATGCCCCCGTCGTGGTCGAGGAGGAGCGTGTAGGTCACGGAGCCGACGGACTTGGCGACCTTGCCGGTGACCATGCCCTCCAGGAAAGCGGCGGCGCCCGGGCCGCTCACCTCCAGCCGCTTGAGGGCCGTCATGTCGTACAACGCGACGGTCTCGCGGGTGACTTGGGCTTCGGCTGCCACGATGGGCGACCAGTAGCGGGCGGCCCAGTCGTTCGGGACGGGGATCGAACGGCCTTCCACGAGGCCCGCGTTGGCCTGGTACCAGTGAGGGCGCTCCCAGCCGTTGGCCTCCAGGAAGAAGGCGCCGTGCTCCTCCTGCCGGACGTGGAAGGGGCTGGTGCGGATCGGGCGCGGCGCCCCGGAGGGCTGGAGCGGGTGCAGGATGTCGTAGACCTCGACGAAGTTCTGGCAGTCCCGGGCGAGGACGTACTCCGGGGCCAGCTGGTGGGGTTCGAAGCGGTTGACGTCGCACTCGTGGAGGTCGAAGGACGAGCAGTGGCCGTCGGTCAGCCACTCGGCCATCGCGCGGCCGACGCCCGCGGAGTGGGTGACCCAGACGGCCTCCGCCACCCAGAAGCCCTTGAGGTCCCGGGACTCGCCGAGGAGGGGGAAGTTGTCGGTGGTGAAGGAGAACAGGCCGTTGATGCCCTCCTCGACCTTGGCGTCCTTCGTCACGGGCAGCAGGGACAGGGTCTCGGTCCAGGCGTCGGCGAAGTCGCCTTCGGTGAACTCCAGTACGGACGGCATGGGCCGGTTCTCGTCGAAGGCGAGGATGTCGTCGGCGGGGACGGGCAGGGGGCGGTGCCCGTACGAGCCGATGCCGATGCCGTCGTAGCGGTCGCGGTAGTAGAGGTCGGCGTCCTGGTGGCGAAGGATCGGGCGGACGGCCTCCTCGGTCTGGCCGGCGAGCGCGGGAACCGGTCCGGTCCAGGCGAGTTGGTGGGCGAGCGGGGTGAGCGGGAGGTTCATCCCGGCCATGCGGGCGATCCTGGGGCCCCAGATGCCGGCGCAGCACACGACGACGTCGGCCGGGATCTCGCCCTGGTCGGTCAGCACCCCGGTGACCGCGTCGTCGGCCCGGAGGATGTCCAGCACCTCATGGCGGGGCAGGAACCTGACGCCGCGTGAGGTGGCGCGGCGGATCTGCGCCTCGACGGCGAGGACCGCCTTGGCGAGGCCGTCCGTGGGGACGTACAGGCCGCCGAGGACACGGTCGGGGTTGATCAGGGGGTGCCGGGCGACGCATTCCTCTCGGCTCAGCACGTGGGCCTCGACCCCCCAGGCGGTGATCCAGCCGTGGCGGCGGTGCAGTTCGGTGAGGCGCTCGGGGGTGGTGGCCACCTCCAGGCCGCCGACCTGGAGGAAACAGGGCTTGCCGTCGACGTCGAGGGAGCAGAGCTTCTCGACGGTGTAGCGGGCCAACTCGGTCATCGTCTTGGACGAGTTGGTCTGGAAGACCAGACCCGGCGCATGGGAGCTGGAACCGCCGGTCGCCGGGAGCGGGCCCTGGTCGACCACGGTCACGTCGGTCCAGCCGCGCTCGGAGAGCTCGTCCGCGAGAGCCGCGCCGACGACGCCCGCTCCGATGACGACCACTCGGGGTCCCGCCATTGCCGCACCTCCGGTTCAGTTGCTTCGTACGCAACGTGATTCAGGTTGCGCAACTCAATGTGCCCGTCGCGCATGGGGGTGTCAAGAGGCCCGTGACCTGCGCGGACGCGGCCCGGAAACGACCCGGAAACGGCAACGCCCGGTGGGCGGTACGCCTGTTGCGCGCACCGCCCACCGGGCCTACGGAACGGGCTACTTGATCCAGGCCTCCACCTTGTCGCGGTGGGCGTCGACCCACTTCTTGGCCGCCGCCTCGGGGGTCATCTTGTCCACGGCGATGTACTTGGCGACCGTGTTCTGGTCGTCGTTGGTCCAGTTGAAGTTCTTGACCAGGTCGTAGGCGGGGCTGCCGGACTTGGCGAAGTCCGCGCTGACTATCTTGTCGAGGTCGTACTCGGGGTAGTCGCAGGCGATCTTCGCGGCGTCCGCGTCACAACCGTCCGTGTACTCCGGGAGATCGACCTTGACGAGCGGCACCTCGGACAGGAACCACTGGGGCTCGTAGAAGTAGCCGATCACCCATTCCTTGTTCTGCTCCGCCTTGCGGAACGCCTGGATGAGGGCGGTCTCGCTGCCCGCGTACACGACCTTGAAGTCGAGCTTCAGGTTCTTCACCAGCGCCTCGTCGTTGGTGACGTACGAGGGGTCGCCGTCGAGGAGCTGGCCCTTGCCGCCGGACTCGGAGGTCTTGAACTTCGCGGCGTACTTGTTGAGGTTCTTCCAGTCCGTGATGTCCGGGTGGGCCTTGGCGAGCCACGGCGGCACGTACCAGCCGATGATGCCCTTGTTGCCGGTGGAGCCGGCCTCGACGGCGGTCTTCTGGTCGGTGATGTACTTCTTCTTCAGGTCGTCGTGGCCCCAGTTCTCCAGGACGGTGTCGACCTCGCCGGTGCCGAAGCCCTGCCAGGCGATCTCCTCCTTGAGGTCCTTCTGGACGACCTTGCAGCCGAGGTCGTTCTCGGCGACGTAGGCGACGACCGCCGCGTCCGCCTCGTAGCCGACCCAGGGGTTGACCGCGAGGTTGAAGGTGCCGCACTTGCCGGACTCCTCCGAGCCGCCGGCGCTGTCGTCACCGACCTTCGCGCCGCCGCACGCGGTGAGGGCCAGGCCCAGGACCGCCATGCCGGCCACGCCGGCTCGCCAGTGTCTTGCCATCGTGTGGTGCTCCTTACGCGCTGGTGCGGCGGGCCGCCGCCTGAGTGATCCGGTCGAACATGACACCGAGCAGGACGATGGCGAGCCCGGCCGCCAGGCCCTTGCCGTACAGCTCTCCCTGCGAGAAGCCCGCGACGACGTCGTAGCCGAGGGCGCCCGCGCCGACCAGGCCGCCGACCACGACCATCGCCAGGACGTAGATGAGGCCCTGGTTGGTGGCGAGGGTGAGCGCGCCGCGGGCCATCGGCAGCTGCACCTTGGTGATGATCTGCCAGGTGTTGCATCCGGCGGCGGTGGCCGCCTCGACGGTGGTCGCGGGCACGTTGCGCACCCCGTCGGCGACGATCTTCATGGCGACGGGGGCGGCGTAGACGACGGCGGCGACGATCGCGGTGAAGCGGGTCGCGCCGAACAGGGCGAGGAACGGCACCAGATAGACGAACGGCGGCATGACCTGGGCCGCGTCGAGCGTGGGCCGCACCAGCCGGTCGGCGAGGGCGCTGCGCCCCATCCACACGCCGAAACCGACGCCGAGGAGCATCACCAGGACCGTGGCGACGACGGTGGAGGCCAGGGTGGTCATGCTGTCCGACCACAGGCCGGTGCCGACGAGCAGCCCGACGCAGACGGCCGTGGTGACGCCGGAGCGCCATCCGCCGAGGACGACGGCGAGCGCGACGAGGGCGGCGCCGACCAGCCACCACGGGGAGTCGGTGAGGAGGGTCTGGAACGGGTTGAGCAGGCCGGTGGTGAGGGCGTCGCGGATGCCGTTGGTGAGGCCGGAGAGGTGGTCCTGCGCCCAGGTGGTGACGTGGTCGGCGCCGCTGGAGACGGCGCTGCCGGTGCCGCCGTCGCCGGGGAACTCCGCCGCCCACACGTAGGTGTGCGAGAGGTAGACGAGGACGGCGGTGACGGCCGCGCCCGCCCCGAGGAGCGGCCGGCGCCAGGCCAGGAACCGGTTGCGGGAGCCGCGGGCCGTCTCCGCGCGGGTACTGGCCGCGGTGGTCACCCGGTCCAGGACGATGGCCAGGACGACGATCGCGAGACCGGCGTTGAAGGCGGTTCCCACGTCGAGGGACTGGAGGGCCTGGACGACGGTCTTGCCGAGGCCGGGCGCGTCGATCAGGGCGGCGATGGTGACCATGGCGAGCGCGGCCATGATGGTCTGGTTGACGCCCATGACGACGGTCCGCTTCGACATCGGCAGCAGCACCTTGGTCAGTGACTGCCGCCGGGTGGCGCCGAGCGAGTCGGCGGCCTCGACCGTGGTCCGGGGCACCGTGCGGATGGCGTGCGCGGTGATGCGGATCGCGGGCGGCGCCGCGTAGACGAGGGTGGCGATCGTCGCCGAGGCCGGGCCGATGAGGAAGAACAGCGTCAGCGGCGCCAGGTAGACGAAGGTCGGCATCGTCTGCATGAAGTCCAGGAACGGGGTCACGATCCGGTCGACACGGTCGGAGAGACCCGCCCAGACCCCGATGGGTATCGCGAACAGCAGCGCCACGAACACGGCGGACACGGTGAGTGCCAGGGTGTCCATGCTCTCCTGCCACAGACCCTGGAGGCCGAGGAAGGTGAAGCCCGCGACGGCGAGCAGCGCGACCCGCCAGTTGCCGACGGCCCAGGACACGTATCCGGCGACGGCGACGACGCCGAGCCAGCCGATCTGCGGGAGGGGACGGCCCGCGGAGGGCTGCGCGATCAGCTCCTGGACGAAGGTGACCAGGGTGTCGATGACGAGGCGGATCTCGTTGAAGAAGTACAGGAAGACGGGGTTGGAGTTGCGGTTGGCGCCGACGGAGTCGTTGACGTCGTTGAACCAGTGGTGCAGACCGGTGAGGTCGGCCGCCGCGAGGGTCAGGGTCTGCTTGCCGCGCAGCACGGCGAACAGGACCAGCCAGACGACGAGGATCGCGGCGAGGGCCGCGGGCCGGCTGATCCCGCGCGCCGGTCCGGCCGGTGGTTCCCCGGCGGTGGCCGTCTCCGGTTTCTCCATGACGACGGTCACTGCGCGCCGCCTTCCTTCCCGGCGACGACCGCGAGGATCTCCTCGTCGCCCACGATCCCGAGCAGCTTGCCGTTCTCGACGACCTTGACGGGCTTCTCCGCGGCGAGGACGGCCCGGGTGGCCTCGCGGACGACGACGTCGGGGCCCAGCTCCGGTCCGTCCAGGGCGTCCGTGTCCTGGGGGGCGCGCATGATCCAGCGCAGGGTGAGGACGTCGCCGCGCGGCACGTCCTTCACGAACTCGCGGACGTAGTCGTCGGCCGGTGCGCCGACGAGTTCGTCGCCGGTGCCGCACTGGACGGTCTTCCCGTCGCGCATGATGAGGATGCGGTCGCCGAGTTTGAGGGCCTCGGACAGGTCGTGGGTGATGAACACCATGGTCTTGCCGACCTCGCGGTGCAGCCGGATGACCTCGTTCTGCATGTCGCGGCGGATCAGCGGGTCGAGGGCGGAGAACGGCTCGTCGAAGAAGAGGACGTCCGGGTCGCCCGCCAACGCCCGTGCCAGACCGACGCGTTGCTGCATGCCGCCGGAGAGCTGGTCGGGGTAGGAGTTCTCGTACCCGGCGAGGCCGACGAGTTCGACGACCTCCTGGGCGCGCCTGACGCGTTCGGCGCGGCCCAGGCCCCGGATCTCCAGTCCGAACGCCACGTTGTCCACGACGCGGCGGTGGGGCAGCAGACCGAAGTGCTGGAAGACCATGGAGAACTTGCTGCGCCGCAGTTCGCGCAGGCGCTTGGCGTCGGCCTGGCGGATGTCCTCGCCCTCGAAGACGACCTCGCCCGCGGTGGGTTCGATCAGCCGGGTCAGACAGCGCACGAGGGTGGACTTGCCGGAGCCGGACAGGCCCATGACGACGAAGACCTCGCCGGGCGAGACGTCGAACTCGACGTCGCGCACAGCGGCGGTGCAGCCGGTGCGGTCCATGAGTTCACGGCGGGTCAGGCCGCACAGCTCCTCGGAGTCCGGGACCTGGTCGGCCCTGGGTCCGAACACCTTCCACAGCCTGCGCACGGAGATGACCGGGGTGGAGCCCGAGTCGTGGGGCGTGCCGCGCCGCTGCGGCACCTCGGTCTGTGTGGTCACGTTCGACCTCTTTTCGGCGGTCAGCCGCGGAACCAGTGCTGCGGCCGGGGTTGGATGTTCTGCCAGATGTGCTTGGGCTCTCGGTACTCGTTCAGGCCGGTCGGTCCCAGCTCCCGGCCCACGCCCGAGTGCCCGAAGCCACCCCATTCCGCTTGCGGCACATAGGGGTGGTAGTCGTTGATCCACACGGTGCCGTGGCGCAGCCGACGGGCGACCCGCTGGGCCCGGCCCGCGTCCTGGGTCCAGACCGCGCCCGCGAGGCCGTACTCGGTGTCGTTGGCGATACGGACGGCGTCGTCCTCGTCGGTGAAGCGCTCCACGGTGAGCACGGGCCCGAAGGACTCCTCGTGCACGACACGCATGTCCTGGGTGCACTCGTCGAGGACGGTGGGCGGGTAGTAGTGGCCGTCCGCGAGCGCGGGGTCCTCGGGGCGGGCGCCGCCGCAGCGCAGGACGGCGCCCTCGGCGAGCCCGGCGGCGACGTACGCCTCGACCTTGTCGCGGTGCCGGGCGGAGATGAGGGCGCCGGTCTCGGCCTCGGGGTCGAAGGGGCCGCCGAGCCTGATCCGCCGTGCGCGGCGCACGAGTTCGTCGACGAACCGGTCGTGCAGGGCGTCCTCGACGACGAGCCGGGCGCCCGCCGAGCAGACCTGGCCGGAGTGCAGGAAGACGGCGGTGAGGGCGAAGTCGACGGCCGTCTCGAAGTCTGCGTCGGCGAAGACGACGTTGGGGTTCTTGCCGCCGAGTTCGAGGGCGACCTTCTTGACGCCCGCCGCGGCGGTGGCCATGAGGTGTCTGCCGGTCTCCAGACCTCCGGTGAAGGAGACCATGTCGACGGCCGGGTGCTCGGCGAGCGGGGCGCCGGCCTCGGGTCCGGCGCCGAGGACGAGGTTGGCGGTACCGGCGGGGAGTCCGGCCTCCTCCAGTGCCCTCATCAGCAGGACGGAGGTGGAGGGGGTGAGTTCGCTGGGCTTGAGGACGATCGTGTTGCCCGCGAGGAGAGCCGGGGCGACTTTCCAACTGGCCTGCAGCAGAGGGTAGTTCCAGGGGGTGATGAGGGCGCAGACGCCGACCGGCTCGTAGACGACCCGGCTGACGGCGTCGTCGCGTCCGGTGTCGATGGCCCGTCCGGCGTCGGTGCCCGCGAGGCCTCCGTAGTAGCGGAAGCAGGAGACGACGTCGGCGATGTCGTACTCGCTCTCCACCAACCGCTTGCCGGTGTCCAGGGATTCGGCGCGCGCGAACTGTTTGGCGTCGCGCTCCAGGATGTCGGCGGTGCGCAGCAGGAGGGCGCCGCGCTCCCGTTCGGGGGTGCGGGGCCAGGGCCCTTCGTCGAAGGCGTGGCGGGCCGCGCCGATCGCCGCCTCGGTGTCGGCGCGGGTCGCCTCCGACACCGTCGCCACGAGCGTGCCGTCGGCGGGACATCGGATCTCCCGGCGTCCGCCGGCCTCCGCGTCCCGCCATTCCCCAGCCACATACAGGTCTGCCACGCGCCGAGCCTTTCGAAAGAACTTCGTTGCGCATCGTGCACCGTATTGCTTGTGATGGAACACCCTGGCGAATGTCCTGACAGGCGTCAAGGGGTTCGCCGATGACGATTTCGCCATGCGGGCGATCACGCTCCCGCCTGTATACGACACCTATGCGGCGCCTTGGGTGCGCGGTCTCAACTACCGTCCGCCGCGCGGCACATGGCGTGCTACTCGGTTCGTTCGCGCGCGTCGCGGTGACGGTAGTAGACGGCCTTGGAGGGCTCCAGCGGCTCCTTGCCGAGGATCAGGTCGGCGGCCTTCTCGGCGATCATCATCACCGGCGCGTAGATGTTGCCGTTGGTGACGTACGGCATCACCGAGGCGTCGACCACGCGCAGCCCCTCGACGCCGTGCACGCGCAGGCCGGCGGGGTCCACGACGGCCATCTCGTCGGTGCCCATCTTGCAGGTGCAGGACGGGTGCAGGGCGGTCTCGCCCTCCTTCGCGACCCAGGCGAGGATCTCCTCGTCGCTCTCCACCCCGGGTCCCGGCGAGAGCTCGCCGTCGTTGTAGGGGGCGAGCGCGGGCTGGTCGAGGAGCCTGCGGGCCACGCGAATCGCCTCGACCCATTCACGGCGGTCCTGTTCGGTGGAGAGGTAGTTGAAGCGGAGCGCCGGGTGCTCGCGCGGGTCCCTGCTCCTGATCTTCACCGAGCCGACGGCGTCGGAGTACATGGGTCCGACGTGCACCTGGTAGCCGTGGCCGCCGGAGGGCGAGGAGCCGTCGTAGCGGACGGCGACGGGCAGGAAGTGGAACATCAGGTTGGGGTAGTCGACGTCGTCGTTGCTGCGCGCGAACCCGCCCGCCTCGAAGTGGTTGGTGGCCGCCGGGCCCTTGCGGAACAGCCACTGGAGGCCGATGAACGGGGCGCGCCACTTCGCCAGGTACGGCTGCATGGAGACGGGTTGTCTGCATCCGTACTGGACGTAGACCTCCAGATGGTCCTGGAGGTTCTCGCCCACGCCGGGGAGGTCGTGGACGACGTCGATGCCGAGGTCGCGCAGTTCGTCCGCGTTGCCGACGCCCGAGAGCTGGAGCAGCTGGGGCGAGTTGACGGCGCCGCCGCACAGGACGACCTCCTTGGCGCGCACCCGCTGCGGCGCTCCCCTGCCCCGCTGGTACTCGACACCGACGGCGCGCTTGCCCTCGAACAGGACACGGGTGACCAACGCCCGTGTCCTGACGGTGAGGTTGGGGCGTTTCATCGCCGGCTTGAGGTAGGCCTTGGAGGCGGAGAGCCGGCGTCCGCGGTGGACGTTGCGGTCGAACTTGGCGAAGCCTTCCTGCCGGTAGCCGTTGACGTCGTCGGTGGGTGCGTAGCCCGCCTCCTCGGTGGCCTTCTGGAAGGCGGTGAACAGGGGGTTGGTGGCCGGTCCGCGCTCCAGGACGAGGGGGCCGTCGTGGCCGCGGAACTCGTCGTCGGGGTCGGCGGCGAGGCAGTTCTCCATGCGCCGGAAGTAGGGCAGGCAGTGCGCGTAGTCCCAGCTCTCCATGCCCGGGTCGGCCGCCCAGCGTTCGTAGTCCATGGGGTTGCCGCGCTGGAAGATCATGCCGTTGATGCTGCTGGAGCCGCCGAGGACCTTGCCGCGCGCGTGGTAGACGCGACGGCCGCCCATGTGGGGTTCGGGCTCGGACTCGTACTTCCAGTCGTAGAAGCGGCTGCCGATGGGGTAGGTCAGCGCCGCGGGCATGTGGATGAAGACGTCCCACGGGTAGTCGGAGCGGCCGGCCTCCAGTACCAGCACCCGGTTCGCCGGGTCCGCGGTGAGTCTGTTCGCCAGTGCGCTGCCGGCCGAACCGCCCCCGACGATGACGAAGTCGTACTGAGCATCCGCCATGGTGCCTCGTCTCGCTCGCGCCAGAGATACGCCAGGCATGCTAGCGGCGGTGCCGCGATACGCACCAGGTTGCGAGCAACGCAACCTGGAACAGCTTGGTTTCGGTGTCGTTACTTGCCGTCGTGTTGTTTACTACGCGTATAGTTTCACTGTGAGCAACTACAGCACTGACACGGAAACATCGGGTTCACAGTCCGGCGGAGTCCAGTCGGTCGACCGCGCGATCAGCGTCCTGGAGATCCTCGCCCAGCGCGGCGAGGCGGGCGTCAGTGAGGTTGCGGGCGAGATCGACGTCCACAAGTCGACCGCGTTCCGGCTGCTCGGGGCGCTGGAGGCACGCGGTCTGGTCGAGCAGGCGGGCGAGCGCGGCAAGTACCGTCTGGGCTTCGGCATCGTGCGGCTCGCCGGGGCCGTCACGGGCCGTATAGACATCACCCAGCAGGGCCGCCCGGTGTGCGAGCGGCTCGCCGAGGAGATCGGCGAGACCGTCAACATCGCGGTCATGCAAGAGCACTTCGCGATCAACCTGTACCAGGTGCGCGGTCCCGGTGCGATCACCGCGCACAACTGGGTCGGCCAGCTCACCCCGCTGCACGCGACGTCGAGCGGCAAGATCCTGCTGGCGCACCTGCCCGCCAAGAAGCGCTCGGCGCTGCTGACCCGGTCGGGGCTGAGCAAGGAGACGCCCCGCACGATCACCGCGAAGACGAAGCTGGAGAGGAACCTCGCCGACGCGCGCGAGCACGGCTACGCCTTCACCCTGGAGGAGTTGGAGATCGGGCTGCACGCGATGGCCGCCCCGGTCCGCGACCGGGACGGAGCGGTGATCGCCGCGCTGAGCGCGTCCGGGCCCTCGTACCGCTTCACCGAGGAGCGGCTGCACGAGATGGCGCCGGTGCTGGTGAAGGGTGCCGAGGAGATCAGCATCCGGATGGGCTACCTCGGCTGAGGGACCGTGCCGGGCCGGGCGACGGCTCCGAGGCGTTCGCCGACCCAGTCGTGGAAGGCGCCGATGTGGTGCTCGCTGGGCACGAGGACGCCGCCCTTGGCGTACATCCGTGAACTCATCCCGGGCTGGGTGCGCTCGCAGGCGTCGAAGTCCTGCTGGTTGACGCGGTGGAACAGCTCCACGGACCGGCTGACGTCCTTGCCGCCGTCGACGACGTGCGGAAGGTAGAGCCAGTCGCACTCGACGACCGTGCGGTCGACGGCCAGCGGGTACATCCGGTGGAAGATGACGTGGTCGGGCACGAGGTTGATGAACACCTGCGGTTTGACGGTGATCGCGTAGTAGCGGCGGTCCTGATCCTGGGCGACGCCCGGTATCCGGTCCAGGCCCTCCGAGCCGTCGACCGTGAACCCTTGCACCTCGCGGCCGAACTCGGCGCCGTGGCCCACGTAGTACTGGGCGGCGTAGCCGTCGGCGAACTCCGGGAGCACCTCCGTGAGTTCGGGGTGGATGGTGGCGCAGTGGTAGCACTCCATGAAGTTCTCGACGATGAGCTTCCAGTTCGCCCGCACGTCGTAGACGATCCGCTTGCCCACGGTGAGGGAGTCGATGCCGTAGTGCTCGATCGACTCGACGTCCCCGAGCCGTTCGACGACCGCGCCCATCACGTCCTGTTCGAAGGAGGGCGGGTTCTCCGCGAGGCACACCCACACATAGCCGAGCCACTCCCGCACGGCGACGCTCACCAGCCCGAACTCGGTACGTCCGACGTCGGGCATCTTGGTCAGGTTGGGCGCGGCGACCAGCTTGCCGTCCAGCCCGTACGTCCAGGCGTGGTAGGGGCATTGGAAGGCCCGCTTGACCTCGCCGCTCTCCTCGGTGCAGAGCCTCGCGCCACGATGCCGGCACACGTTGAAGTAGGCGCGCACCGACCGGTCGCGGGCGCGGGTGACGAGGATGCTCTCGCGTCCGACGTCGACGGTGCGGAAGGCGCCGGGGGTCGGCAGATCGGCCGCCCGCGCGACACAGAACCACATCGTCTCGAAGATGCGCTCCTGCTCCTGGGCGAAGACCGCCGGATCCGTGTACGAGGATCCGGGGAGCGTGGCGATCAGGCTGTCCGGCAGTCCGGTCGGGGTCACGGTGCACTCCTCGGGAAGAGGGTCAGGACACGGGAGGGGTTCCGGTTCAGGCGGGCCGGGCGGCGAGTTGCCTGCGCAGGCGGGTGAACAGCCGCGGCTGGTTCATCCCGAGCACGGCGAGGGGGGTGTCGCCGCGCCGGTACACCGCGAGGACGTCACGGCCGTCCGCGCTGCCCGCCTCGACGGTGACGCTGTCCGCGCCCGCCGCGTGGCCCGCGAACTGGATCTTCACCCCGTACTGGTCCGACCAGAAGTACGGCGGTCTCGGCGGCGCCGGGTCCACCGCGCCGCCCGTGAGCAGGGCCGTGACGGCGGCGGCCGGACGTTCCAGCGCGCCGGTCCAGTGCTCGACCCTGCGGTGCGCGCCCGCGCCCGGGTCGTACCAGGCGGCGCAGTCGCCGACCGCGACGACTCCGGTGAGTGAAGTACGGCCGTCGGCACCGCACTTGACGCCGTCGTCGAGGGCGACGCCCGAGCCGTCCAGCCATCCGACGCAGGGCCGGGCACCCACTCCGACGACGACGATGTCCGCCGGGACGCTGGAGCCGTCGTCCAGGAGCACGGCCTCCACCCGCCGCTCCCCGCTGAGCCCTTTCACCCCGACGCCGCAGCGCAGTCGTACGCCGTGGTCGGTGTGGAGGCCGGAGACGACGGCGCCCATGGCCGGGCCGAGGGGTCCGGCGAGCGGGGTCGGGGCGGCCTCGACGACGGTCACGTCGAGGCCGAGGGCGTGGGCGGTGGAGGCGACCTCGGCGCCGACGAACCCGGCGCCGATCACCACCAGCCTTCCGCCCAGGGCGAGTTCGTCGCGCAGGGCGCGGGCGTCGTCGAGGGTGCGCAGGGTGTGCACGCCCGCGAGGTTCGCGGAACCGGGCAGGGTACGGGCGGCGGCGCCGGTCGCGAGGACGATCCCGTCGGTCCGTACGGTGCGTGCGTCGGAGAGCCGGAGGGTGCGGTCCGCGCCGTCGAGGGCGGTCGCGCGGACGCCGAGCAGCCATTCGGCGCCCAGATCCTCGTCGTCCGTCTCCAGCGCGAGATCCCTCTCGCCCATCGTGCCGACGAGGAACTCCTTCGACAACGGGGGCCGGTCGTAGGGGCGGTGGAGTTCGTCGCCGATGACGACGAGCCGTCCGTCGTAGCCCTGCCCCCGCAGCGCGCGGGCCGCGGAGAGGCCGGCCAGCGAGGCGCCCACCACGGCGACCGTCCTCACGCGGGCCCTCCGGCGAGCCGGGCGGCGATGCACGGCGGCAGGTTGGGCGCCTCGGTGGACAGCAGCACATGGATCGTGCCGTCCTCGACGACCACCTCGTGGGTGCGGACCGGGAGCTTGGCCGGCGGGGAGTCGACGGCACCGGTCCTGAGGTCGAACTTCGAGGCGTGCAACGGGCATTCCACCTCGCAGCCCTCCAGCCAGCCGTCGGCGAGCGAGGCGTCCTGGTGGGTGCAGGTGTCGTCGATGGCGAAGAGCTCGCCGTCGTCGGTGTGGAACACCGAGACCGGCGGATCGATGTCGAGCCGGTGGGCCTCGCCTCGCGGCAGATCCTCGAGACGGCACGCGGGAATCTTCATGACACCTCGGTGCGTATGACGAAACGGATTGCGATGAGCGCAACGCCAGTTTGAGGTCGGCTCCGAACGGTTGTCAAGGCGTCACAGAGCCTCGTTCACACCCGCTCGCGACCCGTTCCGACGGCAGCCCGAAGCGCCCGCCCCGCCTGCGTGAACAGGCGCAACAGGATTTCCAGTAAAGGGAGTTGGCTGACATCGGCGGCGGCGGTCGAGTCGCTCCCGCAGGACCGGCGCCGTCGCCGTCGGAGAAGCGCCACGGGACGCTCCGAGGTCCGGGCGGCCCCAAAGACGCGGGCCGATCGGCTTCGGGAGGTCCAGGGCCCGCACACCTCGACGCCTCATGGGTGGCACCACAGCATCGCGGCGCCCCACCCCGGGGTCAAGAAGCGGGCAGGCCGCCGGGATGAACGCGGCCCGTCCCGTTTCCGTACCGTCCTGCGCGCCACCGGCCCCATGACCCAAGATGGGCAGATCATGCACCAGCACGCCACCGACCGCCGCGCACCGCTGCCCGCCCTGCGGGCCGCGGTGTTCGCGGGCGTCGGCACGGCTCTGGGGGTGAGCGCCCACCATCTGTCCGGCGAGGTGACGGTGCCGTGGGCGCAGGGTTCGGCGGTCGCCGCCGGGCTGTTCCTGCTGGGTCTGGTCGGAGTGCGGCGCCCGCGTCACGCGGTCACGGTCGTCGCGTGCAGCGTGGCGGGCCAGTCGGGTCTGCATCTGTGGCTGACGCTCACGACACACACGCCCCGCACCCCCATGACCCATGACCATATGCACCATGGCGCGCACGCTCACGGGCACGACTCCGTCGCCATGACGGCGGCGCACACGCTGGCCGCCGTGCTCGTCGCGCTGCTGCTGCACCGCGCGGACACGGCCTGCTGGACACTGGCCCGCGGTCTCACCGCGCTGTTCGGTGCGGCGGGCGCGCATGTCCGCGCCGCGCGGACGCTGTCGGGGCGGCCGGGGCCGGTCGGAACACCGGGGGCGCCGGTCCGGGTACGGGCGGAGGACGCGCGGCCGAGGTCCGCCGCCCCCGTCCTGGCCTACGCGGTGGTACGGCGGGGACCTCCCGCGGGGTGCGCGGCTCTCGTCGCCTGACGCGACCACCGGGCGACGGCCCACGGCTGTCAACTGACGGCTGACGGCTGACGGCTGACGGCTGACGGCTGACGGCTGACGGCTGACGGCTGACGGCTGACGGTGCATTCCCGTCAACCGGCCGCCGCCCAGGAGCGCTTGTCGACCGACCCCACCGGAACGCCCGACCGACGGCGTCCGGCCATACCCCCCTGCCTTGGAGACACCCATGTCCGCGCGCATCACCCACCGCCTCGCCTTCGCCACGGCCACCGCGGCGACCGCCGTACTGCTCACGGCCGTTCCGGCCGCCGCCCATGTCGAGGTCGAGTCCGAGAACGCCCAGGCGCTCGCCGAGAACGTCGAACTCACCTTCACCGCCGAGTCGGAGTCGGCCACCGCCGGGATCAGCCAGATCCAGGTGGTGCTGCCCGAGGGCATCGCCCCGTCCGACGTGTCGTACGGGCAGGGCCCGGCCGGCTGGAAGTTCAGCACCACCGACGACGGCTACACCGTCAAGGGCACCGCCCTGAAGGTCGGCGGCGACGCCGAGTACTCCGTCGTCGTACGGCAGTTGCCGGACGCGAAGGAGCTGGCGTTCAAGACGCTCCAGAGCTACAGCGACGGCGAGGTCGACCGGTGGATCGAACTGGGCGGGGCGGAGGGCGACGACCACGGCGACGGCAACCCGGCCCCGACCCTGAAGCTGAAGGCGGCGGCCCCCGGCGCCACGACGGTCAGCCCGACCCCGAGCGCGCCGGAGAGCCCCGCCGCGTCGCCCACGCAGGAGGCACCGCGGGAGCAGGAGAGCAGCACGCCGCAGGCCGCCGCCACCGAGCAGGACGACGACGGCGGACTGTCCGCGGGTGCCTGGATCGGCATCGCGGCGGCGGTGCTGGCCGGGGCGGCGGCCGTCGCCTTCGTCGTGCGACGCCGGGGCACCGCCGGCGCGTAGCACGGCGGGCACGGCTCAACGGCCCCTGTTCTCCCGGTGGTTCGGGAGAACAGGGGCCGTTCCGCGTTCCGTGCCGCACAGGGACTGGCCGTCGGGCCGTGCGCCGAGGACGATCCGAGTACGTGCATCCGGCTACGTGGAGACGACCCCGTGCCAGGGAGGGCCCCGATGAAGGCGATCGTCCAGGACGCGTTCGGCTCCGCCGACTCACTGCGGCTGCGGGACATCGACCGTCCCGTGCCCCGTGACGACGAAGTGCTCGTCGAGGTGCGGGCCGCCGGGGTCGACCCGAGCGTGTGGCATCTGATGACGGGGCGGCCCTACGTCGCCCGCCTCAGCCCGCAGGTCGGACTGCGCAGGCCCGCCCGCGCGGTGTGCGGCTGGGACGCGGCGGGGCGGGTGGAGGCGGTGGGGTCGAAGGTGACCGGGGTCAAGCCGGGCGAGGAAGTGTTCGGGCAGTGTGCCGGTTCGTTCGCCGAGTACGCGACCGCCAAGCCCGATCAGCTCGCCCCGCTGCCCGCCGGGCTCTCCTTCGAGCAGGCGGCGGTACTGCCCGTCTCGGCCGTGACCGCCCTCCAGGGGCTGGAGGTGGCCCGTCCGCGGCCCGGCCAGAAGGTGCTGGTCATCGGCGCGTCCGGCGGTGTGGGCACCTACGCGGTGCAGCTCGCCGTCCACTACGGCGCCGAGGTGACCGGCGTGTGCGGCCCCTCGGCCGCCGACCTGGTGGGCTCGCTGGGCGCGGCGCACGTCATCGACTACACGCGGGAGGACATCACCGCGCGCGGCACCCGCTACGACTTCATCCTCGACTCCGCCGGGAACCGCCCCCTGTCCCGGCTGCGCAGCGTCCTCGCCCCGCGGGGCACGGTCGTGTTCGTCGGGGGCGAGGACGGCGGGCCGTTCCTGGGCGGCATGGACCGGTGGGCCCGTGCCGCGGTGCTCTCGGCCTTCGTGAAGCAGCGGTTCCGGCCACTGTTCGCGATCACCCGGCAGCGGGACCTGCTCACGCTGAAGGCGCTCGCCGAGCAGGGCGTGATCACCCCGGTCGTCGACCGCGCCTATCCGCTGGCGGAGGCGGTCGCCGCCGTACGGCATCTGGAGAGCGGGCATCCTCGGGGCAAGCTGGTCGTCACGGTGTGACCGGGCCGTCCTGTTCAGGGGGTTCCACGCGGGACAGCCAGGTGGTGAGCAGGAGTTCGAGGGTCGCGGCCTCGGCGGGCGTGAGCAGGTCCAGGAGGCGGCGCTCGTTGCGCATGTGGTCGGTGAAGGCCCGGTCGACGAGTTCACGGCCGGGGCGGGTGAGGGCGACGATCCGGGCGCGCTGGTCGTCCTCGGAGCGGCGGCGTGTGACGAGTCCGGCGCGCTCCAGCCGGTCGAGGCGCTTGGTCATGGCGCCGGTGGTGACCATGGTGTGCGCGGCGAGTTCACCGGGGGCCCGTTCGTAGGGCTCACCGGCGCGGCGCAGGGCGCACAGGACGTCGAACTCGCCCTCCCCGAGGCCGTAGCGGCCGTACACGAGGCAGAGTTCCTCGGTCAGCCGGTCGGCGAGCCGGTGCAGCCGTCCGATCACGCCCTGCGGGGTGACGTCGAGGTCGGGCCGCTCACGGCGCCAGTCGTCCTGGATGCGGGCCACGCGGTCCACCGGGCGCGCGCTGTCCATGCCCTCCCCTTCCGCCATGTGCCGCTCCGTCCCTCGCCGGTTCTCCGCACTGGACAATATACCTTCCCGGGAAGCTATATTGTCTTCCATGGAAGGTAATCTGCGGTGGGTGGCACTGACGGCGACGGCGCCGGTGGCCTGGGGAGCCAACTACTACGTGACACACGCGTTCCTGCCGCCGGACAGTCCGCTGTACGGGGCCGCGCTGCGGGCACTTCCCGCCGGCCTCGTGCTGCTGGCCCTGTGCCGCAGCCGGCCGCGCGGGGTGTGGTGGGGGCGGGCGGCGGTCCTCGGGCTGCTCAACGTGAGCGTGTTCTTCGTCCTCGTCTACGCCGCCTCCATGCTGCTGCCGACGAGCGTCGCCTCGACGGTCATGGCCGCCGCGCCGCTCACGATGATGCTCATCGCCTGGCCCCTGGTGGCGGAGCGGCCGAGCGCCGCGCATCTGCTGGGGGCGGCGGTCGGCCTCGGCGGGGTCTGCCTGATGCTGCTGAGCGGGGCGGACGCGGTGAGCGGGGCGGGTGTGCTGGCGTCGGCGGGGGCGATGCTGGTGTCGTCGTTCGGGCACATCCTGACCAAGCGGTGGAACGCGGGGACCGACGTGCTCGCCTCGACCGCGTGGCAGCTCACCGCCGGTGCGCTGCTGCTGCTCCCGGTCGCCGCGGCCGTCGAGGGGGCGCCGCCCGCGCTCTCCGCGTCGGCGCTCCTCGCGTTCGGCTATGTCTCCGTGATCGCGACGGCACTGGCGTTCACCGTGTGGTTCGCGGGGCTGCGGCATCTGCCGGCGGGCACGGTGGGGCTGATCGGCCTGCTCAATCCCGTCACGGGGGTGCTGCTCGGCACGGCGGTCGCCGGTGAGGTGCTCACGGGCAGACAGCTGGGCGGCCTGGCCCTCGTCCTGACCGGCGTGGCCCTGGGCCGCCCGTCCCGCCGTCCGACCCGCCGTCCGGCCCCGGCGCCGCCCCGGCCCGGCTTCCCCTCCCCCCGCGAGTGCGAGACGGAGGGGCGACCGGTCGACGGCACGGCGCGCGGGAGGCCGGAGACGCCTATGAGCCCGTGAGCGGTGCGGGGGCCGGTGGAGCCGCCTCGTGGCCGCGGAGCGCGCGACCCGCCTCGACGACGGACCCCGGGCGCCCGTCCGTCACTTCAGCAGCGCGCAGACGAACTTCTCCTCGATCGCCCGGAGTCGGCGCAGCCCCTCCGGGTCGTTCTTCTCGTTGATCTGGGAGGTGATGGAGAACGTCAGGGAGCGCCCGCCGTCCGGGGTGGCGGCGATGAACTGGGTGTAGCCGAGGGTGTTTCCGGTGTGCCCGAGGACGACACCGCAGCGGGTGGCGTAGCGGAAGAGGGCGAGGCCCGCCGAGTTGCGGCCGGGTCCGGGCGGTCCCGAGGTGCCGTCGACCCAGGCGCGCTGCTCGTGGGTGACGTGCGCGCCGAACAGGGCGCCGCCGACGTATCCGCGGACGAACCGGCTCATGTCGAGGGGCGTGGAGACGATGCCGCCCGAGGCCCAGACCCCGGACATGCCGATGGCCTCGCTGACGTCCTCGCCGTCGGCGTCGTAGCCGTGGAGGTAGGGGCGGGGCATCCGGTAGCCCTGCGGGAGGCTCGTGGCGTGCAGGCCGAGGGGGCGGTAGACGAGGTCGCGGAGCAGGTTCTCGTAGCGGGCGCCGGTGGCCGCCTCGGCCATCAGGGCGACGGCGATGTTGTCGGAGTTGGAGTACCGGTAGCGGCTGCCCGGGGTGAACAGGAGCTTCTTGTCCGCCACGTAGTCGAGGAGGCGGCGGGAGTCGAAGCGGTGGTGCGGGTCAGCGCGGATGACATCGAGGAACGCGGTGCTCTCGGAGTAGTCCGGCAGTCCGCTGGTGTGCTGGAGGAGCTGGCGCAGGGTCACCGCGCCCCAGCGGCGCGGCAGGTCGGGCAGGCGCTCGCGGAGCGTGTCGTCGAGGCCGAGGGCGCCCCGGTCGACGAGGGAGAGGGCGACCGCGCCGCTGTACGCCTTCGCGGTGCTCGCGATGCGCATGTGGTCGCGCACCCGGGGTGGCCGTCCGGTGCGGGTGTCGGCGACGCCCGCCGTGACGACCTGGGTGTTCCAGCCGCGCCGCAGCACGGCGACGGCGCCGGGCGGACCGCCCTCGGCGTGCACGAACCGGTCCAGCTGGGCCTGGAGGTCGTGGTGGTCGTCGTCGGGTCTCGAGGTCGCGGCGGCGGGCGGGGCCAGCACGGCGGTGCAGACCACGGCGGCGCAGGCCGCTCGCAGGACGGTGCGCAAAAGCATGGGGACGCTCCCGGGAGGACGGGTCGGTACGGCGCGTCCAGCCTCACCGCGACCCGGCACGGTCTGCTCCTCGTGCTGCTGCATCCGGCCCAGCGGCGGTCAGCGCGCCCAGTGCGGGGTCCAGGTGCCGGCGTCGGGGCTCGAGCGCCGCCCGGTGTCGAGATGGGTGCGCAGGGCGGTCAGCGCGGGGTGGGGGTTGTCGGTGCGCCACAGCAGGGAGTGCGGGTACACGGGCGTCGGGTCGCGCAGCGGGATGCGGCGCAGGTCCTGGTGGGCGGGCCAGACCAGGCGCGTCTGCGCGCCGACGAGGGTGGCGAGGGCGGCGGATTCGGCGATCGTGTCGAGGAGGGGATCGGTGCCGAAGTCGGGTCCGGTGGCCTCGATGGTGAGGCCGAACGCGGCGGCCAGGGCGTCGTAGTAGTCGGCCCATTCGGTACCGGGGACGAGTCCGGGCATCCAGATGCGGTGCCCGGCGAGCCGGTCCGGGGTGAGGGCGCGGGCGCCGGCCAGGGGGTGGCGGGGTCCGGTGAGGAGCTGGACGGGCTCGTCGTGGACCCGGGCGGCGGCGATGCCCTCGGGGAGGCGTCCGGCGGGTGCGGTGACGGCGCGGAACGACGCGTCGATCGTGCCGGAGCGGACCGCCGCGAGGGCCTCCTTGACGTCGAAGAGGGTCACCACGTCCAGTTCGGTCCCGGGGTGCGCGCGGTGGAAGGCGCGCAGCACGTCCGCGGGGGCGAGGCGGCGTCCGATGACGTCCACGCGCAGGGCGCGCCGCCCCGGCCGCACGGAGGCGACGGCGCGGTCCTCGGCGTCGAGCAGGGCCCGGGCGTGCGGGAGGAAGGCCTGTCCGTCGATGGTGAGGCGCACACCGCGCGCGGTGCGGGTGAAGAGCCGTACGGCCAGTTCCTTCTCCAGGGCGGCGATCCGCTTGGAGACGGCCTGCTGGGTCACCGCGAGGGCCGCGGCGGCGTCCTGGAAGCGGCCTTCCTCGGCGGCGGTGACGAAGGTGCGTACGGCGGCGAGGTCCATGACGGCCATCGTAGGGACACAACCATCGGTTGTGGCCGGGCCGCGTGAGGGTTGTTTGATCCCGGATGCCGGGGCCCGCTTGGATGTGCGTGGCCCGAAGGCGTCCCGCGAGGGGCTCCAGGGAGGCGGACCAGGAGAGGCGGGGGACGGTGGGGCGTGCCTTCGGGTGGCTGTGGGCGGCGTTCGCGGTCAGTTCGTTCGGGACATGGCTCGCCTTCGACGCGTTTCCGCTGATCGCGGTGCTCGTGCTGGACGCCTCCCCCGCGCAGGTGTCGGTGCTGGCGGCGGCCGGGCTCGCGGTGGGCGCGCTGGTGGCGGTGCCGTTCGGCCCGTGGGTGGAGTTCCGCCGCAAGCGGCCGGTGATGGTCGCCATGGACCTGGTCCGGTGCGCCGCCCTGCTCACCGTGCCCCTCGCCTACGCGTTCGGCCTGCTCACCTTCGTACAACTCGTGGTTGTGTCGGTGGTGGTGGCCACGGCGGACATCGCGTTCACGGCGGCCTCCGGCGCGTGTCTGAAGGCGTTGCTGCCGCGCGAGAAGCTGCTGGCGGCCAACGGGCGGTTCGAGATGACGACGTGGACGGCGACGATGGTCGGGCCGCCGCTCGGCGGGGTGGCGATCGCCGTGCTCGGGCCGGTGACGACCGTCGCCGTGAACGCGGTCAGTTTCCTGCTCTCGGCGCTGGGCGTGCGCGCGATGGGCGGCGACGAGTCCCCGCCGCCGCGTCCCGCGACCCGTACGGGGCTGACGGCCCGGGAGCTGCTGGGCGGCTGGCGGTTCCTGCTCGGGCACGCGGCGCTGCGCCCGCTGTTCCTCAACACGCTGGTGGTCAACGGGCTGATCATGGCGCAGGCGCCGCCGCTGGCCGTCCTCATGCTGGGCGGTCTGCACTTCGCGCCCTGGCAGTACGGTCTCGCGTTCGCGGTGCCGTGCGCGGGCGGGCTGATCGGCTCACGGATCGCCCGGCCGCTGGCCGCACGGTACGGGCGGCGCCGGGTCATGGTCGTCGCGGGGACGGCCCGGGTCTGCTGGCCGGTCGGGCTGGCGTTCGTGCACGCCGGGCCGAGCGGGCTGCTGCTCTTCATGGCCGTGGAGTTCGGGCTGATCACCTGTGCGGCGGTGTTCACCCCGGTGGTCTCCACGTACCGCCTGGAGCAGGCTCCGCCCGACCGGGTGGCGCGGACGCTGTCCGCGTGGACCGTCTCCGGCAAGGCGACGACCGCCGCGTTCACCGCCGTGTGGGGACTGCTGGCCGCCCTGGCCGGTCCCCGGGCCGCCGTCGCGGTGGCCGGGCTGCTGGCGCTGGCCACACCGCTGCTGCTCATCGGGCTGCGGGCCGATGCCGTGGAGGTGGCGGCAGAGGTGGCCGCAGAGACGACCTCGGCGCCGGCCGCGGAGCCGACCACGGCGGCGACGCCGGAGACGGTCCCGGAGCCGACCACGGAGGCGGTCATCGGGTCGGTCCCCGAGACGCCCACGGCGCCGACCACGGCGGCGACGCCGGAGACGGCCCCGGAGACGGTCCCGGAGCCGACCACGGAGACGGCCCCGGAGGCGGTCCCGGAGACGGCCGCCGACCCGGCGCCGTCAACGTCCCCGACCGCAGTCGAGGACGGCGGGATCACAGCCGCACGATGATCAGCGCCGTGTCGTCCGTCGCCCCCTCCGGCGGCAGCAGCTCCAGCAGCACGGCGTCCGCGAGGGCCTCCGGTTCCGCGGCCCGGTGCCGGGCGAGGGAGTCGGCGAGGCGGGCGAGCCCGGAGTCGAGGTCCTCGCCCCGGCGCTCCACCAGCCCGTCCGTGTACAGCACCAGCTTGGCGCCCTCGGTGAACCCCGTCACCGCCTCCGGCCGCGCCACCGGGTCGGGGCTGGCGTCGAGCGGGGGGTCGGTCGCCTCGTCGAGGAACCGGACGGTGCCGTCGGCCTCGACGAGCGCGGGCGGCAGGTGCCCGGCGCTGCTGTAGGTGATGGAGCGGGCGTCGAAGTCGACGAAGGTGGTGACGGCGGTGGCGGACTCGGCGCCGGGCACGACCCGCGCGTACCGGCCGAGGACGTCGAGCGCCTGGGCCGGTCCGGCGGCGACCCGGGAGGCGGCGCTGAGCGCGCTGCGCAGCTGGCCCATCACACAGGCCGCCGCGAGACCGTGCCCGACGACGTCGCCGACGGCCACGCAGATCCGGTCGCCGCCGATCCGCTCGACGAGGTCGTACCAGTCGCCGCAGACGTTCAGCGCGCCCACGGCGGGCCGGTAGCGCACGGCGGCCCGGTGGTCGCGTACCTGGAGCAGCGCCGGGAGCATCGCGCTCTGGAGGGCGAGCGCCACCTCGCGCTCGCGGGCATGGGCCTTCCTGAGCCGTTCGTTGACCTCCTGGAGCTCCCGGGCCCGCAGATACAGCTCCGCCTCCAGGGCGCGCGCCCGGGTGCCGACCGGGCCGCCACGGGCCCGGACGAACTCGGTGACCTCCTCGACCCGGTGGACCAGCAGCGCGACCTTCCCGTCAGGACCGAACACCGGGGCGTTGACCGGGCTCCAGTAGCGCTCGTCCCAGCACCCCGGCTGCTCCAGCGACTGCACGTCGTAGCGCTGCACGGCCATGGTGTCGCGTTCGCCGGTGGCCAGGACGCGGTGCAGGGAGGCCGCGAGGTTGCGCATGCCGCTGGCGGCCGGGTCGTCGGGGTTGTCCGGGAAGACGTCGAAGAGGTAGTTGCCGACGAGCTGCTCCCGGCTGCGCCCGGACATCCGGACGAACTCCTCGTTGGCATCCACGTACACCAGCTCGGGAGTGAGCACCGCGACCATGCCGGGGAACGCCTGGAACACGCCCGCGTAGTCGATCCCGGGTTCCGCCATGGCTCAGCCGCCTCACTACCGTTATCGCATCACATCCCACGATATGAGGTGGCCGTCCGGAATCCACCCCGATCCCCTGATCCCCACCCGAAGGAAATCCGGTTGCCCCGGCCCTAGCGCGCGGTTTGGATGTGCCGCATGGCAGACATCCAGGGCTCGTACGACGATCTGTTCGTGGCGGTTCCGAACGTGCTGGCAGCGCTGCTGGACGCCGGGGACGCCGGTGGTTCGGTCGCGGTCCTCGTGGACGGCGAGCCCGTGGTGGACGTGTGGGGCGGCCATGCCGACGCCGCGCGCACGGTGCCCTGGGAGCGGTCCACGCTCACCTGCGTCCACTCGGTGACCAAGACGATGACCGCGCTCACCGCGCTGATCCTCGTGGACCGGGGCGAACTCGACCTGGACGCGCCCGTCGCCCGCTACTGGCCGGAGTTCGGCGCGGACAAGGTCGTCGTCCGGCACGTCCTGTCGCACACCGCAGGACTGCCCGACTTCGACGGACCGGTCGAGGAGCTGTACGACTGGCCGGCGGTCACCGCCCGGCTCGCCGCCCTGCGGCCGCAGTGGGAGCCGGGCACGGCCGCCGGGTACCACTCGCTGACCTTCGGGTTCCTGGTGGGCGAGGTGGTACGCCGGATCACCGGCCGCACGGTCGGCGAGTTCTTCGCCGAGGAGGTCGCCCGGCCGCTCGGAGCCGACTTCCACATCGGCCTGTCCCCCGCCGACGACCACCGCGTCGCGCTCGGCCTGCCGCCCCGGGGACAGGACGAGAACTACACCGCCCGCGCCGCCGGTGCACCGGGCCCAGGGGCCGGGACGGCGATCCGGCTGCGCGACGCCAACGGCATCCCCTGGCGGCGTTCCCAGATCCCCGCGGCGAGCGGCTACGGCAACGCCCGCTCGGTCGCCCTCGCCCAGTCGGTCCTCGCGTGCGGCGGAACCGTGGGCGGGGTACGGGTGCTGTCCGCCGACGCCGCGGAGCTCGCGCGGGAGCCGCAGTTCGACGGCGAGGACCGGGTGCTGGGCATCCCGGTCCGCTGGGGCCTCGGCTACGGCCTGTTCGGCGGCACCTTCGGCTGGGGCGGCTGGGGCGGCTCGCTCGTCATGGTCGATCCCGAGGCGCGCATGGCGGTGGCGTACGTGACGCACCAGATGCGGGAGCCCGAGAAGGACCAGCGGGGGCTGGAGATCGTGTCCGCCACCTACGAGGGCCTCCAGGGGCTGCGCGTCTGATCCCCCCGTCCCCGCCCGTCCGGGTGCGGGACCGGTGCCCCTGGGCGCATTCTTGCTGTGTCGCCCTCCGGCGGGCGGCCACGGGACGAGGCAGGGCCGATGGCTTGATGGCTGGAAGCGGCAGGGACGCGCACCACGCGCCGGGAAGGCTGGCCGCGCTGCTGATCGACGCCTCGACGGAGGCGATCGGCACGGCGGGCGGTCACGCGGGCGGGATCTACCTGCGCTCGCACACCCCGGGCCTGCTGAGGCTGGCGGTGCTGGCCGGGCTGCCGGGGCCGCTGTTCCGCCCCTGGTGGCGGATGCACAGCGACCGGCCGTTCCCGGTCGCCGACGCCTACCGGCTCGGGGTGCAGGTGGTGCTCCCGAACTCCACGGAGACCATGCGCCGCTATCCGCAGTTCGCGGCCGGGCTGCCGTTCCAGTTCGGGTCGCTGTACGTGCCGGTGACGGGCCCGTCGGGGACGTACGGGGTGCTGACGGTGCTGCGGCCCGCCGCCGCGGACACCGCCGAGCTGTCGCCCGCGCGCGAGCGGGTGGCCCGCGTGGCGGAAGAACTGGCCGCGCGCCTGGAGAACCTCCCGGAGGCCGTCGCCTGGGACGGCGAGCCGCTGTGCGTGCGCCCGCCGGCCGCGCATCCCTCCACCGGACGTCTCGGCCGGTTCGCCTGGGACCCGGCGGCCGGGGTGGTGACCGTCGACGCGCCCTTGCAGGCCCTGCTGGGGGTGGAGCTCGACGGCACCGTGGAGGCGCTGGCCGAGGCGGTGTCGCCCACCGACGCGGAACGGGTGCTGAGCGCGCTGCGGGGAGCGGCCGGGGACGAGCCGCCGTCGCTGCCGCTGTACGTGCGGGCGGCGGACGGCGGGCTGCGGCTGATGGAGTTCTGGACCCCGGACAGCGACCGCTCCGGCTCCGGCACCCGGCCCATCCGCGGGTTCGTCCTCGACCCCGGGCCGTCGTCGGCGGCCGACGCGGCGGCCGACCTCCTCCCGGAGGGCGTCTTCTGCCTCGACCGGCTCGGCCTGGTCGCCTACGCCAATCCGCGCGCCGCCCAGCTCCTGCGCCGCCCGCGCGACCTGCTCCTCGGACGCCCGCTGTGGGACGGCGTTCCGTGGCTGAACCAGCCAGACCTGGAGGACCATCTGCGCAGCGCCCTGCTGTCGCCGGAACCCGCCCATCTGGAGCTGCGGCATCCCACCGACGGCGACTGGCTGGCACTGTCGGTCTACCCGGGTCCGGACGTGCTGACCTGCACGGTCAAGCCGACGAGCCGCCTTGAGGAGGCCCCGGAGCCACCGGTCTCGGACACGTCGTCGCTCGCGCCCCTGTACCGTCCGATCGTCCTGGCCATCGCCCTGACCGAGGCGGTCACCGCCCGTCAGGTGTCCGAGGTGGTGATGCGGGAGCTGCTGCCCGCGTTCGGCGGCCGGCGGCTGGCCCTGTACCTGCTCCAGGACCGGCATCTGTACCTGGCGTGGGAGTCGGGCTTCCCTCCGGGGTTCCTCGCCCCGTTCGAGGGGGTGGGTCTGGACGAGCGGCTGCCCGGGGTCGAGACGCTCACCACCGGGCGCCCGCTGTTCTTCGACTCGATGGAGCAACTGGGCGCCGCCTACCCGGGCATGGACATGGACGCGACCGAGGGCGCCCGCGCCTTCCTGCCGCTGATCGCCTCGGGCCGTCCGGTCGGCTCGTGCATCCTCGGCTTCGACCGGCCCCGCGACTTCAGCGGCGAGGAACGCTCGGTGCTCACCGCGCTGGCCGGACTGATCGCCCACGCCATGGAGAAGGCGAAACGCTACGAGAGCGAGGCCACGCTCGCCCGCGGCCTCCAGCAGGCCCTGCTCCCGCGCCGGTTGACGGACCATCCGCTGCTGGAGACCGCCGGGCGCTATCTGCCCGGCACCCAGGGCATGGAGGTCGGCGGCGACTGGTACGACGTCGTCGAGTCGGGCGACGCGCTCGCCCTGGTCATCGGGGACGTCCAGGGCCACGGGGTGCAGGCGGCGGCGACCATGGGCCAACTCCGCAGCGCGGTAAGGGCCTTCGCGCTCGGCGACCATCCGCCGGACGAGGTGATGAGCGGCACGAACCATCTCCTCATCGACCTCGACCCGGGCCAGTTCGCGAGCTGCTGCTACATCCGCCTGGACCCCACGACCGGCCTCGCGAGGGCCGCACGCGCCGGGCATCCCCCGCCGCTGCTCCGCGAGCCCTCGGGCGGCACCCGCGTGCTGGAGCTGGCGGGCGGTGTCGTCCTCGGTGTGGACCCGCACGCCCGGTACCCCGTAACGGAGTTCACGGTCCATCCGGGCGCCATGCTGGCCCTGTACACCGACGGTCTGGTGGAACGGCCGGGGCAGGACATCGAGGACGGCATCGGCACCCTCCGGGTCGCCCTCACCCGGGCCGGCGGCCCCACCGGGCGGCTCGCGAGCGTCGCCGACCGGCTCACCACGACGGCCCGCAGCCTGGCCGACCGGCCCGACGACATCGCCCTGTTGCTGGCGACACGGCGGGCCAGGGCTCGGGGGAACGGGTGAGGGAGGGCGGGGCGGGGTGGGCGGGGGGTGGTGTCCGGGACGGGTGGGGCAGGTTACATCCGGCAGGTGACATGTTACTTTCCGTGACGCCTCTCGCCTCACGCCGCCGCGGAGTGTAGACATGGCACATGGCCCGACTCTCGCAGCGTGCAGCAGGTTCCGCGCGGCGCGGGCGGGGCGCCCGGGCGCGAGCGGCGCTGGGCGGACGCAGCGTGGCCGGACAGGTCTTCGTGCTCCAGGTCGTGATCGTGCTGCTGCTGGTGGTGGCCGCGGTCGTGGCCCTCGTGCTCCAGGTGCGGCGCGACATCACGACCGAGGCCCGCAACCGCTCGGTCGCCGTCGCCGAGGCCTTCGCCAACGCGCCGGGCACCGTGGCGGCCCTCGGCGCCGCCGACCCCACGGCCGTGCTGCAACCGCGCGCCGAGGCCGCGCGCAAGGCGACCGGCGTGGACTTCATCGTCGTCCTGAACACCGACGGCATCCGCTACACGCACCCCAAGCCCGACCGGATCGGCAAGAAGTTCGTCGGCGACATCGCGCCCGCGCTCGCCGGGAAGGTGGTCACCGAGCAGATCACCGGGACGATCGGGCCGCTGGTCCAGGCGACCGTGCCGATCAAGGACGACGGGAAGGTCGTCGGGCTGGTCTCCGCCGGCATCACCACCGAGCACGTCGGCGGCACCGCCGACGAGCAGATGCCCCTGCTGCTGGCCGCCGCGGCCTGTGCGCTGGCGCTGGCCACCGGCGGCACCGCGCTGGTCAGCAGACGGCTGCTGCGCCAGACGCACGGCCTGGGCCCGGGCGAGATGACCCGGATGTACGAGCACCACGACGCGGTCCTGCACGCCGTGCGCGAGGGCGTGATCATCGTCAGCGGGGAGGGCGCCCTGCTGCTCGCCAACGACGAGGCGCAGCGGCTGCTGCATCTGCCCGCGGACGCGGAGGGACAGCCCGTGGCCGGTCTCGGACTCCCCCAGGACATGGCCGATCTGCTGGCGTCCGGCCGGGTCGCCACGGACGAGGTGCATCTGGTGGGCGAGCGGCTCCTCGCCGTCAACCAGCGGGCCACCGAACTGGAGGGCGGCCCCTCGGGCACCGTGGCCACCCTGCGCGACTCGACGGAGCTGCGGGCCCTGTCCGGGCGCGCGGAGACGGCCCGTGAACGGCTGAACATGCTGTACGACGCGGGGGTCGGGATCGGCACCAGCCTGGACGTGACCCGCACCGCGGAGGAGCTGGCGGAGCTGGCCGTGCCGCGGTTCGCGGACTTCGTGACGGTGGACCTGTTCGACGCGGTGCTCGGCGGCGGCCAGCCGGAGGCCGGGGCGGATCTGCGGCGCACGGCGTCCAGCGGCATCCGCAAGGACGCGCCGTTGTACGCGGTGGGCGACAGGATCCGGCTGGTCGCCACCTCCCCGCAGACGCGCGCGCTGCGCACGGGCCGGGCGGCGCTGGAGACACGGCTCGCCGAGTCGCCGGGATGGCGGGCGCAGGATCTCGAACGCAGCGCGCAGGTGCTGGAGTTCGGCATCCACTCGCTGATCGCGGTGCCGTTGCGGGCGGGGGCGCTGGTGCTCGGCGTGGTCAACTTCTGGCGTTCGCAGAAGCCCGAGCCGTTCGACGCGGACGAGGTGGCGCTGGCGGAGGAGCTGGTGACCCGGGCCGCGGTCTCGATCGACAACGCCCGCCGCTACACGCGGGAGCACACGATGGCGGTCACGCTCCAGCGGAGTCTGCTGCCGCGCAGCCTGCCCGAGCAGAACGCCCTGGACATCGCGTACCGGTATCTGCCCGCGCAGGCCGGGGTGGGCGGCGACTGGTTCGACGTGCTGCCGCTGTCGGGGGCGCGGGTGGCCCTCGTCGTCGGCGACGTGGTCGGGCACGGGCTGCACGCGGCGGCCACGATGGGGCGGCTGCGGACGGCCGTGCACAACTTCTCGGCGCTGGACCTGCCGCCGGAGGAACTCCTGGCGCTGCTGGACGAGTCGGTGAGCCGGATCGACCAGGACGAGGTGCGGGACGGCGACAGCGCTCCGGTCACCGGGGCGACATGTCTGTACGCCGTGTACGACCCGGTCGCGCGGCGCTGCTCGGTGGCGCGGGCGGGGCATCCGCCGCCCGCGGTGATCCGCCCGGACGGGACGGTCGAGTTCCCGGAGGTGCCCGCGGGTCCGCCGCTGGGGCTGGGCGGGCTGCTGCCGTTCGAGGCGGCGGATCTGGAACTCGCCGAGGGCAGCAGGCTCGTGCTGTACACGGACGGGCTGGTCGAGGACCGGGAGCGGGACATCGACGTCGGTCTGGAGCTGCTGGCGGCGGCGCTGGCACGGGCCGGTGAGTCGCCGGAGGACACCTGCCGGGTGGTGCTGGACTCCCGGCTGACGGCGAGGCCGAGCGACGACATCGCGCTGATCGTGGCGCGCACACGGGCGCTGGACGCCGGGCAGGTGGCCGAGTGGCCGGTGCCGTCCGATCCGGCGGCGGTGGGCCGGGTCCGGGCCGCGGTGACCCGGCAGCTGGCCGCATGGGGCCTGGAGGAGCTGGAGTTCACCACCGAGCTGATCCTGAGCGAGCTGGTGACGAACGCGATCCGGTACGGCGGTGAGCCCATCCGGGTCCGGGTGCTGCGCGACCGCAGCCTGATCTGCGAGGTCTACGACAGCAGCAGCACCTCGCCGCATCTGCGGTACGCGGCGATGACCGACGAGGGCGGCCGGGGCCTGTTCCTGGTGGCGCAGCTCGCCGAGCGCTGGGGCACGCGGTACACGCCGGACGGCAAGGTCATCTGGGCGGAGCAGCCCCTGCCGTGACCGGGTTCGTGCGGAGATTTTGTGCATAGGTACGAACCTTTGACGCGGCCGGTGCTTTTCCTGAGCGCCATCTGATAGGAAACCTTCCTATCAGAGCGGGCGCCGTGCCCGCCCTGTGTCAGTACGGCCAACTCCCCACCCCCCACTCCCTTTTGGAGACGCCGTGAAACAGCCCACGCGCCGCACGCTGCTCACCCTGATAGGCGCGTCCCTGGCCTCGGCCCCCCTGCTCACCGCTTCGCACGCCTCCGCGGCCCGGGCCGCGGTGGGGCTCGACGACCCGGCGAAGAAGGAGATCGCCATGAAGCTGGTGTCGAGCGCGGAGAACTCCTCGCTCGACTGGAAGGCGCAGTACCAGTACATCGAGGACATCGGCGACGGCCGCGGGTACACCGCGGGCATCATCGGCTTCTGCTCCGGCACCGGCGACATGCTCGACCTGGTCGAGTTGTACACCGCCCGCAAGCCGGGCAACGTCCTCGCCTCCTACCTGCCGGCCCTGCGCCGGGTGGACGGCACCGACTCGCACTCCGGGCTCGACCCGAACTACCCGCGCGACTGGCGCCGGGCCGCCCAGGACACGGCGTTCCAGCAGGCACAGAACGACGAGCGCGACCGGGTGTACTTCAACCCGGCGGTCGCCCAGGGCAAGGCGGACGGGCTGCGCGTGCTGGGCCAGTTCGCGTACTACGACGCCCTCGTCATGCACGGCGACGGCGGCGACCCGACCAGCTTCCGCAACATCCGCAAGCGGGCCCTGAACACGGGCGCGAGGACCCCCGCCCAGGGCGGCAGCGAGGTCGCCTACCTCAACGCCTTCCTGGACGCCCGGGTCTGGGCGATGAAGCAGGAGGAGGCGCACAGCGACACCAGCAGGGTCGACACGGCCCAGCGGGTCTTCCTGCGCGCGGGCAACCTGGACCTGAACACCCCGCTCGACTGGAAGGTCTACGGGGACAGCTTCCACATCGGCTGACCCGCCCGGCAGGCGTCGGCCCGGGGGTGTGAGACAGTGCTCACGCGCCCCGGGCCGGCCCATAAGACGATCGACGCCCACTCATAAAGTCGCCTTATGAGCCCATAGACCGGACCCGCGTACCGACTTAGGCTTGCCTTAGCTTAGGCTTCCCGACGAGATCGTTTGTCATCGCTCGAAGGGAACCTGACCATGCCCCGCCCCCTGCGGGTAGCCATCGTCGGAGCCGGCCCGGCCGGGATCTACGCCGCCGACGCCCTGCTCAAGTCCGACGTGGCCGCCGAGCCCGGTGTGTCCATCGACCTCTTCGAGCGCATGCCGGCCCCGTTCGGCCTGATCCGTTACGGCGTCGCTCCCGACCACCCCCGCATCAAGGGCATCGTCACGGCCCTCCACCAGGTTCTCGACAAGCCGCAGGTCCGCCTCTTCGGCAATGTGAACTACGGCACGGACGTCCACCTGGACGACCTGCGCTCGTTCTACGACGCGGTGGTCTTCTCCACCGGCGCCATGTACGACCGCGAGCTGAAGATCCCCGGCGTCGAGCTGGAGGGCTCCTTCGGCGCCGCCGACTTCGCCTCCTGGTACGACGGCCACCCGGACGTCCCGCGCACCTGGCCGCTGGACGCGGAGAAGGTCGCCGTCCTCGGCGTGGGCAACGTGGCGCTCGACGTCTCCCGCATCCTGGCCAAGACGGCCGAGGAACTGCTCCCGACGGAGATCCCGGCCAACGTCCACGAGGGCCTGAAGGCCAACAAGGCCGTGGAGATCCACGTGTTCGGCCGCCGTGGCCCGGCGCAGGCGAAGTTCAGCCCGATGGAGCTGCGCGAGCTGGACCACTCGCCGAACATCGAGGTCATCGTCAACCCCGAGGACATCGACTACGACGACGGCTCGATCGAGCAGCGCCGCTCCAACAAGCAGGTCGACATGGTCGCCAAGACCCTGGAGAACTGGGCGATCCGCGACGTCGGCGACCGTCCGCACAAGCTGTTCCTGCACTTCTTCGAGTCCCCGGTGGAGATCCTCGGCGAGGACGGCAAGGTCGTCGGCCTGCGCACCGAGCGCACCGAACTGGACGGCACCGGCAACGTCAAGGGCACCGGCAGCTTCACGGACTGGGAGACCGGCGCCGTCTACCGCGCGGTCGGCTACCTCTCCGACAAGCTGCCCAAGCTCCCCTGGGACATCGACTCCGGCACCGTCCCCGACGAGGGCGGCCGGGTCATCCAGGAGAGCGGCGCGCACCTCCAGTCCGTGTACGTCACCGGCTGGATCCGGCGCGGCCCGGTCGGTCTCATCGGCCACACCAAGGGCGACGCGAACGAGACGGTCGCGAACCTCCTGGACGACTTCGCCAACGAGCGTCTCCAGGAGCCGGGTTCGCCCGAGCCGGAGTCCGTCGAGACGTTCCTCGCCGACCGCGGTGTGCGCTTCACCACCTGGGAGGGCTGGTACAAGCTCGACGCCGCCGAGAAGGCACTGGGCGAGCCGCAGGGCCGTGAGCGCGTGAAGATCGTCGAGCGCGAGGACATGCTGGACGCCAGCGGCGCGTGAGCGGATCCCGCCCTACGACGTGAGGGGCCCCGGGGTGTCTCCCCGGGGCCCCTTCGGCGTGTCCGCGAAGTCCCGCCGTCCGCCCGGAGAGCAGGCCCTGGAGCGTCCGGTGCACGCTCTCGGCACGCCGGGCACACGGCCCCGTACCGGACGCACTCGGGCCGGCGCCCGGTGCGGCCAGTGGGGGCACCTCCCACGCCCTTCGGGCAGGGGGGAACGTGCCGGGCGTCGCGGGCAGCCGGCACTTCACGGACACGACCTCGGCCGTCTCATCCCGCCGGGTCGGTCGAGCGGCCCAGACAGGCCACCGACCCGTCCATGTCGGGCACCTCGATCTCATGGAAGCCGAGCCGGTCGTAGAAGGCGCGGGCGGGGACATTGGCCCTGGCCATCACCAGGTGCACGGCCGGCACCCCGCGCACCGCGAGGGCCCGCCACAGCGTCCGCATCAACTTCCGCCCGTAGCCGCGCCCTTGCCAGTCGGGCAGCAGGTCGATGTGCAAGTGGGCCGGGTAGGCGGCGAGTTCGGCCACGATCATCCGCTCCGGGTCGTGCAGCAGCCGCCGCATCTCCGCGTCCGGGGTGCCCGGCACGCCGCCGCCCTCGGGGAAGCGGCCGATGACACGCGGGAGCCACTCGGCGCGGAACTCGGCGGCGAACCGGGGGGTGTCGGCGACGCCCACGACATAGCCGACGGCCTGCCCCCGTCCGTCGTCCAGGACGAAGGCCAGGTCCGGCTCCAGCGCGGCGTAGGGCTGCGCGAAGATCGCCGGGAGGATGCCGGGGTCGTCGTAGAACGGGCCCGCGTCCTTGCCGTTGTAGGCGGTGCGGACGCAGATGTCGTCGAGGGCGGCCCGGTCGTCGGGGCGGTACGGGCGGATCGTGGCCGGGAAGTTCATCACAGCATCCTGCACCGTTTGGGAGCGCTCCCACAAGGCGCGGGCCCAAGACGTCCGGGCAACCCGGGACGGCTGATCACGCACGGGAGTCCGCCTGTTAGGGTCCCGCGGTGTTCTCTCTCCACGAACCTCCCCTGTTCACCCGCCTGCGGACCGCGCGACGGGTGCTCGTCGCGGGCGCGGGCGGCGGCTTCGACATCTACGCCGGGCTGCCGCTGGCCCTGGCCCTGCGGTCGGCGGGCAAGGAGGTCCACCTGGCCAACCTGTCGTTCGCGGACCTGTACGGGCTCGACTCCGACGTGTGGCTGGACGGGGACGTGGCGGCCGTACGTCCCGACACCGCCGCCCGCGGCGACTACTTCCCCGAGCGCACCCTCGCCCGCTGGCTGGAGCGGCACGAACTGCCCTGCACCGTCTACGCGTTCCCCCGCACCGGGGTCCGCCCGCTGCGGGCCGCCTACCGTGCGCTCCTGGAGCGGCTGGGCCCGGTCGACGCGATCGTGCTGGTGGACGGCGGGACCGACATCCTGATGCGCGGTGACGAGCACGGGCTCGGCACACCGGAGGAGGACATGGCCTCGCTGGCGGCGGTGGCCGCGCTGGACGAGATACCCGAACGGCTCGTGGCCTGCCTGGGGTTCGGCGTCGACGCGTACCACGGCGTCAGCCACACGTTGGCCCTGGAGAACCTGGCCGCGCTGGACCGCGAGGGCGGCTACCTCGGCGCGTTCTCCGTACCGCGCGAAAGCAGGGAGGCCGCCCTGTATCTGGACGCGGTGGCCGACGCGCGGGATGCCACGCCGGACCATCCGAGCATCGTCAACGGGTCCGTGGCGGCGGCCGTGCGGGGCGAGTTCGGCGATGTGCGCTTCACCAGGCGCACCCGTGACGGGGAGTTGTTCATCAACCCGCTGATGGCCATGTACTTCTGCGTCGACGCCGTCGCGCTGGCCCGCCGCAACCTCTACCTCGACCGGCTGGAGAACACGGCGCTGATGCGCCAGATCAGTTCCCTCATCGAGGAGTTCCGCGACGAACTGCCCCGGCAGCGGCAACCCCGGGCGTATCCGCACTGAAACGTCCGGATGCCGACTTCTGGTGCGCTCGCACAGAACCGTCGTATACGCTCCAGCCTCTTCTTCACCTTTTCTTCAAGGTTTCTTCACAGGGGGGATTCTGTGCGTATACGCATCGCCGTCACCACGGCCGCGGCGGCGGGCACGCTCGTCGCACTCGGCGCGGTACCGGCCCAGGCGGCCGAGTACACGTCCGCGCTGAAGATCAAGGGCGTCCAGTACGACGCGCCCGGCAGCGACTCCAACAGCTGCTCCACGGGGAACACCGCGCATGAGTACCTGACGGTCAAGAACTACTCGAAGACCGCGACGGTGAACCTGAAGGGGTACGTCGTCAAGGACGCGGCCGGGAACACCTTCAAGTTCTCCGCGAACCACTACCTCCAGCCCGGCGACTACGTGAAGCTGCGCGGCGGGCACGGCAACGACTCCGACAAGAACAACGTCGCCTACCGGAACAACTGCAACTTCCTCTGGAACAACGACAAGGACACGATCTACGTGTACAAGCCGTCGGGCGCCCGGGCCGACGTCCACTCGTACACCAGGAGCGGCTCCGACCCGGACGGGAACGGCTACATCACCTACCACGGCTGAGCGGTGACGGCGCGGCCTCGTCGGAGGGGGCGAGGTCGCGCCGGGCCAGCAGGCCGAGGACCGGCACGAGGAGCGCGAGCGCGGCGGCCTGGACCACCGCGCCGGCCACGAGGTCCGCGGGCAGGCCGGCGCCGAGCCACGGGTACAGGGCCGCCACCCGCACGACGAGCAGCAGCAGACCGAGCGCCGCGAGCGCCAGGGCGTCGCCGTCGGCGCGGCGGGCGCGCGGCGCGAGCAGGACGAGCGCACCGAGGACGAAGCAGGCGGCGGGCGCCCACACGAGGTCGGCGGTACCGGGCAGAACCACGACGGCGGCGCCGGAGAGGACGCAGCAGGCCGCGAACACGGCGCCGGGGGTGCCGAAGGGCAGCGCGGCGGGCGGGGCGTCGCGGTGGTAGGCGGCGCACACGGCGAGGGCGGGCAGCCCGGCGAACAGCGCGTTGGCGAGGGCGAACCACGGGTCGGACGCCGTCCAGTCGATCACGAGCGGCGCGAGCAGCGGCCACAGCGTGGGCAGCGCCGCCAGCAGGACGGCGGTCCGCGCCAGTCGTCTGCGGTCGTGGACGAGGGCGAAGAAGCCGACGGTCCACAGCAGCGGCAGCACCCAACCGGCGATCTCGACCACACCGTTCAGGGCGCCCCGGCCGATGAACCCGGAGAGGAAGACCTCCCGCTCCCGTGCCCCGTGGGTGGCCGCCCAGGTCAGCCGCAGGATCTCGTCCGAGACGACGGCGGCGGCCTGGAGCAGCACCGCGTAGAGCGCGAAGCGGCGGGCGGCCGAGCCGAGCACCGCGTAGCGGCGGGGCGCGCCGGCGGCGGCCAGTCTGCTGCGGACGGCGAGGGCGGCGATGCTGGCCACCTCGCCGAGGGTGGGCCTGCTCTGGTCCTGGGTCTCCTGGTCGACGTCCCAGAGGTAGACCTCGACCATCTCCTCCTCACGGGCCCTGCGGTAGTAGGCGGGGAGCAGCCGCAGCACGGTGCGGTAGCGGGCTTCGAGCAGGGTCGTCATGCGAGACCTCCCGCGAGTCCGGGTCCGGTGACGGGCGGGGCGCCGGTGGCCCTGCGGCCCTCGGCGATCCGCCGCTTGGCGGCGACCGCGCCGGCCGCCATGCGTTCCGCTTCGGTGTCGAGGGCGCGCACGCCGTCGTCGGTGAGGCGGTAGTAGCGCCTGAGCCTGCCCTGCTGGACCTCCTCGCGGTCCAGGACGATCAGGCCGTCCGCGGTGAGCCGGTCGAGCACGCCGTACAGGGTGCCGACCCTCAACTGCACCTCGCCGTCGGAGAGTTCCTCTATCTCGCGGAGGATCCCGTAGCCGTGGCGCGGTTCGTCGGCCAGGGCGGTCAGGACGAAGAACGCCGCCGCTGTCATGTTCCTCGATGCCATGCGGCCAATATATATCGGCTGCCGATATATATCGCCTCACGAACACGCGGCGGTGCGTCCCCGCCAGGGCCCCGCACCGTGCCGACAGGACAGCCCGGCCGGTCAGGGCTTGAATGGGGACATGGGTGTTCGGAGCAGAACGGCACTCCACCGCTGGAACGCACTGGCCGTCGCGGCCGTCGCTCCGCTCCTTCTGTCGGGCGGTGTCCCGGCCGCCACCGCTCCCCCGCCCCAGCCTCCGGCGCAGCTCACCCGGCAGGACGTGGACGGGGCGCTCGGCAAGCTCGACGGTGTGGTGCGCGACGGGATGGACGAGACGGGCGTGCCCGGCGTCGCGGTCGCGGTGGTCTACAAGGACGAGGTCGTGTACCTGGAGGGCTTCGGCGAACGCGAGGTCGGCGAGCCGGGCGCGGTGGGGCCCGACACCGTCTTCGAGCTGGCCTCGCTGTCCAAACCGCTCGCGTCGACCGTCGTCGCCAAGGCGGTCGGGGACAAGACGATCGGCTGGGACGACCCGGTCGCCGGGCACCTGCCGCGCTTCGCGCTCAAGGACCCGTGGGTGACCCGGCACGTCACCGTGGCCGACCTGTTCGCGCACCGCAGCGGGCTGCCCGACCACGCCGGTGACCTCCTGGAGGACCTCGGCTACGACCGGACGTACATCCTGGAGCATCTGCGCTACGAACCGCTCACACCGTTCCGCGCGAGCTACGCGTACACGAACTACGGGGTGACCGCGGCGGGCGAGGCGGTCGCGGACGCGGCGGGCACGTCCTGGGAGAAGCTGTCCGAGGACACGCTCTACGGCCCGGCCGGCATGAACCACACCAGTTCGCGGTTCACCGACTACGACAAGGCCGGGAACAAGGCCGTCACCCACGTCCGTGACGCCGACGGGACGTGGGAGGCGAAGTACGTACGGGACGCCGACGCGCAGTCGCCCGCGGGCGGAGCGTCCTCCACGGCCCGGGACATGGCGCGCTGGCTGCGGCTCCAGCTCGCCGACGGCGAGCTGGACGGGAAGCGGATCGTCCCGGCCGCCCCGCTCGAACGCACCCACCTCCCCGAGATCGTCTCCCAGCCCCCGCCCGCGCCCGCGGGCCGCACCGGCTTCTACGGCCTCGGCTGGAACGTGAGCTACGACGACCTGGGCCGGCTACGGCTGAACCACTCGGGCGCCTTCGCGCTCGGCGCCAACACCAACGTGACGATGCTGCCCGGCGAGGACCTCGGCATCGTCGTCCTCACCAACGGCGCGCCCGTCGGACTCGCCGACGCCGTGGCCCAGGAGTTCTTCGACATCGCCCAGCACGGCAAGGCGACCGTGGACTGGCTGCCCCTGATCGCCGGGGTGTACGCGCAGCAGGAGGACGCCGAGCGCTCCCCCACGGACTACGCGAAGCCGCCCGCCGACGCGGCCGGCGCCCGGGACACCGACGCGTACACCGGCACCTACGCCAACGACTACTACGGCCCGCTCACCGTCACCGCGTCGGACGGCGTGCTGTCGATGCGCCTCGGCCCGAAACCGACGGTCTTCCGGCTGACCCATTACGACGGCGACACGTTCAGCTTCCGCACGACCGGCGAGAACGCGACGGGACTGTCCGGCGTCACGTTCAAGGCCGGTGACGACGGGAAGGCCACCGAGGTGACCGTCGAGGCGTTCGACGAGAACGGCCTGGGCACCTTCACCCGCTGACCGGGGCGACGCGCGGGCGACCGGTCAGGATCGGAGAAGCCGTCCGCCCCCTGGCCCGCCTAGCCTGAAAACCTTCGAACGACCTGACCGGGCGCGGACTACTATGCGCCACGGCCTGGGGGGGACTCGCCGACGACGACCACGCCGGCGGACCGGCCCGACGGATGGAGACGCGATAAGCATGGCGAAGACGACGGACCCGCGGACGCCGGAGCCGCACACCGCCGACAGCCACGATCTGATCCGCGTGCACGGGGCGCGCGAGAACAACCTCAAGGACGTCAGCATCGAGATCCCCAAGCGCCGGCTGACGGTGTTCACGGGCGTCTCCGGTTCGGGCAAGAGCTCGCTGGTGTTCGACACGATCGCCGCCGAGTCGCAGCGGCTGATCAACGAGACGTACAGCGCGTTCGTGCAGGGCTTCATGCCGAACATGGCGCGCCCCGAGGTCGACGTGCTCGACGGGCTGACCACCGCGATCAGCGTCGACCAGCAGCGCATGGGCTCCGACCCGCGCTCCACGGTCGGCACCGCGACCGACGCCAACGCCATGCTGCGCATCCTGTTCAGCCGGCTCGGCACCCCGCACGTCGGCCCGCCCGGCGCGTTCTCCTTCAACGTCGCCTCGGTGTCGGCGAGCGGCGGCCTCACCGTGGACCGGGGCGCCGACAGGACGAAGACGGAGAAGGTCACCTTCAGCCGCACCGGCGGGATGTGCGTCCACTGCGAGGGCCGCGGCGCGGTCTCCGACATCGACCTCGCCCAGCTGTACGACGAGTCGAAGTCGCTGGCCGAGGATCCGTTCACCATCCCCACCTACACCGGGGACGGCTGGGTGGTGCGGGTGATCCGGGAGTCGGGCTTCTTCGACCCGGACAAGCCGATCGCGAAGTACACGAAGAGGGAACGGCACGACTTCCTGTACCGGGAGCCCGTCAAGGTCAAGATCAACGGGGTCAATCTCACCTACGAGGGCCTGATCCCGAAGATCCAGAAGACGTTCCTGTCGAAGGACCGCGAGTCGATGCAGCCGCACATCCGGGCGTTCGTCGACCGGGCGGTCACCTTCGCCCGCTGTCCGGAGTGCGAGGGGACCCGGCTGAGCGAACTGGCCCGCTCCTCCCGGATCGGGAAGCTGAACATCGCCGACGCCTGCGCGATGGAGATCCGGGACCTGGCCGAATGGGTGCGCGCGCTGGACGAGCCGTCGGTGGCGCCGCTGCTGGCCAAGCTGCGGCACTCCCTGGACTCGTTCGTGGAGATCGGCCTCGGCTATCTCTCCCTGGACCGCTCCTCGGGCACGCTCTCCGGCGGCGAGGCGCAGCGCTGCAAGATGATCCGCCATCTCGGCTCCTCGCTCACCGACGTCACCTACGTCTTCGACGAGCCGACGATCGGTCTGCACCCGCACGACATCGAACGGATGAACAACCTCCTGCTGCGGCTGCGCGACAAGGGCAACACCGTCCTGGTGGTGGAGCACAAGCCGGAGACGATCGCGATCGCCGACCATGTCGTGGACCTCGGCCCGGGCGCGGGCACCGCGGGCGGCACCGTCTGCTTCGAGGGCACCGTGCAGGGACTGCGGGCGAGCGACACCGTCACCGGACGGCACCTGGACGACCGGGCCACGCTCAAGGACGCGGTGCGCGAGCCCACGGGCACGCTGGAGATCCGCGGCGCGAGCGCCAACAACCTCCAGGACGTCGACGTCGACCTCCCGCTCGGGGTGCTCACCGTGGTCACGGGGGTCGCCGGTTCCGGCAAGAGCTCCCTGGTGCACGGCTCGGTCCCGGCCCCCGAGGGCGTCGTCTCGGTGGACCAGACCCCGATCCGCGGCTCGCGGCGCAGCAACCCGGCGACGTACACCGGGCTGCTGGAGCCGATCCGCAAGGCGTTCGCGAAGGCCAACGGCGTCAAGCCCGCCCTGTTCAGCGCCAACTCGGAGGGCGCCTGTCCGACCTGCAACGGCGCCGGCGTCGTCTACACCGAGCTGGCGATCATGCAGAGCGTCGCGACGACCTGCGAGGAGTGCGAGGGCAGGCGGTTCGACGCGTCGGTGCTGGAGTACCGCTTCGGCGGCCGGGACATCAGCGAGGTCCTCGCGATGTCGGTGACCGAGGCGGAGGAGTTCTTCCGCGCGGGCGAGGCGGCCCTCCCGGCCGCGCACAAGATCGTCGCGCGGATGGCGGACGTCGGTCTCGGCTATCTCACCCTGGGCCAGCCGCTGACCACGCTGTCCGGCGGTGAGCGCCAGCGTCTGAAGCTGGCCGTGCACATGGCCGACAAGGGCGGCGTGTACGTCCTGGACGAGCCGACGACGGGTCTGCACCTCGCCGACGTCCAGCAGCTCCTCGGGCTGCTGGACCGGCTGGTGGACTCCGGGAAGTCGGTCATCGTGATCGAGCACCACCAGGCCGTCATGGCGCACGCCGACTGGATCGTCGACCTGGGTCCCGGCGCCGGTCACGACGGCGGCCGGATCGTCTTCGAGGGCACCCCGGCGGACCTGGTCGCGGGCCGTGCCACGCTCACGGCCGAGCATCTGGCCCAGTACGTCGGTGCCTGAGCGCGGGTGAGCGGGTGAGGGGGCGGCCCGCGCGGTCGCCCCCTTCGCGCGGATCAGGCGTCGAGGTCGTCGGCGAAGTGCCGGTACCCGTGCCGGTCGCGGTGCAGCTGCCACAGGGTGTCGGCGAGGACCGCGGGGGCCTTGCGGTGGTGCCCGGGGATGATCGCGCCGGGGATGACGAGCTGTGCCACGTGGATGCCGTCGGCGGCGAGGGTGTCGTGCAGCAGATGGCCGTACGCGCTCTCGGCGGCGAAGGCGATCGAGGTGCCCGCGCGGTCGGGGTGGGGGACGACGGCGGTGCCGCCGTTGACGAGGAGGATCGTGCCACGGCCCAGTTCCCGCATGCCGGGCAGGACCTGCTGGACGGCGGCGACCGGGCCGTAGACGGAGAACTCGACGGGGCCGACGAGGTCGGCGTGGGTGGTGTCGAGGACCGGCCGCATGAACTCCGGCTGCGGGACGGGGCTGTACTGGAGGACCTCGATCGGGCCGAGCGCCTCTCCCGCCTCGGCGAGGGCGGCGGCGAGGGCCTCGGGGTCGCGTACGTCGGCGACGACCCCGCGGGCGGTGATCCCCTCGCCGGTCAGGTCGGCGGCGAGGGCGACGGTCCGCTCGGGGTTGCGGGCGACGAGGGCGACGGCGTGGCCCTCGCGGCCGAAGCGCCGGGCGACGGCGGCGCCGAGTCCGGGGCCGGCTCCGATGATGGCGATGGTGGTCATGGACCCCATCTTTCCCGTTTCCCGGGAACAGGGCCCGCCCCGCTGCGGATGGTGGGCGGGCCCTGTCCGCCGGGGCCATTGTGCTGACGGTTCCGCCCGCGCGACACGGGTGAACGGCGGCCACCGGAGGCGACCCGCGCACACCCCGGGTGAACCGGCACGGTGCACGGTGACGATACTGGGGGGGCGCACCGTCCGCCCGCTCCCAGTTGGACTCATGCAGATCTCCCCCACCGTCCCGACGCCCACCACCCTCCCCAGCACCGTGTGGCAGGCCCGCGGTCGCCATGCCGACGCCGCCGCGGCGGACGTGCTGCGCGCCTCCCACCTGCGACGGCTCAAGCAGGACGAGGTGATCGACAATTTCCAGGAGTTGTCGGAGCGCCGTGTCTTCGAGGCCCGCTGGCGGGTCGAGGACGGGGTGACGGTGCGGGCCCGGCTGGCGCTGACGGACGAGGAGTGGGTCCTGACGGCGGAGGCGGAGCGCCCCTGGAAGACGGACTGGCCGTCCCCGGTCGGGATGTTCTGGCCGCTGGACGCGGACGCGTCCTGGGACGAGGACCGGGTCGCCGGTCTGCGCCCGGGCGGGATCAGCCGGCTGCCCGAGGACGACCAGGACACCCGGCGGATGTTCCGCAGCTGTGTGCGCGAGTCGTGGGCCGTGCACGTGGTCGTGCACGAGGCGATGACGCCGGACGCGACCGGTCTGCGCCCGCTGGCGCGGCTGCTGCCGCAGGGCCTCGCGCACCGGGTGGTGGAGCACCGGGCGGCCCCGCATCAGCTGCGCGGGGTGAACTGGGCGCTCAAGGAGTTCGACGTGCAGGTGCCGCGGGGCGGCGCCGTCGTGCTGCCGCCGCTGCCGGAGGGGCACACGGCGGACGAGTTCACGGTGCGCAGCGTCTTCCTCGACGGGAGCGAGCCGACCGCGCTGATCGACGCGGTGAGCCGGTACGACGCGCTGCCCAAGCTCCTGCCGGACGGTTCGGCCGAGGCGCTGACCGCGCTGCGCGAGGAGTGGGGGCTGCTGACCCTGGAGGAGGAGCTGGCCAAGCAGCGCGAGCTCGTCGCCATGTACACCGAGGCCCTCGACGCGATGACGAAGTCCCGGGACCTGTACCGGGAGGCCGCCGAGCGGGCCAACGAGGCCCTGGCCGCCTACCGTGACGCGGGCGGCGCCGAGCCCCCGGCCCCGCCCGCCGCGGCGCCCGCCTCGCCGCTCCAGCAGCTCACGCGCGGCCTCGAGCGCTTCAAGCGGCGGGGCTGAGCCCGGCCGCGCCGGGCCCGGCGGGCTCACGGGGCGGCGGTCTCACTTCACTCTCACTGGTGCACGAGTGCACCGGTTCGGCTTCTTGTGGCCATACCGGCGCCCCGAAGGGGAATCCGTGCAGACGTACGCCCCAGTAGCCGAGGCAGCCGAGGAGGGTCCGTGGACACGACCGACACCGTCATCGTCGTCGGCGCGCTGCTGGCGACGGTCGCCCTGACCGTCGCCGTCATGGTGTTCGTCCGGCTCCTGCGCACCCGGCGGGAGCTGCGCCGGGCGGGGCTGCCGACCGGACCCCGCTGGGTGTTCTGGGGCGCCTTGGCCTATTTCGTGCTGCCGGTCGATCTTTTGGTCGATCCTGTGTATTTGGACGACATCGGTGTTCTCCTGCTCGCTCTCCGTAGCATTCGGGCCTCCGCGGGCCATGACAGATACGGCGATCTCACCTGAAGTCGGCTCCCGTCCCACCCGTCCGACGAGTCGTCAACTTCCCCTGGTCACACAGAGTAAGGAAACCAACCACCCGTTCGATTCGTATAAGTCTCTGGAAGCCGAGGGAATTCGGCGGATTGGGCGACGGCGCAAGGTGACCATCGCCGATCGGCGCAGCAGCAACGAGGAGAGACGATGCAACCGTTCGCGCTCAACTACGCACGTCCGGCAGCGGAGTCGGAGGTCACCGCTCCGTACGCCTACGACTCCGGGCGGCAGTTGAACGTGCTCCCGGACGGGCGGATCGCCGCCCATGACCTGGCGCTGCTCAGAGAACTGGGGACCACGACCTCCACCGCCGGCTCGAAGACCCACTTCGACGACTGAACACGGGCCCGCGCACATGACCGTGCTGATCCTGACCTGTGAAGCGGATGTGACCGCGGACATGGTCGTCACCCATCTCCACGCCTCCGCGACACCGGTGGTGCGGCTCGATCCCGCGGACCTCACCGAGGGCGCGGCGCTGTCCGGGGAGTACGTCCACGGGGCGTTCCGCGGCCATCTCTCCGCCGGGGGGCGGCTGGTGAGCATCGGCGGGCTGCGCTCGGTGTGGGTGCGCCGGCCGGGTACGGCGGCGACCCGGGCGGCCCAGCCGTCGGACTGGCTGACCGAGGAGGCGTCACAGGCGCTCTACGGCATGCTCCGCAGTTCGGGGGCGCGCTGGATGAACCATCCCGACGCCGCCCGGCGGGCCCGGCACAAGCCGTGGCAGCTGCGGGTGGCGCAGCGCAGCGGTCTGCCGGTGCCGGCGACGCTGATCACCACGTTCCCGCAGGCGGCGCGGGAGTTCTCCGAGCGGTACCCGGATCTGGTGGTGAAGCCGGTGTCGGGGGCGCATCCGCAGGATCCGCCGCGGGCGGTGCCGACCAGCCGGGTCGCGCCGGACGCGGACTTCGCGGCGGTGGCGTTCGGTCCGACGCTGCTCCAGCGCCGGATAGCGAAGCGGGCGGACATCCGGCTGACGGTGGTCGGCGAGCGGATGCTGGCGGCGCGCAAGGCGGTGGCCGTGGACGCCGATCCCGACGAGGTGGACGTCCGGTTCGCCGCCCTGTCCGGGCCCTGGCATCCGGTGGAGGTGCCGCCCCGGGTCGCCGAGGCCGTCCGGACCTATGTAGGGAACGCGGAACTGGCCTACGGGGCCTTCGACTTCGCGGAGGACGCCGACGGCACCTGGTGGTTCCTGGAGTGCAACCAGTCCGGTCAGTTCGGTTTCGTGGAGGCGGAGACGGGCCAGCCGATCGCCCGCACGATCGCCGAGTGGCTCGCCCGGCCCGCGCTCGGACCGGACGCACGGGTCGACGGGGCCGACGGCGAAGTGGCGTGAGGGTCAGATCTGTCCGGAGCCGGGCATCAGGGCTCCGCGCTGCCAGCCGGGGGGCTGCGGCGGCGGGGAGGCGGGCAGTTCACCGAGGCTCGCGCGCCCCGAGGAGCGCAGGGGCTGCATGGCGAACTCCAGTTCCCTCCCGACGCGCTCGGCCTCCCGGCGAACCTGCAGGGGAATGTCGCCGCGTTCGGCGACAAGTCGGTCATAGATGGGGGAATCCTGGAACACCCGTCAACGTGCCTTTCGTGAAACGGCCCATGCGCATGGGCACGATCGTCGAGTCTAGGCGCCCCGGCACACCACGGGATGAATTCCCCCGTTCGGCTTGACTCAGGCTCCCGTCGTGGAACCGGGCCGGATGACCATCAGGACGGTGACCGTGGCCCACAGCAGGTTGAACACACCGGTGAACATCGCGAGTTGGGCGGTCCCCGCGCGCTCGACGGTGTGCCCGGCGCCGAGTTCGTCGAGGAGTTCCTCCTGCCGGGGCAGCACGAAGGCGGCCAGGACGCCGGCGGCGGCAGCGGTCAGGGCGATCGAGGTGACGAGCCAGCCGTCGCCCAGCACCCCCATCGCGGCGGCCGTCGCCAGCCCGAGCACCGGCACCAGAACGCCTAGCCGGGCGTAGACGCGGCAGATCCGGTGCAGCAGGGCGACGGTGCCCAGGGTGTCGGGCGCGGTCCCGGCCCGGCGCACGGCGGGCGGGAACATGCTGGCCGCGACGGTGACGGGGCCGACGGCGACGATGGCGGCCAGGACGTGGAGGGACAGCAGGAGCTTGGTCATCGGGTGTGGTCCAGGGTGGGTCGGGGGGCCGGTCGGGGTCCGCGAGGAGCTCCGGCCGGGAACGATCACCGCCCACGCTAGGGAGACCGGACCGGTGACCACAGAGGCTGGAACGACAGCTTCCGACGGATTCCCGCCAACTGCCCCGACCTGTGGTTCTCCGCGTCCACCCCCTGTCGGAGCAGTGGCGGGAACCCGCCTATCGTGGCGTTCATGCACTCCGTGGCGATCCTCGCTCTCGACCTGGTGGTGCCGTTCGACATGGCGGCGCCCCTCCAGGTCTTCGACTGGACGCGGCTGCCGGACGGCCGCGGCCCCTACCGGGTGCGGCTGTGCGCCGAGACGCCGGAGGTGCGGGCCGACGGAGGGTTCTCGCTGCGGGTCGGACACGGCCTCGACGCGCTGGCGGACGCGGACACCGTCGTCGTACCGGGCTGTTCGCCGGCGGCCGGACCGACGTCCGAGCCGGTGCGGGAGGCGCTGCGGCGGGCGGTCGCGGCGGGGACCCGGGTCGCGTCGGTCTGCTCGGGCGCCTTCGTGCTCGCGGAGGCGGGACTGCTGGACGGGCTGCGCGCCACCACGCACTGGGCCGCCGCCGGTGAACTGGCCCGCCGCTTCCCGGCGGTGAGCGTGGAACCGGACGTGCTGTACGTCGACAACGGGCAGATCCTGACCTCGGCCGGGGCCGCCGCCGGACTCGACATGTGTCTGCACATGATCCGGCGGGACCACGGCTCGGCGGTCGCGGCCGACGCCGCGCGGATGTGTGTCGTCCCCCTCGAACGCGAGGGCGGCCAGGCCCAGTTCATCGTGCACGACCGGCCGCCCGTGCCGCGCGGCTCGACGCTGGAGCCGGTCCTGGAGTGGATCGAGGACAACCTCGCCCACGAGGTCACCCTCGCGGCGATGGCGGCACGGTCCGGGATGAGCGAGCGCACCTTCGGCCGCCGCTTCCGCGAGCAGACCGGCAGCACGCCGTTGCAGTGGCTGCTGCGGGCGCGGGTACGGCGCGCCCAGTACCTGCTGGAGAACAGCGACCACCCGGTGGAACGCATCGCCCGGCAGGCGGGGTTCGGTTCCCCCACCGCCTTCCGCGAGCGTTTCCGCCGGGTGGTCGGCACGAGCCCGCACGCCTACCGCGCGGCGTTCCACGCGAGGCCGGGCGCCGCGTCGCGCTAGAGCAGGGCGTCGGCCTTGGCCACGGCGTCGTGGACGCCCGTGGTGCCCATGAGGACGCACAGGGTGTAGCTGACGTCCTCCAGTTCCCTCGCCGTGGAGGGGTTGCTCCGCTCCGCGAACGCGATCCTCAGCGACGCGTAGTCCGTCAGCAGCTTTCTGACGACATTGGGGTCCGGAACGAGCACGGGACAGCACCTCTCTCGATGTTCTGGGGGCGGAGCCTGACAGGGGGAGGCCGCGGCGTCTCCCGCCCCCGGCCCGCGTTCGACGGAATGTTTTCGCCTGCCGCCCGATTCCCGCTCGAATAAGGCCGGTGGGCAACCCTCAGGAGTGACGTTCCCGCGACCCGGTCCCCTACCCGCTTCCCCTGGGGCCGCGGGCAGTTGAACAGGGCGTATCCCCTCTAGCCGAACGGTGTACGTCCATGAACTGCCTCGACCGTCTGCTGAGCGTCCTCTATGTCTCCACCAGTGCTGGACTGGCCTGGACGGCGGTCCTCGAGTACCGCGACGGTCCGGTCTGGGCCGCGTGTCTGTTCGCCGCGGCCGCTCTCGTCCCGGTCATCGCCGTCGTGCGGGAGGCCGAGTGGCGGGAACGGGCGGCGCTGTGGCCGGTGCACCCGGCCGGTCCCGCGCTCGTCGGACCCGCGCTCGTCGGGGTCGCCGAGGACGTCGTCCGGGCCGAGCTGGAGGCCGCGTGCTGCGAGCGCTGGTGGACGAGCTGCGGCACGGACCACGACTCGGGATGCCCGCACCGGGTGCCGAGGAGCAGCGCGGCCTGAACCCCGCTGTTCCCGAACGGGTTGCGCGGCCGTCGGGTTCATGTGGCACGCTCGCCCCTGACCGGCCCGGACGGCGCCGGTCATCGCTCGTTCGGCGGCGTGGAAAGGCGGCGGTATGCGCATCGGACTGCTCGGTACGGGCCCGTGGGCCGAGGGGGCGCACGCGCCCGCTCTGAGCCGGCACGGGGACGTGGACTTCGCCGGGGTGTGGGGCCGCCGCCCGGAGGCCGCCAAGGAGCTGGCCGACCGGTTCGGCACCCGGACCTACGACGACGTCGACGCGCTGCTGGCCGACGTGGACGCCGTCGCGATAGCCCTGCCGCCCGACATCCAGGCCGCTCTCGCGGTGCGGGCGGCGCGGGCGGGCCGCCACCTCCTGCTGGACAAGCCCCTCGCGTCGACGGTCGGGCAGGGGCGGGTCGTGGTGGACGCGGTGCGCGCGAGCGGGGTGGCCTCCGTCGTCTTCTTCACGACCCGGTTCCAGAGCGTGGCCGAGGCGTGGATCGCCGAACAGGCCGCAGAGAAGGGCTGGTTCACCGCCCGCGCCGAGTGGCTGGGCTCCGTCTTCACCACCGACAGCCCCTTCGGGGCCTCGCCCTGGCGGCGGGAGAAGGGCGCGCTGTGGGACGTGGGGCCGCACGCCCTGTCGGTGCTGCTGCCGGTGCTGGGCGACGTCCGGCGGGTGGCCGCCGCGGCGCACGGTCCCGGTGACACCGCGCATCTCGTCCTGGAGCACGCCGACGGCGCGTCGAGCACGCTGACCCTGAGTCTGACGGCGCCGCCCGCCGCCGCCGGTGCGGCCGTCGAACTGCGCGGCGAGGCGGGGGCCCGTCTCCTGCCCCGCAGCCCCGACGGAGCGGTTCCCGCGCTCGAACGCGCCCTGGACGCCCTGATGACCGCCGCCCGGACCGGGGTCCCGCACCCGTGCGACGCGGCGTTCGGCCTGCGGGTGACGGAGATCCTCGCGTCGGCCGAGGCCCTGCTCGACGGCTGACGGACGGGCGGCTCCGGGCGAGGGCGGGTCAGTCGTCGAACGGGGTGTCGCTCCAGCGGAACCAGGCCCGGTCACCGTCGATGTGCAGCAGGAACTCGGGGACCGGGCCGTCCGGTGAGTGCAGGGACAGCCGCCGCCGGATCTCGTCGTAGGCCCGTTCCCACTCCTGCCAGTGGGTGTCGTCGTCCCGTTGCGCCAGGGCGAGTTCGCGGGTGAAGAGGTCGCGGACGGAGTCGTAGGCGGGGCCGGGGGTGAAGCGGCCGGAGAGCCAGGGGAAGTCGGCGTCGTCGATCAGGATCTCCCCGACCGGTTCCCTCGCGTCCCGGACCTTCCAGACCTCGCCCTCGAACCCCACCGTGTCTCCTTCACCGCGTGCCGGACGTACGTCCCCCAGACTGCCATCCGGCACCGGTGGCGGGCGTCACGCCGGAGTGTCGGCGGGGCGGTGGAAGTTGACGCGTTCCCGGGTGATCGGATAGCCGGCCTTGGCGAAGTGGGCGGCCATGGGATGGTTTCCCTGGTCGGTGGCGGCGGCGATGTGCTCGGCGCCCTGCCCGACGAGGAAGTGGGTGCACTCGGCGAGCAGGTCGTAGGCGTAGCCGTGGCCGCGCTGTTCGGGGACGACGCCGATGAATCCGATGATCGGCGAGGTGTGGTTGCGGGCCGGGATGTGGATGCCGGCGAGGTCCCCGTCCGGGGTGCGGGCGGTCTGCCACCACGCGCGGGGCGAGGGGCACCAGTGGAAGAAGTCCATCTCCTCCTGGGCGGCCCGGTCGGCGCCGCCCTCCGCGGTGGCCTTGCGCGCGTGGGCGTCCAGGGTCGCCGAGTGGATGCGGCGCAGCGCGTCGAAGAAGACGGCGTCGTCGGGTTCCGGGGCGAAGGTGAGGCGTCCGGGGCGTTCGGGCAGGCCGTCGGCGGGGGTCCAGCGGTAGGAGTAGCGCTCCACGAGGAGTTCGTACCCGGCCGCGCGGACGGCGTCGAAGCGCAGGTCGACGGCGGCCCGCAGCGCGGGGTCCTCGTGCCGGCCGGGCGGCAGGCTGAAGTCGACGTCGACCTGCCAGGGGGCCGAGCGCAGGAGCTGCGCGGCGGCCTCCGTCTCGCCGTCGGCCAGGTCGAACCGGTCGACGCACAGGGGCTCGGTGTCGTCGGGGCCGCCCCACCAGGAGGCGCGGGCGACGACCCGGCCGTCGCGGAGCGCGACACGCTGCCAGTCGGGGCGGTGCCGGGTCAGCGGGTGCGCGGCGGCCACGCCGAGCGGGTCGGGCAGGGTGTCGAAGAGGTGTGCGGTGCTCTCGTCGAGCGAGTGGATGACCACAGCGGTCATGGATTCCTCCGGGAGGCGTACGGCTGCGTGGAGCGCTCCCGGGAAGAGACTCAGACGTGCACGCCCGGGGCGACGGGAAGGGAGCGCTGGATGAAGGGGTACGGCACGGCACTCGCCTCCTTCCGTCTCGGTGATCTCGGGGCGTGACGCGCCCACGCTAGGGGGTGCCCCGTGCGGGCGTCCACCGCTTTTCGGCGCCCGGCATGCGGGCGGGGCCGTCCCGGTGGACCGTGGAGGCGTGGGCGAGGCACGTGTCCGGCTCCGGCGCCGGGACCTGGAACGGCGGGGCTGGCTGCGCGGTGCGCCGCCGCCCGGATGGGTACGGGTGCTGCCGGCCGTGCTGCTGGCCGGGGTGTGCACGGCGGCCGTGATCAGCCCGGACCCGCTGGACATCGGGTTCGTGCTGGGCGCGATCCCGCCGCTGGCGGTGCTGTCGTACGGGCCGCTGGCGACCGCGCTGCTCGGCGGGCTGGTCGTGGTCGTGCTGGTGACCCCGGCGTTCCGGCTGGACGACCCGGGCAACACGGATCTGCTGACGGTCCTGTTCGTGGCGCTGCTGAGCGTGGTGCTGTCGTTCGTGCGCAGCCGCCGGGACGCCCAGCTGGTCACCGAGCGGGCCGTCGCCGAGGCGGCCCAGCGCGCGGTCGTGCCGCCGCTGCCCCCTCGGGTGGGTCCGGTGGGCTGCACGGGGCTGTACCGGGCGGCGCAGCGCGGGACGCTGGTCGGCGGCGACTTCTTCGACGTACGGCGCTCCGCGCGCGGGGTGCGCGCGGTGATGGGCGACGTGCAGGGGCACGGGCTGTCGGCGGTCTCGACGGTCGCCTCGCTGCTCGGCGCGTTCCGGGAGGCGGTGCTGGACGAGCCGGACCCGGAGTCGGTCGCGGCGCGCCTGGACCGGCGGCTGGTGGTGGACTCGGCGGACGTGGCCCACGCGGAGCTGTTCGCCACCGCGGTCCTGCTGGACTTCGCGCCGGACGCGCGGTCGGTGCGGATCGTGGTGTGCGGGTGCCCGGCGCCGCTGCTGCTGCGGGACGGGACGGCCGTCGAGCTGGAGGTGGACGCGGGGGTGCCCCTGGGTCTCGGCCTGGCCGGGACGGGCCGGCCGACGGGCGTGACGGTGCCGCTGCGCGCGGGCGACCGGCTCTTCCTGGCGTCGGACGGGGTCAGCGAGGCCAGGGACACCGCCGGTGTGTTCTATCCCCTCGCCGACCGCCTCGCGGCGTTCACCGGGGACGCGCCGGACGTGCTGGTGCGGCGTGTGTGGCGGGAGGTCCGGGCGCACTGCGGGACGGTCCAGGACGACGTCACGATGCTGGTCCTGAGCCCCGGGTGACGCCGGACACCGGTGCGGCGGGCCGGGCCGTGCCGGGTCAGTTCCGGTGGTCCGCGGAGCCCGCCGCGACCGGCTGCTCGTGTTCGCCCTCGGCGTCGATGTGGGGCAGGAGGCGGTCCAGCCAGCGGGGGGTCCACCAGGCGTGCCGGCCCAGCAGGGTCATCACGGCGGGCACCATGAGCAGCCGCACCACGGTCGCGTCGATCAGCACGCTCACGGCCAGGCCCAGCCCGAGCATCTTGACCACGATGTTGTCGCTGACGATGAACGCGGCGAACACGCTCACCATGATCAGCGCGGCGCAGGTGATGACCCGCGCGGTGATCTCCAGGGCGTGCGCGACCGACGCCTTGGCGTCGCCGGTGCGCAGCCATGCCTCGTGCACCCGGGAGAGCAGGAAGATCTCGTAGTCCATGCTGAGGCCGAAGATGATCGCGAACATCATCATCGGCACATAGCTCTCGATGGGCACCTTCCCCGAGACGCCGAGCGCGGGTCCGCCCCAGCCCCACTGGAACACCGCGACGACGACGCCGTAGGAGGCGGCGATCGACAGCACGTTGAGGACGGCCGCCTTCAGGGCGACGAGCAGCCCGCGGAAGACGGCGAGGATGATCAGGAACGCGAGGGCGACCACCACGCCGATGATCAGGGGCAGCCGGCTCGCGACGATGTCCCGGAAGTCGACCTGGGCCGCCGTGGTCCCGGTGACATAGCCGTGGGCGTCCGTGCCGGTGACGGCGGCGGGCAGGGTGTCGTCGACCAGGCGGTTGGTGAGGTCCGTGGTGTCGGCGCTCTGCGGGGACTCCTTGGAGTACACGGTGCCGACGAGGACGTCGCCGTCCGAGGTGGGGGTCAGCGGGGTGACGTAGGCGGCGCCGTCGACGTCGTCCAGGGTCTTCTGCGCCTGCGAGGAGAGCGTGGAGCGCTGCGAGTCCGGGACGGAGGTCTGGTCGATGACGACGCTCAGCGGGCCGTTGGAGCCGGGGCCGAACGCGTCGGTCATCAGGTCGTAGGCGCGCCGGTCCGTGAAGGAGGTGGGGTCGGCGCCGTCGCCGATGTGGCCGAGCTGGATGGAGAAGACCGGGATGGCGAGGACGACGACCGTGAAGACCCCGACGGCGAGATAGCGCAGGGGGTGGTGCTCCACGCGCTGCGCGTAGCGGTGCCAGGTGCCCTGGGGCGCGGCGCCCGGTTCCGCGTCGGTCTCGGCGACGGGCCGCCGCACCCGGTAGCGGTCGATGCGGGTGCCGATCAGGCCGAGGAACGCGGGGACGAGCGTGAGCGCGCCCAGCACCGCGGAGACGACGGTGACGGCGGCGGCGACGCCGAGTTTGCTGATGAACGACACCCCGGACGCGGAGAGCCCGGCGAGCGCGACGATGACGGTGCAGCCGGAGACGAGGACGGCCCGCCCGCTGGTGGCGGTGGCCCGGCCCGCGGCGGTCACCGGATCGGCGCCGTCCATGAGGTTCTGCCGGTGCCGGGTGATCTGGAACAGCGCGTAGTCGATGCCGACGCCGAGCCCGATCATCGTGGCCAGGGTCGGCGAGACGGTGGCGAAGGTGAACGCGGCGGCGAGCAGCCCGAGGCAGGCCAGCCCGCCGATCACGCTGATCAGCGCGGTGACCAGGGGCAGCCCGGCGGCGATGACGCTGCCGAAGCCGATGAGCAGGACGACGATGGCGACGGCGAACCCGATCAGTTCGCTCACCCGGTCGTCGGGGGCGGGCCGGGCCAGCTCGCCGAGCGGGCCGCCGTACTCGACGTCGGCCCCGGCCGCCCGCAGCGGCTGCACGGACTTGTCGACGCCGCCGAGGTAGTCGTCGCCGAGCGTGGAGGGCTGCACGTCGAAGCGGACGGTGATGTACCCGGTCTTCGTGTCGGAGGAGAGCGGTCCGACGGGAGTGGTGGAGCCGGTGAGCGGGTTCTGCACGGCCAGCACGTGCGGGAGCTTGCCGAGGTCGCCGACGGCCGTGGACATCTGGGAGTCCAGCGAGGTGAGGGCCTTCTGCCCGTCGTGGACGACGATCTGGCTGCTGTAGCCGCCGGCGGCCGGGTCGTGCTTCTTGAGGACGTCGAGGCCCTCCTGGGACTGCACGTCGGGGAGGGAGAAGTTGTCCTCGTACTCGCCGCCGACGGACCGGTTCAGCACCTGGAGGGCGACCAGCGCGACCAGCCAGGCGACGATGACGATCACGAAGTGGCGGGCGCACCACCGGCCCAGCCGCCGCAGGGCCCCTGGGGCGGCGGTCCCCCGGTTCCCCTCGTCGCTCTCGCCCCCCTCGCCCCCTGCGGTGTTCCGCGCTGAAGACATGGCCCGGACCTTCGCTCAGTGCGCCCTGGTGGGACGCCCGTCCAGTACATCCTCATTAGACGCCCGGCCCGGTGCTCCGGCATCCCGGCCCCGTGCCGGCCCTCTGCCGGTCCTGTGCCGGTCCTGTGCCGGTCCCGGTCTCCCGGGATGCACTCGGCGCCCATGGGGTGAATGGTGAGAGCGGACCCCGATGACGATCCGAGGAGCCGAACCATGCCGATGTCACAGCCCGACGCGTCCGGTTCCGCCGAGGACCGCGTGACGCCGGACGACCTGCTCCACACCCGTACCGGTACCGAGGTGTCACCCGAGGACATGGTGCTCGCCACGGGCCGCGACCTCACCCCGGAGAACCTCGAATGGGCCCGGCGCAAGCTGGCGGCGGAGGGCCCGGCGGCGATGGAGAAGCTGCTGCCCTAGGGCGGGTCCGCGACCGTGTCCGTGCACAGCACCGGCACCCGCTGCACCAGGTTGTTGGCGAAGCCGCCCCGGTTCCACGGCTGTTCGAGCGGCTGGGTGTGTCCCTCGGCGTCGGTGGCGCGGGCGCTGAGGACATGCCGGCCGGGCGTCGCCGTCCAGGTGAGCCGCCACCGGCGCCAGGCCCAGCGGTGCCCGGTGCCGGAGTCCCACTCGGCCTCCTGCCAGCTGAGCCCGCCGTCCGTGCTCACCTCGGCCCGGGTCACCGGGGCCCGCCCCGACCAGGCGCGTCCCTCCAGCGCCACGGGGCCGGGCCGCACGACACGGGTGCGGGACATGAAGTCGGGGAAGCCGGGCGGGACGAGCAGGGCGCGCGGCGCGATCCGGGTGACGGGTTCGCCCTCGTCGTCGGGGTGCTGCCGCAGCCGGTAGGCGACGGACTGCTGGAAGCCGGTGAACTCCCGGTCGGTGACGGTGATGTCGCGCAGCCACTTCACCTGGGCCATGCCGTACCAGCCGGGCACGACCAGCCTCAGCGGGTGTCCGTGCTGGGGCGGCAGCGCGGCGCCGTTCATCGCGTACGCCACGAGCACGTCGGGATCGTCCCCGGCGGCCACCTCCAGGGGCAGGGCGCGCCGGTAGTCCTGTTCGACGCCGCGCTCGACGCCGTGGTCCGCTCCGGTGAACACTACGTCGACGGCGCCCGGTTCGACCCCGGCCGCCGCGAGGAGCAGCCGCAGCGGGACGCCGGTCCAGTCGGCGGTGCCGACGGCTTCGAGGAGCCAGGGCTGGCTGACCGGCCGCGGGGTGAGCAGGGCCCGGCCGTTGCCCGCGCACTCCAGGGTGACCCGGGTGGTGACCTGCGGGTGGGCCCGCAGGTCGGCGAGGTCCAGGTCCAGCGGACGGCGGACGAGGCCGCCCACGGTCAGCCGCCAGGACGTGTCGTCGGGGACGTAGGGGATGTCGTAGTGCGTCAGGACGTAGTGCAGGCCGGGCGGGGTGCGGTCGTGTCGGAGCGCCTCCAGCGGCAGGCCGTGGTTGCGGGCCGCCAGGGCGAGTTCGTCCAGGCCGATGCCCTCGTCGGTGCCGGCCAGGCGGGCCGGCGCGCTCGCGTCACCGATGCGGTGCCCCATGGGGGCATTATCCCGCCACGGCCGCCGCCGGGCACCCCTGACGGCGGCCGGTCTCAACCGGTCGTCATGACCGGAGAGTTGCCCACCCTTTCGAATCGGGCCCTCGGCCTGCCAGAATCCCTTGGGTGCCAGACTTCGACTTCGACATGCTTGTCATCGGATCCGGCCCCGGTGGCCAGAAAGCCGCCATAGCCGCGGCCAAACTGGGCCGCCGGGTGGCTGTCGTGGACCGCCCCGACATGGTCGGCGGGGTCTCCATCCACACCGGGACCATTCCTTCCAAGACCCTGCGCGAGGCGGTGCTGTACCTCACCGGTCTCACCCAGCGCGATCTGTACGGGCAGAGCTACCGGCTGAAGGAGGACATCACCGTCGCCGACCTGACCGCGCGCACCCAGCACGTGGTCAGCCGCGAGGTCGACGTCATCCGCAGCCAGCTCTCCCGCAACCACATCTCCCTCTACGCGGGGACCGGCCACTTCGTCGATCCCCACACCATCGCGCTGCGCGAGGTGACCGGCCACGAGCGGCTGATCAGCGCCGCGAACATCGTGATCGCCACCGGGACACGGCCCGCCCGGCCCGACAGCGTCGAGTTCGACGGCCGCACGATCATGGACTCGGACAACGTCCTGGCCCTGGAGCGCGTGCCGCGTTCGATGGTCATCGTGGGCGCCGGGGTGATCGGCATGGAGTACGCCTCGATGTTCGCCGCACTCGGCAGCAAGGTCACCGTGGTGGAGAAGCGGGCCGGGATGCTCGACATGTGCGACGTCGAGGTGATCGAGTCGCTCAAGTACCACCTGCGGGACCTCGCGGTGACGTTCCGCTTCGGGGAGACGGTGGCCGCCGTGGAGCGGCACGCGCGCGGCACGCTGACCCTGCTGGAGAGCGGCAAGAAGATCCCCGCCGACGCCGTGATGTACTCGGCGGGCAGGCAGGGGCTCACGGACGAACTCGACCTGGACAAGGCGGGGCTGACGGCGGATCGGCGCGGCCGGATCACGGTCGACGAGCACTACCGCACCGAGGTCCCGCACATCTACGCCGTCGGTGACGTGATCGGTTTCCCGGCGCTCGCCGCGACCTCGATGGAGCAGGGCCGTGCCGCCGCGTACCACGCCTGCGACGAGCCGGTCGGGCAGATGGACCATCTCCAGCCGATCGGCATCTACACCATCCCGGAGATCAGCTTCGTCGGCCGCACGGAGGACCAGCTCACCGAGGAATCCATCCCGTTCGAGGTCGGGATCTCCCGCTACCGCGAGCTGGCGCGCGGGCAGATCATCGGTGACTCGCACGGCATGCTGAAGCTGCTGGTCTCCCCCGAGGACCGCAAGCTGCTCGGGGTGCACTGCTTCGGCACGGGTGCCACCGAGCTGATCCACATCGGCCAGTCCGTGATGGGCTGCGGCGGCACGGTCGACTATCTCGTGGACGCCGTCTTCAACTACCCGACGCTCGCCGAGTCGTACAAGGTGGCCGCGCTCGACGCGACCAACAAACTCCGTCAGATCGACCGCATCGGGGACTGAACCGCCGCCTCGGGCCGGGGCCGGCAACGGCCCCGGCCTGCGGCGCAGTTGGGTGACACGAGTCAGGTGGAGGGCACGCTCCACCCGATCCCGCCCGGGTGGCGGCGAGGGCTATCATCACTCGCACACACGGTGTGACCGTCCGTCGACGCAACGCTGAACGGTGACCCCCGCCCCCCATGTGCCGCCCCTTGCCCGAGGCCACCCCTCGCCGTCGGGAGGCGGGTTCCACCCCCCACCCCCCAACGCCGTAGGGGCGGCCTGGTCGTCCCCGCGTCGTGCACGACGGAAAGCAGCAAGCCATGAGCAACAACCGGGGCAGAGGGCTGCAGGCAGGCGCTCTGGGCACTTTCGACACGGTGGTGATGGCCGTCGCGGGCAGCGCGCCTGCCTACTCCCTGGCGGCGACCACCGCGGTCCTCGTCGGCGCGGTGGGGCTCGCCAGCCCGGCCGCCCTCCTGTACTGCGCGATCCCGATGCTCGGCATCGCCCTGGCCTTCAGCTATCTCGGCCGTATCGACGTCAACGCGGGCGCCAGCTACTCATGGGTGGGGCGCACGCTGCACCCCTTCCTCGGGTTCCTCAGCGGCTGGGCGCTGGTGGTGTCGGCGACGATCTTCATGGTGGCCGGGTCGCTGCCCGCCGGTTCGATGACGCTCGCCCTGTTCGACGAGGGGCTCGCCGACGACACGGCGCTGGCCACCGCGGTCGGCGCGGGCTGGTTCCTGCTGATGCTGCTGGTGGTGCTCGGCGGGGCCCGGCTCACGGTCCGCGCGCAGTTGGTGATGTCCGGCATCGAGCTCGCCCTCCTCGCCCTGTTCGCGGTGCTCGCCCTGTTCCACTCCGGCAACGCCCGTGCCTTCGACTGGTCGTGGCTGGGCTTCTCCCAGTTCGACGGGGTGTCGGGGTTCGCGTCGGGGGCGCTGATCGCGGCGTTCTACTACTGGGGCTGGGACGTCACCGGCAACCTCAGCGAGGAGACCCGCAACAGCCGCCGGACGACGGGGCTCGCGGGCCTGATCGGGGTGGGCGTCGTCTTCCTGCTGTTCGAGGTGTTCACCGTCATGGTGAACGTCGTGCTGTCCGCGCGGCAGATCGAGGAGCACCAGGCCAACGTGCTGGCCGTGCTGGGCGAGGAGATCTGGCCGGGTCCGGGCGGCAAGCTGCTGGTCGTCGCGGTGATGCTGTCGACGATCGCGACGCTGGAGACCACGCTCATCCAGGTCACCCGCTCGCTGTTCGCGATGGGCCGCGACCGCACGATGCCGGCCGCGCTCGGCCGGGTGCACCGCCGGTGGAACACCCCGTGGGTCGCCATCGCCGTGGTCGGCGCGGTGGCGCTGGTGATGTTCATCGCGTCCAACGCGCTGGGCTCGGTCGGTGAGATCCTCGCCGACGCGATCGCGGCGATCGGTCTGCAGATCGCCGTGTACTACGGGCTCGCGGGTCTCGCGGTCGTCGTCGCGTACCGCAGGGTGCTGCTGAAGTCCGCGGCGAACCTGGTGTTCGGCGGGGTGTGGCCGCTGCTGGGCTCGCTGTTCATGTTCTGGGTCTTCGTGGAGTCGCTGACCGAGCTGAGCCCGGCGTCGATCGCGATCGGCGTCGGCGGGCTGGCCGTGGGCCTGGTCCCGATGCTCTGGTACTGGCGGCGGGGCAGCGACTACTACCGGCCGGCCAGGCTCGACGCCTCCCGCACGGTGGAGGCGGACTACGTCCCGAGCGGTGTGCCGGCCGGGCGGTCCCAGGTCCACGAGGGTCTTCCCACGGACTTCTGAGGGCGGCGGACATGAGCAGAGACCGCTGGACCCCCGAGTTCGACCCCGACTGCGGGGACACCGCCCTGACCGACGCCCGCCACGACATCGCCATCGGCCGCTGGCAGGGGCTGCGCGACCTGCTGCGGGACACCGGCCCCGACCGGCTCGCCCGCGGCCACCGGGTCCGGCTGCTCGCGCAGGCCTGCGCCGCGCGGTCGACGGTGGAGTCCTGGCTGGCGGCCGAGCCGCGGTCCGCCGACGCGCTGGTGCTGCGGGCGGCGACGGAGACGGTCCGCGCGTTCAACCTGGCGATCGCCGCGGGCCGCGGGGTGCCGATCGACCAGCGGCGCGTCGACACCGCCGTCCTGAGCTGTCTGAGGGCGGCCGAGGCCTGCCCGGAGGACCCCACGCCGTGGATCTCCCTGATCTCCGTCGCCCGCCTCTACCCCAAGGGCGTACGGCGGCAGGAGCTGGCGCGCTGGTGGGACGAGCTGCACCGGCGCGACCCGTTGAGCACGGAGGGCCATCTCCAGGTCCTGCACTACTACTCGGCGCGCTGGCACGGCACCCACGGGCTGATGTACGACTTCGCCCGGGACGCCGCCGGGGCCGCCCCGCAGGGCTGCGCGCTGCCCGTCCTCGTGCAGTACGCGCGGGTCGAGGAGTTCCGGTACGCCCTCGACGCGGCGCACGGCGGGCGGGCCGCGGTGGGGTTCGCCCAGCACTGGGACCACGACGGCGCGGTGAGCGACGTGCGCCGGACCTGGCAGCGGTGGATCGCGGACCGTCCACCGGTGGCGTTCGCGCCGGGTGAGCTGCGCGACCTCAACCACCTGACGCACGCGGCGTGCCAGGCGGGGCTCACCGACATGGCGGAGTCGTTGTTCCACCTCATGGGACGCCGGGCCACCCGGACGCCCTGGTCGTACCTGGGCGATCCGGAGAAGCAGATCCTGCGGTGGCGCGGGGAGTCGGCGCCGCGGGTGTGAGGGCCGTCAGGGGCGCCGGGCCGCCACGGCGTCGCCGCCCCGCGGCTCCCCAGCGGCGGCCAGGTCCCGGGTCCACTTCTCCTCGACCCGGCCGAGCTTCCACACCAGCGCGGCGACGATCCAGGTGAGGACGAACAGGCCCACGACGACGAAGCCGAGCGTGTTGAGGTCGAGGCCGGAGATCCAGTTCCAGAAGGGGCCGTCGAGGGCGAACCGGTCGGCGAGCAGGCCGAGGAGTTCGACGGTGCCGATGAGCAGGGCGACGGCGACGGACAGGCCGGTGATGGTGAGGTTGTAGTAGACCTTGCGGACCGGCTTGGAGAACGCCCAGTCGTAGGCGAAGTTCATGAAGGTGCCGTCGACGGTGTCGAGCAGGGACATGCCCGCGGCGAACAGCACGGGCAGGCACAGGATCGCGTACCAGGGCAGTCCGGAGGCGGCGCCCGAACCGGCGAGGACCAGCAGGGCGACCTCGGTGGCGGTGTCGAAGCCGAGCCCGAACAGCAGGCCGAGCGGGTACATCTGCCAGGGCCTGGTGATGGCCCGCATGACCCGGCCCAGGAGCCGGTTCATGAGGCCGCGGCTGTTCAGCTGCTGTTCCAGGGCGGCCTCGTCGAAGTCCCCGGAGCGCATGCGCCGGAACACCTTCCAGATGCCGCCGAGGACGACGAGGTTGATGCCGGCGATGAGGTAGAGGAAGGTGCCGGAGACGGTCGTCCCGACGAGTCCGGTGACGTCGTGCAGCCGGGAGCCGTCGTCGCGCACCGGGCCCGCCAGCGCCTTGACGCCGAGCGAGAGCAGGAAGGCGAGGCCGAAGACGACGCTGGAGTGGCCGAGGGAGAACCAGAAGCCGACCGACAGCGGGCGCTGCCCCTCCCCCATCAGCTTGCGGGTGGTGTTGTCGATGGCCGCGATGTGGTCGGCGTCGAAGGCGTGCCGCATGCCGAGCGTGTAGGCGGTCACGCCGATGCCGACGCCGAAGCTCTTGGTGCCGATGCTGTAGTGCCCGGGCGCGACGACGGCGAGAAGCGTGAACCAGCCGATGACGTGCAGCGCGAGGACGAACGCGGCCATCCCGCCGACCCTGATCCACTCCTCGCGTGTCATCGAGCCGCGGATGCGCCGCCACCTCCCGGAGATGGTGCGTGCGGGAGCGGAGTCAGGGGCGGCCGTCATCGGGGGAGGATCTTTCGTTCGGACGTACGGCCGCGATCAGCAGCCTTGTGCCATCCTCCGGCAGCTGCAAGTCATGTGCAGTAAAGGCCGTGGCAGGTCTTCCCCACGGGAGGGGAAAACCGCCGGTCGGTCAGGGTGCGGCGGGCGGGCCGTCCGGGCGGCTCCGGCGCTGGGCGACCGTCTCGCGGGCCAGTTCCTCGGTCTCCGGCTCGGGCAGCCGCTCGAAGCCGGCCTCGGTGATGACCGAGACGATGGGGTAGATCCGGCGGTTGACGTCGGGGCCGCCCGTCGCGGAGTCGTCGTCCGCCGCGTCGTAGAGCGCCTGGAGCGCGGCGAGCGCGGCCTCCCGCCGGGACATGCCCCGGTGGAACAGCTTCTTCAGCGCGCTGCGGGCGTACGGCGAGCCGGAGCCCTCGGCGTGGAAGTCCCGCTTCTCGTACAGGCCCCCGGCGACGTCGAAGCTGAAGATGCGGCCCCGCTCGCCCTCGGGCGCGTGCTCGTCGTAGCCGGTGAGGAGGGGGACGACGGCGAGGCCCTGCATGGCCTGGCCGAGGTTCTGCCGGATCATGCCCGCGAGGCGGCGCGCCTTCGCGCTGAGGGTCATCGGGATGCCCTCGATCTTCTCGAAGTGCGTCAGCTCGACCTGGTACAGCTTCACCATGTCCAGGGCGAGGCCGACGGTGCCCGCGAACGCGACGGCGGTGTGGTCGTCGGCGGGGTGCACCTTCTCCAGGTCGCGCTGGGCGATCAGATGGCCCATGGTCGCCCTGCGGTCGCCGGCGATCAGCACGCCGTCCCGGTAGGCGAGGGCGAGCACGGTGGTGCCGTGCGGGAACGCGTCGGGGGCGGCGCGCACCCCGTCGGGGAAGGGGCGGCGGGTGGGCAGCAGGTCGGGCCGGTGGGCGGTCAGGAACTCGTTGAACGACGAGGTGCCCGGGGTGAAGAACTCGTCGCCCAGCCGTCCCTCGTGCGTGTTCGCCGTCATCGCACTCCCCCTCGTCCGCGCCGTCCGCGGGCCGGCGGCCGTGTCGCGTGCTCCGTGTTCCTACCTGGACGGGGCGGGCGGGAAACACCGCGCGGGTCACAGCGCCTTGCGTCGCACGAGGACGCCGAGCACGACCAGCCCCGGCAGCAGGGGCAGCCACATGGTCAGCAGCCGGTAGCCGAGCACGGCGGAGGCCGCGGCCGTCACCGGGGCTCCGGCGGCGGCGAGCGCGAGGGCGAGGGCGGCGTCGAGGGAGCCGATGCCGCCGGGCGTGGGCAGCAGGGCGGCGGCGGTGCTGGCGGCGAGGTAGAGCAGCGCGACCCGGGTGGGCGGCAGGGCGAGGGCGACGGCCTGGGCGACGGCGATCAGCACGAGGACGTTGAGCGCGGCGAAGGCCAGCGATCCGCCCCACAGGGCCGCCGCGCGGGGCGGCCGGGCGTGCACGGCCCGGATGTCGGCGAGCACCGTCCCGAGGGCCCGGCGGCAGCGGGGCAGGGCGAGGAGGCCGGCCGCGCCCAGGGCCAGGGCGAGCGGGGCGGCCCACCAGGCGGCGGGGACGTCCGGGAGGCGCAGCACGCCGGGGCAGGCCGTGGCGAGGCCGACGACGAGGACGACCCGGACGACCCCGGCGGCGGTGCCCTTGACGGCGAGGGCGGTCGCGGCCCGTCCGGCCGGCAGACCGCACCGCATGAGGAAGCGGAGGTTGACGGCGCCCGCGCCGAGTCCGGCGGGCAGCAGGTGGTTGGCGGCGCAGGCGGCCAACTGGGTGGCCACCAGCCGTCCTTGGGGCAGTCTGCGCACGACCGCGCCCTGCTGGGCGAGGGCCGCGCACAGCCAGGTCGCGGCGGCGGCGACGGCTCCGGCCAGCAGCCAGCCCTGGTCGGCGACGGCGAGCCGCACGGCCCCGCGTTCCAGCACCGGCCAGTGCCGCCGGGCGAGGCAGGCGGCGCCGACGAGGACGGCCAGGGTGAGGGCGGTTTGCCAGTAGACGCGACGGCGAGCGGGCCCCACGACGACGACCGGCTCCGACGTCATACGGCGCCACCCTTCCCCGTCACCCGGGACATCCGAACAGACCGACAAGAAGAATCAACCCGAGAAACAGGGACAAAGTAACCCGGGTCGCCGGGGGACGCAGCGCGGTGTTCGCCCACGTGCCTTACGACGGCCGGGGCTCAGTCGTGCGGGAACGAGTGGTGCTCGTGCGCGACGAGCCAGCGCCCGTCCTCCTTGCGCAGACCGAACGTCAGGCGCAGCCGCAGCGTGGGGTGCGCGGCGAGTTCCCCGGGGGTCGCGCAGCGCAGCAGCGCGTGGGCGTAGGCGACGTCCTCGCCGGCGGTGACGTCGAGGGTCTCGATGTCGAAGCAGGCTCCCGATGCCTGCCAGGCGAAGAAGGGGGGCCAGGCCGCGCGGTAGGCGGCGAGCCCGTGGATGCCGTGGTGGGGTGCCGGGACGTCGTACATGACGAGGTCCTCGGCGTGGTCGGCGAGGACGCCGTCGAGATCGCCCCGGTGGACGGCGTCGGCCCACCGGGTGATCAGGATGCGGATCTGTGTGGCGTCGTCGGGCACGGCGGCGGCTCCCTCTGTCGTCCCTTCGCCATCCTCACCGGCGTTCTGCGCCCCCGCACGGCGGCAGGTGACCTGGTGGCACACTCTCCAGTGTGCAGCCGCCCTTCGACGATCTCCTCCGCCGCGCCCGGTCCCTGGTCCGGGGCGGGCGCCGTGCCGTCCTGGGCATCGCGGGCAGCCCCGGCGCGGGCAAGACGACCCTCGCCGAGACCCTCGTACGGTCCCTGAACGCGGACGGGGAGCCGTGGGTCGCGCAGGTGCCCATGGACGGCTTCCACCTCGCCGACGTGGAGCTGGACCGGCTCGGCCTCAGAGACCGCAAGGGGGCGCCCGCCACCTTCGACGCGGCCGGGTACGCGGCGCTGCTGGGCCGGCTGCGCGCGGAGGAGGACGACGACGTCGTGTACGCGCCGGGTTTCGAGCGGGTGCTGGAGCAGCCGCTCGCGGGGGCCGTGCCGGTGCCGCCGTCGGCGCGGCTGGTGGTGACCGAGGGGAACTATCTGCTGCTCGGCACGGGGGCCTGGGTCCGGGTGCGCGGGCAGCTCGACGAGGTGTGGTTCTGCGAGCTGGACGAGGCCGAGCGGATCCGCCGGCTGGTCGCCCGGCACGAGGAGTTCGGCAAGGGGCACGACGAGGCCGTGGCGTGGGTGCTGCGCAGCGACCAGCCCAACGCCGACCTCGTCGCCGCGACCCGGGAGCGGGCGGACCTGATCGTGCCGGCCGGGGTGCTGGACACGGTGTAGGGCCCGATCCGCCGCAGAGGCCCCGCGCGCGTCCGGTCCCGGCCGGCGCCGTCGCGGCGAGGCCGCCCTCGGGCGTGGGATGCCCGAGGGGCTCCTCGGCGGCCGGCGTCAGTCCTGCGCGCCCGGAACGCGCAGGGAGACGGTCAGTGTCTGCGGGCCCTGGCCGCCCAGGTAGAGGCGGTTCCCGGTCGTCGCGTCGGTGCCGCCGACCACGGTGTGGTCCTGGCCCGGGTCGTAGCGCAGCACGTCGGGGCGGTCCGGTCCGGCGAGGGGCTCGCCCGCCTCGACGTCGACGGTGACGCGGATCTCGTCGTCGCCGGCCCGGTAGGCGGCCGTTCCGGTGGTCAGGCACCAGCGGGTGTCGTCCAGGGGCAGGGCGCCCTCGACGGTGCCGCCCGGCCGGAAGGTCAGTTCGAGGGCCCAGGGCGCCCGGGGTCCGCTGATGTCGACGCGGAGGTCGGCGCCGTCGTCGCGGAGCCGTACGTCGACGCGGGTCGTGTGGGAGACGTCGTCGCGGGGGCGTTCGTCGAAGGCCATCGCGGCCGAGAAGCGTCCCTCGTCGACCAGCCGGTAGTCGCCGTCCTCGCGCCGCAGCTCCTTCGGGAGGGGCTGGTAGTAGGCGGCGGTGAGGGTCTGGGTGAGTGCGTAGTGGTCGTCGGCGAGGCGGCGCATGCCGTCGGCGCGGAACGGGCCGAGGTCGAAGAACCCGCGCGAGAGGCGGACCGCGTCGAGGACGGCCTCTCCGGCGAACAGGCGCAGGAAGGTGGGGTTGCAGGCGAGCCCGGAGCGGATGCGCCGCTGTGCGGGCACGTCGGAGCCGCCGTACACCACGGTGTGCGCGGTCGCCGAGGCGTGCGCGGCGAGGCGGGCGGTGGGCAGGTACGAGGCGCGCGGGAGGGTCTCCTCGGCCGGGGCCGGCAGGGGGCGGCACAGGTCGGGGGTGAGGAGGCTCTGGGCGAGCAGGTCGGGGTCGTCGATGCCGCCCTCGGCCGCGAGGCGGGCCGCGCGGGCGAGGTCGCCGCGTCCGGTGCGCACGGCGAGGAGCCGGTAGTGCGGCAGGTAGGGCGCGAGGGGGAAGGGGGCGTACTGGTCCTGGCGCCGGGAGTGGACGGTCTCGACCGTGCCGTCCGGCCTGATGAGGTCGAGGGTGGCGGTGAGGTTGCGGGCGACGGCGTCGAGCAGGTCGGCGCGGCCGAGGACCTCGGCCAGCAGCAGCAGCGACGGGTTGGACACGTGGGCGGCGTAGTTGGCGCTGCGTTCCGAGTACAGGCCCTCCGCGTCGATGTCTACGCCCTCGGAGAGCCACTCCTCGACGCGGGCCAGGAGCCGTGGGTCGGGGAAGGAACGGTGCAGCCGGGCCAGGGCCGCGGACAGTTCCCAGCGGTGGTTGGGGGTGTGCACCCCGCCGGTGAGGAGGCTGTCGGTGGCGGCGCCGGCGATCTCGGCGAGCGCGGCGGTGACGTCACCGAGGTCCGGTCCCCCGCCGGCGGCCAGGACGTGGGCGTCGCACACGTCGTTGACGGTGAACCCGGAGTCCGGCGGTGACTGCACGTTGTCGCCGCCGGCGAACAGTCCGGTGGCGGTCTGCGCGGCCCGCAGGGCGCGGAGATGGGCCAGGGCGGCGGTGGCGGCGCGGTCGCTGCCGTGCAGGGCCGATTCCGGGGAGCGGTGGGCGGCGACCAGGGTCTTCACCCGGTGGGCCAGGGCCCGGTGGGTGACCCCGGTGGGAACGGTGTCGGGGGCGGCGGTCAGCGGGACGGCCGTCCGGTCGGCGGCGCGGGCCACCGACCGGACGAACGCGTGGTCGTGCGGGACAGGCAAGGTCAGTCCTTCAGTCCGGCGTTGATGTCGGCGTTCATGACGTACCGCTGGAACACCAGGAAGACGGCGATCAGCGGGATCATCGAGATGACCGATCCGCCCAGCAGGACCGACCAGTTGATGTTCTGCGCGCCGACGAGGCTCTGGATGCCGATCTGCACGGTGAACTTCTCCGGGTCGTTCAGCATCAGCAACGGCCAGATGTAGTCGTTCCAGCGCCACTGGAAGGACAGGATGGCGAGCGTCAGCATGATGGGCCGGGAGATCGGCACCATGATCCGCAGGAAGATCGACAGTTCACGGGCGCCGTCGATGCGGGCGGCCTCGATGAGTTCGTCGGGGACCGTCAGGAAGAACTGGCGGAACATGAAGCAGCCGGTGGCGGTGAGCACCGCCGGGAGGATGATGCCGCCGAAGGAGTTGTAGAGGCCGAGGTCGCGGACGACCAGGAACTCGGGGGCGAGCATGACCTCGGACGGCAGCATCGTGGTGGCGAGGATGCACAGGAAGAAGAACTTGAGCCACTTGTTGTCGTACTTCGCCAGCGCGTAGCCGGTGCAGCAGCTGGCGCCCACGGTGAGGACCGTGGTGACCACGCACACGAAGGCGGTGTTGATGAAGTACTGCGAGAAGTTGGCGCTGTCCCACGCCTCCTTGTACCCCGACAGGGTGGGGTCGTGCGGGAGCACCGTCAGCGGCAGCGAGAACAGGTCGCTGGCCGGCTTGAAGGAGCTGAGGACGAACCACGCCACCGGGAGCCCGTACAGGGCGGCCAGGATCCACAGCAGTGTCGTCGCGGACACCGCGCTCCGCAGCCCGCCCTTGGCACCGGGCCGTCTCTTCGACGGGGCTTTCACGGAGCCGGCGTCGACCTTGCGCGGCGTGTCTGTGGTGGTCATCGGTTCTCCATCCGCCGGTTGACCATCAGCTGGATAATCGCGACGGCCATCAGGATGAGCATGAGCACGAACGACGCGGCGCTCGCGTAGCCGATCTGGCCCGACTTGAAACCGGTCTGGTAGATGTACTGGACCAGCAGGTTGTTCGAGGTGCCCGGTCCGCCGTTGTTGAGGGCGAGGAAGAGCGGGTACTCCTTCATCGCGTTGATCGTGTTGAGCAGGATCACGATGAACGAGGTGGGCGCGATGCTCGGCAGCGTGATGCTGACGAACTGGCGCCAGGGGCCCGCGCCGTCGAGGGAGGCGGCCTCGTAGTACGAGGTGGGCACGTTCTTGATGGCGGCGATGAACAGCAGCATCGAGAAGGCCGTTCCCCACCAGGCGCCGGCCATGACGACCACGCCGAGGGAGAGGTCCGCGTTGGACTGCCAGGCGATCGCGCTGCCGCCGAGCTTCTCGATGACGTAGTTGATCAGGCCGAAGTTCTCACCGAACAGCCAGCGCCACAGGACGCCCACGACGATGGGCGAGATGAGCCAGGGGATGAAGAACACGACCCGGGCCACCGAGGCGCCCTTGGCCATCTTGCTCACGACCAGGTTGGCGATGAGCAGCGACAGCGCGAAGTTCAGGGGCACGACGAGCACGGTGTACAGCAGCGTCCGCAGCAGCGCGTCGTAGAAGGTGGAGTCGCCGACCAGGTTCGCGTAGTTGTCCAGTCCGACGAACTGGAACGCCCCGACGCCCGTGTAGTTCGTGAAGGAGTAGACGAGCCCGATCACCGCCGGCCAGACGAAGAACAGCGCGAAGAGTACGACATTGGCCGCGATGAGGACGAGTGGCGCGAGGGTGTACTTGTTGCGTCTCCTGGTCCTGGGCGGGCTCGCGGACACGTCCGAGGCGCGTTTGGTCATCTTGCTGACTCCGTGCTGGTGAGGTGGATTGCGGTGGGCTCGGTCCCTGAGCCCGGCGTCGTGCGGGGCCCCGGGTCCGGGCGGCGGGGTCTCGTTCCCGCCGCCCGGACCCGGTGGCGCACGATCAGCCGCCGACCTGCTGGTTGTAGCCGTCCACGATGTTCTGCAGTGCCTCGTCGGAGGACTGCTGGCCGTTGATGGCCTTGCCGAGTTCCGTCTTGGTCGGGTCCTCGGTGAGGCTCTTGCCCTTCAGCACCCAGTTGGTCTGCGCGGTGTTGAAGTAGCCGGAGATCGGGTCGTAGAGCGGGATCTCCTCGTTGTAGAGCTTGAACGCCGCCTGCGCCGCCTCCGACTCGAAGGGGTACTCCGGGTTCAGGCCGCTCTCGACGGGCAGGAAGCCGGAGGTCTCGCAGAGCTCGCGGTAGTGGTCCGGCTCGTACAGCCAGGACAGGAACTTGGTGGCGGCGGCGGACGCGTCACCGTTGTTGTTGAAGCCGACGACCAGGCCGCCGCTGTTCACGTCGCTGGCCTGGACCGGCTCGGCGGGGGTGGGGACGCTCGCCCACTCGAACTTCTTGATGCTGTCCGCGAAGGAGGCGACCTGCCACACGCCGGACCAGTAGGCGACGACGTCACCGCTCTGGAACATGGCGGACGGGTCGGCGCCGCTGGTCCACACCGACTTCGGCATGACCTTGTTGTCGTTGAGGCCGACGAAGTACTTCACGGCCTTCTTGGTCGCCGCGTCGACGGAGAACGTGCCGGAGTCGTCGGCGTGGACGTACTGGCCGCCGAGCTCGTAGACCATGGCGCGCAGCCGGGACGGCGACTGGTCGAAGGTGAGGGAGTACTTGGCGCCGGTCTTCTCGCGGACCTTGTTCGCGGCCGCGATGAACTCGGTCCAGGTCCAGGTGTCGCTGGGCGTGGCCGGCACGTCGACGCCGGCCTTCTCGAACAGCGACTTGTTGATGAACAGACCGGACGCGGTGACGTCCGAGGGGATGGCGAGCACCTTCCCGGACGAGTCCTTCGCGACGAACGTCTTGTTGATCTTGTTGGTCTCGTTGTTCGCGATCGACTTGAGGTCGATCAGCTTGCTCGACCAGATGGGGTCCAGCTGCGGCACGGCGGCGACGTCGGGCAGGGAGTTGGCCTGCGCCGCGTTGTGCAGCTTGGTGTTGTACCCGTCGTAGGGGATGTTGACGAGCTTGATGGAGACGCCGGTTTCCTTCTTGTACGCGGCGACCATCTTCTTCCAGCCCGCGTCCTGACCCGGGACCGTGGAGATCCAGAACGTCAGCGACTTGGACGTGCCGCCGGAGTCGGAACCCGACCCGCAGGCGGACAGGAGCAGGGCTCCGGCCGAGACCGCGGCAGCGAGCGGAACGAGGCGGCGCATGCCGCCGCGGCCGAGACGGCGAGATCGCCGCACACCCACAGTGGTCATCTTCAATCCCTTTTCTTCGTAGCGGAAGAAGCACGGCGCCGGCCAAGGCGGCACGGGTGCATTTTGCGGAAGATTTCGCTTTCGAAGGGGGCACGGCCTCGCCCGGCCGTGTCGCCTCGCCGGGTGGGATCCCCGGCCGTCCCGGCCGGAGTCGCACAAGCACGCCCTAGTGCGGTCGCCGTACATCGCGTACGGGCTGAAGGCTCACCCGGAGTCGGCGTCCCGGCCGACGTAGAAAGCGCTTGTCCGGACATTGGCAGATCGAGTCCGAAGCCGTCAATGCCTCGTCACCACGGCCTCGGTCACGGTTTGGACTCCCCGGGCCACGGCGAGCCGGGCGGCGCCCACGACGGTGCCGAGTTCCCCCACGGTCGAGCTCACCACCTCGGTCGGCCAGCTCAGCCGGCCCAGCTCGGCCCGTACTCCGGGCAGCAACTGGGGATCGGCGCCCGTGCTGCCGCCCAGCACGAGCAGCCCCGGGTCCAGGACCGCCGTCACGGCGGCGGCCAGGCGGCCCACGTCCGCGGCGTGCCGGTCGACGACGGCCCGGGCGGCGGCGTGCCCCCGCCCGGCCAGCGCGAAGAGCCGGTCGGCCCCGCGCGGGCGCGGCCCGTCGTCGTCCCCCCACAGCTCCGCGGCCCGTCTGAGCAGCGCGCGGGAGCCGATGTAGGTCTCCAGCGCCTCGTGCCGGGGTGCCACGTCGTCGTCCCAGGGGTAGGGCAGCCGGGCGAGCTCACCCGCGGCGCCGTTCGCCCCGCGCAGCACCCGGCCGCCGACGACTATGCCGAGACCGACACCGACGCCGATCCGCAGATAGCCGAAGGTGGTGCGGCCCCGGGCGGCGCCCTCGTGCAGTTCGGCGAGGGCGGCGCAGTTGACGTTGTTCTCCAGGTGCACCGGCACGCCGCCGGGCAGCACCACCGCCACCGCGTCGAAGACCGGTCCGGCCTTGGCGGTGGCGGGCCGCATCCCGGCGCCCTCCTGCCGTTCGGTGACGTCACCGACCGCGACCACGATGGTGCGCAGCGGAGCGTCGCAGGGCAGGTCGAGGAGCGCGCCGCGGACGACGGCGGCGGCGTCCTCGCGCGAGCCGGTCGCCTCGGCCAGCAGGGTGCCGTCCAGGGCGCAGCCGCGCACCCGGGTGACGGCCGGGCCCAGGTCGACGGCGAGGACGGCTCCGGCGGCCGGGCCGAGCCGGTAGACGGCGGCGTTGCGTCCCGTGCCGCTGGAGGCGGTCCCGGAGTGCGCGGCGAGCCCGAAGCCCTCCAGTTCGGCGACGGCCGAGGACACCGTCGGCTTGGACAGCCGGGCGAGACTGGCCAGCTGCGGGCGGGTCGCGGTGCCCGCCTCGGCGAGGACGGCGAAGACAGCGCCGGCGCTCTCGGTCAGGCGGGGGGCGATTGCCACGTCGTGTTCCACAGTTCCCCCACGGGTCATGGGCCGCTCTCCCGGTTCGTTCGATCGTCCTGATCTCACGCATATCCTGCGCGATCGGATCGTCGGGATACGGCGACGGTAAGGCTCTTGACGCACTGTACTTCGTTAGTTAACTTCCTAACGAACGTCACGGTACTCGCCTGCCGTGGTCCGCTCAGAGGCCCGTCCCGGGGCTTCCCTAGTTCTTTCACGTTCCAGCACCGCCCCCTCAACCGCCCTTCCCCGGCACGGTTCGCCCGCCGTCGCAGCACGACGCAACGACGAAAGAGGACCCGTGCAGGAATCCGCGCCCCTGGTGGTCGGTATCGATGTGGGCGGCACCAAGACACATCTGCGCGCGCTCGCCGGTGACACCCAGGTCGCCGACCACGTCCGCAGCAGCAGCGGCTGGCGGCCGCACGACCCCGTGGCCGCCGCGGGCTGGCTGGCGGCGCTGACCGCGCAGGCCCTCCCGACCGGAGCACGCCCCGCCGCGCTGGCCGTGGGCGGACACGCCTGCGAGACCCCCAGGCAGTGCGCCCAGATCCGCACCGCTCTGCAACTCCACTTCGACGCGCCCGCGCTGGTCGTCGGCGACGCCGAACTCCTCGTGCCCGCCGCGGGGCTGGCCAAGGGCGCGGGGATCGTCGCCGGCACCGGTTCGGTCGCCGTCGGCCGCCTTGCCGACGGCACCGTGGTGCAGGTCGGCGGCTGGGGCGCGGCCCTCGGCGACGAGGGCGCCGCGGCCGGACTCGTCCGCGAGGCCGCGCGCGCCGTATGGGCCGCCCATGACCGCGGCGAGGAGCCCGACGCCCTCGCGCACGGACTCGTCGCCTCGCTCGGTGTCCCCGAAGTGCCCGCCATCGGCGCGGCGCTGGAGGCCGCCCGGGACATCTCCGCCGAGTGGGGCCGGCACGCCCCCGTCGTCTTCACCGCCGCGCAGGCCGGTTCACGGCTCGCCCGCACGGTGATCGACGACGGCGGCACGGCCCTGGCCGCACTCGTCGAACGGCTCGCCGCACGCGGTGTCCCGGTCGACGACGTGGTGGTGGCGGGCGGCACGATCCTCGCCCAGCCGCTCCTGTACGACGCCTTCGTGACCGCGCTCGCGGACAGGGTTCCGACAGCCCGGACACAGCCTCTGCGCGCGGCCCCCGTCGAGGGTGCGGTGGCGCTGGCGCGTTCATTCGTATGACACCCGCCGGACGCCGCGCCCACCCGGTCCCGACACGGACCGCCCGTAGATCTTCGCTCTACTCCCCCGGCCTCCACGGCCGAAGAACTCCAGAGAGGCAGACGTATGCCGTCCTCCGCCGCCGGGCACCGCTCGCACTCCCCGGTCAGTGAACACGCCGTGAACCGAAGGGGCTTCCTGCGGACCTCGCTGGGCGCCACGGCCGGCGTGCTGGCCGCCCCGACGCTCGCTTCGCTGGTGTCCGCCACGAGCGCCAAGGCCGCGACGTCGTACGCCGCGTTCGTCGACGACTACCAGAGCAACGTGCTCACGAACCTGACGCCCGAGACCAACGCGGTCGTCCGGGCCCTCGGCGGCTTCGCCGCGATCTGGAAGACCGGCGACGCCTGGAACACCGGCACGCCGCTGCTGCCCGAGGTGCTCCGCGCCAACATGCGCTACTGCGCCCGCCTCACGGCGGCCCGCACCGACGCGCAGGCCAAGGAGGCGTTCCTCTACGACCGCCAGCACCAGAGCTACGCGATGATCGGGGCGCTCGGCCCGCTCGCCGACCTGTACCGCTCGGGCGCCAAGGCGGTCACCTCGATCACCTCGGCCCCGGACGGCACCCCGTCGGGCAAGATCAGCGACACCCTGCCCGCGGACGCCCCCGCCGGTTCCGCGCTCGGCGCGGGCTCCTACGACTCGGAGCTCGGCAAGGTCGCCCTGCTCGTCGACACGGTCCGCGGCCCGTACGCCTCCGGCAATCCGGCCAAGTACGCCTTCCAGTACCCGCGTCCGTGGCGGATGAACGAGCGCAGCCAGGTCGTCGACACGGGGAGGACCGACGCGCTCGGCTTCCCCGTCTACGACTCCGCCGTGATCGTCGCCCCGCAGCTGCTGTGGCAGCGCGGCACCGCCGCGGCCGACGACGGCGGCTTCCCCAGCGGCCACACCAACGCCTTCCACCTGGCGGCGCTGGCGTACGCCTACGCCGTGCCGGAGCGGTTCCAGGAGCTGGTGACCCGGGCGTTCGAGCTGAGCCACAGCCGGATCATGTCCGGCATGCACTCGACGGTCGACGTGCTGGGCGGCCGGGTGATGGCGACGGCGCTGGCCGCCGCCGCACTCGCCGACCCCGCGAACGCCGCCCTCAAGGCCGCGGCCCGGGCGCAGGCCCTCGCGTACTTCGAGGAGCGGACGGGCAGCACGGCGGACACCCTCTACGCCCACGCCCACTCCGACGCCTCCGACCCCTACGCCGACCGCGAGGCCAACGCCCGCGGCGTCGAGCCCCGGCTGACGTACGTCCTCACCCGCAAGGGCCGCAGCACCCCGCTGACCGTGCCCAAGGGCGCCGAGGTGCTGCTGGAGACGCGACTGCCGTATCTGACGGCGCGGCAGCGCCGCGAGGTGCTGCGCTCGACCGCGCTGCCCTCCGGGTACGTCCTCCTCGACGGCTTCGAGCAGTGGGGCCGCCTCAACCTGTTCGCGGCGGCGGACGGTTACGGCTCCTTCGAGTCCGACGTGACCGTGACGCTGGACGCGGCGGCGGGCGGCTTCTCGGCGGCCGACGCCTGGCGCAACGACATCGACGGCGCCGGCGGCCTCACCAAGCGCGGCTCCGGCACGCTCACCCTGACCGGACGCAACCGGTACACGGGCGGCACCGTCGTGAAGCAGGGCGTGCTGGCCGCGGCCTCCGCGCACGCGCTCGGCCACGGCGAGGTCCGGGTCGGCGGCGGAACGCTGCGGCTCGACGCGTCCGCCCAGGTGCACGGCTCCTACAGCCAGGAGAACGGCACGCTCGCCATGACCCTGCGCTCGGGCCACGAGCCGGCCCTGGAGGTGACCCGGCGCGCGCTCCTCGGCGCGGGCAGCGTGCTCTCGCTCACCCTCGACACCGAGCACCCGCCGACGGCCGGACGCACGGTCCGGGTGCTGGCCGCCCAGGGGCTGCGCGGCCGGTTCGACCGGATCGAGCTGAACTCCGCGACGCTGCGCGCCGTACCCGTCTACACGGCGGACGGTCTGTCGGTACGACTCGTGAAGCGGTGACGCTCCCGGGGGCGGGAGCTGGTGCACAGTAGGCGCATGACGCGCCCCGGCATCCCTTCCGCCCCCGCCGGTGCCATGTCGTCGCGGGACGGATGATGGCACGTGAACAGCTGCCGGTCCTGGACCGGCCCCTCCCGTCGGAGCCGCCCGCACGAGCACTGCCCCGGGCCCGGCGATGGCTGACACCGCTCCTGGTGGGCGTCCTGCTCGCGCAGATGGCCGTCGCGATGGTGACGACCGCCGTGGAGCAGACCCCGACCATCGACGAACCCGTGTACGTCGGCACGGCGGCGGAGTACCTGCACGAGCACCGTGTCCTGCACAACCCCGAGCATCCGCCGCTGGGCAAGCTCGTCATCGCGCTCGGCGTGGCCGTCGCCGACCCGCACTACGACTCCTCCTTCACCGGCGACCAGGGCGAGACGGGCCGTCATCTGCTGTACGGGTCGGGCAACGACCCCTGGCGGCTGATGCTGTGGGCGCGGCTGCCGGTGATCGCGCTGACCCTGGCGTTCGGTCTGGTGGTGTTCGCCTTCGCACGTGAACTCGCGGGCCGCGTCGGCGGGTCGGCGGCGCTCGCGCTGTACGCGTTCTCCCCCGACGTCATCGCGCACGGCTCGCTGGCGACCCTCGACGTGCCCGCGGCCGGTTTCATACTGACGGCCGCGTGGCTGCTGTGGCGGGCGCGGCTGCGGCCCCGGCTGTACCTGCCGCTCGCCGGGGCGGCGGTCGGAGCGGCGCTCGCGACGAGGATGAGCGCACTGGCCGTGGTGCCGGTGCTGCTGGGTCTCGCCGCCTGGTCGGTGTGGCGGGCCGGGGGCGCGCGGGACCGGCGCCGGGCTCTGGTGCGGGCGGCCTGCGCGGTGTGCGGGGTGGCGGTCGTGGCCGTGGCCGTCGTCTGGCTGACGTATCTCGTGGTCGATCCGCGGCTGCGGTGGACGCCGCGTCAGCACATCCCGGTCGTGCACGGTCTGCGCGGGCTGCTGGTCGCTCTGTCGCCGTTCCCCGAGGCCTACCGGGACGGAATGCGGGTGCAGTTCGGCTTCGAGAACTACCCCTGGCAGGGCTTCCTGTTCGGACGGGTGTACACCGGCTCCCTCTGGTACTACCTGCCGGTCGCGCTGCTGGTGAAGACGCCGCTCGGGATGCTCGCCCTGTGGGCGGCGGGCTCGGTCACGGTCCTGGCGGTACGGCGGGTGCGGCCCGCCGCGCCCTATCTGCTGCTGCCCTCGGCGGTGCTGCTGCTCGCGGCGATGACCGGTGCGCGGGACCTGGGGACCCGGTACGCGGTGTTCATGCCGATGTTCCTGGCGGTGGCGGCCGGGTGCCTGCTCGTCCTGCGCGGGCGCCGGACGGGTGCGGTGGCCGGGGCGCTGGTGCTGTTCGTCGCCGTCAGCTCGCTGCGCGCCTTCCCCTTCTATCTGCCGTACTCCAACGAAGCGTTCGGCGGTCCCGACAAGACACGGCTGCGGCTGCACGACTCGAACGTCGACTGGGGGCAGGACCTCGGGCGGCTGGCCGACCGGCTGCGGCACCGTTATCCGGGGCAGCGGGTGTGGCTGGTCTACAAGGGCAGCGGGGTGCCGTCGTACTACGGGATCAGGGCGTCGGACCCGCGCAAGGTCGACCCGCGGCGGGTGCGGGGGCTGCTGGTGGTGTCCGACTCCTCGGCCGCGAAGGCCAAGGGCCGGCTCGCCGAACTGATCGAGAGAAGCCGTTCGATCGACCATGTCGGATATTCGATCACCATCTATCGGCCGGATTCCGTGACGGGCACTCGAAACCACTCGTGAGCGAATTGATCGTGTGCTCACCGGGCCCTCGGCGCCCCTGCGCAGCCGCTGGTCACAACGGTGTGTGGGCTATGTTGAGGCACTGTGGAAGACAAAGGAGGCGCTCCCGCGCCATCGCCGCCGTCGGAGCAACAGACGCGCGCACAGGCATCCGCGATCACTTCGGGCAAGTCGGCCCCGGAGGCCGAGGCGGCACCGACTTCCCAGATCAGGACCCTTTTCGACCGGCCCAGGCTGTCGCCGGGACAGCGGCGCATCGCCCAGTACCTGATCGAGCACCTCACCGAGGCGGCGTTCCTGTCGATCACCGATCTCGCCGACCGGGTGGGGGTCAGCCAGCCCTCGGTGACCCGCTTCGCGGCGGCGGTCGGCTTCAGCGGCTACCCGGCGCTGCGCGAGAAGCTCCAGTCCATCGCCCTGGGCACCCTGGCGAGCGGGCCCGTCGCGGCCGAGGAGACGCGGGGCAACGAACTCCAGGCCGCCGTCGACGCCGAGATCGAGAACCTGGAGAACCTGCGGCGTGACTTCGCCGACCCGGACCAGGTCATCGACGTCGGCCGCGAACTGTCCCGGTCGACGCCGCTGACCGTCCTCGGGCTGCGCATCTCGGTGTCCCTCGCGGAGTACTTCGCCTACGCCGCGCGCCGCGTCCACCCCGACGTGCGGCTGGTGACGCTGGGCGGCAGCGTCGCCTACGACGCGCTGCTGCAGTCCCGCGAGGCGGGCGGCACCTGGGTGCTGGCGTTCTCGATGCCCCGGCACGCACAGGAGACCCTGACGGCGGTGCGGGTCGCGCGCAGCGCGGGGCTCAAGGTCGCCCTCATCACCGACCTGGCGCTCGGCCCGGTGGCCGACGAGGCCGACGTCGTGTTCGCCACCGGCACCGGCTCCCGGCTGGTCTTCGACTCCTACGCCGCGCCCGGCGTGATGGCCTCCGCGCTGCTCCAGGCCATGACGGACGCCGACCCCGAGCGCACCCAGGCACGCCTGGAGGAGTACGAGCAGATCTCCGACCAGCACCAGTTCTTCCTGCGCGACTGACCTCCGTCGCCGCTTCCCGGCCCTTCGGCCACACCAGACGAACCTGCCCCAAAGGGATCATTCGCATCACATCACACATGAATGTTTTCATACGTCTTGCAAACCGGACGGCATATATAAATACTTCTCAACGGATCGCCACCCGGCCGCTCCCGGGTCCCGTTCCGCACCCCCGTCCCCGTCTCCGCCTCCGCCCGTAGAAAGCCGACGGTCCGCCCATGCGCACGCCGCACCTTCCGCCGCGCCGGCGCCGTCCGCTGCCCGGGCCCCCGCACGGACACCCGTCACCGCCGTCACCTACCCGCGTCGGCATGCCGGGTGTTCCTCGGGCCTCGCCTGCGCGAGCGCCCGTGGCGGCCCCGGTCATCCCCTAGACCGGGGCCGCCCAACCCGTCGGACCACCCCTCACGACGCCGCACACCCGGAGCCGCCCTCCATGACTGTGACGACCACCCACATCGCCCAGGACTGGCCCTGCCAGGTCAAGACGCCCGGCAGCTACGACTGGGAACGCTCGGCGGCCAAGTGGCTGCGTGAGCTGGTGCCGGCCCGCTACGCCAGCTACCCGGCGCTGATCCGCCACCCCGTGCTGCTCGCCCGGCACGCGCAGATCCAGGTCCAGCACGAGATCCGCGTCGCCCGCACCGCGCTCCAGACCGCGCGCGCCGATCTGCCCGCCCTCGGCCTGCCGGAATCGGTCATCGAACACACCATCAAGCTGTACGCGGCGGAGGTCCTGCAGCTCCAGCACATCGCGCGCAGCGTCCGGGCCGTCAGCCGCGCGCTCATCGACCACAACGCGGGGCGCTGACCAGGGCACGCCCGGTGCCGGCATCCCCTGATCCGGTCCGCACGAGACCGCCGACGAACGCGTCGCGCTGTGCGATGCTCATCGCGTGACGAGCGAGCCCGCCCTTCCGGCGGAGTCGGGCGCCGCCCCGGACACGGTGGCGCTGGCACGGATCGTGGCCCACCAACGTGCCGAACTGGAACGCCTGCGCGACGAGTCGGCGACCGCGGCAGTCGTCGAGCGGGCCCGGGGCGCGGTGATGGCCCTGACCGGCTGCTCGCCCGACGCCGCCCGTGACATGCTCGCCCAGCGCGCCGGAGCCGCGGGCCGCACCCTGCTGGAGGAGTGCTGGATCACCCTCGGCGAGCTGACCCCGCCGACGGACCCCGCCCCGCCGCCCGACGCGCGCCGCCGGGCCCGCCTCGTGCCCACGTCGCGGGAGGCGTCCGAGTCCGGCTCCGTGGACCTCGGCCGGCTCGGCAGGGCGCTCGTCCGGGTGGGCACCCCGCAGGACCTCGCCCGCTGTCTGCTGAACCATCTGTCGCCGGGCCCGGACGCCGACGCCGTCATGATCTTCGCCCGGCTGCCCTCCGGCGGCCTCGAACTGATCGGGCACGCGGGCATCGACGACCGGCTCGCCGCCCAGTGGCGCCAGGTGCCGCCGCTCGGCGGGATCGCCGCGCTGGACGCGCTCCGCTCCGGAGAGCCCCGGTGGCTGGAGGACGTCCGCCGGGAGCGGGAGCAGCACCTGCTCATCGGCGACCCGCCCGACCGCTGGCTGTCGCGGGCCTGGCTGCCCATGACCGCCCGGGACAGCGCCGACATCTGCGTCGGCTTCCTGCGCGCCCGCGGCGGCCCGTTCACCCCGCGGACCCGGGCCCATCTGCTGGCCGTCGCCCGGCTCTGCGCCGGACGGCTGCGCGCCTTCGGCAGCCCGCGCGACCCGGCCGACGCCGACTCCGTGCAGGCCGTCCTGGACGCGCTGCCCGGGGCGACCCTGCTGCTGGCCCCGGAGCGCGGACCGTCCGGGGAGGCGGAGGACTACCGGGTCACCGCCGCCACCCGGGAGGCGTTCGACGCCTTCGGCCGCACCGGCCACGAACTGGTCGGCCTGCGCCTGCTGGAGTGCTTCCCGACGCTCGCGGGCCGGCCCCTGTGGCAGGCCTGCCACCGCACGCTCGCCACCGGAGAGCCCTACGACAGCGAGCCGTTCGCCCAGGAGACGGTGGCGGGCGGGGTCGCCGAACTGTCCACCCACACCGTGCGGGTGGCGCGTCTGGGCGGTTCGCTCACCGTCAGCTGGCTCCGCCACGCCTCCTCCGACGTGCAGGAACAGCGGCTCGCCGACATGCAGCGGCTCGGCAGCCTCGGCTGGGTCACCTGGAACCTCGTCACCCAGGAGGCCACCTGGTCCTCCCAGGTGTACGCCGCCCTCGACCGGGACCCCGCCGACGGGCCGGTCCGCCTCACCGCGCTGCCCGCGCTCGCCCTGCGCGAGGACGTGCCCGCGCTGACCCGCGCCGTGACCGAACTCGTGCGGCACGGGCGGCCGTCGGCCGTGCCGTTCCGCACCGGCGAGGGCGACGCCGTGCGGCATCTGCGGCTGGTCGCCGAAGCGGTGACCGACCTGGGCGGCACCCCCGTCGAGGTGCACGGCTTCGTCCAGGACGTCACCGCGCAGCGCAGCGCCGAACTGGCCCTCGTCGAGAGCGAACAGGCCATCCTGACGCAGTACGACGACCTGCGCGCCGAACGCTCCCTGGCCGCCCGGCTCCAGCACGCGCTGCTGCCCCTGCCCACCCGGCTGCTGCGCCCGGCCGGGCTGCGCGTCGAAGTCGCCTATCTGCCCGCGCAGTCGGGGATACACGTGGGCGGCGACTGGTTCAGCGCCATCGAACTGCCCGACGGCGACGCCCTGTTCGTCGTCGGCGACGTCGCGGGCCACGGCATGGACGCGGTCGCCACCATGGCCCAGCTCCGGTTCACCGCCAAGGGCATGCTCATCACGGGATCGTCGCTGACCGGCGCCCTCGCCCGCCTCAACGCCCTGCTGCTGCACTCCCGCGGCCGGCACGGCACCGCCACCATGGTCCTCGCCCGCTACTCCCCCGCCGACCGGCGCCTGGTGTGGGCCCAGGCCGGGCATCCGCCGCCGCTGCTGCTGCTGCGCGACGGCCGGGCCCGCTACCTCGACCGGCCCGGCGGCATGCTCCTCGGGGCGTGCGCCTCACCGCGGTTCACCGAGCAGGTGTGTCCGCTGGAGCCGGGCGACCGCATCCTGCTGTACACGGACGGGCTGGTGGAGCGCCCGTCCGAGGGACTGGACCGGGGTCTTCAGCGGCTCGCCGACGCCGCCGTCGCCCACCCCGCCGCGGGCCGCGGCGCACTGCGGCCCCTGCTCGCGGACCTCCTGGAGGGCGAGCTGCGCGACGACGTGTGCGTCGTGGACATCCGGGTCCCCGGCGGGCGGACCTGACCGCCCGCCGCCGTCAACCGCCCTCCGTGGTACGGGACTCCAGGGCGTCCCGGGTGTCGTTGCCGTAGACGCCGGTCTCGTCGCCGCGGATGCCGTACCAGAGCTGGAAGCGGGCCACGGCCTCGGTGAGGACGGCGTCGTAGGTGCCGTCGGTGGGGCCGTCCCGGTAGACGTCGGGGATGCGCAGCAGGCGCTGCTGGAGGTCGGTGACCTCCGGTCCGCTGTCGCCCTCGCGGAGCGTGCCGGCTCCGTCGGGGTCCACGGCGTCCGGCCCGGCCGGTGCCGACGCGCTGACGGGAGGGGTGGGCGTCGGCGCGGGCGTGGCGGTGGTCCCGGTGTGTCCGCGCTCGTGCAGCAGGAGCGCGCCGCCGAAGCCGAGCAGCGCGGCGGCGGCCACCGCGATCACCACGGCGGCCCGGCGCTGACCTGGCCCGAAGCCGAGGCCCCCGCCACCGTGGGACACGGGGGCGGGCCGCGCGGGGACGGGTGGCAGTTCCTGGGTCTCGTCCTCCCAGTCCTCGGGGCTCCGCCGCGGCATCACCACGGACTCGTAACCGGCCCCGTCCTGCGGTGGCTCACGGAAGAGCTCGGCCAGGGCGTCGGTGCGCCGGGGGCGCAGCACCCTGATCGGTTCGAGGACCGGGCGGTCCTGCGGTTGCCCGGTCTCGGGCGGTGTCGGCACGTGGGTCTCCTTCCGTCCCTCGCGCGGCAGGCGCGACCGTCCCCGGGTGTGATACGCGGCGCGGGCGCCGCCGGTTCAGCGGCCCGGCCCGAACCTGAACCGATCAATACGATCGATTCGGTAGGCGCTATTGAGCGTTCGATCGTTCGCGTGCTAGAAACCGCCGTCATGACGACTATGCCTCGCCTGTCCCGTTGGTCACGCCGCGGCTTCCTGTCCGCGAGCACCGGTACCGCCCTCGCCCTCGGTCTCGCCGCGCGGGCTTCCGCCGCGGTCCCGTCGGCCGCCGCGACGGCGGCGGAAGCGGACGAGTTCGCCACCCTGCGGGCGAAGTGGAGCACCCTCGTCCTCGGCGAGGGATTCAGCCCCACCGCCGAGCCGTTCCGGACCCGGCTCACCGAACTGGGCACCACAGCGGCCCAGTTGCTGTCCACCATGGCCCCGGCGACCGGTTCCCTCTGGCCCGACCTGGTCTACGCCGACCCCGAGCCGGACACCGACCAGGAGTCGTACGGCTACTCCGCCAACATGAACGCGAGTTACACCCGGCTCCACACGCTCACCCAGGCCTGCGTCCGCCCGGGCACCGGTCTCACCGGCGACGCGGACCTCAAGGCGGCGATCCTCACCGGTCTCGACCACCTCCAGGCCGAGGTCTACAACGCCGGCCAGACCCGCTACGGCAACTGGTACAACTGGCAGATCGGCGCACCGCAGGCGCTGCTCGACATCTGCGTGCTGCTGTACGACGACCTGTCGGCCGCGCGGCTCGCCGGATTCCTCGCCGCCGTCGACCACTTCGTGCCCGACTCCGCCGTCGCGTCCTACTCCGGCACGAGCACCGGCGCCAACCGGGTCGACCTGTGCCGGGTGCTGGCGCTGCGCGGGATCGTCGGCGCGAGCGCGGCGAAGACGGCACTGGCGCGCGACGCCCTCTCCCCGGTGTTCCCGTACGTCACGAGCGGCGACGGGCTCTACACCGACGGGTCCTTCATCCAGCACACCACCGTGCCCTACACGGGCTCCTACGGCTCGGTCATGCTCGGCGGGCTCGGGATGCTGTTCGCGCTGCTCGCCGGGTCGACCTGGGAGGTCACGGACGCGAACCGGCAGATCGTGTTCGACGCGGTCGAGAACGCCTGGGCACCGTTCCTGCACAACGGCCTGGTCATGGACGGGGTCGCGGGCCGCGCGATCAGCCGCGGCCTGACCGCGACCGACGCCAAGCAGATCCAGCAGGACGACCATCTGCGGGGCCACCCGATCCTCGCGGCGATCGTCCTGCTCGGACTGGGCGCGAGCGGCACGGAGAACGCGCGCTGGCGGGCGCTGGTCAAGGGCTGGATGCAGCGCGACTACTACAGCCCGCCGATGAGCGACCCCTCGCTCTCGCTCGCCGGACTCGCCCGTCTCCAGGGTGTCCAGGACGACACGACGGTCACCGCGCTCGCCGAGCCCACCGGGCACCGGCTGTTCACCGGCATGGCCCGGGCCACCCACCGCGGACCCGGCTGGGCCGCCTCGATCAGCATGGCGGACCGGCGGATCACCTACTACGAGACCGGCAACGGCGAGAACCTGCGCGGCTGGCACACCGGCTCCGGAATGCTCTACTGGTGGGGCGACACCTACGCCAACGGCCAGTACAGCGACGCCTTCTGGCCCACCGTCGACCCCTACCGGCTGCCCGGCACGACCGCCTCGCGCAAGGTTCTCGCCGACGCGGCGGGCGGCGACTGGGGCGCGTCCCTGCCGGACGTGAACTGGGTCGGCGGGGTCACCGACGGCCGGCGGGCCTCGATCGGCCAGTACCTCAAGGGACTTCAGTCCACGCTCTTGGCGAAGAAGTCGTGGTTCTGCCTCGACGACGCGATCGTCTGCCTGGGCGCGGGCATCACGTCGACGGACGGCACGGCGGTCGAGTCGACGATCGAGAACCGCAACCTCGGCGCGACCGGCGGCCACACCTTCACCGTCGACGGCACGGTCCGCTCCGCCGCCTCCCCGTGGTCGCAGGCGTTCACCGGCGCCAGCTGGGCGCACATCGGCGGCATGGGCGGCTACGTCTTCCCCGGCGGCGCCGACTTCACCGCGCGGCGCGAGGCGCGCACCGGCGCGTGGAGCGACATCAACAAGGGCGGCTCGACGACCGCGCTCACCCGCACGTACCTGACCCTGTACGTCGACCACGGCACCGATCCGACCGGCGCGGGCTACGCCTATCTGCTGATGCCGGGCGCCACGGCCGCGCAGACCCAGGCCCGCGCCGCCGCCACGGGCTGGTTGACCGTGCTGGCCAACACCGACGGCCAGCAGGGCGTCAGCGTGCCCTCGTCGGGCTTCACCGGCGTCAACTTCTGGTTCGGCGGCACGGTCGGCCCGCTCGTCGCGAGCGACCCGTGCTCCGTGATGGTCACCGAGAAGGGCGACGGCACGGCGGTGCTCTGCGTCAGCGACCCCAAGCGGATGCTGACGGGGCTCACGCTCACCTGGGACCGGGCGGTCTCCGCGGTCGTCTCGAAGCCGTCCACGGTGACCTCGGCGACGACGGGTTCCGCGCTCACCCTGACCTTCGGCGACCTCACGGCGACGGCGGGCGCCACCCAGAAGATCACCGTCAGCCTGGCGTGACCTCCAGGAGGTCAGCCCCGGGCGGCCTCCAGGAACCGGTGCAGGGACGCCTTCAGCGCGATGACGAAGGCGTCCCTCGTCGCGTCGTCGAGGGCGTCCAGGGAGAGATAGGGGTTCAGGTCCTCCAGCTCCACCAGCAGCAGTTCGCCGCCCGGCGCGCGACAGGCGTCGACGCGCTGGATGCCGTGGGCGAGGCTGTTCCACCCGACGAACCGGCGGGCGAACTCCAGGTCCTGCGGGGTCGGTTCATAGGGTTCGAGTTCCCAGCGGCGGTCGGTGCGCGGGGCGTACAGGGCGTACTGGAAGTCGTGGTCGACGAAGTAGAAGGACACCTCGTAGGCGAAGTCCACGCACGGCTGGACGAGGACGTCGCCGTCGGCGAGATCCCGCACCTGCCCGGCCTCCACGATCCGCAGCCCCACCGAGTCCGCGCCGAGCTTCGGCTTGACGACGTACCGCCCGGACTCCGGCAGCCGGCGCAGGTCCGCCGCGCGGTCCACGGTCGGGATGACGGGGTACCCGGCCGCGCTCAGGTCGAGCAGGTACTGCTTGCCCGCCATGTCGCCCCTGCCGTCGAGGGGGTTGTAGACCCGCGTCCCGGCCTCGGCCGCCCGCGCGCGGAAGGCGTCGTACGCGTCCTGGTAGGCGAGGACGGGGCCGCTGTTGCGGACGACGACGGCGTCGAAGGCGTCCATCAGCGCGGCCGCGTCGCGGGGGTGGCACAGGGCCAGGTCGAACTCCTCGCGCAGCCGTGCGGTGAGGTGGATGTCCTCGTCGCAGTAGCGGCGCCCGCGCGCCGGGTAGGCCAGGTCGGTCACATAGAGGAGGCGGGGGCGGCGGGCGGTGGACATGCGGGCTCCTGGCCGGGGCGTCGGGACGGCAGCAGAAAGGTTACGTCAGCGGCTGTCCGGTCCGGCCGGTGCGGGCGCTTCCGTACAATTTGAGGCCGAACGACCGCACGGCCCTCGGAAACGGTGAGGTCGTCGTCCCGCGACCGAAGGAGTCCCCGTGCCCGGCCAGCGATCCATCACCGAAGCCGAGAAGCTCGCCGCGGCCAAGCTGGGCGGCGTCGCGATCCGCCGGGAGCAGATGGCGGCGGTCGCCAACATCTACCGGGCCGCCTCCGCCGTCCGCCAGCATCTGGAGAACTCGGTGCTGCGCGGTTCGGACCTGACATGGACCGCGTTCGTGGTGCTGTGGGTGGTGTGGGTGTGGGGCGAGTCGGAGACCCGGCACGTGGCGGAGGAGGCGGGGATCTCCAAGGGCACGCTGACGGGGGTGGCCCGGACGCTGGAGTCGCGCGGGCTGCTGCGCCGGGCCGGGCACCCGACCGACGGACGGCTGGTCCTGCTGAGCCTGACCGACAAGGGCGAGGAGCTGATGGCCCGGGTGTTCCCCGAGTTCAACGCCGAGGAGGCGTTCGTGACGGAGGGGCTCTCCGACGCCGAGTGCCACGTCCTCGCGGAGGGGCTCAGGAAGGTCGTCCTCCAGGTCGAGGAGCACGGGGAGGAGCGCCGCCGTTCGCTGCTCGGCGGCGCCGAACCGGCCCCGCGGCGCAGCGGGCGGCGTTCCAAGTCCTGACGGTGCGTCAACCGGCGGACCGGCAGCTGACGGTACGTCAACCGGCTGATCGGCGGACCAGTTCGTCGAACAGGCGCTGCTGGGCGGGGTCTTCGTGCGCGGTGTCCTCGGGGTGCCACTGCACGGCGGTGAACCAGCCGCGCGCGGTGGGGAGTTCGAGAGCCTCGATCGTGCCGTCGGCGGCCCGGGCGGTCACGCGCAGTCCGGTGCCCACGCGGTCGACGCGCTGGTGGTGGTAGCAGGAGACGTCGGTCTTCTCCGCTCCGGTGACCCGGGCGACGGTCGATCCGGGTTCCAGGGTGACGGGGTGCACGACATGCCGGTGGTCGCCGCCGGGGCCGCCCATGTCCTGGTGCAGGGTGCCACCGAGGACGGTGTTGACGACCTGGAGCCCCCGGCAGACCGCCAGCAGGGGAAGGCCCAGGTCCAGCGCGTGGCGGGCCGTCTCCAGGTCGAAGGCGTCCTGGACGTCGTCGACGTCGTACACGTCGGCGTGCACGTCGGCGGCGCCGTAGCGGTGCGGGGCGAGGTCGCCGCCGCCGGGCAGCAGGACGCCGTCGAAGCGGGTGAGGCGGGCGGCCACGTCGGTCGGGGCGGGGTGGACGGCGACCGGTTCGCCGCCCGCCCGCCAGACGGCCTCCACGAGCGCGCGTGCGCTGACCTCGGCGGCGTACCGGAGGGCGGAGGCGGACGCGGCGAACCGGGCCGGGACGGCGATGAGCGGGCGGTGCCCGAGGGGCGGTCCGGCCGGGTGGGGTGTCACAACTGGATCCAGGTGGTCTTGAGTTCGGTGTACTTCTCCAGGGCGTGGGCGGACTTGTCGCGGCCGTTGCCGGACTGCTTGTAGCCGCCGAAGGGCACGGTCAGGTCGCCCTCCTCGTAGCAGTTGACCCAGACGGTTCCGGCCCTCAGGGCGCGGGACGCGCGGTGGGCGGTGGTGAGGTCGGAGGTCCACAGTCCGGCGGCGAGGCCGTACTCGGTGGCGTTGGCCAGGCGTATCGCCTCGTCGAGGTCGTCGAAGGGCAGGACGGACAGGACCGGGCCGAAGATCTCCTCGCGGGCCAGCCGGGAGGCGGGGGTGACCTGGTCGAAGACGGTCGGCTCCAGGTAGGTGCCGCCGGTGCCGGTGAGGGTGCGGGCGCCGCCGGTGCGGAGCCGGGCGCCCTCGTCGTGGCCGGTGGCGATGTGGTCCAGGACGCGGCCGAGGTGGGCCTCGCCGACCAGGGCGCCCATCTCGGTGGCCGGGTCGAGCGGGTCGCCGACGCGCAGGGCGCGGGCCCGCCGTACGACGGCCTCGGTGACCTGTTCGGCCACGGTGGAGTGGACCAGGAGGCGGGAGGGGGCGGTGCACATCTCGCCCTGGTTGAAGAAGATGCCCCAGGCGGCGGTGGCGGCGGCCCGGTCGAGATCGGGGGCGTCGGGCAGGACGATGTTCGGTGACTTGCCGCCGAGTTCGAGCCAGACGCGCTTGAGGTTGGAGTCGGCCGCGTAGCGCAGGAAGTGGCGCCCGACGGCGGTGGAGCCGGTGAACGCGAGGACGTCGACGTCCGGATGGAGGCCGAGGGCCCGTCCGGCGACGGGGCCGCGTCCGCCGACGACGTTGAGGACACCCGGCGGCAGTCCTGCCTCGGTGGCCAGCCGGCCCAGGAGCAGTGCGGAGAGCGGGGAGTTCTCGGAGGGTTTGAGGACGACGGTGCAGCCGGCCGCGAGGGCCGGGGCTACCTTCCAACCGGCGAGCGTCAGGGGGAAGTTCCACGGGACGACCGCGCCGACCACGCCGGCGGGCTCGCGGGTGACGAGGGCGAGGGCGTCGGACGCGGTGTGCGGGGACTCGTCGGTGAGCTTGTCGGCGAGCTGGCCGTACCAGCGGAACGTGCCGATGGCGGCGCGCAGTTCGATGTCGTGGGCGTCGGTGACGGGTTTGCCCATCTCCAGGCTGACGGTGAGGGCGAGCGACTCCCGGTTGTCCTCGATGAGTTCGGCGAGGCGGACGAGGGCACGGCCCCGGTCGGCGGGTGCGAGGCGCGGCCAGGGGCCGTGGTCGAAGGCGCGGCGGGCGGCGGCCACGGCCGCGTCGACCTCGGCGGGGCCGCCGTCGGCGACCTCGGCGAGGACCCTGCCGTCGCGCGGTGACACGGCGTGGAAGGTCCCGCCGCCACCTGGCTCGTCGGCTCCGTCGATGTGGTGCGCGCCGGAGATCTCCAGCGCCTTGGCCCGACGGAGCCATTCGTCGTGGGTGACGGCGGACATGGGTGTCCTCTCTTCCGGGGGTGGGGCGGTCTAGGCGGTCGCGTCGCGGCGGGTCAGGCGGGCGGTGAGCAGGCCGAGGAGCAGGACCGCGGGGACGGACACCTCCAGCCAGAGGGCGGTGGTGCTGTCGCCGCCGATGAGGGTGGTGAAGTTCGCGAGGATCAGCCAGATGGCACCGGCGATGCCGAGGGCGCCGAGGCCGGGGGCGATCAGGGTGTTCCAGGGGCGGGTGTCGAGGCGTTCGCGGCGGAAGTAGACGACGACGGAGGCCGAGGTCAGGAAGTACAGCAGCATGATCCCGAGGACGGCGACGCCGCTGCCCCAGGAGAAGAGCGTCAGGACGGGGTCCTTCCCTGCGAGCGCGAAGGGGACGACGAGCAGGAGGGCGATGCCGGTCTGGACGCCTCCCGCGACGGCCGGGCAGTGGCGCCGGTTGGTCCTGGTGAGCGCGTGGGGCAGCAGGCGGTCGCGGCCCAGGGAGTACAGATAGCGGTTGGCGGAGTTGTGGAAGGCCAGGATGCCGGCGAACAGGGACGTGGCCAGCAGGACGGGCAGCACGTCGTTGACCCAGGCGCCGAACTGGTCGGCGATGGGCGCGAAGACGAAGGACGTGGAGTCCCCGCTCTCCAGGGCCTTCCCGGCCGCCGCCGAGGCCTGGGAGGCGCCGTAGGCGGAGATGAGCATCCAGGAGGTGAAGGCGAAGAAGCCGGTCACCAGGGCGACGGCGAGATAGGTGGCGCGGGGGACGGTCCTGCGGGGTTCGCGCGCCTCCTCGCCGTAGATCGCGGTGGCCTCGAAGCCGACCATCGAGGCGACGGCGAACATCAGGGCCACGCCCGGCGCGCCGTCGAGGGCGGCGGCCGGTGAGAAGGAGTCCACGAAGCCGAGCCCTTCGGGGCCGCCGCACTTGACCAGGGTGACCAGGGAGAAGGCGCTGAGGATGCTGAACTCGGCGAGGACGAACACCGCGAGCACCTTGGCGCCCATCTCGATGCCGGAGGCGCCGAGCACCTGGACGATCGCCATGGTGATCACCGAGCACGCCCACCAGGGCAGGTCGAGACCGGTGTGCGCGGCCAGCAGACCGCTGACGGTGGCGCCGTACAGGCCGTACATCGCGGCCTGGATGGCGCAGTAGGAGAAGAGCGCGACCCCGGCGCTGCCCGTGCCGACGGTCCGGCCGAGCCCTTTGCCGATGTAGGTGTAGAAGGCGCCGGCGTTGACCACGTGACGGCCCATGGCGACGAAGCCGACCGAGAAGAGCAGCGTGATCACTCCGGCCACCACGTAGGCGGCGGGTGCGCCGGCACCGTTGCCGATCCCGACGGAGATGGGGGCGGCGCCCGCGATGCCGGTCAGCGGGGCCTGTGCGGACAGGACGAAGAAGAGGATGCCCAGGACGCCGAGGGCGTTGGGCTTGAGCGTGCCTGCGGTGGATGTGGTGTCCTGCGCGGTCTGCGCCGCGGCGACCGTCCGACTGTCCACTCGGATCACCTGCCTGGAGGAGAGGAGGATCGTTTCAGGCCAAACGAGTTGCCTTATCGTGGGGCCGAACTATCCGTTTGGCAAGGGGCCGCGGCGGAGTTTCCGCCGCCGACGCGCACTTCTTACGAAGCCGTGACCAGCCGTACGGCACGCGGGACGGAGGGCGGGCGTCGAGCGGGTCGGGCGGGAGCCGGGCCGGTGGGAGGTGGGCCTGCGGGAGACAGGCCGGTGGGAGGCGCGGTGGTGGTGGGAGGCGCGGTGGTGGCGCTTCAGTCCCCGGCCCGTTCGCGGGCGAGCAGCCGCAGCGTCGCGCGCAGTTCGTCGAGGGCGCTCTCGATGACGTCCCGCTCGCCGAAGACGAGCTGGTGCAGGACGAGACCCTCCAGGGTGGCGAACACCATCCGGGACAGGCCCTCGTCGACGGGCCCGGGCAGCATCTGGGTGAGTTCGCGGCGGGCCGCGTCGAAGTACTCGTCGTACAGCGCCCGCAGGTGCGGGAGCAGTTCGGGGCGGCGGCGGGACTCCAGCAGCAGTTCGTACTGGAAGGCCTGGTGGTCGGGTCCGGTGGCCACCATGTCGGTGAGCCCGGCGGCGAAGTCGGCGGTGTCGCCGGTGCCGGGTTCCAGGGCGCTGCTGCTGAGGGAGGTGCGGATGGCGTGGGTGAGCGCCTCCTCGATCAGCGCGTCGCGCGAACCGAAGTGGTGCACGACGAGCCCGTGGGTGACGCCCGCCTCCTCGGCGACGGCCCGGTAGGTGAGCCTGCGCAGCCCGCCCCGCGCGACGACGCGGACAGCGGCGTCCAGCAGGGCCTCGCGGCCCGCGCCGTAGGTCACGCGCTTGCGGGGGCGCCGCTCGGCAGGATCGGTCATGACAGCGACCCTACCTGCGCGAACGGCGCCGGCGGCGGCGGTGCGCCCCGGGCCGTCGCGGTCAGCGGCGCGGCGGGCGGACGCCACGGAACTCCCAGTCGCCGCCGAGCGCGGTGGACAGCACTTCCTCGGACTCGGTGGGCTGCGCGCCGACGTCGGCGCGCAGGGGCGTGGGTCCGGTGACGATGTGGTTGGTGAGCCGCCCGAGCCCTTCCACCTCGACCTCGACGACGTCACCGGGCTGTACCGGGCGGGAGTTGGCGGGGGTGCCGGACAGCAGGACGTCGCCCGGGTACAGGGTGATGGTGCGGGCGATGTCGGCGACGAGGTAGTGCATGTCCCACTGCATCTCGTCCGTCGAACCGTCCTGCGCCACCTGCCCGTTGACGTACGTGCGCAGGCTCTTGCCGTGGAAGTCCCAGTCCGTCACCAGCCCGGGGCCGAGCGGGCAGAGGGTGTCGGAGCCCTTGACGCGGAGCATCGAACCGGCGTCGGTGTCCCGGAAGTCGTGCAGGCCGTAGTCGTTGGCGATCGTGTAGCCCGCGATGAACTCCCCCGCTTCCGCGGGGGAGATGTTCCGCGCGGTGCGCCCGATGACGATGGCCACCTCGCCCTCGTAGTTGAGCCACTTGCAGCCCTCGGGGCGGACGACCGCGCCCCGGTGGGAGTTGAGGGCGGAGGTGGGCTTGTGGAAGTAGGTGGGGGTGGCGGGCAGCTCGATCATGAACTCGTCCACGCGGCTGCGGTGGTTGAGGTGGACGGCGATCACCTTGGACGGCACGACGGGCGGCAGGTGGTGCGCCTCGCCGGCCTTGACGCGGCGGCCGTCACCGGCGACGAGTTCGTCGCCGTCGACGGTGACCTGGACGGCGGCGCCGTCCAGGAGGATGCGGCGGTACTCGGGCATGGGGCGGTCTCCTAACTGCGGCTGTGCGGGGTGCGCGGGGCGGTCCGGGTGCGCGGGGCGGTCGGTCCGGTACGGGCGGCCGGTCCGGTGCCGGTCCAGCCGTCGGCGGGGCGGTCGAACCAGAGGTGGACCTGGCCGGTGCCGATCGAGTTCTCGTAGGCGCCGTACTGGCGGGCCGGGGCGGCGCAGGCCCCTTCGCCGAGGGCGCCGGCCATCATCAGGTAGTGGAAGAACCTGGCTTCGGGCCTGAACCTCCAGAAGGCGTCCATGGTGTCGAGGACCTTGTCGTGGCGGCCCGCCTTGAACCAGTCGATGCGTTCCAGGTCGGCCTCGCGGGCCTCTGGGGTGAAGATGTGCGACGGGTCGCTGGACTCGTGGTCGCGCAGTTCGCGCAGCGGCCAGAAGGTGTGGGAGAGGGCGCCGGAGGCGATGAGCAGCACGCGGCGTCCGGGGGTGGCGGCGATGCCGTCGGCGAGGGCGCGTCCGAGGCGCAGGTGGTCCTCCATGTCGCCGGTCTGGCAGACGCCGATGGTCACCCAGCGCTTGCCGGGCAGGCCCTCGCCGAGGAACTTCCAGAGGTTGATCGTGGCGTAGTAGATCGGCAGGAAGTCGTCCTCGATCGCGGTGATCCAGGTGCCGTGCTTGTCCGCGAACCGCTCGATGTTGAGGGCCAGTTCGGGGTCGCCGGGAAAGTCGTAGGGCATCCGGCACATTCCGCGCGGGAGTTCCTCGGAGGTGAACAGGCCCGCGCGGCGGCGCTGGGCGGTGACGACGAACTCGACGGTGGTCGCCCAGTGGGAGTCGAGGACGACGACGGTGTCGTAGTCGTCGCGGGCGAAGACGTCCTCGCGCAGCTGCCGGAGCCCGGTGACGAGGGTGATCTCCTTGCCCTCGTTGAGTTCGAGGCGGTCGGCCTCCGGCAGGACGATGGTGGGGACGTGGGCGAGCAGCCCGGCCCCGACGATCTCACCCATGGCTGTGGCTCCATCCCCGCGGCGCGGTCACGGTGTTCTTGAGGTCGCAGTAGAAGTCGAAGCTCCAGGTGCCGCCCTCGCGGCCGACGCCGGAGAGGCGGGAGCCGCCGAAGGGTGCCCGGAGGTCGCGGACGAAGAAGCAGTTGACCCAGACGGTCCCGGCGACGAGGCGTGCGGTGACCCGCTCGGCCCGCTCCGGGTCACCGGTGGCGAGGGTGGCGGCGAGGCCGAACCGGGTGTCGTCGGCGAGGCGGACGGCTTCCTCCTCGTCGGTGAAGGTCTGGAGGGTGAGGACGGGTCCGAAGACCTCCTCCTGCACGATCTCGGAGTCCTGGGCGACGTCGGTGAGGAGCGTGGGCGCGTAGTACTGCCCGTCCCCCGGGTGCCCGCCGATGACCGCGCGGGCGCCGTTCGCGAGGGCCCGCCGCACGAAGCCGTCGATCTTCTCCAGCTGGCGGGGGTGGATGCAGGGTCCGATGTCGGTGGCCTCCTCGCGGGGGTCCCCCTGCGTGAGCCGCCCGGCCTTCTCGGCGAACCGGCGGGTGAACTCCTCGGCGACGGACTCCTCGACCAGCAGGCGGGTCGCGGCCAGGCAGACCTGCCCGGCGTTGTCGTACTGCTCGACGGCGAGGTCCACCGCGAGGTCGAGATCGGCGTCCGCGAAGACCAGCAGGGGCGATTTGCCGCCGAGTTCGAGGCTCAGCGGGGTCAGGTTGGCCGCCGCGGAGGCCGCGATGCGCCGGGCCGTGGGCACGGACCCGGTGAAGCTGATGCGGCGGACGTCCGGGTGCGAGGTGAGGGCGTCGCCGATCTCGGAGCCGAGGCCCTGGACGACGTTGAGGACACCGTCGGGCAGTCCGGCCTCGGCGGCGATGTCGGCGAGGAGGGAGGCGGTGAGCGGGGACCACTCGGCGGGCTTGAGCACCACCGTGTCACCGGCGGCGAGGGCCGGGGCGACCTTCCAGGTGGCCAGCATCAGCGGGGCGTTCCAGGGCGTGATCAGCACACACGGCCCGGCGGGGTCCCAGCTGACCTGGTTCGTGTGCCCGCGCGTCTCGAAGTCCTCGTGGTCCAGGGTCAGCAACCAGTCGGCGAAGAAACGGAAGTTGTGCGCGACGCGGGGCATCACGCCGCGGCGGTGGGACCGCAGCAGCGCCCCGTTGTCCGTGGTCTCGACGATCGCGAGCTCCTCGATCCGCTTCTCGACCCCGTCCGCGACGGCGTGCAGGATGCGGGCCCGTTCGGCGCGCGGGGTGGCGGCCCAGGCGGGGAAGGCGGCGCGGGCGGCGGCCACCGCGGCGGCGGCCTCCTTCGCCGTGCCCCGGGAGATCTCGCCGATCGTGCCGCCGTCGATGGGCGACACGTCGGTGAACGTCCCGGCGGAGGCGACGCGTTCGCCGCCGATCCAGTGCCGGGTGTCGACGGCGACCCCGGCCACCTTGAGCGTGTGCGTGGTCATCTCTGGCCTCCAAGTCCTGTGGCGGATACGGGATTCACTCGGCAGCGGACGTGCCGGACTCCAGGAGCCGGCCGCCGTCCCACACCACGCCGACCTGCCGGTAGTACGCGGCGATCGGCTCCCGGATCTCCAGCCGGGCCAGCTCCTCCGTGGGCGCCTCGAACAGCTCCAGTTCGGCGTCGCCGACCCATGCCTGGCCGGCCTCGAAGGAGGCGGCGCCGGTCTCGATCAGTTCGTCGAGGGCGAGCCCCTTGCCGTTTTCCACGGACGGCAGCCAGCGGTGGTGGGCCATGGGGTGGGCGTTGACGAACCCGTTGGTCCGCGACGGTTCGCGCAGGGTCACCACGGTCTGGGCGAGCCGGCGGTCGGCGGCGGCGAGGGTCGCCCCGAAGCGCGCGCCCGCCTCGATGCGCGGGGCGGGACCGTAGGGGTGGGGGCGGGTCTGGTGGATGGAGCCGAGCTTCTTCGGATAGCCCTGGTGCAGGCCCCGCGCGACGGCGAAGTCCTTGTCGACCCAGATGTACACGCAGCGCGAGTACGTCTGTCCCCGGTACCGGCAGCGGACGACCGCGAACGCCTCCTTGTACTGGGCGCGCACCGGGTCGAGGAGTTCCTCCCCGGCCGCCGCGCAGGACTGCCAGTCGGCCCAGATGAGCGCCACGGCTCCCGGGTCCTCCTCCGCCAACTCCAGCGGCTCGGGCAACAGTTCACGGACGCGGGCGGGGTCGGTGCGGTACTCGACGGTGAGCAGGTCGCCGGAGTAGTGCCAGGGCGGCGCGGGGATCAGCGACGAGGCGCCTGTCGCCGTCTTGGGGTGGAAGTAACCACGGACACCGGTCACTTGAGGGCTCCTTGCGCGGTGAGGGCGGTACGGGCGGGCTGCCGGAGGAGTTCGGCGCGGTACCGGGCGGCCCGGGTGGCGACGGCCGGGCCGCCGAGGGCGACGACACCGACGAGCAGGCCGTCGTGGTGGTACCCGGCCAGCAGGTCGCCGTCCGGGGCGCCTTCGAGGAGGCGGACGTCCGCGAGGCCGAGGGCGGGCGCTCCGAAGGACTGGAGGCGGAAGTCGTGCTGGTCGCTCCAGAAGGTGGGCAGCGGCGCGAAGGGCGCCGGCTCCGCCTCCCCGCAGGTGAGATGGGCGACGAGGGACCTGGCGGCGTGCTTGGCGGTGTCGGTGGGGATGGACCAGTGCTCGACGCGGCGCGGGACGCCGTCGTAGCGGGCGTTGGGGAAGCGGGCGACGTCGCCGACCGCGACGACCTCGGGCCGGCCGCCGACCCGTAGCCGCGCGTCGGTGAGGACGCCGTCGGTGAGGTCCAGGCCGTTGCCGTCCAGCCATTCGACGTTGGCGAGCGAGCCGACCGACTCGATCACCACGTCGGCGGGCAGGGTGCGGCCGTCGCTCAGGGTGACGCCGGTGACGCGTTCGCCGCCCTCGAATCCGGCGACGGCGACGCCGAGCGCGAACCGCACCCCGCGTTCCTCGTGCCGGGCGCGCAGGGCGCGGGCGAGCAGGTCACCGAGGGGTGCCACCATCGGCTGGGGCAGCGGGTCGACGACGGTGACGTGGGCCGCGCCGAGCCCGGTGGCGGTGGCGGCGACCTCGCAGCCGATGAATCCGGCGCCGATGACGACCACACGGACGCCGGGGCGGGTCAGTGCGTCGCGCAGGGCGCGGGCGTCGGCGAGGGTGCGGACCGTGTGGCGGCCGGCGAGGGGGCCGGGGCGGTCCAGGCGGCGGGGGCGCATGCCGGTGGCGACGACGAGTCCGTCGTAGGGCAGGGTGCCGCCGTCGTCGAGTTCCACGAGGCGTTCGTCGAGGCGGGCGGCGGTGACGCGGGTGCCCAGGCGCCATTCGACGTCGGCGGTGGACGCCTTCGGGGTGAAGGCGAGCGTCTCGAAGGAGGCCCGGCCCGCCAGTACCTCCTTGGAGAGCGGGGGCCGGTTGTAGGGCATGTGGGGCTCGTCGCCGACGACGGTGACGGGTCCGGTCCAGCCGGCCGCCCGCAGTTGCTCGGCGGCGCGCAGACCGCCCAGCGAGGCCCCGGCGACGACGACGCGTCCGGTGCGCGTCATGTCAGCCCTCGATCCGGATCGCCTGGAGCGGGCAGACGTCGGCGGCTTCCTCGACCTCGTCGCGCAGGGCGTCGTCGGCGTCGGGGACGTAGGCGAGGTGTCCGTCGTCGTCCAGCCGGAAGACGTCGGGGGCGGCGAAGACGCACTGGCCGTGGTCCTGGCACTTGTTCATGTCGACGACGACCTTCATGGCCGGCCTCCTGGGAGTGGCGTCGGGGCGGGAGAAGGAGAAGGGGAGGAAGAAGGAGAAGGGGAAAAGGGCCCGCCCGGTGCACGGGCGGGCCCCGGCCAAAGGGGTGCGGATCACCGCACCCCCTACTCGTTTGGCTTCAAACAAAGTAGGCAGGCCCTCACCCCTCGTCAATACCTATCCGTCTGGATAAATTCTTTCCCCGCACCCCTTGCGGGCACCGCCACCCGTTCTTACCGTTTGGCATCAAACAATGAGCTGAGGGCCCGAGGAGACAACGGTGAGCGCTCACGACACCCCGGACGTCCGCCGCCATCTGGAGCGGCTCGCCGCCGACGGCATCGACGTGGTCCGGGTGACCTATCCCGATCTGATCGGCACCGACCGCGCCCGTGACGTCCTGGTCGAGGAACTGCCCCGGGCCATGGAGCACGGGCTGGCGTTCTGCCGCGCCGTCTACCACACCAGCCCGCAGGGCGACGTGGTAGCGGTCGGCGGCGGCCTGGACGCGGGGCTGCCAGACATCTCGGTCCGGCCCGACCTGGACACGCTGACGCCCCTGCCGTGGGAACCAGGGGTCGCCACCTGTCTCGGGGACGTCCTGGACCCGGCGACCGGGGTGCCCGCCCCGGAGTCACCGCGCGATCTGCTGCGCGCCGTCCTGGACCGGTGCGCCGAGCACGGGCTGCGGCCGGTCGTCGGACCGGAGCTGGAGTACTTCCTGTGCGAGCCGGACCCCGCGGGCGGCTGGCGCCGGTACGCCCGTGACCCTGGCGTCGTCTACACCGCCGGACTGCGCGCCGACCCGGACAACCACCTGCTGCGCACCCTGCGGCGGGTCAGGGAGCTGGGCGTGGGCGCGATCAGCGGGAACCACGAGTTCGACGGCGGCCAGTTCGAGATCAACCTGACCCATTCACCCGCCCTGTCGGCGGCCGACCGCGCCTTCCGTTTCAAGGCGGCGGTCAAGGAGCTGGCCCGCGCCGAGGGCAGACTCGCCACCTTCATGGCCAAACCCTTCAACGACGCGGGCGGCTCGGGCTTCCACCTCCATCTGTCCTGCGAGGACGCCTCGGGGGCCAACGTCTTCGACGACCCCGCAGGGGTGCACGGCCTGTCGGCGACCGCCCGGCACGCCGTCGCGGGCGTCCTCGCCCACGCGCCCGCCCTGGCCGCCCTCGCCAATCCGACCGTGAACTCCTACAAACGCTTCGGCCCCGACACCCTCGCGCCCTGGCTGATCGACTGGGGGCTCGACAACCGCAGCGCCATGGTGCGGGTCCCGCCGGAGCGCGGCGGCGGGGCCCGCCTCGAACTGCGGCTCGGCGACGGCGGCGCCAACCCCTATCTGCTGATCGCGGGCACGATCGCGGCGGCCCTGCTCGGCGTGCTGGCGGGCGACGAACCGCCGCCCCCGCTGGAGGGCTACGGCTACGACACCGCCCGATCGCCCCTGCTGCCCCAGACCCTGCCGGCCGCCCTGGACGCGCTGGAGGCGGACACCGCACTGTCCACGCTGCTCGGCAAGGACTTCACCACCGCCTACCTGACCTACAAGCGCGACGAGGTCGAACGCTTCCAACGGCACGTCACCGACTGGGAGTTCACCGAGTACGCCTACCACCTGTGACGACCGGGAGCCACCGATGACCACCCACCCCACCCCCGCGGCCCCCGACGCCGCCGAACCGATGGCGCTCGCCGACGTCGACCTGGCCGACCTCGACCGCTTCACGGACGGCGTCACCCCGTGGCGGATGTTCCACACCCTGCGCCATGAGGACCCGGTGCACTGGCAGCCGGAGGACGCGCCCAACTCGGGTTTCTGGGCGGTGACCCGGCACGCCGACATCGCCCGCGTCGACCGGGACGCGGAGACCTTCACCTCCACCCGGTTCGTCAATCTCGAAGAGGTCGACGAGGACCAGATCCGCAAACGCGCCTCCATCCTCGAACTCGACGGGGTCCGCCACCGCGCCCTGCGCAGCGTCATCCAGCGGCAGTTCGGCGCCGGCGTCATCAACAGCTACACCGACTTCCTGCGCGGGCTCACCGCGAAGACGCTCGACGCGGCACTCGCCAAGGGCCGGTTCGACTTCGTGCGCGAGGTGTCCGCCGACTTCCCCATCAACGTGCTCGCCCGGCTCCTCGACGTACCGCCGACGGACAACCAGCGGCTCATCGACTGGGGCAACCGGATCATCGGCAACACCGACCCCGACTACGCGGACGTGCTGCTGCACAGCGAGGAGAGCGAGAAGTACCGCGATCTGCCCTTCCGCTCCCCCGCTTCCCTCGAAGTGTTCGCCTACGGACGGGAACTGGCCCGGCAGCGGCGCGGCGGCGACGGAGCCGACCTCGTCTCCAAGCTGGTCAACACCACCCCGCGCGACGGAGTCCCGTTGTCCGAGCGGGACTTCGACAACTACTTCCTGCTCCTGGTGGTGGCCGGAAACGAGACGACCCGGCACACCATCACCCACTCGATGCTGGCCCTCCTCCAGCACCCCGAGCAGCTCGCCCGCCTCCAGGAGGACCCCTCCCTGATCCCCACGGCGGTCGAGGAGTTCCTGCGCTGGGCCTCCCCCGTCTACCACTTCCGCCGCACCGCGACCCGGGACGTCGAACTCGGCGGGAAGCGGGTGAGGGAGGGGGACAAGGTCGTCATGTGGTACGCCTCCGGCAACCGTGACGAGGAGGTCTTCGGCAACCCCTACGCCTTCGACGTGGCCCGCGAGAACAACGACCACGTGACGTTCGGCAAGGGCAGCCCGCATCTGTGCCTGGGCAATCTGCTGGCCCGCACCGAGATCCGGATCATGTTCGAGGAGCTGATCCCCCGGCTCGCCGGCATCCGGCTCACCGGTGAAGTGCCGCGCGTGCGCTCGAACTTCGTCAACGGCATCAAGAAGCTGCCGGTCGAGGTGACCCTCGCCTGACCCCGGTCACAGACCCGCCGTCCATACCTCCCGCCGGCCGACGCCCTTCAGGCCGGGGACGACCGTGCGCCGGGGCCCCGCGGCGATCGGCGCGAACGACGGGACGGCGAGGACACGGCAGCCCGCGGCCTCGGCGGCCCTGACCCCGGTGGGCGAGTCCTCGACGGCCAGGCACGCCGTCGGGTCGACACCGAGGGCGCGGGCCGCCGCGAGGTAGGGGTCGGCGGCGGGTTTGGTGCGGGGCGTCTCGCCCTCGGCGACCGTCGTCCGGAACCGGTCGGCGCCCAGCCGCTCCAGGACGGCGTCCACCACCGTCCGCGAGGACGCCGACACCAGGGCGGCCGGGATCGCCGACTCCGCGAGCAGGTCGAGGAGTTCGAGCGCACCCGGCAGCGGCGCCGCCTCCTCCCGTACCGCCGCGAGGAAGCGGGCCTCCAGGTCCGCGGCGAGGTCGCGTGGGTCGTCGCCGCTGAGGGTGTGCAGGTGGGAGGCGGTGTCGGCGACCGAACGGCCCAGGACACGGTCGACGTCGACGTCGGGTGCGCTCGCGCGGACCGTGCGCAGCCACAGCGACTCGGTGTCGACCAGGGTGCCGTCCATGTCGAACAGCACGGCGTGCGGGGCGGCGGCGAAGGGCCGGCCGTCCAGGGTCCAGTGCCGGTCGATGTGACGCCCCGCCGCGGCGAACGCCTGGGCGGCGACGTCGACGTGCCGGACGCGGGGCGGCGGGGCCGCGATGCCGGGTCCACACGCGGCCAGCCATGCCGTGGCCTCCTCGGGGGTACGGCCGCCGTGGCCGCCGCCGTCGGCGTGGCCGTGGTCGGTGACGACGAGGACGGTCCACTCCTCCACCGCGTACGACGGCCGGGAGCGCAGCGCGGCGAGCAGCCGGCCGAGCCGGGCGTCGGCCGCGCGGACCGACGTCTCGTACTCCGCGCCGCAGCCCCGGTAGTGGGCGGTCTCGTCGGGTGCGCCGAGGTAGACGAACGCGGCCTCGACGTCGTCCTCGACAAGGACGCGCTCGGCGTCGCGCACGATGTTCTCGTCGCAGTCCTCCCACGCTTCCGGTGTGTCGGCGGCGGGCGCGATGTAGGTGCTCCTGGCCGGGGCGCGGAACAGGGGGCCGCCGCCGCGCGCCTGCATCAGCGGCTGCCAGCCGGCGGCGACGTAGGTGCGGCGGCCGTCCTTCTCGGCGAGCCGGGTCGCGAAGTCGGGGAAGACGTCGAGGCGGTTGCCGCTGAAGGTGTTGCTCCACACCCCGTGCTTGGTCACCCGGACTCCGGTGACGATCGTCGCCCAGCAGGGGCCGGACATGGTGGGGGTCTCCTCGTCGACCTCGACGGGGGTGAGGAAGCCGTCGGCGGCCAGGGCGTCGAGATGCGGGGTGGGCAGACGGCGCAGGATGTCGAGGCGTACTCCGTCGACACCCACGACCAGAACACGGCGGTCGGGCACGGGACTTCCTTTCCGTTCGGGACGGGTCGAGCCTGGTCAGGTCAGGTCAGGTCAGGTCGGGTCGGGTCAGGTCGGGTTGGGTCGGGTTGGGTCGGCTCCTGCCGGACGGGGCCTCCTTTCCGGCAGGTCGGTTCACGCCGATCGGGACAGTTCCTCCGGCCCGATCCCGTACGCGAACGGCAAGCCTCGCGCGTACCGGCCGACCTCGTCGATGGCCCAGTCGGTCATCCGGTGCAGCTCGTTGCCGAGGGACCCGGCGATGTGCGGGGTGAGCAGCACGTTCGGCAGGGTGTACAACGGCGAGCCGGCGGGCGGCACTTCGGGTTCGGTGACATCGAGGACCGCGTGCAGGCGGCCGGTCAGCAGCCGCGCGGTGAGGGCGTCGGTGTCGACGAGGGAGCCGCGCGCGGTGTTGATCAGGGTGGCCCCGTCCTTCAGGAGCGCGATCCGCCGGGCGTCGAACATGTGCCGCGTCTCGGGGAGTTGGGGCGCGTGGATGGAGACGACGTCGCCGCGCCGGGCGAGTTCGTCCAGCTCCGTCTTCTCCGCCCCGAGCGCGCGGGCGTGGGCGGCGTCGACGTACGGGTCGTGCAGGAGGACGTCGAGGTCGAAGGGGCGCAGCAGGTCGATGACCCGGCGGCCGATGCGGGAGGCGCCGACGATACCGACCGTGCGGCGGTAGTTGCCGTGACCGCTGAAGTACGGCAGCAGGTCGGGCGGGGTACGGGCGGCGCGGTAGGCGCGGGCGGCGTCCAGGACGCGTTTGTTGGCGAAGAGGATGGCGGCGAGGGTGAACTCGGCGACCGGCAGGGCGTTGGCGCCCGCCGCGGAGGACACGGTGACGCCGTGCCGCCAGACGGCCTCGGTGACATGGTGCTTGACGGAACCCGCCGCGTGGACGACCGCCCTGAGGCGGGGCAGCCGGCGCAGGGTGTCGTCGGTGAGCGGCGGGGCTCCCCAGTGGGTGAACAGGACTTCGGCGTCGGCCAGTCGGGCGGGATCGGCGGTGGCGAGGTCGGTGACGGCGATGGCCGTGTCGACGCGGGCGACGGTGTGCAGCCGGTCGAGGGTGCCCTCGGCCAGCAGACGGCGGTGGATGCTGTCGCCCATGGCGAGCAGGGTGTGCGGGCGGGTGCGGGGCACGGGGGCTTCCTTCGGTGCGGGCAGGGTCACTTGACCGCGCCCGCGGTCAGGCCGGAGCGCCAGAAGCGCTGGAGGCAGACGAAGGCGGCGATCAGCGGGACGACGGCGACGAGGGAACCGGTGATGACGAGCGTGTAGTACTCGGGCTGCTGCTGGGTGACGCTGTTCCACATGAACAGGCCCAGGTTGACCGGGTAGAGCTTGTCGTCGTTGAGCATGACGAGCGCGCCGAAGAAGTTGTTCCAGCTCGCGGTGAACGAGAACAGGAAGATCGTCATGAAGCCGGGCAGCAGCATCGGCAGGGAGATCGCCCCGAACAGGCGCAGTTCGCTCGCGCCGTCGACGCGGGCCGCCTCCAGCACCTCGTCGGGCACGTACCCCTCGGAGAAGACGCGGGCGAGGTAGACGCCGAAGGGGTTGACCAGGGCGGGCAGCAGCAGCGCCCAGTAGGTGTTGACGACGCCCACCTTGCTGGCCAGCAGGTACATGGGCAGCTGGATGACGGTGGTGGGGACGAGGACCCCGCCGAGGACGACGCCGAACAGCTTCTCCTTGCCGCGGAAGCCGTACTTGTCGAAGGCGTAGCCGGTGGCCACGCACAGCAGGGTCGAGGCGGCCGAGCCGACGACGGAGTAGAGGACGCTGTTGCCGAACCAGCGCAGGTAGATGCCGTCGTCGAAGCTGAACACGCGCTGGATGTTGGCGAACAGGTGGAAGTCGCCGAACGCGAATCCGCCGGTGGCGAAGAGGTCGCGGTGGTTCTTGGTGGCCGCGAACAGCAGCCAGCTGACCGGCATGAGCGTGTAGAACGCGGCGATCAGCAGGATGCCGTTGACGGCGCCCTTGGAGAGCAGGGTCTTCACGAGGTCGCCGCCTTCCACCGGTTGCCGAGGCGGGTGACGAGGTAGGACAGGATGATGCCGAGCGCGGCGAGCAACAGGGACGCGGCGGCGGCGAGACCGTAGTCGTGCCGCACGAAACCGGCCTTCCAGATGAACAGGGTCGGCGACCACTCGGTGTCGATGGACGGGGCGCCCCGCTGGCCCAGGAGCTTGGGCTCGGTGAAGATCTGGATGGCGCCGACGCAGGTGAACAGGACGGTCATGACGACCGCGGAGGCGATCATCGGGACCTTGATCCGGAGGGCGATGCGCAGGGCCCCGGCCCCGTCGACGACGGCCGCCTCGATCACCTCGCGCGGCACGGCCTGGAGGGCGGCGTAGAAGATGACCATGTTGTAGCCGGTCCACTGCCAGGCGCACAGGTTGACCATCGACGCGAGGACGTGGTCGTCGCGGTAGAAGTCCCAGGAGCCGCCGACGGCGCCGATCCAGTCGAGCACGGGGCTCAGTCCCGGGGTGTACAGGTAGATCCAGATGATCGAGGCGATCAGTCCGGGGATCGCGTGCGGCAGGAACAGAGCCAGCTGGAAGAAGCGCCGGGCGCGGGCGAGGGTCGAGTCGACCAGGAGCGCCAGGGCGAGGGAGCCGCCGGTCATGACAGGGATGTAGAGGGCGCAGTAGAGGGCGATGTGGCCGAAGGAGGCGCGGAATCCGTCGTCGGACAGGGCGCCCGCGTAGTTCGCGAAGCCCGCGAAGACGCGCTCGGTGCCGCCGAAGCCGAGTCCCGAGGACTTCTCCTGGAACAGGCTCATCCACCCCGCGTAGCCGATGGGCGCCGCCATGACCAGGGCGAACAGGACGAAGAACGGGGCGATGAGGAGCGCGGCGGTACGCCGCTGGCCGCGCCGGAGCGGTGAAGCTCCGGCCGGCGGGTCCGGCGGCCTGCGCACGGGGTGCCGGCGCATCGGTCGGACGGAGGTGACTGCCACGAGGGCTCCTTGACGAACAGGGTCGGGTCGGACGGGGCGGCCGGGGCGGCGCGGACGGGACACCGGTCGCGCGCGGCCCCGCGGGACGGCGACTCCCCCGGTGGTCACTCGGCGAGCTTCAGCCCGCGTTCCTCGATGCCCGACTCGGCCTTGTCCTGGCCGGCGTCGACGCCCGCCGCGAAGCCGGACTTGGCGGTGGTGTCCTGGACGGCGGTGTACACGTCCATCTGGTTCGGGCCCCAGGTCCAGCCGGGCACGATGGTGTCGACCTGGGCGGAGGCGAGCGCGTAGAGGTCCTGACCGCCCAGGTAGGAGGTGTCGAACCTCGCGGCGGCCACCTCGCGCATCTCGGGGTCGGCGGGCAGGGCGCTGCTGGGCGACTCCAGATCGGCGAGGCGGGCCTCGACGCCGGCCTTGTCGGTGGTGAGCCAGGTGATGAACTCGGCGGCGGCCTCGGCGTGTTCACTGCCCTTGAGGACGCCGTAGGAGGTGCCGCCGTAGTTGCCGGCGGCAGCGGTGCCCCAGTTGGGCATGGGTGCGGCGGCCCACTTGCCGGACAGGTCGGGCATGGAGGTCTTCATGCCGCCCGCGGACCAGGAGGCGCCGAGGAAGGAGAGGGTCCTGCCGTCGACGCGGGCCTTGGTCTCCTCGGGGCTCCAGCCGGTGAAGGTCTGTACGAGGCCGTCCGCGACGAGGCCGTCCCAGTAGGTGGCGACCTTCCGGGTGGGGGCGTCGTTCACGGCGGGCTTCCAGGCGTCGCCCTCGGTGCTGAACCACTTGCCGCCGGCCTGCCAGGAGAGCGCGGCGAGGAGCGCGGCGTCGCTCTTGGGCATGGAGGCGAGGCGGACGTTCCTGTCCTGCTGCTTGACCTTCGCCGCGGCGGTCCTGAACTCGTCCCAGGTCTTGGGGACTTCGATGCCGTACTTCTCGAACAGGTCGGTGCGGTAGTAGAGGAGCTGCGGGGCGACGTCGTAGGGGACCGTCCAGGTCTTGCCGCCGAAGGTGACCAGGGACTGGATGCTCGCCGGGAACTTCGACTTGACCGTTTCACCGGCGTAGTCGGTCAGATCGATCAGGTTTCCCTGGCTCGCGAACTCGGGGACCATCTGGTACTCGATCGTGGCCACGTCGGGCGCGTTGCCCGCCTTCACCGCGTTGGCGAGCTTGCTGTAGCCCTCGGTGCCGCCGGGTATCTCGGTGAACTCGACCTGGATGTCCTGGTGGGTTCTGTTGAACGCCTCGACGGTGGACTTGGCGCCGAGGGTCCAGGTCCAGTAGTGCAGGGTGACGGGCTTGCCGTCGGCCGAGGCGCCGGACGGGTCCCCGCCGCAGGCGGTGGCGCCGGCGAGCAGGCCGAGCGCCGCGACGGCGGCCAGGGCGGTGGTGCGGAACGAACGTGAAGTGCGCGTCATTGCACGGCTCCTACGAGACCTCGTACGGAAAGAGGCAGACGCAGGACATCTTTTGGGCATGACCGATCAGAGTCAAGAGCGTTCGACCAATACAATCAAAACGATCGCACATCACTCATGAAGCGATCGGTTCAGTTCACCTCGGGGAGCGCCCGGCGCCGCAGGAGGAGCGGACCCTCAGCTCCGGCAGCAGGTCGAGGTGGCGGCGGGTACCGGGAGCCCCGCCCTCGCGGCGCTCGGCGAGCCGCTGGAGGAGCAGTTCGGCGGCCAGCCGGCCGACCTCGCGCTTGGGCGGGGCCACGGCGGTGAGGGGGACATCGGCGAGGGCGGCCACCTCGTCCTCGTAGGCGATCAGCGCCAGGTCGTCGGGGACCGCGATCCCGCTCGCCTGGAGCCGGGGCACGAGCACGATCGCGTCCTCGTCGCTGTGCACCAGGGCCGCGGTGACGCCCCGCTTCTTCACCGCCTCGACGAGGTGGCCGACGCAGGCGTCGTAGTCGCCGACCTCACGCACCAGCGGCGCGGCCGAGGTCAGCCCGAGCGAGCGCACGGCGGCCTCGTACCCCGCGGTGATCTGCGCGGCGTGCGGGCCTTCCTGGAGCACGGCGGCTACCTCGCGGTGGCCGAGCGCGGCGAAGTGGCTCAGGGCGACCGCGGCTCCGTGCGCCCGGTCCGTGCGCACCCGGTCGAGCACCGCCGCCGGGTTGCCGGGCGGCGCCGAGCGCTCGACCAGGACGGCGGGGACGTCATGAGCCAGCAGCCACTTCTCCTGGCCGCCCTCGGGCACGCCGCCGAACCAGCTGGGCGCGACGAGCAGCCCCTGCGCCCCGCCCGCGACCAGGTGCTCGGCCTGCGAGGCGTCCTCGGACTCGACGTAGCCCGTCACCCCGAGGACCAGCCGGGCGCCCTGCGCGGCGAGTGCCTCACGGGCGCCGTGCACGATGTCCGCGAAGAGGTTCTGGGTGCTCGGGACGATCATTCCGATCACGGTGTTCCCGGTGTCCGGGGGACGCCGCGCGACCTCGGACTCGGCGTCACCGGGCCACACCACCGCGCCGTGCAGCCGCTGGACCCTGCCCTGCGCCGCCAGCGCCTCCACGTCGCGCCGCAGGGTCACGGCGGACACACCCAGTTCGACGGCGAGTTCGGCGACCCGGATGCTGCCCCGCTCCCGGACGAGTTCGAGCACACGCTCATGTCGCTGGTCGACGTGCAGGCGCATTGGATTCCCCCTGGGCGAGGCCGGACACGATCATCGGTCACTCTACGCCCACTGCCGTATCGATCACTTTCGATCAATACGCTCAGCCAGGGGCGGACCGGTCGGGCGTGACGCACGGGCATCCCGGCGGAGCCGACCAGGATGCGCACTCAGTTCCCTCACAAGGGCGCACTGAGTGCCATACCGCTCCCCCAGTGCTACGTTCCCGTCCATGAGCTCCAGCAGCACGCCGCCCCGCCGCGGCGAGAAGTCGGAGGCGGCGCCGGTGAAGCCGCCCATGCGGGACGCCCTGGTGGCGGCGGCCTTCCAGCTCTTCCTGGAGCGGGGGTACGAGCAGACCACGGTCGACGACATCGTGACGCTCGCCGGGGTCGGCCGGCGCTCGTTCTTCCGCTACTTCCCCTCCAAGGAGGACGTGGTCTTCCCCGACCACGAGCGGTGCCTGGCGGACGTGACCGCGTTCCTCGCCGCCGAGGACGGCACCGCGGAACCGGTCCGGCGGGTCTGCGAGGCGGTCCGGCTGGTCCTGCGGATGTACACCGAGAACCCCGGCTTCTCCGTGCAGCGCTACCGGCTGACCAAGCAGGTGCCGGGCCTGCGCGCCTACGAACTGTCCGTGGTCTGGCGCTACGAGCGGGCTTTCGCCGACCATCTGCGCGCACGTCTGGCCGGGCAGCCGGACGGCTCACTGCGGGCCGACGTGATCGCGGCGGCCGTCGCCGCGGCGCACAACAACGCGCTGCGGTCCTGGCTGCGCGCGGACGGCGAGGGCGACGTGCACACGGAGATGGACCACGCGCTCGGCTATGTGCAGTCCACGCTCGGCCCGGCCCCGGACGGCGGGCCCGCCGAGGAACCCAAGGACGTCGTGGTCGTCGTCTCCCGCCGGGGCGCGCCGCTGTGGCGGGTGGTCCAGCAGATCGAGGCCACGCTGGAGAAGTGAGGGCCCCGGAGCGGGGCCGCGCAGAGCGGGGCAGGCCGCAGGGGTGGGGCCGAGCGGAGGGCGCCGCGGAGATTGAGGGTACGCGGTACCTTTACGCGTGACACTGAGTGTCATACGCTGTGCCGCGTGCACGGTGGCACGGCCGACCGCGCACGTGGGTTTCCGGCCGAGAGCAGGGAGTTGACCAGCGTGTACCACTACTCAGGAAACGTTGCTCCTCAGGCGTTCGGCGCCCCTCAGGCGTTCGGCCAGGCGTCCGGCTCGGCGACCGGGGTCCTGGAACCCTCCGCCCAGGACCGGGACGCCCTGTACTTCCAGCGCTGCACCTGGTGCGGCACCGCCATGTTCCACCGGCTGCTGTGCCCGGTCTGCCAGGGCGGCGACCTGCGCACGGAGCGCAGCGAGGGCACGGGCACGGTCCGGCACTCCACCGTCGTGCACCGCAACACGCCCGCCGCGCGCAACGTGTCGATGATCGAGATGGCCGAGGGCTTCGTGGTGCGCGGCCGGGTCATGGGCCCGCCCATCGGCATCCACAGCGGCGACCGGGTCCGGCTCTCGGCCGCGAAGGACCCGGTGCGCGGCGAGCCCGTCTTCCAGCTGGTCGACGAGCCCTACCGCGCCTGGAGCTGAAGGGAACTGACGCTCCCTGCCCGCACGGTCAGGTCAGCGTCACGCGGATGCCGACGCTGCCGTCCGCCCCGCGGCGCAGCCTGCTGCCGAAGAGGGTGAGCCGGCCCATGACGCCGTACTTGCGGGCGATGAGCCCCCGGATGTGCGCGCTGGTCTCCCGGTCGCAGATCTCGGCGGTGCCGGGCACCGAGTCGCCGGTGGGGTTGCCGCGCAGGTCGCAGGGGCCGACCAGGACGTCGGCGCGGGCCCGGATGCGCTTGACCTTCCAGGCGTCGGCCGCCGACCACACGCAGAGCGTGTCCCCGTCGCGGACCACCCATACGGGCGTGGGCACCGCCGTGCCGTTCTTCCGGTAGCTGGTGATCAGCAGGTACTGGCCGGATCCGAGCCGGTCCAGGGGCGTGTCCGTCATGCCCGGAGTCTAGGCAGCGCCACGCCCGGCGGCCCCTCGAGGTGCGCGCCCACCCGGAATTCGTTTCGCCCCGGCTTTCCCAGGGGGGATGCTGGAGGTGGCGGACCGGACGGGAGCTGCGGAGTGACGCGAGGAACCGAGGACGACGTACGGGATGTTCTTGAGGTCGGCTGCGACGAATCGGGGTCGGACGGCGAGAACCTCACCGGCGGCAACACCGACGTCTTCGCGCACGCGAGTGTGGACGTCCCCGTGGACGTGGCCGCCGCCTACCTCCTGGAACTGCGGAGCCGTATCCGCTCGCCGGCGACCGAGTACAAGGCGAACCATCTGCTGCGGGAGAAGCACCGGCCGGTGCTCGAAGCGCTGCTGGCGCCTTCGGGGCCGCTGTACGGCCGGGCCCATGTGCACCTGACGGAGAAGGCGTATCTGATCGTCGACCGGGCGGTGGACCTGCTCCTCGACGACACGGCGGACGTGCGCGCCCTGTACCGGCGGGGGCGCCGGGAGGTGGGGGACCCGGAGTGGGGCGCGTTCCTCGCGGCGGCCAACCGGTTGCTGCGGGTGCGGGGCGAGGGGGGTCCGCCGGACCCGGTCGAGGCGTTCTTCCGCGCGCTCGACGCCCTGCGGCGCGCGGACCGCCGTACGGACGGCCCCGGGAGTGCCCACGTCACGGAAATACTGGGGCGGTTGGCCGGGGCCCGGTCACGGGCCGGGGCGTACCGGGCCCGGGTGGAGCTGCGGTATCCGCTGATCCCTGCGCTGAACCCCATGCTGCCCGCGATCGTGCACACGGCGGCGCACTGGAGCCGGGGCGGCCGGACGGTGCGGCTGATCCACGACCGGCAGAACATGCTGACGCCGGACCGGATCGCCTGGATCGAGGAGGCGGCCGTGCGCAGGGGCGCCGGGTTCGGCGGCATGGAGCTGGTGCAGGCGGGCCACGACCCGCGGATCCAGTTCGCGGACTTCCTCGCCGGCATCGCCCGCAAGATCGCCGACGACGTGCTGGCGGGCCGCCCCGATGCCGAACTGGTGGCGCTGCTGCGGCCGTACGTGGGGCCCACGTCCGTGTGGGGCGACGAGGAGAGCTGGGCGCTGCTCGGCCCCCGCGCCGGGGACCGGACCCACGCGGCACCGTCGTCCCGCTGAACGCCCCGCGCTCCGGCCACGTATGGAGGTGAGGGCGCTCGACGACCGGAGGGCCCCGCGGTGTTGCCGCCGCGCGTTCGGGGTTCGGGAGCCAGGCATGAGGCACGCACGACGACGGATGGTCCGGCGAGTGGCGCGGCTGGCCGCGGTCGGCGGACTGCTGCTCGGCGGGGCGATGGTGACCCGTGCGGTGGCGAGCGAGCCCTCGGGAACAGCCCAACTCCCGCGTACGACAGCGGCATCGGCGGCGCAGACGGGCTCCGCGCTGGTGTCGGAGCTGGGCACCTCGCGCACGGCGGGCACCTGGATCGCCGCCGACGGCAAGCCGGTGGTCGCGGTGACCGACGCGGAGACGGCGTCGGAGGTGCGGGACGCGGGCGCCAAGGCCAAGGTCGTCCCGTACAGCATGGACGACCTCAAGTCGGCCACGGCGGCGCTGCGTTCGGCGCCCCGGGTGGCCGGGACGGCGTGGGCGGTGGACTACCGGACCAACGAGGTGATCGTCCGGGGCGACAGCACGGTCTCCGCCTCCGACTGGAGCACCCTGACCCAGGTGGCCGAGAACATCGGGGGGTTCGTGCGCATGGAGCGCAGCGAGGGGACCTTCACGACCCGCCTGAACGGCGCGCAGCCCATCCTGTCGACGGGCGGGCGCTGTTCGGCCGGGTTCAACGTGACGGACGGGCAGAACGACTTCATCCTGACGGCGGGGCACTGCGGCGGCACCGGTTCGGTGTGGTTCGCCGACAACCGCGCCCGGACCCAGCTCGGGGCGACGACCGTGCAGAACTTCCCCGGCGCCGACTTCTCCCTCATCCGGTACGACGGCGGCAAGGCCGGTGACGGCGCCGACATCGTGGCGATCGGCGACGGCAACGGCGTGCGCATCACGGGGGCGGCCGATCCGGCGGTCGGGCAGCGGGTGTTCCGCAGCGGCAGCACGACGGGCCTGCGCGACGGGACGGTGACGGCGCTCGACGCCACGGTGAACTACCCGGAGGGCACGGTGACCGGTCTGATCGAGACCGATGTGTGCGCCGAGCCGGGTGACAGCGGGGGCCCGATGTTCTCCGAGGGGGTCGCGCTCGGGGTGACGTCGGGCGGCAGCGGCGACTGCACGACGGGCGGTACGACGTTCTTCCAGCCGGTGACGAAGGCGCTCGGCGAGCTGAACGTCCAGCTCATCGTGTCGGCCCAGCAGGCCGGTTCGGGTCAGGGGCGGCAGAGCGCGTCACCCGCGCCGACGGCCACCGCGTCGGCCGCGGCGGCGGCGCCCGGAGCCGCGTCGCCGGGGTCGGCGGCTCCGGCCACGGAGGGCGGGACGAACGGAGCGGAGCTGCTGACGCGGCTCACGGACGCCCGGAACATCGGTCCCGGGCTGCTGGTGGTCGGGGGCAGTCTGATCGCGCTGGTGGCCACGCGGTACATCCGCACGGAGCAGGACCGCAAGGCCTATCAGAGGTACTACTCGACGACGTGGGGCTGAGGGGGACGGGCGGCGAGGAGGGGGCCGAGGGGATCAGGCCGACTGCGGGGCCGCGGCGGCCCACTCCAGGACGAGCCGTCGGTATTCCTCACGCTGCTCGCCGCTCAGTGTCCCGCCCGACCGGCGCCACAGGGCCCGGATCTCCTCGTTGACCTCGTCAGCCGATCTATCGGATGCCGATTCAACAGTGGTGGACATGCTGTGAAGCATACGTCGCCCCGCGTGAAGGCGGCGTGAGTAAGTATGAGCAATACGGTCATTTCGGACCGTGTCCCTGATCACGTCCGTACGTTCGAACGCCCCTGTCCTCATCCATCCACGCAGGCCAGGGAGTTGGACCCCAGGGCGCGTGGCGGACCTCACGCCTCCGCGGTGCCCAGCACCAGCACCTGGATCGCGAGGACGGCGGCACCCCGCGCCCAGTCGTGAAAATCGGACACTTTGGTCTCCAGGTCGATCGGCGCGGCGAGCGGATGGCGCCGGCCGCGGACGGTGTCCTCGACGGTCTTGGCCGCGACGTCCATCAGTCCGACGCCCTCTCCCGCGAGCAGGATCTTCTGCGGCATCGCGAAGTTGGCGATCTGGGCGACCAGGATGCCCAGAGCGCGGGCCGCCTCCTCGACGACCCGGGCGGGCATGGGTTCACCGGCGGCGGCGAGGACGAGGATCTCCTCGTAGGTGTGGTCGTGTCCGGTGGCGGCCCGGATCTGGTAGCGGATGCTGGGGATCGTCAGCAGGGAGACGGCGCTGCCGCGTTCGCCCTCGGGCGTGAGCGGGCCGTCCGCACTCACGATCCAGTGGGTCCCGAAGCCGCGGTCCTCCTCGGCGTAGGGCACGCGCCGCCCGCCGAGGACGAGGCCGTAGCCGATGCCGGCGCCGATGGTGAGGACGACGAAGCGGTCGAGTCCGCGTCCGGCGCCGAACCATGTCTCCGCCTCGACGAGGGCGGCGACGTCGTTCTCGACGACGACGGGCAACCCGGTCCGCTCCTGGACGAGTTCGGCGAGCGGGACGTCCCGCCAGTGCAGGAACCGTGACTCCCCGACGACGGCGCGGGCCCGGACGAGGCCGCCGACGCCGATGCCGATCCCGGCGACGCGCGCACCGTGGCCGCGGGTGAGCTCGGTGGTCATCTCGGCGAGCAGGTCGGCGACTTGGGCGGGGTCGTGGGTGGTCAGGGGCCGGTCGTGGCGGGCGACGATCTCGCTGCGCAGGGTGGTCAGGACGCCGTAGGCCATGTCGTCGGTGACCTTGAAGCCGACGAAGGCGCGGGAGTCGGCGACGACGTCCAGGGGCTGCGAGGGGCGTCCGGTGCGCACCTCGGCCGGGGCACCCGCCTCGGGCACCTCGATCAGCAGCCCCGACTCGATGAGCGGTTTCGTCAGCCGGGTGAGGCTGCCCGCGGACAGGTCGAGGCGCCGGGCGAGTTCGCTGCGCGAGAGCGGTCCGTTGACGAGCACGTCGATCGCCACCGAGCGTTCCCCGGGGCTCAGTGGATGCCAGCTGGCGGCTGCTGAGGTCATAGGGGTCAGTCTCCCTCCCTGGATATTTATTTTGCCACGGAACCAACGTGACCAATCCATGGGGTCAGATGCGGCTCGTAAAAGATGTTCACCTACCTCTTGACGCATCAATTCTTCCGCCGCAAAAGTAAGTGGCCTGAGGACGAGAGCCGCGCAGACGAGGGAGTCTCTGATGACCATCGCCTCCAGCAGCCCACCGTCGCGTCTGCCGCTGAGCGGCGCGCGGGGGGCCCGGACGACATCGAGGACACGGAAGGCGAGGACCGGCGAGGGACGCGGTGACGGCCGGCTGGCGGCGGTGTTCCTCGCCCCCGCCCTGCTGGGCTTCCTGGCCTTCCTGCTGTGGCCGACGCTGCGGGGCGTGTATCTGAGCTTCACCCGCTTCAACCTGCTGACCCCCGCCGAGTGGGTGGGCCTCGACAACTACGACCGGATGGTCCACGACCCCATCTTCTGGGACTCGCTGCGGGTCACCGTCGTGTACGTGGTCATCAACATCGGTGTGCAGACGGTCTCGGCGCTCGCCATCGCCGTACTGCTCCAGCGGCTGACCCGGTCGGCGACGCTGCGCGGGATCGTGCTCACGCCGTATCTGATGTCGAACGTCGTCGCGGGCATCGTCTGGCTGTGGATCCTGGACACCCAGCTCGGCATCGGCAACGAGATCGTCGCCGGACTCGGCTTCGACCGCATCCCGTTCCTCAACGACGAGACCTGGGCCGTCCCGACGATCGCCCTCATCAACGTGTGGCGGCACGTGGGCTACACGGCCCTGCTGCTCTTCGCGGGGCTCCAGGCCATCCCGAACGACATGTACGAGGCGGCGAAGGTGGACGGCGCGAACGAGTGGCGCATGTTCTGGCGGATCACGCTGCCGCTGCTCAGGCCGGTCCTCGCGGTCGTGCTGATCATGACGGTGATCGGCTCGTTCCAGGTCTTCGACACGGTCGCCGTGACGACCAACGGCGGCCCCGCGAACGCGACGAACGTCCTCCAGTTCTACATCTACGGCGCCGCGTTCGGCCGCTTCCAGTTCGGCTACGCCTCCGCGATGTCGGTGGCGCTGCTCGTGGTGCTCAGCGCGATCACCGTGCTCCAGTACCGGATCACCCGCGCCGGTCAGACGGACCTGGGCTGAGGGAAGGAGACACCGACATGGCCGCCTTGACCGCCACCGGATCCACGTCCGTCCGTCCCACCAGGCGCCTCCCGTCCCCCGGGAGGATCGTCGCCTGGGTGGTGATGGCCGCGATCGTGCTCATCACACTGCTGCCGTTCTACTGGATCCTGCGCACCGCGCTGTCCACGAACACCGCGCTCGCCGCGCACCCCGGCGACCCGCTGCCCGTCGGCCTCACCACCGGCGGCTTCGAGCGCGCGCTCGGCCTCCAGTCCACCGAGGAGGCGATCGCCCAGGGCGGATCGGGCGGCGGACTGAAGTTCTGGCGCTATCTCGTCAACTCGGTGATCGTCTCGACGCTCATCACCGTCTGCCAGATCTTCTTCTCCGCCATGGCCGCCTACGCCTTCGCCCGGCTGCGCTGGCGCGGCCGGGACCAGGTGTTCGGGCTGTTCCTGGCCGGACTGATGGTGCCGGCCATCTTCACCCTGCTGCCGAACTTCGTCCTCATCAAGCAACTCGGCCTGGTGGACAACCTGTTGGGCATCGCGCTGCCGACGATGTTCATGACGCCGTTCGCGGTGTTCTTCCTGCGGCAGTTCTTCATGAACGTGCCCCGAGAGGTCGAGGAAGCCGCCCTGCTGGACGGCGCGGGCAAGGTGCGGATCTTCTTCCGGGTGATGCTGCCGATGGCGTGGACACCGGTCCTCACCCTCGGCGTACTGACGTACATCACCTCCTGGAACGACTACTTCTGGCCGCTGATGGTGTCGTACACGGACAGTTCGCGGGTGCTCACCGTGGCCCTCGCGATCTTCCGGGCACAGACCCCGCAGAGCGGCTACGACTGGTCCGGCCTGATGGCGGCCACGCTCATCGCGGCCCTTCCGATGCTGGTCCTCTTCGGGGCGTTCGCGCGCCGCATCGTCAGCACCATCAGCTTCACGGGCGTCAAGTAAGGGGACTGGGATGCGAATTCGTACCGTCATGTCGCTCGTCGGGGCGCTGGCGCTGTCCCTGGTCTCCGGGTGCGCGCAAGGGGGCGCCGCCGGGTCGGGGGCGAACACGGTGACGTACTGGCTGTGGGACGCCAACCAGCTGCCCGCCTACCAGGCGTGCGCGAAGGGGTTCGAGCGGAAGAACCCGGAACTGACCGTGAAGATCACGCAGTTGGGCTGGGCGGACTACTGGACCAAGCTCACCGCGAGCTTCATCGCGGGCACCGAGCCGGACGTGTTCACCGACCACATCCAGAAGTTCGGCCAGTTCGCCGACCTCAAGGTGCTGGAGCCGCTCGACGGCCTCGGCATCGACGACGCCGCCTACCAGTCAGGGCTCGGCGCCAACTGGACGGGCCAGGACGGCCACCGCTACGGCGCCCCGAAGGACTGGGACACCGTGGCCCTCTTCTACAACCGGAAGATGACCGAGGACGCCGGACTCACCGCGGACCAGCTCAACTCCCTCGCCTGGAACCCGAAGGACGGCGGAACCTTCGAGAGGACGATCGCGCACCTGACCGTCGACAAGAACGGCACCCGCGGCGACGAACCGGGCTTCGACAAGGACAACGTCAGAACCTACGGGCTGGCGACCGGCGGCGCGGGCGACAGCGACGGGCAGACCACCTGGAGCCCGTTCACCGCGTCGGCGGGCTGGAACTACACGGACAAGGCCCGCTGGGGCGACCGCTACGCGTACGACAGCGACACCTTCCAGTCCGTCGTCGACTGGTACTTCGGCCTGGCGAGGAAGGGCTACCTCGCGCCCTTCACGGACTACACCGACGGCGCCAACCCGGCCAACGCCCAGGTCGCCTCGGGCCGGGCGGCCACCGCCTTCGACGGCGCCTGGATGATCTCGACGTACTACGGCACCAAGGGCCTCGACGTCGGCACCGCCCTCACCCCCGTCGGCCCGAGCGGCAAGCGCGCGACCATGATGAACGGGCTCGCCGACTCCGTCACCAAGAACGCCCGCAACAAGGACGGCGCTCTCCGGTGGGTGCGCTATCTGGCCTCCGACGCGTGCCAGAAGACCGTCGGCTCGTACGGCATCGTCTTCCCGGCGACCCCCGACGGCACCCGGGCGGCCGTCGCGGCGTACGGGAAGAAGGGCATCGACGTGTCCGCGTTCACCGGACCGGTCACCGACCGGCAGCACGCCAGGACCTTCTCCTTCCCGATCGCGGACTACGCGGCGGACGTGTACGCGCTGATGCGCCCGGCCATGCAGGACGTGTACGCCAACGGGGCGCCGGTGAGCGGCCTGACCAGGACCAACGACCAGATCAACTTCCTTCTCGGCCAGTGAAAGGCATGCATTCCATGACGTTCTCCCTCGGCATCGTCGGCGCCGGCCAGTTCTCCGGCCAGTTCGCGACGCTGTTCCAGGCCCATCCCGGAGTCGGCGACGTCTACGTCACCGATCTGCTCCCCGAGCGGGCCCGGCAGCTCGCCGACGCCCAGGGGCTGGCCGGCACCTTCCCGTCGTACGAGGCGATGCTGGAGTCGGAGGCCGTCGACGCGGTCGCGGTCTTCACGCAGCGCTGGACGCACGGACCGCTGGTGCTCCAGGGCCTCGCCGCCGGCAAGCACGTCTACTCGGCCGTCCCGATGGCGATCACCACCGAGGAGATCGCCGCGATCATCGAGGCGGTACGGGCGACCGGGCTGACCTACATGATGGGTGAGACCAGCCAGTACAACCCGGCGACCGTGCACGCCCGCAACCAGATCGCCGAGGGCGCCTTCGGGCGGCTCTTCTACGCCGAGGGCGACTACGTCCACGACATGGACCTCGGGTTCTACGACGCGTACCGGTACAGCGGCGGCGACGACTGGAAGTCGACCGCCTCCTATCCCCCGCTGCTCTACCCGACGCACTCGGTGGGCGGCGTGCTCGGCGCCTGGCAGACCCATGCGGTCAGCGTGTCCGCGATCGGCGTGGTGGACGACCGCGGCGACGGGGTCTTCGACCGCTCGGTCAGCCGGTTCGACAACGACGTGTCCAACGCCACCGCCCTGTTCGAGGTGGCCGGCGGCGGCTCGTTCCGCACGAACGAGTTCCGCCGGGTCGGCTACCCCTCCCACATCCGGGAGTCCCGGTTCCGCTTCTTCGGGACGGAGGCGAGCATGGAGCAGCTCGCCACCTTCGCGCTGTGGCAGGACAAGAACGGGGTGAAGGACATCAGCGAGCTCCTGGAACCCAAGCCCACCCTGTCTCCCGACGACCCCTCGCTCCAGCACATCGCACCGGACCTGCGGGCCGCGTTCACCTCCGGCTCGGCCCCGGTGCACGACCGGGCGCGGCTGCCGAGGGAGTTCGACGAGCTGCACAACGGGCACGAGGGCAGCCACCACTTCCTCGTCGACGACTTCGTCACGGCCGTCACCACCCGGTCGCTGCCGTCGGTGAACGCGTGGGTCGCCGCCCGCTACACCCTGCCGGGGATCATCGCGCACGAGTCCGCCCGGCAGGGCGGGGCCAGGCTCACGATCCCGGACTTCGGGGACGCGCCCCCCGCGTGACCGTCCGGTGGGTGCTCACGCGGAGGGCCGGGGCCGTCCGTCCAGGCCCGCGTCCCGGGCCCGGGCGACGGCCGCGGCACGGTCGGTGACCTGGAGTTTGGTCAGGATCGCCGACACATGGTTGCGGACCGTCTTCTCGGCCAGGAACAGCCGCTGCGCGATCTGGTGGTTGCCCGCCCCGAGCGCCACGAGGTCCAGCACCTCCCTCTCCCGTTCGGTGAGTTCGGGGAAGGCGCGGGCCGCGAAGTCCCGGTGCGCGCCGGTGAAGAAGTCGACGATCCGCCGTGCCACGGTCGGCCCGTAGACCGCCTGTCCCGCGGCGACGGCGAGCACCGCGCGCACGATCTCGGCGCTGTCGGCGTCCTTGACGAGATAGCCGCGGGCTCCGGCGCGCAGCGCGCCGAACAGCGCCTCGGCGTCCTCGTGCATGGTGAGCACCAGGACGCCGAGGCGGGGGTGGCGGGCCAGCAGGGCGCGGATCGCGCCGGTGCCGTCGAGTCCGGGCATGGACAGATCGGTGACGACGGCGTCGGGTCCGGCACGGTCGACGGCCGCGCAGAGGTCGTCGCCGTTCGTGGCCTCGGCGACGAGTTCGACGTGCGGGCTCGCCGTGAGGACGGTGGCGAGCCCGTAGCGGTACATCGGGTGGTCGTCGGCGATGACGACGCGAACGGGACTCATACGGCCGCCCCTCGCCGCACCCGGGTCCCCGGTCCTCCCGCCGCGAAGGGCGAGATGCCCGGCCGGCCCGGGACACACGCCTCAGGCGGGGCCGCGCCGGGCGGCCGAGCATGGCGCGACATCCATGTCCGGCTCCGTGCCCGAACCGAGGGAGCGTCATGTCCGCCCATCCACCGACCACGACCACCGCCGACTCTCCGGGGCTCTCGCTCCTGCTTCAGGCCGTCCCTCCGCTGCTGACCGGCGCGTTGACGCTGCTGCTGCACACCAGCAACGCCGACCAGGTCGCCGCCGTCGCCGCGGGTGTCTTCACGCTCGTCGTGGCGGGCTGGCCGTTTCTCCAGCGGTCGGTGAACGCCGACTGCCGGCGCGCCGCCGGACCACCGGGCCAGGTGACCCGGCTGACCGGGCCCGCGCCCCGGGTCACCCCGAGCACCACGACCGTCGTGCTGACCGTGGCACTGGGGGTCGCCGTGCTGTGGCTGCTCGATCTCCTCTGCACCTGGATGGGCATGGGGAGCCTCGGCTACTGGAGCGGTGACTATCCCACCGAGCCGTCCGAGGTCTACCGCGCCGTGGTGCTGCGCGGGCTGCTGGTGCTGCTGCCCGGCGTGTTCGTCGTCGCGGTCGCGATGGCCCACCGGCTGCACGAGGTGGCGCACTCCGCGCTGCTGGTGACCAGCGTCCTGTACACCGTGGCGGTGCTCGTCACGAACCTGGTGCTGGTGCGCCACTGGCACACGGAGCCGATGGCGGAGGACGTGTACGTGCCCCTCGCCCTGGGGGCGTCGGCCTGGCTGGTCTGTCTGGCGGGCCGCCGCTACGCGCTGCGCACCCAGGCGCTGTTCGATCTGACGCAGGCGGTCAGGGTGGAGTGGCGCAGGCAGGCGGCGGGGCGCGGGCGGTGAGGCCGCGGTGGGCGCCCCGCCATGGGCGGCGGGGCGCCCGTCGGCCGCTCTCATCCTGACGCCGCCCTGGGCCGGCGCAGATGCCGCAGCGCCTCGTCCGCCCGGGCCAGGCCGTAGCCGGTCGCGTCGTCCGGGCCGTCGCCGGCCCGGCCACCGGTGGCCGGGTTGCTCACTCCCCTCGTCACGTCCCGGGCCCCTTTCTGCAGAGCACGGCGCAGGCCGTCGGGCGTGAGTGAGGGGTACGCCTGCTTCAGCAGCGCGCACACGCCCGCCACCTGCGGGGCCGCGGCAGAGGTGCCGCTGGCGACGATCCAGCCGTCGTCGGGCAGGGTTCCGTCTCCCTCCCAGTCGGGGCGACCGTCGCCGTCCTCGTCGTCGGGCACCGCACGTCGCCGGTCGATCGCGGACCCGGGCGGCGCGGGAAGCATGATGTACGCGGCCCCTGGCTGCATGCCGACCAGGCCGGACACATCGGGGACCGTGCGGCCGGGGAAGACGCCGCTGACGTATCCGCTGGCGTAGTCCGACGCCTCGGCCTCGCCGTTCCGGTCCAGGTGGACCCCGCCGACGGAGATGACGTCGGGATGCTGGCCGGGGAAGGCGTGATGGCCGTTGCCCGAGGCGCAGACGACCGTGACCCCGGCCAGGACGGCGAGGGCTATCTTGGCCGAGAGGACCAGGTCGTCGGCGGCCAGCTGGCGTTTGGCCTGGAAGCCCAGGCTGATGCTGATGATGTCGGGAAGTTCGTCCTGCCCGAGCGCCGCCTCGAAGGCCCCCACGAGATTGGCCCCGCCGACCTTGACCATGGTGAAGGTGATCCCGGGGGCCACGCTGAACGCGTTCGCCGACTCGCTGGTGCCGTGCCCCTCCTCGTCCCGGTGCGCGTTTGCGGCCTGGGGTCCGAGGACGACGGTTCCGGCGTACTTGTGCTCGGTGAAGTAGGGGAGTTCTTCCCATCCGGAGTCGATCATGGTGAGCCGTACGCCGTCACCGGTGAGGCCCTCGTCGTGGAGCGCCCGGGCACCGAGGTGTTCGGCGACCTGGTCGAGGGTGAGGTGCCAGTACGGCAGCTCCGGCGCGGGACCGATGTCCGAGAAGAGCAGGGCGGGTTGCTCCAGCGCCACTCCTTCCAGGAAGCCCCTGAGATCGTCCCGTTCGGTGGCGATCAGGCCGCGGCGCCGGGTGTCGGGTGTGTCGATGTAGCGGTACGTCCCCCAGGGCAGGGCCGCGCCCGGTGAGATGACCCCCTGACTCGACGTGATGAGGGTGGTCCTGAAGAAATCCTGGTAGAGCTCGGGCGGACCGGCGATGTGGAGCGTGGTCGTGGAGTGTCCGAGGATCTCGAAGCCTTCCTGACCGAGGACATCGATGGCCCGGTCGGTGGCGTTCTCCCGTGACATGAACTGGGTGGCGTTGGCCACGGTGATCTGGTCGGCGTCGAAGAGCGAGGTGGAGCCGATGGACCGCGGGGAAGCGTGGGCGTACACCCGGTCGGGCAGTCGGCTGTCGAGGTCTGGGGTCATGTGCGTCAACTCCTGATGAAGCGAGGCCGGGCGGCCTGGACGGCCAGCGCGACGATCAGCGGACCGTCCTCCAGGACGAGCCCGGCTTCCGTGAATTCCTTCAGAGCACGTTCCACCGCCTCCGCCGCGCCGCCCTCACCGAATCTCCTGCCGAGCGCGGCGCGCGTGACGGGGCGCTCGCAGCAGGCGAGATAGAGGTCGGCGGCGGCTCCTTCGAGGAGGTAGGTGCCTTCCGTCGCCTTGCGTCGTGTGTCGTGGATCTGTACGTAGTGCGGGGCCTGCCGGTATTCGAGGACGGGCGGCCCGCCGTCGCCCCGCCACGCGTCCTGCCAGTCGCCGGCGGCCTGCCGCAGGGAGGCGTAGGCGCTGTCGGGCAGGGCGCCGTCGAGGGTGCCGCGGAAGAAGTAGGCGATCCGGTCGAGGTCGAGGCGTGCGGGGTAGATGTGCGCGTAGCTGGGATCGGGGCGGCGGTCCCGCAGGATCCCCTCGCGGTCGGTGAACAGCGGGCTGAAACGCTCCAGGGTGAGGCGGGCGGCGCTCTCCGGTGGTCTGAGGTGCTCCAGCCGCCACAGTCCGGCGGCCTGGTCGGAGCAGTCCTGCCGGGTCTCGCCGGGAAAACCCCACAGCAGGTTCCAGGTGGCGTGAATTCCGTAGTGCTGTGCCCAGCGCAGCAGATTGACGTTCTGTGCGGCGGTGACCCCCTTGCGCATGAGGCGCAGCACGGAGGAACTCAGCGACTCTATTCCGGGCTGGATCTGCACGACTCCGGCCTGCGCCAGCAATGCGATCTGCCGCCGGGTGAGATTGGCTTTCACCTCGTAGAAGATTTCGTAACTCGCCCCGCTCTCCACGAGTTCGGGGAAGACCGTGCGCAGGTATCGCGGATCGAGGATGTTGTCGACCGCCTCGAAACGGAAGCTGCGGTATCGGCGGGTCTGACAGGCGAATTCCGCCAGGACCCGGTCGGCCGATTTCGAGCGGAAGTCCATGGAGTCCGCGTTCAGTCCGCAGAACGTGCAGTGGTGCCGCCGGCCCCACCAGCAGCCGCGGGCCGTCTCGATGGGGAGGTGGACGTTGCGGCGCGCGGTGAAGGGCAGCAGGCCGAGCCGCTCGGCGTGGTCGAAGTACTCGTCGTAGTCGGGCACCGGGGAGTCGTCCAGGCAGGCGGGTGGCGCCGGCGCCCCGGTCTCGACGTGTCCGTCCACGCGCCGCGCGAGTCCGGGTACGGCGGTCAGGTCGCCGTCGCCGAAGAGCGCCTCCAGCAGCATCGGGAACGTCAGGTCCCCCTCCCCGACGACGGCCGCGTCCACGTACTCCAGCCGCCGCACGTACTCCTCGCCCGCCGGGGGATCGAAGTTGGCGCCGCCGAACACGGTGAAGAGGTGCGGATGACGCTCCTTGAGGCGGCGGGCCAGGGCGAAGGACGCCGTGCTCTGCTGGAACGTCGAGGTGAAGCCGACGACACCGATCCGCTCCCAGGGGTGGGCGGCGACGAGGGCGTCGAGGTAGGCGGGTATGTCGTGGCGCCGGATCCGCAGCAGGGTGTCCCTCAGGGTGTCCGGGTCGAGGGCGTGGTCGCGGGCGACCCCCTCCGCGTACGCGTCGAGGAAGGCGTGCTCCGGGCCGGGCGCGTCGGCGCCGAAGGCCTCCGGTGCGAACAGCCACTCACCGAGCTGGCAGCCGCAGCCGTCGGCGAGCAGCCGGTACAGGTCCACTCCCAGACGCGCCGCGAAGTCCAGGTTGGCGTGCAGGAGACCGACGTCGAACCCGCGGGCCCGCGCGCCCGCCGCCAGCAGCCCCAGGGAGAGCGAGGGGCGGCGGTCGTCCATGAACGGCATGCTCACCAGGAGGACCGGCGCCGGGCCGCGCCGCGGGACGGGAGCGCTCGGCATGGCGGTCCGGCTACTTCTCGTGGGGTTCGGAGGTCCGCGGGTAGGTGTCCCGCCCGTCGGGCCCGGCCTTCGGATCCCCTCGGAAAAGCTCAGAGATCTTGAAGAGCTGACTCCCCTGCTCCGGCTCCTTGCCGGCAATGAAGCTCACGTCGAATCCGGCCACGGAGCGTTCTCCGCAGAGATTCCTGGCGGCTGCCGCGAAAACCAGTGACAGTGCCTCTTTGTTCTCCGTGGTGAATAACGGCTCCAACACCCGCAACGTCAATCCCAGTTCCTTGACGTCTTCCCAGTGCAGCGGTTGCTCTGTCATGGGGTTCCCGTCGATCGACACGCACGGAACGTGCGCCCAGTGGAATGCCCGGGAGTCTGGCGAGCGCCCTTCCTCTCGTCAAGTGGCCGGTCTTTCCAGAGGGCCGGACTCCGTTTGGGCCGCGAGGCGGGCGCGTATCTCCGTCGCTTTGTGGTGACCGAGTTCCTCCAGCAGGTCCAGTGCCCTCCGCCAGGCTCGCGCGGCTCCGGCCGGATCGCCCTCCTCGCGACGCAGATCGCCCAGCGCACAGAGCGTGTCCGCCTCGTTGTAGCGGTCGCCGATCTCTCGGTAGATCGCCAGCGCCCTGCCGTAGCAGTCCGCCGCCCGGTCGAACCGGCGCAGGTCCTGGTGCACATGGCCGAGGCTGTCCCAGGTGTCTGCCTGGGCGAAGCCGTCCCCGGCCTCCTCGTGCAGCGCGAGGGCCTGCCGGCAGTGGACGAGGGCCTCCTGATGGCGGCCCAGGCGTGAGCAGAACCAGCCCAGCGCGTTCAACGCGCGTGCCTGGCCCGAGCGGTGACCCGCTGTCCGGAAGAAGTCCAGGGCCAGCCGCGCGTGGAGGAGCGCGGGCTCGTACTCTCCCCGAAGGTCCCCGAGCCAGGCCAGCATCCGATGGGAATGCGCCTGGCCGAGCGGGTCGCCGAGCCGTTCGTACAGGTCTGCCGCATGCCGAATGTGGGTGTCGGCGTCCTCATACCTGCTGAGCCGCATGTACGCAATCGCCAGGCAGCCGTGGCTCACCGCCCGCCCCGGAAGGCTCTCCGCCCGCCGGGCCGACTCCACCGCCCGCCCGTACACGGTCTCCGCGTCCTGCCAGTGGCCGCGCCGGTCGAGGTACGGCCGCAGCGTCCAGGCCAGTTGCCAGGCCTGCGTGTCCAACCCGGCTGCCGACGCCAGGCGTTGGACCGCGATCAGCGCCGCGATCTCTTCGCCGAACCAGCTCAGGGCGGCCTCGTGACTGTCGAAACGCTCCCCCGTGACCGGTGGCCGCGCGGGCGTGAGAGTGATGGGGTCGTCGCGGACCGGCACGAGGTGGAGGCTCGCCCGGTAGGCGCTGTGCAGACTGTGGTCCACCAGTCGCCGCACCGCCGCCTCGCGCTCCGGGGGCGGCTCGTGGGCGTGGGCCAGTTCCCCGGCGTAGCTGCGCAGCAGGTCGTGGAACTCCCAGCGGCCGGAACCGGACCGGGTCAGCAGGTGGCTCTCGGTGAGCTCGGCGAGGAGGGTTCGCACTCCCTCCGGGGGAAGTCCCGCGAGCCCGGCGACCGCTGCGGCGCCGAAGTCGCGTCCCGGGTGCAGGCCGAGCAGCCGGAACAGCCGGGCGGCCTGCGGGCTCAGCCCTCGGCAGGACCAGGAGAAGACCTTGCGGACGTCGGTGGTGTCGTCGCCGCCGTCGAGCAGGTCCAACGCGCTGCCACAGGTGTGCAGTTCCTTGGCGATCACGTCGAGCGGGAGCTGCGGGTGGGCGGCGGCGTGGGCGGCGACCACGGCCAGGGCCAGTGGCAGCCGGGCGCAGGAGGCGACGATGTCGGCCACGGCGTCCGGCGCGGCGGCCACCCGCCCGACGCCGATCCGGTTGCTCAGCAGGTCCTCCGCCTCGGCCCGGGACATCAGCCCCAGGCCGAGCGGGCGGGCGGCGTCGGTGACCATCAGACCGGTGAGCCGGTTGCGGCTGGTGACGAGGCAGAGGCAGTCGGGTGACCCGGGGAGCAGTCGGCGTACCTGGTCGGCGTCCGCCGCGTTGTCGAGCAGGATCAGTACCCGCCGGTCGGCCAGCAGACTCCGGTACAGGCCGGTACGGCTGTCCTGGTCGAGGGGGATCCGTTCACGGGGCACGCCGAGGGCGTCGAGGAAGCCGCGGATCGCCTCGTCGGGCCGTACGGCGCGGTCGGACGGGTCGAAGCCGCGGAGGTTGACGTAGAGCTGGCCGTCGGGGAAGCGGTCGCGTACCTGGTGGGCCCAGTGCACGGCCAGAGCGGTCTTGCCGACGCCCGCGGTACCGGCGATCGCCCAGATGACGACCGTGCCGCTCGGGCCGGCGGGCGCCGGGCCGGCCGGCAGGAACACGTTCAGACGATCGAGTGCCTCCTCGCGTCCGACGAACCCGGCGGCGGCGTGCGGGAGCTGGGCGGGCGTGACGATCCGCCCGGGGGTGCGTCGCGGGGGCGCGGTGTCGAGCCCGGGGTCGACGGCGAGGATGCGGGCGTGCACCTGCCTCAGCCTCCTGCCCGGCTCGACGCCCAGTTCCTCCCGCAGCAGCCGGCGGGCGGCGCCGAAGGCGGCGAGGGCCTCGGCCTGCCGTCCGGCGCGGTGCAGCGCGAGCATGTGCAGGGCGTGGAGCCCCTCGCGCAGTGGATGGTCATCGGTCAACTGGCGGGTCTCGCCCACGAGATCCATGCCGAGGTCGTCGCCGAGCGCGAGGTCGATCTCGACGCGCTCCTCCAGCACGTCGAGGCGCCGCTGCGCCAGCCGCTCCCGTTCCGCGTCCAGGAACGGGCTCGCCATGCCCTCGCAGAGGCGTCCGTGCCACAGGCCGAGCGCGCGATGCAGGGCGTCGGCGACAACGGCCGCGTCGCCCCGGCCGCGGGCGGCGTGCGCGCGGCCGACGAGCCGGTCGAAGTCCCGTACGTCGAGCAGCCCCGGTCCGGGGGTCAGCAGATATCCGGCCTCGGTCCAGGTGAGCAGGCCCGACGGAGCGCGGGGCGGACGTTCGGGTTCCAGGACCCGACGGAGCCCGGACACATGACGTTGCAGGAGGTTGGTGGCTCGGGCGGGCACGGCCCGTCCCCAGACGGCGTCGACCAGGCGGTCCCTGCTCAGCGGACGGTCGGCGTGCAGCAGCAGGACGGCGAGGACCACCCGCTGCTGCATCGGACCGAGATCCACCTCGGCCGTCCCGCGCCAGGCCCGCAGCGGGCCGAGCAGCTGGAACCGCAGTGCGGTCCGTGTGTCCCGTCCTGCCGGCACTGTCATGACGGCCCCCACCTCACCCGGTGCCTGCCCGTCACGCTAGCGCCGAACCCGCGAGGAGTGCAGCGGGTAATGCAGCGGCCGCTGCAACCCGGCTCCCGAGCATGGCCACAGGGGCGGAGAACCCGGTCCACCGGACCCCGGCCGGCCGCCCCGGCCATCTCCTGAGGAAGCAGAAGGGAACCGGTGACACCCATGTCCGACCCCTTGACCGCCGCCCGTGCCGAGGCCCTGTTCAGCAGCGGCATCAGGACGGGCGCCGAACCGAGCAGGTCCGAGATCGCCGCGGCGGTCCGGCAGGCGATCCTCGACCACGGCGGCAGTCGCGGCTGCGCGGGTGTCCTCGCGCGGGCGTACGGCGACCGCCCCGAGATCGCGGTGCCCCGGATGCGGTGGGCCCTGCGGCAGGTCCTGGCCGCGTATCCGCGCACGGCGCCATGACGGGGCTGGTGCTCGGCGCACAGGTCTGGCTGGCCGCCGTCGCCCTGTGGCTGCCCGGCCCGGCTCTCGTCGCGCTCGGGCTGTACGGCGTGGGGGTGGTGTGTGCGGTGCTGCCGTGGCTGCGCCGGCCGTTCCCGAGCCGAGACCCGATGCGCCCGCGCCGTCATGCGCTCCGGGCTCCCGGCGGGTCCGATGCCGTGGTGCGGCGGGCCGTCGAGGTGGAGCGCACACGGCTGCGGCACGACCTGCACGACGGCCTCGGTCCGCTGCTGTGCGGCATCGGGCTGGGCGTCGCGGCGCTGTCGGATCTGCTGGGTGCCCGGGATCTGCACGCGGAGCGCACCGTGCTGGCCCGGATCGGCGTCGAGGTGTCGCACGCGGTGGCGGAGGTGCGCCGGCTCGTGGAGGCGCTGCCGCCCGCGGCCGTGGCGGAACTGGGGCTGGTGGAGGCATTGCGCGCGCACGCCGGCCGTGTGCCGCCCACGACGGACGTCGAGGTCGTGGTCTCCGTGCTGCCCGCCCTGCCCCGCCCGGTCGAAGCCGCCGTGTACCGGATCGTCACGGAGTCCCTGACGAACGTCGTACGGCACGCGGACGCCCGGCACGCCACGGTCTCACTGGCCGCGCGGCGCCACCGTCTGGTGGTCACCGTCGCGGACGACGGACGCGGGCTGGGCGATGCCCCGGCCGGGGTGGGCATGACCTCGATCCGGCGCCGTGCCGAGGCGGTGGGCGGCACCTTGCGGGTACGGACGGCGCCGGGGCGCGGTACGGAGCTCCGGGTGCGGGTGCCGTTGCCGTGACGGGGCCGTGCCGCGCCCGGCCCGCCGGTCCCGGGACGGCGTCCCGGGCGGGTCAGGACCGCGGCCTCTGCTCCCGGCGCCGCGGGCACCGCACCTTGGGTGACGGCCGACAACGGCCCGTCACCCACTAGGAGTCAGCTCATGGCCTCTGGAACCTTCCAGTCACTTCCCGTACCGACGACCGCGCTAGACGGTCGGATCAGCGCGATCGTGCTCGACCCCGGCGGCAACCCTGCCGACGTCGTCAACAAGGGCACGCCGATCACCGTCCGCATCGAGTGGAACCTCACCGGCTTCCTGGTGCCGCTGCTCGCGGGGAGCTGGGTCGTGCACGTCAGCGTCGACGAGATCGGCGGCCCGCACGACTTCAACAAGCCGTCGCCGTCCCAGGTGCTGGCCCTGAACGGCACCCCGGACTACCGGCACGACATCGTCCTGACCGAGCTCCAGGCCGGACGCACCTACGCCGTCGTGGCCTCGCTCGGCTTCCGCACCCAGGCCGGCGGCGCCGCGCCGCTGGGCGGCTACGTCAACGTCGGCACGGTGAACGTCCTGCTGTGACCGGCCCGCGGTGAACGTGCTGCCGCATCCCACCCGCGACCACTGTCACCGGGGGAGTCCGTGTCCCGTCCCGCCGCCGTGGCGGGGCGGGACGCGGGCGTGCGCGGGAGGCGGCCGGGTACCGCTCAGGTGCCCGGCTTGCGGCCGTAGATGTAGACGTCGTCGCCCTTCTTCAGCAGCGACCAGTACTTCTTGGCGTCCGTCTTGGTCATGTTGGTGCAGCCGTGCGAGCCGGGCGGGTTCCACATGCTGAGGTTCACCGAGTGGAAGGCCTGGCCGCCGTCGAAGAACTGGCTGTAGGGCATGGGCACGTCGTAGATGCTCGACACGTGGTCGATGTCGCGCCAGTAGATCTTCTTGAGGCCGGTGCGGGTCTCGTAGCCGTCGCGGCCGGTGCGCACCGGCACCGGGCCGTAGACGAGGCGGCTGCCGTCCTGGATCCAGCTGAGCTGGAGCGTGAGGTTGACGCAGGCGATACGGCCCTTGTTCACCGGGCACTTGCCGGCCTTGTTCGGGTTGTCGCCGACGGCCCGCTGCTTGAGCATCAGGTCCATCACACCCCAGGTCACGGGGCCCGCGTAGCCGATGTTCGGGGTGATGCCGTGCTTGTTCTGGAAGGCCTGGATCGCCTTGCAGTCGGCGCTGGACTGCTTGCCGTCGACGGGCCGGCCGAGGAACTTCTCGACCTGCTTCTGGTACGGCCCGGTCTGGGTGGTGCACGACGCGGCCTGCGCCGGAGCGGCGCCGAGCGTCAGCGTGAGCGGTGCGATCAGTCCGGTGATCCCGAGGGCGACGGCCCCTCGTCTGCGTATGTCCCCCATGGCTGGCCCTTTCCGTGCATGTCTGTTCCCCTGTGATCCACCTGTTTGACCGGCGGACGGGGGTGGCGGTTGTGCCGCTTTCGGGGCTGTGACCAAACGGTGAGGTTCGGCCTGGTCACACCGGGCCCCGGCGCGCGGCGCGGAAGCCGGTGTCGCCGGTCGTGATGCCGCCGTCCACGACGAGGGTCGTGCCGGTGATCCATGAGGCGTCGCGGGAGGCGAGGAAGGTGACGGCGGCGGCGATGTCCTCGGGCTCGCCGACCCGGCCGAGCGGGTACAGCTCGGCGAACGCGGCGAGCTCGTCGTCGCGGCCCTCCCAGGAGGCCGTGCGCACGGTGCCGGGGGCGACCAGGTTGACGCGGACGCCCCGGGCGGCGGCGTGCCCGGCGAGGGTGCGGGTGAGGGAGACGAGGCCGGCCTTGGCGGCGCTGTAGGCGTGGTTGCCGAAGTCGGCGAGGCCGTTGACGGAGCCGACGCAGACGACGGCGCCGCGTCCGGAGGCCGCGAGGTGGGGCAGGGCGGCGCGGGCGCAGCGGTAGGCGCCGGTGAGGGTGATGTCGAGGTCGGCGGCCCACGCGTCGTCGGACCCGTCCTCGAAGAGCGGGGCGTCGGGCGAGCAGTGGAAGGCGTTGTTGACCAGGACGTCCAGGGCGCCGAAGGTGTCGACGGCGTGGGCGACGGCCGCCTCGACCGCCGCCCGGTCCGCCACGTCGCAGCGGTACGCCTCGGCCGTCAGGCCCCGCTCCCGCAGCCCCGCCGCCGCCATCTCGGCCGCTTCCCCGTCCACGTCGGTCACCAGGACGCGCGCGCCCTCCGCGGCGAACCGTCGTGCGGTGGCGGCGCCGATGCCGCGTGCGGCGCCGGTGATCAGGACTGCGTACCCCTCGAAACGTGTCATGCGGCCGAACCGTACGCAGCGCGGCCCGTCAGCGGTACCCCGGTGACATGCGCGGATCGTCAGCGGTAGCCGGTGACGTCGGCCGGTGCGCCGGCGTCCTGGACCTCGACGAGGTAGCGCCAGGCGTCGGGGCGGCTGCCGTCGAGGTCGGTGAAGCCGTACTCCTGGGCGAGGGCGCCGCTGGAGAGGGACGTGCCGTTGAAGCGGGCCACGTCGGGGTCGGCGGCGAGCGCGGCGACGGCGCGGCCGACGTAGCGCGGGGTCTCGGAGATGGCGAAGTGAGGGACGCGGTCGAGGGCGTCGCGCCAGTTGTCCTCCCGCACCCCGAAGTGTTCGAGCATCATCTCGGAGCGCAGCCAGCCGGGGGTGAGGGCGACGGCGGTGGCGCCGCGCGGGCCGAGTTCATGGCCCAGCGAGAAGCCCATGCGCAGGACGGCCGTCTTGGCGAGGTCGTAGAAGAAGGAGACGCGATAGGTGTCGCGGTTGTACTCGGCGGTCCCGTCGGTCATCTCGACGACCAGTCCGCCGGGGGTGCGCAGGAGCAGCGGGAGGGCGTGGTGGCTGGTGACGGCGTGCGTCTCGACGGCGAGGCGCAGCAGCCTGAGGCCGTTGTCGAGGTCGTGCTCCCAGACGGGGGCGTCCCAGGCGAAGAGGGTCTCGCCGCCCCAGATGTCGTTGACGAGGACGTCGAGGCGCCCCTGCTCGTCGGCGATGCGGTCGACCAGGGCGCGGACGTGCGCGGGGTCGAGGTGGTCGGTGGGTACGGCGACGCCGGTGCCGCCGGCCTCGGTGACCAGGTCGGCGGTGTCCTCGATGGTCTCGGGCCGGTCGTACTCGGAGCGGCGTTCGCGGGTGCTGCGTCCGGTGACGTACACGGTGGCGCCGGCCGCCCCGAGTTCCACGGCGATGCCGCGTCCGGCTCCCCGTGTCGCTCCGGCGACCAGCGCGACCTTGCCCTTGAGCGGCTGTGACATGTCCGTTCCTCCCGGGTGACCGTGTGCTTCGACGTGTTCCACGGTCCCCGGTAATCCGGACATCCTCTGTCACCTTTTACGGCCGGGTCACCCTGCCGGGCGCAGCTTCTCCTCCAGGCTCGTCAGGTCGGGCACGAACCAGATGTGGCCGCCCTGGTTCGTCTCGCGCACGAAGTCGCGCAGCGCGCCGCTCTGCTCGGTGTGCCGGGAGACGTCGCCGACCACGACGAGCCGCAGCCGGTAGTTGACGAACTTCTGCATCACCGCGCCGGCGACACCCGAGCGCAGCCGGAAGAACTCGTCGGCGACCCGTCCGGCGGGCACGGCGACGACCTGGGCGTCGCGTCCCATGGCGTCGCCGATGAGGTCGAGCGCCGCGCTCTCCCCGTCCAGGGACGGCCCGGAGGGAGCGCAGCGCAGGACGTTGACGCCGCCGAGGGGGACGACGTCGTCAGTGGCCACGCGCGATCCACTCCTGGAGGTGCGGGGCCTCCGCGCCGATGGTCGTCGGGTCCCCGTGCCCGGTGAGCACCTTCGTCTCGGGCGGCAGCGCGAGCAGCCGGTCCCGGATCGAGTCGATGATCGTCGGGAAGTGGGAGTACGACCGTCCGGTGGCCCCCGGTCCGCCCGCGAACAGGGTGTCGCCGGTGAAGACGGTGGCCAGGCCGGGGTCGTAGAGGCAGACCGCGCCGGGCGCGTGGCCGGGCGTGTGCAGGACCTGGAGGTCGACTCCGGCGGCCTCGATGACCTGGCCGTCCTGGAGGTGGGCGTCGGGGTCGCGGTCGGGGTGGGTCTGCTTCCACAGGGGCAGGTCGTCCGGGTGGAGCCAGATCCTGGCGCCGGTGAGGTCGGCGAGGGCCGGGGCGGCGTCGATGTGGTCGTTGTGGGCGTGGGTGCACACGATGGCCGAGAGCCTGCGGTCGCCGACGGCCGCGGCGATGGCCTCGGCGTCGTGCGCGGCGTCGATGACGACGACCTCGTGGTCGTCGCCGACGATCCACACGTTGTTGTCGACGTCCCAGGTGCCGCCGTCGAGGCTGAACTGGCCCGAGGTGACGAGGCGTTCGATGCGGGCGGCCATCAGAGGACCACCACCGAACGCAGCACGTCGCCTTCGTGCATCCGCTCGAACGCCTTCTCCACGTCGGTGAGTTCGATGGTCTCGGTGACGAACGCGTCCAGGTCGAGGCGGCCCTGGAGGTGCAGGTCGATCAGCATCGGGAAGTCGCGGGAGGGCAGGCAGTCGCCGTACCAGCTCGACTTCAGGGACCCGCCCCGGCCGAACACGTCGAGGAGGGGCAGCTCCAGCTTCATCTCGGGGGTCGGCACACCCACCAGGACGACGGTCCCGGCGAGGTCGCGGGCGTAGAAGGCCTGCCGGTAGGTCTCCGGGCGGCCCACCGCCTCGATCACCACGTCCGCTCCGAAGCCTCCGGTCAGCTCCTGGATCGCCTCGACGGCGTCCTTCTCACGCGAGTTCACGGTGTGCGTGGCGCCCATGGAGCGGGCCTTGTCGAGCTTGCGGTCGTCGATGTCCACGGCGATGATCTTCGCCGCGCCGGCCAGGCGGGCCCCGGCGACGGCCGCGTCACCGACGCCACCGCAGCCGATGACGGCGACGGTGTCACCGCGTCCGACGTTGCCGGTGTTGATCGCGGCCCCGATACCGGCCATGACGCCGCAGCCCAGCAGGCCGGCGACCTGCGGCGAGACGGCCGGGTCGACCTTGGTGCACTGACCGGCGGCGACGAGCGTCTTCTCGGCGAAGGCACCGATGCCCAGGGCGGGCGACAGCTCGGTCCCGTCGAGGAGGGTCATCTTCTGCTTGGCGTTGTGCGTGTTGAAGCAGTACCACGGACGCCCGCGCAGACAGGCGCGGCAGTTCCCGCACACCGCACGCCAGTTGAGGATCACGAAGTCGCCGGGCGCGACGTCCGTGACGCCCTCGCCGACGGACTCGACCACGCCCGCGGCCTCGTGGCCGAGCAGGAAGGGGAAGTCGTCGTTGATGCCGCCCTGCTTGTAGTGGAGGTCGGTGTGGCACACGCCGCACGCCTGGACCTTCACCACGGCCTCGCCGGGGCCCGGATCCGGCACCACGATCGTCTCCACCCTGACCGGCTCGTCCCTGCCCGGTGCGATCACGCCGCGTACTTCTTGCGCCATGGTGGTGAACCCTTCCGTGTAACCGTTGTCCGTCAGCACGACCCTACGTCCGACCGATCGGTAACCGCGCCACGGCAGGGGCCTCACAGGAAGAAGGCGGCGGACGTAGCCTGAACGCTCCGCCCGACCTCCCGAGGGAGCCCCGTGAGCATCGCCGTGTCCGAGCCCGAGCAGACCGCACCCGCCTGGCGGCTCCTTGTGGGATACGTCCGGCCCCACCGCTGGGCCCTGCTTCTGGGGGCGGTGCTGTCGCTGGTCACCGGGGCCACCGGGCTGCTGCTGCCGCTGGTGGCGAGGGAGTTGATCGACGACCTGTCCCACGACCGCACGATCACGGGGGCGTTGGTCCTCATGTCGGTGCTGGTGGTCGGCAACACGGCGGTGGGGGCGCTGGGTTCGTACGTGCTGCGGCGCACCGCCGAGTCGGTGGTGCTCGGTGCGCGGCGGACGTTGTCGTCGTATCTGCTGCGGCTGCGGATCACGGCCGTGGACCGCAGCGAGCCGGGGGATCTGATGGCCCGCATCACCTCGGACACCACCCTGCTGCGGGAGGTCACCACGGACTCCCTGGTCGGGCTCGGCACCGGCGGGCTGACGCTGCTCGCGACGATCGTGATGATGGGTCTGGTCGACCCGGTGCTGCTGGCCGTCACGCTGGGTGTGGTCGTGGGGGCGGGGACGATACTCGGGGTGATCGTGCCCCGGATCAACCGGGCCAGCCGGCGGGCGCAGGACGCGGTCGGGGTGATGGGCGCCTCGCTGGAACGCATCCTCGGGGCGCTGCGCACGGTGAAGGCGTCGGGCGCCGAGCACCGCGAGGAGGAGACGCTGCACGCGGCGGCGCAGGAGTCGTGGCGGCAGAGCGTGCGGGCGGCGAAGTGGACGGCCGCCGCGGGCAACACGGCGGGCCTGGCGATGCAGATCGCGTTCATCACGGTGCTGGCGGTCGGCGGGGCGCGGGTGGCGACGGGGGCGATCGACGTCGGGACGCTGGTGGCGTTCCTGCTGTACGTCTTCTATCTGATGTCGCCGATCCAGCAGGTCGTGGGCGCGATCACCCAGTACCAGACGGGTGCCGCGGCCCTCGCCCGGATCCAGGAGGCGCTGCGGCTGCCCGCGGAACCGGCCGCCCGGCCCGCCCCGCTGCCCTCCCCGGGCGCGGAACCGGCGTCCGTCGCCTTCGCCGACGTCCGTTTCCGGTACGCGGACGATCTGCCGTATGTGCACCACGGGGTGTCGTTCACCGTTCCGGCGCAGGGCATGACGGCGTTCGTGGGCCCGTCGGGCGCGGGCAAGACGACCGTGTTCTCGCTCATCGAGCGGTTCTACGACCCCGAGTCGGGCGCGATCAGCCTCGACGGCCGCGACCTCGCCGACTGGGAGCTGCCCCGGCTGCGGTCGGCGATCGGGTACGTCGAGCAGGACGCCCCGGTCCTGTCGGGCTCGCTGCGCGACAACCTGCTCCTGGGCAACCCCGACGCGGACGACGACGCCCTCGCCCGGGTTCTGAAGACGACCCGGCTGGACGGTCTGGTGGCCCGGCTGCCCGGCGGTCTGGAGACGCTCGTGGGGCATCGCGGCACCAAACTGTCCGGCGGGGAACGTCAGCGTGTGGCCATCGCGCGGGCGTTGCTGCGCCGCCCCCGGCTGCTGCTGCTCGACGAGGCCACGTCCCAGCTGGACGCGGTGAACGAGGCGGCGCTGCGCGACACCGTCGCCGACGTGGCCCGCACGACGACCGTCCTGGTCGTCGCGCACCGGCTGTCCACGGTCACCATGGCCGACCGGATCGTGGTCATGGACGGGGGCACGGTGCGTGCCACGGGCACGCACCGGGAACTCGTGGCGTCCGATCCGCTGTACGCGGAGCTGGCGGCGACGCAGTTCCTCGCCACGGCGGGGTGACGCCGGGGGCGGTCAGCGGCGGCGCCTGCGGGCCAGGGCGCGCACGGACCGGGAGCCGACGATCCCGGCGAGCAGCGCCGCGACCGGCAGGGCGATGTCCAGCCAGGGGTCGCGGATCGGCCTGTAGACGGCCGTGCCGTCCTTGATCTCGATGTAGCCGAGGGGCCGGGCGTCGACGCCGCCTCCCCCGCCCCCGCCCTCCCCGGAGCGGGCGGCCCCGGCCTCCTTCCCCGCGCCGCCGCCGAAACCGAAGCCGACGCGCGCGACGGGGACGACGGTGATGCCGTCCCGGGTGATCGGCTCGCCGTACACGGCGCTCACCGAGGCCTTGCCGCCCAGCTTCTCGGCCAGGCGTTCGAGCAGGGTGACGGTGGCGTCGACCGCGCCGGCGTCCTCGAGCGGCACGGACACGGAGGTCTCCTCGTTGTCGGTCATCGCCTCACCGTAAGCCGGAGCCCCGCACTCCGACAGGGCGGAGCGGGCCGGGGTGCCGGGAGGGGCGACCGGCGCGGGGGTCAGCCCTCCAGCCTGGCCAGCCGTTCCGCGTCGGCCGTGCGGGGGCAGGTGACACAGGCCTCGGCCGGGCGGATCGCGTAGAACATGCAGCATCCGGCGCGGGTGCGGGTGGCGTGCCGTCGCCCGTCGTCGCCGACGAGGTAGCGGAAGTCGGCGCCGCTCGGGTAGGGGGGCACCGGGATCGGGAGGACCTCGGTGGCGGCCCGGATCGCGGCGCCCTCCTCGCCGAGGGTCCGGCCGAGGTACCACAGGGCGGAGACGAGGTCGTCGGAGACCATGCCCCACAGGGCGCGGGACCGGCGCCGCGCGACGGGCCCGATCGCGGCCAGCAGGGGCCGCATGTGCTCGGCGAGCGCCATCCTCAACTGGGCGCGCAGCCGGTCCTCCTGATCCAGCGTGAGCACGCCCGGCAGTCCGTCGACGGGGTCTCCGGGCAGACAGGCGAGTTCGGTGCCGGGGGTGATCTCGTACGTCCCCGTGGCGAGGTCGAGCCGCAGGTCCTCGGGGCGGATGCGGGGCACCCGGCGTTCGAGGTACCAGGTGCCGCCCAGGAGGACGGCGACGGACCAGGCGTAGTCGTGCAGGGCCCGGGAGGCGGCGACGGCCGGGCGCACGGTGACGTCGTAGCGGTCGCCGATCCGGGCGGCCTCGGCGCCGACGAACGCGTCGAGGACGGCGGGGTCGGAGGCCAGTTCCGCCGCCGACACGCCCGTCCGGCCGGGTTCCTCCGTCACCCGCGCGTCGAGCGCCTCGCAGATTCCGGCCAGTCGGCGGTAGGTGTCGGCGAGGACATGGGCGACGGCACCGTCCGGCGGGGTGTGCAGGGCCACGGACATCGGCGTGCTCCAGTACGGGAAGGACGATGAGCGACAAGCTAGGTAAGCCTTACCTTAACTGGATCAAGGCTTCGACCCGATCAGGGCCTCAGCGTGATCGAGGGCGCCGCGCGTCGACACGGCGCGCGGACCTGACGCTCAGTTGAGAACTAAAGCAAGGCTAACCTAAGCTCACCCATCGTGACGGTGACCCGCCGACAGGTCCCGCCCGCCGAAGGGCGCGCCCGCCGACGGCCCGCCCTCGACTCACCACCCGCAAGCGGAAGTTGTCGCCCATCCATGCGCTTGTACCTGCTCGCCCTCAACCCCACCGACTCCGTCACGGAAGGGTTCCTGCCCGCGGCCGGCCGGCTCGGGCTCGACGTCACCGTCCTCACCGACCGGCCCGACGACCACCGCGCCGCGTACCGGGAGCGCCCGGGCCCGGAGGCGTCCGGGAACGCGCCCTTGCCCGCGATCGAGGTGCTGGAGTGCGACGTCCGTGACTTCCGGGCGGTCGTCAGCCGGATCGCCCCGCACCACCGCCCCGACGCCGTCTTCACCAACAGCGACCATCTCCAGACCCAGGCGGCGCTGGCGGCCTCGTACTTCGGCCTTCCGGGCAAGGACTGGCGGGCCACCCTGCGCTGCAAGGACAAGGCCGAGACGCGCCGCCGGCTCGCCGCCTCGGGCCTGGACACGGTCCGGTCCGCGGAGCTGACCGAGGCGTCCGCGCCGCCGGACATCCCCTACCCCTGTGTGCTCAAGCCGCGCGAGGGCGTGGCCAGCGAGGACGTCGTCCTCGTCGACGGCCCGGAGGAACTCCGCGAGCGGGCCGCCGCGTTCTTCGCCCGGCGCCCCGGCGCCGCCCTGGTCGCCGAGGAGTACCTGCCCGGCGAGCTGTGCACGCTGGAGACCCTCGGCGACGGGCGGATCCGCCACGTCCTGGGCGGCTTCCGCACCGAGCTGTCGCCGCCGCCGTACTTCGTCGAGCGACGGATGACCTACGTCCCGGCGCACCCGGAGCCGGTCGTCGGCCAGGTGCTCGCCCAACTCGACGCGCTCGGGGTCGGGTTCGGCGCGTGCCACACCGAGTTCGTGGTGCACGCGGGCCGGGCCCGGATCATCGAGGTCAACTACCGCGCGATCGGCGACCAGTGCGACCTGCTGCTGGCACGACTGCTGCGCGTCCCCCTCTTCGCCCACATCCTCCGCACCCACCTGGGCACACCGCTGCCCGCCGACCTCGCGGCCCGCCGTGACGGCGCGGCCCTGGTGGAGTACCCCTGCGCCGACCGCGCGGGCGTGCTCACCGAGGCCCCTTCGGCGACCGACGTCACCGTCGAGGGGGTCGAGCTGACCTACCGTCCGCTGCGGGCGCTCGGCGAGCGGCACGCCCTGTACGGCACCAACCGCGACTACCTCGGCGTGCTCCGGGCCACCGGGACGGACCGGCGGACGGTGGCCCGGGTGACGGCCGGCTTCCTGGCCGGGCTGCGCTGGGAGATCACCCCGTGACCGGTGCGGACGCACTCCTCACCCGGGTGCTCGGCGCCCTCCTGCGCGAGGACGTGGTCGGCCTGCGCACCCGCGGCACCCTCGTCCACCGCTCCGACGGCCCCTGGCTCCGCCTGCCCACGCCCCGTGGCGCCCTCCTGCTCGCCGTCGCCGAGGACGGCTTCCAGTGCGAGCACGCCGCCCGGCTGCCACTGCTGCTCCGCGAACCCGACGGCACCGAACTGACCACGTACGGCGAGGTGCTCGCCGCACTGCGCGCGCTCGCGGACCCCGTCGACCGGCCCGGATTCGACGACTTCGCCGAGGAGTGCCGCCAGACCCTCGCCACCGTGCGGCTCCACGCGGACACCCCGCCCGGCCTCGGCCCCGACCCGGCGCTCTGGCCCGACCTCGCCTACGACATGCTCGCGGCCCGCCACGACCACCCCGTGTACCCGACGGCACGGGGCCGCGCGGGACTCACGGAGCCGCAACTGCGCGCGTACGCGCCCGAGTTCCTGCCGCGGTTCGCGCTGCGCTGGGTCGCCCTGCCCCGGCAGACCGTCACCGTGACCGGGGCGCTGCCGGAGTTCTGGCCGACCCCGTCCGAGCTGGGGCTGCCCCTGGACGGCACCCATCTGGCGCTGCCCGTGCACCCGTTGACCGTCGAAGCGCTGGACCTGCCGCCGGGGGCGCGGCTCGCCGACCGCCCCCACCTGGACGTGGTCCCGACCCTGTCGATGCGCACGGTGGCCGTGACCCCGTCCTGGCACCTCAAACTGCCTCTCCCCACGGCCACGTTGGGCCTGCGCAACAAGCGGACCGTCAAGCCCGGCACCCTCGTGGACGGCGCGGCGGGCCAGCGGCTCCTGGAAGCCGTGCTCGACCGTGAGCCCCGGTTCCGGGAGACGATCCTGCACGCCGACGAGTCGACGTACGCGCACGCGGGCGACGAACACCTCGCCGTGCTGTGCCGCCGCTTCCCCTCCGGCCTGGACGAGATCGTCCCGCTGGCGGCCCTGCTCGCCGCCGCCCCGGACGGCCGGACGGTCCTCGACCTGCTCGCCGACCGCTACTACGGCGGCGACCCGCTCGCCCTCCTCGACGCCTTCCTCACCCTGCTCCTCGACTGGCAGACCACCCTGTTCGGCTACGGCATCGCGCTGGAGTCGCACCAGCAGAACGTGTCGCTGGTGCTGCGGCCCGGCGGTCTGCGGCTGCTGTTCAAGGACAACGACGGTCCCCGGATCAACGCGAAGCGGCTCGGCGCCCGGCTCCCCGGGCCGTGGGGGTTCGACGACCCGCGCACCTACGTCACCGGGGACGGCCCGGTCGCCGACCTCTTCACCACGATCACGGTCCATCTGTGCGCGGGCGCCTACGCGTTCGGCCTCCCCCGGTACCGCGAGGCGGTGCTGGACCTCGTCCGGGACCGGCTGACCCAGGCGGTGGACCGGCTCGGCGGCGAGGCGGGGGCCGTACTGCGGGCCAGGGTGCTCGACGCGCCCCGCCTGCCCGTGAAGGCGATGGTCACCGCCGGGACGCTGCTGTCCAAGGAGCGCTCGGGCGCGGCGGACATCAACAAGCACTACACCACCGGGCCCAACTACCTGCGCCGCACCGGGGGTTCGCCCTGAGTGCCGCCTCGGACACCGCCCCTCACCCCTCCATGACCCCGCGTTGGAGCCGCTGATGCCCTCGCTCGCCCAAGCCCCGACGGTCACCGCCGACGCCGTGGTGGCCCACACCCTCCTCAACTGTCTGCTGCGGGAGGTCTCCGGCCCCGAGCGCCAGAGCGTCGTCACCGACGGCCGGCTCCTGCTGCGGCTCCCCCGCCGCGGCGTGCTGCTGCGCGTCGCCCTGCGCCGCACCTCCCTGCTCGGCGCCCACCGCTTCACCGGCCCCGTGGAGGTACGACACGAGGGCGGGTGGGAGGAGTTGGGCTGGGAGCGGCTCGCCGCGTACGCGCGCGACGAGCTGTCGCTGCGGACGGGTGTGCGCAACGACGAGTTCCTCGACCAGGTCGCCTCCAGTCACGAGGCCGTGTCGAGCGTGCTCGCCTCGCCCCGGCGGGCGCACCAGGACCCGTACCTGGCCTCCGAGCAGTCGCTCCGCTTCGGCCACCGCTTCCACCCCACCCCCAAGGCCCGCACCGGTGACCCGCGTGCCTGGTCGGTGTACGCGCCGGAGGCGGGGGCGCTCTTCCCGCTGCGGCATCTCGCCGTACGGGCCGGCCTGATCGCCGAGGAGGCCGCCGAGCCGTCCGCGGTCGCCGTCCTGGACGGGCTGCGGGAGGTGCCGCCCGGGTACCGGCTCCTGCCGGTCCACCCCTGGCAGTACGAGACGCTCCGCGACCATCCCGCGCTCGGCGCCGCGCTCCGGCGCGGGGACGTCGTCGACCTCGGGCCGGGCGGCCGTCCCTTCGCCGCCACCGCGTCCGTGCGGACCCTGTACGACGGGGAGACGTTCCTCAAGTTCAGCCTGAACGTGCGGATCACCAACTGCCTGCGCAAGAACAGCAGTTACGAGCTGTCCGGCGCGGTGGCCCTGACCCGTCTGCTCGGTCCCGCCCTGGACGGCCTCGCCCGCCGCTTCCCCGGCAGCGCGGTGCTCCGCGAGCCCGCCTACCGCACGCTGGCCCTGCCGGGACCGGACGGCACGCCCGACCGGGCGCTGTTCGAGGGGTTCGGGGTCATCGTCCGCGAGGGCCTGCCGAGGCGGCTCGCGCCGGGGACGACCGCACTGCTGGCGGCGTCGGTCGCCGACGAGTACGTGAGCGGCGACGCGCATGTCTCCCGGCTCCTCGGCGGCCCCGGCGCGGGGGCGGCCCTGGACTGGTGGGCCGCCTATCTCGACCTGCTCGTGCCGCCGGTGCTGGCCGCCTACTTCGACCACGGGATCGTCCTGGAACCCCACCTCCAGAACGTGCTGGTCTGCGTCGACGGCGACGGCATGCCCGCCCAGGTCCTCTTCCGCGACCTGGAGGGCACCAAGCTCCTCCCCGAGCGGCACGCCGGCACGCTGGCCGCCCTGCCGCCCGAGGTCGCCGGGCCGATGACGTACGACGCGCGGCGCGGCTGGGACCGGGTCGTGTACTGCCTGTTCGTCAACCATGTCGCCGAGCTGCTGGCGGCGTTGGCCGATCTGCACCCGGAGGCGGAGACCGCCCTGTGGGGCCGGGTCCGGGCGACGCTCCAGGCGTACGCCGACCGGCACGGGTGTCCGCCCCGGCTCGCCGCCCTCCTGGCGGGGGTGCCGCTGCCCGCCAAGGCGAACCTGCTGACCCGGTGGGAACGCAAGGCCGACCGCGAGGCCGGTTACGTCCGGCTGCCCTCCCCGCTCGCCGAGGACATCCTGAACGGAGACCCCCGATGACGCCGGCCCGCGACCACGCCCTCTCCCTGCCGTCGCACGAACTCCCCTCCTTCATCTACGACGTGGATGCGCTGCGCGCGCACGCCGCGACCGTGCGGGGCGCGCTGCCGGGCCGGGTGGAGCTCTACTACGCCGCCAAGGCCAATCCGGAGCCGCGGATCCTCGCCGCGCTCGCGCCGTACGTCGACGGCTACGAGGTGTCGTCGGGCGGTGAACTCGCCCATGTCGCCGAGGCGGTGCCCGGGCGTCCGCTGGCCTTCGGCGGCCCCGGGAAGACGCCGGACGAGATCGCCGCGGCGCTGAGCGCGGGGGTCGGACGGTTCCATGTGGAGAGCGCGCACGAACTGCGGGTGCTGGCCGCGCTGGCAGCCGGGGCGGGTCGTCGCGTCGCCGTGCTGCCGCGCGTCAACCTGCCCCTGAAGGACGGCTCGCTGGCGGGCGGTTCGCTGGCCATGGGCGGGCGGCCGACACCGTTCGGCATGGACCCGGCAGAGGCGCGCGATGCCGTCCGCACCCTCCGGGACGGCACCTACCCGCACCTCGAACTCGCCGGGATCCACGCCCACTTGGCGAGCGGGCTGGAGGCGACCCGGCTGGTGGCGGTGGCCGGGGCCGTCGTGGCGTGGGCCGTCGGGCTCGGCGTGACGGAGGTCAACGTGGGCGGGGGGATGCACGTCGACTACACCGCCCCTGAACGCCGGTTCGACTGGGCGGCGTACGGCGCCGGGCTGGCGCGACTGACCGCGGCGCACCCCGGGGTGACCCTGCGGATCGAGCCGGGCCGGGCGCTGACGGCGTACTGCGGCTGGTACGCGACGGAGGTGCTGGATGTGAAGCGCAGCCACGGCGAGGAGTTCGCGGTGGTCCGGGGCGGCACCCACCATCTGCGCACTCCGGCGGCCAAGGGCCACGACCAGCCCTGTTCCGTCCTGCCGGTCGACGCCTGGCCGCACCCGTGGCCGAGACCGGCCTCGGAAGGTGAACGGCTCACCCTGGCCGGGCAGTTGTGCACACCGAAGGACGTGCTGGCGCGCCGGGTCGAGGCGCCCGGGCTCCGGGCGGGCGACCGGGTGCTGTTCTCCCTGGCGGGTGCCTACGCCTGGAACATCTCGCACCACGACTTCCTGATGCACCCGCGGCCCGGCTTCCGTTTCCTGGACGCCGGGCCGCACGACGAGGCACAGGAAGGGGCACCCGTCGCGGCGACGGGTGCCCCTCCGGAAGAGGTGACGCTCTAGAACGGGAAGTGGGCCTGCTGGGTGGCGATGGTCACCCAGCGGGTGTTGGAGAAGGCCTCCAGGCCCCAGCGTCCGCCGAACCGGCCGTAGCCGGACGCCTTGGCGCCGCCGAAGGGCGCCTGGGGCTCGTCGGCGACGGACTGGTCGTTGATGTGGACGATGCCGGTACGGATCCGACGCGCGACGGTGAGCCCGTGCGTGGCGTTCTCGGTGATGATGCCGCAGGTCAGACCGTTGTCCGTGTCGTTGGCGAGGGCGATGGCGACCTCGTCGTCGGCGAAGGTCTCCACCACGCAGACCGGGCCGAACGCCTCGGCGTGGTAGATCTCCGCGTCCTTCGGCACCCCGGTGAGGACCGTCGCCGGGTGCACCGCGCCCTCGGGCGCTCCTCCGCCGGTCAGCACCTCGGCGCCCTTGGCGACGGCGTCCTCGACGAGCGCGGCCACGCGCCGCGCCGCCGACGCGGCGACGAGCGGCCCGACGACGGTGTGCGGGTCGTTCGGGTCGCCCGACTGGAGGGAGGCGGCCTTGGCGGCGAACTTCCGCGTGAACTCGTCGGCCAGGGCCTCGTGGACGAGGATGCGGTCGCCGGACATGCAGATCTGTCCCGCGTTCATGAAGACGCTGAAGGTGACGGCGTCCACGGCGTAGTCCACGTCCGCGTCGTCGAGGACGAGCACCGCGTTCTTGCCGCCCAACTCCAGTACGGCGGGCTTGAGATGGCGTGCGGCGTGCTCGCCGATGATCCGTCCGACGCCGGTGGAGCCGGTGAAGTTCACGGCCCGGACGCGCGGGTCGGCGATCAGGGACTCGGCGATCTCCGCGGCGTCGGCCCGGTCGTTGGTGAGGACGTTCAGCACCCCGTCCGGCAGTCCGGCCTCGCGCAGGACGTCGGCCACGAACAGCCCGCAGGCCAGCGGCGCGTCCTCGCTCGCCTTGACGACGACGGTGTTCCCGGCGGCCAGGGGTGCGGCGACGGCCCGTACGCCGAGGATGACCGGGGCGTTCCAGGGGGCGAACGCGGCGACCACGCCGAGGGGTTCACGGACCGCGAGTCCGAGGGCGCCCTGTTCCTGGGCGCTGAGCACCTCGCCGCGCGGGGCGGTGACCGCGGCGGCGGCCTCGCGGAACATGTTGGCGGCGAGGGCGACGTTGAAGTAGGCCCAGGGGCGGGTGCCGCCGGCCTCGTTGGCCATGAGCTCGGCGACCTGGTCGCCCCTGCCCTCCAGCAGGTCGGCCGCCTTCAGCAGGATCGCGCGCCGGGCGAACGGGGCGAGCGCCGCCCAGTCGGGGAACGCGGCGTCGGCCGCGTCGACGGCCCTGCGGACGTCCTCGGGGCCCGCCGCCGCGACGGTCGCGTACACCTCCCCGGTGTACGGGTTGTGGTCCTCGGCCGTGCGGCCGGAGGCGGCGGGTACGTCCTTGCCGCCGATGAACAGTTCGCGGGTGATGGGCATGATCCGAACCTCTTCGTTCGCGATGTGAACCAAGATTCACTTGCTCTGCTCGCATGCTCTGTTCGCCCGCGGGCAATGTCAAGGGCCGCCCGGTCGTTTCCGGGCGGCCCTCGGTCGATCACGCTCCGGGGTCAGGCCTCGATGCCGGGCACCAGGTTGGTGACGGGCGCGACGAGCCCGGTGAGCTGGTCCAGCTCGTTGAGGTCGTTCAGCCGGTTGAGCCCGGCGAGCTGCTCGGACGGGAGCGGCAGGTCGGTCCGGTGCTCCGCGGGGATCTCGCTCACGGACAGCGAGTCGAGCGTGGCCATCGGGCTCAGCGGGGCGGCAGCGGCGTCCGCGGGGGCGGCGCTCGCCATCGGGGCGACGAGACCGGTGACACCGGCGGCGAGACCGACGACGGCGGCGATGCGACGAGTGGAGATCATGTCGTGAGCAACGCGGGCACGCGGGATACGGACACGGCCACGGGCCGGCTCTCACCCGTCAGGCGCAGCGCCGCGGCTGCGCTTGCCGAGCCCGGCGGGGCGGAGGACGCTCGAAGGTGAGGCCCACGCGGCCCGCTCCCCCTGGGCCGCGGGCCTTTCGGGAGGTCACCATGGGCACCGGTTTCACCAGCGAGATGCTGCGCCAGGGCATCGAGGGAGACACGGCGGCACCACTGCTGTCGCTCTACGCGGACGACGCGGAACTGCGCGTCGTGGACCGCAACACCCAGCCCAGCAGTCCGCGGGTCCTGCACGGCCGCGACGAGATCGGCGCGTTGCTGGAGGACGTCTACAGCCGCGATCTGTCGCACACGATGGAGCGGTGTGTCGTCGACGGCGACCACGTCGCCTACAGCGAGTCGTGCCGCTACTCGGACGGCGTGCGGGTCCTGTCGGAGTCGATGATCACGCTGCGCGACGGGAAGATCGCCGAACAGATCATGATCCAGGCATGGGACGAGTAGGAAGGAACCTGCCGAAGGTCCAGATCACCTCACGGTTGACCTGGACCTTCTCGGTGCGGGCAGGACCGGCCCGGGCGTTCCCTGCACGGTCCCGGCGGCGCGGAGCGGTCTCCTCGGCGGGCCGGGCCGTGTCCGTCGCGCTCGTCCGATCGGTACTGCGAGCGGGGCGGCCTCGCTGACCGGGCCGGTTCAGGTCAGGTCAGGTCAGGTCAGGTCAGGTCAGGTCAGGTCAGGTCAGGTCAGCGTCCATTTCTGGTTGCTCTGGCCGTTGCACGTCCACAGGACCATCGGCGTCCCGTTGGCCGTACCCGCGCCGTAGGCGTCGAGGCAGAGACCGGCGTTGACGTTGGTGAGGGTGCCGTCGGCGTTGACGTTCCACTTCTGGTTGTTCTGGCCGTTGCAGTCCCAGACGACGACCTTGGTGCCGTTGGTGGTGCCGAGGTTGTAGGCGTCCAGGCACTTGTCGCCGTACAGCACCAGTTCCTTGCGGGAGGTGTACGTCCACTGCTGGTTCTGGCCGCCGTTGCAGTCCCACAGTTCGGCCTGGGTGCCGTTGGTGATCGTGTTGTCGTAGACGTCCAGGCAGCGGCCGGACTGGGTACCGACGGCGAGGGTGCTGTTCATGCCGGGCAGCGGTCTGACCGTGATGTCGGCCAGGGTGGGCGCGCCGGTGAAGGTCAGGCTGTTCGCCGAGCCCTTGGTCAGGCCGACCATCACGGAGACCGTGCCCTGGGCGGAACCGGTCGGCGGGAAGGAGACGGCCGTCGTGCCCTGTCCGTTGACCTTGAGGGTCGCGGTGCGGGCCGAGGAGGAGGTGTTGGTGTAGGCGACGTCGACGACCTTCACACCGGTGCTGCCCGCGACGACGGACGAGAAGCCCGCCGTGCCGGTGTAGGTGCTCGCCGACTGCTCGGTGCCACCGGTGACGGTGAGCATGACCGAGCCGCCCGCCGGGACGCCGGTGGTGTAACTCGTGCCGTACGAACCGAGGGTGGAGCGCGCCCAGAGGTCGCGCACCGTCGCGCTCGCGTCGGTCAGGCCGAGGTCGGACCAGCGCACGGTGATGTTCTGCGCGGAGGACGTGCGGTTCATCAGCACGACGGCGCGGTTGCCCTGCCCGGACAGGACCTTGCCGTACACCTGGAGGCCCGTGGTGTCCTCGGCGACCTTGACGCCCTGGAGGCCGCGCGCGTCCTGGTCGACGGCGATGACCTCGGGGTTCTTGAGGATGTTCGCCGTCTCCGTGGTCATCGTGGCGAGGTTGTTGCCCGCGAGGAGCGGGGCGCCGGAGATGGCCCACAGGTTCATGTGGGTGCGGTTCTGGGCCGCGGTGAAGCCGCTCATGCCGACCATCAGCATGTCCGGGTCGTTGTAGTACCCGGTGTGCTGGGCGAGCGGGTGCAGGCCCTGGTCGAAGTTGGAGAGCATGTTCGTCTGGGAGGGGCTGTTGCCCCAGTAGACGATGTCGGTGCTCGTGCGGAACATCGGGGCCATGCCCGGCGCCCAGTTCCACGGGTTCCCGTAGCCCCAGTTGCAGATGGACAGGGTCAGTTCGCGGCCGGTGCTCGCGGTCGCCGCCGCCACCGCGTCGCTGATCGAGCGGTACGTCGTCGCCGGGTCGAGGCCCTCGGCGTCGCCGCCGCACCAGTCGACCTTCACGAAGTCGAAGCCCCACCGGGAGAACTGGAGCATGTCCTGGGCGTAGTGGCCCTCACTGCCGGAGCCCGGCGCGGCGGGGCGGCCGGTCGGGTAGTAGTAGCCGCAGCCGTCCTTGCCCGCGTCGGTGTAGATGCCGGCCTTGAGGCCCTTGCCGTGGATGTAGTCGGCGATGGCGCTCATCCCGCCCGGCCACTCCGACTCGTCGACGGTGATGTTGCCGGACGCGTCACGGGTGCCCTGCCACCAGCCCTCGTCGATGTTGATGTAGTCGTAGCCCGCGTCCGGCAGACCCACCGCCACGAACGCGTCGACCTGCGCCTTGATCACGTCGTAGTCGATGACGGCGGCGAAGCTGTTCCAGGACGCCCAGCCCATCGGGGCGGACGGCACGGAGATCTGCCGGGTCGTCGCCGCCCGCGCCGGGGCGGGCGAGGTGAACAGCAGCGCGGCGGTGGCGGTGAGGGCGAGGACGACGGCTCGTACGACGGCGGCCCGGGCGCGTCTCACGAGTCCGCGACGGGGCGTGCGGGGTGGGGGAAACATGCGGCTCCTTCGTGCGGGGGAACACCCGACGGGGTGGACGCGCCCGATGGCTCGACCGACCAGCGTTGCCGATATTTCGAACACAGATCGGCTTCTCGAACGTGTCGAGCGCTGAAAGTAGGGCCGCGCGGGGCGGAAGTCAACGGCTGCGACAGGCGTGAACTGGCCGTTGCCGAAGGGTCGTTACCGCGCCCGGACCGCGGCGGCCGTCATACTGGCGGACGTGCGGGTAGCGATCATGACGGCGGGATCCCGGGGCGACGTCGCCCCCTTCACCGGGCTCGGGCACGGGCTGCTGCGGGCCGGGCACGAGGTCACGCTGGTGACCCATGGCTCGTTCGCGCCGCTGGTCGCGGGGTCGGGGCTCGGCTTCCGTCCACTGCCGGTGGACCCGCGGGCGGTGCTGGAGTCCGCGCGCGGGCTCGGTCTGCACCGCAGCGCCTCCGGGCCGGGCAAGCTGTGGCGGGCCGTGTCCATGGCGCGGGAGCTGGCCGGGGTCGTGGCGGACGACCTGATCGCGGCGGCCCGGGACAGCGACGTGCTGCTGCTGTCCGCGTCGGTCGCGCCCCTCGGCCACACCGTCGCCGAGGGTCTGTCCCTGCCGAGCGTCGGGCTCTGCCTCCAACCCGTCGCGCCCACGCGGGAGTTCGCGCCGCCCATGCTCGGCGGCGGCTCCTGGGGAACCCTCGGCAACCGGGTCGCGGGACACGGCGTGAGCCTGGCCGTCGAGCACGTCTTCGCCACGACCGTCCCCGAGGTCCGCACCCGTCTGGGCCTCGGACAGGTGCGCCCGGGAGCAGCCGTGCGCCGCCGCGAGCGACGCCGCTGGCCGGTGCTGAACGGCTACAGCCCGCTGGTCGTCCCCCGCCCGCGCGACTGGCGGCCGGGCCTGGAGGTCACAGGCTACTGGTGGCCGTACGACACGAGCACCGAACTCCCGTCCTCGGTGCGGGACTTCATCGCCGCGGGGCCGCCCCCCGTGTTCGTCGGCCTCGGCAGCGCGACCGTCCCTGACCCCGGGCGGCTGAGCCGGGAGATCGTGCGGGCGCTGCGGCGGGCCGGGAGGCGCGGGGTGTTCCAGCGCGGCTGGGCGGGACTCGCCGCCGACGGCGACGACATGCTGACCATCGACGAGGTCGCCCACTCGGCACTCTTCCCGCACATGGCCGCCGTCGTCCACCACGCGGGCGCGGGCACGACCGGGGCGGGCCTGCGCGCAGGGGTGCCCGCGGTCCCGGTGCCGGTCCAGTTCGACGCCGGCTTCTGGTCGGCCCGCCTCGTCGCCCTGGGCGTGGCCCCGGCCGCCGTCCCCCTGCGCCGCCTCACCGCCGACGCCCTCGCCTCCGCACTGGACCGCATCGCCTCCGACCCCGGGTACGGCGAGCGGGCGCGGGCCCTCGGGGAACGGGTACGTGCGGAGAACGGAGTCGCACCGGTGCTGGCGGCGCTGGACGGGATCGGGAGGCGCGAGCACCGCAGGTGACCTGCCGGTCGCTGGGCCGGTGAGCCGCTGGACCGCTCGGGCCAGTGGGCCGCTCAGCCGGTGGGCCGCTCAGCCGATGGGAGGGCCTGCCGCACGGCTCGGCGGGGCCGGATCGGCCTGGTGGCCCGCAAAGAGTGCACCCGCCGTCGGGCAGTCCGCGCCCGCGCCGACCGGCATGCCGTTGCTCGCCGACGCTGGAGCGGTACGCCCGGCTGATGCTCGGCCGACCACAGCCGCCTGGTCCTGATGCCCTCCCCGACCGTCCCGGGTGCCCTCAATCCCCTGCCGGCCCTCAGCCCTCCCGACCGGCGAACGAACCCGCTCCCGTTCGAGGGTCCGCGAACCCGCGGCCGGTGGCGGCCGAGGCCTGCGGTCGCCGGGCACAGACACGGGCGCGGGCACGGGCACAGGAGGCGTGTCCGATCGGCCGCCGGGACAGCCCGTACGCGGGCCCGCCCTGCGTCCGACGGTCCCCTCGCTGACGGCGCGCGAAAACCCTGGCCCGGCACGGACAGCACGGACGGCACAGACGGCACGTCCGGTCAGCCGTCGCCAAGGCGGGTACGCCGTCCTGCCCGGCGCAGACCCAGGTTGCCCTAGCCCCCCGGTGTCCACCCCTCCGGTCGCATCAACGCGAGCAGTTGCCGTACGAGTTCGTCCACGGCCTCGTCCAGGGTCGCGTCCACCCAGCCCGCGCTCCAGTCGTGGAGAAGGCCGTTCACGGCGCCGATGAACGCGGTGGCGGGGAGCCGGTAGTCCCGGGGTGCCGCCTCGCCGCGGGCCACGGCCCTGCCCGCCTCGGCGCACAGGAGGTCGACCCAGCGGGCGCGACGGGCCAGGCGCTGCTCCTCCAGGCGGGGGCTGACGCCGATGATCTCGACGAAGGTGATCCGCACGCGCCGCGGGTCGCCGGTCACGTCTCCTGCATAGGCCCGGAAGATCGCGGCGGCGCGCTCGGGGAGCGGGAGGTCGTCGGCGTCGGCCACCGCGGCCACGACGGCCCGCTCGGCCCACTCGTTGACCTGGAGGTGCAGCGCGGCCAGCACGTCCTCCAGGGTGCGGAACTCCTCGTAGAACTGCCGGGTGGACAGGCCCGCGGCCTCGCTGAGCGCGGCGACGGTGGTGGCGCGGTAGCCGGGGGTGTCGCCGAAGAGCTGGAGCGCGGCGTCCAGGAATCTCCGGCGCCGTTCCGCCTGCCGCTGCTCGGCGGTCTTGCCGCCGTATCGGCCGGTCGGCGCCTTGATCCTGCCCGCCACGGTCACCTCCGGTCGCCGTTCGTCGTCGTGCCGCGCCTCGCGTCGCGCCACTTCGCCGCGCACCGGCGTCCCCGCAGTTCATCGCAGTCCGCCGCGTCCGCGCAATGTCGTCGCGTCCGCAAGCCTCGCACGGCCGTGGACCGCGCGGCCCTCCAGCGGGCCCGCCGGCCATGGTGCCGAGGCCGTACCGGGCGGCGGACGGCCGGGCCGGACGGGCGCCGCGGGGCGCCGGCCCGGCCCGGTCGCGCGCGTCAGCCGATCTTCGAGCTCACCCAGGAGGCGAGTTCGACCTTGGCCGCGGCGAGCAGCGACGCCGAGGGCGCGGCGGCCCCGTTGGTGACCAGCGCGTAGTGCAGGACCCCGGAGTCGGAGTCGGTCAGGAGCAGCCGCCTGCTGCCCGTGCCGCCCGGTTCCACGGCGGTGCCGACGGGGGTGGACGAGGTGTAGGCGGGCGGGGCGTAGGCCGTGCCCAGGTCGGAGACGACGGTGGTCGAGGCGTTCGGGAAGGACGCGGGCAGGTGCAGTTCGGTGGGGGCCGAGCCGCTGCCGGAGCGCCAGACGAGCACCGAGTACTGTCCGGAGCCGACCAGCGAGGACACGTTGGGCAGGCTGCTGGGCACCGGGTTCCAGGTGAGGGTCGTCGAGCCGTCCCGGGAGCGGTCCTCGTAGGTGAAGGCGACCGTCGAGCCCGAGGCGGCGCTCGGGTAGACGCGGTCGAGGAGCCGGGCGTCCTGACGGAGCGTCACCGCTCCGGAGTCGTCGAGGCGTACGGCGGACAGGTCCTCGTCGTTCCAGGCGTCACCGGTGGTCTGCACCTTGTCGGGGTTGCCGTTCATCAGCTCGCTGTGGCGGCCGTTGTAGATGTCCCACTGCCACTGGGAGCCGGACAGGACCGTGCCCGAAGTCGACGGTGTGGTCCACCAGTTGGCGCCCTTCACCCGGGAGTCGAGGGCCTGGTACATGGCCTTCAGCACGGTCGGCGCCTTGCCTGCGGTGCTGCCGTTGAGCGGATGGCCGAACTCGCTGACGATGCCGGTCGTGCCGAGCGCCGAGGCCCGGTCGCGGACCGTGGCGAAGTCGCTCACGTACTGGCCGTCGGCGGCGTTGCCCCACATCAGGATGCCGGAGATCGCCTTCTGGTCGTAGAAGTGGGTGTTGAAGACGTACCGGGTGCCGATCGCGCCGGCGTCGAGCAGTCCGCCCTCCTCCTTGCTGACGTTGCCGTTCCAGAAGAGGTTCGGCTCGACGAAGGCGGGCTTGTCGGTCCAGCCGGCCGCGTCCATGCGGGCCCGGAACTTCACGTAGAAGGGCCACAGCAGGTCGCGTTCCCAGGTGCGGCTGGCCTGGCCGGAGTCGTAACTGCCCGCGTAGGGCTCGTTGTAGGGGTCGAAGCCGACGACGCCCGCGAACTCCTCGGTGGACAGGTTCTGCCGGATGTACGTCATCGTCTTCTGGGCGGTGGCGAGGAAGTAGTCCTGGAGGCCGTAGGTGTTGTGCCAGAAGTCGTACTGGGCTTCCTTGACGGCGCCGTTCTGGGTGATGTTCTGCCCCCACAGGATGCAGATCCCGCACGACTCGGTGGGATAGTCGCCGAGTTCGACCGCCCAGGCGGGGGCGCCGTCGCCGGTGTACCAGCTGCCCTCGTTGAACAGGTACCGGGAGTAGAGGTCCTGGTGGAAGTCGGGGTAGACGCGGATGCCCGCGTCGAGGAAGGCGCGCATCTGGGCCGTGGCGGAGGCCAGGTACGCGGTGTCGACCTGGCCCTTGACCGGTTCGGCGTAGGCCCAGGAGAGCAGGAAGCGCACGGAGTTGCCACCGCCGAGCGCCCGCAGGGCCTTGGCGGACTTCTGCGCGTCGGCGACCGAGGCGAAGGGCAGGCCGTGGTTCTCGTCGAGCTTGGTCTCGCCGGAGACGTTGTAGCCGCGCAGCACCACCTCGCGGCCGGCTCCGTCGGTGAAGCGGCCGTTGGACACCGTGAGCGCGGTGCCGTCGAAGGAGAGGGAGTCGGGGACGGTGGCGGCGGTGGCGGGCGGGGAGCCCGCCACCGTCAGGAATCCGCTGAGGACGACCAGAACAGCGAGCAGACGGGCCCGGATATTCGGCATGTTCACTACAGTCCGATGCCACCCTGACACCGTCAATACCTTGTGACTCATGAGTAAGTCTCAAGTTCTGGGGCCACGTTGGGCGGCAGAGCCAACGGAGTCCACGAACGCACCGGGGCCAACGGATGCACCGCATGAGACGGATCAACGGTCAACAAAGCGGCGTCGCAGATCTCGCCGCGCCCACCGCCCGGTCCTAGAGTGACCGCCATCACGCCCCGCGGTGTCCCCTGGGAGGGCCCATGACCCGTATCTCGGTGAAGGTGGACGGCACACGCTACGAGGACGAGGTCGAACCCCGTCTGCTGCTGATCCACTACCTGCGTGACCGGCTGGGCCTGACCGGCACCCCCATCGGCTGCGACACCTCCAACTGCGGTGCCTGCACGGTCGATCTGGACGGCGGGAGCGTCAAGAGCTGCTCGGTCCTCGCCGTCCAGGCGGACGGCGGCGAGGTGACCACCGTCCAGGGCCTCGCCGACGCGAACGGGGAATGGACCGGCCTCCAGCGGGCCTTCCACGAGCGCCACGCGCTCCAGTGCGGGTACTGCACCCCGGGCATGATCATGGCCGCCCGGGATCTGCTGCGCGACAACCCCAGCCCCACCGCGGACGAGGTCCGCCAGGGCCTGGAAGGGAACCTGTGCCGCTGCACGGGCTACCAGAACATCGTGCGGGCGGTGCTCGCCGCCTCCGGCCAGGAGGTGGGGACATGACCGGGACACCGGTGCGCGAGGTCGGCCGCTCCCGCCCCCGCAAGGAGGACGCCCGGCTGGTCACCGGGCAGACCACCTGGACCGACAACATCAGCGTCAACGGACTGCTCCATCTGGCGATCCTGCGCAGCCCCATGGCGCACGCCCGGATCGACCGCGTCGACGTGACACCCGCGCTCCGACGCCCGGGTGTGGTCGCGGCGTTCAGCGGCGCCGACCTCGCTGAGGAGATGGGCTCGCTGCCGTGCGCCTGGCCGGTGACCGAGGACATCGTGCTCCCCGACCATCCGCCGATCGCCTCCGCCGAGGTCCGCTACGCCGGTGACCCGGTCGCGGTAGTCGTCGCCCGCGACCGGTACGCGGCGGCCGACGCGCTGGAGGCCGTCGAGATCGACTACACCCCGCTGGAGCCGGTCCTGGACCTGGAGGCGGCGCTCACCCCGAACGCGCCCCTCGTCCACTCCGACAAGGGCACCAACCGCTGCTACGACTGGCCGCTGACGTCCGGCGAGGACTTCGGGACGGTACGGGAGCGCGCCGCGGTCACCCTCAAGCGGCGCTACCACCAGCAGCGGCTGATCCCCAACGCGATGGAGCCGCGGGCGGTCGTCGTCACCCCGCTCGCCGCCTCCGGCGAGTTCACCCTCTACTCCTCCACGCAGATCCCGCACATCCTGCGGATCATGCTCGCCGTGGTCACCGGTGTGCCCGAGCACAAGCTGCGGGTCATCGCCCCGGACGTGGGCGGCGGCTTCGGCTCCAAGCTCCAGGTGTACGGCGAGGAGGCCATCGCCCTGGCGGTGGCCCGCCGCATCGGCCGCCCGGTGAAGTGGACCGAGTCCCGCAGCGAGGGGTATCTCGCCACCCATCACGGGCGCGGCATGATCCAGGACATCGAGATCGCCGCCGACCGCGACGGCAGGCTCCTCGGCCTCAAGGCGGACCTGCTGGTCGACATGGGCGCCTATCTGATGCTCGTCACCCCGGGCATCCCGATCCTGGGCGCGTTCATGTACCCGGCGATCTACAAGATGGACTCCTACGAGTTCCACTGCACCGGTGTCTTCACCACCCGCACCCCGACCGACGCCTACCGGGGCGCCGGACGCCCGGAGGCGACCTTCGCGATCGAGCGGATCATGGACGAGCTGGCCGCCGAACTCGGCCTGGATCCCATCGAGTTGCGGCGGCGGAACTGGATCGGGCACGAGGAGTTCCCGTACACCTCGATCGCGGGGCTGACGTACGACAGCGGCAACTACGAGGCCGCCACCGAGAAGGCCCTCGCCCTCTTCGACTACGACAAGCTGCGCGCCGAGCAGGCCGACCGCGTCCACCGGGGCGACACCGTCCGGCTCGGCATCGGGGTGTCGACGTACACGGAGATGTGCGGGCTCGCCCCCAGCCGGGTGCTGCGGGACCTGCGGTACTCGGCGGGCGGCTGGGAGGCGGCGTCGATCCGGATGCTGCCGACCGGCAAGGTCGAGGTGGTCACCGGCACCAGCCCGCACGGGCAGGGCCATGTGACCTGCTGGAGCCAGATCGCCGCCGACGTGCTCGGCGTGCCCTTCGAGGACGTCGAGGTCGTGCACGGCGACACCCGCGCCGCCCCGCAGGGCATGGACACCTACGGCTCGCGGTCGCTGGTCGTCGGCGGCGCGGCCGTGCACCACGCGGCCCTGAAGGTCGTCGACAAGGCCCGCCGGGTCGCCGCGCATCTGCTCGAAGCCGCCGAGGGGGACCTGGAGTTCACCGACGGCGTCTTCGCGGTCAAGGGCTCCCCCGACGCCCGCAGGACCATCCAGGAGGTCGCCTTCGCGGCGTTCTCCTCGCACGACCTGCCCGACGGCATGATCCCCACCATCAACGCCGAGCACCTCGTCGACCCGGACAACTTCTCCTACCCGCACGGCACCCACCTGTGCGCGGTCGAGGTCGACACGGAGACCGGGCGGACCCGGATCAGGTCGTACGTCTGTGTCGACGACGTCGGCCGGGTCGTCAACCCGATGATCGTCGAGGGCCAGGTGCACGGCGGGCTCGCGCAGGGCATCGCGCAGGCGCTGTACGAGGAGGCCGTCTACGACGACCAGGGCAACCTGGTGTCCGGCACGATGGCCGACTACCTGGTGCCGTCGGCGGCGGACCTGCCCGAGTTCACGACGGACCGCACCGAGACGCCCGCCACCTCCAACCCGCTGGGCGCCAAGGGAGTCGGCGAGGCCGGGACGATCGCGTCCACCCCGGCGGTCGTCAACGCGATCGTGGACGCCCTGCGCCCGCTCGGCGTGACCGACGTCCGGATGCCCTGCACCCCCGAGCGGGTCTGGCGAGCGGTCAGGGAGGCCTCGCGATGATTCCTCCGGCATTCGACTACGTGCGTCCCACGACCGTCACCGAGGCGGTGGACGCGCTCAACGGTCTCGGCGACGAGGCCAAGGTGCTGGCCGGCGGGCAGAGCCTGCTGCCCCTGCTGCGGCTCCGCCTCGCCTTCCCCGGCCTGGTCGTGGACGTCGGCCGCATCGGCGAACTGCGGGGCGTGCGCGAGGAGGGCGCCACCCTCGTCATCGGCGCCCTGACCACCCACCACGACGTGCTCCGCGATCCGCTGGTACGCCGGTACGCGGGCCTCCTCGCGGCGGCGACGGCCACCGTCGCCGACCCCGCCGTACGGCATCGCGGCACCCTCGGCGGGTCGCTCGCGCACGCCGACCCCGCCGGGGACCTCCCGGCGGTGGTGCTGGCGCTGGACGCGGAACTGGTGGCCCAGGGGCCGCGCGGGCGGCGCACGGTCCCGGCCCGCCGGTTCTTCGTCGACTACCTCCAATCGGCCCTGGAACCGGACGAGTTGCTCGTCGAGATACGGATACCGAAGACGGACGGCTGGGGCTTCCACTACGAGAAGTTCCACCGGGTCGCACAGGCCTGGGCGATCGTCGGGGTCGCCGCGCTGGTGCGGCGCGACGACGGCCGTATCGCCGAGGCCCGGGTCGGGCTGACCAACATGGGGGCGAGGCCGCTGCGCGCCACGGCGGCCGAGGAGGCGCTCGCCGGTGCCGGGGACGCGGGGGCGGTGGCGCGGGCCGCCGGGTCCGCGGCGGACGGCACCGAACCGGTCCGGGACACCTCGGCCTCGCCGGAGTACCGGGCGCATCTGGCCCGGGTGCTCACCGAACGGGCGGTACTGACCGCCGCGGGGATGGGGTGAGCGACGATCACGGAGACCGACGGTCCGGAGCAGGTGCGGGCCCGCCTGGAGAAGACGGGGTACCTCGTCGACGACGGGCTGGCCGTCGCCTGCTTCCTGGCCCTCCGGCTTGCCCGGCCGATCTTCTGCGAGGGTGACGCGGGCGTCGGCAAGACCGCGCTCGCGTCCGCCCTCGCCGAGGCCCTGGACGCCCCGCTGATCCGGCTCCAGTGCCATGAGGGCATCGACGCCTCGCAGGCCCTGTACGACTGGGACTTCCCCCGCCAGCTCCTGCATCTGCGCGCCGCCGAGGCGGCCGGGGTGACCGACGCCGACCGGCTGGAGGGCGAGCTGTACGACCGCCGGTTCCTCATCGCCCGGCCGCTGCTGCGCGCCCTGGAGACCCAGCCGTCGGTGCTGCTGGTGGACGAGATCGACCGCGCCGACGACGAGTTCGAGGCGTTCCTGCTGGAGCTGCTGTCCGAGTACGCGGTGACCATCCCCGAACTGGGCACCCTGCGGGCCGCGCGCCCGCCCGTCGTCGTCCTCACCTCCAACCGCACCCGTGAGGTGCACGACGCGCTCAAGCGGCGCTGCCTCTACCACTGGTTCGACCACCCGGACTTCGCCCGTGAACTGGCCATCGTGCGCCGGAGGTTGCCGGAGGTGTCGGCGCGCCTCGCGGAACAGGTGACGGCCCTGACGCAGACGCTGCGCGCGCAGGAGCTGGTGAAGCCGCCCGGGGTGGCGGAGACCATCGACTGGGCGCGGGCCCTGGACGCGCTCGGGGCGAGCGAGGTGGACGCGGAGCTGGCGGTGACCACGCTCGGATCGGTGCTCAAGTACCGGGAGGACGCGGAGCGCGCGCGGGGCCTGGACTTCGCGGCGGTGCTCGCCGGGCGAGGGGTGTGAGGCAGGTGCTCGCCGCCGACGCCGTACTGCTGGGGTTCGCCCGTGCCCTGCGCGCGGCGGGTGTCGACGCGAGCGCCGACCGGCTGCACGCCTTCCTGCGCGCGGTGGACCGGCTCGGGCCGGCGGCACGGTCGGACGTGTACTGGGCGGGGCGGCTGACGCTGTGCGGCGACCGGGACGACCTGGAGCGCTACGAACGGGTCTTCCGCGCCTGCTTCGAGGGCGCCGGGCCGAGCGGCCGGCGGATGCCCGCGGCCCCGCCACCACCCCGGCTGCGGACGGGATTCGCCGAGGCCGCCGACTCCGCTTCCCCTCAGGCGGGTTCACTCCCCGTGGCCTCGCTCGCGGGCTCCGCCGAGGTGCTCAGACACCGCGACCTCGCGTCGCTGACGGCGGAGGAGCGGGCCCAACTGCACCGGCTCCTCGCGGCGTTCGCGCTCAGCGGCGAGACACGGCGCAGCGCACGCCGCCGGCCGGCCCGGCGCGGCGAGGTCGATCCGCGCGCCACCGTGCGGGAGCTGCTGCGGCGCGGCGGGGAACCCGCGCGGCTGCACCGGCGCGCCCGGGTCGTCCGGCCCCGGCGGGTGGTGCTGCTGGTGGACGTCAGCGGGTCCATGGCGCCGTACGCGGACGCGTTGCTGCGGTTCGCGCACGCCGCCGCGCGCGGGCCGCGCACCGAGGTGTTCACCGTCGGCACCCGGCTGACCCGGGTGACCCGCGAACTGGCGCACCGGGACCCGGACCTGGCGCTGGCGGCGGTCTCGGCAGCCGTCCCCGACTGGCGGGGCGGCACCCGGCTGGGCGTACTGCTGCGGGAGTTCCTGGACCGGTGGGGGCAGCGCGGGACGGCGCGGGGCGCGGTCGTGGTGCTGCTGTCGGACGGCTGGGAGCGTGGCGATCCGGAGCTGCTGGCCGCCCAGATGCGACGCTTGCACCGGCTGGCGCACCGGGTGATCTGGGCCAATCCACGCAGGGCACGCCCCGGTTACGCGCCGCTCGCGGCCGGGATGGCGGCGGCGCTGCCGAGCGTGGACGCGTTCGTCGACGGGCACAGCCTGATCGCGCTGGAGCGGCTGGCGGCGGTCGTGAGAGGAGCGGATCGTGCGTGACATCCTTCCGGCGCTGGGCGCCTGGTACGCGGCGGGGACGCCGTTCGGGCTGGCGACCGTGGTGGGGGTGAGCCGGAGCGCGCCGCGCGACCCGGGTGCCTCGATGGCCGTCGGGCCGGACGACGAGGTCGTGGGCAGTGTGTCCGGCGGGTGCGTGGAGGGCGCGGTGTTCGAGCTGGCGCAGGAGGTGGTGGCGGACGGTGAGGCGCGGCTGCGGACGTTCGGGTACAGCGACGAGGACGCGTTCGCGGTCGGGCTCACCTGCGGCGGGGAGATCACCCTGCTGGTGCGGCCCGTCACCCCGGCGACGGACCCGTCGTTCGGGGAGGTGGCCGCGTCGGTGGCCGCCGGGGACCCGGTGACCGTGGCGACCGTCACCGACGGGCCCGCCCCGCGCGGCGCGACGCTCGCCGTGTGGCCGGACCGGGTCGCGGGCACCCTGGGCACAGAGGGCCTGGACGTCGCGGTCACCGCCGACGCACGCGGTGAACTGGCCCTGGGGGCAACGGGGATCAGGCACTACGGGCCACGCGGGGAGCGCCGGGAGGACGCGGTGAGCGTCTTCCTGAACTCCTTCGCCCCGCCGCCGCGCATGCTGGTGTTCGGTGCCATCGACTACGCGGCGGCGGTGGCCAGGATCGGCGTGTTCCTGGGCTACCGGGTCACGGTGTGCGACGCCCGCCCGGTCTTCGCGACGCCGAAGCGGTTCCCCGGGGACGTCGAGGTCGTCGTCGACTGGCCGCACCGCTACCTGCGGCGCACCGGTACCGACGCCCGCACGGTGATCTGCGTCCTGACGCACGATCCCAAGTTCGACGTGCCGCTCCTGGAGGAGGCGCTGCGCAGGCCCGCCGCCTACATCGGGGCGATGGGCAGCCGCCGTACCCACGACGACCGGATGAAGCGGCTGGTGGACGGCGGGCTCACGGACGCCGAGCTGTCCCGGCTGCGCTCCCCCGTCGGGCTCGACCTCGGCGCGCGGACGCCGGAGGAGGTGGCGGTGTCGGTCGCCGCCGAGATCGTCGCCCTGCGGTGGCGCGGCACGGGAACCCCGTTGACGGCCACCGCGGGGGCGATCCATCCGCACTGAGGAACCGTACTGAGGCCCCGCACCGGCACCACACCGAGGAACAGCGCCGAGCAACCGCACCGAGCACCTGAGAGCGACGGAGGAAGTCATGGAACTGCACCACGAGTTCACCGTGCCCGTACCGGTCGACGACGCCTGGCGGGCGCTGCTCGACATCGAGCGTGTGGCGCCGTGCATGCCGGGGGCGAGCGTGGAGGACTACGACGGCAAGACCGTGACCGGCTCGGTCAAGGTCAAGGTGGGTCCGGTGACCGTCACCTACAAGGGCACCGCCGTCTTCGAGGAGCAGGACGAGCAGGAGCGCCGCATGGTCCTCATGGCCTCCGGCCGGGAGACCCGGGGGCAGGGCACCGCCCGTGCCACGGTCACCGGAACGCTCACCGAGCAGGACGGCGGCACGACCGTGTCGGTGCGGACGGATCTCACGGTGACCGGGCGTCCCGCGCAGTTCGGGCGGGGCGTGATCGCGGAGGTCGGCGACCGGATCATCGGCCAGTTCGCGCAGTGCCTCGCACAGCAGCTGGCGCCGCCGCCCCCGGCCGAGGAAGCCGCGCCGGAAGAGGCGCGGACACCGACGGCCGCGGCACCCGCCCCTGCGCCCCTTCCCGCCGCCGAGCCCCTGGACCTGTTCCGCACGGCCGGCGTCCCGGTCGCCAAACGCCTCGCGGGCCTGCTGGCCGCCGCCGTCGTGACCGTGCTGGCGATCCGGCGGATACGACGGGGGCGGCGGGGCTAGGGGGCACCACACAGGACTTTCGCGACACCGCCCTCTAGGGCCTGTCCGCCGGATCGGGCCGGGGGCGAGCCCCGCACGCACTGCCCCGCCGGGCCCACGACGCAGGGCCCGGCGGCGCTGCCGTCACCGGCCGACACCCTCCGGGCCCGCGCCTACCGGGCGGGAAGGTGTGTCCCGACCCCACCGTGTCGCCCGCCGTGACGGCACCCGATCGGCCACGCCCCCTCCGCTGCGCAGCCGCGCGCAGCGGAGCCCGCCCGGGACGGCCCGCCTCCGCGCCCCTCACCGGCGCCCGGCCCCGGCCCCGCGCGTCCGAATAGCGGCGTCGGCGTCGACCACCTGACGGCAGGCGGGCCGGTCGCCCTCGGCATGATCGCCGTGGCTGCACACCACCGCCCCCTGCCACGCGGTCGCGGCGAGCGCCGCTTCCCACACCTCGGTCCGCACGCCGGCGTCGGCGAGCGGCCGGCGTGCGCGGGGCAACCATCGCGTGCGGTCGAGCGTCAACCTGGCGTGGGGCCTGGTTGTCCGTCCTCACCTTTCTCATACCCCCAGGGGTTAGCATCTGCCCACAAGCACCACACCATGACAGAAGCGACAAGCGACCCAAGGGGGACCGAGCCTGATGCCGGTCAAGGTCAGCGTCGTCGTCCCGGTGTACAACCCCGGGACCTACATCGAGGACTGCATCGCGTCTCTGAGGAGGCAGTCACTGCCTCACGACGAGTACGAAGTGATCTTCGTGGACGACGGCTCCACCGACGCAACACCCGCCCGGCTCGACGAGGTCGCGGCCGAGGACCCGCGTATCCGCGTCATCCACCAGGAGAACTCGGGCTGGTCCGGCAAGCCGCGCAACGTCGGGATCGACGCCGCCCGGGGCGAGTTCGTGATGTTCGTCGACAACGACGACCATCTCGGCGACGAGGCCCTGGAGCGGATGTACGACTACGGCGTGGCCAACGGCGCGGACGTGATCGTCGGGAAGATGGCCGGCAAGGGCCGTGGCGTGCCGATCGAGTTGTTCCGCCGCAACCGCCCGCACGCCTCGGTGGAGAACGCGCCGCTGATCGACAGTCTCACCCCGCACAAGATGATCCGCCGGGCCTTCCTCGACGACATCGGTCTGCGCTTCCCGGAGGGCCGACGGCGGCTGGAGGACCACGTCTTCATCGCGGAGGCGTATCTGCGGGCGGACAACGTGTCCGTGCTCAGCGACTACGTCTGCTACTACCACGTGCGCCGGGACGACTCCTCCAACGCCGGTTTCCAGCAGTTCGATCCGGTCGGCTACTTCAGGAACCTGCGCGAGGCCCTCGACGTCGTCGAGAAGTACACCGAGCCGGGGGCGGTGCGCGACCGGCTCTTCCGGCGCTGGCTGCGGGTCGAGATGGTCGAGCGGATGCGCGGCCGGAAGTTCGCCAAGTGGCCCGAGGAATACCGGCGTTCACTGTTCGCGGAGATCCATTCCGTGGTCGTGGAGCGCTTCGGCCCCGGTGTCGCCGCCGGACTCCCGCCCGCGCAGCGGGCCGTGGCCGCGCTGATCGCCGCGAACCGGTACGACGACGTCCTCGCCTTCTCCGAGTGGGAGGCGGGCATCGGCCTCAGGGCGGTCCCGGAGACCGTCGCGTGGGCGGACGCAGCCCTGCGGGTCGTGCTGCGCGCCGAGTTCACCTCGGGCGGCGAGCCGATGCGGTTCCCCGCCGAGGGCGCACCGGCGGACGGTGAGCCGCCGCTGGACGCGGCCGAGGCGATCGCCTGGGTGGGGGCGGACTGCGTGACGCGGTTCGCCAAGGCCTCCGGTGATCTGATGCTGCGTGAACGCTCCAGCGCCGCCCATCACTTCCAGCCCGTCGAGGTGGTCCGCGAGACCGTCGAGGACGGCGACCGGATGCGCCTGACGCTGCGCGTGACGGCCACGGTCGATCCGGCGACGGCCGCGGGCGGCCTCGCTCCGGGCGCCGGACTGTGGGACGCGTTCGTGCGGGTCAGGCTCGGCGCGTGGACCCAGGAGTGCCGGCTGGGCCCGGCCGAGGGGACGTCGCTGCCGGGTGCCGGTGTCGTGGGTGGCCGGGTCGTCCTGCCGTACTGGACGAAGCGGGGCGATCTCGCGCTCGACGTGGACCGGGCGGCCGGGCGGCTGGGACTGAAGGGGACCGGCTCGGCCACCGTCGCCGGGGGTGTGCTGCGCGCGTCGGTGCCGCTGTACGTCCCGGCCGAGACGGAGGTGTCGGTGCGGCTGGGGTCCTCGCGGATCGTGGACGTGCCCGCGGTCCTGTCTCCCGGAGGCGACGGCGCACACGCCGACCTGACGGCCGAACTACCGCTCCCCGGGCTGGAGTCGGGGACCTGGCGGACGGCGCTGTGTCCCGTCCCGGGTGCGGCCGAGCCCCGGTTCCTCGTCCTGCCGACGCTTCTCGGTGTGCGCGGGAACACGGCCCGGGTCGTGCCGCCGGGCGGCGGGCAGAGCCTGGTCCGCCGGGTGCGCCGCAAGGTCGGCCGGATGCTGCGCGCGCTGCGCGGCTGAGCGGCCTGAGCGGGCGGAGGGGGCCGGAGCGCTGCGCTCCGGCCCCCTCCGCCCGCTCAGGCCCTGTTCAGGACGTCGACTCGGCGGGTTTGGCGTACCGGTCCTTCAACGCCTTGCGTTTGTTGCTGCCTTCGGCGTTCTTGCCTTTTTCGATGATCACCAGGTTGTGGTAGAAGTGCACGGCCACGATGTTGAGGTCCGTGTAGCTCGGCTGGTAGTCCTCGTCGACGAACTCCTCGTAATTGAGGCCGTCCGTCAGCCGCTTCAGCATCGCCATGCTGGTGCCGGGATCGTCGAGGTCCTCGCTGCCCAGCCATTCCGGCCAGTACGACGACTGGGTGTCCTCGACGGCGTAGATGCCGCCGTCCTTCAGTCGCGGGAAGAGCGTCGCGAACGTGGTGAGGACGTGCGGGGGGCGGTGGCTGCCGTCGTCGATGATGACGTCGAGCTCACCGATCTTGTCCGCGACGGCGTTCAGCGACGAGGGGTCGGACTGGTCGCCGATGAAGGTGCGGATGCGGTCCTCGTCGACGAAGGACTTGTCCTGGATGTCCATGCCGAAGACGCTCGCCTTGGGGAAGAACGCCTTCCACATCCTGAGCGACGCGCCGCCCTGGCCGGGCCGGTTGTAGCCGCCGATCCCGATCTCCAGCAGGTTGAACTGCTCATCCTTGAGGTGCTGGAGGTGGCGCTGGTAGTGCTGGGTGTACCGGTGCGCTCCCCACTTGTCCGTCTTGAAGTGCACGGCAAGCTTGTTGAGATCACCGGAGATCGCGGCGAGCCCGGTGGGCTTGGGTGCCGCCTTGACCTGCGCGACGGGCCGGGCGGGCTGCCCGGAAAGACGCCGCTTCAGACGGCGGACGCGCCGCACGTTCTGCTCACCCAGTACGGACTTCACCGTTGATCGAATCGACACAGCGGAATGCATTCCTTTCGGTGGTGCAGGTCAGGATGGGGGTCCGGCGATTTCGGTTCGGCGAGGCCGGGGCGGAAGTCTTTACGGAACACCCGATTCCGGTGCCGGTCACCTCCGCGCGACGGCCGATTAGGGAGGACTCTATACGTCGGACACCTTTGATTAACGAGTCGTACGCAATCCCCGGGAACATCAACTCGCTCATGATCACGCGGCAGTTCCGCGCGCCCGGGGGCGCGCCGTCCGGCCCGGTGAACCGTTCGCGACGTGGGTGGCATGCTACGAAAGTCCGAGGTGGCGCGGGAGTGTTTCGGTCAGGCCGGTTCCACTCGTACGGGTGGCCGCTCCCGCGGCGGTTTCACCGCTCCAGGGTGATCTCGCTCCACACCTGCTTGCCGCCGCTGACCGGGACCGTGCCCCAGGCCGCCGACATCGCCGACACGAGGAGGATGCCGCGGCCCCCGGTGGCCTCCCAGCCGATGCTCCTGGGTTTGGCCGGGGTGCGGGGCGAGGAGTCGGCGACGGCGACGCGCAGCCGCTGGTTGACGAGCGTGAGGTCGAGACGGACCCGGCCGTCGGTGTGCACGAGGGCGTTGGTGACCAGCTCGGAGACGACGAGGAGCACGCTGTCGAGGGCGTCCGCGGGGACGTTCCAGGAGCGCAGCGTGCGGCGGGTGAAGCGGCGGGCGTGCCCGACAGCCTGCGGGACGCGCCAGACGGTCCAGCTCTCGCGCCGCGGGTGGGTGGCCATGCCGTCGTAGCGCACGAGCAGCAGGGCGACGTCGTCGCTGCGGCGGGCGCTGCCGAGCAGGGTGTCGGCGACCTGGCCCAGGCGGGCGGGGTCGGCGGCGGCGAGTTCGGTGGCCAGCCGGTTCATGCCGGTGTCGATGTCGGAGTCGGCGGACTCGACGAGGCCGTCGGTGGCCAGGGCGATCGTGGTGCCGGGCCGCAGGCGCAGCGGTGCCATCGGGAAGTCCGCCTGCTCCATGACGCCGAGCGGCGGGCCGCCCTCGGCCTCGGCGATCTCCGTCGACCCGTCGCTGTGGCGCAGCACCGGCGGCAGATGACCGGCGCGCACGCACCAGGCGGAGCCCTCCTCCATGTCGAGGTCGACGTAGCAGCAGGTCGCGAAGAGGTCGGTCTCCAGGTCCACGAGGAGCCGGTTGGCGTGCGAGACGACGACGTCCGGCGGATGCCCCTCGACGGCGTAGGCGCGCAGCGCGGTGCGCATCTGCCCCATGAGGGTCGCGGCGGCGGCGCTGTGTCCCTGGACGTCGCCGATGACGAGGGCGACGTGGTTGTCGGGCATCGGGATCACGTCGTACCAGTCGCCGCCCAGTTCCAGGCCCGCGGTGCTCGGCAGATAGCGGGCGACGGCGGTCGCGCCGGGCAGGACGGGCAGCCGGCGGGGCAGGAGCTGGCGCTGGAGCATGCCGACGAGTTCGTGTTCGGCGTCGAAGGCGCGGGCCCGCATCAGGGCCTGTCCGGCGAGGCCGGCGGAGGCGGTGAGCAGGGCGCGTTCGTCGGGGCCGAAGTCGTGCGGGGCGTCCCAGCCGATGAGGCAGGCGCCGGCCATGCGGCCCCCGGCGGGCAGCGGCAGCACGGCGAGGCCGCCGGGGCCGACCTCGGCGAGGGCGGGTTCCAGGGCGGTGCCGGCGGGCCAGATCTGGGCGCGGCCCTCGCTGAGGGCGGCGGCGAGGGTGGGCATGGCGCGCACGGGCGCCTCGGGCCACTCGGCGCGCCACTCCCGGCGCCACAGCTCGGGCCAGGTCTCCGGCTCGGGCGGGTCGAGGACGGTGACGACGAGCCGGTCGTTCTCCAGCTCGGCCAGCGCGATGCGGTCGGCCCGCAGGGGCTTGCGCAGGGCGGCGACCACGGCCTGGCTGACGTCCCGGACGGTGCCCGCGGTGGCGAGGGCGGCGGCCAGGCGCTGCACGCGGGCCACGTCGGTGACGTCGGAGCGGAGCGTGGAGGCGTCGGCGACGGTGCCGACGAGCCGGGCGGGCCGTCCCTCGCCGCCGGGCAGGAGGCGACCGCGCAGCCTCAGCCATCTGGGGGGACCACCGGAGCGGAGGATGCGGAACTCCAGCTCACGGTCGCCGAGCGACATGTGGTCGGCCTCGGTGACGGACATCAGGGCGGGCAGGTCCTCGGGCACGGTCAGCGCGAGGAGGGTCTCCACCCGGCCGTCGAAGGCGTCCCGGCCGATCCCGAACAGCTCCAGGATGGTGTCGCCGACCTCGATCCGGCCGGTGTCCATGGCCAGGGCGAACGTGTCGGCGGGCAGCTCCCCGCTCTCGGCGGCGCGTTCCGGGGCGGGGCGGACGACGGCGTCGGCGATCAGTTCGAGGCATCTGCGGTCGTCGGTGGTGAAGGCGTCCGGGTGCTCGCTGACCGCGACGAGGCAGCCGTCGCCGGGGGCGGGCAGCACCGCGAGGGAGAAGTCCCACGACGGGGCCCGCCGGGCCTCCGCGCACTCGGCGAGCTCCTGGGGGCCCAGCCAGGCCGCCCGTCCGGTGCGGTGGACCTCGACCACGGGTGAGCCGCCCGAGGTGGGATAGCCGTCGCGGATGCCGTACAGGGAGCGCGGCACCCCGGCCGACTCGACGAGGCAGAGCAGGTCGCCGTCCTTGCCCGGGGTGTACAGGGCGACGAAGGCAGCCCCGGCGAAGACGAGGCCCTGTTCGAGGACGTGCCGCAGCCTCTCGGGCGATTCGGGACCGTCCGTGACCGCTTTGAGGGCCATTTCGGCGCGCGGCGTTCTGGTTTCGCGTCCCGCGCCTCCCTCACTGACCACGTCCGTAATTACAGCGCTAAAGCCCCGGCCGCGCAGCCCCTGTGCACGTTCGCGCAGCTCCTGTGGGCGTTCCGTGGAGTATTTGCGCAGGCGGCGCTCGAAATTCCTCGAACAATTCTTGACCCGTGCGTACCGCACGGTGGTCTCGTGACAGAGGTGACTGTCCGTGCCCACCCCCTCGGCGGGACGCTCGACACCGGGCCAAGGAGGGGCAGGCATGGACAAGCGGTACGAGGTGTACGCGCTCGCCGACCGGCATTTCTACGAGACGCCCGACCGGCTGGGCGCCGGAGCGGACGAGGGCACCGCCCTGTACGAGACGGCGCGGCGCGCCGTGCCGGAGGGATGGGACGCGACTCGGATCGGCGACTGGCTGACGCTCACCCCGCTCGGCGCGGACGGCGGGCCGGTGCCCGGGCCGTCCCAGGGCTGGAAGATCCACGCCTCGGCCACCCGGGCGAACGCGGAGCGGATCGCGGCGATCGTGTGGGAGTACTGCGTGCCGCGCCGCATCCCGTTCAAGTTCGTCCCGGGCCCGTATCTGCACCATCTGCGCAACACCAAGTACGCCTCCCGCGACACCAGCGGCAAGTTCGTGACGCTCTACCCGGCCGACGAGGAGCAGCTGCACACGGTGCTGCGGGAGCTCGGCGGACTCCTGGAGGGGTTCGAGGGGCCGTACGTCCTGACCGACCTGCGCTGGCACGAGGGTCCGCTGTACGTCCGCTACGGCGCGTTCGCCCGTACCTTCGTCGTCGACGAGCGGGGCTCGCTGGTGCCCGCGGTGCGGGACGGCGAGGGGCGTCTGGTCCCGGACCGGCGGGCGCCGTCCTTCCAGGTCCCGGAGTGGGTGACGCTGCCGGCGTTCCTGGAGCCCCATCTGGCGGCGCGGAACACGACGACGGTGGGCGACCTGCCGTACCGGATCGAGAAGGCGCTGCACTTCTCCAACGGCGGCGGGGTGTACGCGGGGACCGACACCCGCGACGGGCGCAGGGTCGTCCTGAAGGAGGCCCGGCCGCACGCGGGGCTCGCCGCGGACGGGGCGGACGCGATCGCCCGCCTGGAGCGGGAGCGGGACGCCCTGGAGCGGACGGCCGGGACGGGTGTGGTGCCGGAGGTACGGGACTGGTTCACGCTCGGCGAGCACCGGTTCCTGGTGATGGACTTCCTGGAGGGCCGCCCCCTCAACGCGTTCTTCGCCGAGCGGCACCCCCTGCTCACCCCGGACCCCGACCCGGAGGCGGTCGCGCGGTACACGGCGTGGGCGCTGCGCATCCACGCGGCCGTGGAGCGGGCGGTGGCCGCGGTCCACGCGCGGGGGGTCGTCTTCAACGACCTGCACGTCTTCAACATCATGGTCGCGCCGGACGAGGAGACGGTGTCCCTGCTCGACTTCGAGGCCGCCGCGCCCGTCACCGAGCAGGGCCGTCAGATCGTCGCGCACCCCGGTTTCCTCGCCCCGCCGGACCGCACCGGCGCCGACGTGGACCGCTACGCGCTGGCGTGTCTGCGGATCGCGCTGTTCCTGCCGGTGACGACCCTGTTCGTGGTCGACCGGCACAAGGCCGCGCATCTCGCCGAGGTGATCCTGCGTCAGTTCCCGGACGTGCCGAAGGAGTTCCTCGACGAGGCGGTCGCGGAGATCACCCGCGGGACCGGGGCCGTGGCACCGGTCCGCTCCTGGACGGACCCCGGTGACTGGCCGGCCGCCCGTGACTCCATGGTCGCCGCGATCCTCGCCTCGGCCACCCCGGAGCGCGAGGACCGGCTCTTCCCCGGTGACATCACCCAGTACAACGACGGCGGCGGACTCGGCCTCGCGCACGGCGCGGCCGGGGTGCTCTACGCCCTGGACGCGGTGGGCGCCGAACGGTACGAGGAGGGCGAGCGCTGGCTCCTGTCGCGCACCGCGCCCCCGCCGCGGGGCACCCCGCTCGGGCTGTACGACGGGCTCGCGGGCGTCGCGCTCGTCCTGGACCGGCTCGGCCACCGGCAGCGCGCCCTCGACCTGATCGGCTCGGTCCTCGCCGAGCGCTGGCAGAACCTGTCCTCCGATCTGCACGGCGGACTGGCCGGCCTGGGGCTCGTCCTCGCCGAACTCGCCCGCACGACCGGTGAGCCGGAGTTCGCGGACCGCGCCTCGGAGGCCGCCGACCTCGTCGTACGGCGTCTCGCGGAACCTCTGCCGCAGGGGCCGCGCAAGCCCCGGGCCGGGCTGCTCCGAGGTGCCGCCGGGCCCGCGCTGTTCCTGCTGCGGGAGTACGAACGCACCGGTGAGAAAAGCCTGTTGGAGGCAGCCGGGATGGCGCTGCGGCGGGACCTGGAGTGCTGTGTCACGCACACCAACGGCTCGCTGGAGGTCGACGAGGGCTGGCGGACGCTGCCGTACCTCGGGGAGGGCAGCGCGGGGATCGGCATGGTCCTCGACGACCACCTGGCCCACACCGGCAAGGAGTCGGCGCAGGTCAGGGACGGCATCCTCACCGCGGCGACCTACCGTTTCTATGTGCAGCCGGGCCTCTTCCAGGGCCGGGCCGGACTGATCCTGCACCTGGCGCGCACCGGGGCCGACCCGGAGCGGATCGCCGAACAGATCGACGGGCTGGGCTGGTTCGCGATGTCCTACCGGGACCGGCTGGCCTTCCCCGGACACCAGATGATGCGGCTGTCGATGGACCTGGGCACCGGCACGGCCGGCTGTCTGCTCGCGCTCGGCGCGGCCCTCGACGCCGGGGCAGGGGCCCACCTGCCGTTCCTGCCGCCGCTCAGGCGGCCCCCACAGCGCGGCTCCGCGACCTGACGGAGCCGTGGTCCGACCCCGTCCCCACGGGTGACCCCCACGAAGAGAGGAAGCCGACATGGCACTGCTCGACCTGCAGACGATGGAGTCCGACGAGACCACCGGTGGCGGCGGCGAAAGCAGCCTGAGCCTGCTGTCCTGCGTCAGCGCCGCGAGCATCACGCTCTGTCTCTGACCAGCACCGCGTGTCCACGGCCCCGGGCGGTCCGCTCCCGCGAGGGAGGGGCCGCCCGGGGTCCCGCTCGCGAAGGGGGCCCATGACGATCCCCACGTCCGGACACGGCCCGCTCGGCCCGGCACCCGCCCGGTGCGCGGCCCTGTGCCTGGCCGGTGTGGCCGCGACGGCCGCCGGACTGCTCCTGCCCGCCGTGCTGGGCCACGCCTTGGACCTGCTGCTCGCCGGGCGCCCGGCGACCCGCTGGGTGCTGTACTGCGCCGCGCTCGTCCTGCTGCTCGCCCTGCTGGACGCCGCCCAGACCGTCCTCGGCGGCACCCTCGACGCCCTGACCACCGCGCGCCTGCGCGAGCGGCTGACCGGCCATGTGCTGGCCGTCGGCCCCGCCGTCCGGTTCGGGCCCGGCGACCTCGTCGCCCGGCTCGTCGGCAACGCCGCCCAGGCCGGCACCGCGCCGGCCGCCCGCGCCGCGCTGCTCGCCGCGCTCGCCGGACCGCTCGGCGCACTCGTGGCCCTCGCCCTCGTCGACCCGTGGCTCGCGGCGGTGCTGCTCGCCGGGGCACCCGTGCTCGCCCTGCTGCTGCGCGCCTTCGCCCGGGACACCCGGGAGTGCGTGACCCGCTACCAGGAGGCCCAGGGCCGGATCGCGGCGGCGCTGTCCGAGGCCGTCGCCGGGCACCGCACCATCCGGGCGGCGGGCATCGCGCGGCGGGAGACGGCGCGGATCCTGCGCCCGCTGCCCGACCTGTCCGCCGCCGGTCATCGCATGTGGCGGGTGCAGGGACGCGCCGCCGGACAGTCCGTCGCCCTGGCCCCGCTGCTCCAGCTCGGCGTCGTCGCCGTCGCGGGGCTCCTCCTGGCCCGGCACCGGCTGACCGTCGGCGACCTGCTCGCGGCCTCGCGGTACGCGGCCCTCGCCACCGGCGTCGGCGTGCTGGTGGCGCGGCTGGCGACGCTGGCCCGCGCCCGCGCCGCGACCGGACGGCTCACCGAGGTCCTGGCCGAACCCGCACCCGTTTACGGCGAGCGCCGACTGCCCCGGGGCAGAGGCGGGTTGGAGCTGCGCGGGGTCACCGCGCGCCGGGGCGGCCGGACCGTCCTGGACGGGCTCGACCTCGTCGTGCCCGGCGGCACGACCCTCGCCGTGGTGGGCCGCTCGGGCGCGGGCAAGTCGCTGCTGGCCGCCCTCGCCGGACGCCTCGCCGACCCGGACGAGGGGGAGGTCCTGCTGGACGGCGTGCCGCTGCGCGAGCTGAGCCACGAGGCGCTGCGCCGGGCCGTCGGGTACGCCTTCGAACGGCCCGCGCTGCTCGGCGGGACCCTCGCCGAGGAGATCGGCCTCGGCCCGGTACCCGTCCCGGCCGCCCGGGTCCGCGAGGCGGCCCGCCGGGCGCGGGCGGAGGACTTCGTACAGCGGCTGCCCGCCGGGTACGCCACCCGGTGCGCGGACGCCCCGTGTTCCGGCGGGGAAGCCCAACGCCTGGGCCTGGCCCGCGCGTTCGCCCACGGCGGCCGGCTCCTCGTCCTCGACGACGCCCTCTCCAGCCTCGACACGGTGACGGAAGCGCGCATCACCGGGTCCCTGACCGGCTCCGGCCCGGACGCCACCCGGCTCCTGATCGCCCACCGCCCGGTCACGGCGGCCCGCGCGGACACGGTGGCCTGGCTGGACGGCGGACGCGTCCGGGCGACCGGCCCGCACGAGCGGCTGTGGCGGCTCGCCGGCTACCGGGAGGTGTTCGGCGCGTGAGCGACACGGCCGGCGGGAGGGGCGGGGCGCCCCTGCTCAGGGGCGCCCCGTCCGCCGGGAAGGGCCTGTCCCTGCGCCGACGTGCCCTTCGTGGCCTGCGGCGGCGGCCCCGGGTCGTGGCGCGGCTCGTGCTGTGGTCGGTGCTGGAGGCCGGGCAGACCTTCCTCACCGGGTACGCGCCCGCCCGCGCCCTGGACGCCGGGTTCCTGGCGGGCCGTCCCGGCGTGGGGCTCGCGTGGCTCGGGGCGGCCGGGCTCGGGGTGCTGACCGGGGCGTTCGGCACCGCGCGGGTGTACGCGGCGGTCGCCGACCTGGTCGAGCCGCTGCGGGACACGCTGGTGACCCGGGTCGTGGCGCGCGGGGTCGGCGAGGGCGACCCGGGGGCGCTGTCCGGGCTCACCCAGCAGACCGAGACGGCCCGGGACACCTTCGCGGGGCTGGTGCTGGTGTCGCGTTCGTTCGTGTTCACCACGGCCGGCGCCCTCGTCGGGCTCGGTGCGCTCGCGCCGCCGCTGCTGCTCCTCGTCGGACTCCCGCTGCTCGCCGGGGTCGGCCTGTTCCTGGCGACGCTGCGCCCGCTGGCCCGCCGCCAGGAGGCGTTCCTCGTCGCCGACGAGGACCTGGCCGGAAAGCTCGGCGCGGTCTGCCCGGGGCTGCGGGACATCACGGCCGCCGGGGCGGAGGCCCGGGTCGGGCACGACACCGGGGCCCTGATCGACGCCGAGCGGCGCACCGCCGTGTCCCTCGCGCGCTGGGGGGTGGCCCGGGTGGCCGCCCTGACGATCGGCGGACAGCTGCCCCTGGTCCTGCTGCTGGCCGCCGCGCCCTGGCTGCCCGCCCACGGGGTCACCCCGGGCGCCCTGGTCGGCGCGCTCGCCTATGTCACCCAGGCCCTGCTGCCCGCGCTGCGCGACCTGGTGCACGGGCTCGGCGCGAGCGGCTCACGGCTCGTGGTGGTGCTGCGCCGCCTGCTGCGCGAGACCGGTTCCGTGCCGCCGGCCGGGCCACCGCGCCGTCCCGGCGCCGACCCGCCCGGCCGCCCCGCGCTCTCGCTGCGCTCGGTCACCTTCGCCTACGGTCCGGCCGCCACCCCCGTCGTCGACGGCCTCGACCTCGACCTCGCCCCCGGCGCCCACCTGGCCGTCGTGGGCCCCAGCGGCATCGGCAAGTCCACGCTCACCGCGCTGGCCGCCGGGGTGCTGGAGCCCGGACGTGGCGCGATCCGGATCGGCGGGCACCCGGTGCCCGGCCCGGAGGCCGCCGCACGCCGGGTGCTGGTGCCCCAGGAGGCGTACGTGCACAGCGGCACCCTCGCGGAGAACCTGGGCCGGCTGCGGCCGGACCCGGTACCGGAGGCGGAACTGCTCGCCGCCGCCGCGGCCGTGGGGCTGCTGCCGCTGCTCGAACGGCTCGGCGGGCCCGGCGCGGTCGTCGGCCCCGCGGTCCTGTCGGCGGGTGAGCGGCAGCTCGTGGCCCTGACCCGCGCCTACCTGTCGTACGCGCCGCTCGTCCTGCTCGACGAGGCGACCTGTCATCTGGATCCGGCGGCCGAGGAGCGTGCCGAGCGGGCGTTCGCGGGGCGGCCCGGGGGCACGCTGGTGGTCGTCGCGCACCGGATCAGCTCGGCGCGCCGGGCCGGCCGCGTCCTGGTGATGGACGGCCGGGCGACGGCGTACGGGACGCACGAGGAGCTCGTGCGGTGCTCGGCGCCGTACCGGGAGCTCGTCGGCGGCTGGGCGGCCGGGGTGTCACAGCCAGCCCTCGCCCTGCGAGATCCGGATGGCGTCGATGCGGTTGCGGGCACCGGTCTTGCGGGTGATGGCCGCCATGTAGTTGCGCACGGTCCCGTGCGACAGATGCAGACTCCGGGCGATCTCCGCGACCGAGGCACCCTCGGCCGCGAGGACTAAGACGCTCAGCTCCCGCCTGGTCAGCGGCATCTCGGCGGCCTTGAGGAAGCCGAAGCCGAGCGAGTCGTCCACGAAACGTTTTCCCTCCGCGACCCGGCGGATGCCCTCGACCAGCCGGTCCGGTGTGCCCTCCTTGTCGACGTAGCCGAGCGCGCCCGCCTGCACGGCCCGTTTCAGCTGTCCCGGCCGGTTCGCTCCGGCGAGGACGAGGAGCCCCGGTCCGGCCGTGCCGCGGGCGCGGCCCGCGAGATCGCCGAGCGGCGGGATGCCGTGGGTGTCGGCGCGCTCCAGATCGGCGGCGCAGACGTCCGGGCGCACCCCGGGCAGTCTGCCGGGCGCGCCACGCCACGGGGCGTCCCACACCTCCAGGTCGGGTTCGCGGCGCAGCCACTCCGCGAGGACGGACCGGACCAGACACTCGTCGTGCACCAGAAGAACCCGGATCACTGTGTGCCCCTTCGCATCGCCGTTCGCGGGTGACCGTGGCGGAGCCCGTGCCGTCACCGTGCTCTGCCGGGGCGAACGGCCCGGGCTCCGAGGTGCGCGTGCCCCGTAGTCCGTGTCCCGCACCTGTCAGGGGCGCGCAGAACCGGCCATGCTCGCCGTGCGCGCCGTACCGGCTGGGGGGAGATTGGATGCCGGGACGCGCAGCGCGAGGAGGTGGTCGGCTTGTCCGAAGGGGACAGGTCCGTGCGGGCGCCCGCCCGCACCCGGGTCGGCCGTCCGCTGATGTCCCTGGCGCTGGCCTCGATGATGGACGAGGTGCACGCCCACTCCGGCGCGGTGTACCTGCTGTCGTCCGGCGAACCGGTGCTGGAGATGGCGGTGATGGCCGGGCTGCCCCGCGCGTTCGCCGCGCCCTGGGAGCGGGTGGGGCTGAGCGCGCCCGTCCCGGTCGCGGACGCGGTACGGCAGCGGCGGCTGGTGTGGGTGGGCGGCGAGGAGGACATGGCCCGCCGCTACCCCCGGATCGCCGTGGTCCTCCCCTACCCGTTCACGCTGGCCGCGCTGCCGGTGGCGACGGACACGACGGTGTACGGCGCCGTCTTCGTGACCTGGCCCGGATCGCACCCCCCGGACCTGTCCGACCGGGAACGGGACCATCTGACGGCGGCCTGCGGACGGCTCGCGGTGCGGCTGGAGCGGGTCGCCGAGGAGAGCCGCCCGCTGTTTCCCGAGCCCGATCTGCTCGCCGGGACGACGGTCTCCGACCGGGCCGCCGCGCTCGGCACGGTGGAGGCGGCGCGGATGGTGGGGCGGCTGCCGTACGGGCTGTGCTCGCTGGATCTGCACGGACGGATCGTCTTCGCCAACGCGGCGGCGGCCGAGCTGGTCGGGGTGCCGGCGAGCAGTCTGCTGGGCACGCAGCTGTGGGCGGCGGTGCCGTGGCTGAACGACCCGGTGTACGAGGACCGCTACCGGGCCGCCCTGATCAGCCAGCACACGACGTCGTTCGTGGCGCTGCGCCCGCCCGCCGACTGGCTGTCGTTCCGGCTCTACCCGAACACGACCGGGCTGAGCGTGCGGATCAGCCGGGCGCGGGCGGTGTCGGAGATGAGCCGTCCCGCGTCCGCGCCCGGACGGCTGGTGACCATCTCGCAGGTGCTGAGCCTCGCGGGCGCGCTGACCGAGGCGGCGAGCGTCGACGACGTGGTGCAGCTGGTGGCCGACGAGATCGTCCCGGCCGTCGGAGGACAGGCCGTCGTGCTCCTCGCCTCCCGCGCGGGGCGGCTGCACGTGCTGGGGCACCGGGGGTACGTGGACGCGCGCGTGGTGGAGCGGTTCGACGGGCTGCCGCTCGCCCAGTCCACACCGGGCACACACGCCCTGAGCACGGGGGTGCCGGCCTTCTTCGACTCACGTCAGCAGCTGGAGCACCTGTACCCGGCGCGCAACGCGACCCCGGACGGCTTCGCGGCGTGGGCGTACCTGCCGCTGATCGCCTCCGGGCGCCCGGTGGGCACCTGTGTGCTGGCCTACGCGGAGCCGCACGTCTTCCCCGCGGACGAACGCGCGGTGCTGACCAGCCTCGGCGGCCTCGTCGCGCAGGCCCTGGAACGGGCGATGCTGTACGACGCCAAGCACCGGCTCGCGCACGGGCTCCAGGCGGCGCTGCTGCCCCACTCGCTGTCGCCGCTGCCCGGCCTGGAGGCGGCGGCCCGCTATCTCCCGGCGACCCAGGGCATGGACATCGGCGGCGACTTCTACGACCTGGTGCCCTCCAACGGGGTGGCGGCGGCGGTGATCGGCGACGTGCAGGGGCACAACGTGACGGCGGCCGGTCTGATGGGGCAGATCCGCACGGCGGTCCGGGCGTACACGACCGTCGGGCAGGAGCCTCAGGACGTCATGCGCAGCACCAACCGGCTGCTCATCGACCTGGGTTCCGACCTGTTCGCGAGCTGTCTGTACCTGCGGCTCGACCCGGCGCGCGGGCGGGCCGTGATGGCGCGGGCCGGTCATCCGCCGCCGCTGCTGCGCAGGCCCGACGGGAACGTGCGGGTGCTGGACCTGGCGGGCGGTCCGCTGCTCGGCATCGACGGCTCGGCGACGTATCCGACGACGGAGGTCGAGCTGGCGCCGGGCAGTGTCCTCGCCCTCTACACCGACGGGCTGATCGAGTCCCCGGGCGTCGACATCGAGGACGCGCTCGCCGAGTTGGGGCGGCGGTTCGCGGCGGCCGGGGATCTGCCGCTGGAGGAACTGGCGGACCGGCTGGTGGACCACGGCGCGGGGACCGGGAGCGGGGAGCGGCTGGACGACGTGGCGCTGCTGCTGATCCGGGCGCGTCCGGAGCGCTGAGCGGCGGCGCCGTGGCCCGTGGCCCGCGGGGAAACGGGACGGTCCGACCCTTCCGCCGAAGGGCCGGACCGCGTCCGTGGGGGGATTGTCCGTGGGGGGAGTTGTGGGGGTGTCAGGTGCGCTGCCGGGCCGGTGCCGCCACCGGATCGGTCCCGGCTCGGATCGGATCGGTCCCGGCTCGGATCAGTACCGGCTCGGATCAGTACCGGGTCCGGTCAGTACCGGGTCCGATCCACACTGGGGTGATCAGTGCTGGCTCTGGCCGTCGTAGGCGCCGGCGCCGGTGTCCTCGCCGCCGACCTCCTCGCCGCCGACCTGGTCCTCCGCACCGGCTCCGGCCTCTTCACCGGCACCGGCTTCCTCACCGGCTCCGGCCTCTTCGCCCGCTCCGGCTTCCTCACCGGCTCCGGCCTGGTCGTCCGCACCGGCACCGGCTTCGTCACCGGCGCCCGCCTGGTCGCCCGCGCCCGCCCCGGCGTCGCCGAGGGTCGCGCCGACCGCCGCGAGGGCGGTGGTGACCGGCTGGAAGAAGGTCTCGCCGCCGACCGTGCAGTCGCCGCTGCCGCCGGACGTCAGGCCGATGGCCAGACCGTCCTCGGTGAACAGCGAGCCGCCGCTGTCGCCGGGTTCGGCGCAGACGTCCGTCTGGATGAGCCCGGTGACGGTGCCCTCGGGGTAGTTCACGGTGGCGTCGAGGCCGAGGACCTGGCCGTCGGCGAGACCCGTGGTGCTGCCCATCCGGAACACCTGGAGCCCGACCTCGGCGTCGGCGGCCTGGCTGATCGCGACGGTCTGGTCGCCGACGTTGACCTCGCTCGGGGCGACGGTCGCCGGGTCGTCGTACTTCACCAGCGCGAAGTCGCCGTCGCCGGGGAAGGTGGCCTGGTCGACGGTGGCGATCGGGGCGCCGCCGTCCGCGTCGGACCACTGGTCGAAGGCGACACCGCAGTGGCCGGCGGTCAGGAAGGCGGGGGTGCCGTCGCCCGCGGTGACGTTGAAACCGGCCGAGCAGCGGGCGCCCTCCGCGAAGATGGCGTCGCCGCCGGAGAGGAAGGTCTTGAACGTGCCGGCCGACTTCTTGATGGTCGCGAGGCCCGAGCCGAGGGTGTCGACCGTCGACTCCAGCTGGTCCCAGTTGCTGCCGGTGACCGTGCTGTCGGCGGTGACGAGGATCTTGTTGGTGCGGGGGTCGACGGCCCACGCGGTGCCCGGGATGGTCGCGTCGGCCTTCAGGGTGGCCGCGCCCTGGGCGAGTTCGGCGAGGCTGTTGTCGACCTCGCGTATCTTCGCGCCGGCGGCCTTGGCCTGCACGATCACGTTGTTGTTGTCGCCGTCGATGACATTGACGTTGACGACCAGCTGCTGCGAGTCGGCGTCGTAGTACGAACCGGCGAACGCCTCGCCGAGCAGATCGGCGAGCTGCGAGGCGAGGTCCGAGGCGTCGGTGGCCTTGAGCGTCTTGGGGGCGACGGCGGCCTGGTCGGAGGACGAGCCGTCCTGGGACGCGTTCGCGTTGGGCAGGAGGATCGCCGCCGCTCCGAGCGCCACCACGCTGCCTGCCGCGATCGCTGCCTTGCGCTTGGGGATTCGCTTGTGACTCAACTTCTTCGACCTCCTGTGAACGGGGGCACTGCCTCCGTCATGGGCAGCAGTTCGGGGCGCCTGGTTGGCAGTGGGTACGCAGGACTCACGTGGGGCGTTCAATTCCGTTTGTTGGCAGTGCCTTTGCGCAGTGGAATCGGCCAGGGGGCGCGTCCGGCGCGGCGGGGACGGGAGGAATCCCCCATATGGCGATGACGGCCGCCGAAGCCGACAAGATCGTCTCGGCCGGATTCACCCCCTGGACGCCGGCCCCCGGACCGGCGGTCCGGGCCACCGGTGTTCACCGGGCGGCGCCGCGTCCGCCCTGGTCACAGCGGTTGGCCCCGGAGGCGGGCGGACCCCGACGGCGGCGGCCGGCCCGGCCGGGGCGATGGTCGCGCCGGCGGCCCGGGGCGGCTGCGAACCCGTGACGGCGGTGCGCCGGCCGGCGTCGTTCCGGCGCGCGGTGACGGGAGCGGATGTCCTGATCGAAGCGGCGGCCGTCCGGCACCGTGCGTGACAGGGAGTCGACGGCGTGTCGCGATTTGGGCGTTGAATCCCTGCTTCAAGGAATCCGCACATTCAATGCTCAACCAAGTCACCGGGATCCGTGGTTCTGCACAACTGCCCGGGGCGGCCCGCGGGGGCCCGGCGCCGTTGGGTCCGGAGTGTCCAATTCGCCGCGCGGGCCGCACGACCGCGCGTGAACCGGACGCGCGTCGCTTGTGAAGGACTCGCCACCGCGTCGTGCCCAGTCCTGCACGCTTCGGTACCGGAAGGGCTCAAGTGCCCTGGTGAGGGGGTTGGTTGATTGGAAGGGCGGCGTCGGCGCGTGCTTTTATCCATCGCACCGCAGGAGCCGCGAAGGATTCCCGGCGACGGGTGTCCGGCACCCGCGGTACGTGGTCGCCCCCGCCAGGGGTCCGCTCCCCCTTGTGAATATCCATATGAAGGGAAGTTCCATCATGAACTCCACCCCCCAGGTCGAGACCGTCGAGATCTCCGACGCCGAGCTCGACAACGTCTCCGGTGGCCTGCAGCTCAACGCCCTGGGCACCGTCACCGGCCTGGTGGACGGCATCGCCCCGGTCTCCGGCCTGGTCGACACGGCCGTCGGCACGGTCGAGGGTGTCACCGGTCTGAACACCGCCCCGGTCACCAACCTGGTCGCCGGTCTCTGATCGCGCCCTTCGCGATCGTCGGGTCCCGGAGCCGTATCCCGGCTCCGGGACTCTCGGGTGCCCCCTACCAGCCGGCTCGCGCGAGCCGGTCCTTCCTCGTTTCCAGGTGAGGGAAAGTTCCGTGCAGTTCCGCCAACAGGCCCTCGCCAGGCTCCAGTCACCGGAGGAACTCGACCTGCCGGTGCGCTTCGCCCGCCCCCAGGGCTGGCTCGCGCTGTCCGTGACCGTGGTCGTGATGGCCGCCGCGTCGGTGTGGACGGTGACCGGTTCGGTCGCCTCCACGGTGAACGCCACCGGCATCCTCACCCACGGGGAGGGCAGTTACATCCTCCAGAGCCCCGTCGCGGGCCAGGTCACCGCGGTCCTCGCCGAGCAGGGCGAGCGGGTGCCCGCCGACTCCCCCGTGCTGAAGGTGCGGACCTCCCAGGGCGAGAGCGTGGTCCGCTCGGTCGCCGCGGGACGCGTCACCACGCTCGCCGCGACCATCGGCCAGATCATCTCAACGGGCACGAACGTGGCGGCCGTCGAGAAGGTCGCGCACAGCCACGATCCGCTGTACGCCACCGTGTACGTCCCCGCCGGGAACGCGGCCTCCATCCCCGCGAACGCCTCCGTTGACCTGACCGTCTCCTCCGTGCCGACCCAGGAGTACGGCGTGCTGCGCGGCCATGTGAAGTCCGTGGACCGCTCGGCGCAGTCCGCGCAGCAGATCTCCGCGTTCCTCGGCGACAGCCAGCTCGGCGAGCAGTTCACCCAGGACGGCCGCCCCGTCGCCGTCCTGGTGAAGCTGGACAAGTCCGCCGGCACGAAGAGCGGTTACCGGTGGTCGTCGAAGGACGGCCCCCCGTTCGCCCTCACCTCGATGACCCTCGCCGACTGCTCGATCCGCCTGGACGACCAGCGTCCCGTCGACTGGCTGCTGCCGTGAGCGCCGCGCAGGAGACGCGGAGCAGGAGACGTGCCGCGCCGCCGAAGCGCCCCGTCCCCAAGGGGCGGGCAAGAACGGTCCGTACGCCGACCGTCCTGCAGATGGAGGCCGTGGAGTGCGGCGCCGCCTCCCTGGCGATGGTGCTGGGCCACTACGGCCGGCACGTTCCGCTGGAGGAGCTGCGCATCGCGTGCGGTGTCTCCCGTGACGGCTCGCGCGCGAGCAACCTCCTGAAGGCGGCCCGCAGTTACGGACTGACCGCCAAGGGCATGCAGATGGACACGGCCGCCCTCGCCGAGGTGCAGACACCGGCCGTCCTGTTCTGGGAGTTCAACCACTATGTCGTCTACGACGGCATGGGGCGCCGCTTCGGCCGCCGCGGGGTGTTCGTCAACGACCCCGGCAAGGGCCGCCGGTTCGTGCCGATGGAGGACTTCGACGGCAGCTTCACCGGTGTCGTGCTGGTCCTGGAACCCGGCGCGGACTTCACCCGGGGCGGTCGCAAGCCGGGGGTGCTGGGCGCGATGCCGGCCCGGCTGCGCGGCACCGCGGGCACCCTGCCGGCCGCCGTGCTGGCGAGTCTGCTGCTGGTGCTGGTCGGCGCGGCGGTGCCCGCGCTGAGCCGCACCTACATCGACATGTTCCTGATCGGTGGTCAGACCTCGCTGCTGGGGGTGCTGTTCGCGTCGATGGGCACCTGTGTGGCGCTCACGATCGTGCTGACGTGGTTGCAGCAGGCGAACCTGCTGCACGGACGGATCATCTCCTCCACCCTGTCCAGCGCCCGCTTCCTGCGCCATCTGCTGCGGCTGCCGGTGACGTTCTTCTCCCAGCGCAGCCCGGCCGACCTGGTGCAGCGCCTCCAGTCCAACGACGCCGTCGCCGAGACCCTGGCCCGCGACCTCGCGGCGGCGGGCGTCGACGCGATCGTGGTCGTGCTGTACGCCGTGCTGCTGTACACCTACGACCCCCAACTCACCTTCGTCGGCATCGGCGTGGCGCTGCTGAACATCGTGGCGATGCGGGTGGTGATCCGGCTCCGGGCGACCCGGACGGCGAAACTGCGCGCGGACAGCGCCCGGTTGACCAACACCGCCTACACCGGCCTCCAGTTGATCGAGACGATGAAGGCGACCGGCGGGGAGGACGGCTACTTCCGCAAGTGGGCCGGGCAGCACGCCACCACACTGGAGGAGCAGCAGCGGCTCGGGGTGCCGAGCGCCTGGCTGGGCGTGGTGGCGCCCACGCTGGCCTCGCTCAACAGCGCGGTGATCCTGTGGATCGGCGGGATGCGCGCCGTCGAGGGCGGTATCTCCGTGGGACTGCTGGTGGCCTTCCAGTCCCTGGTGACCCGCTTCACGGCGCCGATCACCCGCCTCAACGGGGTCGCCGGACGCATCCAGGACTTCGCGGCCGACGTGGCCCGTCTGAAGGACGTGGAGAACTTCCAGGCCGATCCGCTCTACGGGCGCCACGGCGGCGGTGACTCGACGCGGCGGCTGCACGGCCATGTCGAGCTGGAGAACATCGCGTTCGGCTACAACCCCCTCGACAAGCCGCTGCTGACCGGCTTCGACCTCACCGTCGGCCCGGGTCAGCAGGTGGCGCTCGTCGGCGGCTCGGGCAGCGGCAAGTCCACGGTGTCCCGGCTCATCTCGGGCCTGTACACGCCGTGGGAGGGCGTGATCCGTATCGACGGGCAGCGTCTGGAGGACATCCCGCGCGGGGCGCTCGCCTCGTCGGTCTCCTTCGTCGACCAGGAGGTGTTCCTCTTCGAGGGCACCGTCCGCGACAACGTGGCCCTGTGGGACCCGTCGATCCCGGACGACGCGGTCGTGGACGCCCTGCGCGACGCGGCGCTGCACGACGTGGTGATGCGCAGGCCGGGCGGCATCCGGAGCCGGGTCGAGCAGGACGGCCGCAACTTCTCCGGTGGCCAGCGTCAACGCCTGGAGATCGCGCGGGCGCTGGTCCGCCGCCCCAGCATCCTCGTCCTGGACGAGGTGACGAGCGCGCTGGACGCGGAGACCGAGCAGACCGTGATGGACAACCTGCGCCGGCGCGGCTGCGCCTGTGTGGTGATCGCGCACCGGCTCAGCACCGTGCGCGACAGCGACGAGATCGTCGTCCTCCAGCACGGCACGATCGTGGAACGCGGACGGCACGAGGAGCTGGTGGTGCGCGGCGGCGCCTACGCGGCTCTGGTCAGGGAGCGATGAGATGACGACCGCATCCGAGGGTGACCTGGTCCTGGGCGCGCTCGGCTCCCTGGGCAGCCGTGTCGACTGCACGGGCCTGAGCCGTCTCGACCTGGAGGGCCCGCAGGTCCTGTGGCTGGTGGTGTCCGGCGCGGTGGACCTGTTCGCGGTGGACGCCGGGCAGCAGGGCCACTGGCACCACCTGGGCCGTCTGGAGGCGGGGTCGCTGCTGCTCGGCCCGGTCACGGGACCCCGGCACACACTGGTGGCGCGCCCGTCGCGCGACTGTGTCGTGCACCGGATCGGCCTGCGCGAGCTGTACCAGCCCGCGCACACCCAGACCTGGTCCTACGACGCGTACGGCAACCCCCAGTACGTGCCGCCGACGACGAGTCCGCTGGAGTACGCGCTGGCGCTGGGCGTCGGCCGCGGCCTGACGGTCCTGTTCCAGGCGCCGATGGCGGGCCAGGGCGGATCGCCCGCCGAGGTCGCCGACGACGACGTGTTCTGGATGCAGGTGCCGCCCGGCAGCGTCCAGTACGGGCAGCTGTACGGGGCGGAGGCGGCGGCCGATCTGCTGATGGACCCGTCGGTGTGGCAGGGCATGGTCGACCAGCAGTACCGGCTGCTCACCACGGTCGACCGCTGGATCGAGCAGCTGGAACGCACCCACGAGTCCCGTACCGCCGAGGGCATCAAGGCCGGTGAGGCGGTCCGCGCGCAGGCCGACCGGACGCTGCTGGCGTCGATCGGCAAGCCGTCGTCGAAGCGGACGACGGCCGCCGACGCGGACGCCTCGTACGCGGCGTGCAGGCTGGTCGCCCGGGCCGCGGGGATCACGCTCGCCGCCCCGGCGCAGAGCGGCACCGGCGGCGACCGTCTGGACCCGGTCGAGCAGGTGGCGATCGCCTCCCGGGTGCGGACCAGGGCGGTGCGTCTGGACGGCGCCTGGTGGCACGACGACGTGGGCCCGCTGGTCGCGCACCGGGCCCTGTCGGGTGCGCCGGTGGCGTTGCTGTGGCGGCGCGGCGGCTATGTGGCCGTGCATCCGGCGACGGGCCGCGAGACGCCGGTGGAGAAGGCGAACGCGCAGGAGTTCGAACCGCGGGCCGTGATGTTCTACCGGCCGCTGCCCGAGCGGGGGCTCGGCCCGCTCGGGCTGCTGCGGTTCTCCATGCAGGGCATGCGCGGGGATCTGACGAAGCTGGTCCTCAGCGGGCTGGTCACCGTCGTGATCGGCGCGATCGTGCCGGTGGCGACGGGCAAGGTGCTCGGCGAGTTCGTGCCGAAGGCGCAGACGAGCCTGATCGGGCAGGTCTGTCTGGCGGTGATGGTCAGCAGTCTGGTCGCGGCGGTGTTCATGCTGCTCCAGAACCTGACGATCCTGCGTCTTGAGGGGCGGATCGAGGCGACGCTCCAGCCGGCGGTGTGGGACCGGCTGCTGAGGCTGCCGACGAAGTTCTTCACCGAGCGGTCCACCGGCGAGCTGGCGAGCGCGGCGATGGGGATCAGCGCGATCCGCCGGCTGCTGGCGGGAGTCGGCCCGGTCGTCGCCCAGTCGCTGACGGTCGGGGCGATCAACCTCGGCCTGCTCTTCTGCTACAGCGTCCCGATGGCGTTCGCGGCGATGGGGATGCTCGTCGTCATCGCCTCGGTGTTCCTGGGCCTGGGGCTGTGGCAGGTGCGCTGGCAGCGCAGGCTCGTGGTGCTCGGCAACAAGCTGAACAACCAGGCGTTCCAGACCCTGCGCGGACTGCCCAAGCTCAGGGTCGCGGCGGCGGAGAACTACGCGTACGCGGCGTGGGCGTCGCAGTTCGCGCGCAGCCGTGAGCTCCAGCAGCGGGTGGGGCGGATCAAGAACCTCACGACCGTGCTCGGCGCGGTGTACCTGCCGGTCTGCACACTGCTGATGTTCATGCTCCTCGCGGGTCCCGCCCGCGGGTCGATGTCGGCGGCGGCCTTCCTGACCTTCAACACCTCGGTGACGATGGTCCTGACCTCGGTGACCCAGCTGACCGGTTCGTTCGTGTCGGCGGTGGGCGCGCTGCCGCTGTTCGAGGAGATCAAGCCGGTGCTGGAGGCCACCCCCGAGGTGCGCACGGCGAGCACCCGCCCGGGCCCGCTGTCCGGCGGCATCGAGGCCCGCCGTCTCGCGTTCCGGTACGCGGACGACGGTCCGCTCGTCCTGGACGACGTGTCCTTCGAGATCCGCCCGGGCGAGTTCGTCGCGATCGTCGGCCCGAGCGGCTGCGGCAAGTCGACCCTGCTGCGCCTCCTGATCGGCTTCGACCCGCCGGTCTCGGGGAGCGTCCTGTACGACGGGCAGGACCTGGCGGCGCTGGACCAGTCGGCGGTGCGCCGGCAGTGCGGGGTGGTGCTCCAGCACGCGCAGCCGTTCACCGGATCGATCATGGACGTGATCTGCGGCACCGAGCCGTACACGCCGGAGGAGGTGATGGCGGCGGCGCAGATGGCGGGGCTCGCGGAGGACATCCAGCGGATGCCGATGGGCCTGCACACGATCGTCTCCGGCAGCGGTGCCGTCTCCGGCGGGCAGCGTCAACGCCTCATGATCGCGCAGGCGTTGATCCGCCGTCCGCGCGTCCTCTTCTTCGACGAGGCGACCAGCGCCCTCGACAACGAGACGCAGCGCACGGTCATCGAGTCGACCAAGGCCCTCAACGCCACCCGGGTCGTCATCGCCCACCGTCTGTCGACGGTCCTGGACGCCGACCGGGTCATCGTGATGGAGGACGGCAAGGTCGCCCAGCAGGGCCCGCCCGCGCAACTGCTCGCGGACACGAACGGGCGCCTGCACGAGCTGGTCCGACGCCAGCTGGCGTAACACCCGCCCCACACGCCCCTCCCGGCACTTCCAGCGAAACGTTGCCGTTTCGCTGGAAGTGCTTTAATCTCTATGTGTACGAAACCGTTTCGTTCATGACTTGGCAAAGTCATGGCCCTCGTCAACGGCGGCGCCATCGGCCACGGCATGCGATCCGGTTCAACCCGAACGACTTCCCTGGAGCAGTTCCGCGATGTCTCAGAAGACCTTGACCGAGAGCGCCCCCACGGGCGCCGCGGAGGCACAGCCCGAGGCCGCCGCCAAGAAGCGGTGGTGGATCCTCGCGGTCGTCGCCGTCGCCCAGCTGATGGTGGTCCTCGACGCCACCATCGTGAACATCGCCCTGCCGTCGGCCCAGGCCGACCTCGGCTTCTCCGACGGCAACCGGCAGTGGATCGTCACCGCCTACGCGCTGGCCTTCGCCTCCCTCCTGCTGCTCGGCGGCCGGATCGCCGACCTCTTCGGCCGCAAGACCGCCTTCCTGATCGGTGTCGTCGGCTTCGCCGCGGTCTCCGCGCTCGGCGGCGCCGCCACCAGCTTCGAGATGCTGGTCACCGCCCGCGCCCTGCAGGGTGCCTTCGGCGCGCTGCTCGCGCCCGCCGCCCTCTCGCTCCTCAACACGACGTTCACCGACGCGAGCGAGCGCGCCAAGGCGTTCAGCGTCTACGGCGCCATCGCCGGTGCCGGCGGCGCGGTGGGCCTGCTGCTCGGCGGTGTCCTGACCGACGCCTTCGACTGGCGCTGGACGCTGTACGTCAACGTCGTCATCGCCGTGGTCGCCTTCGTGGGCGGCTGGCTGCTCCTGAGCAACCACCGTGACGCCGAGAACTCCAAGCTGGACGTGCCGGGCACGATCCTGGTCGCCGCCGGTCTGTTCTCGCTGGTCTACGGCTTCTCCAACGCCGAGACCCACGACTGGTCCTCGCCGCAGACCTGGGGCTTCCTGATCGTCGGCGGCGTGCTGCTCGCGGCGTTCACCTGGTGGCAGACCCGGGCCGCGCACCCGCTGCTGCCGTTGCGCATCCTGCTCGACCGCAACCGTGCCGCCTCGTTCTTCGCGGTGCTGATCTCCGGCGCGGGCATGTTCGGTGTGTTCCTCTTCCTGACCTACTACCTCCAGCTCAACCTGGGCTTCAGCCCGACGAAGACCGGTGTGGCGTTCCTGCCGATGGTCGCCGCGCTGATGGTCGCGGCCCAGCTCGGCACGACGAAGCTGGTCCCCCGGCTCGGCCCGAAGGCCGTCATCCCGCTCGGCTTCGGGATCGCCGCGGTCGGCATGGCCTGGCTGACCGGCATCGGTGTCGGCTCGTCGTACACGAGCGCGGTGCTGCCGCAGCTGATCGTGATCGGTCTGGGTCTCGGCCTGGTCATGCCCCCGGCGATGCAGCTCGCCACGAGCGGGGTCGCCGCCGAGGACGCCGGTGTCGCCTCGGCCACGGTCAACGCGATGCAGCAGGTGGGCGGTTCGATCGGCACCGCGCTGCTGAACACGCTGGCCGCGAGCGCCGCGACGGACTACCTGGCCGGCCGTGACGTCACCGACAAGCTGGTGCAGGCGCAGGCGACGATCGAGAGCTACACCACCGCCTTCTGGTGGTCGGCCGGCTTCTTCGCCGTCGGCACCCTGATCGCCTTCCTGCTCTACCGCCGCGGTGTGCCGCAGCAGGACCCGGACGCCGCACCGGTCGTCCACATGTAGAGCGGGACAGAACCCGCAGAGCCGCTGGAACCGAGGGGCCGCCGTCAGCAGGGAGACGGCGGCCCCTCTCCGCTGCCATGGTGTCCGTATGCGCATCCCGGCGGCGGCCTTCGGCAGCACCCTCTTCTTCGCGCTCGCCCCGGGCACGGTCGCCGGGCTGATCCCCTGGTGGCTGACCGGCTGGCAGGCCGGGACCTGGCCGCTCGCCCCGCGCCTGACGGGCCTGCTCCCGCTGACCGCCGGGGCGGCGGTGCTCCTGGCGGCGTTCGCCCGCTTCGTCCGCGAGGGCCTGGGCACCCCGGCGCCGGTGGCCCCGACCGAGCGTCTGGTGGTGGGCGGCCTGTACCGGCATGTGCGCAACCCGATGTACGTCGCCGTGGTCGCGGCCATCGCGGGCCAGGGCCTGCTGCTCGCCCGGCCCGTCCTGTTCGCCTACGGCCTGCTCGCCTGGGCGCTGATGTGGGCGTTCGCCCGCTGGTACGAGGAGCCCGCGCTCACGTCACGGTTCGGCGAGGAGTACGACCGCTACCGGCGCGCGGTGCCCGGCTGGCTGCCGCGGCCCACCCCGTGGACGGGCGCCTGAACCCGCCCACCCCGGCACCGGTCAAGGCTTTCCGCCGAAAATCACCAGGTCGGGTGAACCACCCCTTGCGCGGGGCCGGTTCAGGGATGCGGCCCGTCCGGTCGGGGTAACTGAGGAGATCTATCGCGCGCCCCAGCCGAGGTGGAGCCCATGGCACCGGATTCCGCTGATCACGAGGGCACCGGTGGGCACGCGCCCCCGGCGGCTGACCCGCATGCCCGCACGTACCGCCTCGGCCCCTTCACGGTGGTCGAGGCGCTCGGTGAGATCGACCTGCTGACCGCGGGCCCGCTCGCCGAGCATCTGCTCGCCGCCGCCCGGGGCACCCGCCCGGACATCCTGGTCGACCTGCGGCCCGTCACCTTCCTGGACTGCTCCGGCCTGCGGGTGCTGTGCCGGGCGGAGGCCCTGGCCCGCGAGCGGGAGGGCCGGCTGCGGGTCGTCTCGGACGATCCGCGCATACGGCGCCTGCTGCGCGTCTCGGGGCTCCTCAAACGCTTCACGCCCGTGCCGGAACTGCCCGGGCAGGGGCGGTGAGCCCGTACCTCATGGCCGGGGCCGGAGGCGCGGCCGGGCGGCCCCACACCGCCCGGCCGGCCTCCCTCACGAGGTCGCGCGGGACTCCTGTGACAGCGCTCGCATCTCCCCATCCGCAGCACACTGTCGGCGTCCCGGAACCCGCGCGACCCCGGTCTAGAAGGTGAAGAGGCTCGCCCCGTGGGAGCTCTTCACGCACTCGTTGGCGAAGGTGTGTTCGTAGGAGAGGCGTCTGCCCTGCCAGACGCCGTCGACGGTGACGACCACGGGGTCGTACTCCTTGGTGCACAGCACGCCGTCGTCGGCCGCCAGCGCCCCGGGGTCCCCGCCGGCGCCGCGCAGTTCGGCACAGGCGAGGACGGCCGCCGGGTGGGTGCCGGACGCCGTGGGCGCGCAGGTGAGGGTGACGGCCCGGGCCGCCGCGGCGGTGGCGGCGCTGTCGCCGTGGCCCACGGTCAGGACCAGGGCCGAGGGGGCGTAGAGCGACTGCGGGGCAGCGAGCGCGGTCCCGGTGAGGGGACCGGCGAGGGCGGTGGCCGCGAGGGCGAGGGTCGCCGCCCGGCGCGCGGTGTTCCGCATGATGTGCATCCTTCCGCTGGACACGAGGGTGGTGCCGGCCCGGCACGATCGGCGCCTGACCGGCGAGCGGGAGTCTGCCGAGTCCGCGGCCGGAACACACATCGACCCCATGCGTTTCAGTAACCTTGCGTGTTGAATCAGTGGCGGGAAGTCACGGAAATCGAACACCTCGGCCCAGCAACCAGGCGGCCTCCGGTCACCACCACCGACCGAATGGCCGGTTCACACGGGTTCGGCAATAGGCCTGAAACATTCCGGTCGATCCGTCGGCCGGGCGCCGGACCCGAGGGGCGAGCGGGCGCACGGAGACGGGCTGAAGGATGATTCGTACATCGGCACCTGGAAAAATGGATGAACCGTCCGCTGGTGAAGGTCTTGTCACCGGCCGTATCGTCAGCGCACCCCGAACGGACGGATCGCTTTTCGCCACGCACCCACGCGGCGGACGGCCGGCCGCCCCTCCCCTCCGCGCCACCACGCGCTCCACCGCCCTCCCCTTGCTGGAGCCCCCTTGTCCCCGCAGCCCCCGAAGTCCTCGCGGACCTCGCAGCCTTCGCGGCCGGAACCCTCGTCCGCGCCGTCCCTCACCGAGGTCGAGACCCACGGCGTCGACCGCATCCCCGACGCGGAGCGCTCCGCCACGCCGCTGGACCTGTTCCGGCTCGCCTTCGGCGGTGCGAACACCTTCTCCACGTGCGTGCTGGGCGCCTTCCCGATCCTGTTCGGCCTCTCCTTCTGGCAGGGCCTCGCGGCGACGCTCCTCGGTGTCCTCGCCGGCGCGCTGACTGTGCCCGATGGCGGTGTTCGGCCCGGTCAACGGCACGAACAACGCCGTCTCCTCCTCCGCGCACCTCGGCGTGCACGGCCGGGTGGTGGGCTCCTTCCTCTCGCTGCTGACCGCGATCGCGTTCTTCTCCATCTCGGTGTGGAGCTCCGGCGACGCGCTCGTGGGCGGCGCGCACCGGCTGTTCGGGCTGCCGCGCAGCGACTTCTCGTTCTGCGTCGCCTACGCGCTGTTCGCGTGTCTGGTGCTCGCGGTGTGCGTGTACGGCTTCCGGTTCATGCTGTTCGTCAACAAGGTCGCGGTGACCTCGGCGAGCCTGCTCTTCGTGGTCGGCGCGATCGCCTTCGCCGGTGACTTCGACCCGTCGTACGCGGGTGTCTTCACGGACTCGGCGGACGCGGCGACGCAGTCCCTGTTCTGGCCGTCCTTCATCGGCGCGGCGCTGATCGTGCTGTCGAACCCGGTGTCCTTCGGCGCGTTCCTCGGCGACTGGTCCCGCTACATCCCGGCGAGCACCCCGCGCCGCCGGGTGGTCGGGGCGGCGTTCCTGTCGCAGATCGCGACGCTGCTGCCGTTCCTGTTCGGTCTGTCGACGGCGAGCATCATCGCGGCCAAGGCCCCCGAGTACGTGAACCCGGACGCCCCCGACTTCGTGGGCGGACTGCTGGCGATCTCGCCGGGCTGGTTCTTCCTGCCGGTGTGTCTGCTGGCCCTGATCGGCGGCATGTCGACCGGTACGACGGCGCTGTACGGCACCGGTCTGGACTTCTCCTCGGTGTTCCCGCGGCTGTCGCGGGTGCAGGCGACGGTGCTGGTCGGCGTCGCGTCGATCGCGTTCATCTTCATCGGCCGGTTCGGTCTGAACCTCGTCCAGTCGATCTCGACCTTCGCCACGATGATCATCACGTGCACCACGCCGTGGATGGTCGTGATGATGCTCGGCTTCTACACCCGGCGCGGCTGGTACGACCCGGACGCGCTCCAGGTCTTCAACCGGCGTCAGCGCGGCGGCCGGTACTGGTTCGCGCACGGCTGGAACTGGCGGGGCATGACCGCCTGGTGGGTGTCCGCGCTGCTGGGCGTGCTGTTCACCAACATCCCGGGCCAGTTCGTGGGACCGCTCGGCGATCTCGCGAGCGGGGTCGACATCAGCCTGCCGCTGTCCCTGGTCGTGGCCGCGGTGCTGTACCTGACGCTGCTGCGGGTCTTCCCCGAGCCGCGCGCCGTCTACGGGCCCGAGGGCGCCCGGCTGGCCCGGACCGTCGAGGTGCCGGTGCCGCCGATCACGGGGCCGGGTGCCGGTCCGGGCGAGCCGGAGCCGGTGGGGGCGGCGAACGGCGGCTGAGGCCCGGCACCGGGGCGGTCCCCCGGTGCCGACCTGCGCCTACTCGTCAGTATGGTCGGGGTGCAACGCGTTCTCAGCGACGAGAGGCGGGACCTCCGGATGGCGAAGCACTGGGCGGACTTCCAGTACGAGATCTATCTGAACGGCATGTCGGGCGCCGTGCCCCGGCTGCCCACCGATCTGACCCGGCTGGAGGAGCTCACCGAGCGGCGGCTCGGTCCGGGTCCGGTCGGGTACGTGGCGGGCAGCGCCGGGGACGGGAGCACCGCCCGCGCCAACCGGGCGGCGCTGGAGCGGCGCCGGATCGTGCCGCGCATGCTGCGGGACGTGCACGAGCGGGACCTGTCGGTCCAGGTGCTGGGCCGCCCGCTGCCCGCCCCGCTCGCGCTCGCCCCGGTCGGGGTCCTGTCGATCATGCATCCGGAGGCGGAGACGGCCGCCGCGCGGGGCGCCGCCGCTCAGGGGGTGCCGTTCGTGCTGTCGTCCGCGTCGAGCACGCCGATGGAGCAGGTCGCGGAGGCGATGGGGGACGCCGAGCGCTGGTTCCAGCTGTACTGGCCCAAGGACCCCGAGGTGGCCCGGAGTTTCCTGCGGCGCGCGAAGGCGGCCGGGTTCACCGCGCTCGTCGTCACCCTGGACACGCCGATGCTGGCCTGGCGGCCCCGCGATCTCGACCAGGCGTACCTGCCGTTCCTGCACGGCGTCGGGACCGCCAACTACTTCTCCGACCCGGCGTTCCAGGCGGGTCTGGCCAAGCCGGTCCTGGAGGATCCGAACGCCGCCGTCATGCATTTCGTCGGGATGTTCTCCGACCCCGCGAAGACCTGGCCGGACCTGGCGTTCCTGCGGGAGAACTGGGACGGCCCGATCGTCCTGAAGGGCGTCCTGCACCCGGACGACGCCCGGCTCGCCGCCGACGCCGGGGTGGACGGGGTGGTGGTGTCCAACCACGGTGGCCGCCAGGTCGCCGGTTCCGTCGCGGCGGCCGACGCGCTGCCCCGGGTCGTCGAGGCGGTCGGCGACCGGCTGACCGTGCTGTTCGACAGCGGGGTCCGCACCGGCGACGACATCTTCAAGGCGCTCGCGCTCGGCGCCGACGCGGTCCTCGTCGGACGGCCCTACGTCTACGGGCTCGGCCTCGACGGACAGGCCGGTGTCGAGCACGTCATCCGCTGCCTGCTCGCCGAACTCGACCTCACCCTCGCCCTGTCCGGCCACGCCACGCCCGCCGGCGTCGGCCCCGCCGACCTGGTCGAGGACCCGGCGTGAGCGTCGCCGGGTCCGCGCCGGAGCAGATGCTGCGGTGCGTCAGCCGCGGCTTCGGCGGCGGGCGGGGCGCTGGGGAAACGGCGGTATGCGCCTCGCCTCGACCGGGGCCGAGGCGCGGAACGCGTCCGGGCGGGCCGTCGCGCTGAGGCTCGCTCGGGCGCACGCTCGTACCGGCCGAGCGGCTCGTGCCGGTACCTCCCGCTCGGCGCCTCTCGGCCGGCGCTGCTCAAGCCGACGGCCTCCGCCGCGGGCACCGGGCGTCCTCGATGGTTTCCCCAGCGGGCGAGTCGCCCCGGGACGGGGCGCGTGCGCGGCCGTCCCGGGGCGGGCTCCGTCAGGGGGCGGTCAGTTGAGGCGGCCCCGGACGGTGGCGTCCACCGCTCGGATCGACGGCGCGTGGCTGTCGGGGACGGACAGCGCGCCGGCGGTCGGCGAGGGCGGGTCGGTGACCCAGCGCTGCTGGTCGGAGCCGTCGCGGACCTTGACGACGATGTCGGCGTCGGGTTCGGCGGCGGTCGCGGTGACGGCCAGCTGCTCGTCCCAGCGGGTGATCAGCTCGCCCCGCACGGTCAGGTCGTAGCGGACGTCCTCGGCCCGCCCGGTCCTGTCGTCGGCGCAGGTGCCGAGGATGACGACGCCGGCGTCCGCGTGCGAGTCGAGGCACAGGGTGGGGTCGGCGGCGCTGCGCAGCAGCCCGTCGGTCTCGTAGGTCCACTTCTGGCTGTCGTCGTCCGTGCAGGTCTCCAGCTCGGTCCCGGCGCCCGCCCGGACCGCGCCCCGGACGTCGAGGCAGAGGTCGGCGCCGACGTTGCGCAGCCTGGACTGCCGGGGCACGGTGGGGAGTTGGGCCGTGCCGGGCGGTGAGGTGGTCGCCCCTGCCTCGGTGCGCGCGGTGGGGGCACCGGAGGCGGCCGGGTCGGTGCCGTCGTCGTCGGCGAGGAGGTTGACGGCCAGGACGCCGGCGAGGAGTCCGGCGGAGGCCAGGCCCACTCCGGTGAGCAGGACGCGGGACTTCGGGCCGTCCGGGGGCCGGCGGGGCGCGGGCAGCCGGGAGAGCAGTCCGCGCCGGCCGCCGCCGTGCCGGGCGCCGCCCCGGTCGCGCGGGGTCTGCCGGTCGCGGCCCGGGCGGGAGTCGAGGTAGCGGCGGGCGCCCCAGCCGAGCACGGCCTCGGCGAGGAGCATGCCGAGGCCGCCCTCGAAATGGCTCAGTTGCTCGGCGGCGAAACGGCAGTAGCGGCACTCGTCCAGATGCTGCTGGACGTCGGGCAGGAGGGTGCCGCCCCGGCGGATCGGGACATCGAGGAGCCGGTTGTAGTAGCGGCAGTCCTTCGACGGCGCGAGTTCCCGGTGGGCGAGCACACAGCCTTCGCGGAATTTGTCACGCGCCTGTTCGAGGGCGGCCGAAGCGGTGTCGGTGTCCATACCGAGCAGACCGGCGGGGACGGCAATGGGTTCGGCCTCGACCTCGATGTGCCACAGCAGACAGCGGGCCAGTCCGGGCAGCGCGAGGAATGAGCGTTCGGCGAGTTTGCGGTTTTCGGGCGTCATGGACTTCGCCGTCCGCATACCGCGTCCGCCGGCGGGCCGGGCGAGATCCGGAAGGACGTCGGATATCCGGTCCTCGGCGGCCCACTCGCGGACCGTGTCCCGGGCGCGCACCAGCAGCCGGGGACGCAGCGCGGTGGCCGGCTCGCCGAGCGCGAGCCGGTCCAGGACCTGGTGGAACGCCGCCGCGGTGACCATGGAGGCCACTTCGGAGCGGGCGGCGAGGCAGATGCCGGTGTACTCCAGGACCGGCCGCCAGTGACGGGCCATCAGCAGCGCGGAGGCCTGGGCCGCCTCGCCGTCGGGGCGGCCTCTGAGTTGGGCGGCGAGGTCGTCGTCGGATTCCCCCGGGAACCCGCCGGGCGGCGGATAGGGCGGGCGAGGGGGGTGGGGGGTGGGCACTGAGCGGATTCCTTACCTCTGAGAGTCAGCTACGCGTGCGATTCGCGAAGCGCGAGGAGCAGGAATTCGCCTGCGGCTCGTCCGCCCTGGTTCCCCCCGGGGCGAATGAAGGCCCGGCCGATACCCCCCGCACGGGTGGTTCACCCTTGCACAACCGAGTCACGGCCAACAAGGCACTCGGGCAACATCCACACCTTTGAAAGAAAGTCAGAAACGCCGCGGTCGCGGGCCGTACGCCCTCGGCATTCGCTTTTCCACACGCCCCGTGTGAAACACACGCACGCGCCGGTGCGTCACGCACGCTCCCGGCGCGCACCACCGCGTAGTGCACTAGGGGTGGCCCCTCGGAAGGCCACGCGCGGGACGGCGGCTCTCCCGTGCGAAACGGCCGCCGACCCCGTTCCCCCCGCCCTCGGTCGGCGGCCCCGAGGGCGGGAGGCGGGGCCGGCCCGGCCGGCCCGCGTCATATCTGCCAGGACCGCAGGCGGTCGGCCGCGCCGTAGACGTCCGTCTTCGAGGAGATCAGGTCGCGGGCGAGGTCGACGAGAGCGCCGTAGGGCGGATCGATGCCGACGCCGCTGACGAACATGTAGGCCACCGCGGTCGCGCAGGCGAACCGGGCGTTGGCCGACGGCAGGGGCTTGAGCAGGGCGAGGGTGTGCAGCAGGGCGGCGGCCCTCCAGGCCGGGTCGGAGTCCACGCCGAGCCGGGGCGGGTCGACGCGGTGCCGGGCGACGGCGGCCACCAGGGCGGAGAAGTCGTTGACGGTGGGCTGGTCGGGCAGGACCTCTTCGTGCCGCTGGAGCAGCCAGGGCACGTCGATGTGGACGACGGGTGGCATCGGTCAGCCGACCCGCCCTTCGCTGGTGACGGCCGGTTCGTCGTCGGGGAAGGCGGCGGCGAACTCCTCGGCGTGTGTCGCGAAGAACCGCCGGAACGCCTCCGCGCCCTCCTGGAGCGCCCGGTGGCGGGCGATGTCGGCGGCGGCGGCCTCCCGCACGAGCGCCTTCATCGACGTACCGCGCTCCTTGGCGATCTGGCGCAGGTCCTCTAGCTCACGATCACTGAACTCCACGTTGAGAGCTGGCATGCCCTCACGGTACCGCTGCGGTACTTACCCGTAAATACTGCCTGCTCAAGACGGATCGGCCGGGGTACCGAACGCACCGTCCCGGCACCCCGCGAAGTGAGGGTCGCCGACCTCGCTCCGCGGGGGACGGGCCGGTCCTACGCCTGGTCCGCCACGAAGGAGGCCATGCGGGTCAGGGCCGAGTTCCAGTTGATGGTGTGCTCGTTCGTCGACCAGGACTGGATGTCGTCGATGTAGCAGAACTGCCCCACGCAGCCGGTCAGCTTGCTCTGTGCATAGGGGTCCTGAATGCTGGAGTTGGGGCCGCCCGCGAGCGTTCCCCGGGGCGGGTTCGGCTGGCTCGGGTCGAGCTGGTGGGCGTACCAACGGGCGTGCTGGTTGTGGGAGTCGACCTCGCCGTAGCCCGTCACGTAGGACATGTTCAGCGCGTTGCGGCCGAAGAGGTAGTCGACGCTCTGGAGGGCGCCGTCACGGTACTTGGCCGCGCCGGTGACGTCGTAGGCGGTGGCGATGACGATGCCGTTGTGCAGGATCTGGTGGTTGGAGCCCCAGTCGTAGAGGTTGCCGGCGGGTGCGTACGGCATTCCGTAGGCCTGGGACCCGAGGGTGGCGAGGTAGCGGTCGGCGCCCTGGACCACCGAGCGGCGGACCTGGTCACGGCCGGGCAGCCGGCTGGGCACGGTCGCCAGGTCGAGGCGGGCGGCGGCGGCGGTGCGGGCCCAGTCGTAGCCGAGGGCGCCCCAGATGTCGGCGGTGTGGACCGGCGAGGCCAGGACGTGGTCGGCGTACCGCTTCTCGCCCGTGGTCAGATACAGCTCGGCCGCCGCCCAGTAGAACTCGTCGCTCGCGTCCGTGTCGGGGTAGGCGCCGCCGCCGGTGCCGTCGTCGGGGTCGGCGTACAGCTCCGGGTGGGCGAGGGCGGCGGTCCAGGCGGTGCGCGCGGCGGCGAGGGCCTTCGCGGCGAACGCCTTGTCGTAGGGCTTGTAGAGGCGGGCCGCCTGGGCCGCCGTCGCCGCGAGATTGAGGGTCGCGGTGGTGGTCGCCGGGTGCAGTTCGCGCTTCTGCGGGTCGGCGCTCGGCAGCAGCGGCAGGCCCGTCCACTGCTCGTCGTGGATCTTGTGGTGGGCCATTCCGGCGAGCGGCTGCCCGGCGGGCACCTGCATCTTCAGCAGGAACTCCAGCTCCCAGCGGGCCTCGTCGAGGATGTCGGGCACCCTGTTCCCGCTCTCCGGGATGGCGAGCGAGCCGTCGCCGAGCTTCGCGGGCTGCCCGGTGCGGGCGTGCAGGGACCGCTCATAGGTGCTCAGCAGCTCCCAGGTGGAGATGCCCCCGTTGACGACGTACTTGCCGTGGTCGCCGGCGTCGTACCAGCCGCCGGTGACGTCGAGGGTGTAGTCGCAGACGCCGGGCTGGCAGGGCACGGCGGAGTCGCCCTGGTTGGGTGCCACGTCGACGTGGCCCGCGGCGCGGCCGTAGCCGGGGCGCAGGTCGTCGCGGATCGCGATGCCGCTGCGCTGGGTGTAGTAGTACTTCGCGGCGTCCAGGCGGAGTTGCTCGTAGGCGGCGGCGCCGATGTCGAAGGGGCGGCTGGTCTCGCCGTCGGCGACGAGCGTGTAGCCGGTGCCGGCCTTGCGGTACGACCCGAAGTCGATCGAGTGGACGTTCTGCGCGGAGGACGCGTCCGTGCCGCGCGGCACGCTGGAGCCGTGGGCGACGACGGTTCCGGCGGCGTTCCTCAGCTGCCAGGGCAGCGCGCCGGTGGCGTCCGTCACCAGCGTGGCGTTCTTCGGCCCCGAGGGCAGATAGGCGACCTGGTTGACGCGCACCCGGGGTCCGGTGTCGGGCTCGTACACCTCGGGCGGCACCCCGCCGAGCAGGGACACGTCGTCCATGCAGAACCGCCAGGCGTCGGCGCTGCCGCCGAGCTGGAGGCCGACCTGGCCCTGGGTGGTGTCCACGGGCGAGGTGAAGGTGTACGCGTAGCCGTCGCCGGCGGGGGTGAGCTGCGGGCTGATCTCGAACCAGGTGTCGTACGGGGCGACCTGGAGGCCCACGATCGCGCGCACGGCGTGTCCCTCGGGCGAACCGCTCGCCGTGAAGGCGAACTTGTACGACTCCCCCTTCACCAGGGTGAGGTCGTTCTGGCCGACGGCGGCGTCCCAGGCGTTGGTGGTGCCGCCCGGCACGTCCGCGCACAGCCGGCCCTCGGACAGGCCCGCGGTGACGTTGCCCGTCGACCACCAGGGGTCGGTGGTGGTGTCGAAGGTGCCGTTCCTCAGCTGTTCGACCTCGTCGGCCGAGGCCGTGGAGGCGGGCGAGGCCACAAGGGCCGCGGCCAGCAGGGCCATCAGGGACAACAAGGTGGGCTTACGTCTTTTCACGTCCGGGCTCCTCGGTGAGCTGCGGGCGGCGCTCGCGATGGGAGCGCTCCCAAGAGACGGTCGACGGCCATGCTTGTTCCAGGCATGACACCCCGTCAACGGTCAGGACGGGACTGGCCGGACGATCTCCGGCCGCCGCGCCGCCCGGACCGGCGGGACACCCGGGCGACCGGCGTACGGCCGGGACCCCCGGTCGGCCCGGTCACCACGGCGGTCCACCGTGCCGCTTCCCTGTGAAGTGCCCATGTCAGGCATTGTGTGGGGGGTTCCCGTCCGTGCCCGGCCGTTACGCACTAGGCTGGAACGCAAGTGGCGCGACTGTTCACTGTGAGTGTCCGCAATGGAGTGGCGACGATGACCCCGGACTACCCGTTCGACGATTCCGCGACGGCGCGGGCCGTCGTGGACGAACGGGGCTACGTCCTGGAGTGGAACGGCGGCGCCGAGCGGCTGCTGGGCCACCCGGCCGGCGACGTCGTCGGCAGCCCGGCGGGAAACCTGCTGGTCGCGGGGGGTGCGGACCCGGCCTTCCGGTCGAACAGGATCCGCTGGAGCGGCATGGTCACCCTCCGCCACCGCGACGGGCACACCCTGTCCCGGTGGCTCCTCGCCCACCATCTGCGCCCCGCGGGCGGCGGCCCCGACCAGTGGCTGCTGGTCACCCCGCTGGAGGGCGGCACCCCCACCGCCCCCGACGACCCGCTGTCCACGGCCGCCCTCACCCAGTCGCCCTGTGCGGTCGCGGTCTACGACGACCGGCTCCGGCTCCGCTGGGTCAACGACGCCATGGGCCAGGTCATCGGCCTGCCCGAGGAGCGCATCAAGGGCCTGCGGATCTCGGAGATCGGCGGCGGACCGCGCAGCGCGGAGCTGGAGGCGCATCTGCTGCGGGTGCTCACCTCGGGCCGCGCCGAGGACATCCAGACCTATCTGCGCACCGGCGGCGAGGAGCGCGCCCACGCCTGGCTGGCCCGGATGGCCCCGGTCACCGACCGCGAGGGACGGGTCAGGGGCGTGTGTCTCGCGGCCCACGACTTCACCGAGAACCACCTGGCCCGGGAGCGGCTGCACCTGGTCAACGAGGCGAGCGTCCGCATCGGCACCACCCTCGACGTCACCCGGACGGCCCAGGAGCTCGCGGACGTCTGCGTGCCCGCGCTCGCCGACTTCGTCAGCGTCGACCTGCTGGACCCGCACGAGGGCGGCGATCCCGCGCCCGCGCTCGGCGCGCCGGTGGGGCTGCGCCGCGCCGCGCACCAGTCGGTGAACTCGGGAAGCCCCGAAGCCGTCGTCAAACCGGGCCAGTTGGAGTCCTACCCGGCCTCCTCCCCGCAGGCCGACTCACTGGTCGCGGGCCGCACGATCGTCGCCACCGTGGCCTCCGGCGAGCTGGAGGCATGGCTGACGGGCGACGAGGCGCGCAACGCGCTCGTCCAGGAGGTCGGCATCCACTCCACGATGTCCGTGCCGATCCAGGCCCGCGGTCTCACCCTCGGGGTCGCGGTCCTCACCCGGTTCCGCCGGCCCGACCCGTTCACCCCGGACGACGTGCTGCTCGCCGAGGAGGTGACGGCGCGCGCCGCGGTCTGCATCGACAACGCCCGCAGGTACTCCCGGGAGCGGGAGACCGCGCTCGCCCTCCAGCGCAGCCTGCTGCCCCGCTCGCTGCCGCGCACCGCGGCCGTGGAGGCGGCCTCCCGTTACCTGCCCGCGGCGCGGGCCGGGGTGGGCGGCGACTGGTTCGACGTGATCCCCCTGTCGGGCATGCGGGTCGCGATGGTCGTCGGGGACGTCGTCGGACAGGGCATCCAGGCCTCCGCCACCATGGGCCGGCTGCGCACCGCCGTCCGCACGCTGGCCGACATCGACCTCGCCCCGGACGAGCTGCTCACCCACCTCGACGACCTCGTCGTACGGCTGTCCGCGGAGGCCGGGAGCGAGGGCAGCCCCGGTGAGGTGGGCGCGACGTGTCTGTACGCGGTGTACGACCCGGTGTCACGGCGGTGCACGCTGGCGCGGGCCGGGCATCCCTCGCCGCTGGTGATCCCGCCCGGCGGCCGGGCCAAGCCGGTCGTGCTGCCGTCGGGGCCGCCGCTGGGCGTGGGCGGGCTGCCGTTCGAGTCGGCGGAGCTGGAGCTGCGCGAGGGGTCGGTGCTGGCGTTCTTCACGGACGGGCTGCTGGAGTCCCGCGAGCGGGACGCGGACGCCGGGCACGAGCTGCTGCGCGAGGCGCTGGCCGCCCCGTCCGACTCGCTGGACGAGACGTGCGACCGGGTCCTGCACACCCTGCTCCCGGTGGGCGGCGCCTCCGACGACGTGGCACTGCTCCTGGCGCGCACCCGGGGTCTGCCGTCCTCGCAGGTGGCGACCTGGCACATCCCGGCCGATCCGGCGCTGGTCGCGCCGATCCGCAAGCAGGTCGTCGAGCAGCTGGAGAACTGGGCTCTGCTGGAGGCCTCGTTCACGGCGGAGCTGGTGGTCAGCGAACTCGTCACCAACGCCATCCGCTACGGCGCCCACCCCATCAGGCTGCGGCTGATCCATGACGAGGCGACGCTGATCTGCGAGGTGTCCGACACCAGTCACACCGCACCGCATCTGCGCCGGGCCAAGACGTGGGACGAGGGCGGGCGCGGTCTGCTGCTGGTCGCCCAGCTCACCCAGCGGTGGGGCAGCCGGCACACCGGCGACGGGAAGACGATCTGGGCGGAGATCGGCCTCATCGAGGACGAGGACTGACCCCTCCGGCCCGCCCCTCCCGGGCGTCCGGCACCGATGTGCACCGTGCCGTCGCCGGGGTACTCCAGCACAGTGGAGTACCGGCGGGCACCGGGTCCCGTACCGGGGAGAGGAGTGCGGAGCGTCATGGCGAACACGCATCGACGGCGGACGGCCCTGCTGGCGGGTCCGGTCACGGCCCTCGCGCTGCTGACCGCGTGCGGCGGCGCCGACGGCGCCGCGGCGACGACGTCCTCGACACCGCCCGGCAGCTCCGCTCCGGCGGCCTCCGAGAGCGTCCCGTCGGCGACGCCCTCCGTGCCGCCGAGCGCCGGGCCCACCACGACCGCGCCGTCGGCCCGGCCCGCGAGCAACGCCCGCTGCCACACCTCCGAGCTGGAGGCGGTCCTCGGCCGCAACGACCCCGGGGCCGGGCAGGAGAACTTCCCCGTGGTCCTCACCAACACCTCTTCACGGACGTGCACCCTGCACGGCTATCCGGGGGCCGCCTTCGTCGACGCGCAGGGCCGGCAGCTCGGCCCTGACCCCCTGCGCACCCCCGGCGCGGAGGTCGTCACGGTGACACTGGCTCCGGGGGACAACGCCTGGTCGGGCATCACCTTCGCCAATCCGGAGATCAGCGGGGCGCGCACCGCCGTTCCGGACGCGCTGCTGGTGACACCGCCGGACGAGCGGGACCCGCTGAAGGTGTCGTGGTCGGCCGGTGAGGTGCCCGTGTCCGGCGACGAGCCCTCGGTGCGCCTGACGCCGTTCGGCGCGGGGCCCGGCGGCTGACCCTGCGGACGGGGTCCTTACCCTGGCCTGTTTTCATGGGCGGGTACGCCCGCGTCCCGAAGGAACCGCCCTGAACACCCCGCTCGCCGAAGCCCTGTCCGCAGTCCTGCTCGTCGCCGTGCTCGCCTGGGCGGTCATCCGCCCCAAAGGCCTGCCGGAGGCGGTGCTCGCGGTCCCCGCAGCCGCCGTGCTCATCGTCGCGGGGGCGATCTCCCCTGAACACGCCTGGGCGGAGGTCGAGCGGCTCGGGCCGGTGGTCGGCTTCCTCGCGGCGGTGCTGGTCCTCGCCCACTTCTGCGATGTCGAGGGGCTCTTCCGGGCCTGCGGCGCCTGGATGGCGCGCCGCTCGGCGGGCAGTCCTGGACGGCTGCTGACCTCGGTGTTCGTACTGGCCTCAGCAATCACGGCGGTACTCAGCCTGGACGCCACGGTGGTGCTGCTGACGCCGGTCGTGCTGGCCACGGCGGCCCGCGCCGGGGTCCGTGCCAAACCGCACGTCTACGCCTGCGCGCATCTGTCGAACACGGCGTCGCTGCTGCTGCCGGTGTCCAATCTGACGAACCTGCTGGCGTTCGAGGCGAGCGGGCTGAGCTTCACCCGGTTCGCGGCGCTGATGGCCCTGCCCTGGCTGGTGGCGATCGGCGCCGAGTACCTGTTGTTCCGGCGCTTCTTCCGCAGCGACCTGACGGCGCCCGCGCACCCGGTCGAGGCCGGTGAGGCGCCCGAGCTGCCGCTGTTCGCGCTGGTCACCGTGGGCTGCACGCTGGCCGGGTTCGTGGTGGCCTCGGCGGTCGGCGTGGAACCGGCGTGGGTGGCGCTCGTGGGCGCGCTCGTGCTGGCCGGGCGGGCGCTCGTGCGGCGGCAGGCCGGGCCGCTCACGGTGGTACGGTCCGCCGCGCCGGGCTTCCTGGCGTTCGTGCTGGCGCTCGGCGTGGTCGTGCGGGCGGTCGTCGACAACGGGCTCGCGGACGCGCTGCGGCACGTCCTGCCCTCGGGGACCGGTCTGGCGGCCCTGCTCGGCATCGCCGTGCTGGCCGCCGTGCTGGCGAACCTGATCAACAACCTGCCGGCGGTGCTGGTGCTGCTGCCGCTGACCGCGGCGGCCGGGCCCGGGGCGGTGCTCGCGGTGCTGATCGGCGTGAACATCGGCCCGAACCTGACCTACGCGGGTTCGCTGGCGACCCTGCTGTGGCGGCGGATCGCGCAGCGGCACGGGCACCCCGTCGAGCTGACCGAGTTCACCCGTCTGGGGGCCCTCGCGGTCCCGGCGTCCCTGATCCCGGCGACGCTGGCGCTGTGGGCGTCGCTCCAGGTCGTCGGGTAGGGCCGCTCGGCGGATGGGCCGGGCCGCCGTCGCCGGGACCTGCGACCCGGGGCAGCTCCCGCCTCGACGCCGGAGGGCGTCAGCGCCGGCCCCCACCGCCGTGGTGGTCGCCCGATCCGTAGCCGCCGCCGTAGCCGCCGTCCCAGTCGCAGGAGTACGTGGCGGCGCAGGAGGTCTCCGTGGCCGTCGGGGTGGTGGCGGACGGCTGCGCGGTGGAGGCGCTCGCGGACGGCGTCGGGGTGGGGCTCGCCTTCTTCGGCGTGGGTGTCGGGCTGGGCGCGGGCGGCGCGGAGGTCTCCGTCGCGGCGCCCCAGTTGACCCACTCCATCTGGGGGTCGGTCTTGGAGGTGTCGAAGACCCAGCGCTGCACCTCGGCCTCGTCCTGGCGGCTCTTGGCGACGAGGGCGCCCGTGCCGTCGGTGGCGGCGGGGGTCAGCGCGAGGTCCTGGTCCCAGCGTGGCACCAGGTTGCCCTGGAGGGTGAAGTCGTAGCGGACGTTCTTGGCGTTCGCCCCCGCGGCCGTGCACGGGGCGAGCCGTACCGAGTAGGCGATGTGGGAGTCCAGGCACAGATCGGGCTCGGCGACGCTGCGCAGCAGGCCGTCGGTCCGGTACGTCCAGAGCTCGGTCGGTGCCGCGGCGCACTTGGCGACCTGGACCTCGGCGCCCTGGACGGCCTTGCCGCCGGCGACGGAGACACAGAGCCCGGAGTCGACGTTGTGCAGCCGGCCGCTCAGATCGCCCTGGGCCTCGTCGCCGGAACCGACCCAGGTCGGGTCGTTCGTGGACCGGTCGGTGCCGGGGGCGTCGGCGACCTGGGTGCTGCCGCCGGCCTGGGCGGTGCTGTCGCCGTTGCCGAGGGACCACAGGACCAGCGGGATGACGACCAGGCCGCTCACCGTGACGACGGCCGCGGTGAGGTTGCGGCGCCGGGCCGCCGCGCGCCGGGCGGCTCGCTTGGCGGTACGGCGGGTGCCGGAGCCGCGGGGCGCCGCGGGGCCGCCGTCGAAGAACGCCTCGCCGGGGACGACCGGCCGCTCGTGCAGCAGCGCGGCCTCCTGCGGCATCGACCGCATCTCGACGTAGGCCGCTCCGCCCCAGCCGAGCACCGCCTCGGCGAGGGCGACGCCGAGTCCGGCGCCGAACTGGTGGAGTTGGTCGGCGATGTCCCGGCAGTGCTCGCAGCGGTCGAGGTGGGCGCGGAGATCGGGGTCGACGTCGACGCCGCCTCGCCGGTAGGTGACGTCGAGCATCCGCAGGAAGCTGCGGCACTCCTGCTCGGGGGCGAGTTCGCGGTGGACCTGGAGGCATTCCTCCCGCAACCGCTCGCGGGCCCGGCCGAGTTCGAGGCGGGCCGCCTCCTCGTCCAGGCCGAGGAGGGAGGCGGGTATCTCCATCGGCTCGGCCTCGACCTCGTGGTGCCACAGCAGGCAGCGGGCCGACTGGGGAAGCCGCTGGAACGCGGCGGAGAGCAGGCGTCGTTCGGCGGAGGGCAGCAGGCGCGCGGCGGCCCGGCCGCCGTCCTCGGTCTCGGAGCGCAGATCGGGGTGGAGCTGCTCCCGATTGCGGTCGGTGTCCCATTCGGCGGCGATCCGCCGTACGGTGACGAGGAGTTGGGGTCGCCAGGCGGCCGTCGGGCCGTTGTGCCGCAGCGTTTCCCCGAAAAGCCGTGTGAATGACGCGGTGGTGAGCATTCCGGCGGAACGCGCCCCGTCGGTGCACAACCGGGCATAGGCGAAGGCGGCTTCCCAGTGCCGGTCGAGGAGTTCACCGACGGGCTGGAGCGCCGGCGCGGCGCCGGTCCACTTCTTCAGCTCGGCACTGAGTTGTGCGTCGGTCACATCGAAGAGGCGGGCCGGAGCGGGAGAATTCGGCAGGCCTGCGTCATTCACGACTGCATTCCTCTCGGGGCTTACACAGATTGGTCCATACCGAAGGATATGGAGCCCCGTTGACGACAGCTCTCGCGAAGCGCGTGGGACTCCCACAAGCCTCGCACAGGTCAACTCGGCACAACAAGTGATCTCGCCGTTTTGTGCATTGCGTGCGTGACACGTTATTTTGACGAAACGTCAATAGCGTTCCGGGGTGGATTAGCGCTCTGTCGACAAGTGCTCTTTCGCCCGGTAAGCGCCGGGGGTCGTACCGAATCGCTCACGGAAGACCCGGTGGAAATGGAAGGGGCTCGCGAACCCCGAAGCGGCGGCGACCCGTTCCACCGAGAGTCCGGTCGCCTCCAGCAGCCGGGCGGCGTGCCGCAGCCGTGCCTCGCGCAGCGCGCGCATGGGTGAGACACCCGCCTGGCCCGTGTAGAGGTGCGCCAGCCGGGACGGCGACAGGGCGACCTGGGCGGCGAGCGAGGCGACGGTGTGCGGGGCGCCGGGGTCGGCGGCGATCAGTTCCTGGACCCGGCCGACGCGCGGGTCGAGGTCGGGCGCGGACACCGGTCCGCGCGCTCCCGCGGACGTCAGCAGCACGACCTCCTCCAGGGCGCACAGGGCGAGTTCACGGGCGGCGCTGCCGTGCGCCACGGCGATCCGGTCGTCGGAGCCGTCCGCGCGGGCCGGCGCCCGGTCCGCGCCGGGTCCGCGCGCGTCGGCGCGCATCCGGCGGAACGCGGCGTCGACCCGCTCGCGCACCCCGCCGGACGCGGGCGGGACGACGTACAGGCCGGTCCCGCGGTCGTGGGGGCGCAGCCAGGGCAGCCAGGTGGGGCGGACCCGGCAGTGCACCCACCAGAACCGCCAGTGCGGGGCGCCGGGTGCCGTGCCGTAGCCGTGCGGGCTGCCCGGGGCGAGCGCCACCAACTGGCCTGCCGTGGAACGGGTTTCGTCCGGGCCGTGGCGCAGCAGTCCGGCGCCGCCGGTGGTCCAGGTGAACAGCCAGCTGTCGGGACCGCGCGGGCGGGTGACACCGTACCCCGGCGGCTCGTCGTAGCGGCCGAGGACGACGAGGCCGGGCGGGGGCGCCGGTACATCCGGTGCAGCAGTCCTGGGCAGTCGCGCAGCGGTCATGAGCATCCTCCCGAGACGGTCCGCGACCTAGCGTGACATGGACGGACAGCGTGCAGGGGACGACAGAGGAGTGGACGCGTGACAGTCATGGACAGGGATGCCGCCGCACTGCGGGCACGGTTCGACGAGGACGGGTTCGTCGTGGTGCGGGGACTGTTCGGGCACGACGAGATCGACCGGCTGTGTGCCGCCTTCGCGGCGCTGCACGCGGCGGGTCCCGTCCCGGGGCACTTCGAGCCGCGGCCGGGCGGCGATCCGCTCGGGGTGTGGCCGCGGGTGATGCAGCCGCACGAGATCGCTCCGCCGGCCCGCGAGACGCTGCTGGACGCGCGGTTGCGGGAGGTGCTCGAAGTGCTGTTCGGCGAGGAGGTGCTCGCCGCGCAGAGCATGTTCTACTTCAAGCCGCCGGGGGCGCGCGGGCAGGCGCTGCACCAGGACAACTTCTATCTGCGGGTCGAGCCGGGCACATGTGTCGCGGCGTGGGTGGCCTGCGATGTGATCGACCGGGAGAACGGCGGCCTGGAGGTCGTGCCGGGCACCCACCGGATGGACGTGTTCTGTCCCGAGGAGGCGGACGCGGGGGTGTCGTTCGCGCGGGAGTACGTTCCGCCGCCGCCGGGGCTCGCGGCCGTGCCGGTCGACATGGCGCCGGGCGACGTGCTGTTCTTCAACGGCAGCCTGGTGCACGGATCGCAGCCCAACCGCACCGCCGACCGGTTCCGCCGCTCCTTCATCGGGCACTACGTCGGCCGTTCCGCCGAGCGGATCGGGGCGTACTACCGGACGGTGTCGATGCGGGGCGACCGGGTGGCGCTCGCCGAGAGCGAGGGCGCGGGTCCCTGCGGCACGGAGTTCGCGCCGCAGGGACCCCACTGAGCGCCGGTCGCCCGAGGGATCAGTGGCCGCTGATCGGGCGGGCCGTATAAGGCGCCTGGAGTTCCTCGATCTCCTTCTCGCCGAGCTCCAGGCCGACCGCGGCGACCGCGTCCTCGATGTGCCCGGGCCGGGCCGCGCCGACGATGGGGGCCGCGACGGTGTCCTGGTGCAGCAGCCAGGCCAGGGCGACCCGGGCGCGCGGGACGCCCCGGTCGGCGGCGATCCGGGTGACCGCCTCGACGATCGTGCGGTCGCTCTCCAGATAGAGACGACCCCCGAAGTTGTCGTTGCTGCTGCGCTCGGTGACGGTGCCCCAGTCACGGGTCAGCCGGCCCCGGGCGAGCGGGCTCCAGGGCAGCGCGTCGACGCCCTGGTCCGCCAGGAGCGGCAGCATCTCGCGTTCCTCCTCGCGGTAGAGGAGGTTGTAGTGGTTCTGCATGGAGACGAACTTGGTCCAGCCGTGCCGCTCAGCCGTGTACTGCATCTTGGAGAACTGCCAGGCGTACATCGAACTGGCCCCGAGATAGCGGACCTTGCCCGCCTTGACGAGGTCGTGCAGGGCCTCCATCGTCTCCTCGACCGGGGTGTTCGGGTCGTAGCGGTGGATCTGGTAAAGGTCCACATAGTCCGTGCCGAGGCGGGCGAGGCTGTGGTCGATCTCGGTCATGATCGCCTTGCGGGACAGTCCCTGGCCGTTGGGTCCTGGCCGCATCCGGCCGTTCACCTTCGTCGCGAGGACGATCTCGTCACGGTCGGCGAAGTCGCGCAGCGCCCGGCCGACGATCTCCTCGCTGGTGCCGTCCGAGTAGACGTTCGCCGTGTCGAAGAAGTTGATGCCCGCGTCCAGCGCCTGCCGGATCAACGGGCGCGAGGCGTCCTCGTCCAGCGTCCACTCGTGCACGCCCCGGTCGGGCAGTCCGTAGGTCATGCATCCCAGACAGATCCGTGACACGTCCAGGCCCGTCGAACCGAGCTTCACGTACTGCATCGTCGCTGCTCCCGCCTTCCGGGTGGTTACCCGCCGAGCGTACGGCCTCACCTGCACGTCCGGTCCGGTGGACCACGACAGTCGCACGAACACGTCCGGGCACCGCGCGGCCTCAGCCGAGCAGGTCCAGGGCCCGTTCCCAGCCGAACTCCTCTCCCGGTTGCCCCGAGTACGGCGGTCCGAACCGGACTCCCATGCCGCGCAGGCGTATCAGGGCGTCCTGGTGGGCGGGGTGGGCGGCCAGGGAGTCGGCGACGCACGGCAGGGCGGCGACGGGGACGCCGAGGCCGTAGGTCTCGCACAGGGTGGCCACCGCGAGGGTGTCGGCCATCCCGGCGGCCCACTTGTTGAGGGTGTTGAAGGTGGCGGGCGCGACGACGACGGCGTCCGGCGGCGGGAAGGGCCGCGGGTCGCCCGGGGTGCGCCAGGTGGAACGGATCGGGCGGCCGGTCTGCGTCTCGACGGCGGCGGCGTCGAAGAAGCCGTTCATCGCGACGGGGGTGGCGATGACCCCGACCTCCCAATCCCGTTCCTGGGCGGCGGTGATGAGCTTGCTGACGTCGGCGGCGATCCCCGCGGCGCAGACGACGACATAGAGGAAGGGCTTCCCGTCCGGTTCGGTCATCCGGGAACCCTACGGCGCGGGGGCCGTCCTACGACACGGTGATCGCGCTCACCGGGCAGGCGCGGGCGGCCTCGCGGACCATCGGGTCGGTGACGCCGTCGGTGGGGTCCGGCAGCAGCGTGCTGTAGCCGTCGTCGTCCTGGGTGAACACCTTGGGCGCGGCGAGGGCGCACTGGCCGGCGCCGATGCAGACGTCTTTGTCGATCTCGATCTCGATGTGCATGGCGTCGAGCCTCTTACCAGGTCACGGGGAGTTCCAGCATCCCCTGGATCGTGTCGCCGGGTTTGAAGGGGATCTCGTCCGCCGGGACGGCGAGGCGCAGGGCGGGGAAGCGTGCGAACAGGGTGCGCAGGGCGATCTCCATCTCCGCGCGGGCGAGGTTCTGGCCGAGGCACTGGTGGATGCCGAAGCCGAAGCCGACGTGGTGGCGGGCGGGCCGGTGCCAGTCCAGGGTGTCGGGTGCGGGGTAGACGTCCGCGTCGCGGTTGATGACCGAGGTGGAGAAGACCACCCCGTCGCCCGCGCGGATGGTGCCACCGTCGGTCTCGATGTCCTCGGTGGCCTGCCGCAGCAGTCCGTCCGCGATGGACAGCATGCGCATGAGTTCCTCCACGGCGCCGGGCAGCAGGTCCGGCCGCGCCCTCAACTCCGCCAGCTGGTCCGGGTGCTGGAGGAGGGTGAAGACACCCAGGGAGATCATGTTGGCGGTGGTCTCGTGTCCGGCGACGAGGAGGATCGTCGCGAAGGAGACGATGTCCCGGCGGTCCAGCTCCCCCGTGCGCAGCCGTTCGTGGACGAGTTCGTCCAGGACGCCCGCGCCGGGTTCCGGGTCCTTGAGCTTGCTGTCGATCAAGTCCTGGAAGTAGGCGTCCAGTTGATCCCGGGCGTCCTCCGCGTCGGCGGCCGTGGGCCCGCGCAGCAGCTTTCGGGACCGGCTCTCGAAGAAGTCGTGGTCGCCGTAGGGCACCCCGAGCAGGGCGCAGATGACCATGGACGGCACGGGCAGCGCGAACGCGTTCACCAGCTCGGCGGGCGGGCCCAGTTCGGTCATCCGGTCGAGCCGCTCGTCCACGATCCGCTGGATCGCCGGACGCAGTTCGGCGGCCCGCCGGAGGGTGAAGCTGGGCACCATCATGCGCCGCTGGGTGTGGTGCTCGGGGTCGTCGTAGGAGAGCAGGGCGATCTTCCGCTTGCGCACGGCCGAGAAGCGTTCGGTGGGCGCGGGGAAGTCGGTCCGGGTGCGGTCGGAGGACAGGCGCTGGTCCGCCAGCAGCTCGCGGGCCAGGGTGTGGCCGGTGACCAGCCAGGCCGGACGCCCGTCGAAGAGGGTGATCCGGGTCAGCGGGCGGGCCTCGCGCAGCGGGGCGTAGGCGGTCGGGGGGTGGTAGGGGCAGGTCCGGTCCTGGGGGAACGCGACAGGTTCCGTTTCCGTCATGGAAGACCTCGCAGACGAAGGGTGCGTCGAGCAGCTCCCATTAGATGCCCCGGGCATCCATCCGGCACCGACAAGTTCGGCCAGTTCGGTGAGCGGGGCGATCTGGCCGGGGATGGCCGCCAGGGCGCGAAAACCGGTTGTGGCCGCTCCCCGGCGGACCGCACAATCCCGCCATGTCCAAGACCGCAGCCCTCCTGCCGCCGACCACCGCTGCCGCTCCGGCGCGGTGCCGACAGCAGGCCCGCCGTCCCGGAAGGCCGACGCCTGTCGCGTCGTGACCGGCGCGCTCGTCGCGGGACTGCTCGCGGGCTACGGCATCGCCGTGCCCGTCGGCGCCGTCGCGACCTATCTGATCTCCCTCACCGCCCGCACCTCCCTGCGCACCGGTGTCTGCGCCGCCCTCGGCGTGGCCGCGGCCGACGGGCTGTACGCCCTGGTGGCCACGCTCGGCGGTGCGGCGCTCGCCGCCGCGCTGCGCCCGTTCCTCGGGCCGCTGCGCTGGGCCTCCGCGCTGGTGCTGCTCGCCCTGGCGGCCCGGGGTGCGGTGACCGCCGTACGCCGGTACCGCGCCCGTCGCCTGGACGTCCGCGCCGATCCGCCGCCGCCGAGTCCCGCGCGCGCCTGCCTGGCCCTGTTCGGGATCACGCTGCTCAACCCCACCACGGTGGTGTACTTCGCGGCCCTCGTGCTGGGGGGCCGCACCGGTGGCCCGCCGACGGAGCAGGGCGTGTTCGTCCTCGCCGCGTTCGCGGCGTCCGCGAGCTGGCAGGTGCTGCTGGCCGGGGGCGGGGCGATGCTCGGGCGGGTGCTGACGGGCCGGCGGGGGCGGCTGGCGACGGCGCTGGTGTCGAGCGGGGTGATCGTGGTGCTGGCGGCACGGATGGCCGTATGAGGCGGGGGCCGGACGCGGGACGGATGTGGCGCGATGTGTCCGTCCCCAGGACCGTCGGACCCGCGGGATCACGCCGCCTGGATGATTGACGGGGCTCCCGATGTTGGAAGTGACGGTGAGACAGCCGCCGGCAAGGCGGCCCGTACACGACGATGGGACGGATGACATGCCTCTGGAGGGCGAGTACGAACCCAGTCCGACCGGATGGGTCCGTGAGCAGGTGGAGCTGTACGAACGGTCGGGCGGCACCGAGGGGACGACCCTGCGGGACACGGGCCTGCCCGTCATCGTGCTGACCACGCGGGGCGCCCGCAGCGGCAAGATCCGCAAGACGCCCCTGATGCGGGTCGAGCACGAGGGCCGGTACGCGGCGGTCGCCTCCCAGGGCGGCGCGCCGAAGCACCCCGTGTGGTTCCACAACGTCCAGGCGGAGCCGCTCGTCGAGCTCCAGGACGGGGCCGCCAAGCAGGACATGGTCGCCCGCGAGGTGACCGGTGCGGAGAAGGCCGAGTGGTGGGAGCGGGCCGTGGCGGCCTTCCCGCCCTACGCCGAGTACCAGAAGAAGACCGACCGCTCGATCCCGGTGTTCGTCCTGGAACCGGCCCCGCGGGACTGACCGGACCGCACACGCCCTGGGCCCGCCCGCACGACGGGCGGGCCCAGGGCGTTCGAGGAGCGGGCCCAGGGCGTTCGAGGGGTTCGAGGCCTTCGCGGAAAAATCTGTCGGCGGCGCGCATGAAGCACCACGGGCCGGGAACCTGTGCGCTAGGCCCCGCCGCGCTCCCCCGTCGCGGCGGGGTCCTCCCGCGTCTCGCGGGCGTTGCGGTCGGTGATGTCGAGGAAGATCTGGTCCCCCTCGGGGAAGGTCTGCCCGATGGACCGCTTGATGCGGACGGCGACCTCCTCCACGTGTTCGCTCTCCATGCCGGGCACCAGGTCGACGCGGGCCGCCACCAGGGCCGACTCCAGGCCGGTGCGCATCGTGAAGAGGGCCTCCACGCTGTCGATCTCGGGCTGCGCGTCCAGCAGCGCGCGGATCCTGTCGCTGCTCTCGGGGTCGACCGCCTCGCCGATCAACTGGTCGCGCGCGTCACGGCCCAGCCGGTAGGCGACGTAGACGAGCAGCACCCCGATGGCCAGTGAGGCGGACGCCTCCCAGACGACCTGCCCGGTCACCATGTGCAGGGCCATCCCGGCGAGGGCGAGCGTGACGCCGAGGACCGCCGTGCCGTCCTCGGCGACGACCGTGCGCAGCGCGGGGTCGCGCAGCCCGCCGTCCTTTCCGCCCTGGCTGCGCATCTGGTGCAGGGCCCGCAGCAGCGACGCCCCTTCGGCGAGGAACGCGACGCCGAGCACGACCAGTCCGGCGACATAGCCGCCGAGTTCCTCCCGCGCCCCGGAGCGCAGCGCCTCGATGCCCTGGTAGACGGAGAAGCAGCCGCCCATGACGAAGATGCCCACGGCGGCGAGCAGCGACCAGAAGTAGCGCTCCTTGCCGTAGCCGAAGGGGTGGCGGGCGTCGGCCGGGCGCCGGCTGCGGCGCAGCGCCGCCAGGAGGAAGATCTCGTTGACACTGTCGGCCACCGAGTGCGCGGCCTCCGACAGCAGCGCCGGAGAGTGCGCGAGAAGGCCGCCGACCGCCTTGGCCACGGCGATCAGCAGATTGGCGCCGAGGGCGACGAGCACGGTGACCCGCGTGCCGCGGTCGTTGTGGTGTCCGGTGGGCGCATCGCGGTCGCTCCCGTGGCCGGTGGGTGCCTCGCGGTCGTCCCCGCAGCCGGCGGACGTACCGCGATCGTCCCCGTGGCCGACGGGTGCCTCGCAGTCGGTCTGGTGGCCGGCGAGTGCCTCGTGGTCGTCCCCATGGCCGGTGTACGTCCCGGGATCGCTCCCGTGGCCGGGGTGCGCACTGCGATCGCTCCCGTGGCCGGTGGACGTACCGCCGTCGACCCCTTGTCCGGTGTGTGCCTCGCGGTCGTTCTGGTGGCCGGTGGACGTTCCGCGGTCGTTCTCGTGGCCGGTCGATGTGCCGCTCATCCCCGCCGACTGCCCCTCTGCGCGCGGCTCACACGCGCTGCCCCTACCCGGCGCGCGGATCAGGTGGCACCGTCGGGCCATGACCAAGAAGCACCGGCCCATGAAGCTCAAGCTGCCCCTCGCCTACAAGCCGCTCGGACTCGCGCTGGGGTGGGGCGGCGGCGCCTTGTCGGCGCTCGCCTTCCGCAAGGCGTGGCGGGCGCTGCGGCACGAGGACGACGCGCCCGACCCGCTGGACCGGGACCGGGGCTGGGGCGAGATCCTGCTCGCCGCGGCGGTGCAGGGCGCCATCTTCGCGGTGGTGCGCAGCGCGGTGGACCGCACGGGCGCGAAGGCCGTCGAGCGGTCCACCGGGATCTGGCCGGTCGACGACCGGCGCGGGCGCGACTGACCTAGGGGGTGTTGCGACAGTCCGGTGCGGCGAGGGTACGTGCCGGGCGCCGCACAGGACTGTCGCAACACCCCCCTAGAACGGTCCCCCTTCGGCCGTCGTGGGCGGGCGGCGCAGGGTGAAGGAGTGGCCGGCCGGGTCCGCGTAGCCGCGCTCCGCGAACGGACCGGGCCCGTCCCTGGTCTCCAGGGGGCGTCCGCCCAGTCCGATGATCCTGCGTTCCGCCTCGTCCAGGTCCTCGACGACGAACTCCAGGTGGACCTGGAGGGAGTTCTCGGGGCGCGGCCAGGTCGGCGGCGGCGCGTTGACGTCGCGGCGGAACGCCATCCTGGTCCCTTCGGCTCCCCTGATGCCCACCTGGTCGACCGTGACGTCGGTCTGCTCGCCGTCGAGCAACTCCTTGTAGAACGCCGCGAGTTTCTCCGGTTCGGTGCAGTCGAGAACCAGGACGCCCGCTTCCACCAGTGCCATGTCCCCTCCGAAGGATCCGGGTGCGGGGCGTGGGTGCCCGCGTCCCTCTCCGATGCGGATATCCCGGATCGGCGGATTCAGTCGGCGGGCCGCCTTATCCGTGACGGGCAACGGTAAATGACGTGTCGTCAGGCCGGATCACCACGCCGGACCGCACTCCGCTTGGCGGGGCGGCGGGCCGGTTCAGGGGTTCACGGGCCCGCGGGGCGCGCTCGCGCACCCGGGCGGTGCGCGAGTATACGCAGCTCAACTGCGTCCAGCAGTAACGGAGATCACCGACAGACCGCGGTGTAGATCATTTACCCTCTGGGAAGCATCGTTCCGCTTCTAGGTTCAACTTTCTTGCCAGGAAGCCGAGTTCGAGTGCTCGGACGGTTCCCCCCGCACCGTCCGGTCGCAGCGGTGAGGGCCCTGCGCGCCGTCTCCCGGAAGGAACCACATGCCACAGGACGCCAGCTTCGACATGCCCTCCGACGCCCCCTGGCTCCCGCCCACCGAGTCGGCGGACGCGCTGACCAGGCTTCTCGCGCAGGGCATCAACGGGATCACGGACCGCTACCGCACGGCCCAGGAGGCCGCCCGGCAGCGGCTGGAGGCGGTCGGCGCCCCGCACGCCGGCACCGCGCACCCCCGCACCGCACGCCCCGGGACCTCGCTGCGGGTGGAGGGCGCCCTGCGGCCGGCCCGGCCCGAGTTCCTCCCGCCGGACGAGGAGGGCCGCGCCCGGCTGAGCCGCCTGGACGCCGGCCTGCGCACGATAGAGGCGGCCTTCCCGCAGGTCGCCGCCGACGCCGAGATGTGCCGGCTGACCTGCATGATGCTCGAAGGGGCCTGGCGGACCCGGGCGCTCACCCCGCCCGCCGGGCCGGAGGAGGGGACGGACGTCTGCTCCTGCCCCCTGTGCCTCCGGCTGCCCTCTCCCCCCGAACGCGCCCTGGACGACTACGGCTGGCGGCAGAGCGCCGGCCGTCCCCTCACCGTGAAGACCTGGCCGAACCGCCCGGAGCTCGACAGCGTCCTGACCGGCGGCTGGTCGTGGACCCGCCAGATGAACGACCTGGAACACGACCTCGGCCACCGGTACCGATTCGAGGACGACATCCTCGTGTTCCACGAGTACAAACGCGTGATCGACACCATCGACACCACGAGCCTGACCCGGCTCATCGAGGACCGTCTCGCCGAGGACTTCAGCACCAACACGGCACGGGCGCTGATCTGCGGGCTCTTCTCGGCGCACAAGCGGTCCGTGGACGAGTACTGGCTCCGCGAGCACGAGGCGGGCCGGGTCACGCTCCCCCAGACCAACCCGCTCACCCACGGCACCTACTCGGCCCTCCAGATGCTGGACTGCCTGTTCTGGCACGTCGCTCCGGACACCGAGCTGTGGCAGGAGGAGAACGTCGCCTCCCTGCTGCTGTGCCGGGTCATCGACGACATGGCGGACGTCCGGGCCGACGCCCTCACCGGCGAGATCAGCAACTTCTGGCTCGCCGGGATGCCCACCCACACCAAGGCCCTCTACGCGGCCTGCGCCATCGCCCTCGTCAAGTACGGCTGCATGCCCGAGGCGCACCAGCCGATGTGGAACACCTGGCTGCTGACCACCACCGTCGTCTGGATGGGGCTCACGGGCCGCCACGCCCTCTGGTTCGACGGCATCACGCAGGGCCTTCCCCCGGCCGAGGAGTGCCCGCTCTGCGACCTGGGGCCCAACCCCTGCACCGGCATCCTCACCGAGGGGACCACCCTCACCCTCGCCCCGCGCCCCGCCGTGGAGACGCTGAGCCCCCTGGCCGCCCGGCTGTCCGCGCGCTGCCGTGCCGAGTTCCCCTCGGCCTGGCCGCTGTTCGACGCCGAACTGCACGCCTTCGAGGCGCTGCACGGCACCTGGCAGGGGAGCGTCGAGAGCGCGTGGGAGATCCTCCGCCGCACCTACATAGCCGCCGTGGAGGCGTCCCGGAACGACCCGTCCCCGGCCCGCGCCCGTGCGGTCCAGCAGGATGCGGGGGCCGTGGGGTCCGAGCAGTTCCACACCCTGCACGACCCCGGCACCGGGCGGGAGGACACCGCGCTGCTCGCCTACATGTTCGGCGGCGCCCACCCGCACTTCCTGTGGAACGCCACGGGCCACCGCCCCGCGCAGGTCGCGGGCGACTGGCTCGACGGCTGAGCGACCGCAAGGCGCGACACGGCGCCGCCCGGCCGGAGTTCCGGCCGGGCGGCGCCGTCGCACGAGGGGTCAGACGGGGAACTCGACCGGCAGCCTGTCCAGCCGGGAGTCCCAGGTCGTGGCGGTCGAGGACAGCTCCTCCGGCGGCACGGACAGGCGCAGGCCCGGCAGCCGGTGCAGCAGCACGTCCACGCCGATCTCGATGATGGCCTGCCCGATGTTCTGTCCGGGGCACTCGTGCGGCCCCGCGCTGAACGCGAGGTGTGCGTGGTTGCCCTGGACGGCGACGGCCGCGTCGGGCCGTACCTCCGGGTCGACGTTCCCGGCGGCCAGGCCCAGGACGATCAGTTCGCCCTCCTGGATGTGGTGGCCGCCCAGTTCCAGGTCGGCGGCGGCGAACCGACCCGGCAGCACGGACAGCGGCGGGGTGTCCCACATGACCTCCTCGACCACCGAGGAGATGCTCATCTGCCCGCTGACCAGGCCGGACAACCGGGCCGCGTCGGTGAGGACCAGTTGCAGGACACGGGCCAGCAGATTGCTGGTGGTGGCGTGCGCGGCGATCAGCACGAGCCGCAGATGGCTGACGATCTCGTCGTGGTCGAGGCCGGCCGGGTGCTCCAGCAGGGCCGTGGCGAAGTCGGAGCCCGGTTCGGCCCGCTTGCGCTCGGCGAGTTCGGAGAGGATCTCCATGATCCGGCCGTTGTGCTCCAGGGCCGCCTCCCCGCCCTGGAACACCTGGGCGCACGACTCGACCAGGCGCAGCGCGTCCGCCGTGGGCAGGCCCAGGATGCGGGTGAGGACGAGCATCGGCAGATACTCGGCGTACTCCGCGACCAGGTCGGCGCACCCCTCGTCGATGAACGCGTCGATCTGCTTGTTGGCGAAGTACGTGGCGTGCCGTCGCACACCGCGGCCGGACGCCGCGAGCAGCCCGTCCGTGACCGCGCCGCGCAGCCTGCGGTGCGGTTCGCCGTCCTGGGAGACGCAGTCGGGCCGCCAGCCGACCATCGGGATCAGCGGGTGCGTCTCGGCGACCCGGCCCTCGCGCCAGTCCCGCCAGATCCGGGCGTCCCTGCTGAACTGGCGGGGGTTGTCCAGGACCCGCCGGTTCTCGCGGTATCCGAGGACCAGCCAGGCGGGGACGTCGCCCTCCAGCAGGACCGGCGCGACCGGGCCGTGCTCCTTGCGCAGCCGCTCGTAGATGCCCTGCGGGTCGGTGGCCGCCTCCGTCCCGTACAGCCGGGCGAGGTCGGCTCCGCCGTGCGCGACGGGGCAGCCGCGTGGGGCGTCGGCGCCGTTTAAGGGCTGATCGGTCATCGGGACTCCAGAACGGCGCCCGAGCGTTCCTTCAAGTGACGTATCAGGGCGACGAGTACGTCACGGCTGGAGGCACGGTCGCGGGCGTCGCAGGTCACGACCGGGGTGTGCGCGGGGATGTCCAGCGCGTCCCTGATCTCCTCGACCGGATAGTCCTTCGAATCGGGGAAGACGTTCAGCGCGACGACGAACGGCACGTTCTGCCGCTCCATCTCCTCGATCGCCCGGAAGCTGGAGGCCAGCCGCCGGGTGTCGACCAGGACGACCGCTCCGAGGGCACCCTTGAAGAGCCCGTTCCACAGGAACCAGAAGCGTTCCTGCCCGGGGGTGCCGAACAGGTACAGCGTCAGGCTGTCGTTGAGGCTGATCTTGCCGAAGTCCAGGCTGACGGTGGTCTGCGTCTTGTCGGCGACGCCCACCAGGGGGTCGACGTCGGCGCTGGCCTGGGTGAGGGTCTCCTCGGTGGTCAGCGGCTTGATCTCGCTGACCGAGCGGACCATCGTGGTCTTTCCGGTGCCGAAGCCTCCGGCGATCATCACCTTCACCGAGCGGGCGGCGCCGTCCGCGCCGTGCGCGGCGTCCGGCCGACCGGGGTGGTCAAAGCCTTTCAAGTCCACTGAGTACCTCCTCAAGGAGCGCGAGGTCGGGCCCGCGGCCGGCGTTGTGCGCCGGAATGGGGTCACGGGCTTCGACACGGTCCGCTTCCAGCAGGTCCGCGAGCAGCACCGCGAGAATGTTGAAGGGCAGTTGGAGGTGGGCGCCGAGTTCGGCGACCGACAGCGGATCACGGCAGCGCCGGAGGATCTCCTCGTGCTCGTGCTGCATCCCCGCGCCGGGTGGGGTGCGGGAGACGATGAGGGTCGCCACGTCGAGGCTCGACGCCGAACCGCCCGGTCCGCTACGTCCTCGGGTGACGACGTAGTAGCGCTCCAGACCGGACGGATCCGTGGGCGGGCGGGGAGCACTCATCCAGAGTGCTCCTCCAGCCGCGGGGTGGTGCCGAGGAGCTCACCCATCCTGCGGGCCACGTCCCTCATCTGGTGCCCGAGCAGCCCCTGGTCGAGGCCCTCGCGGGCGAGCACTCCGAGATACGTCTCGACGCCGGCGCGGACGACGAAGAGATGCCCGCCGTCGACCTCGATCATCGCCAGCCGCAGCTGCCCCGCGTACTTGGGGAACTGCTCGGCGACGGGCTGGGCGAGGGCCTGGAGGCCCGCCACCACCGCCGCGAAGCGGTCCACGTCGTCGGGGTCGTCGGCGCCGAAGGAGGTGATGGCCTTGCCGTCGCTGGAGGCCACGAGGGCGAAGCGGATCTCCGGGATGGACTCCACGAGGTCGCGGAGCGCCCAGCTCACGTCGGTTCCCTGTTGCGTCATGGGGACTAGTCGCTCTCTTCAGTGCGGTACTGCTCGGTGGGCTCCTGGCGCTCTGCCGTGGCGTCGCCCCGGTCCTCGGACGGGCGTCCGGCGGTGGCGAAGGCGGCGAGACCGGCGAAGGACGCGTCCGGCGGGACGGCGGAGACGGCCGTCTCCCCGGTCCGCCCGGTAGTACGCTCGGCCGGCTCGTGCCCGGCCGTCTCGCCCCGCCTGCTGCGGCGCCGGGGCAGTCCCCCGGGCGTGGTGTCCGACGGACCGGCGGTGCCGTCCGGATCGGCGTCGGTCCCGGCCGCGGGTTCCAGGACCGGGGCGGACGCGGCGGCCCGGTCCACGGGGGCCGTCGTCGGCGCGGCGGCGGGCAGCGGGCTGAAGTACTTGTGGGGGACGACCACGACCACCGAGGTGCCGAGCCAGGGCGAGTCCGCGTAGGTGACGCGGATGCCGTAGCGGCGGGCCAGGATGCCGACGACGCGCAGGCCGATCGTGGCGTCCTCCGAGACGCCGCCGAGGCCGGGTCCCGCACCGGTGCCCGCGAGGGCCTGCGCGGCTTCGGACTTCTTCTCCTCGCTCAGGCCCTTGCCGGAGTCCTGGATCTCGATGCCGACGCCGTTGGGCACCTCCTTGCCGGAGACGAGCACCGGCTCGCTGGGCGGCGAGTAGCGGGCGGCGTTGTCCAGGAGGTGGGCGAAGATCAGCGTCAGGTGGTCCACGAGACCGCCGTCGACGCCGAGTTCGGGCAGATGCCGCACGTCGATGCGGTGGAAGTCCTTGATGCGGCCGATGCCGCCGCGGACCACGCTCAGCAGACGCTGCGGCTCCTGCCACTGGCGTCCGGGCCGGTCCGAGCCACCGAGCACGCCGATGCTCGCGGCGAGACAGTCGGCGGGGCCGATCTCCTGGTCGAGTTCCATCAGACCGCGGGCCACCGAGGGCAGCCGGCCGTGCTCGCCCTGCATCTCGTGCAGCCGACCGCGGAGCTTGCTGGTCAGGACGTGGATACGGTTGCCGATGCCGATGACGGCCTGCTCGGCGGAGGAGGACCGGTCGAGTTCGCGCTCGACACCGATCAGCGAGGTCCGCAGGACCTTGCGCAGTTCGCTCTGGAGTTCGGCGCTGACCTTGGCGCACCGGTCGGCGGCCGGAAGCAGGTCGTCGATGGGGTCACCGGCGCGCAACCGCTCCAGCGCCTGCGGGAGTTGTTCGTCGGCGAGCCGGGTGACCGCGGCCAGCTGGTGGGCGAGCTGCTCCCGCCAGACCTCGGCCTGGTCGGCGAGCTGGGACTCGTAGGAGGCGGCCTGGTCGGTGAGCCGCTCCTCGTGGGCGCGGGAGTCCTCGTTGAGCCGGTCCTCGTACGCGCGGGAGTCCTCGGCGAGCCGCTCCTCGTAGGCGCGGGACTGCTCGTCGAGCCGCTCCTCGTAGGCGGCGGCCTGGTCGGCGAGCCGGACGTCCTGGGCGGCGTGCTCGGCGGCGAACTTTCTCTCCAGGCCCGCGACATGCTGCTGCCACTGCTGGGAGTGCTCGGCCTGCGAGGCACGGGAGGTGCTCTCGCTGCGGGCGAGCTGCTCACGGGTACGGATCAGCAGCCGTACGCAGACGGCGCCGGCCGCTGTCGCGGCGGCGCCGGCGACGCCCGCGGCGATCCGCTCCGAGCTCATGAAGGTGGCGGCAACCGTCCCGCCTCCTAAAGCGAGCGGCATCAGCCACCAGCTGTACCAGGCGACAGGGGCCCGCGCCGCCGGCGGCGGAGTGGCGAGTTCCATCTGCATCCTTAGAAGCAACACGATCGAACAGGGGGGTGTGCAGGTCGGGGCGCGCGCAGACCATGGGCGACCGGAGTCGACGGATCGTGACCGGGTCAACTCGCAGCGCCGCAGGGGAGCTTATCGGGTTTGAAGCACAAAAGATCAACCGCGCGATCCTGCGGACGTGAAGGTTCCGTCACGCTGCGCCAGGATGTTCCGGTCGACAAATACCCATACTGACCAGGGCAGTTAGGGAACCGGACGGCGAACGGAAGCACGCTCCCCGCCCGGGCGCCGCCACGCTCGGTACAGGCGGCCCGGTGATCGCTTATGGCGCTTCCTGATCGTTCATCGCCGCAGGCCGGGCGGTCCTGTCGACATCATGGACAGTCGTCCAGCTATAGTGGACACCTGTCCAAGAGGAGTGAGGAAGTCCATGGAGACGGTCGCGAACGTACTGGTGGGCCTGGTGGCCGCGCTGCACGCGTACATCCTGGTGATGGAGATGTTTTTGTGGCAGAAGGGGCCCGGACTGAACTTCCACGGTTTCTCCACGGAGATGGCACGGGAGACCGCCCCGATGGCCGCCAACCAGGGGCTCTACAACGGCTTCCTCGCGGCGGGCCTGGTGTGGGGCCTGATCGCGGACGACCCGACCGGGTTCCGCGTCCAGGTCTTCTTCCTGGTCTGCGTCATCGTCGCGGGCGTGTTCGGCGCCGTGACGGCCAACCGGCGCATCCTGGTGGCCCAGGCACTGCCCGGCGCGCTCGCCCTGGCCGCCGTGCTCGCCGCCCGATGACACCCGACGCGGACCCCCGGGCGGCCCGCACCAGGGCCCGGCTGCGCGAGGCGCTGCTCGCCGAGTGCGCCGAGCGCCCCCTGCCGGAGGTCGGGGTGGCCGCGCTGGTACGGCGGGCCGGGGTCGGACGGGCCACGTTCTATGTGCACTACGACGGCCTGGAGGCACTGGCCGTCGACGCGTGCGCGGACGTCGTGCGCGAGGCCGTCGAGGCGCTGCACGCCTGGCGCGGGCGGCCCGACCCGGTGCACGCCCCGCCCGCGCTGGCGGAGTTCTTCGCCTCGCTCACCCCGCACACCGGCCTGTACGGCGCCCTGCTCACCCCCGGCGGCGGCGGACCGCTCGGCCGGGTGCTGCACCGGGACCTGCGGGCGTACAGCCTGCGCGAGCGCGAACTGGCGGGCGCGGCGGACGCCCCGCTGGTCGCCTCGGCCGTCGCGGCGACGTTCGCCGGGGTGCTGGGCGACTGGCTGCACGGGCTGCTGGAGGGCGGCCCGCGCGACATCGCCGACCAGGTCTGGCAGTTGCTGGTCGCCCTGCACGCGAGCCGCTGACGCTCACTTGCACAGACCGCCCTGCCGCACCCTGGGCCAGGCTTCCACGCCGTCGGGCGTGCGGACGTAGACCCGCGCGGGGTCGTCGGTGAGCCACAACCTCCAGTCGTCCAGGCGGTATCCGCTGTCGCGGGCGCCGGCGGGCAGGGTCGCGTCACCGTCGTAGCGACCGGTGAGGGTCTCGGGGCCCAGGACGCCCTGCGGGTCCCGGGCGTAGGTCCGGGCGTCCCGGCCCTCCCCCAGCCCGAGGAAGTGCGCCGACTGCCAGTCGCAGTGCGCGGCGCCGACCGCGCTGCTGACGACGGCGACCGGCACCCGGTCCCCGTCCCGGTCGGTCCACACCTCGTACCCCTTGGAGTCGGTCCAGCTCGCCGGGAGTTCGGCGGGGTCGCAGGAGGCGCTGGTCTCGGGTCCCCAACCGGGCCTGTCCTCGCGGTCCTTGGCGACGATCACGGCCACCTTCGTCCGGCCGCCGACGTCGTAGGAGTAGAGGACGCGGCCGGCCTCCTCCCGCTCCACGCGGTAGCCCCGCTCGGGGACTTCGGGCTGCTCCATGGCGAAGTACGCCCGCAGGCCGTCCTCGGGGGTGGCGCCGCCGTCGCCCTCGCTCCACGGGTCGCTGCCGCCCGCCGTGTAGATCTCCGCCTCGCACTCCAGCGCCCGGGCGGCGGCTCCCGAGTCGAGGAGTCCGGCCCGGCCGTCCTCGTCATCGACATCGACCTCCTTGACCGGCAGGTGCAGGAGGCCGTCGTAGGGCGTCGCCGGGGCCGTGCCCCCGACCACGACGTCCCCGTCACCCGTCCCGCATCCCGCCGCCACCGCGATCAGCAGCGCCGTCGTCGCCCTCACCCGAACCCCGCGCATCCCCACCCCTGTTCATCCGCGCCCGTCCTGCTCCTCCGACGCCGGGCGGCGGGGAAACGTTCGGGTGGGGAACCGTTCAGTGGGCCGCCTGGAAGGTACGCCGGTACGCCTGGGGCGACACCCCGATCGCGGTGTGCAGATGCTGGCGCAGCGAGGCGCCGGTGGCGAAGCCGACGCGGCCCGCGATCTGGTCCACGGACAGGTCGCTCGACTCCAGCAACTGCCGTGCCCGGGCGACGCGTTGCTGGATGAGCCAGCGGCCGGGGCTCATGCCGACCTCGTCGTTGAAACGGCGGGCGAAGGTGCGCAGGCTCATCCGGGCGTGGGCGGCGAGCTCGGTGAGGGTGAGGGGTTCACCGAGGTGCTCCATGGCCCAGGCGCGGGTGGCGGCGGTGCTCGCGGCGCCGCTCTCCGGGACGGGCTGCTCGATGTACTGGGCCTGGCCGCCGTCCCGGAAGGGGGGTACGACACAGCGCCGGGCGACCTTGTTGGCGAGTGCGCCGCCGTGGTCGGTGCGGACGATGTGCAGACAGACGTCGACGCCGGAGGCGGCGCCGGCCGAGGTCAGGATGCGGCCGTCGTGGACGAACAGGACGTCCGGGTCGAGCTCGACCTGCGGGTGGCGGCGGCGGAAGTGCTCGGTGACCTGCCAGTGGGTGGTGGCCCTGCGGCCGTCGAGGAACCCGGCCGCGGCGAGGACGAAGGCGGCGGTGCAGATGGACACCACGCGGGCGTCGGGACGGATCAGGGCGAGCGCGGCGGTGAGCTCGGCGGACAGCTCCAGGGGGATGTACGGGGCGGCCATGGAGGCGACGACCACGGTGTCGGCCGTGGCGAGGATCTCCGGGCCGTGCTCCACCCCGATGGTGAAGTCCGCGTTGCTGCGCACCGGCCGTCCGTCGACGCTGCACGTCAGCACCTCGTACAGGCCGTCGGCCGCGCCGAAGATCCGGCTGGGGATGCCCAGCTCGAAGGGATACACACCGTCCAGGGCCAGCACCACGACCCGTTCCACCCGCCGCTCGTCACGCATGGCACGATCCTATCGGAGGTTGGCCATCATGCCATTTTCCCGGGCGGCGGACCCCGGCAGGCTGGTTGACCATGAGCACTGTGAACACGATGCGAGCCATCAGCCAGGACGTCCTCGGCGGTCCCGAGGTCCTCAAGGAAGTGGAGCTGGAGCGCCCGGTCCCGCGGGCGAACGAGGTGCTGGTGCGCGTGCGCGCCGCCGGCGTCAACCCGACCGACTGGAAGCACCGCGCGACCGGCGGCTTCCTGGGCGAGCCGCCCTTCGTCCTGGGCTGGGACGTCTCCGGGGTCGTCGAGGCGGTCGGCGTCGGCGTCGCCCGGTTCGTGCCCGGCGACGAGGTCTTCGGCATGCTGTCCTACCCCTGGGGCCACGGCTCGCACGCCGAGTACGTCTCCGCCCCGGCCCGTTTCTTCGCCCACAAGCCGGCCTCCCTCGACCACACGCAGGCGGGCGCGCTGCCGCTGGTCTCGCTGACCGCGTGGCAGGCGCTGGTCGAGTACGCCGACGTCCGGCCCGGTCAGCGGGTCCTGATCCACGCGGCGGCGGGCGGGGTCGGCCATGTGGCCGCTCAGATCGCCAAGGCGCGGGGCGCTTACGTGATCGGCACGGCGAGCGCGGGCAAGCACGGCTTCCTGCGCGAGATCGGGGTGGACGAGGCGATCGACTACCGGGAGAGCGACTTCACGGAGGCCGTGAAGGACGTCGACGTCGTCCTGGACACCCTCGGCGGCGGCAACGACGTGCGCTCGCTGCGCGTGCTGCGGCCGGGCGGGCTCGTCGTCTCGATCCTGCCGGTCGGTTCGCCGGAACTGTTCGAGGAGGCCGAGCGGCTCGGGGTGCGGGCCCTGCGGATGCTCGTCGACGCCTCGCACAGCGGCATGAAGGCGATCGCGGAGCTGGCGGAGGCGGGGAAGCTGCGCCCCGCGATCGCGGGCACCTTCCCACTGGCCGAGGCGGCCGAGGCCCACGCACTCGGTGACACGGGCCGCACGACGGGAAAGCTGGTCCTGACGGTGGAGTAGGGGCCGAACGGGGTGAGGGATCTCACTGCGCACCACGAGAAGGGGTTCCGCCAGGCACTCTCCCGTGCCTGGCACGCCCTCTCATGAAGTTGCGCTGAGATTCGGCGACATATGTCAATCGAACATGCTCAAATTCACTCCATCGAGGGTAACTTGCAGTGCGGAGAACGGATCCGCGCTCACTCCGGACCCCGGAGACCCGGCTGGAGGCGATGTCGTCGTGGAGCAGGACTCCGCACCGGTGAGCCGGCATCTGCGCGTCCATGAGCACCGGGGGCACACGGTGCTGGAGTTCCGGGGCGAGATCGACATCGCGGCGGCGCTGGAGATCGCTCCCTACCTCGACCGGCTGACCGGCGGGGACGCTCCGCGGCTGGTGATCGACCTCGGCGGGGTCGAGTTCTTCGACTGCTCGGGGCTGCGGCTGCTCTACCGGGCCCGCCGCCGGGTCCTGGACCACGACGGGCGGCTGCACCTGGTGTGCGCCCACCCCCTGACCCTGCGGGTCATGCGGGTGACCGGACTGACCCGGCTGCTGCCGGCGCATCCGACGCTGGACGCGGCCCTGCAGCAGCCGGAGGCCCTCACTTGAGGATCTTGGTGACCTGCCCGGCACCGACCGTCCGGCCGCCCTCGCGGATGGCGAACTTCAGCCCCTCCTCCATGGCGATGGGCTGGATGAGCTGGACGAGCATGCCGGTGTTGTCGCCCGGCATCACCATCTCGGTGCCCTTGGGCAGGGTGACCACCCCGGTGACGTCGGTCGTGCGGAAGTAGAACTGGGGGCGGTAGTTCACGAAGAACGGCGTGTGCCGGCCGCCCTCGTCCTTGGACAGGATGTACGCCTGCGCCTCGAACTCGGTGTGCGGGGTGACCGTCCCGGGCTGGATGACGACCTGCCCGCGCTCCACGTCCTCCCGCTTCACCCCGCGCAGCAGCAGGCCCACGTTCTCCCCGGCCCGGCCCTCGTCCAGGAGCTTGCGGAACATCTCGATGCCGGTGACCGTCGTCCGCGTCTTGTGGTCGTGGATGCCGATGATCTCGACCTCCTTGTTCACGTGCAGCGTGCCGCGCTCGATCCGGCCGGTGACGACGGTGCCGCGCCCAGTGATGGTGAAGACGTCCTCGATCGGCATCAGGAACGGCTTGTCCACGTCCCGCCGCGGCTCCGGCACCGCCGTGTCGACCGCGTCGAGCAGGTCGAGCACCGACCGCGCCCACCGCTCGTCGCCCTCCAGTGCCTTGAGCGCCGAGACCTGGACGACCGGCACGTCGTCGCCGGGGAACTCGTACTCGGTGAGCAGGTCGCGCACCTCCAGCTCCACGAGTTCGAGGATCTCCTCGTCGTCGACCATGTCCGTCTTGTTGAGGGCGACGACGATGTACGGCACGCCGACCTGCCGGGCCAGCAGGACGTGTTCCTTGGTCTGCGGCATGGGGCCGTCGGTGGCGGCGACGACCAGGATCGCGCCGTCCATCTGGGCCGCGCCGGTGATCATGTTCTTGATGTAGTCGGCGTGCCCCGGGCAGTCGACGTGCGCGTAGTGCCGGCGCTCGGTCTGGTACTCGACGTGGGCGATCGAGATGGTGATGCCGCGCTGGCGCTCCTCGGGTGCCTTGTCGATCTGGTCGAAGGGCGTGAACGGGTTCAGGTCGGGAAACCTGTCGTGCAGCACCTTCGTGATGGCCGCGGTGAGCGTCGTCTTCCCGTGGTCGATGTGCCCGATGGTGCCGATGTTCACATGCGGCTTGGTCCGCTCGAACTTCGCCTTCGCCACTGGGGCCTCCAGGTCACCTGAGTGAGGCCGGGCCGCGCCCGGCTCTCCTCCCTGTCTATTCGCTGCGCCGCTCGTCGAACAGGGCGCTGACGGACTCACCGTTGTGAATGCGGCGCACGGCCTCGGCGAGCGCCGGGGCGATGGACAGGATGCGCAGCTTGTCGGTGCGCTCCTCCTCCGGCACCGGCACCGTGTTGGTGCACACGATCTCCAGGACGTCGGGCTGCTCCCCGATCCGCCTGAGCGCACCGGCCGCGAACAGCCCGTGCGTGCACGCCACCCGGATCGAACGGGGCTCCAACTCGCGCAGCCGGTCCAGGAGTTCGAGGACGGTGCTGCCCTTGGCGATCTCGTCGTCCAGCACGATCACGTCCCGGCCCCGCACCTCGCCGATGACGTCGCTGATGGAGACCCGGTCGTCCGCGAACCGCTGCTTGGCCCCGGCGGCGACCTGCGCGCCGATCAGCCGGGCGAACGCGGCGGCCTCCTTGGCGTTGCCGAGGTCCGGGGAGACGACGGTGGTGCGGGAGAGGTCGTACTGCTGGAAGTGCGCGGCCAGTTCGCGCAGCGCGTGCAGATGGTCGACGGGCACCGAGAAGAACCCGTGCACCTGCGGCGAGTGCAGGGTCATGGCCAGGACGCGGCTCGCGCCCGCCGACACCATCAGGTCGGCGACGAGCCGGCCGCCGAGCGAGATCCGGGGCGCGTCCTTCTTGTCGGAGCGGGCGTAGGAATAGTGCGGCATGACGACGGTGATCCGCCGGGCCGAGGCGCCGCGCGCCGCGTCGCACATCAGCAGCAGTTCGACGAGGTGCTCCTGGACGGGCCGCACCAGCGGCTGGACGAGGAACACGTCCCGCTCACGGCAGTTGGCCTGGAGCTGGACCTCCAGGCAGTCGTTGGCGAACCGGCTGACCCGGGTGGGGCTGAGCGGCACACCGAGGTGCGCGCAGACCTCCGCCGCCAGCTCGGGATGGGCACTACCGCTGAACACGGCGATGTCTCGCACGATCCGCTCCTCGCATGATCATCTCGGGCTGCCGTGCCTCATGCTACTGACCGGTGAAATTCGCTTGCGCCCCGCCCGCACGGCCGGGCCATGATGGCGGCGCACCTGTTCCCCTCACGTCAGGACCGTTCGCATGCGCCGACTCCTCGGAATCCCCCAGCCCTCCCACAGGCCCACGGTTCTCGAGGACATCACCCCGCATGCACACCCTGAACATCGGCATCCTGGCGCACGTCGACGCAGGTAAGACGAGTCTCACCGAGCGTCTTCTCTTCGACCACGGCGCGATCGACCGGCTCGGCAGCGTCGACGCCGGGGACACCCGCACCGACGACGGCGCCATCGAGCGCGAGCGCGGCATCACCATCCGCTCCGCGGTCGCCTCCTTCACCGTCGGCGGCACCCGGGTCAATCTGATCGACACCCCGGGGCACTCCGACTTCATCGCCGAGGTCGAGCGCGCCCTGGAGGTCCTGGACGGCGCGGTCCTCGTCCTGTCCGCCGTGGAGGGCGTCCAGGCGCAGACCCGCGTCCTGATGCGCACCCTGCGCCGGCTGCGGCTGCCCACGCTCGTCTTCGTCAACAAGGCCGACCGGGCGGGCGCCCGCGCCGAGGGGCTGCTCGCCGACATCCGGCGCCGTCTGACGCCGCACGTCGCGCCGCTCACCACCGTCCAGGGCATCGGCACGCCCGGCGCCCGGGTCACCCCGCTCCCGATCGGCTCGCTGGCCGAACCCCTCGCCGACGTCGACGCCGGCGTCCTCGCGGCGGTCGTGGACGGCCCGCCGCCCACCCCGGACGACCTGCGCGCGGCGCTCGCCGCCCGCACCGCCGACGGCTCCTTCCACCCTGTCTGGTTCGGCTCGGCCCTCGGCGGCCAGGGCGTCCCCGACCTCGTCGAGGGCCTGGTCCGGCTGGTCCCGCCGACGCCCTCGACCGGCGCGACGGCTCCCCGCGGCACCGTCTTCGCCGTCCGCCCGGGACCGTCCGGCGAACGCACCGCGTATCTGCGGCTGTACGACGGGCAGGTGAGCGCGCGGCAGCGGCTGACACTGCTCCGGCGCGACGCCGACGGGCGCACCCGCGAGGTCGCCGGCCGGGTCACCCGGCTCGACGTCGTCGGCGGCGACGGGACGCTGACCGCCGGGAACATCGCGGCCGTCACGGGGCTCACCGGTGTCCGGGTCGGTGACCGCCTCGGCGAACGCGGGCCCTTTGAAGGGCACTTCGCGCCCCCGACACTGGAGACGGTGGTCACCGCCCGTGTCCCGGAGCGGTCGGCCCGGCTGCGGGGCGCGCTGCTCGCCCTCGCCGACCAGGACCCGCTGATCCACGCCCGCCCGCTGCCGGACGGGGGCACCTCGCTGCTCCTGTACGGGGAGGTGCAGATGGAGGTGATCGCCGCGACCCTCGCCCAGGACTTCGGCGTCGAGGCGGACTTCGCGCCGGGCCGGGTGCGGTTGCTGGAACGTCCGCGCGGGGTCGGCGAGGCCTGTGCGGAGCTGCCCTGGCACGACGGCACTCGCTACTGGGCGACGATCGGGCTGCGCGTGGAGCCGGGGCCGCCCGGCTCCGGTGGGGTGTTCGGCTACGAGACCGAACTCGGCGCTCTCCCGCGGGCCTTCCACACGGCCATCGAGGAGACGGTCCACCTGTGCCTGCGGTCCGGGCTCGACGGGGCCGCCGTGACCGACTACCGGGTGACCCTCGTCCGCTCCGGGTTCGTCGGCCCGCTCAGCACGGCGGCGGACTTCCGCGGCCTCACCCCGGTCGTGCTGCGCCGGGCGCTGGAGCGGGCCGGGACCCGGCTGTACGAGCCGTACCACGCCTTCGAGACGGAGGTGCCGCTGGACGCGCTCGCTCCGGTCACCGCGCAACTGGCCGCGCTCGGTGCCGAGTTCACGGGTACGACGGGCGGGAGCACGGCGTGGGTGGTCACCGGCGCGATCGCGGCCCGGCGGGTCCGGGAGATGGAGCTGCGGCTGCCGGGGCTGACGCACGGGGAGGGAGTGTGGTGGTCGCGCCCGTCGGGCGACCGTGAACTGCGGTCCCCCTGAGTCCGGTTCGAGCCGGTCCCGCCGGGGCAGATCCTCCCCCTGTTCACGCCGATGCGCCGCCCGTGCCTCCGTCAACCGTCTCAATCCGTCGACAAGACGGTCTGGCGGTCGCTTTGAGGGGCATCCGGTGAAACAGGGAAGGAGGGCCGTCGCATGACGACACCCATCAGGCGCATGTCCAAGCGCATGCCCGGCTGGGCGAAGTTGGTGAGCGCCGTCGTACTGGTGCTCGTCGTCTTCTTCGCCGGCATCAGGTTCAGCCTGCTTCCGGGGCTCAAGGATTTCTTCGGCACGGAGACCCGTGACAACTCGGGCCCCGCACTGCTCCAGTCCATCCAGGACCTCAGCCGCTACGACGCCGCCTCCGGCAATTTCCAGGTCGTGGTCGACCTGGAGAAGGACGCCAAGTACCTGCCCGACACGATCCGCGGCACCCGCACCCTGTACGTCGGGGCGGGCACCGTCGACGCCTACGTCGATCTGGGCAAGGTCGGCGAGAACGACGTCACGGTCAACGAGGACCGTACGTCCGCCACGCTCGTACTGCCGCACGCCCAACTCGGCAAGCCCGCCCTGGACACCGACCGTTCGTACGCGGTGTCCAAGCAGCGGGGACTCCTGGACCGGCTCGGTGACCTGTTCTCGGACAATCCGAACGGCGAACAGGCCGTGCAGAAACTGGCGGTGAAGCACATCGGTGACGCGGCCAAGGAGAGCGGGCTGACCAAGCGGGCCGAGACGAACACCGCGGACATGCTCGAAGGTCTGCTGCACTCGCTGGGCTTCAAGGAGGTGAGCGTCACCTACAAGGCCTGACAGGTGCCGGGCGGGCCGTTCGAGGAGGAACGAACGGCCCGCCCGAAGAAGTGCGGGCACTGGCGCGGACCGATCGCATTCTCGGACCGTTCGGGGGTAACCGCCTTACGACACAGGGAAGTTGAAGACTGGAGGACCGCATGGCCCGTGCCGCCCAACGTCCGAGAACCGTGCTGCGACGGCGCACCGCCGAGGCGGCGAGCCCGCCCGGGAAGAGGACCTTCAGCCTGCCGAGGCGCAAAGAGGCGAAGCCCGAGTCCAGGACGGCGAAGCCGAAGGCGAAGACCTCGAAGCCGAAGACGAAAGCAGCGAAGCCGAAGGCGGCCGAGCCGACACAGGAGCCGCGGCCGAGGTCGAGTCCGCTCGCCATCCTCGGCCGGTTCGTCGCGATGCTGGTCGCGTTCGCCTTCATGGTCGCCTTCGCCGTCGTGCTGGCCCGGCTCACGCTGGAGCCGTCACCGGCGTCGGTGGCGCTCACGCACACCAATCTGCAACCCGGCAGCTCACTGCGGGCCTATCTCGACCAGCCCGAACTGCGGGACGCCGCCAAGCAGATCGGCGGCAACATCCTGCTCGGCGTGCCCTTCGGCGTGCTGATGCCGGTGCTCGCGCCGCGCACCCGTGGGGTCCTGCGGGTGCTGCTCCTGACGGCGTTCGTGATGCTGCTGGTGGAGTGCGCGCAGGGGCTGCTGATCACCGGCCGGGCCTTCGACATCGACGACGTCATCCTGAACAGCAGCGGAGCGCTGATCGGTTACCTCCTGCTGGGCCGGCGGATGAGCCGGGCCGTGCACCGCCCGAAGCGGTCCAGGTGGCGGCGTCAGCGGACCGAGAGCTGAACGATGGCGGCGGTGCCGACGACCACGACGGCGGCGCGCAGAGCGGCGGGTCGCAGTCTGCGGCCCGCCGCCGCTCCGATCCGGCCGCCGGCCGCCGAGCCCGCGGCGATCAGCGCGACGGCCGTCCAGTCGAAGTCGGCGGCGACGAGGAAGAACAGCGCGGCGACGCTGTTGACCACGGCGACCAGCACGTTCCGCGCGGCGTTGAGGCGCTGGAGGTCGTCGTCGAGGAACAGGCCCATCAGGGACATGTAGATGATCCCCTGGGCGGCGGAGAAGTAGCCGCCGTAGACGCTGGCCAGCGCGAGCCCGGCGAGCAGCCACGGGCCGCCGTCGCCTCCGCCGGGCTCGTCGGCGCCCTCACCGGGTCCCCGGCGCTCGCGCAGCAGCCGGCCGAGCCGGGGCTGGAGCAGGACCAGCACCAGCGCGAACCCCACGAGGACCGGCACGATCCGCTCGAACGCGGACGACGGCAGGATCAGCAGCAGGGCGGCGCCCGTGACCCCGCCGAGCAGCGCGCCCCCGCTCCACCTCAGCAGCCTCCGCCGCTGGCCGCGCAGTTCCCTGCGGTACCCGACGGCTCCGCTGATCGCGCCGGGGATGAGTCCGAGCGCGTTGGAGACGGTGGCGGTGACGGGTGGCAGCCCGGTGGCGAGCAGCACCGGGAAGGTGATCAGGGTTCCGGAGCCGACGACGGCGTTGACCGCCCCCGCCGCGGTTCCGGCGGCGAGCACGGCGAGCATCTCTCCCAGGTCCATGCCACCGACCTTAGGAACCGAATGCTTCGGAAGTGACCGAAGTGTTCCCGACCGTCTCGGCCACTGGTCCGTACCAGGGTCTTGACGGCCCCTTACCTCACTTCTTAAATCAAGAGGCGACGCATTCCCCCCACCCCCCACCGCAGTGCGGCGCACCCGTCCGACGGGTCGCCGTACGGAAGGGAGAGCCGTGGGCGCCCCACGCCTTCTCCGGACCTGTCTGTTCGCCGCCCTGTCCGCCGTCCTCGTCGCGACCGCCGCGACCGGTTCCGCTCAGGCGGAACCCGCCGACGTCGGCGCCGCCGCCGCCGTGACGTTCTCCGACACCTTCGACGGGGCCGCCGGTGCCGCCGTCGACTCCTCGAAGTGGCAGACCGAGACCGGCGACAACGTCAACAACCACGAGCGGCAGTACTACACAGCGGGCACGCGCAACGCGGCCCTGGACGGCCAGGGCCATCTCGTGATCACTGCCCGCCGCGAGAACCCGGCCAACTACCAGTGCTGGTACGGCACCTGCCAGTACACCTCGGCCCGTCTGAACACCTCGGGGAAGTTCTCCGCGCAGTACGGGCACGTCGAGGCGCGGATGAAGATCCCGCGCGGGCAGGGCATATGGCCCGCGTTCTGGATGCTGGGCACCCCGGTGAACTGGCCGGCGTCCGGCGAGATCGACATCATGGAGAACGTCGGCTTCGAACCGTCGACCGTGCACGGCACGATCCACGGTCCCGGCTACTCCGGTTCGGGCGGTATCGGCGCGGCCTACACCCTGCCGAACGGCCAGGCCTTCGCGGACGCCTTCCACACCTTCGCGATCGACTGGGCACCGGGCCGGATCACCTGGTCCGTGGACGGGAACGTCTACCAGACCCGCACCCCGGCCGATCTGGGCGGCAACTCCTGGGTGTTCGACAAGCAGTTCTTCCTGATCCTGAACCTCGCGGTCGGCGGCTACTGGCCCGGCGACCCGGACGGTTCCACCACGTTCCCGCAGCAACTGGTCGTGGACTACGTGACGGTGACCACGGGCGACTCGGCCGCGGGGGTCCCGATCCGCGGCCTGGCCGGCAAGTGCGTGGATGTCGCCGCCGCCAACTCCGCCAACGGCACGGCCGTACAGCTCTACGACTGCAACGGCACCGCCGCCCAGCAGTGGACCGTGGGCGCGGACGGCACGATCCGCGCCCTCGGCAAGTGCCTGGACGTGACCGGCAACGGCACGGCGGACGGCACGACGGTCCAGCTGTGGGACTGCACCGGCGGCGCCAACCAGAGATGGGCGGTCAGTTCGGCCAACGACATCGTCAACCCGCAGGCGGACAAATGCCTCGACGTGACCGGCAACACCTCGGCCAACGGCACCCGGCTGCAGATCTGGACCTGCTCGGGCGGCGCCAACCAGAAGTGGACAGTCGGCTGATCCGTCAGGCGGTGTGCGGCTTCCAGGTGTACTTGTCGCCGCCCACCCAGCGCACGGCGTCCGGGTCGTCCATGTCGTGAATGGGGGCTCCGAAGGCGGCGGCCGTCTCCAGGACATCGGTGACGGTCCTCGCCTCGCCCACCACCACACCGTCGATCTCCACGATCCGGAACGGCGGGGTACCCGGCTGCACGCCGAGCACCAGCACCCGTGGATGGGAGATGTGCGGGCTCGCTATCTCGGTCATGCCATAAAGGGTAGAACGCATCTCGGAATGACGAACGGTACAAGTCGCCCACGATGCCCCGCGGTCCCCGCCGTGCGCTCCCCTCCCGGCTGGGCAACCCTTGAGGGGTGGACCCCGTCGACCCCCAGGAACCGGTGGATCCCCAGGCCCCGCCGGACCCCGTCGGGGCACTGGAGCGGATCGCCTTCCTGCTGGAGCGCTCCCTCGCGCCGACCTACCGGGTACGGGCCTTCCGTACGGCCGCCCGGGTGCTGGCGGCGCTGCCCGCGGCCGAGGTCAGGGAGCGGGCGCGGGCCGGCACCCTGGAGTCCCTCAAGGGGGTCGGCCCCAAGACGGCCCAGGTGGCGCGGGAGGCACTGGCCGGACACACGCCGGCCTACCTGGCGGACCTGGAGGACCGGGAGCCGGCTCCGGGCCCGCCGACCGAGGGCGGCGAGCCCCTGCGGGCGCTGCTGCGGGGCGACTGCCATCTCCACTCCGACTGGTCCGACGGCGGCAGCCCCATCGAGGAGATGGGCCGCACCGCCGCCGCGCTCGGCCACGAGTGGGCCGTCCTCACCGACCACTCCCCCCGGCTGACCGTGGCCCACGGTCTGTCCCCCGAGCGGCTGCGCGAGCAGCTGACGGTGGTCGAGGAGCTCAACGCCGGCTGGGCGCCGTTCAGGCTCCTCACCGGCATCGAGTGCGACATCCTCGACGACGGCTCCCTGGACCAGGAGGAGGAGCTGCTCGCGCGGCTCGACGTGGTCGTCGTGTCCGTGCACTCCAAACTGCGGATGGACGCCCGCGCGATGACCCGCCGCATGGTGCGGGCGGTACGGAATCCGCACGCGAACGTCCTCGGTCACTGCACCGGGCGGCTGCTCACCGAGCGGGGGCGGCCCGAGTCGGAGTTCGACGCGGACGAGGTCTTCGCCGCCTGCGCGGAGTCCGGCACGGCCGTGGAGATCAACAGCCGTCCCGAACGGCTCGACCCGCCCCGCCGGCTCCTGCGCCGGGCCGTGGCCGCGGGCACGCTCTTCTCCATCGACACGGACGCCCACGCGCCCGGCCAGCTGGACTGGCAGATCCACGGGTGCGCGCGGGCGGCGGAGTGCGGGGTACCGGCCGAACGGGTGGTGACGACATGGTCCCGGGAGCAGTTGCTGGCGTGGAGCGGGAAGGGGCGGCCGGCGCCGTGAGCCCCCTCACGCCCGGCCCCGTGAGCCACCTCACGCCATGACGCGGCAGAACGAGGAACACCCAGGGGTGGTTGCCCGTTGAACCACACGTGGGTGCGGACGGGACAGTGTCCCCGGGCCTCACCTTTTGCCCACAGGGACGATCGTTCGGCTGAAGCTCTGTGGAGCCTTTCGCCGAGAGGCGACCGCCGTCCGCGCCCACACCTCGAACCGCCCCGACCGTGATTCCCCCGTCCGGTCGGGGCTTTCCTCTGCCCGGACCGCGTCCGGAACACGGCCGCCGGCCGCCGCAGCCGCACTTGACTTCGAGTGCGCTCCAATTCGTAGCGTTCCGGACATGACCACCGCACAGCACAAGATCGGTTCCGGATTCGACGCCCGCAGCACCGCCGAGGACGTTCTCGCCGGCCTCGACCTGACGGACCGGCTCGCCGTCGTCACCGGCGGCTACTCCGGGCTCGGCCTGGAGACCACCCGCGCGCTCACCCGGGCGGGCGCCCATGTGGTCGTACCGGCCCGCCGCCCCGAGGCCGCGCGCGAGGCGCTCGACGGCATCGAGGGCGCCGAGGTGGACCGGCTCGACCTCGGCGCCCTGGACAGCGTGCGCGCCTTCGCCGAACGGTTCCTCGCCTCGGGCCGCACGATCGACGTCCTGATCGACAACGCCGGGATCATGGCCTGCCCCGAGACCCGGGTCGGCCCCGGCTGGGAGGCCCAGTTCGCCACCAACCACCTCGGCCACTTCGCCCTCGTCAACCGTCTGTGGCCCGCGCTCGCGCCCGGCGGTGCCCGGGTGGTCTCGGTGTCCTCGCGCGGCCACCACTTCTCGGGCATGCGCTGGGACGACGTCCAGTGGGAGCGCGGCTACGACAAGTGGCAGGCGTACGGCCAGGCCAAGACCGCGAACGTCCTGTTCGCCGTCCACCTGGACCGGCTGGGCGCCGAGCACGGCGTCCGCGCCTTCTCGCTGCACCCCGGCGCGATCCTCACCCCGCTCCAGCGACACCTGCCGAAGGAGGAGATGATCGAGCGCGGCTGGATCGACGACGAGGGCAACCTGCTGCACCCCGACTCCTTCAAGACGCCCGCGCAGGGCGCCGCCACCCAGACCTGGGCGGCCACCTCCCCGCAGCTCGACGGCCTGGGCGGCGTCTACCTGGAGGACTGCGACATCGCCGAACCGGCGGTCGAGGGCGACTCCACGCACGGGGTGAAGTCCTGGGCCACCGACCCCGGCGAGGCGTCCCGTCTGTGGGCCCTGTCGGCGGAACTCACGGGGGTGGACGCGTTCGGCGCCTGAAGCGCCTGAGGGCGCTTGAGGACGCTTGAGGACGCGAGCGGATCCGCCGGTCAGCCCGGTGACTCGTCGGGGCCCGGATGCTCGGGGTGGACGTTCGCGGAGCCCGAGTCCCCCTGGCGGGCGGTGCCCGCCTCGTCCGTCTCCGGGACGGCGGGGTCTCCCCCGTCCTCCCTCCCGCCCTCGTCCGCGTGCTCGTGCGCGTCCTCGTCCGTGGACGGCGACAGGTCCCAGGGGTCGTCGCCCTCGTGCGCCTGCTGGTCCGGCGGGTCCCTCGGGATCGGGGCGTCGCGTCGCTCGTCGGCCATGGCCGCCTCCCCTTGTCTTCTCGGCGTCGGGCGACCGGCGAGTACCTCGGCCCTCGTCCGGCGAAACCGGGCGACGGCCGCGCGTCAGTGCGGGGTGCGTTCCCGCAGGGCGGTGCGCCAGGCCGGGCTCGGGCCCTCCGGGGCCGGGTCGGGGCGACGGCCGCCGCGGGCGAAGAAGTCGGCGAGCGGGAGGATCGCGGCGCCGACGGTGACGGCGTCGGGGCCGAGCCGGCCGAGGTCGATGGTGACGTTCTCGGCGGGGTGGCGCAGGGAGTACTCGGTGGCGTACCGGCGCACCGCGGGCAGGAAGCGGGTGCCGAGCTGGAGGCCGGCCCAGCCGCCGATGAGGATGCGCTCGGGCTGGAAGAGGTTGATCAGGTCGGAGAGCCCGGCGCCCAGGTACTCGGCGGTCTCCTCCAGGACGGCGAGCGCGACCGGGTCGGCCTCGCCGCCGTCGGCCGGGTAGGCGGCGGCCAGCATCGCCGTGAGCGCGGTCTCCTCGTCGACGCCCTCGGGCGGGTGGCCGCCCTCCTCGCGCCAGCGGTCGAGGAGCGACTCGGCGCCCGCGTACGCCTCCAGGCAGCCCAGCGCCCCGCACCGGCAGCGGCGCCCGCGCACCCGTACGGTCAGATGGCCCCACTCGACGGCCCGGCCGTTCTCCACCTCGGGGGTGACCAGGCAGGCGCCGACGCCGGAACCGAAGAGGACGACGGCCGCGTTGAGGGCGCCGCGTCCGCCGCCGAACCACATCTCGGCCTGGCCGAGGGTCCGGGCACCGTTGTCGATGAAGTACCGGACGTCGTCCGGTAGTTCGGACGTGGATCGGAGCAGGGATTCCAAGGGGACCGCGTCCCAGCCGATGGTCTGGCCGTGGACGACCGCGCCCCGGTCGGGCGTGTGCTCGACGATGCCGGGGACGCCGATCCCGACCCCCAGGAGGCGCTCGGGCGGGACGGCGGCAGCGGCGAGGACCTCGGAGACGCCCTCGCGGATGTGCCCGACGATCACCTCGACGTCGTAGCCCTGCTGCTCCAAGGGGCGTTCGGCGCGGGCGAGTTCGGTGAGGGTGAGGTCGAACAGCTCGATCCGGACCCGGGTCTCGCCGACGTCGACGCCGATCATGTGGCCGCTGCCGGGGGCGACCCGCAGCAGGGTGCGAGGGCGTCCGCCGTCGGAGTCGACGCTGCCCGCCTCCTCCAGGAGGCCGTCGGCGACCAGGTCGGCCACGACGTTGCTGACCGACCCGGAGCTGAGGCCGGTCGCCGGGCCGAGTTCGAAGCGGCTGAGGGGTCCGTCGAAGTAGAGCCTTTGCAGCACGGCCGTCCGGTTGGCCCGCCTCAGATCGCGTACCGTACGCCCGTTCCGCCCCGCCATGTGGCTCCCCTTCACCCTGTCCGACCTGCAACATACCGCCGCGGGGCCACGAAAAGCGACTTCCTCCGCCTCTTAATTCACGATGTGAACTATGACGCCCACCCCTGAGCTCCGACGGGGGGCGACCCCGGGCCGCCCTCGATCCCGCCCGGCGTGCGCCTGCGGTACAGGGTACGGAAGGCACCCCGCACACCGGGCGCCGTTCGGGCCCGTAATTCATTGGCCCCTCCGTGCGGCGACCTCCTATCCTCGTCCCGTAACCTAGAGATCCTAGGTTTTGGACCACCAGGTTTCGTTTCGGGTCGTGTGCACGGCCCGCGGAAGGCTCCCCATGCGATCGCTCACCGAGCTCGACATCCGCAACTCGTTCGTGAACTGCTCCAAGGGCGAGGCCAAGCGGCTGGCCGTGCCGCGCGATCTCGACCGGCGCCCCTGGGACGACCTGGACTTCCTGGGCTGGCGCGATCCCGGCGCACCCGACCGCAGCTACCTCGTCACCGAACGGGACGGCCGCACCGTGGGCATCTCGCTGCGTCTGACCCCGGCCCAGCGCGGCCTCCTGCACCGCAGCATGTGCTCCCTGTGTCTGACCACCCACCCGGGCGGCGGCGTCTCCCTGATGACCGCGCGCAAGACCGGCACGGCGGGCCGCGAGGGCAACTCCGTCGGTCTGTACATGTGCACGGACCTGGCCTGTTCGCTGTACGTGCGCGGCAAGAAGGTCCCGCAGAGCACGCTGCGGATGGAGGAGAGCCTGACGACGGAGGAGCAGATCGCCCGCGCCACGGGCAATCTCTCCGCCTTCCTCGACAAGCTGTACGCCTGAACCGACAGGGAGCCGGGCGCGCACGCCCGGCTCCGGTTCAGGGCTTCCAGTGCGGGTCGCGTCCCAGGAACGCCAGCAGCGCCTCCGCGCTCCCCGCCCCCTCCGGCACGTCCAGCGCGGGCGCGAACACCCCGTAGGAGTCGCGGAGACGGTCGGCGAGCCGGTCGGCGACGGGCCGGATCCCGTCGGCGAGTTCCGCGGTGAGCGGCCGGTCCTGGCCGGTCGCGACGGCGATGTCCCAGGCGTGCACGGCCGCGTCCATCGCCGCCGCCGCGGCGGCCTGCCCGAGCGGCATCGGACCCAGCGGCGTCGGCACGTCCTCGGCGTCGGCGGGCAGCGCGGCGTAGGCGTCCGCCACCATCCGCAGGACGGCGTCGAGTTCGGCCGAGGGGTCCGCGGCGAGCGCGTCGGCCGGGGCGAACGGGTCCGAGCCGGGGCGTCCGCCGCCGATCGCGAGGCCGTAGCCCTGCTGGTCGATGCGGGCGTGGTTGAGGACCTGCCGCGCCGTCCACTCGCTGCACGGCGTCGGCGCTCCCCACGCCTCGGCCGGCACCGCGGCGACGACCTCCCGCAGATAGTCGTGCGCGCCCATGAGGACGCCGAGCCCTCGGGTGTCCGCCATCACTGTGCTCCCCTCTTGCCGCCGACCTGCCGATACCCACAATCTAGGCGTGCTTGCGGACAGTTACGGTCCGCAAGGGGCACGCCGGGTACAGGGAAAAGGGACAGCCTGAGAGATGCGAGACGTCCGTGCGTGGGTGGGGTCCCTGACGAGGTTCGAGAAGTGGGGCAACGACCCGGTCGTCGTCCAGACGCTGCGGTCCGCCGCCGCGGCGACGATCGCGTACGTCATCGCCCTGCGCGTCAGCCCCGAGGCGGCCCCGCTGACCGCGCCGCTGACCGCGCTGCTGGTCGTGCAGGTCACCCTGTACGCCACGCTCACCAACGGCATACGCCGGGTCAACTCGGTGGTGGCCGGGGTGCTGGTCGCCATCGCGTTCAGCCTGCTCGTGGGGCTGACGTGGTGGAGTCTCGCGCTGCTGATCGTGTCGTCGCTCGCGGTGGGACACCTGGTGCGGGTCCACGAGTACGTGCCCGAGGTGGCGATCAGCGCGATGCTGGTCCTCGGGGTGACGACCGTCTCGGACACGGCCTGGGCGCGGGTCCTGGAGACGCTGATCGGCGCGGTCGTCGGGCTCGCCTTCAACCTGCTGTTCGCACCGCCGGTGTGGGTGGAGGAGGCGGGCGAGTCGATCGAGGGACTGGCGCGCCGGGTACGGCAGTTGATGCTGAGCATGGGCGAGGAGGCGGCGGGCCGCACGCCCGTCGAGCACGCCACGGAGCGGCTGCGCGAGGCACGGCGCCTGGACCACGACATCGTCGAGGTGGACGCGGCGCTCAAGCAGGCCGAGGACAGCCTGCGGCTCAACCCGCGGGTCCGCGAGGCCCTGCTGCACCGGGTGGTGCTGCGCACCGGTCTGGACACCCTGGAGATCTGCACGGTCGTCCTGCGTGTGCTGGCCCGCACCCTCGCCGACCTCGCCAGGAAGCGCGACCCCGATCCGCTGTTCGCGCCGCCGACCGGGGCCGCCGTGGAGCGGCTGCTGTGCGAGATCGGCGACGCCGTGGTCAGCTTCGCGGTGCTGGTCACGGCCGACGTCAGTCACAGTGCCGAGTCGGCCGAGGAGCGGCTCGCCTCCGGGCTGCGCCAGGCGGCGGCCACCCGCGACAAGCTCGCGCAGCTCCTGCTGGAGGAGGTGCGGCGGGACGCCCGGCAGTGGCAGCTCCTCGGGGCGGTGCTGACCGAGGTGAACCGCATCCTGGACGAGCTGGACACCGAGCACCGTTCGCAGCGTCTGCTGGAGGAGCTGGACCGTACGGCCCGGGAGCAGCGCGAGCGCATGCCCCGGCTGACCAGGGCGCGGGAACGCCTGCGCCGCGGTCTGCCCGCCGTGGCCCGACGCTCCGGGTGACATGGCCGAGGGGGCGCGTTTGCGTGGCGGGGGCGGTCCGGGTCAGGCTGGCCGGCGACGAGCCGACCGACGACCTGGGGTGCGTGCGTGAGCAGGGGCGACTGGAGCAGGCGACGATTCATGGGCGCGCTCGCGGGTGTCTCCGCCGTGCCGGCCCTGTCCTCGTGCGGCGACGGGCCGTCGGCTCCTTCGGCCTCGGCCCCGCCTTCCTCGTCGGCCCCTCCCCTGGCGGCCCGGGCGCCCACCGGCTCCCCCACCCCTTCGGCGACCGCCGGGCCCGTGCTCCTCGCCCTGGGCACGTACACCTCGGCCGAGGGCGGCGGCAGGGGCGTCCGCTTCGCGACGTACGACGCGGAGAGCGGCCGGGTGGACGGCTCCGCGACCCTGAGCGGCGTGGGCGACCCGTCGTATCTGGCCCGGCATCCCGACGGGCGGACGCTCTACACGGTGAACGAGCGGGAGAAGGGCGCCGTGACCGCCGTCCGGCTCGCCGACCGCAAGGTGCTGGGCAGCCGGGGCACCGGGGGCGGGGCGCCCTGCCATCTGTCGGTGCATCCGGGCGGGCGCTGGCTGCTGAGCGCGAACTACGGCGACGGCAGTGTGGCCGTGCATCCGCTGGACGCGTCGGGGGCGATCGGTGAGCGGGCGGACCTGGTCACGCACACCTCGCCGAAGCCAGGACCGGGCCAACAGGGGCCGCACGCGCACCAGTTCGTCACGAGCCCTGACGGGGGGCATGTCCTCGCCGTCGACCTGGGCACGGACACGGTGTACACGTACCGGCTCGACGAGGCGTCGGGGAAGCTGACCGAGGTCGCGCGGGCGGGGACCCGGGCGGGCGCCGGGCCGCGTCACCTGACGTTCCATCCCGGCGGGCGGTACGCCTATCTGGCCAACGAGGTCGACAACACGGTCGCGGTCTGCGCGTACGACCCGGAGACCGGCCGTCTCCGTGTCGGCGCGGGGCAGTCGACCGGAACCGGCGCGGGCACCAGTTATCCGGCGCAGCTGCTGGTGACGGCGGACGGCGCGTACGCGTATCTCGCCAACCGGGGCCACAACAGCCTCACCCGGTACGCGGTGGAGGCGGACGGGGCGCGGCTCAGGCTCCTCGGCACGGTGCCGGTGGCCGGGGACTTCCCCCGGCAGATCGCGTTCTCGCCGGACGGCGCCCTGCTGTTCGCCGCGAACCAGCGGTCGAGCACGGTGAGCGTGTTCCGGGTGGACGCCGGAAACGGTGAACTGCGGCTCGCGGGCGAGCCGTTCGCGTCACCCGTCGCCGTCTGCGCGCTGCCGCTGTAGGGGGCGCGGGCAGGACGCGGCGGCGGCCTGGCTGAGCAGGACGTGCATGCGCTCGGTGAGCTGCGCGACGTCGTCGGCCGGCCGGTGGAAGGGCAGGCGTACGTCGCCGTGGGCGCGGGCGCGTTCGATGCGCAGGGTCAGTCCGTGCCGGTCGACGGCGATGGGCTGGACTTTGACCGCGCCGTGCAGGCTGTCCGGTTCGACGAGGCGGGTGAGGCGCTCGACGGCGTCGGAGTGGCAGTCGGCGAGGTGGGTGAGGAGCCGCGCCTCGGCGGTGCCGAGCGGGTCGGGCGCTGCCGAGGCGAACTCGTCGAGGTCGATGACGACGGCGCCGGACGGCTGGCGCAGCACCACGCGCGTGGCCCGGAAGGCGAGTTTGCCGTCGTCGGGGGCGAACCACCCGGCGAGCCACAGCCGGGCCCGGATACGGTTGCGCACGGGGACGGGCGACACGTCGGCGAACTCCAGCACGGCGGACGGCTCTCCGCGCGGTGCGCAGATCGCGGCCGCGAGCAGGGCACTGTCGTCGGGTACGTCGAGCAGCACCCGTCCGTCGTCGGTCACGGTGTGCGCGCCGACGAACTCCTCGCGTCCGCCGTCCGCGGTCACCGCGCAGGACCACGCGGTGGCGAGCATCGTGCGGGCGCGTTCCGCCGCGGACGGCGCCGCCGTCCAGCCGGAGCCGGCGCTTTCGCTGTCATCCATCCCAGAACCTCCTTAGGTAAGCCTTGCCTAACCTATCGAAGATCGGGGCGCACGCCAACCAGGTCCGGTGATCCTTTGCCCGCGTTTTCGGCCGACGGCCGTCGGCTCAGGGGGAGACGGCGCCCAGCAGAGCCCGCGCGCACAGGTCGCGCACCTGCTCACGGGAGAGGTCGGAGCCGCGCAGCCACTCCAGGCAGACGGCCGTGGTGAACGCCAGCCAGCCGCGCACCGCGAGCCGTGCGTCGGGCCGCTGCTCCAGCGCCGGCCCGAACTCGGGGTCGGCCGCCATCGCCGCGAGGATCTGCCGTTCCTGCGCGGCCAGGGCCCGCTGATAGACCTTGCGGACGGTCCGGTCCCCCGCCGCGTCGGCACGGTGGAAGGCGCGGTAGCCGTGCGCGTGCGCCTCGACGTACTCAAGGAACGTGTCCAGGCCCGCCGAGAGCTGCTCGCGCACCGGGATGCCGGGCACCGCCTCGGTCATCCGCAGCATCCGGGCACTCTCCCGCTCCACCACCGCCGCGAAGAAGTCCCGCTTGGTCGGGAAGTAGTGGTAGAGCAGCCCGCGCGAGACACCCGCGATCTCGGCGACGCGCTCGATCCACACGTCGTCGTAAGGGCTCTCCGAGAACAGCCGCGCGCCGACGGCGAGGAGCTGCTCACGGCGCTCCCCGGTACTGAGGCGGCGGCGGGTGCGCTCGCCCTGGTTCGCGGCCATGTCCGCACTGTACTGGACACATTCCCTTTACTTGACGTCGGTTCAACAGCGGGACCAGACTGAGCCCGGTTATTGAACTCACGTCCAACAGACCCAACCTGCCGTCGCAGCAAGGGAGATCACGTCATGGCGGAGACGAGCGTCCGGGCCCCGATGCCGAAGGGGTTCCGCAGCGCCGAGCACGGCTGGCCCGAGCTGCACCGCATCCCGCATCCGCCCCGCCGCGTCCCCCTGCTCGGCGACATCCTCGGCGCGAACCGCCGCACCCCGTTGCAGGACTCCCTGCGCTACGCCCGCCAACTGGGGCCCATCTACCGGCGCAAGGCGTTCAACCGGGAGTTCGTGTTCACCTGGGGCGCCGACCTCGCCGCCGACCTCGCGGACGAGTCGCGCTTCGCCAAACACGTGGGCCTCGGCATAGCCAATCTGCGGCCGGTCGCCGGCGACGGGCTGTTCACGGCGTACAACCACGAGCCCAACTGGCAGCTCGCGCACGACGTCCTCGCGCCCGGCTTCAGCCGGGAGGCGATGGAGGGCTACCACCCGATGATGCTGGCCGTGGCCGAGCGGCTCACGGCCCACTGGGACCGGGAGCTGGCGGCGGGCCGCTCGGTGGACGTGCCCGGCGACATGACCAAGCTGACGCTGGAGACGATCGCCCGCACCGGCTTCGGCCACGACTTCGGTTCCTTCGAGCGGGAGCGCCCGCACCCGTTCGTGACGGCGATGGTGGGCACGCTGACCTACGCACAGCGGCTCAACACCGTTCCCTGGGCGGGGCTGCTGAGGGAGGCGACCCGCCGCAACGAGGCCGACATCGCCTACCTCAACCGCACCGTCGACGACCTGGTCCAGGAACGCCGCGGCACGGCGGGCGGAGGCGGCGACCTGCTGGACCGGATGCTGGAGACCACGCGGCCGGGGACCGGGGAGCGGCTGTCGGCGGAGAACGTCCGCCGACAGGTCATCACCTTCCTCGTCGCCGGTCACGAGACCACCTCGGGGGCTCTCTCCTTCGCTCTGCACTACCTCTCGCTGCACCCCGAGATCGCGGCCCGCGCACGGGCCGAGGTCGACCGGGTGTGGGGCGACACGGCGGTGCCCGGCTACGACCAGGTGGCCAAGCTGCGGTACGTGCGCCGAGTGCTGGACGAGTCGCTGCGGCTGTGGCCGACGGCGCCCGCCTTCGCCCGGGAGGCCCTCACGGACACCGAACTGGCCGGGGAACACCCGATGCGGCGTGGCGCGTGGACCCTCGTCCTCACCCCGATGCTGCACCGGGACCCGGCGGTGTGGGGCGCCGACGCGGAGCGGTTCGACCCGGACCGCTTCGACCCCAAGGCCGTCCGCAACCGGGCCCCGCACGTCTTCAAGCCCTTCGGCACCGGAGCCCGCGCCTGCATCGGCCGGCAGTTCGCGCTGCACGAGGCCACGCTGGTGCTGGGCCTGCTCCTGCGCCGCTACGAGCTGCGCGCCGACCCCGCGTACCGGCTGCGGGTGACCGAACGGCTCACCCTCATGCCGGAGGACCTGCGGCTGCACCTGGACCGGCGGCAGGCGGCCACGCAGCCCGCGGCCACCGGGGCGCCCGCGTCCGAGGCCCCTGCGTCCGGTGCGTCCGCGTCCGGTGCGCCGGACACCTCACCGGCCCCGGAAGCCGGGTGCCCGCACTCCCCCGGGCCGTGAGCCACGCGGTCCGCGTCATCTGCCGAACACCTCGAACGTCACCGCGGGGGTTCCCCCGAAGCGTTCGCCCATGCGCGTGGCATGGCCGACGAGGAAGCCGCGGGCGTAGGTCTCGGGGTCCTCGTCCGTGAGGGCCCCGATGTAGGCGCGGTGTTCGAGCAGGGAGCGCACCGCGCGTTCCAGACCGGGGGTGGCGTCCACCGCGTGGGTGGGTGAGGACGAGCCGGCGACGGCGACCCAGCGGACGCCGTCCCACGGCTCCAGGCCCCGCTCGGTCAGCTCCGGGAAGATCCAGCGGTTGCCGGCGTCGCCCGCCGCGTCCAGGGTGGCGCGGCCCACCGCGACATGGTCCGGGGTGTTCCAGGCAACGCCGCCCCAGGTGTCCCGGTGGTTGAGGGTGATGACCAGTTCCGGACGGTGGCGGCGGATCGCGGCGGCGATGTCGCGGCGCAGCGCGAGACCGTACTCGATGACGCCGTCGCGGTGGTCGAGGAACTCCACCGTCGACACCCCGACGACGGCGGCGCTCGCCCGCTGCTCGCGCTCGCGCAGCGGGCCGCACTCGTCGGGCTCCAGGGTGTCGATGCCGGCCTCGCCGCGGGTCGCGAGGACGTAGGCGACCTCGCGGCCCGCGTCCGTCCAGGCGGCGACGGCCGCCGCGCAGCCGTACTCCAGGTCGTCCGGGTGGGCGACGACCGCGAGCGCGCGCTGCCAGTCCTCGGGCATGGGCTGGAGTTGACCGTTCGTCGGCTCTGTCATGGGTGCAGGCTAGTGCGCACCGCTGACATCGGCCCCCGGACCGGCGCCCGGCCCGGGGGCGGTCCTGGGCCGGTCCGGGACAAACCCCTAGGTCAGGCCTCGTCGCGGGCGAGGGCCAGGAGGCGGTCCAGGACGCGGGGGCCGCCGACACGGACGCCGTCGTGCTCGAACTCGTCGGTGACCCAGGTGCGCAGCCCCCGGACGGCGCGGGCGGTGCGCAGCGAGTGGGCGGTGTCCACGTACATGTCGTCGTGGTAGACGGCGGCGGCGACCGGGACCTCGTTGGCGGCGAGGCGGGCGCTGTCGTACAGGGGCTGCCAGTCGGTGCGGGCGGCGAGGAGTTCGGCGGTCTCCCGCAGCGGGCGCAGCGCCGGGTCGGTCTCGAACATCCAGGGGTGGATCGATTCGCCGGTGAACTGGAGCGGACCGTCACCGGTGAGCGTCTTGGCGGCGTCGAACTGCGGGAACTCGGCGCGGACCCGCTCGGCGGACCAGGCGGTGGGCCGCTGGTCCTGGCCGTAGATCGCCTCGTGGACGAGCGCGTACAGGGGGTGGCCCGCGTACGACAGGAGGCCCTGGACCTCCTCCTGGAACGCGTCGGACAGGGCGGGGCCGTGCGGGGTGCGGACGAAGGCGTCCTCCAGCAGGAAGTGGAGCCGGTGGCTGCCCTCGCCGCCGCCGAGGAGGATGCCGAGCGACTGGAAGGCCTCGACGGTCAGCCGGTAGCCGTTGGGCAGGACCACGTCGTGGTCGAGGAGGTGCTCGGCGATCCGGCGGGCCCGCTCGACGTCCTGCGGGTAACGCGCGTAGTGCGCGGCGACCTTGCGTTCGATGCGCGGGTAGGCGGCGCGGTAGACGTCGTCGGCGTGCGCGTCGAGCGAGGGCAGACCGCCGGTGACGAGGGCGGCGGAGAGGCCCTCGGGAGCGGCGGAGAGGTAGTTGACCGTGCAGAAGCCGCCGAAGCTCTGGCCGAGGACGGTCCAGGGGGCGCCGCCGGTGAGCCGCGGCCGGATCGTCTCGCAGTCGCGGACGATGGAGTCGGCGCGGAAGTGGGTGAGGTACTCGGCCTGCTCGGCGGGGCCGCCGCGCAGCGGGAGCGTCTGCCGGTTGGCGGGCGTGGAGTGGCCGGTGCCGCGCTGGTCGAGCAGGAGGACCCGGTACTCCTTCAGGGCGCGGCCGAGCCAGGCGGGCTTGCCGACGGTCCGGGTCGCGCCGAAGCCGGGGCCGCCCTGGAGGTAGACCAGCCACGGCAGGCCCTGGCCCGCCTTGTCGCCGGCGACCGCCTCACGGGCGTAGAGCTCGATCGTCTCCCCGCCCGGGTCGGTGTGGTCGAGGGGGACGGTGAAGCGGTGGTCGGTGAGGACGACGCCGGGCTGGCGGTAGGTCGCGGACAACGGGGCTCCCGGGACGGACTGGAAGGTCGGACGCGTCCCAGTTCAGCACACGCGCGTCCGATATCCGATCCCGGGATCATGAAAACGTACTGAACAGTCCGTCAGCGGGCGGAGAGGCTGGAGCGGCGGACGACGAGTTCGGGCTGGAGGACGACCCGCCGGTGCTCGTGCCGCCTGGGCGAGCCCTCCGTCTCGGTCTCCTCCAGCAGGAGTTCCGCGGCGAGGGTGCCCATGGTGACGGCGGGCTGGCGGACCGAGGTGAGCGGGACGGCCGCGGCCGCGGCGAACTCGATGTCGTCGTAGCCGACGATCGCGAGGTCGTCGGGGACGCCGACACCGGCCGCGTACATGGCCTGGAGAACGCCGAGGGCGAGGAGGTCGTTGGCGCAGAAGACGGCGGTGGGACGGTCGGCGAGACCGAGGAGCCGGGCGCCGGCGTCCCGGCCCGCGGCGACGTCCAGGCGCTCGGTGGGCAGCTCGCGCAGCGCGTCGGGGGCGAGGCCCGCCTCGGCGAGGGCGTTCTGGGCGCCGGTGCGGCGGTCGCGGACCTGGGTGAAGCCGGGCGGGCCGCTGACGTACGCGATGCTGCGGTGCCCGGCGTCGATGAGGTGCCGTACGGCGAGCGCGCCGCCGGCGACGTCGTCGACGGAGACCGAGCACTCCGTGGTGCCCTCGGCGACCCGGTCGACGAGGACGAAGGGGATGCCGTGGCGGCGGAAGGCGTCGATGTTGCGGCCGGTCGCGTCGGCGGGGCTCAGCAGGACGCCGCGGACCCGCTGCTCGGCGAAGAGGGAGAGGTAGTCGGCCTCCTCGGCGGGGCTCTGCGCGCTGTTGCACACCATCACGCCGAGTCCGGCGTCACGGGCGGCGCGTTCGGCGCCGCGGGCGACGTCGACGAAGAACGGGTTGCCCATGTCGAGGACGAGCAGGCCCATGATCCGGCTGCGGCCCGCGCGGAGTTGGCGCGCGGACTCGCTGCGCACATAACCGAGCCGGTCGATCGCCGACTGGACCCGGGCCCGGGTCTCGGTGGCGACCGAGTCCGGGCGGTTGATCACGTTGGAGACCGTGCCCACGGAGACTCCGGCGGCGCGAGCGACGTCCTTGATACCCACCGACTGGGCCATCGGGCTGGAACCTCCGGATGAACGAGGGGCGGCGGGCAGACCTTCACAGTACCGGCACGCCGCCCCATGGCGACTCGGATCCCTCGGGACCGGATCAGGCGGGCAGGGCGAAGTCGGCCACACGCAGCGCCGAGGGTGTCGTGCCGCTGGACTTCTCCTGGTACAGCACGGACAGGACGTTGTCCTGGGCGATCCGGGTCTCGTCGATCACGACCTCACCGAACGCGTTGAGGTCGGCGCCGTCGTACAGGAGCGTCCAGTCGGTGTACCCGGACGCCTTCGACGCGCCGGCGATCCGGCCGTAGGGGAAGACCGCGTACGCGTTGTCGTACTTGTCCAGGACCAGTCTGGTGCGCTGGCTGGAGTTGAGGGCGACGGGGATCTCCGTCTTCTGCCAGGTGCCGGAGGAGTTCTTGCGGACGTGGAAGGCACGGCCGTTCGCGGTCCGGTCGCTGACGTAGTTCGTGGTGCACTGGCCGAACCTGCCGGGGACGTAGCTGATGATCGCGTGGGGCAGGCCGGCGGAGTCGGTGGCCTGGCTCTCCTGGTTCATCAGGGAGTGGTCCGGGTTGAGGGAGTCGATCACCAGACCGCTGTCGGTGACGGCGACCTTGTCGCTGCCGCCGGTCGTGCCGACGGCCGTGCCCGCGTTGTTGCGCCAGGTGCGGCCCCGGTCGTCGGAGTAGACGTAGCCGGTGTCGTGGTTGGTGATGCCGCCGCTGTTGCACATGACGGCGGAGCTCTGCTCGCGCCAGGTGAAGAAGGAGTGCAGCCGGCCGTTGACGTCGTAGTCGATGCCGTGCAGGTACATGTTGCGGGCGGTCGAGGAGCCGTGCTCGCTGGTGTACGTACCGGTGGAGCTGGTCCATTCGCCGAGCGCGGTCCAGGTCGAACCGTCGTACTCGGCGAGGGCGTTGCGGCCGTTGCCGGAGACGGCGACCCGGTAGCTGAGCTGGAGCCTGCCCTCGGGGGTGGCGATGAACTGGGGGTAGGTGAACTGGGTGGTGAGGGCGAGACCGTCGAGGGTGGACTGCGGGCTGCCGAACCGGCTCGCCGTCCAGGTGAGTCCGGAGGGGTTGTCCAGGAGACCGGCGACGGACTTGACGTAGGTGAAGCCGTCGCTGTGCGAGTCCATGTTGAGGTGGAGCCGGCCGTCGGTCTTCGAGACGCCCATGGAGATGACGTTGTGGGAGTCGTCGTACTTCAGCTGGTGCGTGAGGGTGACGGTGGACCAGCCGGAGGCGCCGAGGGCGCGGCGGGCGACGACGGCGTACCGGGTGGAGGTGTACCAGGCGGCGTACTGGTAGCCCTTGTAGGTCAACAGGCCGTTCTTCTGGAACGAGTTGTTGTTGACGAGGCCGTCGTAGGAGACGAAGAAGATCGCGGTGCTGTCCAGCGTGGTGGTGCCGGTGCGGGTCACGGAGGGGCCGGGGTCGGCGGCGCTGGCCGTGCCGTTCGTGAGGGCGGTGGCGGACATGGCGGTCACGATCGCACCTGCCAGCAGGGTACGTCTTCTCATGGTTGCGGCTCCTGAAGTCGTCTTGTCCCGGTGGGGAGGGTCAGGCGAGGTGGAACACTTCGGTGAGCGGTTTCATGGCTTCGTCGGGCCGGGCGCCGTCCAGCGACTCGAAGAACGGCGCCATCTCCTTCTGCCAGCGGGCGTTGACCTCGGCCGCCTCCATGCCGGCCTGGGCGGCGGCGAAGTCCTCGGTCTCCAAGTAGCCGACCAGGAGGCCGTCTTCACGCAGGAACAGCGAGTAGTTGTGCCAGCCGGTGGCCGAGAGCGCGTCGAGCATCTCGGGCCACACGGCGGCGTGCCGCTCGCGGTATTCGTCGAGGCGTTCCGCCCTGACCTTGAGCAGAAAGCACACGCGCTGCATCAACAGCCTCCTGGGGCCTGGTTCTTGCCGGTGTTCGGGAGCGGGATCAGAAGTTGAACTGGTCGATGTTGTCCTTGTTGAAGACGGTGGGCTTGCCGAGGTTGATGACGCCGTCCTTGCCGATGGTGTAGGTGGTGTCGCCGGCCTTGAAGGTCTCGCCTTCCTTGCCGGTGATCTGGCCGGAGACGAGGGCGACGGCGGTGCGGGCGGCGAGGTCGCCGAGCTTGGCGGGGTCCCACAGTTCGAAGGCGTCGACGGTGCCGTTCTTGACGTACTTGCGCATGTCGTTGGGGGTGCCCAGGCCGGTGAGCTTGACCTTGCCCTTGTACTTGGAGCCGGACAGGTACTGGGCGGCGGCCTTGATGCCGACGGTGGTGGGGGAGATGATTCCCTTGAGGTTCGGGTATTCCTGGAGGAGGCCCTGGGTCTGCTGGAAGGACTGCTGGGCGTCGTCGTTGCCGTAGGCGACCTTGACGAGCTTGATGTCCTTGTACTTGGCGTCCTTGAGCTCGTCCTTCATGAAGTCGATCCAGGTGTTCTGGTTCGTGGCGGTCTGGGCGGCGGACAGGATCGCGATCTCGCCCTTGTAGCCGATCTGTTCGGCCAGGAGCTGGACCTCGGTGCGGCCGAGGTCCTCGGCGGAGGCCTGGGAGACGAAGGCGTTGCGGCACTCGGGCTTGGTGTCGGAGTCGTAGGTGACGACCTTGATGTCGTTGCTCATGGCCTGCTTGAGCGCCGTGCACAGCGCGCCCGGGTCCTGCGCGGACACGGCCATCGCGTTCACCTGCTGCTGCGTCAGGGTGTTCACGTACGACACCTGACCCGCCGTGTCCGTGGCGCTGGACGGCCCGACCTCCTTGTAGCTGGAGCCCAGTTCGGTCAGCGCGGCCTCGCCGCCCTTGTCGGCGGAGGTGAAGTAGGGGTTGTTGACCTGCTTGGGCAGGAAGCCGACGGTCAGGCCCTTCTTCAGCTCGGCGTTCGGATTCGCCTTGGCACCGGAGGAGGCCGCCGCGGAGGAGTCGTCCTCCACGTCCTTCTTGGTCGTGCCGCCGCAGGCGGTGAGCGCGAGGGCGAGCGAGGTGGTGGCGGCGAGGGCCGCACAGGCACGGCGGAGCGAGGACTTGCGCATGGTGGAGGTCCTTTACGAGGGTGAGCGGAGCGGAGTTACGAGAGCGAACGGAGCGGGTTACGAGGTCGGGGTCGAGGTGGCTCTGCGGCCCGCCCTCGCCACGGCCAGCTGGCGCGCGACCCGCGGGCCGAGCACGGAGAGGACGAGCAGGACGCCGGTCACGACGATCTGCGACTGGGCCGACACGTCCTGGAGACTCATCACGTTCTGCAACGCCCCCAGCAGGAAGACTCCGGCAATGGCGCCGCCGAGGGTGCCCTTGCCGCCGTCGAAGTCGATGCCGCCCAGCAACACGGCGGCGATGACGGACAGTTCGAGCCCGGTGGCGTTGTCGTAGCGGGCGCTGGCGTAGTGCAGCGCCCAGAAGATGCCGGTGAGCGAGGCCATCAGACCCGTCACCGTGAACAGGATCAGCTTCTGCCGCTTGACCCGGATCCCCGCGAACCGCGCCGCCTCCTCGCTGGCGCCGGTCGCGAACACGGACCGGCCGAAGGGGGTGGCGTGCAGGACGACCACGGCGATCGCGAGGAGCACCAGGAAGGGCAGCAGCGCGTACGGGATGAAGGTGTCGCCGATCCTCCCCGCGGCGAAGTCCAGGTACTGCGTGGGGAAGTCGGTCACCGCGTCCGAGCCCAGCACGATCTGTGCGATGCCCCGGTAGGCGGCGAGGGTGCCGATGGTGACGGCGAGGGAGGGCAGTCCCAGCTTGGTCACGAGGAGCCCGTTGACCAGACCGCAGACGACCCCGAGGAGCAGGCAGATCGGGATGATCGTCTCGATGGCCATGCCCTGGTTCCACAGGGCGCCCATGACGGCACCGGACAGGCCGGCGGTGGAGGCGACGGACAGGTCGATCTCACCGGAGACGACCAGCAGGGTCATCGGCAGCGCGATCAACGCGATCGGCAGGGTGCTGCCGATCAGGAAGGACAGATTGAACGCGTTCCCGAAACCGTCCACGAACCCGAAGGAGAGGAGCAGGACGACGAGCAGCAGCGCCCCGACGACCGTGTCCCAGCGGATCGCTCGCGTCAGTGACTCAGGCATGGCGGGCGTTCCTCTTCTTCAGGGCCGAGGCCACGCGCAGCGCGACGACCCGGTCGACCGCGATGGCGAGGATGAGCAGGATGCCGTTGATGGCCAGCACCCACACCGAACTGACGCCGAGGGCGGGGAGCACGCTGTTGATGGAGGTCAGCAGCAGGGCACCGAGCGCGGCCCCGTAGACGCTGCCGGAGCCGCCGGTGAAGACGACACCGCCGACCACGACCGCGCTGACGACCGTGAGTTCGTACCCGTTGCCGGTGCCGGAGTCGACGTTGCCGAACCGCGCCAGGTACAGCGCCCCGGCGAGTCCGGCGAGCGCCCCGCAGAAGGTGTAGGCGGCGAGGATGCGCTTGCGGACCGGGATGCCGGCGAGGCGGGCGGCCTCGGGGTTGGAGCCGAGGGCGTACAACTCCCGTCCGCTGCCGAAGTGCTTGAGGTAGTAGGCGGTCGCCACCAGTACGGCCACGGCGATCAGCGCGAGCCACGGCACCGCCGAGACACCCCCGGAGCCGAAGTCGACGAAGCCGTCGGGCAGATCGGCCGCGGTGATCTGGCGGGAGCCGACCCAGATGGAGTCGATGCCGCGGATGATGTAGAGCGTGCCGAGGGTGACGACGAGCGCGGGCACCTGGCCGAGGCTGACGAGCAGACCGTTCAGCAGACCGAAGCCGATGCCGAGCAGGACCGCGAGGAAAATGGCGACGACCGTACTGCCGCCGCCCTGGAGGTAGGTGCCGGCGGCGAAGGCGGTGATGCCGAGCGTGGAGCCCACCGACAGGTCGACGTTGCGGGTGATGACGACCAGGGACTGGCCGGTCGCGACCAGCACGAGGATGGTCGCGTTCAGCAGCAGGTCCTTGATGCCCTGTTCGGTGAGGAACTCGCTGTTGCCGAGCTGGGTGATGACGATCATCACCACGAAGACGGCCAGGATGGCCAGTTCGCGCATCTTGAAGACGCGGTCGACGAGCCGGGTGCCGCTGGACCTGGGCACGTCGGTCACGGGGGCCTTGTCGGGAGCGGTCACCGTCATGCGGCGGCCCTCCGGCGGACGGGGGAAGGGGTCGCACGGTTCATGCGGCGGCCCTCCCGGTGGCTGCGGCCATCACGGTTTCCTCGGTGGCTTCGGAACGGGAGATCTCTGCGGTGAGCCGGCCCTCGTGCATCA